>NZ_JAFFPZ010000100.1 GCF_016918505.1 Desulforhopalus vacuolatus
ACCCATTTCAGCTGACTGCTGCGCTATGATCATAAGTACGTACCTCCATCTCTCTTTTCATTTATCCCCACCATTCGGCTGGGGCCACCGTTCGGGCCTTCATCCAGTCTGCCACCTCCCGGTTTTTCTATTCACCGAGCTCGTTTACTGGCCTACTATGCCCTCTGCTGACTTCCGTTGTATGATAAGCGCACCTTGCGGTTTGCTCACTCATCATATCAATGAGACACAACGGATTTCCGGGGGTGAATACATGTCTTTCCATACTGTGCCGACCACGCACCTGATCCTTAAAGATGGATAGAGGACTTAAGACTGTCTCGAAGTCTCCGCTATCTGCGCCATGGTCCCAATCAGATTCGCCTGACTCGATTTCTATACGTCGCCCCGTACATTCGCGTTACCCTGCCGTAGCCGGGCTGCCTCCTTCAAGCCACCGTTACCGGATAACCGTTGCAATAACGCTACACCGTTACCGTTCCCTTCGGTCTCTCTCCACTTCGTGTCGTGGTCTCCGCTTCGCTCCGGCTCGCCTCCATCAGGCTGGGTCTGGGACTTGCTCATTATAGTCCGAGTTACTATGATGAACTCACCCTTAAGAACGTGTGCCGTGC
>NZ_JAFFPZ010000101.1 GCF_016918505.1 Desulforhopalus vacuolatus
GTAAATATTTTGCCCGCATCAAAGTGCTCAAGACCTTGTGCGAAAGAATCGAGGCCGAGCTCAAGGAGTTGTACGAGGAGGGCGTCGATTATCTGGAGAAACCGAAAAAGAGGAAGTAAGGGTGTAATACCATTTCCATTTTGTATTGGTGGATTCAAAGACAGGGACGGGAAAAGGGAGAAAGGAGACGGGAGGCAGGAAAAGATTTCCGTAGAGACGAACAATTTGGGTGTCTCCAGCACAACGGACGCTTCTACCATGAGATCTTTTACAGCCTGTTTATCCATTCGTAATCGCCAAAAAAAATGTCCATTAACTTGCCGAAGCTGTTAACTCCCTCATATTTCACATTGTCTGGATTACTCTTGCTGTTAATTTCGTCGAAGAATTTCCGGGCGCATTCGATCTTTGTTTTTTCGATCTCACTTCGCCCTTGGATTTATACTGATTTTTTGACGCGAAAAATATCCTGACACATAGGGGGTTGGAGTGAAAGTGTAGCTGTAGGAAGCCGAAGTTTTGTAGAAACAATTCATTCGAAATTGGGATTTCGTGGTAAAGGTCGGAAGGTTTTAGAACATGACATCGGATTTTAACTTCGTGAAAAA
>NZ_JAFFPZ010000102.1 GCF_016918505.1 Desulforhopalus vacuolatus
TCCTCATATTCGGGTGGAAGTTCCAGTGAATCTATATCCTATAATCTCACCTCAGGAGAGATCTATTACGTCAAGGTCGATCCTTTTGGCAACAATACCTCAGATTATAATTTGAGTATCAATACAGCCCCTCTCTTTGTTTTCTTAGATGCTGATATTAATAATGACGGTAATTGTGAAACGAGTGTAAACAGTTTATTTACAGTCGCTGATATACCTGAAAATCAAAGAGCAGAATTGGGAGAATTCGACGACGTTGATTTGGATGAGGAGATAGAGCTGTCTGGTGTGTCTTTTGAGGGGGTTGAAATATCTCTCTAAGAAATTGTGTAACTGCCCATTTTTCTATCCTGATGTGTCAATACTTTTCCGGACACAAGACTACGCAGCTTCCTGCATCATCTCAAAGACCAGCGGAGCCTCATACCCGTTAGAGGAATGCAGGAATCTGAGACGAACGGGAGACGAACGGGGTACGGGAGACGAACGGGGTCGGGCCACGTTAACTCTCTGATTACTCGAAATTAACGTCCCATTCAGAGGTGTTTATTGAGGCTATATCTTCATTTCTACCATCATATTTGACATTATAGGTTCTGTGT
>NZ_JAFFPZ010000103.1 GCF_016918505.1 Desulforhopalus vacuolatus
AGGTCCTGTTGGTAACGGATTCATTTACCAATTCTTTGTGAGTCTCTCGGAAGGTACTATAGGATGCAAACCCTGTAAGTTTCGCTAACTTTTGATAATCAATGAGCACTGACTTCCTTTTAGGCATCTGGATTTCATTATATCCACAAAAAGGCCACTCAGAGGGATGTGCAACGACACCAGCACGAACCATGTTACAATCAATATAGACAAGGCATCTCAGCAGGTGCTGTTCGGTCTCCACTGCAGTTGAATGGTATCGATCCTCCCAAAAAGCTCCTTTCCTCTTTTTTCTCATATTGTATTCTTGCCCGGTTCTTCCAGCAATCAACTGCAGAGATCGAGGTATGACATCTCTCTTTCCTGCATCTTGAACGAGTAAATGAATATGATTGGAAGTAACACAGTAATTGAGAATTACCAAACCGTATCGCTTTTTGGCAGCATACAACCACTGGACCCAATTCCGACGGTCCATTTTCAATTTAAGTAAAAAGTCCCTCTTGTGGCATCTGTGGGTAAGATG
>NZ_JAFFPZ010000104.1 GCF_016918505.1 Desulforhopalus vacuolatus
AGCAGTCGGGACCTAAATGGTCCTGCGCAACAGGAACAATCCCCAGAGCAAACAACAAGAACCGCCATGGCCGATGCCTTTAGCCAGGCGGGTATTGCCCCTGATGATTTCCCCGATATTGAGCCGCCGGAATTGCTCACCGGCGATGAATCCGAACTTGAAGCAGGCGCAGCTGCCGGGGTCGATCATGATCCTCTGCTGCGTACCCTCTACCTTTTCAAACCGGGCACCGTGCTGGGGAAGGAGTCGGAGCGTTTTGTCATTCGTCGCTCAGGTAAAGTTCTGCAGAAAGTACTGTCCATCAAGGTGGACCAGATCATGATTTTCGGTAACATCCAGATAACCACCCAGGCCATGCAGTTCTGTATTGCTGAGAAAATTCCCATTTTCCTGCTGTCGGGCAAGGGAAAGTTTTACGGCATCATCGACGCCTTTGACACAGACCCGGTTTTACTTCATCGAGATCAGTTTAACAGGGCGGGTGATATCGATTTCTGCCTTGGTCTGGCAAAAGAA
>NZ_JAFFPZ010000105.1 GCF_016918505.1 Desulforhopalus vacuolatus
ATCTGCTGCCAATTACATACTGAATATTGCTGCCCGCCATGTCTGAATGAATGAAGGGTCTTCCCGTACGTATCGACAAATACCCGCGCCTGTGCGTCTGACAGCTCCACCGGGTTATCGATATACTTGCCGTGGGCTACATCCCTGAGCTTCCCGCGTTCGGTGGGTGTGTCAGGGGAGATAATGCCGTGGGTATTTCTTGAGTAAACACGGGTACGAACGACCGCCAGGGATTCGCCTGTTCGGATTACCTCGGCGTTGATATACGTATTCTCGGCGTGTTTCAGCTCTGGTTTCAGCCGCTCCCGTTCCCCACGCCAGAAGGCTTCAACTTCTTTTTTCTCGTCGGTGGTGAGATCAGGTAAAAGTGAGGTGTTGAGCAAATCACCGGGGGTGAATACTGGACGCTGAGGGAGCTGGTGCAGACCTTTGCCCATGAGAGCAGGTGCAGAATAATCCACGCGTTCAGGGCTGAATACCATCGCATCAACAGGGCCTCTTTTCAACAACATCC
>NZ_JAFFPZ010000106.1 GCF_016918505.1 Desulforhopalus vacuolatus
ATCTGCTGCCAATTACATACTGAATATTGCTGCCCGCCATGCCTGAATGAATGAAGGGTCTTCCCGTACGTATCGACAAATACCCGCGCCTGTGCGTCTGACAGCTCCACCGGGTTATCGATATACTCACCGTGGGCTACATCCCTGAGCTTCCCGCGTTCGGTGGGTGTGTCAGGGGAGATAATGCCGTGGGTATTCCTTGAGTAAACGCGAGTACGAACGACCGCCAGGGATTCGCCTGTTCGGATTACCTCGGCGTTGATATACGTATTCTCGGCGTGTTTCAGCTCTGGTTTCAGCCGCTCCCGTTCCCCGCGCCAGAAGGCTTCAACTTCTTTTTTCTCGTCGGTGGTGAGATCAGGTAAAAGTGAGGTGTTGAGCAAATCGCCGGGGGTGAATACTGGACGCTGAGGGAGCTGGTGCAGACCTTTGCCCATGAGAGCAGGTGCAGAATAATCCACGCGTTCAGGGCTGAATACCATCGCATCAACAGGGCCTCTTTTCAACAACATCC
>NZ_JAFFPZ010000107.1 GCF_016918505.1 Desulforhopalus vacuolatus
CTGGAACTTCCACCCGAATATGAGGAATGCGAAGAGGAGGAATCCAACCGTGATCCAGAGCTGCTCAATAACCTTAAATCAATATCTGAACTCAATCCCGTTAAATCAATGGTCGCGGTGCCAGGGTGTTGCGCAACAAACGTATAAAAATCATTTTCCCCAGCATAACCTGTAATGCTGGCATCTCCATTACTGTCTAGTGAAACCGCAGTGGCTCCCGTTCGAGAGTTACCCGCATCACCACCACTGATAGTGGTACCGTTAACTATATCATTAACAGCAGCGACTGTATTGATACTCAGATTATAATCTGAGGTATTGTTGTCATAAGGATCGACCTTCACGTAATAGGTCTCTCCTGAGGTAAGATTATAGGATACCGATTCACTGGAACTTCCACCCGAATATGAGGAATGCGAAGAGGAGGAATCCAACCGTGATCCAGAGCTGCTCAATAACCTTAAATCAATATCTGAACTCAATCCCGTTAAATCAATGGTCGCGGTGC
>NZ_JAFFPZ010000108.1 GCF_016918505.1 Desulforhopalus vacuolatus
CAACATCACACACCTGAGTGCGCCTTCGTGGCACACAGTCGTCCGCATAACGGACGAAACACAAATTACGCTTTTCAAGCTCTTTATCAAGCTCGTCCAGCACAATATTAGACAACAACGGAGAAAGAGGGCCCCCTTGAGGAGTACCCTCATCGACAGCTTGTATTAAACCATCGATCATTACTCCGGATGTGAGGAACTTACGTATGAGCTTCAAGAGCCGTTTGTCATGCACTTTTGTAGCGAGTCGGCTCATCAAGCGGTCGTGATTAACCCGGTCGAAAAATTTCGACAAATCAATACTGACTACTCACCATTCGCGTAAAATTATTTCAATTTATTCCTTTTTTTGATTAACTGCCGAGATGACTACTATACCAAAAGTTTTAACCGAAAGAATTGATGATTTTGTCCTGCTGATTGGCCTTCTCAAACGAATGGGGGTGGTAGAGCTTTTTGATGCTCATCTCCCACGTCATGGGCATCATCAAG
>NZ_JAFFPZ010000109.1 GCF_016918505.1 Desulforhopalus vacuolatus
CGAAGATAGTTTCTTACAAGTTGTAAGAGCTCGTTTTTTTAGAATTACAAAAACTTGCTCATTGAAGTCAAAGACTTCGAGAGCTCATTTGTTTTGTTATTATTCAGTTTTCAAGGATCGTTACTTTCCTTCCTGTAATCAGGAAGATGCGGTGCGAATTCCGCTGTGCAACAGGAACAGATTTTTACCAAATTTCAATCAAGAAGTCAACACTTTTTATTTTCTGCCACTCGCTTTTCTCGAACAGTATATAGAGCGGGCAAAAAAGAGAGCCCCGTAAGGAAAACCCTTACGGGGCTCCAGCGTAAAAAATGGCGACGACCTACTCTCCCACATAGTCACCCATGCAGTACCATCGGCGCAGAGAAGCTTAACTTCCGTGTTCGGAAAGGGAACGGGTGGATCCTTCTCGCTATGGTCGCCACAAACTTGAATCAGAATCATTATAAATGACACTGAGCAATAAAAAAGATAATTGAATAGT
>NZ_JAFFPZ010000010.1 GCF_016918505.1 Desulforhopalus vacuolatus
CGAAGATAGTTTCTTACAAGTTGTAAGAGCTCGTTTTTTTAGAATTACAAAAACTTGCTCATTGAAGTCAAAGACTTCGAGAGCTCATTTGTTTTGTTATTATTCAGTTTTCAAGGATCGTTACTTTTCTTCCTGTAATCAGGAAGATGCGGTGCGAATTCCGCTGTGCAACAGGAGCAAGTTTTTACCAAATTCTAACCGCTCTGTCAACACTTTTTATTTTCTTTTCTTTCCTGCCGTTTGCTTTCCCTGCAGTGCAGTTTTTGCGTCCGGCAAGCCGTCAGTATTTATCATTTCTGATTCATCCTGTCAACTCTTTTTTTTACTCTCCGATGCAGAGTCTCTGTGGCGTCTTGCCCATGTCATCTGCAACGAAGGCGGGAATATACGTGATCGAAGAATAAAGGTCAAGAACAATCTCAAAACAGTTTGATAAAGAAAGAGACAAACTATTTCCTTTCTACTATTATTGCGTTTTTACTGCTTGTTATCAGACTTCTTCCTCTCTTCCATGGAAATATCAGCATGACTCACCCCTCTGAAAATCTCTTGCGGGCCCTCCCTAAAATTGATGAATGTCTACTGCTACTGGAAGGCCACACTCCACCAGGTGCACCCCGACAACTGATTCTCAAAGCGATACGCACTGCCATTGAGCAGGAACGGCGTGTTATTTTGTCCGGAGGTTCGAGTTCCGCTGTTTCCTCCGAAGAGTGGCAGGAACGATTTCTTTCACGTCTTGCTGAGATGACTGCTCCTCGTTTGCGTCGAGTCTTCAATGCCTCTGGAGTGGTGATTCACACCAATCTTGGGAGATCTGTCCTTTCTTCGGCGGCCTGTAACATGCTTCATCTTGCCGGAGGTTATTATTCAAATCTTGAATTTGATCTTCATACAGGGCAGCGGGGCAGCCGATATGATCTTGTTGAGGATATCCTCTGCGATCTTACCGGAGCGGAAAGTGCGATTATCGTTAATAATAATGCTGCTGCCGTCCTCATTGCCCTTGATACACTTGCAGGCGGGAGGGAGGTTATTGTGTCGCGCGGACAGCTTGTGGAAATCGGAGGATCCTTTCGTATCCCCGATATCATGGCAAGGAGCGGGGCCCGGCTTGTTGAGGTTGGCGCGACCAATCGTACTCATCTCTTTGATTATGAAGATGCTGTTACTCCAGAAACTTCGCTGTTATTACGTGTCCATACATCGAATTTCAGAGTTATAGGTTTTACCTCAGAGGTTTCCGTAGAAGAAATGGTTTCCCTTGGCGCAAAACATGATGTGTTGACTATGGAGGATCTGGGCAGTGGTTCTCTTGTTGATTTTTCCCGTTATGGCCTGCCCAGAGAGCCGACTGTGCAGGAGATCGTCAAAGCCGGGGTTGATGTCGTCACCTTCAGCGGCGACAAACTGCTCGGCGGGCCTCAGGCGGGAATCATTGTCGGACGCCGCAAAATTATCGATCGAATTAAAAAAAATCCCCTTAATCGTGCGTTGCGCATAGATAAATTTACTCTTGCAGCTCTCGAGAGTGTCCTTCGTGAATATTATGATATTGAACAGGCTCTTCAGAAGATTCCAACTCTGCGGATGTTGACGCAATCCCCTCAGCAGGTTGAGGAGAGATGTGTACGACTGCTGTCTTTGCTTGATACTGCTCTGCAGAGAGATTTCAGTATTAAATCCGTCTTCTCACGCGTTGGTGGAGGGGCCATGCCAGAACATTCTATCGACAGCAGGGCGCTCTACTATAATGGAGAGGTGACAATCCAGTCCCTCGAAACAGGGCTTCGCAAGATGGCAGTGCCGATTATCGGACGCGTTGAAAATGGTCACTTCGTTCTTGATATGAGAACTGTTCAGGAGCGTGAAATTCCTGAACTTGCACAAGAACTGAATCAATTTCTAAGCAGCACAGATGGAGAAATACGTGGTTGAAAATTTTCCTGTACCGTTTACCGACAATCATCTTCAACACGAAGATTTTCAGCTCTTTTCGAGTTCTTTTGCGGCTCGAACGGAGGAGATGCTTCCTACAGTGAAGGAAGTTCTGTTTTTCAACAGTGAGGAATTACCTCCACATTCTCCTGAGAATGCGGAGAGTGAAATGCTGAAGAAACTCTATCGACAGATTATGTCTGGTGAGCTCTTTTATGGTGTTGCAGATGGAGTTCTGCTTTTCTCCTTTCAGTTCCTGGATGCTCCACCGGTAATTACAGCAGGATATGGTGGAGACAGCGAGTTTTTGCGTCGGCTGGATGAGATTTGGCTTGAAGAGGTTCGTGAAAAACTTGAAGGTGAATTTACCCTTCTGCGTGAAGCACGAATCGATCAGGAAACCGGACTTCTCAACCTTGCCAACCTGCAATCTGTTCTCGATTCATGGGATACAACTCCGGGATTCTTCCTGCTTCTTGTAGAGCTTCCCGGGCGCCGCCAGACCTGGCTGCGCGATCACCGGTACCTTGAGCACTGCGCCCGCGCCCTGCGAGACTTTGGTCCTGACAGGTCAACCCTTCATTATATAGGAAGTCTCACCTTTGCACTTCTTCTCTCTGCCGATCCTGCGATGGATATTCCCGGGAACCACGATTTTGAAAAAAGACTGGTCGCCTGGTTAAAAAAAGAGGGCTGTTGCCGGGTCCATATTGGCAGCAGTAGAAAGGCTGTTCCGAACGAGGAAAATCACACTGCGGGACGGACTCTGCTGAATGAAGCATGGACAGCCCTGCAGTACGCTGAGAAGCGTGGTCCTTTCAGTTTCTGTACCTGGCTGCAACTGGCCTGGCCTGACCTGCATCCACTTGCTCCTGCATCGTCAGGTGTGCGCAGAAAGATCAGTCGCCTTGCAGCAAAAGAAAAGCAGTTTGAACTTCTGCTGGTTGAGGCAGATGATCACAATGCCCTCCTTCCAGATTTTGAGGAAGAATTTACGCATTCTGCTGTGATCAGTGACGATTCTGTCTCTGCCTGGTTTTTCTTTCCCGTATCGAAAAACAGTGAGGCGATGAAGCTGGCGAAGCAGCTCATGAACAGAGGAGAGGCGAAGGGCCGAACGTTCTCTGCAGGGATTGCCATTTTCCCCTTTTATGATTTTCGTAAGAGTGAAATCCTGCAGAATTGCCGCAAGGCGCTGATTCATGCCTCTTTTTTTGGCAGCAGCAGTGTTGTAGAGTTTGATCAGACAAGCCTGAATATCAGTGGTGATATTTATTTCGGAGATGGTGACCTTATCTCAGCCGTGAGGGAATATCGCCGTGGGCTTGCTTCGCCTCCTGTTAATCCGGATGGGTCGGAAGAGATCAATCTCTATAACAGCCTTGGAGTGACTCTGGCGTTGATGAATCGCACTGCCTCTGCAATGGAGAATTTTAACGCGGCGCTGCGTCTCGCTCCGAAGAACTTCATGGCAATGTACAACCTTGGTCTTGCTCTGCATGACAGTGGAGAAGACGAGACAGCTTTTCTTTCTTTCGAAAAGGCTTTGCTCAGCTCTAAACGGGAAGGTAGTGAAGAGATTGATGATGAAACTCTGCAGGACCTGCTTTTTCAGCTTGGGAATGCGGCCTGTCTCTGTCGGCGTTTTGCAGATGCAGATCGATATTTCAACGAATGGCTGAAGAAAAATACGGACCAGCGTAAAAATGGAAGAGTGTGGAGCCGCCTCGGAGAGGCCTGCCATGGGCTCGGCGAATTTCGCCGCGCCCGTGATTATCTGCAGAAAGCGCTCAATCTCGATCGTTTTAACGCTGTCGCAATGGCTTTACTCGGTGACACCTATCTGCAGACCGGCGAGGGGAGTGACATTGCACTGACTCTTTGTCGGAAAAGCCTGGAGATAGAGCCGCAAAATTGGGCCCATCGAATTATCTATGCCCGTGCTCTTGCGGCGGAAGGACAGTTTGCAGAGGCACGAAGTGAACTTGCGGACTGCATGCGGAGCAAGCGCTGGCGCAGTGCCGCCCGGCTTGAAATGGCTCAACTCTGCCTCGCAACAGGGGAAAAGCGCTCGGCCGAGCGATGGTTTCGGCGAATTCTTGATTCAGAAAAGCATGGAAATACGACATATATCGCTGCCAGAACAGGCCTGAAAGCATGTCGTTAATCTCCTTATATAGAGTGATAGCGCACAGGCATTGCCATCCAAAAATTGAAAATTCAGGAAATATAACAGGAGAAAAAAGTGATAACGAAAAGATCTTTCGGAAAAATTGTCAAGGATCCGACCTACGACTTAAGTAACGCGAAAGCCAGTGATTCCTGGCGTGTTTTTCGTATTCTCGCTGAATTTGTTGAGGGGTTTGATGGTCTTGGTTCCATAGATACCACGGCAGTTACCATTTATGGTTCTGCACGAACAAAGCCCGGGGAAAAGTATTATAAGCTGGCAACAGAGATTGCCCGGGGGCTTGTCGATGCCGGTTTTGGCATTATTACCGGCGGAGGACCAGGCATCATGGAGGCCGCAAATAAAGGGGCTTCTGAAGGAGGCGGCGTTTCGGTCGGGCTTAATATAACCCTTCCCCATGAGCAGGTGCCGAATCCCTATACTAATTTTTCTATGGATTTTAAGTACTTTTTTGTGAGAAAGGTTATGTTGATGAAATATTCTCAGGGCTTTGTCTGTATGCCGGGTGGCTTTGGTTCGATGGATGAGATCTTTGAGTCTATAACTCTTATTCAGACGAAACGTATTGAACCGTTTCCCATTGTTCTTTTCGGGAGCGAATTTTGGGGCGGGCTGGTGGAGTGGTTGAAGGAGCAGATGCTTTCCTCCGGGAACATTGCAGAAAAAGATCTTTCTCTCTTCACTGTATTGGATGATGTAGACGAAGTTGTACAATTTTTGACGGAAAGAATACCTGCTGTTGATAAATAATGTTTCATATAATGAGAGGGTACCCTGAATATTATTTGGGAATCAGAAAAGATTAACTACAGGGTACCTTGAAACAGCCTGCATTTGTTCATATTCGAGACACAGGAGAAAATTTACCGCAGATCCAGTTTGATATCGGAGCCTGGCGCTTCCCTCCGATGATAATTTTTTAACTGTAACGAAGAAAATGGGCGAAAGACTGGCTATTCAGGGTCTTCTACAGAGGTAAAGTGCAATGGCACAGATTGATGGTTTTTTTAAATTGATGAACGATGAGGGGGCATCCGACCTTCATATGGTTGCCGGGCAACAGCCGGTTTTGCGTATCCGCGGCGATATGGAGCGGGTAAAGTTCAAGCGTCTTGAAAATGATGCCCTGCGTATGATGTTATATGAGATCTGTCCAGAAGAGAAAATCCGTGTCTTTGAGGAGACCGGTGATGTGGATTTTGGTTATGAGATTCCGGGCATGGCCCGTTATCGCTGTAACTATTTTCAACAGAAAAATGGTGTCGGTGCTGTTTTTCGGGAGATCCCCAGCGACATCATGACTGTTAAGGAACTTGGCCTGCCAGGAGTTATCTCTCGCCTTTCTCAGTTGCCCAAGGGACTTGTTCTTGTGACCGGGCCAACCGGTTCTGGGAAGTCTACCACCCTTGCCGCTATCATTGATGAGTGTAATAGAACTCGCAAAGACCATATTATCACTGTTGAGGATCCTGTAGAATTTGTTCATCAGAGTCAGAAGTGTATTATCAACCATCGTGAAGTCGGAACGCATACCAGGAGTTTCACTGCTGCCTTGCGCGGCGCGCTCCGTGAGGATCCGGATATCATTATGGTTGGTGAGATGCGCGACCTGGAAACCATCTCTCTCGCCATGGAAGCAGCCATGACAGGTCATCTCGTTTTCAGTACTCTGCATACTCTCAACGCCATGAAAACAGTTGACCGGATTATTGAAATCTTTCCAGCCAACCAGCAGGGGCAGGTTCGTTCCACTCTTGCTGATTCACTGCGTGCAGTTGTCTCGCAGACACTCTTCAAGCGGGTGGATGTAAAGGGGCGTTGCGCGGCATTGGAGATTCTGATAGCCACCGCTGCAGTACGAAACCTGATCCGTGAAGGAAAAACCTTCCAGATTATCTCCTCCATGCAGACGGGGAAAAAGTATGGCATGCAGACCCTGGATGATGCCATTGAAAATTTTCTTTTGAAAAAACAAATCAGTGCAAACGATGCGTATACGAATTGCATTGAAAAACCCCGTTTCCTCAAATACTTGAAAAACGCGCCTTCAGACTTCACTGAAGTCTAATTTCAGCTATTTTTCAAGAAATCTTCAACGTAGAGCGGCGGTGGCCTTTCGGGTTCTCCGCCGCTTTTTTCTTTTCGATTCCTGTTATGCTTTTGTCTCCTGTTTATCCATTCACGGTTACAAACGACAAAAGGAACCACGAATGGACACGAATAAACACGAATTATTACTGAAAAAAAACATAAGAGAATGCCCTTGTGGTTGAATTCGGTCTGTTCTCATGCTCCTGGTAAACCACGGAAGACACGGAAAGCTCGGAATATTAGAGCGTAAAACGCTCGGGCGCATTCCCATTTTCCCGGCTACCATGAGCCTGTTATACCATTTCCATTTTGTATTGATTCATCACCATTGATGGAAAATCGGCACGGCAGTGGTTTCCCACAATGTTGTTGTGTAGACAAGGCATGCCTTGTCTCTACGGTGGCGGCAATCAGCGAAATGGCGACTATCACCGATCCCCCGCGAAACAATACACGCCATGTTGTCATAACGGTGACATTACACATCCCTGGTGAAAAATCGCTACAACAGTGATTCCAGCAATGGTGTTGTAGAGACAAGGCATGCCTTGTCTACACTGTGACGGGAAAGGTAACGATAACAGTGGAATTACACAACCATTGGTGGGCTAAACTGGTAGTAATTCCCGGAATTATTAAGAGCAGGTACAACCGCGATTGGGCCCCCAAATGAGGCATAACTTAATAGGAATGGTATTACCCATAAACATAAAAAACAACACTATCAGTCCAGAAGAGAGATTGCCGTGAAAAATAACACAAAATAAGCAAGTTAGAGTAATTGAGAGGCCCGCCATTCCCATTTTCCCGGCAGGCTAAACCTAGAAAAATTGAGGGTTTTAGCGGACAGTTATTATTGACCGGGAAAATGGGAATGCGCCCAAACGCTCAACTCCGATTTTCGGATACTCCCAAAGTTGATTAATAATCCTGGTTTTAAATTTGTTACTTTAAGATAATTGATGTTTTCCGTGTCCTTCCGTGTTTTCCGTGGTAGCCAATCTTATTCATAATACTCCTCACTGTACGGCTTAACTTCGGATGCAAACGTTTTCGTTTAATGCGTTGTCCCTGTTCGTGAAAATTCGTGTCTATTCGTGGTTACAAATTGCAAAAGGAACTACGAATGGACACGGATAAACACGAATTATACCATTCCTATTAAGTTATACCCCGTTTTGCATCCTGTTTATCCATTCGTGGTTACAAACGACAAAAGGAACCACAAAAGGAACTGCAAGAGAAACCACGAATGAACACGAATGGACACGAATTATTACTCATTCATAATCGCCCAAAATTGCCTTCCCGCTTTAAATAGAAAAATTCTTTGTTTTCAAATTCTTTTTGCCCTTATTCGCCTTATTCGAGCAGTTATTCGTTGGCAAAAAGTCTTTTCGCTTTTACTTTCCTTAGCATTCTTCGCGGTAAAAAATGTAGTTGATATTAGTGAAAATTAGTGTCCATTCGTGGTTACAAAATGCAAAAGGAACCACGAATGGACACGGATAAACACGTATTATTACTCATTCGTCATCGCCAAAAAAGATGTCCACGCAGTTGCGTTCTCTGGTTAACACAAAATGGAAATGGTATTACAGCAGTATTTCAATTTTCTTAAGGGGAAGAAGAGGATTGTGATTCGGGCGTTGCCAGTGAAAAAGCCGCCATCCTTTCTGCAGAAATTCAATCTCTATTGTCCCATAGTGTCGTGTGTCAAGAAGCGGGATATTTCTCTGCTTCAGCTCTTTAATCAGGCTTGTCGAGGGAAAAATTCCTGGTCGATCTCCATTGGAAACGAAAACAATTTGGGGATTGAGTCGGTTGAGCAGTTCTGCACTGTTGGATGTTTTGGAACCGTGGTGGGCGGCAAGCAGCAGACTCGTTTGATGAATTTTCCCCATGTCGATCAGCATCTGCTCTGCTTCTTTATCAATATCTCCGGGAAGGAGGATTTCCTTATTTTGAAAGCGGGCAAGCAGCACCAGACCGCGGTTTTTCGTTTTCCTCTTTCTTCTATCAGGAAGGCCAAAGTTGTACAGACAGAGAAGGTGATTGCCAGAAAGGGTCTCTCCCGTGGCGGGGCTGAAAACTTTGCTGCCAGCGTTAACTGCAGATTTCTCCATCCTTGCAACCAGTTTGTTTTTTTCCTGCAAAGCCCGAAGGTAGAGAGCCTGCGGATGAAAAGTCTGTACAATAAAGGGCAGTCCGCGGGTGTGGTCTGCATCAGAATGGGTGGCAACCACTGCATCAATGCGGGAGACCCCCTTACTCCAGAAAAAAGGGGCAATAGCTCGTTTACCGAGGTCGCGGGTAAAGACTCCGCCTCCTCCATCCACAAGAATGCGTTTCCCATCAGACCATTCAAGAAAAGTGGCGCTGCCTTGCCCTACATCAAGAAAGACCGCCCGGTTATGATGTGCTGGAGGATGGAAAAATAAAAAAGGTGCTGTAGCAAGCGGGAGCAGTCCGGGAAGAAAGGCCGCGCACCTGACAGACAGTCGGCGTTGTGCCGGATTCCAGCGGTTATAGAATGCTCCCAGTGCCAGCAGGCCGAGGGCAATGTAGAAGAGCAGTGTGCCCACTGCAAACCACGGTTCCTCTGCGGCGATGGCAAAAGAAGCGCAGGGTAAAGATGCAAACCATTTTACAAGACAGGTGGAAAGTTCCATCGGCAGACTGGCCAGCTTCAAAAGCAGAGGACCGATCGGATTCCCGGCGTAGAGAAAGGGGAGGGCGAGCAGGCCGAGGGGCAGAGTGATGAGACAGAGAAGCGGCTCTATCAGCAGATTGGCGAGGGGGCCGATTGCGCTCAGGCGATTGAATTGAACAATGGTTACAGGGGCAGTGAAAAGGGTAATTCCACAGGAAAGAAAAAATGCAGCAGCGATGCGACCGGCCCAGGTGGCTGTAAGGGTGACACGCTTTTGTCCCACTTTTTCCATGAGGGGGATGAACAGAAATATTGCCGCGACAGCAAGAAAAGAGAGTTGAAAGGAGGCCGTGTAAAGCTGCAGCGGGTTGAGGATCAACAGGGCGAGAGCCGCTGTGGCGAGCAGCGTTGATGATGAACCCACACGGCGTGTGATTACTGCGCAGGTGACCACGATTGCCATTATGACAGCCCGCAGGACGGGAGGGTTGAGACCTGTCAGAAAGGCATAAAAGAGAAGGAACGGCAGGGTGGCACAGAATGAGAGAATGTGTACGGGGTAAAAGAGCAACAGATGTTCTGACTGGCTTAACAGTAGATAGAAGAGCAGATAGAGAAGTCCTGAAACTACCGTGAGATGCAGGCCGGAGATGGCCAGAGTATGCAGTACTCCGGCCCTTTTGAAGTTTTCCAGTGTCTGGTCATCAACTCCGCTGCGGTCGCCGAGGAGAAGGGCACGGAAGAGAGTGGCATTCTTCTCGGGCAGGGACGTATTGATTGCTCTGGCGAGGCGGGTACGTGTGCGCTCGGCGGCAAAGACTGTTCTGTGGATCAGAGAGTGCTGAACAGCTGGCAGCCGGGTGAAAAAGAGTGAAGAACGGCTGAAACCGGTGATGGTAATTCCTTGTGTTGCAAGGTAACGGGTGTAATCAAAGGTTCCCGGAGTACGCCAGCTTTGCGGTCGCTTGAAGGTGGCACGAACCATCAGTCGGTTTCCCGGCAGAATATCTTCTGGCCATGGGCCTTCAAGACTGACCGTTGCCCTGCCTGTCACCGGCTGAAAATCACTGTCGGCGAAACGAACCTCACTGCACTCAATGGTTGCCGAGCTTGTGCGATCGTTCTGCTTCGCCATTTTCAGCATCGTGCCGATAATTACTGCATCTCTCTTTGCAGGGAAAGAATAGAACACGTTTGAGCGTATCGGCAGACGTAGAGCTGTGGAGACGAACAGCGCCCCGAGAAGAAAAGCAAGAAGATACAGGGGGAGACAGGAAGAAGTTTTTCGTGGTCTATACTTTATAAAATACCAGCAGGTTACAGTTGCGAGGATCGCAATAATAAAAAAAAACGGCTTCAATCTTCTCTCGGGCAGCAGCCAGTAATGGCCTGCCGCGATGCCGGTAATGAAGGCAACAGTAAAAGGAACAAGAACGTAATGACGGGAGAGAAGAACTAAATATTTCACCGCTTCGTGTTCAGGAAGGTGCGAATCAGGTCCAGGTGGCGTTTAATGACACCCTGCTGACGCAGCACACATTGTCGGGCCTTGTCGCCTGCCTTGTGTCTTTTCTGTTTGTCAACAAGCAGAGGCCGCATGAAATTTGCCAGTTCCCCTGCATTGTGAACTGTGGTGGCGGCACCTTCCCGTCGCAGATCTTCGGTTATTTCACTGAAATCTTCCATTGACGGACCAAAAAAAACTGGATGACCAGCCAGGGCAGGTTCGATAGGATTGTGTCCCCCATTTTTCACCAGTGAACCGCCAACAAATGAAATTTCGCCAAGCATGTAGCAGGTGGCAAGCTCACCGATGGTGTTGAGAATTAAGACATCTTTTGCCTTCTCTTCATCTGTACGCAGTACGGCGGGAAAGCCTGCCCTGGCACAAATTTTCTGCAATTCTACTGCCCGGGTAACATGACGCGGGGCGAGAATCAGGAACAATTTTGGAAACTCCTTTTTCAGGAGCGCAAAACTTGCCAGCAGGATCTTTTCTTCTCCTGGATGGGTGGAACCAGCGATAAAAATGGTACGCCCTGCAGGCAGCAGTCGGCTGATCTCCTCAAGCACGGCGCTGTTTTTGTCTCCCTGTGCCATGGTGTCAAATTTGAGATTGCCGAGGGTATGCAGATGTTCCGGGGGGAGACCGAGGCTCTTAAGCTTCTCGGAATCAGCAGTTGTCTGCAGGCAGAGGGCTGTGAAGCTGGCGAACATCGGTGCAAAGAAAAAGCGCAGTTTCCTGTAGCCGGCAAGGGCCTCATCAGATACTCTGCCGTTGACCAGCAGAGTCGGGACACCGCGTCGGTGCATGATGTGAAGAATATTTGGCCAGAAATCAGTCTCCACCAGGATATAACAGTCCGGTTCAATTCTGTTGTAGAAGCGGAGGACCACCGGCAGGATATCGAAAGGGCTGTTGATAACAATATCCGCAAGGTCGTGCATGACTCTGTTCGCGACCCGACGACCGCTGCGGGTGGTAACTGAAAAGATAATTTTGCTTTCCGGCCAGGCTGCGCGAATTCCTTCAAGCAGGGGTACTGCGGAGGTTGTCTCGCCAACTGAGAGGGCATGCACCCAGAAGGTGAGGCGCTTTTCTTCGGGTTTCGTCAGAAAATTTCTTATCCCCCATCCCAGACGTGAGGGAGTACGGTGGCGATATTTCGCCCGCCCCAGGACCACAAGGGCCAGAACCGGTGCAAGGATCGGAAGAAGAAGGAGTTGCAGAAGGTTATACAAAAAGAGCATGGGAATCACGGGGAAAGTGGAGGGAGCGCAGCTGGCTCCATCAAATGGTTTTCGGAGAATAACTATGAATATAATACTCTTCAATGAGGAAGAAATACAAGATAACAATGTGTTGCTGAAGGATGCCCGGGCAGAACATATTGTCAAAGTACTGCGGGCCGAAATCGGTGATTCAGTGCGGATGGGGGAAGTCGGGGGGCGGCTCGGCAGGGGAACGATCCTCGTATTGCAGAAAAAATATCCCTTTGAAGTGTTGCTTGCCGTCGAATTAACCGAAGAACCACCGGAACAACCCGCTCTGGATCTTATCCTGGCTCTGCCCCGGCCGATTATGCTCAAGCGTATTCTCAGCCAGGCCACGGCTCTCGGCGTCGGTACTTTTCATATCATTCAGAGTCGGCGGGTGGAAAAGAGCTTCTGGGAGAGCAACCTGCTTGATCCGGGAGAGTATGAGCTGCATCTCCGTCAGGGGCTGGAACAGGCGGCGGTGGATACCCGCCTGCCGGAGGTGATCTTTCATCGCAGGTTCAAATCTTTTATAGAGGATTTCTGGCCGCGACAGAAGAAAAAACATGAACTGCAGCTCATTGCCCATCCTTTCGGAGAGAAAACACTGGCGGATCTGGTCAGTGGAGAACGGGGGCGTATTGCCCTCGCTGTTGGTCCGGAAGGGGGGTGGATAGACTTCGAAGTGGAACTGTTTCAAGCGGCGGGTTTTCGCTGCTGTACCATGGGAAGCCGTATCCTCAAGGTAGATACGGCGGTGGTGGCTCTTCTCGGGGCAGTCAATGCTCTGCGGGAGGGTGGAGCGGTTCAGCTGGATTCGAGCAGGCTGAGCAGTTGATGCAGAATGGAGAAGGTCTGCCGGGCAGCAATGTTTATATCTTCTCCAAGAGAGATAAAACCATGGTCTTTAAGGATGAAAAAGTCCTCACTTTCCGCCAGTTCCAATCCGGCCCGGGCCAGTGCCTCGGTACCATATTCCAAAAACTGAGGGGTGATGGGCAAGCCGAGTTCTTCGGCGAGCCTGGTCATGATATCGCAGTGGCCATGGAGAATGGAACCGATATCTGTACGGTTCTGATATATGAGGTGATGCATAAATGTTTCAGAGGATGGTACCGCAAGACCGTGGTAATCAAGAGACATCTTTTCTTCATCACAGGCGGTGATATGGCAGAATTGCTCTGGAGTGAATTCTTCGACGGGAGTCATCCCTGATTTACTGATGAAAAACTCCGGTTCTTTTTCTCCCCGGCAGGAGAAATTGCCATAGGCCCCGTTATCGTGCAGTGGAGCCAGACCCAGTTGTGACAAAATCCAGGCGGAACGATTCAGCTGTGCAAGGTCGTCCTGGTATGAGAAGGAAGGGGAGATCTGGTGACAGGTGAATTTTATGCCGGTGTATGCCATTACAGGCCTCGTTTGTGTTAATTTTAAGAAGGATAAATGTTGAAAAGGTAAAAAGGGATAAGAAATGAGGGGAAAATCCCGGCGCTGTCACCTGAAGAGAAGGGGGCAGAAGCACCAGGGAAGGGGAAGCTGTCGATCTCTAAAAAATCTTAAACAACATTGCTGGTAGGCGGAGCGGGAATCGAACCCGCATGGCTTGCGCCAGGGGATTTTAAGTCCCCGATGTCTACCAATTCCATCATCCGCCCATTCACAAGTGTAAACGTATTCACTTCTTTATTATTACGTGATACAGCTTTTACCATATTTGATTTTATGGTGTCAATCGACAATTATCGTATTTTATCTCTGTTTTATTACATTCACCCTGAGAAAGACGGGAAAACGTGGTTTCCCTCCGTCCGTCCAGCCCTGATGTTTAAAGGTGACGATTGTCCCGATTGCCGGCGGATTGAGACGATCACTTTTTTTCAGGCCACTGCCAATCCTGAACACCTGCCCATTTGGAAGTCGGCAACTGAAGGCGCCGAGCATTCCGACAAAATGTCCCCTGCCTTCATGGTGTGCTGTTACCACACACTCGTCATCCTCAAAACTTTTCACCTTCAGCGCGTTCGCGGTGCGCTTCTTCTCATACGGTGCATCGGGATTACGAACCACGACTCCTTCACCTCCCTTTGCCTCAATATCACGGCGGAATGCCTCAAGATGGGCATTGTTTCGGCATGGGATCTGTTCCAGAATATGAATGCAGGGAGTGGGGTGCAACTGCAGCCAGTCAGCGAGTTTTATCAGACGATGCTGCAGGCCGCCTCTGGCATTGGGAACATCAAAGATATTGTAGGTGATTTCCTGCCATTTTTCGCTCGGCCGGTGGTCCATGACAATGCTTTGAATGTTCTGGAAGTTTCCCCGGCGGGTCCAGAGTTCGCCGTCGATGGCAAAGGGTGGAAGTTTCTTCACAAACCACTGAGGGGCGGCAATCCCTTTCCCGCTGCGGGTACACAGTATCCTGCCATCCCAAATCGCACGGATACCGTCAAGTTTTTCACTCATCAGCCAGCCAGAGACATCCTCACCTTTCCATGTTTTCAGGAGCAGTATGTTTTCTTTCGCCAGAAGTTTTCCAGGGGAAAACAGAAAGAGCAGAGAAAGCAAAACGATAAGAAGTTTCATTCATCCTCCGTGGTAAAATGTCGATTACAGGCCAAATTCGGCAGGAGTAATTATGTTCTGCAGCTCTTTCTCCCGGGCAAACATCTGTTGTGCTTCTTCTCTGGAGCGCTCATGGTCCATGCCGAGAAGGTGAAGCAGTCCGTGAACGGTCAGCCAGCACATGCGCCGGGAAAAGGGCTGGGCATACTCTTCTGACTCCCTGCATGCGGTATCAAGGGAGATGAAAATATCACCAAGTTCGTATACCGGCAGCATTCCCAGAAAGGCTTCAGCACCATCAGTAAAAGGGAAAGAGAGGACATTGGTGGCCTTGTCCTTGTGTCGGTAGGTCTTGTTAAGGTGACGAACTTCCTGATCATCTGTCAATACGAGGGAGAGTCCATATTTTGCGTGATCTGTTTCTTTGAGCAGGGCATCGGCGAAGTGGGCAAGTGCGTTCCCGTCAAAGTTAAAATTTTCAAAGTGCGGATGGTGTACGGTCAGGAGTGTCGACATTATTTCTGCTCATAAGCGTTGATAATTTTCTGCACCAGCGGGTGGCGTACCACGTCTTCCTTGCCAAAGGCGCAGAACTCAAGACCAGGAATGCGATTGAGCAGCTTTTGGGCTTCAATCAAGCCGGACTGGGCGTGGTTGGGCAGGTCAATCTGTGTAATGTCGCCGGTAATTACCGCCACAGAATCAAAGCCGATGCGGGTGAGAAACATTTTCATCTGTTCTCGGGTTGTATTTTGTGCCTCATCAAGAATGATGAAGGCATTGGTGAGCGTGCGGCCGCGCATGAAAGCCAGGGGGGCGATTTCAATTATTTTTTCCTCCATCATGTCAATTGTCTTTTCGGCGCCGAGAAGTTCTGCAAGAGCATCGAGCAGGGGGCGCAGATAGGGATTAACTTTCTGAGCGAGGTCGCCGGGGAGAAAACCAAGTTTTTCCCCAGCTTCCACTGCTGGCCGGGTCAGGATGATTGACTGAACTCTCCCCGAGGTAAGTGCTGCCACCGCCATGGCCACGGCAAGATAGGTCTTCCCTGTACCTGCCGGGCCGATACCAAAAACGATATCGTTGTTCCGCAGAGCGTCAATATAACGCTTCTGATTTGGTGTTTTCGGGGAGATAATGCGATTGCGGGTGGTAACATAGATCTTATCAAGAAAGATGGAGTCAAGGCGGGCATCAGGGTTGCCCTGGAGGATCTTCAGGCCAAAGGCAATGTCGGCGGAATAGAGCGGATAACCGCAGCTGAGAAGATCATAGAGCTGCTGTAAAAGTTCTGCAGTAAGGTCAACATCACAGGGCAAACCTGTGATGCGTACGTGGGAACCGCGGGCTTGAAGAGAAACACCTGCACTTTTTTCAAGCATCTGCAGATTTTTATTGAGGTCGCCATAAAGAGTGGAGGCCCGGGTGTTGTCAGAAAACTCAATAACCCGTGTGGTCTGCGATTTCATACTGAGTGTTTTTTCTCCTTCAGGATTGAATCAATCATTGTCTGGAATCCTTCAAGTGAACGGTTGCCAAGTGGCCAGCCATCAATAAAAATGGAGGGAGTACCGTTCACCCCGTTGAGCTGGCCTTCCATCAGATCAGCACGAAGTTTATTGGTTGTTTCATTGCTGGTGACGTCTTCTTCAAAGCGTTCTATATCAAGATTGAGCTTTTTGGCAAACCCTTCAATGGTCTCTGAATCAAGGGAGTCAGAATTGAAAAGCAAGTCGTGCATCTCCCAGAATTTGCCCTGATCACCTGCTGCTACGACTGCTCTTGCTGCATTTTCTGCCTGGGGATGGATAGTTATGAGCGGCATGTTTTTGAAGTAAAGGTTGACCTTTCCCTTGTTTCTTTGCAGCACTTCATCAAGCACTGGCGGTAATTTGTTACAGAAAGGGCATTGGAAATCAGTAAAAACAACGATGGAAACAGGGGCGTTTTTATCTCCCTTCATTGGGGTTGTTGCAAGGTCGAAATCTTTGTGAAAGGTTACGGAAAGTTCATTGACTGCACCACTTTTGCTGTTGAGCAGATAGACTGTCGAGCCGTCCGGACTGATGTCAATCTTATCCATACCGGAGGCAACGGGAATGGTGCCGAGTAATTGGCCCTGAGTACTGGTTTCATCCCCGAAAATTTTCACTTCTTTCCTGTCGGTAAGTACGTAAAGCCGCCTGCCGCCGAGGGAGTGAACCATATCAATTGCACCACTGTTTATCTGCCATTCCGGCAGCTTCTGCCAGCGGATCTGGTTGTCATAACCAGGGGCATCAGAGCCGGGAGGAAGGGCAGAAATACTGCTGGCACTGAGAAGCAGGGCACAAAGAGCTGTGGGGATGATCTTGCTGAATGTGAAAATCATGGGGATCCTTTTTTATTTCTGTGGAGAAAAAATTGTTCTTTCAATCTCACCATCGTATTTACGGTATTCGAACCATAAAGAAGATAATTCGTTAGAGTTGATTTCGCAAGCAGAGGGCTTTCAGCCTTCGTTTCGGCATAATCTCACCATGTTAAGCTTGACGAAATTCACCATTTGCAGTAAAAAAGAGCGTTTCGCTGGTGTCAGGAAGCGGTTGCGAGGGTGGCGGAATTGGTAGACGCACCAGACTTAGGATCTGGCGCCTTTGGTGTGGGGGTTCGACTCCCCCCTCTCGCACCATAAATTATTGTAAATCAGAAGCGCCGGAACCGTCTCGGCCTGCTGTGAATTCAGAAAAAAAGGATGGGATTTGAATGGATGTCCAAGTAGAAGAGCTCAGCGCTCTCACCAGAAAACTTACAATTACGCTGCCTTCCGACATTGTGCAGCCCAGGCTTAAAGAAGCCTACGACAAGCTCATGAGTGAGGCTCGCCTGAAAGGGTATCGCCGCGGCAAAGTGCCCCGTTCTGTGGTGGAGAAATATTACAAGGGCCAGGTTGAAGGAGAGGTGGGCGAAAAGCTGGTTCAGGATAACTATTTTGACATTGTGGAGAAACGTGATGACGTGGACCCCATTACCCATCCTGAAATCAAAGATGTAAAATATAACGATGACGGCGGCTTTACTTTTATTGCCGAAGTTGATGTCCATCCTGTCTTTGAGCTTGGCAATTATAAAGGCCTTGAGATTGAGAAGGAAGTTGTTGAAGTCAGCGACGACGAAATGCAGCAGGAACTTGAGCGGATGCAGCGCAGTAAAGCACCTTTTGAATCTGTTGGAGACCGTGCGGCGCAGAAAGGTGATACTGTTGTCGTTGATTTCCAGGGCTTCTATAAAGGCAATGCCATGCCTCAGGTGAAGCAGGAAAACTACTCTGTTGAGCTTGGCTCAGGGAAAATGGGGACGGAGTTTGAAGAAAAACTCGTCGGCATGAAAAAAGACGAAGAGGGAACTCATGAAGTAGATTTCCCCGAGAGCCATCCCAACCCGATGCTGAAAGGCAAAAAGATTGCATTCAAAGTTATCATTCAAAATATTAAAGAGCGTGTACTGCCTGCAATTGATGATGATTTTGCCAAAGATGTCGGAGAGTACGACTCTCTTGATGAGTTGAAAGCTGCTGTAAAAGAGCGTCTGATCAGTCGTCGTCAGAGTGAAGCCGATGGTGCTGTTTCTGACAAAATGGTGCAGAAGCTCCTTGAACTCCATGCGTTCGAAGTACCGAATCGTCTCGTTGCCTATGAAATTGATCAAATGATCAAGCAGACCGAACAGCAGTTTGAACAGATGGGCATGAGCCTTGAGGCTGCTGGAATTAACCGTGATACTCTTGTGGAACAAAATAAAGAGCCCGCTGCCCAGAGGGTTCGAGGTGACTTTATTCTCAAGAAGATTGGAGAGGTTGAGGAGATCAAGGTTGAAGAGGAGGATATGGATCGGGGCTTCAAGCGAATTGGTGACATGTACAACATGCCGGTTGCCAAAGTGAAGGAGTTCTTTAAAAATCGCGATGATCTCCTGCCGTTCATAGGCGAACTTCTCAATGAAAAAGTTCTCAATTTTCTGCGCGAGAGCGCCGTTATGATTGAGCCCGCCGAGAAACCTGAAGAGGCTGCTGTTGAAGAGGCTGCCGTTGAAGAGAAGAAAGAAGACGGCGAATAATCTGTAGTCTTCTACCGAGAGAGGCCTGGCCCTGCTTGCATCCTGCGTACCGCGACTTATTGTTTTTGTGCTGGTGCAGGTGAGGGCTTTACCTCACGATATATCGACTGCATCGGGCCGCGTGCCCGTGCAGTCGAACTTATTTCAGGATCAAGGAGATTTCGATGAGTGTCATACCCATGGTGGTAGAGCAGAGTCCACGTGGAGAGCGGGCTTTTGATATATACTCCCGGCTGCTTAAAGAACGTATTATCTTTATGGGCACAGCTGTAACTGACGATGTCGCTAACGTAATTGTTGCTCAGCTGCTGTTTCTTGAAGCAGAAGATGCGGAAAAGGATATTACTTTTTACATCAATTCTCCCGGAGGTTCAGTGACTGCCGGCATGGCGATTTACGATACCATACAGTATGTGAAGTGCGACGTTGCCACGCTGTGCATGGGGCAGGCTGCCTCCATGGGGGCCTTCCTGCTGGCAGGCGGCTCGGCGGGTAAACGTTACAGTCTGCCTAATGCGCGCATCATGATTCATCAGCCGATGGGTGGATTTCAGGGGCAGGCGACGGATATTGATATTCATGCCCGTGAGATTCTCCGCATGAGAAAAGATTTGAACACCATACTCGCAAAACATACTGGAAAGACACTGAAAAAGATTGAAGTTGATACCGAGCGTGACAATTTCATGAGTGCGGATGAAGCGAAAAAATACGGTCTGATCGATAAGGTTCTCAGCAGGCGTGATGAACTGGAAAAGGAATAAAAATTCAGTGATTTACCCCGATTGTACAGGCTTTTCGGGGTGACCTTCTGAAATACTGGAAGTGGATTATGAGCGACGAATATAACGACGAAAGCACTGCACGCTGTTCCTTTTGTGGTAAAGGAAAGGATGAGGTGAATCGCCTTGTGCAGGGACCGGACGGAGTACATATTTGTAATGAGTGTGTACTGGCGTGCCAGGAAATTATTGAGGGAAGCGAGAAAGACGATAAAAAAGAGGAGGAGCATGCAGAAGAAGCTCTCACGCAGCTCACTCCCCGGGAACTCAATGATCACCTCAACGACTATGTTATCGGTCAGGACTTTGCAAAAAAAGTACTCTCTGTTGCGGTGCACAACCACTACAAGCGCATCAATGCGCCGGTGGGTAATGACGATACCGTGGAGTTGCAGAAATCCAATATCATTCTGCTTGGTCCGACGGGAAGTGGTAAGACTCTGATTGCCCAGACGCTGGCACGGGTGCTCAATGTACCGTTTTGCATGGCCGATGCCACCACCCTTACCGAGGCCGGATATGTTGGTGAAGATGTGGAGAATATCCTTGTCTCTCTGTTGCAGGCAGCGGATTACGATGTAAAAAAGGCACAGCGTGGTATTATCTATATTGACGAAATTGACAAAATTGCCCGCAAGGCAGACAGCCCCTCGCTTACCCGTGATGTGAGCGGGGAAGGGGTGCAGCAGGCACTGTTGAAAATTATCGAAGGAACTGTTGCTTCTGTCCCGCCCAAGGGGGGACGCAAACACCCGCAGCAGGAACTGGTGCAGATCGACACCACCAATATTCTTTTTATTGTTGGCGGGGCTTTTGTCGGTCTTGACAAGGTTGTCAGTCGCCGCAGCGGAAAAAAATCCATTGGCTTTGGCGCGAAGGTAATCGGCGAGAAGAAAAAAATCGGCGAACTGCTGCAGCAGACTCAGCCGGAAGACCTGCTCAAGTTTGGCCTTATTCCCGAGCTGGTCGGACGCCTGCCCGTTATTGCCACTATGGAAGAGCTGGAAGAGAATGATCTTATCCGCATTCTCAAAGAACCAAAGAATGCGTTGACAAAGCAGTATCAGCGACTTTTTGAGCTTGAAGGAATTACATTGCGTTTTACGGAAGGTGCGCTTACTGCTATTGCCCAAAAGGCTCTCTCCCGCAAAGCAGGTGCCCGAGGTCTGCGTTCTGTCATTGAAGAGGCGATGCTGGATGTAATGTTTGATCTTCCTTCCCGTGAGGGTGTAGAGGATTGCCTGATTAATGAGGAGGTAATTACCAACGGGGATTACCCAACCGTTCTCTACAGAAAGGATCTGGAAGAGAAACGGAAAACGGCCTGATTCAGGACATGTGGGTACCTTGAAACAGTTTGTATTTCGTTCATATTCGAGGCACAGGAGAAAATTTATCACAGGTGCTTATACCGGCTTACTGTTCATCACCGGTGTGATTGATATCGGAGTCTGGCGCTTACCTCCGAGGATAAATTTTTGACTGTAATGAAAAAAATGGGCGAAAGACAGGTTATTCAATGTTCCCATGTATTTATTTTCCCCCTTTAATCTCTGATTAAAGGGGGTTTTATCTTTGCGGCAAGGAGATTTCGTGACCACAAAACTTTACCCAATTATGCCCCTGCGAGATATTGTTATCTTTCCGTACATGGTTGCACCTCTGGTGGTTGGCCGGAAACCTTCCATTCTTGCACTGGAAGATGCTATGGAGAAGAGCACTGAGATCGTTCTGGTGACTCAGAAAGCCTCGGAGGTGAACACTCCCGCTCCGGAAGACTTGTATGAATACGGGACCCTCGTTTCTGTCATGCAGATTCTCCGTCTTCCAGATGAAACTATAAAGACCCTGGTTAAAGGACAGCGCAAGGTACGAATTATCTCCTATCTTCCCCATGGTGACTTTCTTCAGGCTGAGGTGGAAGAGATGGAGGAATCTGTTGATTTCAGCTCCAACCCTCTCGGGGAAGTTCTGCAACGTGCATGCAGTCGAAGCTTTGAAAATTACGCAGCCAGCAGCCACAAGGTCGCTAAAGACGTCCTGAAAACCATTAAGAACATTGAAAATCCCCATAAGTATCTCAACGTTATTCTTTCACATCTCCCTGTTAACTCTCTGGAAAAGCAGAAACTTCTTGAGGCTGATTCCATAGAGGATCGTCTGCAGCAGGTTCTCATTATTTTGCAGCGTGAAGTGAAAATGATTGAACTGGAGCAGTCCATCGATGCCAAAGTGAAGGCGAAGATGGGCAAGAATCAGCGGGATTATTTTCTCAGCGAAAAGGTTCACGAAATTCAGTCTCAGCTTGGCCGTGATGAGGATGGCACGGATGAAATGAGTGAGCTTGAGAACGTTATTCTCGCGAAAAAAATGCCCGCAGCTGCACGGGAGAAGACCCTCAAAGAGTTCAAAAAACTGCGTAACATGCCAGCGATGTCTGCAGAGACAGCGGTGATACGCAACTATATTGATACCATCATCAGTCTTCCCTGGAAGAAAAAGAGCCGCTTAAAGATTGATGTTAATAAAGCAGAAAAGATTCTTGATGCCGATCACTACGGACTTGCCAAACCCAAGGAGCGCATCCTTGAATACCTGGCTGTACAGGCCCAGGTGAAAAAACTTAAAGGGCCGATCCTCTGTCTTGTTGGTCCTCCGGGTGTCGGGAAGACTTCGATCTGTCGTTCTATTGCCCGGGCGATGGGGCGTGAGTTTGCCCGACTCTCTCTTGGTGGTGTACGGGATGAGGCGGAAATTCGTGGCCATCGGCGTACCTATGTCGGCGCGATGCCTGGTAAAATTATTCAGTCTCTGCAGAAAGTCGGGGTTTCCAATCCGGTGTTTTGTCTTGATGAAGTTGACAAAATGTCTGCGGATTTTCGGGGTGATCCCTCTGCAGCACTGCTTGAAGTGCTGGATCCAGAGCAGAATAACAGCTTCAATGATCATTATATTGACCTCGACTATGATCTTTCAGAAATTTTCTTCATCACGACGGCCAACAGTCTTCATGGTATTCCGGTTCCTCTGCAGGATCGCCTGGAGATCATCACCCTCAGCGGGTACACTGAAGAAGATAAAGAGAAAATTGCTGAGGGTTTTCTTGTCCCCAAACAGCTGAAAGAAAATGGTTTCAAAGCAGGGGATATCAACTTTACGTCCGGTGCATTGATGGAGATAATCCGCCTTTATACCCGTGAAGCAGGGGTGCGGACCCTTGAACGCTATATTGCATCACTGTGCAGGAAAATTGCCAGAGATCGGCAGAAACGCGGAGATCAGAAGAAAAAATATCGGGTAAGTGTCCAGAGTATCAAGAAATTTCTTGGAACACCTCGATTCCGCCACGGTACAGCGGAGGAGACCGATGAGGTGGGATTAACCACCGGCCTTGCATGGACGGAGGTTGGCGGTGAGTTGCTGCAGATTGAGGCGACCCTGATGCCGGGAGCGGGAAAACTGATTATTACCGGAAAGCTCGGTGATGTGATGCAGGAATCCGCGCAGGCCGCGCTCAGTTATGTGCGTTCCCGCGCTGAGGTTCTGGGGCTGGCGGATGATTTTTATCAGAAACTTGATATTCATATCCATGTCCCGGAAGGGGCTATTCCCAAAGATGGACCTTCGGCAGGGATCACTCTTGCCACTACTCTTGCCTCTGCTCTGACGAAGTTTCCCGTGAAGCATTATCTTGCCATGACTGGAGAGATTACTCTGCGTGGCAGGATACTGCCAATTGGTGGCCTTACCGAAAAGCTGCTCGCCGCGAAACGGGGAAATATCACCCATGTACTTATCCCTGCGGAGAATGAGAGGGATCTTGCGGATGTTCCGCCGAAGATTCGTAATTCTCTGACTATTACACCGGTGGAGCATATGGATGACGTGCTTGAGCTCGCCCTGATTCATGAAGGAAAAATTCTCTCTGTGAAGAAATAAACTGCTGAAAACACAGAAAGAAAAAGAAGATGGAAAGAAAGTTATCTTTAATGTTATTTTCTCTTGACGCCGGAGCCTGAAGTTGGTAAATACACCTTCATCGTTGGATGTGACGGGCGCTTAGCTCAGCTGGGAGAGCATCGGCCTTACAAGCCGAGGGTCACAGGTTCGATCCCTGTAGCGCCCACCATATATAGAAATGCGGAGTGGTAGTTCAGCTGGTTAGAATGCCGGCCTGTCACGCCGGAGGTCGCGGGTTCGAATCCCGTCCGCTCCGCCATCTACATGTTCAGACAAGAACACTAAAAACCGGAAAGCCCCCAATCTTTTAAGATTGGGGGCTTTTTGTAGCGCTCACCATATAAGGGTATCTTGAATAATCTTGTATTTCGTTCATATTCGAGGCACAGGAGAAAATTTACCGGAGGTATATGTTTGATATCCCGAGGATAAATTTTTTACTGTAACGAAGAAGATGGGCGAAAGACTGATTATTCAAGGTAGCCATAAGAAATGCGGAGTGGTAGTTCAGCTGGTTAGAATGCCGGCCTGTCACGCCGGAGGTCGCGGGTTCGAATCCCGTCCGCTCCGCCATTTACATGTTCAGACAAGAACACTAAAAACCGGAAGCCCCCAATCTTTTAAGATTGGGGGCTTTTTGTGTTTTGCCGAAACGATCTGGTTGAGTATCGGAAGACACAGAAAAAGAGGAGGGATAATAACATTCCTATTAAGTTATGACCTTACTAAATGCCACTTTCACTTTCTATTGGTGAATTCAAAGGCAGGGGGATGGGAGACAGGAGAAAGGAGACGGGAGACAGGGAAAAGCAAAAGACGGAACAGCGAAAAACTTTTTGCCAACGAATAAAAGCTCTAATCATGCGAATAAAGGCAAAAAAACTTTAAGAAGTTACGCTTTTATAAAAAATGCCCTTTTTCGCATGATTAGACCATTTCTATTAAGTTATGCTTTTTTTACATCCTGTTTATTCATTCGTAATCACAAAAAAAGATGTCCACGCAGTCGCGCTCTCTGGTCAATACAAAATGTAAATGGAACAAGACCTTCGAAGCAGTATGCCAAAGGGATCCATGGAGTTCCATAAATATGCTCAGGCGTGTATGTTCAAGCTGTTGACGGCTGAATCTGTCAGAAGAGAAGAGATGCAGCGGAAATAAAGCATACCCCGGCAGCGGTCAGTTCCTGCTGAGCCTGTTCGGCAGAGTCTGGATCTACGGCGGCAGTGAGCTCTTTAATAATGATCACCGTGTACCCCAGACGGATGGCATCGAGAGCTGTTGCTTTTACACAGTAGTCGAAGGCAAGGCCGCAGATAAGGAGAGTGTCTATGTTATTCTGTCTGAGGATATCGTCGAGTCCGGTGGCGACTCCACCGTCGTCAAAGAAACCGGAGTAGCTGTCGAAGCGGGGGTTGCGCCCTTTTGTGATGAAGGTCTCGCAGAGGCCTGGTGGGACGAGGGGCACAGCACCAGCGCTCTCCTGTATACAGTGAGGGGGCCAGAGTTTCTGACTGTGGCCGTCAATTTCAATAGAGTCGAAGGCTTTTTTCCCGGGATGGCTGGTGTAAAAGGAGATGTGATCCCGGGGATGCCAGTCGATGGTTCCATATATTCGACAGCCTTGCGCCTTGAGAGCCGCAGCGCATTCTGCAGTTTCCTGTATGAAGTGTTCATCACTCCCCGGAACGGGGAGGGCGCCATTCATCAGCGTGGTAAAGTCTTCCTGTAGATCAACAATAATGGCTGCGGTGGTAGAAAACATGACAGGCTCCAGAAAAAATATAAATTTATTTGTCGGTAAAGGAACTAATGAAATTCTCTATTAATCGGCGTGCTACAGTGCCGTGCATTGGTATAACCTCCGGCATGTTTGTACTACTGAACCAGTCCGCCTCGTGTATCTCCACGTTGTCCACGGCAATTTCACCCGAAGCATAGTCACAGGTAAAGGCAGTCATCAACTGGGAAGGAAAGGACCAGCTCTGGCTGGCAAAGTAGCGGATATTTTTTACCCGTAGAGATACTTCTTCAAATATCTCCCGCTCAACACACTGCTCGAGAGTTTCCCCTGCTTCCAGAAAGCCGGCCAATACTGTGGCAAGACGATTCGCATGGCTGGCATGTCTCGCAAGGAGCAGCCTGTCATCCCGGTGGATGGCAACGATGATGCACGGTGATATTGGCGGATAGTTCAGGGCGTGGCAGTTGGGGCACCGCATGGCGATTTCTTTGCGGGCGAGAGTGCATTTATGACCGCAATGGCTGCAAAAGGTGTGGTTGGTCATCATATTATGAAGAGACAGGGCCCGGCTGATGAGGTAATAACGGCGGTCGTCAACTGGCAGCATGGAACGGAAACTGGTGAATTGCGGGTGGTCTCCGACGGGGGAAGCGAGGAAAACAGGAAGGCCGTCTTCTTCGGCAATGGTAATTGCCTCTCCTGCGGGAAAAGGGAGTTCTTCCCTGCGGCAGCATGGGAGGCTGTCATTTTGAATAAAGAGGGTACTTTTTTCGCAGATGCACCAGAGTGCTGTGTTGCTCATCTGTACGGTGTTGCTCATGTGAAAATCTCCTGGACCAGAATGCAGTCCTTCTTCATGCGGGGACTTTGAAAAACTGATTATTCAAGGGACCCTTATGTTATTTCTGCTCCCTCTTTTTCTCAGGGGGGATTAAAATATGCAGCACTGCGGACGGCATGGGGTGATCCGTCTGGAATGCCGCTGTGAGTATTTGTTCTGGTTCTTTTTCAAGAGTGATCATTTCACTCTTGTATCAGATCCCAAAGTGTTATACCAGATACAGGCCAGGTTTATGAAATTAAAGAACAAAACAATAATGTAAAAGAATGTCGTTGCGCCAGATCCTCCTTCGTGAGTCAATTTCCCCCAAAAAGAAAATTGCCGGGACCTGATGCTTTATGGGTGCCTTGAATAATCTTGTATTTCGTTCATATTCAAGGCACAGGAGAAAATTTACCGGAGCTATATGTTTGATATTACGAGGATAAATTTTTTACTGTAACGAAGAAGATGGGCGAAAGACTGATTATTCAAGGTTCCCTTAGATTAATTTTAACGGAGAGTATGCCATGATTTCCTGGTTTTGCGGAGAATATTTACCCGATGAAGAGATCCATCTTTCACCAAATGATCGCGGTTTCCTATTTGCTGACGCGCTCTATGAGTTTGTCCTGTGCTATGAAGGGGGGTTCTTTCGTATACAGGAGCACCTCACCCGACTTCATCGCGGTGCAGAGCAGCTCCGATTTCCTCAAACTGATTTTGGTTTTCTGGAGGGCGTTGCTGAAGAGCTGCGTCGAAAAAATGGTCTTGAGAAGAGCATGGCCACAATATACATACAAGTCTCCCGTGGAGCTGTACCAAAGCGCGGTCATGGCTTTCCTCCCGCTGATACCCCGATGACAATGTATATGTCAATGGCGGCCTTTGATCCTGCAAAAGTCCTCCGGCAGCGTGAAAAGGGTATAGGTCTCTATACTGTCTCCGATAATCGCTGGGCACGATGCGACCTGAAGACCACCAGCCTTACGGCAAACATTCTGGCCTGCGAGTATGCCGAGTCAAAGGGGGGAGGAGAAGCCCTCTTTGTCAAGGATGGTGTCTGGATAGAGGGGAGTCACAGCAATTTTGCCGGGATTTGTGAAGGAGCACTGGTAACTCATCCTGATTGCAATCGCATCCTTCCCGGCATCAGCAAGGCTGTTGTTCTTGAACTGGCGGCGGCCAATGGCATTCGCGTAGAGCAAAGGCCGATTTTTGAAGCGGAGCAGGATAAATTCAGCGAATTTATGGTTCTTGGGACAACGGTGGAAGTAACCCCCGTTATCGCCATTAATGGTCGGCCGGTGGGGGATGGTAACCCGGGAAAAATGGTACGGCGACTGCAGGGCCTGTACGCCGACTATCTGAAGAAAGTGTTCTGAGTATCTCACGTAATTCCCGTGGGATTCAGAGAACTTTTTTGCAGGGGAGATGGTGAAAGTACAAATTATTATATCCACCGACAGGGAAGACTTCTCTTCTTGATTTATTGAAATTTTCCCCGGAATTTCAATAAACTCTCTTGAAATTTATATATACTGCGGGTAATGTCATTTTAAGGATTAGTACAAATTCCTTAACCCTGTGTAAAAATTAAAAAAGGAGAAGAACATGAACAAAAGATTTGTAACTGTTCTTGCTATTGGCAGTATCATGGCGTCGGCTTCCATGGCATATTCAGCATCTACACTTATGCAGATTGGTCGCAGTCCCTTCCATCGTCCACCCCTTGCCAGCACCCAGGATTTGGCCTCAATGGCTCAAGCCCAGTCTGCTGATATGCAAGAAGGTTTTGAAAAAGCAGGATGCCCTGAACTTTTTACTCCTTTCATGGAGCAGATTGCTGCCGGAAATATTGAGTCGAAAGACTATCCTGAAGGAAGTCAGTTTGAATGGATGTTCTTCAAACGTAAGGGAACTGGCGAAGTTCGCCTCTCCCGTGATCTTACCTGGGGAAACGAAGTTCCTTTCCCGGCATATACAGTTAAAGTGATGCAGGACAACATGCTCTACACCTTTGCTGTTCCGCTCGGTTGCGGGAACGTTGCTCTTGCAGATACAGAACCTGTTGTAGAAGTGGTAGAAGTGGTAGAAGTGATTGTGGAAAACCAGCCTCCTGTCTGTCGTGCAACGGTCAGCCCTGTCAAAGCCTTCTCTGGTTCAAGTGTAGCAGTTGATGCATCTGGTTCCACTGATCCCGATGGTCAGGTAACCAGCATGAAAATGGTTGTTCTTGATGAAAATGGACAACCTCTTTCTGAGCAGATGGTTGATGGTGCTCTCGTGGGTTCCATTATGTTGCCTGCTGGTGCGAAAAGTATCCAGACTACCGTTATTGATGACAGTGGCCTTGCCGCTACTTCTCCCGAGTGTATGGCTCCGGTAACCGTGATGAAACGTACCAACTTCCTCGCTGACGTCGGCGCGTACCATATGTTTGATCCAGGTAACTGGGTTTTTGGTCGTGTTGGTCTTGAATATCGTTTCGATGAAAACTGGTCTGTTCTTGGTCTTGCCGGTTATGCTCAACACGTCCAGGGAAGTGATGGTGCCTCTGCAGTTCTGGTTGATGTCCTTGGCCAGTATCGGATAGATCGCCTCTTCTTCAACCTTGGTGTTGGTGGATGGTTGAGTACGGATGATGACGGTGACGGAGATTACGATGATACTGATGCTGACCTGATTGTTGGCATGGGGTATAGAATCTATGGTGAACCGGATGCATTCAATGCTTCACTGTTCGTCGAAGCCCGTTCTGCCTTTGATGAGCTTGGCAGTCCGGTAGATTCTGGTCGCGTAGGCGGCGGTGTTCGTTTCAGCTTCTGATCTATAGAACTCTTATAGTTTTTAAGTCAATCCTGCCTGCAGGGTGGCTGGATTGTTGTAAGCGGTACCGGTTTTCCGGTACCGCTTTTTTATTTATACCAATCACATTTTTTTACTGACCAGAGAACGCAACTGCGTGAACATCTTTTTTGGCTATTACGAATGAGTAATAATTCATGTTTATTCGTGTCCATTCGTGGTTCCTTTTGCAGTTTGTAACCACGAATGGACACGAATTTTCACGAACAGGGACAACGCATTAAACAAAAACGTTTGTATCCGAAGTTAAGCCGTACAGTGCATCAGGATTATTATGAATAAGACTGGCTACCACGGAAAACACGGAAGGACACGGAAAATATCAATTACCTCAAAGCAAATAACAGACCGAATTTAACTACAAGGGCATTATCTTATGGTTTTTTCAGTAATAATTCGTGTTTATTTGTGTCCATTCGTGGTTCCTTTTGTCGTTTGTAACCCTGAATGAATAAACAAAAGACAAAACGGGGTAGAACTTAATAGGAATGGTATAAAAAGACAAAAAATTTCACCGCGATAAATTTTTGTTGCCTTTATTCGCATGCTTAGAGTTTTCCTTTGGCAAAAAGTTTTTCGCTGTTCCGTCTTTTGCTTTTCCCTGTCTCCCGTCTCCTGTCTCCCGTCTCCCTTTTCCCGTCCCCTGCCTTTGAATCCGCCAATACAAAATGTAAATGGTATTACTCTCATCTTTTTTTATGTGCTGTTGCCTGTCTCTTTGATGGAGCGGTTCCGTTTCTCTGTTTCTGGTTTTTCAGTAATGACGGGAAGTTAAGATGAAGAGTAAAATATTTCGAAAATTTACTTGCAGAATATCAAAAATTGTTAATCCTTTGAAATAACGAGATTTCTGGCCGTACACTATATGTTGTGGTTTGATGTTGGATAATGTGTAAATATGGTATCCTGGTATTGAATAAGACGTAAATATAGTGTAAAAACCTTTGTCATACAAAACGTTCCTTTCTAAGGGAATATTACTGCAGTAAAAACGCAACAGACCGCTGAACCTTTCCGCGAAAAAATTTTACAGAAGAGATCTCTATGACACCTGATCGCACTCGCCAGGTATTGACCAGTACTGCCGAAACAGTCCTTGCACGCCGTTACTATCTTAAAGATTCTGAAGGGAATCCAGTTGAAACATGGGAGAGTCTCTCCCGGCGGGTGGCAAATGCCGTTGCTTCAATCAGTAAAGACTCGGAAGAGTACAGTAAACTGGCGGAAGATTTTTACAGTATGATCTACCGTCTTGATTTTCTTCCTAATTCCCCATGTCTGATGAATGCGGGTACAGATCTGGGCCAGCTTTCTGCCTGTTTTGTTCTGCCGGTGCCTGATTCCATGGATGGCATCTTCACCGCCATTCGCAATGGGGCACTTGTTCACAAGACTGGAGGTGGAACGGGCTACTCTTTCTCTCGTCTGCGCTCGAAAAATGCCTCCGTTCACTCCACGCAGGGGATTGCCTCAGGACCACTGAGTTTTGCTGCAGTTTTCGACGTCGCCACTGAGACCATAAAGCAGGGGGGAAAACGGCGTGGTGCCAATATGGGCGTGTTGCGTATTGATCACCCCGATATTCTCGATTTTATCGTTGCCAAACAGAATCCGGAAAAGTTTAATAATTTCAACTTCAGTGTGGCAATTACTGACCTGTTTATGCAGGCGGTGGAAGATAACGCGGATTATAATCTTATTGAACCCTCCACCGGACAGGTGATTGATTCACTGAATGCCCGCCAGGTCTTTGAGCAGATTATCGATCTCGCCTGGCTCAACGGGGAACCCGGAGTCCTCTTCATTGATGCCGCCAATCGTGGCAACAGCACTCCTCAACTTGGTGATTTTGAAGCAACCAACCCCTGTGGTGAGCAATGGCTGTTACCCTATGAAAGCTGTAATCTCGGTTCCATTAATTTGGCAAATTTTGTGCTGGCCGGGAAAGTGGACTGGGAAAGACTGAAGAAGGTCACCACAACTGCCACCAGATTTCTTGACAATGTGATTGACTGCAACCGTTTCCCTATCCCTGAAATTGAGGATATGACTCTGAGAACCCGTAAGATCGGGCTGGGAATTATGGGACTGCATGACATGCTCATTCAGCTTGAGGTTCCGTATGGGAGTGAAAGGGGACGCAAGGAATCTGCCGAGGTGATGCAGTTTATTCATGACGTCTCTGAAGAAGTGTCCATTGCGATGGCAGAGCAAAAGGGTCCGTTTCCGGCCTGGGATGCGGAGATCAACAAATACGAACCCCGCCGTAATGCCGCACTGACCTCCATTCAGCCGACCGGAACGGTCTCAATGATTGCAGACTGCGCTTCCGGCTGTGAGCCCTATTTTTCCATTGTCATGGTGAAAAATGTCATGGATGGTGATCGTCTGCTGATGGTGAACAAACTCTTTGAAGAAGTTGCAAAACGTGAAGGCTTCTACACTGAAAATTTGATGAGCAAGGTTGCTGACAGTGGCAGTGTTCTCGGCATTGAAGAGATCCCGGAGAAATGGCAGGCAATCTTTTGTACGGCTCAGGACATCAGCCCTGTCGACCACATTCTCATGCAGGGTTGTTTGCAGAATGCCGGGGTGGACAGCTCCATCTCGAAGACGATTAACCTGCCCGGAAACGCCACTCGGGAAGATGTGAAATCCTCTTATCTTGCCGGATTCAAACTGGGGTGCAAAGGACTGACCGTTTATCGTGATGGCTCTCGTGATAATCAGGTGCTGAACAGCACGGCCAAAACCGGGGAAGAGCAGATGGCTCTGGTCTCTTCCGCCGGTCCGGTGAAGGAAAGTCTGCCAGACATGCTTGATGCCAAGCGTTACCGGGTAAAGGACCGGAATCAGAATTCGGTCTATATCATTGTCTGTTTTGATGAAAACGAGAAGCCGATGGAAGTTTTTGCCAAATTCCCCTTTGACAACCGTGTTGATCTGAATGACAAGTCCACCATGTGGACAACCACATGCCGTCTGGTCTCTCTTGCTTTGCGCTGTAATGTACCGATGAATGAAATTATCAAGCAACTTGACAGATCCAGCGGTCACATGTTAGATCTGCCAGCACAATTAAGTAAACTTCTTAAGTCATTCCTTGCGGGTACACAGCATGGTTTTGCCTCTGTTTGCCCTGAATGCGGTGGCAAACTCCTCTTCATGGAAGGGTGCGAAACCTGTCGCGAGTGCGGCTATTCCAAATGCTCGTAAGACAAAATAAAAATGTTGCTTCGGGAGCTTTTGTTTCCGGTATGAGGACTGGTGATGGCCAAGATCGGAAGAAATGAGAAATGTCCCTGTGGCAGTGGCAGGAAATTCAAAAAATGTTGCGGGCGGAAAACTCCCGCTCAGATGCAGCAGACTTCCAGAATGCCGGCGGGTAAGACCGTACCACTGACACTGATGAGTGCAGTTGAACAGATACAGCGAGATGCTTTTGAAAAGAAGATTCTCAACCGCGAGCTGGGGGTTTTCTTCTTCTTTACGAATACTGCCGGGGATGCCTGGATGCTGGAGATGACTGATCAGGATGGCATTCAGGTTGCCGAGGGGGGCAAAGTGATCGAAGCCACCATCGAAGAAAATTCGGAGACCATTGAAGTGAACTGGACCCACAGCTATACGATTGAAAATCGCCAGCTGAAGCTCACTTCCTGGAAAGATAAAAATTCCTTCATTCTGGAAGGTTCTCCTGTCAGTGAACTCAACGCCGCCATGCGGCGGATTCGTAAGCGCTTTACTCCGGAACAGCTTGAGCAGGTGCACGTTGAAGGGTCCGGAAAGAAAACAGACTGATGCCTGAACAAGATGTCAATACATTCAACGCTGAGAATGGTTCCCGCGCTTTTCCTGATGGGAACCATATTTTTTTTATCCAACATCCCTGGTGATCAACTGAATCTGCCATATTTCCCTGGTATGGACAAGATTGCCCATGGTGGAATTTATGGTCTGCTTGCGAGTGCTGTTCTCTTCGCTCTTCAGCCGCGCTGGCGCCGGAACTTCCCCTTTAAAGCCATCTGCCTTACGGTCTTTTTTTGTATTTTCTATGGAATTACCGATGAGTTTCATCAGTCTTTTATTCCTGGTCGTTCTCCAGATATTTTCGACGTTTTCGCCGACAGCATCGGAGCGTTTCTCTGCAGCCTGTTCTGGTGGCGATTTATCTGGCGGGATATAAAGAACAGGTGAAAATACTGTTTCCTTTTTTTGAATGATTCTTTACCGCGAAAAGAGGCTGTCCCGCAGGGGACAGCCTCTTTTTTTTTATTCTGCATTCTAAACTGCACGTGTATCAAAACACATCACAGTTTTACCTGCGGTTCTTCAGAATGCGTGCCATATCCTTGGCGAAGTAGGTGATGATCATATCTGCACCGGCCCGTTTGATGGAGAGCAGGGTCTCTTCCATGACGGCATCCCCGTCTATCCAGCCATTGGCTGCAGCGGCCTTGATCATGGAGTATTCACCGCTGACGTGATAGGCGGCAACCGGAAGGTCAAACTCCTGCCGAACAGCAGCCAGCACATCAAGATAGGCAACGGCCGGTTTGACCATGACGATGTCTGCACCCTCGTCAATATCAAGACTGACTTCGCGGATAGCCTCCCGGATGTTGGCGGGATCCATCTGGTATCCCTTACGGTTTCCAGACTGCGGAGCGGAATCTGCGGCATCACGGAAAGGGCCGTAGAAAGAGGAGACGTACTTCGCAGAATAGGCCATGATGGGCACCATCTCAAAGTTATGTTCGTCCAGGGTTGCGCGAATCTCTGCGACGCGGCCGTCCATCATATCAGAGGGGGCGACCATGTCTGCTCCGGCTTCCACGTGGGAAAGGGCAATTTTGGCGAGAATCTCAAGGGTGGAATCATTATCCACCTCACCATTGATCAGGCAGCCACAATGTCCATGACTGGTGTATTCGCAGAGGCAGACATCAGTGATGACCAGCATTTCCGGGACCTTCTTTTTAAGTTCCCGAATGGCCTGTTGTACAATGCCGTCCTTAATGTGCGCGCTGGTGCCCATGGCATCTTTTGTCTCGGGAATCCCGAAGAGCAGCAGAGAGTTTACTCCAAGCTCAAGACACTCACGAGCCTCTTTTTCCAGCAGGTCCACACTGATACGGAAGACACCCGGCATGGAGGAAACCTCTTCACGCTTGTTTTTCCCCGGGATGATAAAGAGCGGGTAGATAAATTGATCGGCGGTCATTCGAGTTTCGCGGATAAGGGCCCGCATGGTTGCGGTCCGGCGCATTCGGCGGGGTCTGTATTCTGGAAATACCATGGTTTTTCTCCTTTTTGTGCGGGCTATATAACGCCCATTGCTTTTAGTTTTTTATGAAGATGGCTGCGTTCAAGGCCGACAGCCTCAGCGGTTCTGGTGACGTTGCCGTCGTTCTCCTGTAGTTTCTGCTGCAAATATTCCTGTTCAAAGAGTTGTTTTGCCATCTTGTAATCCTCCAGCATCAGGCCGTTTATATTTGATGATGGTGGAATGGTGGGTTCTGTAACCGACGGGGTGGTGCCAGGACCAAGAAAAATTTGAATCTGCTCGGCGGAGATTTCCTCCTCCGGGCACATAATGATCAGCCGTTCAATAAAGTTACGCAGCTCTCTCACGTTTCCCGGCCAGGGATGGGCCATCATTTCAGTGAGTGCAGCAGCTGAGAAGGCTTTGGCTTTCAGCCCTTTCCGGGTGAGCTCCTTCATCAGAGATTCTACCAGCAGCGGAATATCTTCGAGTCGTTTGCGTAACGGGGGCAGGGTGATGGGTACGACGTTGAGTCTGTAGTAGAGATCGGCGCGAAAATTGCCAGCCTTAATTTCCTGCTCGAGATTTTTGTTGGTTGCAGCAAGAACCCGTACGTTGACGGAGATGGTTTTATTGCCGCCGACCCGTTCAAATTTCTGTTCCTGGAGGATGCGCAGAATCTTCGCCTGGGTGATAAGGCTCATGTCGCCGATTTCATCGAGAAAGAGAATACCGTCGTCCGCCTGGTCAAACTTGCCGCGTTTGCTGGATGTGGCACCAGTGAAAGAACCTTTCTCATGGCCGAAGAGTTCAGATTCAATCAGCTCTTCCGGAATGGCAGCACAGTTCACCTCCACCATTGGCTGACTTGCCGTGGCCGATTCGCGGTGAATGGCCTGCGCCACCAGTTCCTTGCCTGTGCCGTGTTCACCGAGGATCAGTACCCAGGCCTCGGTGGGGGCGACCAGACTGATCTGCTGGCGGATGGCGGCAATGGCCTTCGATTGACCGGTGAGTACGGGTGTGTGCTTTCTGTTCTGGCGCAGCAGTGTGTTCTCCTGCTCGAGTTTTGCATAGCGCAGGCCGTTGCTGATGGAGAGGATTACCTTGTCGTAGGAGAGTGGCTTTTCGATAAAATCGTAGGCTCCCTTTTTGGTGGCATCGACGGCAGTGTCTATGGTTCCATGACCGGAGATCATGATTACCGGCAGCGGGGAAACCTCTTTTATTTTCACCAGAGTCTCCAGACCGTCCATGCCGTCGCCCAGCCAGATATCGAGGAGAATCAGGTCGACTCCGCCCCTGTCCACCATCTCCCACCCCTCTTCACCAGAGGAAGCTGTGAGTGGGATAAACCCTTCATCTTCAAGAATCTCCGAAAGAGATTCGCGGATGGCGGCTTCGTCGTCAATTATGAGAATCTTTTTCGTCATGGGATATGAAGATGGTTTCATGATGTTGATGGAGGAGCCGTAAGCGGCAATTCGATAATAAAAACGGTCCCACGGGGAATGTTGTCCTGTACCAAAATATGACCATTATGATCGGCGATAATGGTGGAGACGATGGCCAGACCAAGACCCGTCCCAGTTTTTTTCGTGGAAAAATAAGGCTCAAAGAGGCGTGACTGGTTTTCCAGGGGGATACCCGGGCCGTCATCAGCCACAGAGATGAAGAGAGTTTCATTCTCATCATTTTGGCTTAGAGTAATTGATATCTTACCGCCGACCGGCAAAACTGCAACTGCATTGTCGAGCAGGTTAATCAGGCAGCGCTTTATCTGTTCACGGTCGAAGCGAAAGATCGGAATATTACTGGCGGCAAAGATGAAGTGTATCTGGTGATGTGCTTCTTCGTAGAGGTCAAGTGTTCTCCGTGCAAGTGTCACGATATCCCCTTCCACTTTCTCGATTTTGGGCATGCGGGCAAACTGGGAAAACTCGTTCACCAGCAGCTTGATTTCGTCCACCTGGTCAATGATGGTATTGGTGCATTTATCAAGAATGCTGCCCTGCTCGGCAATGAGCTGAGGATAACGCCGACGCAGTCGCTGAGCACTGAGCTGAATAGGCGTAAGAGGGTTTTTAATCTCATGAGCAATGCGTCGTGCCACCTCACGCCAGGCCGCCATGCGCTGCATCTTCTCAATTTTAGTCAGATTGTCAAAGACCAGCACATAGCCGAGCAGTTCACCGTTATCATTATCGAGCCGGGTGAAATTTATCAGGAGAGAAAATCTTTTGCCGAGCACCCGCAGTTTGATATGTTTTTCGATGGTGAGTTTACCGGTGACACTCAATTCCTCAATAAAACCGATGACAATCTCCGACTGGGAGGGTGGCAGGACATCTGTGAAATTGTGGTTGAGAAAGAAGCTGCTGTCGATATTGAGCAGATTCTCTGCAAAACGGTTGATAGTGGTGATTTTTCCATCACGGTCTATGGAGATAACTCCGGCCTGGACGTTCTGCAGAAGAATCTCCGTGTAGCGCCGTCGTTGTTCAGACTCCTCCGAACTGCGCTGCAGAGCGGCATGGACACCGGCAAGTTCCTGGTTGGAACGGTTGAGATGGTCGGTCATCAAGTTGAAGGATTTCATCAGCTTGCCCATTTCATCGTTGCTGTCAGCGGGCATCTGAAACTGCAGATCGCCTCCGGCGACCCTCTGGGTGGCGAGTACAAGGTTTTCCAGCGGTGAGGTAAGGCCGCGAGATATGTAAAGCCCGAACCAGATAGCGGCAAAGGCCACCATAAGAGTGACGATGAGAAGAAAAACCACCAGCCAGAATTTAATAGGTTCTTTGAAGTGCTTGAGCTGGCGATAGTTTTCTACACCGTGACTGATGTCCGTCATAAGAGCAAGCTGTGCCGAATCAAGGAGAATCGAGCAGGTGATCAGTGCCTTGTCGGTTCCTTTAGGATCAAGGTTGAGCAGAGTGACACTGCTGACGAGGAAGCCGTTTTTCAGCTCCTGTACCAGTGATTCGCTGTCTCCGCCGTTTCTCACCTTCTGCAGAATTTTCCAGGGAATGGCGGGAAGAAGTGTGTCCTGCATGCGTGGACTGGAGACCTTCAGTTTTCCCTTGCCATTAAGCTTTTCCAATTGGATAACATCAAGATTCCCGTCGGGGGTGTAGTGGATGATTCGTTTTAAGATTACTTCTGTGTTGTCTCCCGAGACATCCCAGAGCCCGTCATCGCGCAGGATTTGTCCGATAGATTGATTGAACTGGGTGGTCTGTTTTTTTCCCGTGTTGAGCAGAGACTGTGCAAGGGTGAGTGATTTCTGCAGGGAGTCTTCTACAGAATCGTCAAACCAGTAGTCCATGGAGGTGAAAATTATCTGCATGGAAACGAAGAAGAGCAGCAGGGTCGGAATGAGGGAGAGCAGCAGAAAAGAGGCAATCAGTTTGGTTTTCAGCTTGCGGCCGAAGCGGCGTGCACGCCCCTCAAACAAGACCTCTGCAAGGTTTCGCAGTACGAGGAAGAGGAAGACAAGCGCAAGCAGGACGTTGATATTGATGAGAATGAAGATGAGACTGTTGTTGTCCTGCGGACCACCAGGTTCCCCGTGGAACAGACTCGCCTCCAGCCAGGTGACCAGGGGGATGAGCATCAGACAGAATCCGATGATCCATCTGCGAATATGTTTGCGTCGCTGGCGCAGACGGCCCACGTTGGCGGCGGAGAGGTCAGGCAGGTTGAGGTCGTCGAGTTGTGCTGTCATGGTTTGATTGACTGATAGTGAAATTCGATGGTCTGCCAGTCGATTCGACGGTCGTCCCAGGTGAGGAAGGGCAAAATTGATTCAAGGCCCGGCGGCAGGCTCTTGTGGTAAAGTCCGGCCTTTATTCTCAGCGTGTAGGTATTGTTTGGAATCAGGCGGCCAACATTGATTATCGGTACCCCGCTGAGAGTGTTAAGGGCCTTCTCGGCGTTGACTGCATCAGTGAAGACCTTGCTGCGATTGTTGTGCTCCCCAAGGCGAACACGATAATCGTCAGTGAGGGTATCGTAGCTGATGATATGTTCGAATATTTTTTCGGCGACCAGTTCCCCGGGGCCACCACGGGCGTTGCGGTGAAGTTCCATGGTAAAGGTGAACGTGAGGGGAAGACCGCTGTGCAGTTCCTCGCGCATCTCTGCGGTGAGGCTGTGTTTCAATTTCGCATAAAAGAGAAGGGTACCGGGTGAGACGGCCGCTGTAAGTTCAATAAATTCCGCTGTATCGTCGGCCCGGGCAGACAGGGCCGGGAGGAAGAAGGTGAAAAGAAGCAGGAAAGCTGCAGTTCGGAGCATGTCTGTTTTCCCCTGATATAATATACTGAACCCTGCGGCTTTTGTCCTCGAACAAAGCGTGCAGGGGGACATCTGTATCTGTTGAAATTTTCGAGGGTTCAAGGCATTATAAACATCTCTTATAGTCTTGAATCTTATACATCTATAAACTTTCAGCCAGCAGACCAGCCATGCCACGACCGAAAAAAGAACGAAACTTTGAACATAAATTCAGCGAGTTGATTTATCGTCCCGCAGGAATTCCTCTGGAAGGTCTGCATCAGGTGGACCTGCATCGCGATGAACTTGAAGCTCTGCGCCTTTGTGATTGTGTCGGCCTCACTCAGGAGGAGGCCGGACAGCAGATGGGTGTGTCACGGGGGACAATCCAGCGAATTCTTACGGTAGCCCGTTCCAAAACCGCTACTGCTCTCTCCAAAGGTTATGCCCTTGCCTTTGTCGGTGATGAATTGTAGATGCAGGTCTCTCCTTTTTCTGCCCTGCCGGTACAGTCCCTCCTGTGCCTCGAATTTGAACGAATGCAGGCTGTTCCAGGGTACTCTTATTTCTCCGGCAGTGCTTCCGCTTCGCTTCTCTCCCTGTGGATTGTGAGCTGCGGGAAGGGAATATCCCAGCCGTATTGAGTGCAGGCATCTACACACCAGCGCTGGATTGCCCGCCGCAGGCGGTTGTAGATGGGCGCGTTGCTGCCTTTGAAGTCTGCAATGACCACCAGATCCAGTGATGATGCCCCTGCCGCGTTAAATTCCACCCGCAGCGAGAGCAGTTCCTCTTGATGTCCCTCTGCTTCAATTCTGCCGAGAATAAAGTCTTCAAGTTGTTTGGGAATACGTTCGGTGACATCTGCCTGGTTGTCATAACCAATACCAAAATACTCCTTGATACGAAAATTGCGTGACAGGTTGAGCGGAGCAAGGCCAAGGAAATCTGCAGTCTGATAGCTTTTATGGGAACCGCCACGCAGTACCAGTTCTACAATCTCGTGGGAGAGGGCAACGACGCCGCCGCGGGTGCCGTCAGAGAGAATCACCCAGTCATCCCGACGGCAGGGAAACCACTGCTCATATCTGCTGAAGGTCCGCGAGGTTTTATCGAAGAGATCGCGAATCGGAACCTTTATGGTGAGGCCGAGATCAGGATTTTCAATGGTGGTTCGCATATTGATATTTTTCACCAGCCAGGGCACACCGTACAGGAGGAGCCTCTCGCCTTCACGTACAGGGCCTGCATTGAGCATCAGTTCACTCTGCTGCCAGAATCTCGGCAGGGCGGTTTTCGTTGCCCAGGCGAGGCCGGCGAGGATGATAATGGCAAAGGAGAGAAGGGCCCAGTCCTCCACCACATAGAAGACGAGAATAAAGGCGGAGAGACCGGCACAAAGGGTGGCGACCTGAAAGACGAGGTCATACACACGAATCTGGAAGGGACGATACTCGTTATCATGGCCCGGAATCATCCGTCGGATAAAGGTCTGCAGGAAGCGGAAGATGAAGACAATCAGAAAACAGGCGACGAGGGCGATGGTAAGATAGAGTCCCCGGGTACGGAAAAATTTTTTAAGAGTTGCTTTACTGCTTTCCAGCAGGGTCTGCTGCTGATCATTCATATTCGCCAGTTCCATATTGACGATATCGAGACCGTTGGTGATCTGGCTTTCAAGGCTTTCCCATTCTGGAAGCAAGGGTTGAATCTGTGCCTTGAGTGCCTGTTCTGTCGTGGCCTTCAGCAACTCCTGGAGATTTTTATTGGCTGTTTGTGCTATGGGCAGCAGCTCTTGATATTTGTCTTGCTGATCAAGCAGTTCCGCCTTGCGCCGTGCCTGCACGGTGAGCTGTTTCAACTCCATGATTCCCGGCTTCATCAGATCGAAAAGCTCCTGCTTCCAGTCAAAAGAGGTTTGATCCTCTGCCTTGAATTTGGAGGTATCTACTCCGGTGGCCATCTTCTCAAAGTCGTTGTCAGCTTTGGCCATGGATTCCTGGAGTTTAGCGATCTCCTTCCAGACGATTGCTTTATCATTTTCCGTCTGTAAATTTTCCGCCTCGCGAATTTTGTCCTGGATCTGCTTTTGAAGCTTCTGGCGCAATTCGTTGATAGAGAGGAGCATCTTCTCCTCGTCAACCGTACGGGAGGTGTCGACTGTTTCGTCTGCAGTTGCAGAAGGTACAGAAATGTTCTGCTCAACAGAGGGCTGAACGGCCGAACCTGTATCGGGAGAAAAAACCAGCAGCAGGGAAATCCAGAGAAGGAAAAGGGAAGTCCTTATGAAGGAAATCACTTTCATTTTGTCACCTTTTATCCAGAGGGAATTACGTTAAAAAACAAGGAGATTCTTCCGGGTACTTTGAATAGGAACGAAATACAGGCTGTTTCAAGCTACCCAGGATATTACTCTCCCTGGTCAGACGTTTTCGCGTGTTTTTTCGAAAATGATATCCGGCCATTTCTCCATAAAGAAATTGAGCATCCATTCGTTTTTGGCGAGATAGGTGAGAAATCCTTCTGAATCCCGGGCGAGGGTCGACTGATTGGCACGTTCAAACTCTTCCATCTTCTTCTTGTCGTCACAGTGAACCCAGCGTGCGGCACCATAGTCAACCTGCTCAGAGATGGCGTGAACGTTGTATTCATTGAGCAGGCGGGCCATGGTAACCTCAAACTGCAGTATTCCCACAGCCCCCATTACCCAGTCTGAGCCGATCATCGGGCGAAAGACCTGAATTGCCCCTTCTTCGGCGAGTTGGATAAGTCCTTTCTGCAGCTGCTTCATCTTCAGAGGGTCTTTCAGCAGTACCCTGCGGAAATGTTCCGGTGCGAAATTGGGGATGCCGGTGAATTTCAACGGTTCCTTCAGGGTGAAGGTGTCGCCTATTTTGATCGTACCATGGTTATGCAGGCCGATGATATCGCCGGGCCAGGCCTCTTCCACGCTGGCCCGTTCCTGAGCCATGAAGATGGTCGCATTGGCGAGGGGGATCTCTTTGCCGATCCTGTGGTGCATAACCTTCATCCCCCTGGTGAACTTTCCTGAGCAGATACGCAGAAAAGCGATCCTGTCTCGATGTGCCGGATTCATATTCGCCTGAATCTTGAAGACAAAACCAGAGAATGGCTCTTCGTGTGGATCCACCATGCGGGTCAGCGTTTTACGGGGGCCGGGGGACGGAGCCATTTCGACAAAGCCGTCGAGCATTTCCTGAACTCCGAAGTTGTTGACTGCCGATCCGAAAAAGACGGGGGTCTGGGTCGCGGAGAGGTATTGGTCATAGTCAAAGGGGTTTGCTGCCCCTTCCAGCAGTTCAATATCTTCACGCAGTTCGTCGGCCTGAGAATCGAGGAGTTCATCCAGTTTCGGGTCATTGAGATCCGCGATGGTGATTCCTGTTGTATTGCGGGTCTGGGCGCCGGAGCTGAAAAGGTGGATTTGCTTCTTGTAAATATTGTATACTCCTTTGAAGGTCTTGCCCATGCCGATGGGCCATGACATTGGAGTACATTCAATCTGCAGCTTTTCCTCCACGTCGGCCAGCAGGTCGAGGGGGGAGAGACCTTCGCGGTCGAGTTTGTTGATGAAGGTGATGATCGGCGTGTTGCGCATACGGCACACCTCCATCAGTTTCTCAGTCTGCGCCTCAACACCCTTGGCAGAGTCGATAACCATGATGGCGGAGTCCACTGCAGTGAGTACACGGTAGGTATCCTCGGAGAAATCCTGATGACCCGGGGTGTCGAGAAGGTTGATCTCGAAATCGCGGTAGGAAAACTTCATTACAGATGTGGTGACGGATATGCCGCGCTCCTGTTCAATGGCCATCCAGTCGGAAGTTGCCTTGCGTGCCACCTTCCTTGATTTCACGGCTCCGGCCATATTGATGGCGCCACCGAAGAGGAGAAGCTTTTCCGTGAGAGTCGTTTTCCCTGCATCGGGGTGACTGATAATTCCAAAGGTACGTCGTTTGGTTATTTCCTGGTCTTGTCGTTTGCTCATTGTATAAATTGTACTTTAATTTCAGGGGAATTTTTATTATAAAGTTGAATTGGAAAAACTCCGTAGAATATGGATGTTTCACAAAGAATGCAAATCAAAAATCGCTGTAACACGTTGGGAAAATGAGAAAAACAGTTTTGGTAACAGGAGGCGCCGGTTTTATCGGCTCTAATTTCGTGCATTTACTCGTCGGGAAACCGGAAGAGTGGCGGGTGGTAAATTTAGATAAACTTACCTATGCCGGGAATCTGAAAAACCTCGCAGGTATTGAAGAGGGGGAAAACTACCGCTTTGTGCGTGGCGACATCTGTGATGCCGAACTGGTAGAAAAACTTTTTACCGAAGAAAAAATTGATACGGTGGTTCACTTCGCAGCTGAATCTCACGTTGACCGTTCCATTACCGGTCCTGCCGCCTTTATTGGAACAAATATTACAGGCACCTTTACTCTGCTTGAGGCAGCCCGCAAAGCCTGGCCCGTCGAGAATCCAGGAGCTGGAGAACGCTGTTTCCTCCATGTAAGCACCGATGAGGTGTATGGTTCCCTCGGAGAGACCGGCTTTTTTAACGAGAGTACCGGGTATGATCCCCGCTCACCATACTCTGCGTCGAAGGCGAGTTCAGATCATCTCGCTTCCGCTTATTTTCATACCTATGGCCTGCCGGTGCGTATCACCAATTGCTCTAATAATTACGGTCCCTGGCAGTTCCCGGAGAAACTGATCCCGCTGATTTTCAACAATGCCATGCACGGCAAACCTCTGCCGGTATACGGTGATGGCAAAAATGTGCGTGACTGGCTCTATGTTGTCGATCACTGTGAAGCCATTGAACAGGTGCTGTTGCGGGGCGCAAACGGGGAAAGCTATAATATCGGTGGCAACAATGAAAAACAGAATCTTGAAATAGTGCATGTTGTCTGCGACCTGCTCGACAGAAAGATTGCACCACTGAAGAGTGGTGAGCCGCGCCGGTCATTGATTACCTTCGTTACTGACCGCCCTGGTCATGATCGCCGGTATGCCATTGATGCCGGCAAAATCGACAGAGAACTCGGCTGGCAGCCAAAGGTGAGCTTTGAAGAAGGTATTGAGAAGACTCTCGACTGGTATCTTGCCCACCAGCAGTGGATGGACGAAATTGTCAGTGGCGATTATCAAAATTACTACGAAAAGATGTATACCCGCTGAAGGCGAGTTGTGATTTTTTGCATACATTAAAAGCCAGTTCCCTGCATTTGAGGATATTATGAAGATAACACCGACCAGAATTCCAGAGGTACTTATTATTGAACCACAGGTCTTTGGAGACCAGCGCGGTTTTTTCTTTGAATCCTTTAACCAGCGTGACTGGGAGAAAGAGACCGGACTGAAGACCGTTTTTGTGCAGGATAACCATTCCCGCTCTACCAAAGGTGTGCTGCGTGGACTTCACTATCAGATCAGGCACGCGCAGGGTAAACTGGTGCGGGTTCTGGTGGGGGAGGTCTTCGATGTTGCGGTTGATATTCGCCGATCTTCTCCCACCTTTGGCCAGTGGGTTGGGGTAAAACTGTCAGCGGAAAACAAAAAGCAGCTCTGGGTTCCGGCAGGTTTCGCTCATGGCTTCGCCGTACTTTCTGATGAAGCTGAATTCCTCTATCGTACTACCGATTACTGGGCACCGGAGTATGAGCGCGGGATCAAATGGAATGACTCCACTATCGGTGTCGACTGGCCGGTTGACTTTACCCCGCTGCTCTCTGAAAAAGATGAGAAGGGCATCGCTTTTATCGATGCAGAGGTCTACGACTGATGGGTACCTTGAATATGAATGAAATACAAGATTATTCAAGGTACCCTGATGAGCCTGCTGTGCAATGCAGGATGGTGTTCTGCATGAAAAAGGAAAAGCCCCCAACTTCTCAGGAAGTTGGGGGCTGTGTTGTTTGCGGCGATGTCAAAGGATCCTTTTGTGCAGCGCCTGCAGCAGGCTGCAGCGGCTGTCCCTGTGCTGATTAAGCAGCAGGACAAAGGGAACGAGCTCCTCTCCCCGGGTGAAGTATCCAGCGAAGCAGAAGACTCCTGTCTGGGGCATGGTCCCGCTCTTTACCAGATCCTCACCTTTTCTTTTCATCAGATATGCCCAGGGGCGAAATCTTTTGAGAATGTGGATAAAGGCGGTGCAGGTAAAACGGTTTTCGAGAGAGAGCCCGGAGCCCTCCTCAAGATGGAAGTGACGCGAAGAGATACCCAGCTTTTTGTGGGCGTATGAGTTGACTATTTTTCGAGAATCCTCCCAGGTGGCGGGACGGCCGAGTTGGCGATTCCGCTCGAAACTGAGCTGGAGGAAGATCTGGTTGGCAATAAAATTGCTGGAGTATTGGAGCAGGAGGCGAACCATCTCCTGCAGTGTCTTCTCACTCTTGTATATGATAAGGGGGCCGAGTGTAGAGGGCGTCTCGCGGCGGCAGATACCGTTTTTTACTGTAATGCCATTCCGGGCAAGCTGGGCGGTAAAGAGTTGCCCCGCGTAGCGCAGGGCAGGCGTCAGATTGTGAGAATTATCGAGCTGCGGGGCCTTCCATGCGATATTGATCCGGTGTATGCCGGGGGGAAGATGCAGGCTTTGAGCACGCTGCCGCATAAGAGGCAGAGCAGGAGTCTCTTTCTCCCCGGAGGAGACCTTGCCGCTTTTTGTGACCTTGACAGGCAGGGCGTTAAAATTGACGGCAAGGGCTCCGTTGGGAGCATCGTACGAATTCCGAGAGTTTTCAATGCTCACCTGCTGACCCTTGAGATCGTAACAACTGTCATCAAGGAAGAGGGTATTGATTGATGTGATGCCGGGGTTTTCTTTGTGCAGCCTGTGGCAGATCTCCAGGACTACTTCCGAGGTCAGGAAAGGGTCTCCACCGCCCTTGATGTAGAGGTTCCTGTCCTCGTCGAGATAAAGCATGGTTGAAAAGCGGTACTCTGCGCCGAGTCGTTCAAGGGCAACGAGGCTGGTGAGAATTTTCAGAGTGGAGGCGGGAGTAAATTTTTCATTTGCCCGATAGCTCAGTGAGGTATAACCGGCAACCAGAAAACCGCCGTTCTCCACCATGTCTGTGGCCAGGTCACGACTCGTGTTCTTCGGTACCACAGCACTGCAGGCAGTAACGGGAAAAAAAAAGAGTGCAGTCAGCAAAACAATGTAAAATTTTGACTTGAGCATAATTTTCACACCTGGGTATCTTGAATAATTGTCTCTCTTCCTGAGTACTAATACCATTCCTATTAAATTATGACCGTACTAAATACCATTTTCACTTTCTATTGGTGAATTTAAAGGCAGGGGGATGGGAGACAGGAGAAAGGAGACGGGAAACAGGGAAAAGCAAAAGACGGAACAGAGAAAAACTTTTTGCCAAAGGAAAGCTCTAAACATGCGAATAAAGGCAAAAAATTTTAAAAAAGATTTTAAAATTAAACAGAGAATTGCTGTTGTTCTATTTTTACTCTTTGCGTTCTTCGCGGTGAAAAAATTGTCTTTTCGCTTTTTGCTTTTCCCTTTCTCCTGTCTCCCGTCTCCTGTCTCCCGTCTCCCTGTCTTTGAACCCGCCTGTCAGAAAGGTGACCAGCTCTCTTTGAGAATACTTATTTTTTGAGTCTCGGAGGGTGTAAGCCCGAAAATAGCTTCAACCGCCTCGGCTGGTTTCACCCCGGGAACCGCTGGCTCACTTATTACGGAAAGCAGAAGATCATCTCCTTCCACGTCGAATGAAGAAATCTGTGGACGGATATCAACTTCCTGCATTTTCTTTTTACGTTCCCGTTTAACAAGAAACTGCGGTGCGGCGAGGAAGGCGGCAACAGCACTGCGTTGTTGTTCTCCTATCGGAGATCCATAAGAAATTCTATAGTTAACTCTCATCTTTAGTGGCATTTTTCCGCTGTGCAGTTCAAGTTTCTGGATCTCAAGCCCCGGAGGCAGAGTTGCGTTGAACCTTTCTGCGGCAGCCTTGAGATCAAGAATCGGCTGTGTCAGGTCCATAATGAAAAACTCGGCAAGACTCTCGGTGCCAACTGGCAGTGCCGGACCAAAAGAGACTTTCGGCGAGGGGTTGAAGCCCTGACTGAAATGAACCGGAATATCTGCCCGCCGCAGGGTACGGAAGACAAGCTGCAGAATCTCAAGATGACCAAGATAGCAAATTCTCCCGCGACGGCTGTAGTGAACTATATATCTGAAGTGCTGATCGGATGGAGATTTCGGCGATTCCAGAACACTGACAGCAGGAGGCATCTCCCCGCTGCGGTTATGAACAATGGGGCGGATATCTTTAAAGTTGCAGACACCGCACTGGTTGCAGTCGTTATATCGGCAGTCCGGTGTGTAGGTACCTTCAAGGGCGCGGTGCCATTCCTCTTTCAGATACTCGGTGGTAACCCCTGAACTCAGATGTGACCATGGTAAAACCTCTTCAAGATCGCGCTCACGCAGGTAGTCGTCGAGGTCCAGCCCGATGACCTCACCGGCGTCGAGCCAGTAATCAAGATTAAAATACTCCGTCCAGGCGTCGAGTCGGGCTCCCTTCTTCCACGCCTCCACGAGCAGGGGTGCAAGGCGGCGGTCACCGCGGGAGAAAACTCCTTCGAGCCAGCTTACCTTTGGTTTATGGTACTTCAGGTTACTGCCTTTCCTCGGCATACTGTCCTGGAGCAGGTGGATACGCTGGAAACTCTCTTCTATACCAATTTGGCGCTGCCACTGAAACGGGGTGTGTGGTTTGGGGACGAAGGTGCCGACGCTGACGTTTACCTGAGGCAGCGGTCCTCTCTTTTTCCCCTGAACGGCGAGGGCATGACCCTCTCTGCCAGCCTGCAGCACTTTGCGCACCAGAGTCGCCATGGCGACGATATCCTCATTCGTTTCAGTAGGGAGACCGATCATAAAATAACATTTGATCAGCATCCAGCCGAGACGGAAGGCGTCATTGCAGGTGGCGAGCAGGTCTTCTTCGGTGATGCCCTTATTGATGACCTGACGCAGACGTTCAGAACCCGCTTCGGGGGCAAGGGTAAAGCCCGTTTTTCGTACCCTTTTGATCTGCTCCATCACTGAGGGGGTGAGGGTCCCGACCCGCATGGAGGGCATGGCGATACTGATGTATTTACGTACAAAAGAGTCCATCAGCGGTGCCAGAGTCTGATCAAGGCAGGAATAGTCTCCCGTGGAGAGAGAGAGCAGCGCCAGCTCCTCAAAGCCGGAGTTGCCAAGTCCCTTCTTTGCCAGTTCAATCACTTTTTCAGGTGTACGTTCACGTACGGGACGATAGGTCATCCCGGCCTGACAGAAGCGGCATCCCCGGGTGCATCCCCGCGCCACCTCAATGACGAAACGGTCATGGACGGTTTTTGCGTTTGGCACAAGGGGGTGAGTGAGAAAGTCAGTGTTGTTCAGGTCCGGCAGAATACGACGCGGGACTGTGGCCCTGGAAAGATCTCCATCGATACGTTCAATACTCTCAATGCGGTTTCCTTTCATCCGTGGCCGGAAATGGGAGGGGATATACATGCCCTCCACGCTTTCCAGTAACCGCAGTTTTTCAGTACGACTGCAGTCGCGATTGCCCCGCAATACCTCTGCTATGTCAACTATGGCATCTTCACCATCACCCAGGAGCACGGCATCAAAAAAATCGGCTACGGGCTCGGGGTTGAGGGAGCAGGCTCCGCCGGCAATGAGCAGTGGATCGCTGTCACTGCGATCTTTGCTGTAAAAAGGGATATTCGCAAGATCAAGCAGGGTGAGAATGTTGCTGTAACAGAGTTCGTAAGCCAGAGTAATACCGATGACGTCAAACTCGGCGAGCGGATGTTCTCCTTCGAGGGTCGTGAGAGGAAGCCCTTTCTCCCGCAGGAGCTTTTCCATATCCGGCGCGGGTGCATAACAGCGTTCTGCGAGGACGCCGTCGCGCTGATTGAGAATATGATAGAGGATCTGCAGTCCCTGATGGGACATGCCGATTTCATAAAGATCGGGAAAAGCAAGAGCGATGCGGACATCGGCACTCTCCCATGGACGGAGAACAGAGTTGAATTCCTGGCCGAGATAACGACCGGGGCGGGAAACTGAAGAGAAAATATTTGTATTTGGCATAAAAAATAGAAGATTATGTATAGGTTTACGGCAACTCTTCAAAAGAGCCTGTTCCAGTGGAATCGGCAATGAAGAGGGGCAGAGAAATACTTGAATGTGGTTGACTTTTCAAGTAATTGTGTTGTATTCAAATGTATTTGACGAAAAATATTTTAATAAGATTTTCCTAAAGGTTCTCCCATGAAAAAGATTCTGTTTTCAGCGGTTCTGGCGCTCTCCTGTGGACTTCTTTCACTGCTGGGTGGGGTCGCAATGGCTGCAAATTACAGTATTGCCCCGGTTCAGTTCACAAGGCAGGCGGAAAATATTGAAGTCCTCTCCTTCGAAACAGGGCCCGGGGCGACATATAATATTTTTGCACTCAAAGGTGCCAACCCGCGGGTGGTCATTGATTTTACCGGAGGAAAATATACCGGGCAGAACGGGAGAACTCTGGAAAACTCGACACTTGTGCGCCAGATACGTGTTGCATGGCATAGGTCTCCTGAGAAAACACGGGTGGTTCTTGATCTCATGCCGGACTCTCAAGTAAGTTTTACCGACAGTTTGCAGGGCGGAGTGCTGAAGATCGTCCTGGTGAGCGGGCACGGTACTGCTGTTCCTGCTGTGACACAAGAAGCAGGAGTTGCTGCATCGACAGCGTCCCCTCAAAAAATTGCAGCGAGGACCATCAACAAAAAGCCGAGTGCAAAAGCTGGTGGCGGAGAGTTGCGTAAAATCACTTTCACTGGAAACAGAAATGAAGGTGAGCGTATCGATTTCACTCTGAACGGATTTTATCCTCCTGTTATCACTGTCGGAGAGGGAATAACCCCGCAAATTTTCTGTGAGTTCAAGGATACCATCCCTGCTGACGATGTGACAGATGTCGTTCCCTCAAGTGACGGACTGGTTCAGAAGATACAGATCAAGAAGGAGAAGGGTGGTGTACAGGTTTCTCTTGATCTGGTGAAAAACAAGAATTTCAGTCTGCATCAATATTTCTATCGCGACAACAGCACTTTTACCCTCGTTATCAAGGAACGTGTAGCGGGGGAGAAGAACTGAGCAGAGATCTCTACTGCCTCCTCTCTTTCCTGATATCGTTTATAAAGGGGTTGTCCTGAAAAAGGCAACCTCTTTTTTTTGTATTTCACGGTCGATATTGCCGAAAATACCTTACAGGCTGGGGAAGAGAGTACGATTCCTCTCCGCGCCGGGTTTCAATGCGGGAAAGATTTAACCCGATATGACTGTTCCAGGGGAGGCCGGTGATGGTAACAGCACCGGGCTGGAGGCACTGAACCGTCTCCTCGTCCGGATTTTCGGGAGCTGGCGTTTTCATGTCACTGTAGCTGACGGTGGCCAGTTCATTGTTCTCAAGGTCTGTAATGACGCGTTCTATAAGCTGCTGCCGCTCCGGATTGATAAGCAGGTGATCTCGCGGCCCCTCTGAAGAGTTTGTCTTTACTGTAATCCAGACCCCGCGATTCTCTTTATCTTTACGAATATCAACAATACGGTGTGCTCGGTGTGCTTCAGAACTGACCCGTCCCGTCAACCAGTTGCCCCACTGACTTTGTATCAGGAAAAAGGGGAGCTTATTGTTCAATACAAAAGATTCCATTCCCCCTTCAATATATTGTTTTGTCATGGTGTTCAGCACCTGATAATGACGGCGGTTTCCAGCTGTACCCCATACCATCTGGCCCAGAGGGCTGGTGACAATAAACTTGTAGTTTCCCGGCAGAGAAAACTGGAGAAAACCCTGTAATCTGCGCTTTTCAAGAGGAGATTCGTAGTCCACCTGCAGATCAGCAACGAGAGTCTTCGGGCAGAGTGCATCGCGGGCAGCCATGGCATCAAGAACGGCGGCAAATTGCGGAGCATCCTCCCCGGGGACCAGAGTTCCGCTCCATTGACCTTCTCTGGCACAGCCTCCAAGCAGGAGGGTAACAACAATACCGAGAACAGCGGCGCAGCGGAAGGTTCGGTGTTTATTTGAGGTCGTTGATTTTTGCACGGAGCCTCTCTTTTTCTTTATTGTCATTACAGGCTTTCCAGGCGTTCCTGTAATATTTACGGGCATCCCGGGGACGTTGAAGAGCGTTGTATACATCGCCGAGGTGCTCCATGATCAGCCAGTTATCGGGAGTAATATGCAATGCCCTGCTCAGGAAGTCTGCTGCCTTGCGAAGTTTTCCCTGTTTATAAAGTACCCAGCCGAGACTATCGAGAATAAAACCATTTTTGGGCTTGAGTTCATTGGCACGGGTGACATATTCAAACGCCTTGTCGAGCTTTATCCCCTGATCTGCCCAGCTGTAACCCACGAAGTTGAGAGCTTCGGCGTTATCAGGGTCCAGCTCAAGAATCTTTTCCATGGAACTGATGGCCTGAGCTTCGATCCCCTGCTGTTTATAGAGAAGCCCTGTTTCGTAAAGCAGCCGTACGCTGTCCGGGTAAAGTTTACGACCCTCTTCAAGATACTCTTTCGCCTCGCGCATTTTTCCCTGGGACTGTAACAGGGAAGAGATAAGAGTGTAGAAAAGGGGAGAACTGTGTTCGTGATCGGCGATGTACTCTTTCAGGTTCCTGGCCGCTTTGTTGAACTCCTTCAGCTCTTCGTAGATTCGTGTCTGCAGATAGACACTCTCTTCGAAATTTTCGCTGTCACTTCCGACCTTTTTCAGGGTGGCAAGGGCCTCTTCTTTTTTCTTTTCCTGATATTGGAGCAGTCCAAGGAACCACGCTGCATCATTATGTCTCGGGGTTTCAAGCAGGGATTCCAGCAGTTTTTCTGCCTCCTCATTGCGTTTCTGTTTAAGATAGAGGCTGGCGCGGAAGTAGTCGATGGCGGAGGTGTTGTTGCTGAAGCGGCGCAGGCGGTCCAGCTCCTGTTCTGCATCGGCATATTTCTGCTGGTCAATGTAAAGCCGGGCGAGATTGATGCCTGCTCTTTCATCCTGTGAATCATGCTTGAGCATCTGTTTGAACACTGCTTCAGCTTTGTCATCTTTCGAACTGATACGGTACAGGGAGGCAAGTTCAAAAGCGATGGTGTTGGACCATTTCTGTTTGAGAATGATATCGTATTGTTTTGCTGCGTCAGTAAAACGTTTCTGCTCAACAAGGATTCTGGCCAGAGTAATGCGCGGGGCAATGGCGTCTCTCTTTTTTTTAACAAAGCTCTGGAGCAGTAACTCCGCCCTGTTCAGTTCACCGAGCCTTGCATAAAGGACAGCAAGGTTGCTGGTGATCTGTTCGTCGTCCGGGTCAATATGAAGAACTCTACGGAAATTCTCGGCGGCTTTCTCCGGATCGTTCTGCTCCAAGGCAACGGTACCCTGCAACTCCAGCCAGTCCCTGTTATCCGGGGCCTTTTCGAGCCTGCTGGTGAGCCATTTGTCCGCATCGTCATAGCGTTCCATCTCTATCATCAGCAGTGGCAGCTTCCTTTCAATGTAGTGGGTCTGCGGGGCGCAGATCAGAGATTTCTGGTAAAACTCCAGTGCTTCTTCGTAGCGGTGATCATATTCGGCCTGGGATCCCCAGAGAAAATAGAACCAGGAGCAGTTGAGATCAAGAGAATCTTCTGTCGCAGCCTCCCGGGAAAACTCCTCTTCGAAGGATTCTGTGGCGGGATGACGCATGGAACTTTCGGGAACACTGTGCCCGGCACGACGGGTGTCTTCAAGAACTTTCTCTACCACCGGAGCCTGGGAGGAAATTATCCTGTCGTTGTGAAACATGGTGGTGCAACCCTGTGACAGCAGCAGGCCGACCGCAAGAATCGTGACGCTGAGACGTGCCGCAACGGGGAGAAATGTGACTCTCGAAGTCATCGGGGTGCTTTTATATCGTTGAGCAGCGGCATGAGATTCTTTTGCAGTCTCTGCTGGATATTTTCCATTTCACCGGAGCTGTCAATTCGTCTGATCCACGGAAAAGAGAGAGAATGGAATATTGCGTCCACCTTTTCGAGGCTCTCACGGGTTTCAAAGTCGTTGGGCTTTTCTCCGCGATCGGTGGTGATACGCCGGAGACAGGTGGCCAGGGGGGCATGCAGAATAAAGGCGATATCCGGGGCCGGTGCAAACTCATTTTCTTTCAGCAAAAACTCTGTTGAGAAGCCATGGAGACTCTGATAGGCAACGGTGGAGAGAAAGTAGCGATCGCACAGGACAAGTGTTCCTTCGGCAAGGGCCGGTTGAATGCAGTTTTCAAGATGATCTCTGCGGTCCTGCAGGAACATCTCAAGTTCTTTTTCAGGTGACAGTTCTTTGCGGGAATAAAAGTGTTCCCGCAGGGCCCGGCCATGTTGACCGTCACTGGGTTCCCGGGTCATCAAAACAGGATACCCGGAGTTCTCAAGCCATTGTGCGAGCAGGCGTAACTGACTGCTTTTGCCTGTACCGTCGGCACCTTCAAAGACGATAAAAAGACCTCTGTTGCTGGGGGTGTTTTGCATAAGTGTAGGGGGGACAGCGTGTTTTTGTCTTTTAGACAGGGTTATGTTTCAACGTGGCAATATAGCGTAAAAGTTTCGCAATATCGATGTTTTTCATCAAACGAAAATCTTTGAGGGTACCCATGTCATGAAGCAGACGGCAAAGAGGACATCCGTGAATCACCAACCAAAGCCGGTGCAGTCAAAGGCGTTTTCAAAATGCTCAAGGAGAGGTTTGCATCCCCGTTGCTGAACGATGGCTATGACATCAAAGCGGATATCCGCATCGAGGTGGTTTTCTTGCAGCCAGCACTCTGTCGCCCGGGTAATCTTTCCCTGTTTGCGGCGATTGACAGCCGAGGTGGGAGGGCCAAATTTTTCTGAGCTGCGTGTTTTTACCTCAACGATGGCAATGCAGTTGTCTTTTTCTGCAATAATATCAATTTCTCCATATTGGCAGCGCCAGTTGCGGGCGTGAATTGTGTAGCCTTTTCGCTTCAACTCTGTGGCGGCCATCTCTTCCCCTGACTTACCGAGGAGCTGACGCAGCATCGACATACTCTTTTACCCCCTTGAAGGTGCGGCGGTGTGCCGGGCATATTCCATATTTTTTGATGGCATTGCGATGTTCACGGGTGGGATACCCTTTGTGCTGTGCGAAGTTATACTGCGGGTATTGTTCGTGCAGTTCGCAGAGAAGTTGATCCCGGTGAGTTTTAGCGATAATACTGGCGGCGGCGATGGAAGCACTGCGACTCTCCCCTTTTATCAGGGGAAGCTGAGGCAGTTGTATATGAGTAGGGAATTTCCCGTCAACGAGAAGACAGTCCGGCTGTATCGACAGGTTTAAGACGGCACGCTCCATTGCCAGCAGGGAGGCTTGAAGAATATTGATGTGTTCAATCTCCATGACACTGCTGACGCCAATACCAATAAAGGCATCAGATTCCATCAATATACTTCTGAGAAGGAGTAATTTTTTGGGAGACAACTTTTTTGAGTCAATCCAGAGGGAAGTTTCTCCTCTGCGGGGAAGAATAACAGCTGCCGCAACTACCGGGCCGGCGAGGGGGCCTCGCCCGGCTTCATCGGTTCCGGCAACAGTTTGCCAGCTGGAAGCGTAAAGATGCTTCTCAATGGCAAAATTATCTCCGGAGGACGGAGAAAAGGAGTTCGGTAATCGCAGGTCCATGGATTGGACAGGAAAGAGGGGACACAACAACGCCGTCGCGGAAAAGATTTCCGCGACGGTGAGGTAAAATGGAAGTTCCGCCTGGACTTATCGGTTGAGACCGCGCTCGCGAATACGGGCAGCTTTACCGGTACGGGTACGCAGGTAGTAGAGACGTGAACGGCGTACACGTCCTCTCGTAACCCGCTCAATTTTCTCAATACGGGGATTGTGCAGGGCAAAGGTTTTTTCCACGCCGACACCGTGGGAGATTTTACGCACGGTATAGCTCGCATTCATGGTTCCACGCTTGCGCTTGATAACTACGCCCTGGAAAATTTGAATACGCTCTTTGCTGCCTTCGAAAATGCGAATGTGAACTTTTACATTGTCTCCCGGGCGAAAATCGGGAATATCAGTCCGCATTTGTTCTTTGTTAATTCTGTCAATAATAGTGCTCATGGGATTATGTCAAGTTAAAGTCTCAGGAGGTTTCCAGTTACCCCGTAATTTAAGATCCGAGCAGTCGGTCAACAACGATCGACGCTGCAGATCTCACCGAGAGATGATTGTACTGTGTTCCGCCCTGAATCGGCGGCAGACTGTAATCAGCTCTTTGCAATATTTCCGGTGCGAGCCCGTGTGCCGTCCCGAAAAGGATAAGCACTGGTTCTTTATCACCGATTCGTTCTCGTAATTCCTGCCATGGCAGGGTGTTCTCCTGCTCAGTGGCACTGGTAGTAATAATCAGCGGTTTTCTGCCAAATTCTTTTCCCAGCTGATCCACAATTTCGTCAAGGTTCCAGACAAGACGTACCCGGGAAAGTGCTTCTTTCCGAGCCGGGTTGTATGTTGCTCCATGACCGTGGAGCCAGTGATCGAGAAGCTCCTTAACCATTGTATGCTGATCTGCCCATGGAGTGGAAATGAAGTAGCGGGCCACTCCGTAGGTCGATGCCATTCGGGCAATGTCATGAATATCAAGGTTGGTAACGGCCGAGCCGATAATCTCTTGATTCTTGTTCATCACCGGATGGTGGATCAGCGCCAGATAAAGGCTTGTCTCACCTTTACTCATTGTATTTCCCGGTGTTGAATTGACCGAATCTGTAAGAAAAGACCTGCCTTCTTCAGCAGTTTAGTCTCAGCCGGGCTGAACTTTTCCTCTTCCAGCAACTGAGGCCTTTTCTTCAGTGTATTGCGGACTGATTCAAGGAAACGGTAACGCTCTATCTCTTCATGGTTTCCCGAAAGCAGCTCAGGAGGAACCTCAACACCTTCAAACTCCCGCGGACGCGTATATTGTGGATGCTTCAGCAGGTTGCGGCTGAAAGTGTCTTTCCCCGAAGAATCTGCACATCCCAGAACATCGGGCAGTAACCGGGTCACCGTATCGACGACAATCATTGCGCCGAGCTCCCCACCGGTGAGAATAAAATCTCCAATAGAGAGCTCTTCATCAACATAAGAATCAATGAAACGCTGATCAACACCTTCATAGCGACCACAAACGAAGATAAGATGTTCTTCTTCAGCAGCAAATTCCTCCGCTGTCCGTTGATCAAATCTGCGTCCCTGCGGACTGAGGAGAATGGTACGCGTCTTCTTCTCAGGTTCCTGGCAACTTTTCAGTGCTTCGCTCAGAGGTTCCGGCTTCATCACCATCCCCTCTCCTCCACCAAAAGGCCGATCATCGGTCATTTGATGTTTGTCACAGGCAAAATCGCGGATATTGACAAGATTAACACTGATTTGTTGCCGCTGGAGAGCCCGGCGGAGAATACCTTCCTCCAAAGGAGAACGAAGCAGTTCCGGAAAAATGGTCAGAATATCAAATCTCATTCCGAACCTTTTTCCTCTGCATCTCCTTTCGCTTTATTTGCTTCCAGCAGACCCTCTGGCGGATCAATAACCAGTTCTTCTCCACTGTTCTGGACGATAACACCTTTTACCATCGGGATGTAACATTCTTCGCCACTCTCTCTTCGCACCACAGCCAGATCATGAGCTCCGTTATTAAAAAAAGAGTGAACTGTCCCGATGACTTTCCCGGAAACCAGCTTTACCGATTTGCCAACAAGTTGATGCAGGTAATATTCATCTTTACTGGCAGCGGGCAACAGGTCTTTACGAATAATTATCCCGGAACCGCGGACTTCTTCTGCCTCATTGCGAGTGGCAAATCCCTGAAAGTGCAGGACAGCACATTTGCCCTGCACTCTGGCATTTTCAATCACCAGTGGACCGGAAATCACCCCCGCTTTGCTTATCAGGGAGACTTTCGGGTAACGTTTCATGTTCTCTGGTTGCCCGGAGAAACACTGCATTGAAACTTCGCCCCGGATTCCCTGTGCTTTGCGAATGAAGCCGAGGAGCAACCAGTCATCGCCGGGAAGAGTAAAAATATCCACAGATTATTCCACAATATCAAGACGGGATGTTCTTCCCTGTTTTGCAGCAGCCGCAGCAAGGAGACGGCGCATCGCCCGCGCGGTGCGCCCCTGCTTGCCTATCACTTTGCCAAGATCCTGATGGGCGACACTCAACTCAAGATGATAATTCTCTTCATCATCTACGAGTCGAACCTTCACTGATTCAGGAGCATCCACAAGCGAAGAGGCGACAGCAGCAATAAGGTCTTCCATTGCGTTACGCAGTCTGAGCCTTTTTCAGGATGCTTTTCACCGTAGTGGTGGGCAATGCCCCCAGGGCAATCCAGTTCTTCAATTTTTCTTGATCAATTTTGACTATAATTGGTTCCTGGAGTGGATCGTAGGTCCCAAGAATATCAAGAAATTTTCCATCACGAGGGCTCTTACCGTTGGCAACAATAATACGGTAGAAGGGTTTTTTCTTTCTGCCTTGTCTGGTGAGACGAATACGTACAGCCATTCCGTTTTCCTTTGGTTGTTATTACTGTTGGCACCACGAAGGGTGAGTTTCTTATACTTTGTTTCTTGTAAAAAGAACAGGGTGCTGAGAATTATCTCCGCCTCATACCCTTTGGTGCTTTTCTTCTTTTGACACCCGTAATTGCACCGGGCTTCCCACGAAATTTTTTCATCATCTTGAGCATCTCCGAGTAACTTTTCAGTACACGGTTTACGTCATTGACCTGTGTACCGGAGCCAGCCGCGATGCGTTTTCTTCGGCTCGCGTTGAGGATCTGATGATTGGCCCGCTCTTTTTTTGTCATGGAGCAAATGATGGCCTCGGTCTTCAGCAGTTCTTTCTCATCCGGTTTGGGAGTATCTTTCAGTTGTTTCAGCTTATTGATACCGGGAACCATGTCAAGAATCTGCTCAAGAGAACCCATCTTCTTGATTTTCTGAATCTGATCAAGAAAATCTTCCAGCGTAAACTGATTTTTCCGCAGTTTTTGCGCCAGCCGGTCGGCATCTTTACGGTCAACAACCTTCTCCGCCTTCTCAATAAGAGTAAGGACGTCACCCATGCCGAGAATTCGGGAAGCAACACGTTCCGGGTGAAAAACCTCAAGGTCCTCAAGCCCTTCCCCTATACCAACAAACTTAATCGGCTTGCCGGTAATATTTTTGATGGAGAGAGCTGCACCGCCACGGGCATCACCTTCCATCTTGGTCAGGACAATCCCGGAAATTTCCAGATCGCTGTTAAACTTGTCTGCAACGGTAACTGCATCCTGGCCGGTCATGGAGTCAGCGACAAAAAGAACTTCAGAAAGCGGAATTTCTGCCTGAATCTCCTTGAGCTCAGCCATCAGATTTTCATCAACATGCAGGCGACCGGCCGTGTCGATAAAGATGGTGTCGTAACCTTTAACATCGGCATCTTTCAATGCCTGATGACAGATATCAACCGGTTTCATCTCCGTCGTGGAGTCAAATACCGGGACATCAATCTGTTTCCCCAGCACATGCAGCTGCTCAATGGCCGCCGGGCGATAGACATCTGCCGGAACAAGATATGGCTTGCGTCCCTGTTCCTTCAACAGACGGGCGATCTTCGCAGCAGTCGTTGTTTTCCCGGAACCCTGCAGGCCTGCCATCATGATAATGACGGGCTGACGGCCATCCAGTGCAATGGGTGTGTTTACTCCGCCAAGAAGCTCTATCAGCTCGTCATGGACAAGCTTGACAACCTGCTGTCCAGGAGAAAGAGACTTGTGAACTTTCTGCCCTTTTGCCTTTTCAGTGATTGTTGTTACAAATTTTTTGGCAACGCTATAGTTGACATCCGCCTCAAGCAACGCGGTGCGCACCTCGCGCATGGCGTCTGCCATATTCTCTTCAGTCAGAGTGCCATGGCCCCGGAGTTTTTTAAACGCTCCCTCGAGTTTATCGGATAAAGTTTCAAACATAATCGCCGTCTAAAGTGTTGGATGGGGTTGAACTTGTGTCTTATTCCGCTCTTTTCCCCAGTTTAATAAATTCGATTTTATTTACGAAAATTCAAAAGCATACCAAAATACCTGGTATTCGTGTACTTGTCAAGAATTGAAGGGGAAACAGGCACAATTAATTTATCCCGGCAACACGCATACCTCATCGGGAAAGTGGCCAAGTGGTTCGAAACCATTTTCCGTGATTATATTGGTGTTTTCAATGCCAACTATCCCTTTTCCCGGGATAATAAGCTTGGGTTCAAGGGCCAGCGTCATATTGGCTGCCAGGGGAAGTTTCTGGTTGAGGGCGATAAAGGGAAACTCATCCAGTTCCAGCCCCGTGCCGTGACCGATAAAGCGGATTCGACGCTCACCCGCCCCCATGAAATAGTCTGCCCAACCCTTTTTCTCTACAGCCTCAACCAGTTGCTGATAGATTTCCCCGGTTATTGCCCCCGGCAGGCAGAGACCGGACGCCATTGCCTGAATCTCCAGCATGAAGTCGTGTCCTCTCTGCAGATCGTCTGGAAGCTTTCCGATACAGAATATTCTCGTCTGGTCTGAAATATAGCCGTTACTGCCAAAGGCGTAATCAACAATTATCGGCACGTTTTTTTCAAGAGGATTAAAACCGGCACCGAGTCCGGCCGCACTGCTGGAGCCACACCCGCCGTTGGGGGTGGGGGCATAACTTGGAACAGCTGCAGAGGCGCCACCCATCAGATGGCCAAAGGACATCCCGCTGTTGAAAAGGCGCATATTCATTATGCCCTGGTGCCCGATGGAGCGTGCATACCCCTCCAGTTCTCCCGCTGCCGTAAGCTCTGGTTTACCCACCTGCAGGATCTCTTTCGATTTTTCATGAAGGGCATCGGACCCCGCTGCGGATTCACGCATTTTTTCAATTTCAAAAGCCGATTTTACTGCCCGCTGCAATCTGATTTCTGTCGAGATATCAACAATATCACTTTTATTGAAGATTGCCTCGTATTGACGAAATATTGATACGGGCAGGATATCAAACTCCATGCCGAGTTTGCGCGGAGAGTCGATTTCATACTCGGCCAGGGTCTGCGGGATTTTTTTACTGCCAGAGAGTGAGATGATAAATTTCAGTGGAGATTCATTAAGGGTACGGGAGAATTCCTTGAAGATCATCAGCAGCGGTTCACCTTCAACTGGAACATAGAGCCACCCCTGCTGCCCGGTGCCTGAATAGTAAAAGAGGTCGGCACGGTCAATGATGAGGGCTCCATCAAGTCCGCGATTAGCGAGGGTTTTCTGGAAAAATTTAATTCTTGTGTACGCTTCGGATTCCGGGAGTTTATCGCTGTGGCAAAGAGGGGTACTTATGGAAGGCATGGCATATCTCCGATAAGATGAAGGGAAAAATCTGAACCAGGAACAGCCAGTATAATTCACATAAGACTTGCATTCAATCGAGATTCCTGTATATTTTGTCCTCTTCATGCAGATCTTAAGGGCGAGTAGCTCAGCTGGATAGAGTGTCGGCCTCCGAAGCCGAAGGTCGCGGGTTCGAATCCCGCCTCGCCCACCAGTCATATCAGGCACGTACGAGTTTTTCTCGTACGTGCCTTTTTTATTCCCTGAACTGCAGGGGCACCTCCTGTCTTTTCTCCCCCCCTATATTTTTGCAACACAATCTCAATCTCCTGCTCTGTCATTGATTCGTGCAATTCTCAAGGGCAATATGGCAGTTGCAACCATTCAAGGAAACGCACAGAAAATAAAAACTCCTGATATATCTGTTGAGTCTTCTTTTCGGCTGTAAGATGCCTGAAAGCACTGGAAAATTACCTTGACAGTCAAAGTGGATATCTGAAAAAAAAGGATTATCTTACATCCATTGCGCCAGAAATAGAGTAACTTTTCTATAATTTTTTTTCAGCGCTAACAATTATAATATGATGTTAAAGCATTAGAAGAATGGTTTTATCTTCAATGGGAAATATTAACTGTTTAGTTCCCCGGCAAGCTTCATTGATGGTGGAATTATTTGGTATTCGATGTTTCCATAATATAATGCGTACCACTCGTTCATAACGAGTACTCTCTCAATTAAGGAAAACTTTAGATGCAACAACTTACATCTGCAGGACAAAACATTGTTAACGATATAGCACAGCGCTATAACCTGAGTCAGGAAGCGGTTATTTGCATGCTTTCGGCCGTTAATAACGGTGGAGGAAGTATGGCTCAATTTAATTGTCCGGAACTGGGCGGTTCTGGACAGTGGATGCAGGGCGGCATGACTATGGTCGGTGATATGTTCAACTACGGTCTGAAAAACACCGTAAACAATCTCTGTGTTGAGCTGTCAAATGCACTGGCCAATACGCAAATGTTTCCAGTAGTGGCAGCAGGCTCAAAAAATAGCAACCAGTGGTGGCCAGTCGAATTGGGGATTCCCTTTAGCAGTGGTGCTCAAAATAATATCTGTTATGCTGTATTCCCTAACAGGCTTGCGATACAACTGAACGGACAAGTTACAGTGTATGACACACTCGATAATAATATTAATGGTGTGAGCCAGCAGCAGGGTGGGAATACGTCTCTCACCTTTAGCAGTCAATACGGAAATATTGCTGTTAACACTTTGCCGATTATCTCCGGGCCGGGTGTCCCTGCGCAAAAGAAAGCTGATTTTATCCAGCCTGCCCCTGTGTCGAATCAATTCTATCAACCTGATAATGGTAACACGGGAAATGTAAAAAATAATGCAGCAAATAATGAAGTAAAAAATACTAATAGCGTAAATAACTCCTTCATAGATCAGTCTTCAACGGATGGAATCATCGCGTTAATTGGAAAGCTTGCCAAGTTACACGAAGCTGGTGCATTGACTGATGAAGAATTCAATACGAAAAAGACCGAATTGCTTAGTCGTATTTAATCAGAGAGAATTCAGGAAAGTGTCTTCCTTTTTCTTTAGTATTCGCTTACCCAAACCCCTACATCAAGCGTTGACTCAGCTGAACCAGCGTAAGAGCCAGATATGGGAGGGACAGAGTCAGCCAATCGCGATACTGCGACGGGGATATGATCCGTTCCGACAATATCGCCTGTCGTTGGGTCAAATCCTTTCCAGCCTCCGCCAGGGAGATAAACTTCAGCCCATGCATGGGTAGATCCCACCTGACTCGACATGAGCGGTGCATGTAAATATCCGCTGACAAAACGCGAGGCGAGCCCCAGACACTTTACTGCCTCCATAAAGAGTAAGGCAAAATCACGACAAGACCCGGAACCGAGCGACAGTGTTTCCTCAGCAGATTGGACTCCGGGTTCTTCTCTCACCGTGTAACCCATTGTTTTGCAGATGGTTTCGGTAAGACGTTGTAATAGCGTGTAGGTTTGGACTTGCTCATCAGACTTCCACACTTTAAATATCCAGTTATTTAAAATCTCTCTGGTCTTTTGATCAGGTAATACCCTGTAAGGTGACAATAAAAACTGGTCTCCCTCGTTATAAGAAAAAGGATAGTTAACAGCATAATCGGCTACTATGAAATCTAATGGGAAATCATTATATTGCAGAAGGATAACTTCACTTTCAACCATGAGTTGTTGCGTTGGACTCGTAAAATTAGCAATAGCAACTGAATTCCCTTCAACATCCCGATGCCAATATATTTTTGCATCGGGAGTAATATTAAGTATAAAAGACTCGATACGGAGGTCATGACCTTCCCGGGGGCGCAAAAGTAAATGATGCGGTCCAAGCGTTACAGTGTCCGTATAATTGTAATAGGTACGATGGATGATTTTATAACGTTTCATAATTGCCCTTCGGTGTGATTTTTTTTATTGCTTAATGGGCTTCTGAATAAATTCCATAAAACTATTTGTTTGTCATTGAACGGTAGTCCTTTTCGCTTTCTAAAAGAAAAATAAGATCGTATTTTCAACCGGATTATTGTCTATCTCTGCGTTTCTCTTCTTTGCTTAAAAGGGGCGGACCACGGCAGCGAGTTGTTTTATTATTATAGGATTCATTGAAAATACTCGTTTTTTTTTCTTAAAGCTCCCTTTTTTCAGGGTGAGAAGAGCAATGTAACTCACCATTCGCGTAAACTGAAAAACTATCCGGAATTACTCTCCAGGCCGGAATAGATTTCTGGTCCCAGACCAGGGAGTTCCAACATCCTTACTTGTAACGGTGAAAGTGGTGTGACATGGTGAAATATTTGCCCGGCTAACTCGATGATCGTCAGAGTGATATGGGAATAGGCCTTCAGGATTCTTTCCGCTGTTGGAGAATCCGTTTCCTTCTTGGGATTTTCTGCGTGGAGGCCTGTGAGTTTTTCGCTATTTTGCTGTAAACCTCGACGAACGACAAACTCAATCAGCGTTAAGGCTCGCAAGGCTATACTCAGAAGATTTGTCAGACCTTCAACCTGGTCATTTCTTTTGACAAAGACAGGATCTAACTTCATAGCCTTGGCCAAGAGATATTTGCTCTCCGTTTTTGTCCAGCTTTCGGCTGAAAACAGGACGAAGTTCTCGGCTTCCATCCAGGCCTTACTGTATCCAGACAGCCATTTGGGTGGCTGTCTTACCGGTTTGAGGCAAAGGACTGAGATAGCAATGTTCGAGGCCATGCAGATGAGCCCGTGTAGCCAACGCTGACATTTTGCAGTCTCCCACGAACAGGAGTCCTTTTTTGTCTAATGCTTTCAACGCTTTATCAATGGCGGGAACGTATAAACCGTCATCGGCGCGTTCTCCAGATACTGTTGATGTCGCCAGTGGAAATCCCAGGGGATCAAGGCCTGCCATCATGATTTTTATCTGTCTAAGTGCCTGATTATCCTTACTGTTTTCGAATTGAAACAAGCTGTCTGATCCGGCATCATGATAACCAGAAACCGTTGTAGCATCGACACGTACTATTTTTTGATCAAGATCGTAAACTTGAATAGAATTCTTCCCAAGCCCGATTTCGACATCCTGCCAATGTCCGGGATTACTCAGTTTTCTGAGCAGGAGAGTCAATCGATCATCGGTAAAATCTGTTTCACGGATGTCCTGTCCGGTAATTTTTTCCAGAGTAGAATGCGCTTGCCTCACCCAATCACGGACAGTGAGTTTTCGATGATCACCTTGAGAGATAATATGAGCAAGCCAAATAGTACCCATCCACCCCCAGCCTAAACCTTGATGATGCCCATGGCGTGGGAGATGAGCATCAAAAAGCTTACCACACCCATTCGTTTGAGAAGGCCAATCAGCAGGACAAAATCATCAATTCTTTCGGTTAAAACTTTTGGTATAGTAGTCATCTCGGCAGTTAATCAAAAAAAAGAATAAATTGAAATAATTTTACGCGAATGGTGAGATGTAAAGCCCTGTAATGACTTTTTTATTGACTTAAACATCAGCAATTCAAGATGATATCTTTGTTCGATTCCGCTATGAGTTATGGCGGCAGACGGTAACAATCCGGCAGGACGCCGTCATTGCTGTCTGCCGATTTTTTTGTTTGACTGCCATTCAGCACCTGCTTTGCGGAAGATTGAACCCGTTCCTCCTGACAATCCTCGCAGCAATCGCTGCGTCTCTTCTAATACCATTTACACTTTGTATTGACCAGAGAACGCGACTACGTAGACATCTTTTTTTGGCGATGACGAATGAGTAATAATTCGTGTTTATCCGTGTCCATTCGTGGTTCCTTTTGCATTTTGTAACCACGAATGGACACGAATTTTCACGAACAGGGACAACACATTAAACGAAAACGTTTGTATCCGAAGTTAAGCCGTACAGTGCACCAGGAGTATTAATCAACTTTGGGAGTCATCCGAAAGTCGGGGTTGAGCTTTTTAACGATCTCATATTCTGTGCTTTCCGTGTCTTCCGTGGTTTACGAGGAGCATTAGAACAGACCCTGGTCCTTATGGGCCGATAAGCAGAAACAATACATTGCCATAGTTCTTATGCAATTTGCTACCACGGAAAACATCAATTACCTCAAAGCAAATAACAGACCGAATTCAACCACAAGGGCATTCTCTTATGGTTTTTTCAGTAATAATTCGTGTTTATTCGTGTCCATTCGTGGTTCCTGTTGTCGTTTGTAACCATGAATGTATAAACAGGAGACAAAACGGGGTATAACTTAATAGGATTGGTATAATACCTGTTCAAATATTTCAGAGACAGAGGGGTATGACTTTTACCCAATTGATCCATACAGAGTAAGATGGTATAATGATAGAGACATGGCAGGGATTTTTTTTCCTGGCGTTTTTACGGCAAATGTGACCGTATTGCAGCAGAGTCATTTAAAAGTTTTTTAAATCTATCTATGGGTAAAAAAGATTATGGAATTCACACTTAAAGTAAATGGAGTTGAATCAATTGATGAGATACCTGGGTACTGGACAAATGATGACTACATTAACATATTAGAAGGGCTTGATTTTTCAGATGCAAGAACCTCGAACCCTTCTGAATTGCGAGAGTTAGTAGAAATGGCCATGAGTGATTTTAAGCCACCCGAAGCAGCTGCAATATTGTTGAAATATAAGTTGAAGGAAGAATTAACCGATGGGCAAATTCAAAATATTTCCCATGAAATGGTAGATAGTAATGAGGCGAAGGGGAACACAGATATATCATTGCACTACGTTTTATTCAATATTAACCGGTTGCTCTATGCTGCTTTTAATGGAATATTTCCAAATAAAAAAGCAACAAAAGTAGAATTTACATTGAATTTCAAGGAAGATTCAAAAATTGCAGTAACAAAAGAACTTGCTTTAAGGGCTGTTTGCAGTGGACTCTCAGGCAATAACCTCATTTTGAGGTTGTTTGAAAGTCAACTACATGGGGAAGAGGACTTTAGCGATGCAGAAAAAATAGTTTGGGAGTTGCACAATTCTGAAGAAAACAAATACACTCTGATTACTTCTGACCATTGGATTAATGAAGAAGATTTTATAGAACGTGAAGTTTCGAGCTCTTTCAAAATTTATGAAGAGAGAGAAGGATAACATCATATTAGCCCGGTGAAAAAGAGTCGCTTCACGCCAATCTTTTCACCGGTTGCGCCGAACGTCAGGCAGAAAACGCCATGAGAGACCTTCCAATGATCAGAACATATCCTCTTTTTCTCCTCTTTTGTATCCTTAGCTGTGCCACCCGGATATTTGCCGGAGGGATACCCGGGACCAGTGCCACCTTCATCGATTCTGAGCATGGTTACAGTTTTACATATCCGAAACAATGGCAGGCCAGACTATATCGTTCAGGTATTGTCGTTTCAGAAGTAAACAGTCCCAATGGCCACGCAGGTGTGCAGTTTCGCATAATAAAATATAATATCACTGATAAGACTTTCACTGCTAACTACATCAACGCAATAGAAGATGATTTGTCTGCCAGATTGCTTACACAAAGTCAGGATAAGATACATGGCAGGCAGTGTATAGAACTGAGCTTTCAAGCTCAAAGAGGCGGTTCACAATACTATCTTTATCAACTCCTCTGCTTCATTCCTGAAGTTTCAAAACTCATAATTATACAAGCTGGTTGTAAAGCTGCAGAAAAGGCTGCCGTTGCCCCAATTATTCACCAGATATCAAAGTCTTTAGTCGTTCTGGACCCGGAAAAACTGTAAGATTCTGATGGGGACCTGTAATAAGTATGCTGGCAAGGTGTTCACCTTCGTTGGCTGCGCCAGCTTTATGAAGGATACAGAGGATGTTGCTGGATTCAAGGTACCCCGTTATGAATTCAACGAAAAACCAAACAATATAATGCAGTATGTTGTCCGCAAGATGCAAATTCTGGAGGGATCAATCGTCTTTCTGGTGTTTTTTCGACATACTGTTCTTTTCGCTTCTGCTGGTATTTTCTGAGACCTTTTGCCAGACGTCCAACCTGGGCGTCTCTTTCTCTCTTCCTGAAGGAATCAATATTTCCGTTTGTTCCATGGATGGCCGAAAAGATGGCCGAAAAATTTCGATATTTCTACTCTCACAGGAAGTGGGAGAGAGGGAACGAAGTTTTATTTATGCCCCCGACTCCAAAAAAAAATGTCAAAAAAACATTGCATTTTTCTGGAATGTTTTTATAGTGCCTGCTCCATCACGTTCCCTCTATATTTCCTTTTTTTCAACAGGATCTTCTGAATTTGGTGTTTCTAACACATTCAGAACCCTGCTCTTGAGCTGTCGTCTTGGCAGCAGGAACACGCGAACGACATTGCCGAAATCGGCACATTTTTACAGAGCATAAGACGCTGAACATGGCACGAGGCATAGTTCATTCGTACTGTCATGTTCAGGAGCTGTACTCTATGAGTAGTTTTGACGATTTTAAATTTAGCCCGTCCATTGCCGCCACCTTGAAAAAGCTTGGCTACACAACCCCCACTCCTATCCAGCAGCAGTCTATCAAACCGATACTGGATGGCAAAGATCTTCTTGGTCTTGCCCAGACCGGAACGGGGAAAACCGCTGCCTTTACTCTGCCCATTCTGCAGCAGCTCGGTGCAGATAAGGATAAGAAACATCGCATTCGTGCTCTGATTCTTGCTCCTACCCGGGAACTTGCGGAACAAACCCACAGTTATCTGGAAAAATTTACCCGCCCGCTTAACTTGTTCAGTGGCGTAGCATACGGCGGAGTAAGTCGATCTGCTCAGGTGAATAAACTGAGAAGGGGTGTGGATATTCTTGTTGCCTGCCCTGGCCGTTTGCTTGACCTTGCCAATGACCGTTGTCTTGACCTGCGCAACGTGCAGACTCTCATTCTGGACGAAGCAGATCAGATGCTTGACCAGGGTTTCCTGCCGGATATCAGACGCATTATCGGGAAGCTTCCTAAAGAGAGACAAAATCTGGTTTTTTCTGCCACTATGCCGAGAGAAGTTCATAACCTGGTTGATGATCTTCTCAAAAAACCGATGGTTGTGGAGATTGAATATAAAAAAGCAGTGAAGAATATTCGCCACAGTTTCTATCGTATTCCTGTCAGTCATAAAACTGCACTTCTCAAATCTCTGCTGGCAGGGGGATCAATGGCTTCCGCTCTCGTCTTTACCCGGACCAAGATGAAGGCAAAGCGCCTGGCGCTTCAATTGGAACAGGCGGGGTACTCAGCCACATCTCTTCAGGGAAATCTTTCACAGGGACAACGGCAGAGAGCACTGGATGGATTTAAAAAGGGGACGTTTAAGATTCTCGTGGCGACGGATATTGCCTCCCGGGGACTTGATGTCGAAAACCTCTCCCATGTGATTAACTTTGACATGCCGGAAAACGAAGAGGTTTATACCCATCGTACGGGACGTACCGGCAGAGCAGGGCGTTCCGGTGAAGCGTGGACCTTTGCTACAGAAAAAGACGTACGACTTGTGCGTAATCTGCAGCGCCAGCTGGAAGGAAAGGTTGCTTTAAATAAGCCGGAACTGGCTTCCTTGAAAGAGTTTTATACTGCACAGGCGTCTTCTTATACAGAAGGACATGATGATAACGGCAGTCGCTCTTTTCGTCCAGCCCGTAATAATAATGGGAATGGACGTGGACAGAAGGCAGCATCCTTTGATGCCCGTCGTCCCCGGAAACCGGGTGCAAGACCGACACAGGCGGCAAGACCGACACAGGCGGCACGGAATCAAGACCAGCCGTTATCGACGACGAACGGGGAGGGAACTTCTTCAGAGCAGCCTCGTCGTAACCGACGCCCGTCACAACAGAATCAGGCAAATGGCCAGCAAGGCAAAAGTGAAAGAAATGCCTTTGGTGGTGGACATGCAAAACCGTCAAGCCCGATAAACAAGAGAAAAGGGAAACGTTCTTCCCGCCACAATCAGAACGATAATCCGTATATGCCTTCCTGATTACGTGAGAGTTAAAGTTTGATGTAAAGCGCCTTGAGCTGCCTGAATTTCAGGTAGTCAAGGCGCTTTTTTTTTGCCTTTCAACATATTTTTAAGAAGTTGCAGGACCGTCTTTTATCTTTGCCTGTAAAAGTGCTGCCCCAAACGGTGGAATAACAAATTCCTCATGGGTTATACGATTCTGTTCCGTCATCTCCATACACTTTTCCGGTGCCCTCGCACTGCTGTTGAGCAGGAGATGCCATTCTTGAACTGCCGGATGTGTCGGCAGGATGACTTCCAGTTCCAGGCCTGCGCCGTTCAGCATAACAAAGAAAATTGCAGACTCCTTGATCTCTTTGCTTTCCAGCAGGAAGGCAAGGCCGTGGCAATGGTCACTCCAGTCTACCTGCCCGGGAGTAATACATTGCCATTGAATACTGCTTTGTTTTCCTTCTCCTGTGAAAAATGTACTTCGACCAAAGACTTTATAGCGTTGACGTACAGCAATGACGCACTGAACGAAGCGAGTCAAATCGGCATTTTTCATCAGCATTGTCCAGTCGATCCAGCTCAAGGGGGAGTCCTGGCACCAGGCGTTGTTATTGCCATGCTGGGTGCGACCCATTTCGTCGCCAGCGGAGAGCATCGGTACGCCCTGGGAGAGGAAGAGTATGAGCATGAAACTTTTTATCCTGCGCAAACGAAGGAGATTGACGGCTGCATTATTCGAGAGTCCTTCTTCGCCGCTGTTCCAGCTGTGATTGTTATTGTCGCCGTCGCGGTTATTCTCACCGTTAGCCTCATTGTGTTTCTCATTATAGCTTACCAGGTCGTAGAGGCTGAAACCGTCGTGGGATGTGATAAAATTAATTGAATTCACCGGACTTTTGCCAGCGTCCTGATAGAGGTCGGAGCTGCCCGCAATACGGGTGGCCAGATTACTTACAGTGCCTTCTCTGCCTGACATGAAGGAGCGGACATCGTCGCGGAATTTCCCATTCCATTCCCCCCAGCGCCAGTTGGAGGAAAAACTTCCGACCTGATAGAGCCCGGAGGCATCCCATGCCTCGGCAATGAGTTTAACGTCGCGGAGCAGGGCATCTTCGGCAAGGCGATCTACCAGAGGCGCCTCAACCAGTACTTCGCCATGTTGTCCACGGGAGAAAATGGAGGCGAGATCGAAACGAAAGCCGTCAACCCGCATCTCCCCGGCCCAGTAATGCAGTACGTCATAAATCATTGCCCGGACCACCGGATGGTTGCAGTTCACGGTGTTGCCGCAACCAGAATAATTATGATAGTCTCCATTCTCATCAAGAAGATAAAAGACAGCGTTGTCAATCCCTCTGAAACTTGACGTTATACCGTCATAATTACCCTCTCCAGTGTGGTTGAGAACCATATCGAGATAGACCTCTATGCCCACACGATGAAGTTCACGAACCATGGTTTTGAATTCAACGAGGATGTTGTCGGGATTGGCCGCGTAACCGGGGTGGAGTGCAAAAAACGAGAGTGGATTATACCCCCAGAAATTGAGCAGTGGACGATTTGCGAAGGGATCGTTAAAGGGGACATCGGTTTCGTCAAAGGCATTAACCGGCATCAATTCCACAGCTGTTATCCCAAGCTCCAGCAGGTAGGGAATTTTCTCTATAACAGCAGCAAAGGTCCCGGGCGATTCGACATCAGAGCCTTTGCCACGGGTGAAGCCACGTACATGCAGCTCGTAGATCACTGTCTCTGTCAGTTCGGTTTTCGGAAAGGGAACTCTCTGCCAGTCGAAGGTATCCTGGCGATAGATACAGCACGGATGGTCGCCGAAAGAACTCTTTTCGCCCCAGGCTCTGGGAGTAAACATCTTGGAATAGGGGTCAAGGAGAATTCTTTCGGGATTAAAGACGTGCCCTTTCTTCTTCTCGTCTGGTCCCTCCATCCGATAGCCATAGGTAAAATGCTCAGGGAGACCGTCGATCTGGATATGCCACACATCACCGGTACGATTCTCTTTGAGAAGTGGGATTTCACAACAATGCCAGCTTTCCGTATCAGAAGGGGTTTCTATAACCAGTTTTACCCCGGTGGCATGACGACTGAAGATGGCGAAATTAAGCCCCTGCCCGTCGTTACTGGGGAAGACACCGAAAGGTTGGGGGGAACCAAGGTTTGTTTTCAGAGTTGGATTCATTTCATAAGTCCGAGAAGAGGATAAGGCCAGCCAGCAGTTTTTACTGCTTTTACAATGCCCTGCGCCCATCTGTTATATTATAAACCACGGAAGACACGGAAAGCACGGAATATCAGAGAACAAAATGTTCAATCCCGACTTTCAGATGATTCCCGAAGTTGTTTGCTTTGAGGTAATTGAGATCCTTCCGTGTTTTCCGTGGTAGCCAATATCTTTGTTAAGGATTGAATGATCATCGTATCTCTTAACAGGATTGGATTTGATTGGATTTTATTTCCAATAAAATCAGTAATTTTTAGTGCAATTTCAGAATCAAATGGCATGTCATAATAGTGGAAGAGTGATTGAAGTACGTCATTTTTGTCTTCAAATATCCATTCTGAATGAAAGATTTCAGAATTTACAATTGATAATTCGCTCTCTACTATGAATTTTTGAGCTTCTCTTGTCTCATTATCTTCATTATAAAGAAATGCAAATACTTGTTCAACTTCTCCTTCAACAACTGGTTCGATAATAAGAATTTTACCGCTGTTTTTTAAGACTCTGGTCGCTTCAGCAATTGCTTTCTGGCCATTCTGATGGTGCAATGAAAGGGTAAATATCACTATGTCAAAAAAATTGTCAGGGAAGTTCAGATTTTCTCCCGATCCAATTCTGAAATCTATACCTGAAAAGAGTTCCTGAGCTCGATGAATTCTTTTTTCATCCGGATCTACAGCAATAAATGAATTGGAGTCTGTAGATAACAACGATGAAATACGTCCATCACCGCACCCAATTTCAAGGATATTTTTGTGAGTTAAATCTGCATATTTTTTTATTTTTTCGCATATTTTTTTATCACTGTACACTTTCATAGAGATCCTTAATATTTTTTCAAGACGCTCGACAGCGCCCGATTAACCGGCAGAACGGAGCTGGCTGGCCGGTGGAGTGATTTGCAGAGGGGCGTACCAGTTGCCATCTCATAAATTTTTCGTTTTTTGGTCTTTATCACGGTATGGTAAACGTTGTGGGAAAGGCGGTAAAGGCAAACGATGAGCCGGGATTCTCTTTTTTTCTGACTGCGCAGACATTGCCTGAAACCATTTCCATTTTGTATTGGCGGATTCAAAGACAGGGACGGGAAAAGGGAGACGAGAGGCAGGAGGCAGGAAAAAGCAAAAGGTCTTTGTAGAGACGCCCAATTTGGGCGTCTTCAGTACAACAGGCTTTGCTGCAATGAGGTTAATTTTACATCTTGTTTATCCATTCGTAATCGCCAAAAAAATGTCTCGCAATTGCGTTCTCAGGTCAGTAAAAAATGTAATTGGTATGAAACCAGTGTCAAAATTACGAGTAAAACGAACAGGAGAAAAATGGCTGACGAAATCATTATAAAACCAGTGGGTTACATCAGGTCAAAGTACACCCGTCGAGCAGGTACGCCTTTTCAGGGGAGGGAATCAACAGGAAGCTGTGGGACCATAGAGATTCTCCCTGAGTTCAAAGATGGAATCCAAGACCTGAAAGTTGGGATGAAGATCACCGTTATTTTTAATTTTCATCTTTCAACAGGCTATACGCTGATAACTCTGGCGAGAAACTCCTCTGTGCCACGGGGTGTCTTTTCAACACGGTCGCCGGACCGGCCCAATTCTCTGGGGATTACCACTGTGGAGATCGTCAGGACAGCAGAGGGCAGGATAGACTTTCTCGGAGCCGATATGCTGGATGGAACGCCGGTGATAGATATCAAACCAGGTTTCGAGTCCTGACCAGCGAAAAAAGGGAGAAGGGAGACAGGAGACAGGAGGCAGGAAAAAGCAGGGCAACAAAATCTGATGACGTTCATTGCGGGGTGAGATTTTTTCAGGGCTGCTTTGTGAAAGACGGAACAACGAAAAGATTTTTTTGCCAACGAATAACTGCTCTAATCATACGAAAAAGGGCATTTTTTATAAAAGCGTAACTTCTTAAAGAAGCTCTAAAAAGACAAAGAATTTCACTGCGAATAACGCAAAGAGTAAAGAGAGAACAACAACAATTCTCTGTTTAATTTTAAAATCTTTTTTTAAAGTTTTTCGCTGTTCCGTCTTTTGCTTTTTCCTGTCTCCCGTCTCCTGCCTCCCGTCTCCTTTCTTTGCCTTCCTTCGCGTTCTTCGCGGTAAAAAAATTGTCTTACCGCTTTTTCCTTTTTCCCCTTTTGGGGCCTTGAAAGAGGATACACCCCGTGGTCTTGCGTGAATTTTATTCAAAGCTGCGTCCTTCCCCTTTCTCTTCATACGTCACTCCGTCACGAATATGATAAATGCGTTTAAACGTGGGGATGATTTTTTCATCGTGGGTGACGACGATTATCGCGGTGGCAAATTTTTGCGCCATTTCGTTCAAAATCCTGATAACAGCCAGCGCGCGCTCACTGTCAAGCGGGGCGGTGGGTTCATCGGCCAGGATTACGGGGGGGCGGTTTACCAGCCCGCGCGCGATAGCCACTCTCTGTTGTTCACCTCCTGAGAGCTGGGAGGGCATGGCCCTGGCGCGATGCTCAATATCAAGAGCTTTAAACAACTCTCGTGCCTGTTTCCGCGCCTCGGCATTGGGTTTTCCTGCAAGCATCGGCAACAGTGCAACGTTGTCGGTAACATCAAGGAAAGGAATGAGATAGGGGGCCTGAAAGACAAAGCCGATGCGGTCGCGTCGTAATGCTCGAAGATCCTTTACCCTCCAGCCATTATCATAAATGAGATCATCTCCGAGCATCATTTGTCCGGCAGTAGGCTCAATTACAGCTCCGAGACATTTCAGCAGCGTGCTCTTCCCGGAACCCGACGGCCCAATCAGTCCAACGACTTCGCCAGGTGCAACGTGCATCTCGACATTTTTCAGGGCATCTACAGCAGTGTCTCCACTGCCGTAGCGTTTTTTTAACCCGACGATAGTAATCCCTTTCTCTGTCATGTCAGCCTCCTATGGCTTCGGCCGGGTTAATCTTGAGTGCAGCGCGGATAGATACGATGCTTGAGAGTATGCAGATCATAACGACGGCGATAAAACCAAAAACGGAGTCGAGTGGTTCCAAAAGCACATGCTTGGGGAAAATGGGTGCCATCACCAGGGTTGCCGTAATCTTCCCCACCACAAAGCCGATCAGGCCCAGAGCAATGGATTGCTGCATGATCAGGCCGACAATGGTGCGGTTCTTTGTCCCAATGAGTTTTAACACGGCGATCTCACGGATTTTCCCCATCGTCAGTGTATAGATGATGAAGGCGACAATAGCTGAGCTCACAAGCGAAAGAATAATAAGGAACATGGCAATCTGTTTTGCCGAGGTGGCAATCAGCTTGCCAACGAGGATCTCCTCCATCTGACTGCGAGTGTAGACCGTGAGACGCTTCCAGCGGCGGATCGACTCCGCAACCTTGTCCGGATTATGGCCTTTTCCGACCCTCACCAAAACTGCGTTGACGTATGTATTGACACTTTGCGAGGCAATAATTGCGTCAAGAAGACCGGGCACCCCCGGGCGGTTGAACGCCGAGTTCTCCGTTGTCCGTCGGCGCTGTTCCCGGATGGCATCATTGTCCTTGAGAAACTGGGCTTCCTGCGCGTCTTTAAGCGGGATGAACACCATGGGATCACCACTGGAAGAGACCATCCTTCTGGTCAGGCCGACGATGGTGTAATGGTTGCGGCGAATCTTGATACGTTCTCCCAGCTTAAATCCGGAAGCGATGTCAGCGACTGCTTCATAATGCCCGCGGGTAATCTGTCTTCCGCCAATCAGGTAAGGCGGCCAGCCCGGGGTGCCGGGTCCCCCGGCAGTGATGCCGGTAACCATGGCACGGACATCAACTCCTTTGCGACGCACCTGCATGGTGAGATAGGTGATGCTGGCGGCATCTGCCACGCCCGATATGCTGCGAATTCCGCGCCAGGTATCATCGTATATACTTGAGGATTCAGCATAAGGGCCAAGGGTATCCTTTTGGACCACCCACAGATCGGCACCACTGTTATCGAGCAGGACCCGGGCGTCATCGACCATCCCGCGATAGATGCCGGCCATGGAGAGGGTAACGCCGATCAAAAGTCCGAGGCCCATGCCGGTAAAAACAAACTTTCCCCAGGAATGCATGATGTCACGCCCGGCCAGACTGATCATTGTGTTACCCCCGGGATATGATCAACGATGTGAATCTTACTGTGCTCCTTCAAGGCGTTTTCGCTGTAGAGCACTATCTGGTCACCACTTTTCAGTCCCTTGTGTACCTGTACATGGCCTTCCAGATCAGATTCCCCCAATGTAATCGGGGTGAATTGAAGATGGCCATTTCTATGCTTCCACACGCCTGCCTGACCATTAATGTGATGGACTGCAGCATTGGGAATAACCGGTGCCGCTGCCATTTTCGGCAGAGTTATTGTGACTTCTGCCAGTTCGCCGATCGGTGGCAGTGGCTCAGGAATCTGATCAAACACAACCTTGGCCAGAGTCTCTTCTGTGACCGCATCGGCAAGAGGTTCGGTGCGCAGAACACGTCCTGTCTGGAATTCACCTGACCGGGATCGTAATGTGATTCGGCCTGGTAACCCTGCTGCGAGTCCCCGTGCGTGAGTTTGATCAAAGCGGACATTAATCCACAGGGAACCCGGGTCGATGATTTCCACGACAAACTGACCTGCGACCACAGTGGTCCCCGGGTCGGCATCACGTGAAACAACAAGACCATCAACAGGTGAAATCAATACTAAATTATTGAGCTGTGCCTGCAGCGCTTTGCGGTCGGCAGCTGTCCGGGACAAATCCTCCCGGGCTGCAGTCAGTCCTGCTGCTGCTATCTGCAATTCCTGCCGTTTTGAGGCTGCCATTTCTTTACTGGTGGCACGCGATTTGAGTAAAAGGTTGTAACGCGAAGACTGCGTCTGGGCATAATCCTTCCGCGCCTGCGCTTCGTCTATCAGCGCAGCTGCTCTTTTAAAACCCGCATCCTCAGCCCTGATACGGGCATCAAGATCCACCGGGTCCATTTCACCAAGCACCTGCCCTGCCTTGACATACTCTCCTGTATCGACATCCAGACGTTTGACCCGTCCCGCAGACGTCGGGCCAATTTTGTACGTGTAACGGGCTTCTATAGTGCCGATACCGAATATTGCCGGTGAGATTTCACTCTCCTCAACTGTGGCCAGGACCACCGAGACTGGAGCAAGCGGCCCGGAACGCAGGGCTACATAGACAAACAGGAACAGCAGGGGAACAAGTATGGCAATGAGTGCCAGTGTCCGTTTCTGGAAAGGGAACTTCTTCATAATGAACTCCTGATACCACGTTGATAGATGGCAAAGACTTTCTTTGCATTGTGTTTCATCTGATTTACATTCCCGGCTATTAACGACAGCATGACCAGTCCCTGAATGGTACCGAGGAAGAGGGTAGCTGCGGCGTCGCTGTCCAGCTCTTTATCAAGTTCTCCACAGGCTTTTCCTTTTCCAAGTAGATGATGAAGGTGCCCCCCATAATGGTGAAGAAGCGTTTGCACGATCTTTTTTGGCCTCGTTTCTTCAGCGCGTTGTAATTCACAGGACAGAATACGGGGAATCCCCGGATGCTCTGTGATAAAATCGATATGGGCCATGAACATATTTTCAAGGGCCGCAAGAGGGGAGGGCTGTGCGTCTGTTGCCTCTTCAATACGGGAGAGCAGGTGTTCTGCGACCCATTCCATGACAGCTTCAAAGATAGCATTTTTGTTGGGGAAGTGGCGAAAAAGTGAGCCCTGGGTCAGGCCCATCTGTTTGGCTATGGCCGCAGTGGTGATGTCACTCGGGTTTTGTTCTCCTGCCAGCGTGATGACAGTCTCAACAATGATCATCCTGCGCTCTGCAGCGGGAAGATGTCTTCTTGGTGCAGTCATCTGAACCTCCTGTGAATAAAGTGAGTAATTGATTACTATCTTTATTCACAGGAGGTTATTTGTCAATAGATTTTCCCGAAAAGAGGGTTCGCCTGTTTATCCATTCGTAATCGTCAAAAAAAGATGTCCACGCAATCGCGTTCTCTGCGTTCTCTGGTCAGTAAAAAATGTGATTGGTATAATCTGCGCTGTCATATCATGATAAGGGATTGTTCAGATGTGGCGGGAGAAGGGAGGGAACAGAAAAAATTTGCTTTTGTTTCTCTCATCGTTGATGGTAAAGAACTCCTCGTAGTCACAGAAAAGGAACAGAGACAGTCGCAGGAGATGAAAAAATAACATTTGGAAAACAATGATAAATGAATATGTCAAATACCTGGTCCTGGCGATTGTTGTAACCGCAATCCCTGGTCCTGCTGTTGTTTTAACGATCAGAAACAGCATGAGATACGGATACAGAGTTGCCATTATAAACGTGATCGGCAACTTCTGCGCCATGGTTCTTCTGGCAACTCTCTGTGCTGTTGGTGTGGGGGCTGTTATTATTGCCTCTTCCACGCTGTTTTCTCTTCTGAAGCTGATCGGCAGTTGCTATCTGATTTATCTGGGGGTGCGGGCGTGGAGAGCTCCGGCGTTCGATGCAGGTTTTGTTTTTGGGAAAGAGAAAAAATTCGACAGGAAAATCCTGTCAATCTTTGAAGAGGGTTTTGGCGTAGGGATAACAAATCCGAAGGCGATAATTTTCTTTGTTGCGCTCTTTCCTCAATTTATTGATCCCACAAGAGCCTATGTTCCGCAGTTTCTCACGCTTATCTTCACCATAGAAGGCATTTCCTGTGTTGTGCTCTCCACCTATGCCGTGCTGGCTTCTTCACTGTCTGCATGTCTGGCAAAAAAGAGATCGATGGCCTTTTTTAATAAAATTACAGGTCTTGCCTTCGCCGGTTTTGGGCTGGCACTGCTTGGCGAAGGGTAAGGGATAAGGCTGCCCGTAAAGGACTTCTGAGACGGGAGACAGGAGGCGGGAGAAAGGGAAAAGCGAAAGACGGGAAAGGCAAAAGATTGAACTGCGAAAGGACTTTTTTGCCAACGAAAAAACACACTAAACACGCGAAAAAAGACATTTTATAGAGAGAATCTTCCGCACATTTAGCGTGTTTCACTGGCCATCCAGTCTTTGTCTTATACCATTTACATTTTGTATTGACCAGAGAGCGCGACTGCGTGGACATCTTTTTTTGTGATTGCGAATGAATAAACAGGATGTAAAAAGAGCATAACTTAATAGAAATATTCTAATAATGCGAAAAAGGGCATTTTTTATAAAAGCGTAACTTCTTAAAGTTTTTTGCCTTTATTCGCATGATTAGAGCTTTTATTCGTTGGCAAAAAGTTTTTCGCTGTTCCGTCTTTTGCTTTTCCCTGTCTCCTGTCTCCCGTCTCCTTTCTCCTTTTCTTATCCCAGAGCAACATCAAGAATCATCATCACCGTAAAGCCGCACATGGAGGCCATGGTAACGGTATCAATGTTTTCCGGGCGTCGCTGGGACTCAGGGATAAGTTCTTCTACTACCACAAAAATCATGGCACCGGCGGCAAAGCAGAGGGCATAAGGAAGAAAGGTCTGCATCTTGAGGACAAAAAGAGCTCCAAAGACCCCGGCAAAGGGTTCCACGATTCCCGATGCCTGACCATAGAGAAAGCTGCGCCACCTGGAAAGCCCTTCCCGGCGCAGGGGGAGAGACACTGCAGCTCCTTCGGGGAAATTCTGTATCCCAATACCAATCGCCAGAGCCACCGCACCGCCGATTGTCGCCGCAGGGAGTCCTGCTGCTGCAGAGCCAAAAGCAACACCCACTGCAAGGCCTTCCGGGACATTATGCATGGTAATGGCCAGCACCAGAAGGGTGCTGCGCTGCCAGGAGGTTTTAATTCCTTCACTTTTCGTTCCTCCGTAATGCAGGTGAGGAAGAAGAAAGTCTGCCATGCGCATGAAGACTCCGCCAAAGAGAAAACCTATGGTTGCTGTTAACCACGGTGTTTGTCCGAGCTCTTCCGCCATCTCGATGCCCGGAGCCAGAAGCGACCAGAAACTGGCCGCAATCATAACTCCCGCTGCGAAGCCGAGCATGGAGTCCATGAGTTTATGGTTTACCGCTGCGGTGAAGAAGACCAGCGCTGCACCTGCGGCGGTCAGTGCCCAGGTGAACAGAGTGGCCAGAAAAGCCTGGTTGATCGGTGAAAAACTCATTAACAAGTCAATCATGTGTCCCCCTCAGTGTGTAAATCAGGTTGTAAAAATTTTGGCGATGGCATGCAGGAAGCCTTCATTGGAAAAGCATACATTGTTTTTCCTTCTTTTGAATCCGTGAAGAACCGTGTCTGTTTAAAAACGTGCCGGGCAGAGGTACGTTAAGCTGACGATCAGGTGTGCTGTATGGTATACAATGATTGTGTTTGTTCTTTGCAGAGCCTGCGGAAATTCTATTTCAAGGTATCCTTCAGTATTATACAGTGTTCCTCCCTTTCATTCTCCGGTCAAAAAATGTCAAATCTGCCAGTAATACCACGAACAAGAGCAGACCGAATTCGCCATGCAGTGTGTTTTGAAGTTTTGGCTTTATTCATCATCATCCCGCTGAGCAGTGTGATAACGGGAGAACCTTCGGAACAGATGGGTGTTCTGACCATATTTTTTGCTGTCAGCGCGGTGTTCTGGAACTGGGGATATAATGTGCTTTTCGACAAGGCCCTGCTTTCCAGGGGATACTCTCTCGCGGATCGGTCGCCTTCTCTGCGAACTCTCCAGGCGATCGGCTTTGAGGTTGGCTTTATGGTTTTTACTCTGCCTTTTACCATGTGGTGGCTGGAGATGAATTTTTTGCAGGCTCTGGTCACAGACATGGGATTTTCCTTTTTTTATGTCATCTACGGTTATATTTATAACTGGTGTTACGACAAAATATTTCCCTATAAAAGAGTGTTGCCGGATTCAGGAAAGGTATAAGGGGCTCTTGAATAATCGCTCATCTTCTTCGATCAGATAAGACATGCCTTGTCTCTACAACAGCGCTGCGTATCGCTGGTACTGTGCGTCGTGGTGATTTTTATCAATGGTGTGCAATTTCGCCGGTGTATTCTTTTTCGGATTATTGGTTACGGCTGCTGTTACCGTTATGATTGGCGTCATCGCTGCGGTTAAGGTCACCGTGTAGACAAGGCATGCCTTGTCTCTACAACAGCATTGCGTATTGCTGGTAATGTGCGTCGTGGCGATTTTTATCAACGGTGTGCAATTTCGCCGGTGGTATCCCGTGGTGATGGCAACGTACGAATGTTTGATCCCCGTAGAAAAAGCATAAAAAAAGGGCTTAACAGTTATTGAATAACTGTTAAGCCCTTAATATTTTAATGGTCGGGATGAGAGGATTTGAACCTCCGACCCCATGTCCCCCAGACATGTGCGCTAACCAGGCTGCGCTACATCCCGACTCGTACGAGCTTATCTACCACGACATCTCTGTGGTGTCAATCTTGTTTCTTTACAATTGCAATAACTCTCTGATAACCTTCTCAATACAACCCTCAGGCATTGCCCGAATCCACATACTTTTGCAGGGCCTGCAACTCATTTTTCACCTGGCCCAATATGACATCTGCGCTGGAGGTTACGTGTATCACTTTCAATGCAGAAGAGCGTGGGATCTTGACTCTGCTCTGTGGTTTTCTGGCAACTGCAGGCGTAACTCCAGCTGTTTTCTTAGCGGTAATAATAACTTTTTTTCCGCTTTTCAGCAGATTTTTTGCACCGGCTATGGAGAATCCCTGTTCATGGAGCATAATCTTCAACTGCAGCACCATTTCAACATCAGCACGTTTATACAGACGCTGCCCAGAGTTGGCCCGTCGGGGTTTGATTGCGGCAAACTCCGATTCCCAGTAACGCAGCACATGAGGCGGAACGTCCACCAGTCTTGCCACCTCACCGATTTTAAAGTAGAGCTTGTCCGGAATCTCTGGGCTCATAATCCTTTCCCTCGTCAGGGCGCTGGGGACAGCTTTTAATCGTTAACCTGTTCCCTCAGTTTTTTGCTCGGCCGAAAACTGATGGCCTGGCGTTTCTTAATTGTGATTGTCTCACCAGTGCGGGGATTGCGGCCACGACGGGGAGATTTATCACGAACCGTAAAGGTCCCGAAATGAACCAGTTTTACCGATTCTCCACGAAGCATGGAATCTTTAAGATTACCAAGAAAACTGTCAACAATTTGTGCACAGTTACTTTGTGAAAAACCAAGTTGATCCGCAAGTGTTTCAGAAAGTTCCTTGCGGGTGAGGTTCTGATTATCCTTGTCATGCATCGCGTAAACTTCCTCCAAACCTGTCAGTAAGCATTTTTAACACTTTGGCGTGTGCCTTTTCAACATTCTTTTCTGTGAGCGTTTTCGTGGCAGAACGATAGGTAATCTTGAGAGAAATACTCTTAAATCCCTTTGGAATACTCTTGCCGGTGAACACGTCAAAAATCTCTGTATCTTCGATGAGTTTATCTTTACTGCTTTGAACTGCCTTGAGAAGTTCACCCGCACTGACAGCTACTGGAACGACAAGTGAAATGTCTCGGCGAACAGCAGGATAAACCGGAAGCGAAGAAAACTGTTTGTCAGTGTTCTCTACTCTGCAGAGAGCATCATAGTCAAGGTCAAAATAGAAAACTTCGTTTTTTATCGAGTAGTTGCGCAGTACTTCGGAATCAATTTTGCCGATGAAACCAAGGCATTTTCCGTCAAGGCAGAGGTCAAGTGTCTGACCTTCCTGGAAGAACGGTTCACCTGGTTCGGGGACTTGAAAATGAAGCCCCTTTTCCTCGCTGCTGAAAGGCAGTCGCAGAGACTGGAGCACAAATTCCACTGCACCGCGAATATCATAAAAATCAACGTTTTCTGCCTTGTAATAGAGCGGAGAAACAAGGTCTCCGTAGCGATTACCGGAGAGTATCCCGGCGAGATGTATATTCTCGTCAGGTTGTTCGTCTTCGCCTTTCGGAAAGAAAACTTTGCCAAGTTCAAAGAGTTTTATTGCGGGACGCTGAAAATTTATATTGCGTCGGACATTGTCAAGCAATCCGGGGAGAAGAGTAGTACGCAACACGGCAAGGTCTTCACTCAGCGGGCTGAGAAGGCGTACGGGATTGATCCGCGGGTCGGATTCTTTAATCCCCAACTGCACAACTTTGTTTATGCCGATAAAACTGTAGTTGATCGCTTCGCTCCAGCCGATGGTTGTCAACTCTTTTGAAATGAAGAGTCTTTTCAGCCGATTTTTGTCCTGTGCTGGAAAATTCATGGAGATGGAAGGCAGGGTAACGGGGATGTTATCATACCCGTAGAGGCGGGCAACCTCTTCAATGAGATCTGCCTCGCGTTCCAGATCAATGCGGAAAGAAGGAATAACGGTATTGATATTGTCGTCATTCTCTATTGTGCAGGAAATTTCAATAGATTCCAGAAGGTTGACAATCTCTTCTGCTGTCAAGTTAAGGCCGAGAAGAGTGTTGGAGTGAGAAACGTTCAGAGAAATGGTCAGAGGATCCTGCTGCCCCGGGAAGCGGTCAAGACCTTCATCGGCTGCCGTTCCGCCAGCAAATTCACAGATCAATTCCACCGCACGGTTGAGCGCATTTACTGTGCCTTTTGGGTCCACTCCGCGTTCAAAGCGGTAGGATGCATCCGTGGGGAGTTTCTGCTTCCGGGCAGTTTTACGAATAGAAACTGGATTGAAACAGGCACTCTCCAGTAATACTCTCGTACAGTTCTCTGTAATCTCAGAATTTTTGCCACCCATGACACCGGCAATTGCGACGGGTTTTTCTGCATCGCATATCATCAGTGTTTCGTCTTCAAGAATGCGCTCAGTACCGTCAAGGGAGATGAATTTCTTCTCTTCTCTGGTTGGAGTTCGCACAATAATTTTGTTCTCCGCGAGGGAATCAAAATCGAAGGCATGCAGAGGCTGGCCATATTCAAGCATAACAAAGTTGGTGATATCAACGATGTTGTTGATTGGACGCAGATCAACACTGAGCAGCAGTCTGCGCAACCACCATGGAGAGGGACCGATCTTTACATTCTCAATCAGTCGGGCTGTATAGCGCGGACACAGTTGAGGTTCTTTAATGACAACCTCAAACTGTTTTGTCTCGTTGGTGATGGCAGCACCACTAACCGGCAGGACAACTTTTTTACCGATGACACTGCCAACTTCGCGGGCAATACCAATTACGGCAGTACAGTCCGGGCGATTCGGAGTCAGGTCAACCTCAATACAGGTGTCAGTCATCTCCATGACATCAATAAATCTTTCTCCATCTCCTGTTTCTTCGGGCAATTCCATGATGCCGTCGTGGGCATTGGAGAGGCCGAGTTCGCGTTCGGAGCAGAGCATTCCTGCAGAGGCGACACCCCGGATTTTGGATTTCTTAATTTTGAAATCGCCGGGCAGAACCGCACCGGGCAGAGCTGCAACAACCTTCAATCCGGTACGAACATTGGGTGCACCACAGACAATCTGATGTGTATCTTCCCCAATTCTTACGGAGCAGACATGCAGTTTGTCGGCGTCAGGGTGCTTGTCGCAGGTGACAACTGTTCCGGTCTTCAAAACGGCAAGGTCTTGGAAGAGGGGCGTTACAGAATCGACTTCCAATCCAAGCATGGTAAGATATTCAGCAAGTTCGCTGTCAGGCATCTCACCAAAATCCACATATTGTTTGAGCCAGTTGCGTGTAAACTTCATGATTGTGTCGTCTTAAATGAATTGTGAAAGGAAACGCTGGTCATTTTCGTAGTAGAGGCGTATGTCATCAATGCCATATTTGAGCATGGCGATGCGCTCAATTCCAAGGCCGAAGGCAAAGCCACTGTACTCTTTGGGATCATATCCGACCTGAGCAAAGACCGCAGGGTCAACCATGCCCGCTCCGAGAATCTCCAGCCAGCCCGTCTGTTTGCAGACACGGCAACCGGCACCTCCACACATAACGCAGGCGATGTCAACTTCAGCGCTGGGTTCAGTAAAGGGAAAGAAAGACGGGCGGAAACGCAGCGCCAGATCCTTTTCAAACATCTTCTGGATAAAGATCGTCAGGACACCCTTGAGGTCGGCAAAAGAAATTCCCTTATCGACGAGAAGTCCCTCAACCTGATGAAACATGGGGGTATGGGTGATATCGGAGTCATTGCGATACACTTTCCCCGGGGCAATAATCCGGATGGGTGGTTCGCTGGCTTCCATAACCCTTGCCTGCATTGGTGAGGTATGCGTACGCAAAAGCGTAGATTCGCTAATGTAGAAGGTGTCGTGCATGTCCCGGGCAGGATGATGGGGCGGAATGTTGAGGGCTTCAAAGTTGTAGTAATCCTGCTCTACATCTGGTCCTTCAGCCACAGAGAATCCAAGACTTTCAAAGATCTCACAGGTCTCATTCATAATCTGCGTCACCGGATGCAAAGCTCCCCGGGGAGGAATTCGTCCGGGAAGGCTGAGATCAGGACGATCCATCTGGCTGGTCGACGGCTGCAACAGTTTCGAAATTTGTTTTTCAAAACCCTCTTCGATCTCTTTTTTGACCTGGTTGGCGAGTTGACCAAGACGGGGGCGATTTTCTCTGGCAACGTCTCCAAGAGAACGCATCACTTGAGTGAAGCGTCCCTTGCGGCCCAGAAAACGGACACGGAACTCTTCCGCATCTCCCTTGTCGGAGATTTTACCGAGAAGCTTATGCGCTTCTTCCTTCAGTTTCTTGAGTTCATTTTCCATGGCCGGAACAGTGTGAATATGTTTGCAAGCGGGGAGGGTGCGGGGGACAACAACGGAGCACCCGGTAAGAAACAACATGCCGGTAATGGCTGACGACCAGAACCGGCATGAAAAATCCTGAAGAAAACGTGGCTTATGCGACAGCCTCTCTGGCTATCTGTACCAGTTTCGTAAAGGCAGGGGCATCAAGGATGGCCATATTGGAAAGCACCTTGCGGTCAAGATCAATATTAGCTTTTTTCAAACCGCCCATGAGTTTTGAATAACTCAGGCTGTTGATTTTGGCAGCGGCACTGATACGGGCAATCCACAGACGACGAAAATCTCTTTTGCGGGCTTTCCGGTCACGGTAGGCATAAGTAAGGCCGCGGTCTACTGCTTCAGTAGCCGTTCTGAACAGGCGCGAACGAGCACCACGGTAACCTTTGGCAAGCTTGAGGACTCGATTCCTTCTTCTTCTGGCTTTAAAGCCACGGGTAACTCTGGGCATTTCAGTACTCCTTTGAAACAGCTTATATTCTATCGGTTATCTGCTTAATATTTATTATTAAGAACACACTCATATGTATGGCAGGATACGCTCAATTCCTTTGATGTTGGCACTGTCAACGATGCCACCCTGGCGGAGACCACGTTTTTGTTTGGTGCTTTTCTTCGTAAGAATATGGCTGGCGTATGCTTTATTTCTCTTCAATTTACCGCTTCCAGTGCGTTTGAAGCGTTTAGCTGCGCCACGGTTTGTTTTCATCTTAGGCATAATATTACTCCTTTACGGCTCATCCACTTTCGCGGTTTTTTCAGGTGTCTGCTGTGAAAGGAAAACACCCGCCAACAGCTCTTCGACAATAATTTTATATACATCCCCGAGATAACCCGTTCTTCCTGCCTTCTGCTGGCACAGTCAGGATTGTTATTTGGGGCCAACAACCATTACGAGCTGCCGTCCTTCCATCTTAGGGGGCTGGATAATCTGTACCTCTTCAGCAATGGATTCAGCAATACTTTTCATGGCGTTAAGACCAATCGTCTCACAGTAGACAATTTCCCTTCCACGGAAACGCATGGTCAGTTTAACTTTATTTCCGGCAGCAAGAAATTTTCGCACGTTTTTGATTTTGAAATTAAGATCATGATCATCCGTTTTGGGTCTGAACTTGATCTCTTTCGTTTCAGTAATAGTTTGATTTTTCTTTGCTTCCTGAATTTTTTTCTTTTGCTCGTATCTGAATTTATCGTAATTCATCACCCTGCATACAGGCGGATCAGCACTCTCCGCAACTACTACCAGATCAAGACCGGCTTCTTCGGCAATAGACCGTGCTTCATTACTGCTGACGATGCCACGCTGTTCACCTTCTCCATCAATAAGACGAACTTTAGGGTAACGAATTCCATCGTTAATCAGTGCTTTCTCTTCACGTTGCGGTTGACGTCCTTTATCTCTTCTGATAGCCATATTTCAGGTTGTGAACTCCTCATAAAATTTATAATTAGTGTAATTTCGGAAAATTACACAGAAAAATTGATTGTACACGTACTGCATTTGTACTGCATTTGCGCTCTACAAAAAATTAATAACCCCGACCTTCTACCACTTCTTCCTCAATTTTGCGAGTAAATTCCTCAATTTTCATTGGAGGGAGGTTATCTCCGTTTCTTAGACGAACAGTAACTGTCCCGTCTTCTTTCTCATTATCTCCAATGATCAGCATGTAAGGAATCTTGTCGTGCTGTGCCTCACGGATCTTGTAGTTGAGTTTCTCGTTACGAAGGTCTTTTTCAATCCGAACACCAGCCTGCCGAAGTTTCCGATATACTTCTTCGCAGTAATCAATCTGAGCATCGGTGATATTCATGATGCGGGCCTGAGTTGGTGCAAACCAGACAGGGAAGGCTCCGGCATACTGCTCAATAAGTACGCCAATAAAGCGTTCAAGGGAACCCATAAGGGCACGATGAATCATAATTGGCTGGTGCATGGCATTATCAGCACCAACATACTCCATTTTGAAGCGTTCCGGCAGATTGAAATCTACCTGTATGGTAGAGCACTGCCAGCTGCGGCCAAGCTGGTCTTTGATTTTGATATCAATTTTCGGCCCATAGAAAACACCTTCTCCCGGGTCTATCTCATATTTCAGACCTTTTTTCTCCAGGCCAAATTTGAGTGCACTGGTCGCTTTTTCCCAGATCTCATCTGTCCCGACCGCTTTTTCAGGGCGAGTGGAGAGATAGATGTCATACTCGGAAAAACCAAAGGTTTTGAGGACATGCAGATTGAGATCCAGAATATTGAAAATTTCATCTTCAAGCTGGTCAGGGCGACAAAAAATATGGGCATCATCCTGGGTGAAACCCCGGACCCGCATCAGGCCGTGCAGGGCACCGGCACGCTCGTAGCGATAGACGGTGCCAAGTTCGCACCAGCGAATGGGAAAATCCCGATAACTGCGGCGCTCACTGTTATAAACGCCGATATGAAAAGGACAGTTCATCGGTTTGAGCTGATATTTTACTCCATCAATTTCCATTGGAGAGAACATGCTCTCCTTGTAGAAATCGAGGTGACCAGAGGTCTTCCACAAGTCCTGCCGTGCAATATGCGGAGTGTAGAGCAATTCATAATCGTGGCGATAATGTTCGTCTTTCCAGAAATCTTCGATCAGGCGGCGGAGTTGCGAACCTTTCGGCTGCCAGAGAATGAGTCCCGGACCAATTTCATCGGAAAGGGTGAAAAGATGCAGCTCTTTGCCAAGTTTCCGGTGATCTCTTTTTTTTGCTTCTTCAAGATCATTGAGATGTTTTTTCAGCTCTTTTTTGTCATAGAAAGCTGTACCATAAATGCGCTGAAGTACATCCCGCTTTTCGTCACCCCGCCAGTAGGCACCGGCGACACGAAGGAGCTTGAAAGCTTTGACAAAAGAGGTGTCTGGAAGGTGGGGACCCCGACAGAGATCTGTAAATTCTCCAACCTTGTAAAAAGAGACATTTTCCACACCAAGGTCTTCAATCAGTTCAACTTTGAAGGGCTCTCCGGTTTTTTTGAAATATTCAACAGCGTCTGCACTGGACATCCCGCTTTTGGTGAAAGGCAGTGCGGCACGAATGATTTCTTCCATGCGTGCTTCGATTTTTTCAAAGTCTTCGGGGGTAAAAGGGTCACTCCGTTTGAAATCGTAGTAGAAACCGTTTTCAATAGCGGGTCCGATTGCCACCTGCAGGTCTGCGCCGAAAAGGTCACGCACTGCATGTGCCATGACATGGGACGTGCTGTGTCGCAGTATATCCAGGCCTTCAATGGAGCCGGTCTGCACGGGAACGAGAGAGGTATCTACAGTAAGAACGGTGGTGAAATCAACAATTTCATCATTGATTTTTGCGGCGACGGTCTGCTTGCGTTGTTTATTGGAAAGCAACGTGGTAATGGCATCCCTTACAGTAGAACCCGCAGTAAATTGTGCTGATTCTCCTCCATCTATGGAAACAGTAATTTCACTCATTGTTCTTCTCAAAATTAAAAAAACAAAGGCCAAAGTGGATACACTAATACAAGTGTAAAAACTTCAGCCTTAATATTGGTAGGCACGGTCGGGATTGAACCGACGACATCCACCACGTCAAGGTGGCGCTCTCCCACTGAGCTACGCGCCTGCGAATCGAATTGCATCCTTGTGGAAACGACGCAGAGAAGTTTTTTTACCATGATGGGCTTTTTATCGCAAGATTTATTTACCTCAAATATCTTACTTTACTCATAAAGAGACGGGAGACGGGAGACGGGAGACGGGAGACAGGAGGCGGGAGGCGGGAGGCGGGAGAAAGTGAAAATGGCATTATACCAGAATCAAGAAACGATAAGCGAACAGGCTGTGGGAAAAAATTGCTGTGACAATAACCTCTGAGGAGGAAAGAGAGAACGGGATTGTCCCGTGGAGATTTTACAGCGACGGGGTTTATCTCCCATGGGTTAACGTTTATAGTGAACATAAGGGCATCTTGAATAATTGCCCAATCGCCCATCTTCTTCGTTACAGTCAAAAATTTATCCTCGGAGGTACGTGCTGGACTCCGATATCAAAGTTATACCGGTGATGAACGGTACGCCGGTATACGTACCTTCACGAAATTCTTTTCAAAAAACACGAAAATAATTTCCAGGGTACTCCCTGCGGTAAATTTCCTCCTGTGCCCCGAATATGAACGAATGCAGGTTGTTTCAAAGTACCCATAATGCAGTTGTAACGATGTGCAGATGTGCAAAAAATTTGCATATTCATCTTTATATTTATACATTATAATCTTATAAAATAAGAGGAGAGGAGACCTCATGTCAAAAAAAAAGGTGTCGCCGCTTGCAAAGCTTCCCGGGTTTAAAGAAACTCCAGGACCGGTGGTGGCAGTGATCATGGATGGTCTGGGTGTTGGTGACGGCAGTGCCAGTGATGGTTTTTATATGAGCTATACCCCGGTGCTGGATGAACTTCTTGCCGGGAAGCTGACTGGACGTCTCAAGGCTCATGGCACAGCGGTTGGTTTGCCGACGGATAAAGATATGGGGAATTCTGAGGTTGGCCATAATGCGCTTGGTGCGGGGCGGGTATTCTCTCAGGGGGCAAAACTTGTAGAAGACGCAATAGAGAGTGGTGCTGTCTTCACAACCAGTGTGTGGAAGGAGTTGCTGGCGCGTTCTCAAAATGAAGGGACCATCCATTTTATCGGTCTTGTCTCCGATGGTAATGTCCACAGTCATATAAAACATCTTTATGCTCTCGTGGAGCGGGCTGCAGCGGATAATATGAAGCGGGTGAGAGTCCATGCTCTGCTCGACGGCCGTGATGTAGGACAGAAAAGCGCCTTGCAGTATATTACTCCCCTGGAGGAAAAACTGCGGGAACTCTCAACTGACGGCAGAGATTATCGTATTGCTTCGGGTGGTGGCCGCATGATGGTCACGATGGACCGCTATGGGGCGGACTGGTCTGTGGTCGAGAGGGGATGGAAGGCGCATGTTCTTGGGGATGTCGCAGAAGGGCGTTGCTTTTCCTCCGCAGTGGAAGCAGTAGAAAAAAGCTATGCCGAAGATGACACCATGACTGATCAATACATGGACTCCTTTATTCTTGTTGAAGAGGGAAAACCGGTCGGAACTGTTGAGGACGGTGATGGGGTTGTCTTCTTTAACTTTCGCGGTGACCGGGCCATTGAAATCTCTGAAGCCTTCGATCAAAAAGATTTCGACAAATTTGACCGTGTACGCGTGCCGAAGGTGTTCTACGCAGGGATGATGCAGTATGACGGTGATACTCACATTCCAAAGGAATTTCTTGTCCAGCCTCCTCATATTGACCGTACCCTTGGAGAGTATCTCTGTGCCACCGGGCTGACCAGTTACGCTATTTCTGAAACACAGAAGTTCGGGCATGTCACCTATTTCTGGAATGGGAACAAGCTTGGATATATTGATGAAAAGCTGGAAAAATATGTTGAAATTCCCTCCGACGTGATTGCCTTCGATATTCGACCGTGGATGAAGGCGGAAGAGATCACGGCAAAGGTTATTGAGGCCATTCAAAGCGGTAAATACAGCTTCATCCGGCTCAATTACCCTAACGCGGATATGGTGGGACACACCGGAGTGGAAGCGGCTGTACGTATTGCTGTGGAGACGGTGGATCTCTGCCTTGGCAGACTGCTTGCCGCTCTTGCAAAGGCCGGGGGAACAGCCTTCATCACTGCAGATCACGGCAATGCGGATATCATGTGGACAGAGAAGGATGGCAGACATATACCAATGGTTTCCCACACCCTTAATCCGGTCCCGTTTATTATCAAAGATTACAGCAGTGTCAATCCTCTTGCTTTGAGCAACGTGGAAAATCCGAGTCTTACTCATGTGGCAGCAACTCTTTGTAATCTGCTGGGGTATGAGCCCCCGGAAGGTTATAATTCTTCTCTTGTAAAGGTTGGTTGATGGCAGAACGAATTAGTAAATCAGAACAGAAGCGTCGTTTCAAACGTATTGAGGAGGGGGCTGCCGAGCTGGCACAACTCTCAGACAATGATCTCAAGACTCTGCCTGCATCGGAAGCGGTTAAGGTTGAGATTCTTACCTGCCGCACGGTGAAGACTGGGGCGTTGAAACGTCAAATAAAGTATTTGGCCAAGGTGTTGCGACAGGAGGAAGCCGTAGACGATGTCCTTGTCTTTCTTGCGGAACACAAGGGTTCAAAGGTGAAGCAGAACAGACTGCAGCAGGAGGCAGATCGGTTGCGTGATCTGCTGGTTACTGAAGTTCTGGAATATCAGGAGGAGTTAATGCAGGAACGGAGAGATCTGGAGATGGACTGGCCAGCTCCCGCTCTTGAAGAAGTAGCCGCTGAACATGGGATAGATGCACGGGAAATACGCCGTTCACTGCATCAATATGCCCGTACTCGGATACAGACCCAATATCGTGAAATATTCCGCATTATCAAGGCAGCTCTGGAACGGGAGGAGCTGTTGCAGAAGATGAAATGATGTGTCTCTGAATCATGGTTCCGGCCGACGGCCTGTATCCGGCGTTGGCCTTGCCCTGGTGGCGAAGATACCCCGATTCTCAGGGGTACTGGCCCGCTCTTTGCTGTTCGTCGCAAAGGCATATCACTTTCGGGTTTCTTGAAGATCTGTTGGGGAAAGTGGTCATGGGCAGAACGTTACGGAGGACTACACAGCAAAAGGGAAGGCGATCGCCGGATGGTGTGTATAGCCGGTGAGTTCAAAATCATCAAGGGTCACCCATGTTTCCAGGTCTTCAAGAGTCTTGATATCTGGATTTATCTTCAGCTTTGGCAGGGGAAACGGCTTGCGGATGAGCTGAGTCTTGAGCAGGTCGAGCTGGTCTTCATAGATATGGGCATTGACCACCTTGTGCCATGCGGTCGCTGCCTTCAAGCCTGTGATCTGTGCCATAATCATCAGCAGCCAGGCAACCTGAACCTGATTAAAGGCATGGCCGAGAGGCAGGTCATCAGAGCGCTGGTAACTGGTGAGATAGAGATTTTCTCCGAGGATAGAGAAGGTATGGGTGTGCATGCACGGGTTGAGACAGGCCCGGTCACGCTCTCCGGGATTCATAAAGGTCATTATTTCGCAGCGATTGTCATTGCCACGAAGAAGATCATTGCAGATCTCGCGCAACTGGTCAATCCGCGTGCCTTCAGGGCTGCGCCAGTCACGTCCCTGCGCACCGTAGCAACGGCCCATGTCATCCGGTCCCTTGCGAAACGGATTTTTCAACCACGCCTCATTCTCGTTGGCGTTGGCGTTCCATGTATTGCAGCCAAGGGCACGAAAATCTGCTGCGGAGGTATAGCCGCGCAGATAACCGAGCATTTCGGCAATGGCGGGTTTCCAGTGAACTTTCTTGGTGGTCAGCACGGGCAGTGTCCCATCGCTGACATCATAGGTGAAATCAGCGTTGATGATCGTGAGACACCGCTTTCCGGTGCGCCGGTTCTCTACCCAGACGCCTTCTTCAACAACCCTCTGGCACAGCTCTAAATATTGTTGCACGGAGATTCCCTGTAGTTTTTTCTGAGAGGAAATCTTCTTCTGTACCTCGAATAGGAACGAAATACAAGACTATTCAAGGTTCCTTAAATCAGGGCAGCGGAGATGCTGCCCTGAAGAGAAAAATTTACTCTTTTTTGAGCAATTCCAGCTCATACGTAAGATTGTGTCCGGCGAGGGGGTGGTTGTAGTCGACTGTAAATGAGTCCTCGTTGACTTCAATAACTGTTGCCGGGATGCTCTGTTCTGTGCCGTCTTTGTCCGCTCGCAGGGAGACCATCATGCCAGGGGCGGGATTGAGGCGCTTGATCAGTTCTTTATTTTCGATGGTTTGCAGCAGGTCTTTCTGCCGTACGCCATAACCCTCTACGGGGGTGACCTTTACCTTGCGAACTTCCCCTGCTTTCATCTCCTCAAGGGCTTGTTCCACAGTTGGTGGCAGGTCGCTGTTGCCGAGGGAAAAGGTGAGCGGCGTGTTCCTGTCGACGCTGAAAAAAACTTTACCGTTGTCGAGAAGACCGTTGACGGCGATAGTGACTGTGGACATGTGAGTTCTCCTTGTTGAGTTGAAAAGATGGTTTTATTACTGTGTCATTTTTCTTATGGGAACAAAGTAGTAAATAATTCCCGCTTTGCAACTTCCCGGTGAATTTTAGAGAGAAATTTCTACTGTCCTTGACAAAATAAGTTTGCCCGTCTAACCTGAAAGATTGCCTTAAAGGAATTTTTTTTATTGTCAGGACGGGTATTCCCGCCGCCATCTGAAAGAAATATTAGAGGTTTACCATGGTTGAACTGAATTTTAGCAAATCCGAAGACGGTCTTATTCCTGCCATTGCCCAGGACTATAAAACAGGCGAGGTGATGATGCTGGCCTACATCAATAAGCTGGCCTGGGAGAAAACCCTGGAGACTGGCAAGGCACATTACTGGAGTCGCTCCCGCCAGAAACTGTGGCTTAAGGGCGAAAGCTCCGGCAACGTGCAGATTATCCATGATATCCTTGTGGATTGCGATGATGACACTGTCGTGTATAAAATTGAGCAAATTGGTGGAGCGGCCTGTCATACCGGCCATCGCTCCTGTTTCTACCGTGTTGTAGACGGTGAGACTCTCCGCACGGAGGGAAAACCGCTGTTTGATCCCAAAAAAGTTTACGGCAAATAATATTTAGATATTTGGAGAATTTCATGAACATATTGAAGCTTGGTCTGCCTAAAGGCAGCCTTGAAAAAGCCACTATTCAGCTTTTTGAAAAAGCCGGGTGGCGTATTAAACCTGCCGCCCGCAACTATTTCCCCAAGATTGACGATTCCGAGCTGGACTGTTCCATCTGTCGTCCACAGGAGATGTCGCGCTATGTTGAGAGTGGGCTGCTCGACGCCGGTATCACCGGGAAAGACTGGACCATGGAAAATCAGTCAGAGGTTGTGATGGTCTGTGATCTTGTATACTCAAAAGTGAGCAATCGCCCGACCCGCTGGGTCGTTGCCGTTTCTGGCGATTCCGATATCAGGAAGATTGAAGATCTCGAAGGAAAAAAAATCTCTACCGAACTGGTTGGCGTGACAAAGCGCTTCTTTGAGGAGAGGGGCATCAATGTGGAGATTGAATTCTCCTGGGGGGCAACCGAAGCTAAAGTTGTTTCCGGGCTGGCCGACGCCATTGTTGAGGTTACCGAAACCGAGACGACTATCCGTGCTCATGGCCTGCGCATCATTCACGAACTGATGGAATCCAATACCCAGCTCATTACCAATAAAAAGGTGTGGGAAGATCCCTGGAAACGGGAGAAAATTGAGAACATCGCGCTGCTGTTGCAGGGAGCTCTTGCCGCCGATCGTGTGGTTGGACTGAAAATGAACGTTCCCAAAGGAAAAGTACAAAAGATCGTTGATGTACTGCCTTCTCTCAACGCACCTACTGTGGCCAGTCTCTATCACACTGAGTGGTTCTCCATTGAGACTGTGATTACTAAAGATGTTGTTCGAGATCTCGTACCGCAACTGAAAAAGCTGGGCGCAGAGGGTATTATTGAATATCCTCTCAATAAAGTTATCTGAGAAGTTTCAGACTGTCAAAATGCCGGGCGAAAGCCTGGCCGAGACTTCGGAGGTCACCATGGATTTTTCAGATATTGAGTTTCTTCTCAGTGTGCACAACCTGAAACAACTTCCTGAGGAGGACTTTCCAGAAATTGCCTTCGCCGGCCGTTCCAACGTTGGCAAGTCGAGTCTGCTCAACACACTTCTCGCCCGCAAAAAAATGGTCAAGATCTCTGCCCGTCCCGGTAAAACACAGGGACTCAACTTCTTTCAGATCGGAGATGATGTTCGCTTTGTTGATCTCCCCGGGTACGGTTATGCCAAAGTGCCGCAGGGCATGCAGAATGCCTGGCAGGCGTTGATTACTTCTTATCTGGAAGAACGTAAATGTCTCAAGTGTGTCGTGGTCATTGTTGATATTCGCCACGAACCCAAACTGCTCGACAGCCAGCTTATCGACTGGCTTCGTGACCAGAAAATTCCCTTTCTCGTTGTCTATACCAAGATTGACAAGGTCAGCGGGTCTGCCCTCGGCAAAAATGCCCGCCAGCTTGATATTGGTCATCATCTGCAGGAGAACCAGCGGGTGCTTTTTTCTGCTCTCAACGGACGGGGGCGGGATAAGCTGATTGAGGCACTGACCACGTTTCTCGACAAGGGACCCCTCTGAAAAAAAGCGGTAGTGTTCCCGGCTCCGGACTGGAGCCGGGGATACCCTGAAATATCCTTCCCTGCAGAGTTCTATTTTTTATGTCTGTACGTTTTCTCTCCCTCGTATTCACAGATATCTATCTTCCCGCTGTTCCTTAATTTCGTAAAAGTTTTTTCAACATCTTCATTTCTCATCTCTATAAATTTCTTAATCTCATCTTCCTTCATGGGATGCCGTGTTATTATTTCCAGAACAGCCTCAATAATATCGGGATCGTTGCTGAAGAATTCTCCCGCCGTCAGGTTTTCAATGGACAGGGCAGAAAACATCTTGTTTGCTTTTTCCAGTGTCTCCTGGCTTACCTTTCTTGCATAGCTTTCAGAAGGGGGGCGGACCGGAGTGTTAACGTAGACTCTGTCAAACTTGAGTTTTTCCAACTGCATTTTCAATGCCGCCAACTGCGTGTCGCTGTCGTTGAAACCGCCAACAAGCATGATCTCCACCCACATCTTTCCCTTGTAGTTGTGCGAAAATTCGATAAGCCCCTGCAAAACCTCCGTAAATTTGATTGTGCCGATAGGACGGTTTATTTTTTTTAAGGACTCTTCATCAAAAGCGTCCATTGTGGGCAGTATGATATCTGCTTTATAAAGGGCATTTCGAACACCTTCATCACTCATCAGGGCCGAGTTGGTGATAACCACAACTGGTTTGTCAGTCAATTTTTTAATCTCATCAATGAGCATGCCAAGATCGGCGTAGAGGGTGGGTTCCCCCTCACCGACAATGGTGATAACATCAAAGTCGACCTTCTCTTTCATATAGGTTTTCAGCTCATCCATGATCTCTTTCAGCGGGAAAAAAGAGCGTCTCTCATTTGTCATTTTGTTGGTTCTGCCGAGCTGACAATAGATACAGTTGTAATTGCAGGTCTTTTCGGGAATGGGGCTTACACCGAGAGACTGGCCGAGACGCCTTGAGGGGACGGGTCCAAATATGTATGCGGTATTTTTCATGATCAAATATTTCCTCTCCTGTTACAGGATTTTTTAGTATTGGTTTATTCAACTGGTTTGTCCGGATAAAGACACCTTTTTTATACTATCACTGTTGGCCGGCACAGGTACCTTTTTTTCTGCCGAGAGACAGAAGGTTCTTCGTGTTCCTTCGCGTTCTTCGCGGAAAAAAAAAGTCTTACCGGCTTTTACTTTTTCCGTTCTCCCGTCTCCTGCCTGTCTTTGAATTCGCCAATACAAAGTGAAAATGGTATAACATGAAGAATATTTCACATGCCTTTGGCATCCCATATTGTCTGGCTCGTTCAGGGCAATTAACATTTCGTGTAAAGGGTACCTTGCAACAGCCTGTATTCGTTTATATTCGAGGTTCGGAAGGAAATTTACCGCAGGTACGTATACCGGCTTACCGTTCATCACCGGTATAACTTTGATATCGGAGTCCAAGTGCGTACCTTCGGGGATAAATTTTTAACTGTAACGAAGACGATGGACGAAAGACCGGTTCTGCAAGCTACCCTGAAGGTGACATCATGATGGAATTTTCCCAGTCGCAAAAAGCACGCCACGCCATCAGCACATTCAAGACCCTTGCTGACTCTCTACCGTTGAAAGGTGTCTATCATCCCTCCGGGAAAACAGGCGGCAGGCTTGCCGATGCACTTATCCAGTTGAGTCCAGAGATATACGGCAGCATGACCAGTGACCGCATCGCTGAGCTGAAAGGGCTGCAGTATGTCATTGACCGTATGCCGCGCGGGATTGAACGGGCGACCCGCATCATCTTCACCGGCCAGGAAGATTTTGAATCCACGACCTTTGAAAAGATTCTGCCGCTGCGCCGTCGTCGTATTTCCTACGCTGTTTCTCCGACGGAGTTCTGCTTTGTCCTGACCACCGGGACCAGCGAGGTGTATGACATCCTTACCCATCTTACCTTTCTCAATATCGAGGCGGAAAAGATTGCCCGTCAGGCCGATAATTTCCCTGATGGAATCTCCGCAGAGTGGCGCGAACTGACGAGAATTGTGAAGGCTGAGGAAGAACCTGAAAAAGAAGCTCTGCAGCAGGCCCTCTGGAATCTTGCCATTATCCTCGGGCGCACCTGGAGGGAGACGCGGGATACGTGGGAATATTTAGACAAAAGCCGTCGGGAACACAGATCAAATAATGGTCTTTTCAACATTATCTATGGGATTGGCAACAGGGTCCTGCAGGAGCACAGGAAAGATCAGGATATGCTCACGGTTTATTTTACTCCCAATCTTGATGAGATGTTGAACCACCAGAAATATGCTGCCATCTGGTCAGACAATCTCAAGCATATTCTCATCGAGAATAATCTGGAAAAACGACCGCTGCATGTTATCAGCTCAAATACACACTCCATCCGTAATCTGCTTTACGGAGCGGGGGCTCTGGGCGAGGTTGGGCTGAAGATCCCGGCAGATGTGTATCAGATGGCAAAAACATTACGCGAAGACGGCGAAATCATTGAAAAGTATGCTGTAAAACATGGTTTTTTCCCCATTCCCGATACCTCTGGCTCGGCCATCACCGTACAGATTATTGACATGTGCAGAGTGGACTTTGATGTGCTTCATCCCTCACTGAATCTCAGTAAGGATCTGGTGGAGAGAGAACAGCCTGTGCTGCTGGTGATTGATTACGCCTTCGGTACCCAGGCCTTTGACCTCATGGATGAACTGCTTCAACCTGTGTCGGAAGAAGAGGAGGCTGTCAAGCTTCTCTTTGCCAGCATCTCCATCATGGGTAAAGCTGGAATCCTGCCGGGAGACAAGGGGGATGTGATGCTGCCTTCCTCTTATGTGCTGGAGGGTGTTGGACACAGTTACATGGTGAAGAATGGTCTCGTCCGCGGGGATTTCCCCGATGATGTGAATGTGTATGAAGGCCCGATGCTTACTGTCCTCGGCACTTCTCTGCAGAATCGTGCGGTTCTTGAACGTTTTCACTCCTCCGACTGGAGTGTTGTTGGCCTTGAGATGGAAGGTGCCCATTATTGTCGTGCCATCAGTGCCTCTATTATCAAGGGACATATCCCGGCAGATATTAAGGTTTGTTACGCCTATTATGCCTCAGATAATCCCATTGTAAGCGGGGAAACTCTCGCTTCCGGACCAATGGGGGAAGAAGGAGTGGTTCCCACCTACCTGATTTCCCGGCTTATTCTTGAAAAAATCCTGAATGACTGAACGATGATCTGGACGCGTACCCCACATCGACGGCGCCGCCTGCTGGAGTACTCACCCTGGATTCTCGGTGTTGCCTGGATGCTGCTTTTCTGTCTGCTGGCCTTCTTTGCCGTGAGTAACTATCAGCGTGAGAAGGCACTCATTAACACGAGCCTTGAGCAGAAAGGATTGACTGCTATTCGCATGGTGAATTACACAGCCCGCGAGGAGATTCGTCGTGCGCTGCGCAGCGACGACTTTTCCGCTGGCAGCTTCAGCTGGAAATCATTGATGACCTCTGCACTGGATCTGGTAACCGGGGAGGAGGGTGTCCTCTCCGCACGTATTGTTGACCTTCGTACCGGGCAGGTCCTGGTTTCCAGTATGGCAGGGTCCCGCAGCGGAGAATTCGGAGGTTTTAACGGGCAACTGAACCGGAAGGAGCGAATGCTGGTTGGACGTGTCCACAATGACAAGTCTGCAATGGAGTTAGAACTGAGCCATGATAACGACGGCCATTTTATGGTTGCCGCGCCGCATCGCATTGCCTTCAGCGGAGGAGGTGGAGAGAATGGACACAACATGGACCAGATGCGGCAGCGTAAGGCCGGAAATCATGCCGATTTTGCCCTCGTCAGGGAACAGCTGCAGCGCATTAAGCTGCGTTCGCCGATGCTTCTTCTCAACCTTGATTACGGGGATTTCAGCGCACCGTTGAAAAGACAGTTTCTGCAGATTATCCTGCAGGTGGCGGTTATTGTCCTCGTCGGGATTGGCGGAGTCCTTTCCTTTCTCACCGTGCAGGGAGTGAAACAGGCGGAGAAGGGTGTTGCTGATTTGCTGGCCTTTATGGAGCGGCTTGTGGTCTTGCTGCCAGTAGGGCTTATTGCTACCGATCGCGATGGACGCATCCGTATTTGTAATCGGGCGGCGACAGATATTCTCGGTAATGGAGAGCAGGAGTTGCTCGGACAGAGGATTGAAGATGCCGGGGATGGCCGCCTGGCCGAGATGATGAAGTCGGCTGAGAAAACTACCGGCAGCCTCAATGGTGAAGTCTCCTATACGGGTGCTGATGGTCACGAGCAGGTGGTCAACTTTCTTTCCCGTACAGTGAATAAGAAGGGTGAAGGAGAGTCTCCGGGGGAGGTAATTGTCCTGCAGGATATGACCGAAGTGAAGCAGCTGGAAAAGGATCTGCATCGTAACGCCAAACTCGCTGCTGTCGGCAAGATGGCCGCCGGTGTTGCCCATGAAATCCGCAATCCGCTGAGCTCTATTAAAGGGCTGGCACTGTTGCTTGGTTCCCGTTTTGATGACGGTTCAGAGGAGGCCGGGCAGGCTGCGACACTCGTTGGCGAAGTAGATCGACTCAACCGTGCCATCGGTGAGCTGCTTGATTTTTCCCGTCCGACAAAACTTGAAAAAAGTACCTTCAACTTGCCAGCTCTGCTACAGCGAACCGTGCAGCTTGTAGAGCAGGATGCAAAAAGCTGTGGCGTGCAGCTGATCCTCTCCATTCCAGCCAAACTGAAAAATCACACCATCACAGCCGATCAGGACAAATTGAGTCAGGTTTTTCTTAACCTGCTGCTCAATGCCCTGCAGGCTTTTGATGAAAAGGAAGGTGATGAGAGACGCATTGAATTGAATCTGGTGATCTCCGGCAACAGCACCATCGTGACGGTACACGACAGCGGCAGCGGGATTGCAGGGAAAGATCTCAATCGGGTGATTGATCCCTACTTCACCACCAAGAGTAATGGCACCGGTCTGGGGCTGGCACTCTCCGCCAAAATCGTTGAAGAACACGGCGGACGTCTTGAGCTGGAAAGTGAGGCTGGCAGGTTTACTGAGGTACGGGTAATCCTTTAGGGAATATCGAACACTGGTAAGACCATTCCTCTTAAATTGTGACCTTACTCAATGCCATTTTCACTTTCTATTTTCCCTCTTGAGGTTTTCTCGCAGCAACCAGCACAGCCGAAAGGACCATCAAAAAATTACTGGGATGAGAGTCGAGAAGAAAAGAGTTGGCAAGACAGGCCCAGGCAAAAGCGACCACAGCACCCTGCAGCAGGTTCTTCTCTTCCTCTGGAAGTTTGCAGGAGAAGGCGAAGAGGGAACAGAGCATCAGGAGAAAAAGTGTTTCCCCGATAATACCAAGCTGTACGAAGATAAGCAGATATTCGTTATGCGGATTGCTGGTACTTTTGGTCCATTTGTTTTTCACCAGCTGTTGTGCCGTGTGAAAGGAGCCCGTACCGTAGCCGAGTATCGGTGACTCTTTGATCAGGGTTACGCTGTTATACCACCAGTCAAATCTCATTCCGAGAGAAGTTCGAGAATCTTCCGGATGATACTTCTGTACCTCCGCTATCGCCTGATTCACCCTTGTAGAAACATGCACAGAATTGCAGTAGATTACCCCGCAAAGGGCTGCCAGCAACACCGCTGCCACTGCGCACTGCTTGATTTGCAGTCTCTGTAAAAGTGTGACTGCCATGAGCACAACCAGTGTCGCCATGCCAGTCCTTCCCGGGGAAATAAAGAGAAGATTTCCTGCCGCGAGCAGGAATACCCCGAGCAGAAGACCGCGCAGCAGCGGTCTTATTTTTCCCTCTGGCCGCAGGGCATACTGCAGTGCCCAGAAGGAAAGCAGTGCCATAAAGAAGCTGTGGGTTATGTGGTGAAGGGTGGAATAACCTGTTTTTGCAGAAGGAATCAATCCGAAATACATCAGGTAAGAAAGAACCATGAGCGTGGCAGCTCCGCAGAGAAAACTGAGCTTGGCGATCTCCACGGCCTTTGTGTTGCCGGACTTCATTTTCGCTGTGAGGAGAAGGGAGATAACCATGGGAAAGAAGGCCAGTTCTCGATATTTTTTGAAAAAATCAAGTCGATCCTCCCAGCTGCCAATGCTGTAGAAGAGGGCGATCGCAAACATGGCCAGCAGAAGAATGGGCGGCCAGAGAATGCGATATTTACGCATGAGCGCCGGAAATTTTTTCACTTCACCGGAAAACAACCAGAAGATGACCATTCCGGTGGTACAGATGCTCTGAAATGAGGTGGCAAGCGGTATAAAGAAACAGCTTGCGTAAAGAAAAAAAAGTCCGGCCTTGAATGAAAAATCGGGAAAAGATGTCCTGCTCATGCGGCGCCTGCCTTACTTATACTTGATATTATTTATACTGAATATTATGCAGCTGCCGATAGACACCATCCATCTCCATCAGAAACTCATGACTCCCCTCTTCCACAATCTGCCCGTTCTGTACGACGATGATGCGGTCGGCATTGCGAATCGTGGAGAGCCTGTGTGCGATGACAAAGGTGGTGCGGTTTTTCATCAGGTTCTCCAGAGCCTTCTGCACCTCCTGCTCTGATTCTGTATCAAGAGCTGAAGTGGCCTCGTCGAGAATGAGAATGGGCGCATTTTTCAACAGCGCGCGGGCGATAGAGAGGCGTTGTTTTTCCCCTCCGGAAAGGCGTGCACCGCCTTCGCCGATAACGGTGTCAAATCCTTTCGGAAGTTCATTGATAAAGCCGAGGGCGTGGGCTGCGTTTGCCGCCGCCTCAATTTCCTCCATGCTCGCATCAAGTCGTGAATAGGCAATATTGTTCCGTACCGTGTCGTTGAAAAGAATCGTCTGCTGGGTGACCATTGAGATCTGATTCCGCAGCGAATCTGTGGTTACATCGCGGATATCGTGGCCATCAATAGTAATGCTCCCGTCTTGAAGGTCAATGAAGCGGGGAATCAGATTGGTCAGCGTGGTTTTCCCCCCGCCAGAGGGTCCGACAATGGCCAGCGCCTGACCAGCAGGAACAGTGAGATTGAGGTCCTTGAGTACCCGTCCGCCTGGTCCGGCATTGCCGTCTTCCTCATAACGAAAGTTGATATCTTTAAAGACGATTTCATGGGTGAAGGGAGGCAGAAGAGCAGCGTGGGGACTGTTCTGAATGTCCGGCTTCATGTCGAGCAGGGAATAGATACGGGTGACTGCGGCCAGTCCCTGCTGCAGGGTGGCGTTCAGGTTTGATATGGCCTTAACCGGCTCGTACGCGGCGATAAGTGCCGTCAGAAAGGCGAAAAATGTCCCTGGCGTGGAGTTGCCGTGGATGACCTGCATCCCGCCGAACCAGATAATCGCAGCAATGGCGATGCCGCCGATGCACTCCATCAGCGGATGCTGAAGACAGCGATAGCGGGCATCCTTCATGGTCAGCTGAAAGAGGCTCTCAACCTGTACGGCAAGCCGGTCGCCCTCATATTTCTCCCGACAGAAGGCCTTGACGATACGGTTGCCGGTGATTGTCTCATGGAGGGTGTTGGAGACCATCGCCGTCTCCTCCTGGGTTTTGGTGCTCAGTTTACGAAAGAGCTTGCCGAAGCGGACAATGGGAAAAATCGCTACCGGCAACACAATAAAGGAGACCATTGCCAGTTTCCAGTCCATATAAAAGACTACGAAAAGCAGGATAAGCACCTGAAATAAATCGCGCACGGCTCCCACCAGTGCCTTGGAGACTGCCTGCTGAAGGAGAGTGACATCTGAAATAATGCGGGAAATCAGCGTGCCAGTGGGCATCACATTAAAGAAATCCAGCGACTGTTTGTGGATATGGTTAAAGAGTTTTATTCGGAAATCACGGATTACCGACTGCCCGACACGTTCAAGCAGCATGGAATAGCTATAGTAAAAAAGACCTTTAGCAAAGAAAACACCGACCACTACGAGGGGCAGGACCTCCAGAAAAAAGGTATTTTTTTCAAGAAAAATCTTATCGAGCAGATCTTTTACCAGCCAGGCCTGGGCACCGGTGAATCCGGCAACGAAAATCATGCAGATGGCTGCTATAATCAGCCGGTTCTGGTAATGCTTGATAACCTCGCGATAGAGGCGTTTAATAAGGTCTTTGTTTGTCATTGTATGGCTGTTGGGGGGAAGAGCACGAATCAGGAAAAAATTTCTTTCAGTGTGCGTTTTATTTCAGGGTAAAAATCTGTTTTTTTGCTCCACAGCCGATGATAGAGACTGAACCACTGTTCCGGATATGTGCGGAAGAAAGGTTCATAATCGCGGATGGCGCGGGAGCATATATCGTTGATATTTTCTTCGTTCAGCTCTTGATATGCGGGGAGTTCCACCTCTTTGAAATCAATATGCATCTGTCCGTCTTTCATATAATAGACGCTGGTCAGCACGGGTGCACCGGTCTTCAGATGAAGCAGTCCGGCACCGCGGGCGCAGGAGAGGGTGTGCTTGAAAAAAGGAATGGGGGTTCCGTTCTTGTTATAATTCTGATCAAGGCTGATGATCAGCAGACGGCCCCGCTGCAGAATATCTTCATAGGCACCCAGTTTTTCGTTGCTGGTGATATATTCGAGATTATCGCCGCTGTGATGGCGCCGTTGATTCAGAAAAAAATTGTTAGACAGAGGGTTGCGCTGCTTCTGATAGATGAGTGTCGTGGGCAGGGTGGAGGCGTTAAACCAGGCGAAATATGCCTCAAACCAGCAGGCGTGGCAGGTTGTGAGGATAACGCCTTTGCCCTGTGCCAGTGCCCGGTCGAGAACGTCCTGCCCGCCGATGACCGTATTGCTGATCATTTTGCGCATGCTCGGCCTGTGGAGAATGAAAACTATGCCGAAGGTACGGCAGATCTGGATATAGGCACGGCGCAGCAGACGCATTCGTTCCCTGCGTGTTCGGTCCGGCAGGGCAATGCTCATATTTTTGAAGGTAATTCGCAGACGAAACGGTGCGACTACCCAGGTCAGCCAGCCGACTGAGGTACAGAAAAGCATAATCAGCTGCACGGGAAAAAGGTTGATGAAAAAGATGACGGAACGAAGTGCGGCGTACTCTACGAAATATTTGGGTCTCATGAACTGCCTCAGGTTGAGCAAGAAAAACGTAAAACACCTTGTTTTACTACAGAATGCCCCTTTGTGAAAGGTGAATTCCGGGGATCCGGGTTTGTTGACCGTGACTTTTACGGGTTTTCTTTCTCTGGACGGTTCTGCCACAGTTCAAGAGCCATCTGATATACCTTCGATTTCGATATACCGAGGTCTCCGGCAAGCTTTTTACTCACATCCTTTACACTGATCTCACTGTTATCGCGGTGCCAGAGCAGCAATTCCTCAAGGCTTTCTCCACTCACTTCCTCCGGTACCGTCGGGCAGATGATGAGGACAAATTCGCCGCGCACACCATCGTGTACCCGCTCCAGCAGGGTGGAGAGTGTCCCGGGAAACAGCTCTTCATGACTTTTGCTCAGCTCCCGCGCAAAGAAGGCGTCTCGTTCGCCGAGTACCTTCAGAGAATCTTCAAGCAGTGCCTCAATTCGTCGCGGAGATTCGTAGAGAACCACTGGGAGGTCATGGTGAACCAGTTTCTGCAGAAACTTCTGCCTCGCACCGCTTTTTGCAGGGGGAAACCCGAGAAAGGTATAGCCCGCCGAGAGAATCCCGGAGGCGGAAAAGGCAGAGGTGACCGCAGAGGCTCCGGGCAGGGGAACGACCGGCAGTCCCGCTTCCTGTACCGCCCGCACGAGGATGGCTCCCGGATCGGAGATAGCGGGAGTCCCCGCGTCGCTGATCAGGGCAAGATCTTTGCCCTCCTGCAGCAGTTTAACGAAACCGATGGCCTTCTCCGCCTCTTTCTCGCGGTAGTAGGAAACGAGCCGGGTGCCAATGCCGAAATGGGTGAGCAGCTTGCGGCTGTGACGGGTGTCTTCGGCGGCGATGAGAGCTACCTCCTTCAAGATACGCAGGGCGCGCAGAGTGATATCTTCGAGGTTGCCGATGGGGGTTGGGACAATGTAGAGAGTTCCGGGTTTCATTGGGTTTGGAGTGTGAGGGGGAGAGAACAGGCTGCGTCGATTCTTCGTTATCTGTTGAACTTTTTGTCGACGCGGGTGATAATTCCGAATGGAAGTTCTATACCATAAATATACTCGGAGGAGAATATGAGTCTTCACATCGGAATACTGACCGCCGGAGGCGACAGCCCTGGTCTCAACGCAGCCATTCGCGCCATCGGCAAGACTGCCCTGTCCCGTAATATGCGCATCCTTGGCTTTCGCGATGGTTTCCGCGGCCTGATGGAGAACCGCACCATGCGTCTCGACCGGGAGGCTCTCTCCTCCATTTTGACCAGAGGTGGCACGATCCTTGGTACCAGCCGAGACAAGCCGCACAAGATGCCGGTGGGCAACGAGATGATGGATATGACTGATGCCATCTGTGACAATTACGAGCGCAACAACCTTGATGTGCTGGTCTGTATCGGCGGCGGCGGTACGCAGAAGAATGCCTTCCGGCTGCATCAGAAGGGGCTTAATATCATTACCCTGCCGAAAACTATCGATAATGATGTCGCCATGACCGATATAACCTTCGGCTTTGATACTGCCATGGGAATTGCCACCGATGCCCTGGACCGGCTCCACTCTACGGCGCACAGTCATCATCGTATCATTGTCTGTGAAATAATGGGACACAACTCGGGCTGGCTGGCTCTCGGTTCCGGTATTGCCGGCGGAGCGGATGTCATTCTTATTCCTGAAATAGCCTACGACCCGGCGGTGGTTGCCGCTGCGATAAAACATCGGCAGCAGTGCGGCACCAATTTCAGTATTGTTGCCGTGGCAGAGGGGGCTCTCGACAAAGGACAATATAAAGAATATTGGAGGCTGAAAAACAAGAAGGCGGCTGCCAAAGCGAAGGGAGACAAGTCGACGGCGAAGAAGATGAATGAAGCCCTTGCCTCGTTTGGCCATAAAAACAGCAACAATACGCTGCGTCTCTCTCAGGAGCTTGAAGAGATGACCGGGCTTGAGTCCCGCGTGACCATCCTCGGTCACTATCAGCGCGGTGGGACACCCTCTGCGGCAGACCGTCTGCTCGCCACAAGGGTTGGCGCTGCCTGTGTGGACTATATTGAAAAAGGGAAGACAGGCATCATGGTGGCGGTAGACGGGGGAAATACAAAAGCTGTACCGCTGAAAGATGTCGTCGGCAAGAAAAAACTGGTGCCGATGGATCACCCCTGGGTTGCCGCTGCGCGTGATGTTGGAACCTGTCTCGGAGATAAATAATATAAAGGCAGTAAGGCATTTTTTTACCGCGAAGAACGCGAAGGAATACGAATAAAGGTAAAAAACTTAAAAAAAAGATTTTAAAATTAAACAGAGAATAGAATAGCTGTTGTTCTATCTTTACTCTTTGCGTTCTCCGGTCAGTAAAAAATGTGATATCGGCTGATACGTTTATTCCGTGAGAAAACGGAACACTGTTTCCTGCACCATCACAGGCTGGTCTCTATGCAGCCAGTGACCGGCCTGTGGTATTACCTTTACTTTGTTATCTGGGAAAAATCTCTGGATCTGCTTCCTGACACCTGGTTGCAGATAGCCGGACTCGCCGCCAAAAAGGAAGAGCGCGGGAACAGAACAGGGTGCCTGCGGTGCACATTCCTCAAGCCCGCCGCGAATTGCTGTTATATATTTTCGAAACACCGGCAAATTGCAGCGCCAGTAGAATTTTCCCCTCTCTTTTTCGAGATTCTTCGCGAAAAAGCTGACCAGCTTTCTGTCTTTGAGTCTCTTCCTCATCTCTTCCATGATCGCACCTCGTGAGGTTAATTGTTCAAGATCCAACTCCATCATGACGCTGATACTTTTCTCCAGGACAGTGGAATATTCAGAGTTGTAATCCATCGGTGCCATATCAAGAGAGACAAGGCGGGTGACAAGATGAGGAAAGAAGAGGGCGAAACGCATCGCGACTTTTCCGCCCATAGAATGGCCTGCGATGGCAGTTTTGGTGAGTTTTTCGTCGACAACGAGTTGATGCAGGTCCTCTGCCATGGCCGCGTGGCTCTGATCATCAGCGTGGGGTGAAAGTCCATGGTTGCGCAGATCGGGGAGATAGACAGTGAAATACGGAGCAAGAGACTTCGCAAGGGGCAATAGATTTTCCCCGTTGCCGAAGAGACCGTGGATGAGGATAAGGGGCGGGCCGGTACCTGTTTTATTATAGTGGAGTTTCATTTTTCTGGTGGAGATTTATTGAAAATCCTTTATTTGATTAATTGCTGATAACTGCAGGCTGAATTGATCACATAACAAGTGTAACACGTTTGCTATACAACAGCAGGTTTGTTTCCAGGGTTTCTCCCTTTTACCTGTTTTTCTTAACCCAATCAGGGTCCATTGAGTGACAGTTTTATCTACTTTGAAATTATCCTGGTAGTGTAACGACCTTTCTGTAAATTCCTGCCACATCATTATTTTAAAATCCAATCTCGCGTATGGCTAACGCATAATATTTTTTAATTATTTCAACGAACTTACTCCGTTTCTCCGCCTCAATATGGACCACGCCTCGTAATTTAATAATTGGACTTTCATTGGGAAAACAATTGCCCATACGAATACGAAAAATTGGTGAGTCAGGGGTCGCGACGCCTTGCTCGTTATTATGGGCGGTTATAGAGCCGCCGTATGTGGAGGCGAGAAAAGGTTCATCTATTATTGCAATATTAACACGATCAATTTCTGTTACCGTACATTCATATACACCAAACTCCAAAGCATCGGGAATAAAACGTGCTGCTGCTCCCACTCTGATTCTGTCGAGTTCTTGTTCCTTAACGTATCCGTCCACTCGGTTCATGCTTGTGTCTGCAACGATATAGAGAGGTTCTTTTTTTGATAACCATAGACCTGTTGTCAGTTCGTCGTTGCGTGAGACCACAATACCGTCAAAAGGGGCACGCACTGTGAGTTGGTCCAAAACCTTATTTAAGCCGGCCAGTTCAGCAATATCAGCTTCAAGACGCCGCTGCGGAACGTTGCCCAGGTTAAGCAAATTTTGATCAAAGGTCTGTTGGTCTACCTGCCAGCGTGAAATTTCAGAGGAGGTACTGACCTGAAGGATTTGTTGTTCCATTTCGGGAGACGAGAGTTGTAAGAGTTTTTCTCCCCCCCGGACTTTTTGCATATCTTGAGCAAATTCGGTGGTGATGATTGAAGCAAAGGGGGCTGATATTTGTTGTTCTCGAAATGCTGAAAGGGTCGCAGGTGCACTGAAACTTTTTTCCCATGGAATAACGAGAAGGTAGGCGATACCAACTACTATCAGCAGGCTTCTCACTGTGTTTATATTAATTCGCATTTTGTCTCGTAACCCCCACCAGGCAAATATTTCTTTAAACATAGGCAGAATAATAAAAACCCCTATCTCCACGACAAAGAGAAAGATACCGAGTGCTTTAAAAAAATAATGATACACTACTATGGCAATAGCCAGAAAAACAATGAATCGATATATCCAGGTCATTAGCGCAAACAGTACGAGAAACACTTTGCGTCGTGTAGAGGTGGGTTCTGGTGCGGAATTGCCAAATCCGAAGAGCCATTCCCGTAACCACCATCGACCAAATGCGCTGGAACGATGATGCAGATTGGGGATTTGTACAAGGTCACAAAGTATAAAATACCCATCAAAGCGCATAAAAGGACTGATATTGAGAGCAATGGTCATGATCCATGTAGATGTTGCGAGGATAAAAGCAACACTGCGCATCGGTCCTTCATCAAGTAAAATCCACGTCCAGAGAGCAGCCAGGGCAAGAAGCATTTCAGCTGCAATCCCTGCAACGCTGATGGCGAGCCGTTTGGTGTGAGAGGTTAACTTCCAGGCTTCATTTGTGTCGGTGTAAAGCATGGGCAGGAGAACTACAAAGGCGAATCCGATGGTGGGTATACGGCAACCATAACGATGTGCTGTGAATGCATGGCCGAATTCATGAATGATTTTGGCAATAGGGATTGCACAACTGACGATTATAATTCCTTCTATACTGCGATATGCCGTAAAAGAATGGGAAAAAATATCCCACTGTCGGGAGATCAGGTACATGGCAATTGCAGCCACGACCATCGTTAAGAAAAAGAAGGTTTTGGTGTAGAGAAGAGCGACAATTGGTGCCGTTTTTTTGAGAAATTGTGCAGGTCGTATTATTGGGATACGTATAAAAAGATAGTTCTTTAAAAGCCAGGCTGCCCAGGTTGGTCGCTGGGCAGCCTGGGCTGCTGCAAGTCGTTTATTGCCTTCCGGAGTGGAGGTGTAGAGTAAAAAATTGTGCTCAAGAAAAGAGATCATCCCCAGGACATCTTGTTCGCAGATTTCCAGGGTTGTTTCTTGATTGACGCTCACGACAATATTTTGCACAGTGCCCAAATTCCAACGTGAAAGAATCTCAAAGGCGGGCCATTCAATGAGGTAGAATTTATTGGACGGAGGATCGTGAAGAGTCCATGCAGGGGTGCCATTTTTGTCCATTGGTGCCGGAGAGAGGCTGAGTTCCTCGCGCAGTTCTGGAAGTTGAGGTATATCTACCATCCAAGTCGTTGCCGAAGAGCCGTCAGAGGACGACGAAAGAGATAATAGCCAAGAGAGACCTGTTTACCGTAGATACGTGCGGTTCCTGTCATTCCTATGCGGGGGAGTTGTGAGGTATTGGTGAAATCGGCTTTCAGGCGGTACGCGGTAATTCCCAGGGCAGTTACTTCCGGGGTGTAGGATACATAGCGCAAAGTACCGTCAAGCGGGGTTTGGGGTGATGAAGAAAGATAGAGTTTGACAGTGTTTTTGAGGACGAAACCGATTGCATCGGCGACCGGGAGCTGGATTAATATTTCAACCTGCTCAGGGTCCGCAATGGTCAACACACGTTCTCCCACCGAAACATTCTTACCAATCCAGTCACTCTCTTCGGCAAAAACGACGATTCCAGAACGAGGTGCACGTACCTCTGTTTTTCCCAGCAACTCAAGAGAATAATCCAGCTCCATGGCTTTTTCTTCCATCTTTCCTCGGCGAGTGGCAATACCGGCTCTAAACGTATCGTCCACCAGGGCTATTGTGGAAATCTGCCGATATTCTTCACTGGCAATCTGATAGGCTTTAGCTGCCATATCATGTTGCGCCGCTAACCCTATACGGTCAAACTCAAAGAGGAGTTGTCCTTCTTCGACATTCTGGTTTGGTTTGACATGGAATTTATCTATAACTGTATCAAGAGGTGATCGAACAACAAATGGATCTTTCGGTACAACTTCAGCGGGTGCCTGAACAGACATGCGCACGGGATAAAAAAGAGCCGCCAGGAGTGCAATGGCGAACAGCACTTTGACGCTGGTTGAGAGAACATGCTTTTTCATCCTCATCCATAAGCTGTTCTGTCTGTAATGCAGGGCGAATCCATGGGCATAGATTGACGAAAGCTCACTGATTAAAGCCTGTTCATTTTCTTGCCACGGTTCTTCTCTAAAAAATATTAATATACCAAGTGGTTCATTATTCTGTGTTTTAAGTGGGATAACAGCAGCGTGCAAAGGAACCCATTCAATCCACGCACGTGAGAGTTGCTCAGGAAGGTCTTCCGGAGTTTTAAAGCTGTTACTGTTAAGATTTTGCCATTTTTTACAGCATTGGTTCAACCATTGTAGAAACGGTGAGGTTCGGTCAGGATCAGGAACCCCGGAAACGTTGACAATACCCTTGCCGCGAATCCAAAGGGCAGACTGGCGGTAGACAAGGAGCTGCTTACTCTCATTGACAGCGATAAATCCGATCTCCTCGGGGGACCCTGCCTCTCTTACACGTCGAGATAATTGAACAAGAATATTGAGACCAGCTATCTGAGCGGCTTCTGCGGTTTGAGTCATTAATTCATCCTGTTAAAACTGGCCCATCCACTCATTCCGGGGAGTAATTCCTCATGATCCCCTTCAATCTTCCCTGTTATCGGCAGAGACTGACTTACAGGATCTATACGGGCACCCAGTCTGACGACCTGTGCCTGATAGGTCTTGCCAAGTTCTTCAATCTGGATGGAAAATGTACTGTCTTGATGGAGCCAGGAGAGCCAGCTTGATGGCGCAATCAGTTTAATTTCCAAGCGACTTGTATCGACAATATCCATCAGTGGTGTACCGGGGGTTACATACTGGTGTGCATTTACATACAGTTGCGCTATTTTACCTGTGTAGGGTGCTAAAAGAGAACATTTTGAAACTTGTACCTGCATAGCTTCCAGTTCTGCCTTAGTTTCTTTGCTCTTGGCTACAGCCTGAGCAATCTCAAGACTGCTGATTGAGTGTAGCTTTTCTAGTTTTTTACTGACCTTTAAACCTTGTTGTGCAACCTCTGCTGTGGCTTTTGCCTTGTTCAGTTGAGCATTGAGCAGTGCACAATCGAATTTAACAAGTACCTGGTTTTTATCGAAACTTTCGCCATCACGAAGGGTTAACATGGCGATATTGGCGGCAACTTCTGACGAAAGCGTTGTCTGCTGATATGAGGTGAGTTGAGCCCGGATACGATTGTCGGTGACATGTTCCTGTGCTCTGGCCAGGACGATGTTTGCATATATGAGTGCGAAAAAAATGCTGTAAGCGCATATTTTTTTTCGCAGGAAGAAATGAGAGACCATAATCCTTATTCCTTTGTCACCGATTGTGTTGACTGTTCCCCGTTGGCCTGTGTTTTTTCCAGAGAATCTTTGATGACAAGGGGTTCCATGACAAAGGGTTCCGCATTGAAGGAAGTGTAGAGTCTGGCACCAATGGCTTCGGATAAGGTTTTTATATCATGGTTGGGTAAGGTTTCGGGTAGTGGGTCATAACCTAAGGTCACCCTGATCTTTTCATAGGCATTTTGCAGGGATGCGTAACTTTGAGATTTCTGGTATGTCGTCATAAGACAGTCTGATGCTGATCTTATTTCATTGAGATGATTTTGGGAGCCACTTTGTGCCTGGTTTTTAATTTGTTCATATATCCTGGTATTTATGTCTTGAAGTTGTTTAGAGAGTTCATATTGTCGTTTCCTGCTAAAAAAATCACTGTAGGACAGATGAACCTGAGTAATGATAGCAGCACTGAGGACAAGTCGTTGGTATTTGGTAATCTCTGTTTGGGTTTTTGTAACGGAATACCTTGCGGGGCCACTGAGTAAAGTCATGAGATTCCATGTCATTCGAACCCCGCCTTCTACCCAGCTGTTGTTGACAAGAAAACTATTACTGTCGTAATGGCTACCGACGTTGAATTCAATTCCTGGCAGCATCCTGGCAAGGGTTTTACGCGTTTCATTAATGCTGATACGTTCGTTGTAATCCGCCTCGATAAGTTCTGGTCGCATGGTAAGAGCTCTGATTTCCATGGTGTCAAGGGAAAGATTCATTTCAGGAATAATCTGTGATGTCGGTTCGGCAATAACGTATGGTTGTCCAGGAGGTAAATTCATCAAGGTTGCCAGTCTCGGTTTGGCCTGAGCAAGTTGGTCCCGGAATTCTTCCAGCTGCCTCATTGTTTCCAGTAACGATTTTCTGTAGTTCAATGTTGCAAGGGGAGGGCGAAGATTTCCTTGTTCGATACGGTCAATGTCTGCAAGGGCATTTTCAACATCCTTTAATAGTGGTTCAAAACGTCCTTCCAGTTGCTGGGCCCCCAGTGCAAGCCAGTATGCCTGCCGAGTCTGTTGAATGATAATGTGAACGACCTTACGTTGGCGCTCTTTCATGATATGAGCCCTGTCCGCCTGTTGTTTGGCCTGAAAATAACTCACACCAAAGTCAAGAATATTCCAGCTCAACGTTAGATCACTGTTATGGCGCTCCTGGTCCTGTGATGTCGATGGGACGAGAGATTGTTCACCGGTTATGACATTGGCGCTTGATGAGCCATTAACATTGTCTCGATTGTCATACCCCGCATTGGCAACGAGTCGCGGCAGCATATCATAGGTGATGAGCTCGCTTTGTCTGAGGGCAAGAGCACTTTCCATGAGTTTAACACGGTTTTCCAGATTGTACTTGATGGCCCGAGCCATAGCCTCTTTAAGGGTTATAGGAGCATTGACCAGCTCCTGGTTTTTGTACATCGCTTCACGATCAAGTGCTATTCTGTTGATGATATCGGTCTTCGACATTTCAGGGGTTGTGACCGCACAACCTGTGAATAGACCGCACATAGCCAGAATCGCTGTCGCTGTTTGTAATGGTCTCAAAATTACTCTCCATGCCTTTTGAATTTGAACAAAATCATCGTCTTAATGCTAACGTATCTTATTACATCTTACGACAATATGATGCCAGTTGTTCAGAGAGAGAAGGTCTTCCCTTCATCATGAATATGGCATCGTTTGGAATGACAGGTGTGTATTGTACGCTTTCTTCTGTGTCTTTAATATGAAGTATAAAGTGTGTTTCAGCCTCATTCCCATTTTCATCCCGGGCCATTATTTTGATATCAACTGTTTTATCGGCATCAGCTGGTGCATTTACCTCAAAACGTCCGTTGGCTGAATCAAAGGTTATCCATCCTGGTAGAGGACTGTCGTCACTCAGCGTTGCCTCAATTGTTATTTCAGCATTATCATCGCTATGTCTGAAAAGTTCTGCAGGAAGATCAAACACTGCAGGCTCATCAATAAGTACTTCACGCGAGTCTACCGAACCTGCCAGGTAAAGGCCATATCTTCCCAACGACATTCCTGTGCTGTCATCATCCAGCGGTGAAGATGTATCTTCACTTGGTGAATTAAATATATGGAGTGTCAATTGAGTAAAGGCGGCATTGCCTTTTTGGTCATGGGCGGAAATCTGTACGTCCATGATTCCTTCAGCACCTTGAGGGGGAATGCCCCATAAATGTCCTGTGGTTGCATCAAAAGATAACCAATAGGGCAGGGAGCCACCGTTGACGAGACCTGCTTCCAGTCTTATCTGGACGTTCGGATCCGTATGCTTAAACATTCCCTCAGGAAGATAGAAAGATCCAGATTCGTTTACTTTTCCAATCTGCAGGGAAGGTTCGGTAAATAAAGAGAAGGTTTCATTATTATATGTGTACCAGCTTATATTATAATATTCTGTTGTTGTTGTTGTTGTTGTTGTTGCTGTTGATGTTGATGTTGATGATGTTGCTACTGTTGGTGGTGTTGATGGTGTCGTAACAAGAGATGGTGTTGTAACAAGAGATGGTACAACATCGTTTACGTCACTTAAATTTATGGTGAGGGTCTTTGTTGTACTGTCTAGACCGTCATTAGCTGTGATGTCAACGCTATAGGAATGTGCGTCAGCCTCGTAATCTGGTGCCGTAATAAATTCTAAATTCCCGTTCACGATCTGGAATAGTGCCGCATCTGTACCTCCGCTGAGAGTAAATGTTGCCGGGGTACCATCCGCATCGACATCAGTGCTCGTAAGTGAGGTGACCAGAGTTGTGTTTTCAGCAACAGTATGTTGAGCCTCGGTGGTGATTACCGGGGCGTCATTGGTGCCTGTAATGTTCACCGTAATGGTGCTGGTTGTGCCGTCGGCACTCGTTATTGTGATGGAATCGGTGTAAATGCTACCGGCAATAAACTCGTTATGAGCGTGGTCTGCAGTGTATGTCCACACACCGTCGCTATCAACAGTGAATTTACCGTAACCGTTGCTGCCAGGGAGATTGGTGAGTGGTGTGAATGTGGTGTCACTATCAACATCAGTGATGGCTATTGTTCCACCGGTTGTGAGAACGGCATCTGCCTCGGTTAGGTTTTCTACTGCAGGGGTGATTATTGCAGCATCGTTGGTGCCCAGAATGTTAACAGTGATGATAGTGGTTGTACCGTCAGCGCTCCTAACAGTTACGGCATCAGTGTAGTTAGTGCCATCGATAAACTCATCGCGAGCTGTGTCAGTAGTGTAGGTCCATACACCGTCGCTACCAACAGTGAATGTGCCGTGTCCGTTACTGCCAGCCACGTCGGTAAGAGCGATGAAGGTAGTCGCACTGTCGACATCAGTTATACCCAAAGTTCCGCCTGTTGTCAGAACCGCATCGGTTTCAATCAAGTTCGCCACTGGCGAAGTGATCACTGCGGCATCGTTCGTACCGTTGATCGTGATCTGAACCTGCACCGTATCGGTATCACCCTGATCATCAGTCACCGTAACAGGAACCGTTAAGATCACGGAATCGCCCACGTTCAAGTGATCGTACGTCGCATCGGTTGGATCGAAACTATAGGTTCCCTCTGGATTGAGCGTGAAACCTGCCGGAGCAGTTGAGCCTGGAGTGACCGTGAAGGTCGTCGTCGAGCCATCATCTACATCTGTTGAAGTGAGCGCACCATTAATCAATGCCGCCCCTTCATCAACGATGGTCGTAACATCCGCACCAGCTACCGGGGCATCGTTTGTGCCCGTGACTGTAATCTGAATCTGAACTGTCTCGGTTGCACCCTGGTCATCCGTCACGGTGACGGGGATTGTCAGGATCACGGAATTACCCACGTTCAGGTGTTCGTACGCGGCATCGGTCGGATCGAAACTATATGATCCATCTGCGTGCAGCGTAAACCCGTCGATCGTGGCAGTAGTCGTATAAGCGGCCGTTGCACCATCATCTACATCACTTGAGGTCAGGTTTCCGGACACCATTCCGGCACCTTCATCGACGGTCGTAGTGACATCCGCACCCGCTACAGGAACATCATTGGTACCGTTGACCGTAATCTGGATCTGCACCGTATCGATTCCACCCTGGTCATCCGTCACGGTAACGGGGATCGTCAGGATTGTGGAATCACCCACGTTCAAATGGTCATACGCCGCATTGTTTGGATCGAAACTATAGGTTCCCTCTGGATTGAGCGTGAAACCTGCTGGAACGGTTGCTCCTGGAGTGACCGTGAAGGTCGTCGTCGAGCCATCATCTACATCTGTTGAAGTGAGCGCACCATTAATCAATGCCGCCCCTTCATCAACGATGGTCGTAACATCCGCACCAGCTACTGGCGCATCGTTTGTGCCATTGACTGTAATCTGGATCTGAACGGTATCGGTTCCGCCATTATCATCGGTCACGGTAACAGGGATTGTTAAGATCTCGGAATTACCCACATTCAAATGGTCGTACGTCGCATCGGTTGGATCGAAGCTGTATGAGCCATCTGGATGCAATGTGAAGCCTGCCGGAGCAGTTGAGCCTGGAGTGACCGTAAAGGCAGCCGTCGAACCATCATCTACATCACTTGAGGCCAGGTTTCCGGACACCATTCCGGCACCTTCATCGACGGTCGTAGATACATCCACACCTGCTACCGGCGCATCGTTGGTACCGTTGACCGTAATCTGAATCTGCATCGCATCCGTACCACCGTTCTCATCCGTCACGGTGACCGGAACTGTCAGCACGACCGTATCACCAACATTGAGATGGTCGTAGGCCACATCGGTCGGATCGAAACTATAGGTTCCATCCATGTTCAGCATAAAACCGGATGGAGCAATAGATCCTGCTGTAATACTGAAGGTCGCTGTCTCCGGATGGTCAACATCCGTAGCAGTGAGCACACCGTCAATTGTCGCGGCGCCTTCATCAACGGACCTGGTTACATCTGCGCCTGCTACCGGAGCGTTGTTCGTACCGTCGACCGTAATCTGGATCTGAACCGTATCGGTTCCGCCATTATCATCGGTCACGGTAACAGGGATCGTTAAGATCTCGGAATCACCGACATTCAAATATCCGTACGTCGCATCGGTTGGATCGAAGCTGTATGAGCCATCTGGATGCAATGTGAAGCCTGCCGGAGCAGTTGAGCCTGGAGTGACCGTGAAGGTCGCCGTCGAGCCATCATCTACATCGGTGGAAGTGAGCGTACCACTGATCCCAGCGGCCCCTTCATCGACGGTAGCCGTTACATCCGCAACAGCCACCGGTGCATCATTGGTCCCATTGACTGTAATCTGGATCTGGACTGTATCGGTTGCACCATTATCATCGGTTACGGTGACGGGGATTGTCAGGATCGTGGAATCACCCACGTTCAGATGGTCATACGCCGCATCGGTCGGATCGAAACTATATGATCCATCTGCGTGCAGCGTAAACCCGTCGATCGTGGCAGTCGTCGTATAAGCGGCCGTTGCACCATCATCCAAATCGGTGGAAGTGAGCGTGCCATTAATGGCAGCATCCCCTTCGGCAACCGTCGTGGTAACGTTCGCGCCAGCAATCGGCGCATCATTGGTACCGTTGACCGTAATCTGAATCTGCACCGTATCGGTACCACCCTGATCATCAGTCACCGTAACAGGGACTGTTAAAATCACGGAATCGCCAACGTTCAAGTAATCGTACGTCGCATCGGTTGGATCAAAACTGTAGGAACCATCTGCGTGCAGCGTAAAACCTGCCGGAGCAGTTGATCCTGGAGTGACCGTGAAGGTCGTCGTCGAGCCATCATCTACATCGGTGGAAGTAAGCGTACCACTGATCCCAGCGGCCCCTTCATCGATGGTAGCCGTTACATCCGCACCAGCTACCGGGGCATCGTTTGTGCCGTTAACTGTAATCTGGATCTGGACTGTATCGGTTGCACCATTATCATCGGTCACGGTGACGGGGATTGTCAGGATCGTGGAATCACCCACGTTCAGATGGTCATACGCCGCATCGGTCGGATCGAAACTATATGAACCATCTGCGTGCAGCGTGAACCCGTCGATCGTGGCAGTCGTCGTATAAGCGGCCGTTGCACCATCATCGACATCACTTGAAGTCAGGTTGCCAGAAATCATTCCGGCACCTTCATCAACGGAAGTAGTGACATCAGCACCAGCCACCGGCGCATCATTGGTACCGTTAACCGTAATCTGGATCTGCACCGTATCAATTCCGCCCTGATCATCCGTCACGGTAACGGGGATCGTCAAGATCTCGGAATCACCCACGTTCAAATGGTCATACGCCGCATTGTTTGGATCGAAACTATAGGTTCCGTCTGGATTGAGCGTGAAACCTGCCGGAACGGTTGAGCCTGAAGTGACAGCAAACGTTGCCGTTGCCCCATCATCGGAATCCGTTGAAGTGAGCGCACCATTAATCAATGCCGCCCCTTCATCAACGATGGCCGTAACATCAGCACCAGCTACTGGCGCATCGTTTGTGCCATTGACTGTAATCTGGATCTGAACGGTATCGGTTCCGCCATTATCATCGGTCACGGTAACAGGGATTGTCAAGATCTCGGAATCACCC
>NZ_JAFFPZ010000110.1 GCF_016918505.1 Desulforhopalus vacuolatus
GCTACAGTGCCGCCGCCAGAACGAGCAGAACGGCCGCCTGCTGGCAGGCCAGATAGAGACCATCCACACCCTGCTGGGCCAGGAGTCATCCTATGGCAGGCAGGAGCACTTCCCCGACTGACCCTTTACGTTCCCTGCCGGGCACGATGACCCAGTGCGGCGAGTTCGTCGAGCTGCCGCTGCTCACCTGACTCCTGACGCTGACGGGCCGCCAGTGCCCGCTTGTCCAGCAACAGCTCCAGCCCCTTGACCCGACCGAACTGCCTGACGAGCTGCCCCTCGTGATGAGCCAGATCCTGGCTGGCGAGCGCACACTGCTGCAACTGGTGGGTCAGCAGGTGGCGAAGCTGCCCCTGCATCTGCTGCTTGTTCTGCCACAGCAGGGGATGAAAGCTCGACGAGCCCGGATGCATCGTCTCGATGACCTCCTGCAGCCTGAGGGCTCGGTGCTCCTCCTTCATCGCCACCTCGCGCAGACG
>NZ_JAFFPZ010000111.1 GCF_016918505.1 Desulforhopalus vacuolatus
GGTTGAACATTCATCCAGTCTGCAAGTCGAAGGAGCAGGAGGTAGGCCCGCCTTCGAACTCGGTCATAGGGGTCCAAGAAGCATCCCAGAACGACCGCACATACCTCAAGCAACAGTGGCTGATTTTCCGCGTACCACTGCTGCATGAAGGACCATACTTCAGGGCCAAGGGCGTCTAGCAGAGTAATGGCCCCAAAACGTCGTTCAGGACTTACCCCAGGCCCAATCTCGCGAGCCAAAAGACGTATCCAACAACCTAAAAAGTTTCCCAGACTTTGGGCATACTCCACACGCTTGTTCCGCATCAAGCACAGGATCTCTCCGGATTTGCGCCGAGAATCATGTTCATTACGACCATATCCCTGGGGATCCTTGTGAGGCCCAGCCTGCCCGTGAACAGTGCACCTCTCCGGCGAGCATGATTCCAAGAATGCTTGATTTCCGATGGCTTCATGATCTTCGGCCTTGTACTG
>NZ_JAFFPZ010000112.1 GCF_016918505.1 Desulforhopalus vacuolatus
CACGAGCGCCGCGATCTCGATCGAATTGCCCTGGCCCGCACCGTGATCGGGCCCGACACCGAACTGTATGTGGACGCCAACGGCGGCTACCGGCGCAAGCAGGCGATCCGGATGGCCCACGCCATGGCCGGGCACGACGTCACCTGGTTCGAGGAGCCGGTCTCCTCCGACGACCTGGCCGGGCTGCGGGAGGTGCGCGACCAGGTGAGCGCCGACGTCACCGCCGGCGAGTACGGGTACGACCTGGCCTACTTTCACCGGATGCTCGCCGCCGACGCGGTCGACTGCCTGCAGATCGACGTCACCCGGTGCGGCGGCATCACCGACTGGCTGCGGGCGGCGGCCGTGGCGGCCGCCCACAACGTCGACGTCTCCGGTCACTGCGCGCCCAACCTGCACGCCCACGTCGCCACCGCCGTCGCCAACCTGCGGCACCTGGAGTACTTCCACGACCACCACCGCAT
>NZ_JAFFPZ010000113.1 GCF_016918505.1 Desulforhopalus vacuolatus
GGGAGTGACCATCATGGGGCCCGCCAACCTCCCAGCCACCATACCCTATCATGCCAGCCAGCTCTACGCCAAGAACATCAGCAGCTTCACCCTGAACTTGCTCAAAGAAGGTGAACTGAGGCTGGACATGGAGGACCAGATTCTCAGCGAGACGCTGCTAACGCGGGACGGGCAGGTGGTTCATCCGCGCGTTCGCGAAAAGCTGGGTGTGAGCACGTAAGGAGGCAACAGCATGAACATACAGGAGATTCTCAACTACATATTCGTCTTTGTGCTGGCAACCTTCATCGGCTTCGAGGTGATACGTCGGGTATCGCCGCTACTGCACACACCACTGATGTCGCTCACCAACGCCATCTCCGCGATTAGCCTGGTAGGCGCGTTGCTGGTGCTGGGGGCGGAGCATGATACGCTCTCGATGGTGCTGGCGGGCGTCGCGGTCACTGCTGCGGCGATTAACGTGG
>NZ_JAFFPZ010000114.1 GCF_016918505.1 Desulforhopalus vacuolatus
GACCAGAGCACACTTTAAAGAGCTCAACAATATGATTTCTAAAAAAATAAATGAGCCGATTTTGCAAGAAATTAACACTTTCTTCATTTCCTTTAAAGGCAAGGTAGAGCAGCTTCGCAATACTCTGATCCGGAGCACAGAAGATCATAAAAGTAGCAAGCAAGACCAAGAACAATTGACTGAGCGCCTTAGCGCACTGAGAAAGCTAACACCGGAGATGATCAGTGACAGTAAGATACTCAAGAAAGAGTTGGAGCCGATGCTGTGATATCAACATTTACTGCAACGTTTCCTAATAGCGAGGCGTGCCAAATCCTGGCATGCCTGCCGGAGAAATTTATCGTTGATTTCGCCAACGGGATAGATGTAGTTCACGACCATGTGCGTCAACAAACGGATCGATCCTTTTTTCGGCGCATCAAAGAAGGATTCAACGGGCGATCATCCCAGAGGCAGCAAG
>NZ_JAFFPZ010000115.1 GCF_016918505.1 Desulforhopalus vacuolatus
TGATATCGCAATACCGAACACAATTGCGATCAAAGAAATGTAAACAATCGCCGAGATGGCTATGGACGCCTCATGAGTCATCTTTTCTTCCAGCATGTGTTCATGCTTGGAAATATGGTCTTTGACTTGAGAAAGCAATGACATGATAGATGTCAAAGCAGGATGGGTTTCATTCTGATAGATTTCTTTTGCTTGATGCTGTTTATGTTCTAACGCTATTTCAAGACTGATAATTTCACTAAAATAGTTTTCTAATTCATTGTAAGCACTTGGGATGATTTGATTATACAATTTTATTTTTTTTCTTCAATGGTTGCTGCTATCAGAAGGGATAAAAGGGAAATTCCGGTTAATCCCCATAATTTATAACTGATTTTCATATTTTTAAAAAAGATAGCAGACATTTATTCCCCCATACTTTTGAAATAATTGATAGTGAGTTTGCTAT
>NZ_JAFFPZ010000116.1 GCF_016918505.1 Desulforhopalus vacuolatus
GCATCGCGCCCTTTGGTCGGCCGGTCGTGCCGCTGGTGTACATGATGAGCGCGAGATCGGGATCGTCGATCACCACAGCGGGCAGCGTGTCCGCGTGGCCTTGCAGCGCTTGCACCACCGGTTGCGGCCCGTCGGCAAGCGGTTCACCGAAGCATTGGTGCGCCGGGAGCCCGAGCGTAGCCAGCGTGTCGCGCAGCGCCGGGTACAGCGCCGCGTCGATCACCACGTGCCGCGCCTCGGCATGTTCGAGGATGTAGCGCACGTCTTCCGGCCCGAGCATCGCGTTGATCGGCACCCACAACAGTCCCGCCTTGAGAATGCCGTACGAGGCCACCAGGAACTGCTCAGAGTTTCCACACACCATCGCCACCTTGTCGCCGGGCTTGAGGCTGCTTGCAAGCAGCGCGTGCGCGTAGCGATTGCTGTCTGCGTTGAGT
>NZ_JAFFPZ010000117.1 GCF_016918505.1 Desulforhopalus vacuolatus
GTGTATCCGGTGATCCGCCTGTTCTCTTTCCTGATCGACAAGGCGCAATGCGCGTTGAGCGTAGAGATCGACGGCCAGCGCCATCCGCTGGAACTGCCGGTCCTCGAAGCCTTCGACCCGGCACGATTGGCCGAGGCGCGCCAGCCGCCACGCCCGGAGCAGCCCGCCAGCGCCAGCGTGCCGCTGGTGAAGCTGGCGGGGGCGCGCTCCGGCGACAAAGGCAACCACCGCAACATCGGGGTCATGGCGCGGCGCCCGGAGTACCTGCCGTGGATCGCCGAGGCGCTGGAGGAAGGCGCGGTGGTGGACTGGATGCAGCATGTGCTCGACCCGCAGACCGGCCGGGTCGGCCGCTGGTACCTGCCGGGCAGCCACAGCCTGAACTTCCTGCTGGAGAACGCCCTCGGCGGCGGCGGCGTCGCCAGCCTGCGCAT
>NZ_JAFFPZ010000118.1 GCF_016918505.1 Desulforhopalus vacuolatus
TTCTGGTTCAGGCCCAGGTGTTTGCGCCACGCCTTGAGCAGATTCCAATTTTTTTTGACAACCAGTTCGACCACCGCATGAGGGGTCAGGATATCGTTGATGCGGCTTTTCACGACTGACACGCCTTCTTCAGCACCCCCGCTGCCCACTGGTTAATGCTCTTCCCACTGGTTTCAGCAGCAGCAGCAACGGCAGCATGGACTTCAACCGGTACCCTCAGCATAAGGTTCCCGGAGTGCGGTTTATTTGGCTTCTGCCCCAATTGTTCGCAGGCGGCAAGGTAGCTGTCCACAGCTTCGGCGAATGCTGTTTCAAGTTCTTGCACGGATTCACCGTGAAATCCAACAACATCACGAAGGCCGATGATGCGTCCAACAAAAATATGGTCGTCCGGATCATATTCGATCTTGGCATGATACCCTTTGTATTTCAT
>NZ_JAFFPZ010000011.1 GCF_016918505.1 Desulforhopalus vacuolatus
TGTGGGTAAGATGCCATACTTGACCAGGAATATAATGCCGTTTTGCTCTCGCCATAAGAAATTATTTTCTAATGCAGATCTATATTAACGTTTTTGAGCCTAAAAAACGCATTATTGACAGGTATAAGAGTTAAAAGAACACATCTTACACACGAATACAAACACTTACCTTGGCCCGACCCTCGTTCCTTCGCAAACGGTTTCGCAAACGGTTCAGATCCTGGTTCGCTCTGCTCTCACGATCTAACCTTATTCGTTAGATTATTTTAAAAATTCTTCAAAAAAATCGATCATGGCATCCCATGTTTTGATCATTACAATTGAGGTTATCTCAATATTAGAGGAAGTAAAAATCAGATTCCTGCAGACTTCCGCACTGGGCAAATAAGGCATGCAAACAAGGTGTCCTGCACCTTTTTCTCTAAAGTATTTGCATGGATACTGATGCTCATGCTGTTTAAGCCGTTCAGCGATTGTGTCTGCGAAATCTGCAGCTGGCCAGACTTGATCATCCGTTCCAGCAACCAGAAAGACCGGCCCGTTGATTTGTTCTACACGGATTGCAGCAGTGTCCAGGTTCTTTGAAGCCCTGAGCCCTCTTGTATAACTTTCTCGGAACGCGACGGTTTTGCCAAGGAACAGCTTGAAAATGGTATACAATGGCACTTTCATCGGCAAATAGGGCACTGTTTTTCCTCCTTGAGTCCAGGAACTGCCGGGGCGGCCAAAGCGTAGCCCTTGCCAGACAAATGAACTGCCAGAGAAAGCTGCAACTGCTTTTATTTGCGAATAAAGAGATCCGAGAAGAAGCGCCAATTCGCCTCCTTTTGAGTATCCGTATACAGCAATGCGGTCACAATCCACAGAGTTGTGTTGCCCCAACCAGGAAAGCCCTCTTTCAATGAACTCAACCGGAATCTCATGCAATTCCCTGGGAAGTGAACCAGCACCGAAATATGCCAATGCAAAAGCAGCATAACCATGTGCCGCCAGAAGGGAGGCACGCGGTTCATTAAAACCTCCACCTGATCCACTAAGACAAATTACCGCGGGATGTGGGCCTTTGCTTGCCGGGTAGAATAAGGTGCCTGTTACCCCCTCCTGGTCAACCGGTTCACGGATTACTTCAGTTCCCTTCGAACTGAATATCCGCACAATGGTTGTTTGAGCAACCGTCTCTTCATTTATTTCGACAGAAACTTTAACTGATAGTGGCGTAACGGTTTTTTTTTCGAACATGGAGACGGGATTTGTTGTATCCCCGTCAGGACGCATTGACCATAAGATTGCGGAAGGATCCGCGATAGCAAAAGTACCGGCAAGGGGTGCCTGTTTTGAAATATCAATAGAGCCTGCCTCATCGCTTTGAAAGGTCCCCCAAGACATCCAGGTTGTTCCTGCTTCATCCTGCGTTCTGGCTCGTATAGCAACTTCATGATTAGGTGTCAGACCGCATATCTTAAAAGTCATCAAAGGTTGGTCTGCTAAAGATTCACTTGGCTGGATAACGATTTTACATTTATCGCTCATTCTTTATTCCTTTTCGATAAGCATAGTAATCTAACGTGAAGTTAAGTGGCACCAAAAGTTTCTAGTATATCGTTACTTGAAATAGAGAAATACCATTAAAGATTGAATGTTGAAAATGCCGTAACCTTTTGGTGTTCCTCTTGAACGCCTGGTTAAATTCATCTATTATTAATCATTGACACCATATCAGAATAGAAATTGTTGTAATTTCTCCATCCCATTAATGCAGTAACATTGGTGGCATAATTTATTACTCTATCGTTACTCAAATCAAAGGCTGGGTCTTTGTAATAAGTTCCTTTATTTGAAAAGATCTCTATTTGAGCTAATTTTTCAAAAATTGTAACGTTAGGTTCTCTTAATGACTGTTCGTCTAAATGACGAACGGGGGTAAGAACGGGGTAAGCGGGGGAGGCAAACGGGGTCGGGCCACGTTAACTCTCTGATTACTCGAAATTAACGTCCCATTCAGAGGTGTTTATTGAGCCTATATCCTCATTTCTACCATCATATTCGACATTATAGGTTCTGTGTTTTTCACGAAGTTGAAATCCGATGTCATGTTCTAAAACCTTCCGACCTTTACCACGAAACCCCAATTTCGAATGAATTGTTTCTACAAAACTTCGGCTTCCTACAGCTACACTTTCACTCTAACCCGGTTGCCTGCCGCAGGTCCTGTTGGTAACGGATTCATTTACCAATTCATTATGAGTCTCTCGGAAGGTACTATAGGATGCAAACCCTGTAAGTTTCGCTAACTTTTGATAATCAATGAGCACTGACTTCTTTTTAGGCATCTGGATTTCATTATATCCACAAAAAGGCAACTCAGAGGGATGTGCAACGACACCAGCACGAACCATGTTACAATCAATATAGACAGGGCATCTCAGCAGGTGCTGTTCGGTCTCCACTGCAGTTGAATGGTATCGATCCTCCCAAAAAGCTCCTTTCCTCTTTTTTCTCATATTGTATTCTTGCCCGGTTCTTCCAGCAATCAACTGCAGAGATCGAGGTATGACATCTGGGAACCTTGAATAATCAGTCTTTCGCCCATCTTCTTCGTTACAGTTAAAAATTTATCCTCGCAGGTAAGCGTCAGACTCCGATATCAAACATATAGCTCCGGTAAATTTTTTCTGTTTACGCCGGAACCTCAATAGGTTCAATTTCTGAAAGATCAACACTCTGCTTCGCATGCCATAAATTATAGCTGTCCTGCATATGAAGCCAACTTTCGGGGGTACGTCCTAAGCATTTGGATAAACGAAGAGCCATTACAGGACTTATAGAGCTTTGCCTCTTTAAAATCCTTAAGAATGTTGAAGGAGACACTTTAAGTCGCAGGGCAACACTACGTGGTGAAACCCCCAATGGTTCCAAGTAAACTTCTTGAATAAATTCCCCTGGATGGGGCGGGTTATACATAGTCATTAGTGATAATCCTCATAATCTACGACATAGGCATTGCCATCTTTGAATTCAAAAACGACACGCCAATTGCGGTTTACATCAATCGCCCATAATCCTTTATGATCACCTTTTAAGCTGTGCAACCGCCAACCCGGTGTATTCATATCTTCAATACATGTTGCTGTATCAAGTGCAATTAAGCGCATCCTTAACTTTTGCTTATGGCCGGCCTGGATTCCAGAAAGGTTGCCTGTTTCAAAAAATTTCCGTAGTCCTTTGTGCTTAAAAGATTTTATCATACATTTATAATATAGCATATTGCGCAATACGCAACGCTTAGTTTTAGAAACAGAACGTCAGTCATAACCGGCGGATTTTTCGTAAGCAGAGCGAATGAAAATGCGTCCGTGTTTATGGATTGGTTGTGTGCCGGGCACGGCACACGTTCTTAAGGGTGAGTCATCATAGTAATTCGGACTATAATGAGCAAGTTCCAGACCCAGCCTGATGGAGGCGAGCCGGAGCGAAGCGGAGACCACGACACGAAGTGGAGAGAGACCGAAGGGAACGGTAACGGTGTAGCGTTATGAAGTGTCAAACGGGGAGTGTCAAACGGATGTCAAACGGGGTCGGGCCACGTTAACTCTCTGATTACTCGAAATTAACGTCCCATTCAGAGGTGTTTATTGAGCCTGTATCTTCATTTCTACCATCATATTCGACATTATAGGTTCTGTGTTTTTCACGAAGTTGAAATCCGATGTCATGTTCTAAAACCTTCCGACCTTTACCACGAAACTCCAATTTCGAATGAATTGTTTCTACAAATCTACAAAACTTCGGCTTCCTACAGCTACACTTTCACTCCAACCCGGTTGCCTGCCGCAGGTCCTGTTGGTAACGGATTCATTTACCAATTCTTTGTGAGTCTCTCGGAAGGTACTATAGGATGCAAATCCTGTAAGTTTCGCTAACTTTTGATAATCAATGAGCACTGACTTCCTTTTAGGCATCTGTGGGTAAGATGCCATACTTGACCAGGAATATAATGCCGTTTTGCTCTCGCCATAAGAAATTATTTTCTAATGCAGATCTATATTAACGTTTTTGAGCCTAAAAAACGCATTATTGACAGGTATAAGAGTCACACGAATACAAACACTTACCTTGGCCCGACCCTCGTTCCCCTTAACTTCAAACCACAAAAGAAAATCTATAAGCATACGATAGACGCCTTCAACAATTAGAAAAGACGCTAAATATATAGAATTCCTCTTGTGGTTATTACAGAATTATCCACTAATCGTACTATGCGTCACAACAACATCCTCATTTTTAGAAAAGACAGCCTTCTTATCTTGGCTAAGAGTTATTAATTTCAAAGACTGTCCATTAGTGCCATCAGAGTTAGAGTTTTCAGTTTGATTAGTAACCTCTTGCTGCTTCTTTGAAATTTTTCCTAATAATTTGTTTTCGAGAGTCTTTCCTTCAGTTTCATTGGCTTCATTTTCGGTTGTCCCCACACGTCCCCAGATCTCAACCTCTTTATTTTTCGTATTCTTCACCCACATACGAAAGATTACATCATAACCATCTGTCGTGATAGAATCTACGTCAACTCTCAATTCAGGAAGGGACAGAAGTTGTTCTCTAAGCTCATCCGGCAGAGGATTGATTGAACCGCCAGAATAGACAAGATCAGCAAGCAGCATAGAGGCTAGGCATGCACTTGCGTAGCTTTTGCCACTAGCAGTCTCAATCATTGGAGGTGGATTGCGGTCACTATTCAAAAGCACGCCTAAACTACCTAAATCAGTTTGTGCCCATTTGCCCTGATTTTTTAGCTCAAACTGTTCCATTGTCAAGCTTCCATATTCAGGGTTCAGATCTATCGGGGTTATTTGAGCATATGATAGGTTATTAGTCTTTAGCTCTTCCAGGACTTCTTTTGTGTGGGCAGCTCCTATTATCATAGCAACAGGATTGCCTGATGCTTTCGCAATTAAATTCTCCGCAACATAGTCTACCATTGTGCGACTACGCTGTGAGGCGACATCAAAGAATTTGCGTGTTTCCTCCATCTCCTCGGCTACTTTGGTATCGATTTGAACATTTAATTCGTGAGCTCGCTCTTTAATTTCATCAATCTGTTCTACAAGCTCTCTTGTTGAAGTATAAGAACCATCATTTATTGCTGCATAATACTTTTTGGTCCAAGGATCTGCATTTAACATAAGCTCAAAAGTTTCTGTTATCTTTTCTTGTCCAATTAGATCATTTATCTCTTTTATCTGAGCTTGACTGAATGAATATTTTTCTGCAATTGCTATGAGGTACATAATTCGCGGACTTCTTTCAACATCTAAAGTCACTCCATATTCATCCGGTAACTCTATGCCATAAACTTCTACATTGGAGTAAACCAGTTCCATTAATTCTGCCGAATTTATTTCGCCATCTGATAGCATCATGACAGCAACTTCTTCCCGTCTTGTTTTTGCAGCATCCCCTCCAGCATTATGAAACCAATCACCCGATATTGGCTGTGCTGTCTGCATGGCTCCTTCTAAGCCGATAATCTTTACATTGTGTTTCCGATAGAGGCGATCAAGCATGACTGCCGTTTGCAAGCGTCCGATCTGCGATGTATGATATTCTCCAAATACGAAAACTTGTCCTTTTTCCCCGTCGGAATAGATATTTCCGACATTACCCACGCCCTCTGCAATTTCTTTTGCAACACTCTCAATGTCCCCTTGTTTTTCCACTGGAGTTGAAGTAGGAGTACTCTCAATTTCTCTCGGTTTTTCCGGTGGAGTAGAGTCACACGATACAACCAGCAATAAAATGATCATGATAATGAGACAATTCATTTTGTTTAACATAACTCCCTTTCTCCTTATAAACTCATTGGTTGAAATTTTATGTAATGACAATAGGAACCTTTTTTCACAGATCCATCCGTTGCTCTATCGCTTTCTTGATCGCATAATCAACTAAAGGGTGTCTTTTTTGCTTAGGCAATTCAATTTGCTGTATAGCATTAATTGCTCTGCTATCACCGGTCTTTCCTATGGCATTGACTATCAATGATTGGGTTGCCGGATCGGATGCCATTCTCTTGAAGGAATTTTTAAGTGAGCCTATGCAATTTGAAAGTGTTGAACCACTATAAGTAGTAATAATTTTTCCTGCAATATCTCGAGTTTTAGCAGGAGGAGATTCAGGAACTAATAATTCAATTTTCTTTTCAAGTAAGTACATTGATTCTTGGATTACTTCTTCAATAGGAACGGCTAAAGCCATCTCATAAGATTCTGCGTCCAGCCCTCCTCCTACCCAAACTATCATTCCTACTATAGCTTCTTGTTTAGGGATCCACATGGGAGAACCGCTTCTTCCTGGACGGATAGTTCCTTGCTTCGCCCTAAGTTGTAATCGGGGATACTTTTTAAATGTCGTTCTATCGATTACTTTTCCTTCAATGGTATTGGCGCCAATATAAACCTGTTTCTTGGCGCTATCGTAGCCTCTCGCTATGAAATCTGATGGTCGATTGTCCCATGCTGTCACTCGAATATCACTGGCTCCCTCAACATCACGATAGGCTCGTAGAGTCGCAAAATCTCGAGGACGCGAAAAGCAGCAATCTTCCAAAAGTTCTGCCCGTATCCATTTATCCCATCTATCATGTCGAATCCAATAATCTCTCTTCAAAGGATGCTTTTTAGAGCAAAGAACATGATAACAAGTAACGATTAGATCCTTGAAAATATAGAATCCAGTACCATTTCCCGTATTGCCATCCCAAGAAACCTCAACCACGATAGAACTTAAAAGCTTTCTCCCACACATATCACTTAGTTTTCCATTTCAACTTAATTTGGAATGCACCTTCGCTGCCAGCCTTAGCAAAAACCACACCAGCTTCACCGGTAAGCTTAACTCCAAAACAAACCTCAATCTCATCAGGGGTTGCTTTTTGTTCAATATTACGAAGCCCATTGTAGGTATTCTCCGCTGTACTTTTCACCAAATCGAGAACCGAGGCAAACTTTTCCTGTAGCTCTTGAATTATTCCTTCGTCAGATACTTCACCAACATAAGGCCCACCGATCTCAAATAATACTGGTGGCTTGTTATCATCAATAATTATTTGTCCGTATGGCATCTTTACATTTCCTATAAGCTATTAGTTTAGAGGTTTTGTTTATTTTTTATCACACATCATGAGTTTCCAACGGAGTTTTTCAGCTATTCCCGGTCCGAGCTAAAAAACGGCCTAAAATTGATTTTCGTACCATCGGCTGTGAATTCAGCACAAAACCAAACAGTATAATGTGGTTTTTGAGCAACAATATGCAAATCGGGTAGGAACCAGCCGTATTTATAACGTCTTTTTGACACACTAATCCATTTGCCCCTGTCGATATTTTTCGAGCAGGGATCTCATTTTTTATATCAGTCCGATTATACTGTCAGTATTGCAGTGGAACCGGATTGTACACCAACAGGGAACGATATAAATCCTCCATATCCTCGATGTAAAAATTCCGAAATTTACTGCGTACATTTTCCCAGAATAATCTTCTCGTCTTAAAGCTCTTGCAGGCAGCCTGAAACAGAGGGCAACATAACTGCAGGATCTGATCAATGAGAAAAGCCAACATCATGAGGAGAACAAAGACTTCGGTCAGATGTTTCTTGCCGAGGCCAAAATTGTGATCGAAGTGATCCCCCTGGTTTTTCAAGGTGTTGAATGTTTCATTTTCAATCTTCCACCTGGCGCGGGCACCACGCATAAAATGAAAGATATTTTCTTCAGTGATGGTCAAATCGGTAATCCAGGTGAAGTGTTGTGTTTTGCTGGTCTTACTGTTTTCTTCCCAGTATTCGACAAAAGTAACCCTTGTATCTTGGTGTGATTTATTGAGAGGAGCGTTATAAACGACACGAAAGCAATGGGTTAAGTGGGGCGTATTCTGTTGGGTTACCGTAAGTTCCATGCCCTCTCCCCTGGCCACGGCATCGTCCACGTACTGAAAAAGAAACTGGTGATCTCCCGGCTTTGCACCCAGAATATAATGGAGATTATTAGCCTCAAGATCTTCTATATGCGGTACGTTGGAACTTAAGGCATCCTCGTTGACAATGAATTGAAGGTGTGGATGGTCCTGCCGCAATTTGCCGAGAAAACGCCGTACCGCATTACGTTCACAGTCCATTTTTTTATCGCCGTCCTGTTTCCTGATGGTTTCCGGTGGCAGGACAATGACCTCTTTATGATCAGGGTGAACAACAGCTGCACCGACCGTTTGAAGATAATAGGTGACCTTGCCGCTCTTCCGATGCTTTTTTTCGAGGCAGGCATCAGAATGTCGGGAATCCGAAGAAAAATAACCTGTGACGTTAAGATTGAGGAGATAGCAGCCTTCCATAAAGACAAATTTTTCCAAGATCTTACCGCGCTGCAATTGCCGGAAGGCATCCTTAAACAGTGGCCGGAGATCATTAGGATCGACCCCGTCGAGGATCTCCCGCATTGAGCTGTCGCAGGGAATACTGCCCATCCCATAGATGGACATAAGATTCTGACAACTACGAAATCTCCGTTGATCAAAAACGAGTAACGAGGGGTCTTTTAGCGAAAACATGGCAAAACCGGCCATAAGTGAATCGGCAAGAGTGTGGGTAACAGTACCTGTACGATGCTCACGAATCCCTGCAAAACCGGTATGCATGGTTTTAATAAGTGCGTCGGCATTCAGATGTTGACGAAGTCTGATCTCTTCAGTTCGGGCCATTTTTCGTCTGTGGCTTTTTATAGTTTCTTTTATGTGACGGGACATTACAGCCTCCTTGTAAGGTTTTAATATTGCTTACAAAAAGACGATTACAATCGCATCGATATGTCAAGGGAAATTTTACCTTGATTCCTGAAATGTTTACGAAGACTTTTTTTAAAAACTACGCTATTGCTGGGTTTCAGGGGTGCCCGGGAACCGCTGATACCCATTCAAGAAACCTTGACTTCCATCCGCATATCCATGTGGTCATTCCGGCAGCGAGTATCAATGTGAAAACCGGACTCTGGAGAGCTAAAACTTCTGGTTATCTCTTCAGTCATAAGGCCCTGGCCATGGTATTCAGAGCAAAGTTTTTGCAGGCTGTGGTCGGCCATGGAATGCAGGTGCCAGAAGATTGCCCTTCAACGTGGGTTGTTGACTGCAAAGATGTCGGCAACGGAGACAACGCTATTGTGCATCTTGGGAGATACCTTTATCGGGGCGTAATCCGCGAGAAAGATATTCTGCTGTGCGAAAATGGCAACGTTACTTTCAGGTATCTTCATGCCAAAACCAACCAATACAGGACCAGGACTGTCACTGGAGAATATTTTCTCTACCTGCTCATGCTGCATGTATTGCCGAAAGGCTTTCGCAAAGTCAGATGTTACGGTTTTCTCCACCCATGCAGCAAGAAGCTTATCCGTTTTCTGCAGCTGGTACTTCGAATCAATCCGTTTAGGATGCTGGCCGGTAAACGAGAAAAGAGGCCGACAATCGTTTGTCCGGTATGTGGAGCGGCAATGAAAATCATAAAAACCAGGATACAACGTCCGCCAGCCAGGCGTACACCTCTGCCACATCTGATGCTACAGGAGGGTATGCCTGTGTAAATCTTATTCGATATCACCAGTTTTTGAAAAACCGGGTTTCCCGGCAAGGGATACTTTTGTCAAAAAACACTCCATTTACTTCGAGAACCCTTATGTATCAGAACATTTTTCCCCAAAATTTGAGAGATTGGCAACGGAACAGCCTGTACTTCCCTTCTGTTTAATCCAGAGTCCTCAAACCCAAAAAGCTATTTTCTATATATATAGCCGGGCTTGTCCAACAAACGGTTCAGATCCTGGTTCGCTCCGCTCTCAGGATCTAACCTTATTCGTTAGGCGCCCTTACATTAGATAATACCGGCGGATTTAAGGTCGTCTAACTTTTTCTTAGCTCCATCAATCAAGGTATTGTAGATCTCAGAACTTGATTGATATTGCTCCGGAGTGATTTTGTCGTTAGTTAGCTGATCAAGCAAATCCTCCACTTTCTTCGTGAATGTGGTGATCTGGTCTTCGTAGAGTTTAGACAGCTCCATTTTTGCTTGAGTTTTAGCCTCTTCTACGGAATACTTAACTTCGTATAAGTATAAGTATTCATAAATTTCTTTGTTTTCAAAGAAACTTTCCGATTTGTAAGAATCACAAACAACGGTTGCAAATAAATGCATCCCATTACCAAGAGGTTCGTCTTTATAGCTGGAATTGAAAGATACTGAAGTTGAACTTCCAAAGCTCTCAACTATACCACTCAGAACTTCAAAGCATTTCCCCGCTATATAAAGTTCCATGTTCTCCATCTCGGCGATTGCCGCTCCAACTTCTTCGGCTTTTTCAATCGTGACCCCATCGGGTGCGCTACTATCGCCAAATACAGCTTTAGAGATAGCATCAATGATTGCTTTAACATTTTTCATAGACCAGTCAGATTGCTGCATAAAATCTGCATTATTTCCAGATATGAAATCCAACTTGTCGTAATTATTATCCTTATAGTAGTCGTTTAACTTCTTTTGCATCGCATCATTATACGTTTTTGACTTACCCTCCAGCTCTGACTCTATCTTGTTAAGATAGCTGCGATATTCATCTTCTTTTTGTGCCATTTCAGCGATCGTTGGTGAGTGACCCATGATTTTCTCCTTACGTTTGTTTGTGCACCGTTATTGATTGTGAGTTAGACGAATCCGGTACATGATTTAATTCGCCTAACGTTTTAGGCATAAGCGGCGGCGCTCGGCCAGACGAGCACCACGGGCCTTTTCCGGCCTAGCACCGCCGTTTCAACCGTCCGATTTCATGCCCGTGTTAGGTTATTTTTATGAGAATCAATGATCGAATTAATATCTTTAATGGCTTCATGCCTTTTTGTTTTTTCTTCATCTTTCGTGGTGGCCAGGTACTTTGCGAAGCGGTAGAACTTTTTTTCAGACAGAAGCATTACGCCAGGGTCGTCATGTGTTTCGCAGTAATGATCCCATTTTTTTTGTCAAAGCTTGGCGTTCGGTGCCCATGATGGTAGAGCGGTAAGCGATGTACGAGGTGAAATGTTTTGGGAAAGCACCCCGGATAATGTCGAAGGTGAAGCCAGGGGTTTCATCGTCAGAATCTTCGAGGACGGCCAACTCGTCAGCGAAAACAGCGGCGAAAAGCCTTTGCCGGTCAAGCTTGAAATGCTCACGGGCAGAGGCAATTGCACCACGGTAACCAATTGCGGCACCAATTATTGCCCCGGCCAACCCTGTTGCGGATGTGATAATCGTGGAGGAATCGCACATATCTTTTCTCTTTTGGCTCCTTTAATTGGGGTTATTCTCGGTGGCATCATTTTTTGGTGGATACTTATCCCTCTCTTTGAGAAGAAAATATTTGGTTGTACCTGGGATAAGTTTTCTTAGTTTTAAAACCTAACAGGGGGTTAACTGGAAAAAGTCCATAATATCACCCTATATCTGGACTGTTTTTCCACTACATCTTGTATTAAGGGCGAAAAGTGGAAAACCATGTCCAGTTATTACTTTTATTTTCCTTTTTTTTCACACAATCTAATATTATCACAGCTCTGATGGAAAACAAGCCAAAATTCATTCCAAACCCTCAGCTCAAACTGATGGATCAAGTGCATGAGACCCTAAAATACAATCATTACGCACGTTTAACAGAAAAAACATATTACCAGTGGATTTTACGGTATATCTATTTTTATGGGAAAAAACGCCACCCTAAAGATATGGGGGAACGAGAGATTGAGAGATTTTTGTCCCATTTGGCTTCTGCTCAAAATGTCGCTGCATCTCCCCAGAGACAAAACTTAAATGCATTGGTTTTTCTCTATCGTGACGTTCTACAGACCCCTTTAGATCAGTCCATTGCCCCAGTTCGCGCTAAACGTAAGCGTTATCCTCCTACTGTATTAACTGAAGGGAACCTTAAATAATCGCCCATCTTCTTTATTACAGGCTACCTTGAATAATCAGTCTTTCGCCCATCTTCTTCGTTACAGTCAAAAAATTATCCTCGCAGGTAAGCGCCAGACTCCGTATCAATTATAGGTGGGTAAATTTTCTCCTGTGCCTCGAATATGAACGAATGCAGGCTGTTTCAAGGGACCCATAACCATACTGAGAAAGTACGGCAACGGCGAGGGCTGCGCTGACGAGAAAAATACTGTGAATTCCGGCGGAAGTGGTTACCCTTTTCTGACTGTTGTGAGAAGTGTGAGCACATTGAAGAACCAGTCTTTCGCCCATCTTCTTCGTTACAGGCAAAAATTTATCCTCCGACAAAGCGAGGAACGAGACGTCGAGATATCACTCCTTATATGTCTGCGGTAAATTTCATTGTCTGCGGTAAATTTCATCCTGTGGCTCGAATATGAACGAAATACAAAATTATTCAAGGTCCCTGCAAATATGCTGGAGAACCGGGAGAAAATAATGGAAAAGACAACGAAACGATTTCCAGTGATTGACAGTGCTGACTGCAATCTCTGCCAGGGATGTGTGGACGTAGAGCCGGACGTCTTTTATTATGACGAGAACAGTGGCCGAATAGTGGTTCAAGAGCTGGCGGAATATCCGGTGGCACAGGTGGATGAGGCAATCAAAAACTGCCCGCGGGACTGTATCTCATGGGATATTCTGGAAAAAATGCCTCTGAGCAGGAATTTCACAGAAGAGGAAATTCTTGGAATAGGTTGAGACGTATGGATATCCCATTTGAACTTGTGTCGGCATTCACCCCTGCCGGAGATCAGCCTCAGGCCATAAAATTGCTCTCCGACGGTATTAAAAGCAATATCCGCAGTCAGGTTTTGCTTGGGGTGACGGGGTCGGGCAAAACGTTTACCATGGCCAGTGTGGTGCAGGAAGTACAGCGGCCGACTCTGGTGATTGCTCCCAACAAGACACTCGCAGCTCAGCTGTACAGCGAGTTTCGGGAGCTTTTCCCACACAATGCAGTGGAGTATTTTGTCTCCTACTACGACTATTTTCAGCCCGAGGCGTATGTGCCCGCTTCGGACAGTTATATCGAAAAGGATTCGGCCATCAACGATGCCATCGACAAGATGCGTCACTCCGCCACCCGTTCACTGCTTACCCGGCGCGATGTGCTGATTGTCGCCTCGGTTTCCTGTATCTACGGTCTCGGTTCCCCGGACGAGTACAAAAACATGCACCTCCTGCTGCGCAGTGGCGGGGAGTATCCGCTTGAAGATGTGGTGCGGCAGCTTGTCCGGCTGCAGTATGAACGCAATGACTTCTCCTTCCATCGCGGGACCTTCCGGGTCCGCGGCGATGTGGTGGACATCTTCCCGGTTCATGAAGAGGATCGTGCCATCCGCCTGGAGTTCTTTGGCGATACGGTGGAGAAGATCTCTGTCATTGATCCTTTGCGGGGCAGGGTTCTGGAGCATCTCTCCGAATATACGTTTTTCCCCGGCAGTCACTTTGTCACCTCGAAGGAATCACTGCAGCGGGCCAGCGGAACGATCAAAGAGGAGCTGGTCTCGCGGCTGACCTTCTTTCATGAGCAGAACCGTCTCGTGGAGGAGCAGCGGCTTGAGCAGCGCACCATGTTTGATCTGGAGATGATTCAGGAGTTGGGCTATTGTAACGGTATTGAAAATTACAGCCGCCATCTCACCGGTAAACCGGAAGGGGCGCCACCGCCAAACCTGCTTGATTATTTTCCCGAGGACTATCTGCTGTTCATCGATGAGAGCCATATTGGTATCGGTCAGCTCAACGGTATGTATAACGGTGACCGCTCCCGTAAACAGACCCTCGTGGACTACGGATTCCGCCTGCCATCGGCGCTTGATAACCGACCGCTGCGTTTCGATGAATTTGTTGACCGCATTAACCAGATTGTCTACGTCTCAGCTACTCCGGGAAAATATGAGATGGAGCAGGCTGAGGGGCGGGTGGTTGAACAGCTCATCCGCCCCACAGGGCTCCTCGACCCGCAGATTGAAGTTCGTCCTGCCAAAAATCAGGTGGATGACCTTCTCGAAGAGGTGCGGCAGCGTGCCGGGCGCGGCGAGGCAGTGCTGGTCACCACCCTCACCAAGCGCATGGCGGAGGATTTGACAGACTATTATGAGAATCTCGGGGTGCGGGTTCGTTATCTTCACTCCGATGTGAAGACGCTGGCGCGTATTGAGTTGATCCGAGATCTGCGTAACGGTGAATTCGATGTCCTGGTTGGGATAAATTTGTTGCGCGAGGGTCTTGATATCCCCGAAGTATCTCTCGTTGCCATCCTTGACGCCGATAAGGAGGGCTTCCTTCGCTCGGAGCGTTCCCTGATTCAAACCTGTGGTCGTGCTTCACGGAATGTCGATGGTCTTGTCATCATGTATGCCGATGTGGTTACCGGTTCCATGAAATATACCATTGAGGAGACGGATCGGCGGCGTGTCCTGCAGATGGACTTTAACAGAGAGCATGGTATTGTACCAAAGACAGTGATCTCTTCTGTGAAGAATACCGTGCGTGAACTGCTGGAGAGTTCGGGAGCCGAAAAAAAGGGTGCAACCTTTTACCAGCAGACAGACCACGACGGCGAGTTGCTTGCGGTGGCGGAAGAGATGCCGGAGTTCTCTTCAGTGAAAGAGTTGAATCGGGAGATTTCCAAACTCGAAAAGGAAATGCAGACGGCGGCAAAAGAGCTTGCCTTCGAGCGGGCTGCTGAACTGCGGGACATCATTAAAAAAATGCGTATGCTGGAGATAGAACTGGGGTGAGTGAGCGAAGGGAAAAGATGCTGTTGTGGCTGCTGCCCAAAATGGCGGCTCTTCTGATGAGGGTATGGTTTGCCACCTGCCGGGTACGTCTGCACAGACCGGAAAACTTTATCGCGCCGGGCGAAGAAAAGAGCAGACCGCAACTTGCCTCTTTCTGGCATTATTCTATAATCTTTGTCTTGTATCAGATGCGGCACTACCGGGCGACGGCCATGGTCAGTGCCAGTGGCGATGGAGAATATCTCGCCCGGCTGGCGAGCGAACTTGGCTATGATATTGCCCGCGGTTCCAGTCACAAAAAAGGCGTGGCCGCATTGAAAGGACTGCTGAAGGCGGTGAAAAAAGGGAGAAGCTGTGCCCTCGTGGCAGACGGTTCCCAGGGCCCGGCTCTGGTGGCGCAGCCAGGAGTTCTGCTGCTGTCGGCACGCTCCGGCGACCCGATTGTTCCCCTTGTATGGTCGGCATCGCGATATTTCACTGTTCATTCCTGGGACAGGATGGCTTTTCCTCTGCCCTTTTCGAGGGTGGAGTTTTTCTTTGGTGAACCACTGGTGATTCCTCCAGATGTTAAGGGGGATGAGTTGGAGATGTGGCGGCTTGAGCTTGAGTCCCGACTCCTTTCAATCTATGCAGAAGCATGGAATATTTTCGATAAATCAAAACATTACGAATAATGACTGAAGCAAAATCAACGAAACGCGGAATTGTGGTTGCCGGTCTTGCCGGTGGTTCGGGAAAGAGTGTGGTTGCCGTTGGTTTGACGGCGGCCCTCATCAAACGGGGCTGGGGCGTCGTGCCGTACAAAAAGGGGCCGGATTATATTGATGCCGGCTGGTTGCAGCTCGCGGCCGGACGGCGCTGCTACAACCTTGATCCCTTTCTTGTAGAAGAGGAACGGTTGCAGAACTGCTTCTTCAGCTGCTTTCGTGATGCGGAATTTGCGGTAATTGAAGGAAATCGCGGCCTGTACGATGGCGTAAATGTGAGGGGTGGGTTTTCAACGGCAGATCTGTCACTTACTCTGGATCTTCCCGTTCTGCTGGTGGTCAACTGCTCCAAGGTCACCCGTACAGTGGCGGCACAGGTGCTGGGCTGCCAGAAGTTTGATGAGCGGGTGAATATTGTCGGCGTGGTTCTGAATGAAATTGCCACGAAACGGCAGAGAAAATTGATTACCGAGGCGGTGGAACTCTATACCGGAATCCCGGTGATTGGTGTTATTCCGCGCATGAAAACCGATATTTTTCCCATGCGTCACCTTGGCATGCTGCCCCATCAGGAGTATCGCGACAGTCACGGAGCCGTGGAGCGGCTTGCTGCCCTCGTGGAGGAGAATCTGGACCTCGACCGCCTTGAGCAGCTCATGGCTCCTGTTCCGCGGGCCGGAGAGGCTCCACTTCTCTCTCCCGTTTCCGAAGGGCGCAGGGTGAAGATCGGTATCCTGCAGGATGCTGCTTTCCAGTTCTACTATTCTGCCAACCTTGAGGCCCTGGAGTCTGCCGGGGCGGATCTGGTAACGCTCTCTGCCATGTCGGATGCGCAGCTTCCGGATGATCTCGACGGCCTCTACATCGGCGGGGGCTTTCCGGAGACCGGGGCGGCTGAACTCGCGGCCAATCGGAGCTTTCGCGAATCAGTGCTTTCCGCTGCGGAACGGGGGCTTCCCATCTACGCGGAATGCGGCGGCTTGATTTATCTCGGAGAGTCGATTGAACTGGAAGAAAAGAGGTTCCCGCTGGTGGGGGTGTTCCCGGTGCGTTTTTCCATGTCGAAGAAGCCACAGGCCCATGGCTACTCCAGCTTTGTCGCCGATCGAGAGAATTCTTTTTATGCTCTGGGAAGCAGGGTAAAAGGGCATGAATTTCGCTATTCACGGGTTGAGGCGTGGTGGGGGGATGATGAGATGCTGTCGGTGAAGATGGAACGCGGCAAGGGTTTCCGGGATGGCCGGGACGGCCTGGTGAAAAAGAATGTTTTTGCCCTCTATACGCACATTCATGCTACCGGAACGCTGGAGTGGGCACCGCGTTTTGTTGATCTGTGTCGCACCTGGCACGATGACGGGGCTGTGAAGTAACACCCCGCCACGCGATTGGCTGGACCTTTTACCGCCTGTCCCCTGTCAGGGGACAGATATTCAAGGCACCCTTCAGTTATTTATCTCGTCGCCCAGTACCTTGAGACGGATGGCGGCCTGTTTCTCCGCACTGGGGGCTGGTTCCTCCCAGTGGATGAAAGATTCCGTCACCCGCATGTAGTCACCGGTGTCTTTCTTACACTGGTCACAAATGGATTCGGCATTGTCGCGATACATGATGATTTTCGAGGCGGGATCACCTTTTTCATCTACTGCAGCCATTTTTCGGCAGCCACAGTCAAGGCGGATAACAACAACGCCTATAGCATCAGGGCTTCCCTCAAGGATTCCTCCGATCATTGCCAGTTCGTTTTTTTCTGCGGGAACCTTCTTTGCTGTCTTCTTTCCGGCTCTGTTTGATTTCTTACCCATCAAATTCCTCTCTGTTGCGGATTGACTTCTCAATATGGGTACCTTGAAACAGCTTGTATTTCATTCATATTCAAGGCACAGAAGAAAATTTACCGGAGGTATATATTAAATATTCCGAGGATAAATTTTTGATTGTAACGAAGAAGATGGCTGAAAGACTGGTTATTCAAGGTGCCCAGATGTCTCAACAGGGAACTTACCGCTGAGATGGGCAACAGGTCAATATGTTTACAGGACTTTTTTGATTTATCCCGACGTTGACTCCATTGCCAGCAGGGCTGCACCCAGCGCTCCGATCGCCTGCGGGTCCTCTGGAATCAGCACTCTGCGCTGCAGGTGTTTGGCGAGCAGGGTAGTCATGCAGCGGTTCTTTGCTACACCTCCGGTAAAAATGATATCCCCACTGTCGGAGATGCGGTTGATCATTCCTGCCGCACGGCGGATCACAGAATAATGCAGCCCGCGGGCAATCGCTTTGCGGTCGGCGCCACGGGCAATGAGGGAGGTTACCTCTGATTCAGCGAAGACTGTACACATGCTGGAAATATTGATTTCTTCCTGTGCCTCAAGTGCCGCGTCGCCGAATGTATCCAGCGGAAAACCGAGGTTGGTGGCCATGATCTCCAAAAACTTGCCGGTTCCCGCTGCACAGCGGTCATTCATCTCAAATTTCTTCACCTTGCCACTGGCATAGAGGGCGATGGCCTTGCTGTCCTGGCCGCCGATATCGAGGATGGCAGAGGCACCTGAGATACTGGCGTGGGCACCTTTTGCGTGGGCCTTGATCTCGGTGACGGTGGGGCAGTCAAATTCCACCTCGCAGAGGCTGCGGCCATAGCCGGTCGCCATCAGCAGATCATGGGGATACTGTGCAACCAGCTCCCGGGCTTCACATACCGGATCAAAGCCGGTGTCGCGCTGCTGGCTGCAGAGAACAACACCGTTGTCGTCCACGATGACAAACTCTATGCTGCGGGAACCGATGTCGATTCCCGCGAATTTTCCGCCGCTCATTGCAGTTGCTCGATAAACGCTTCAACCCGGGTCTTGAGCTGGCCCATGTCTTCCATACTGTAATCGGTCTCTACCCGCAGACAGGGGATTTCAGCATCCTCAAGCGCCTTCTCCACCGGAATGGATTCCATCAGGTAGGGCTGACAGAACTGCAGTCCGTAGTGGATGACACCATCCGCGTTATAGGCTTTTACCATCTCTTTGATATGTTGCAGACGGTCATTGTTGGGGGTGAAGACGGCGCAGTCCACCTTGAAATAACGGTCGGTGAGGGCATCTATAAGTTCGTCGATGGTTGTACCGGAATCATCAATCTGGTTGCGGGTATTGCGTTCGCCGACGCAGCTCTCTTCCCCGACAATCACTGCTCCTGAACTTTCTACTACTGCAGGCAGTTTCCAGTTCGGAACCGCCATCGGGCAGCCGGAAATAAGGATACGCGGGGTCTTCGCGGGGAAGGCGCCTTCTTTTGCCTCAATGCGTTTTTCCAGTTCATCACAGAGGTTGTTTACCGAATCGGTGAAACGTGCCGGATTATCAGAAGGAAAGACCTGATTGGCGAGCAGGGCGTCAAGACCGGAGATCGGTGCCGGATCGGCTGCACGCAGTTTCAACAGGCGGTGCATGGCTGCCCGTTTGGTGTTGACGGTGCGGATTCCCTCCCGCAGGGATTCCACTGTAATGGTGACGCCGGTCAGTTCTTCAACTGCCTTTATGAAACGGACATACTCCCCGCGCAGCAGAGCGCGTCCCTCAACGCTCTTCATCTGCGGAATGTCCATGACATAAAGATTGTTTTTTGGCAGAATAGTGCCCAGGGTTTCATAGGCCTTTTTCTTTCCGTCACAGGTGTTTTCACCCACGATCATGTCTGCGCTTTCAAGATAGGGGCAGACTTCGCCAAGGCGGAAACCGAAGGTTGATTTAATCAGCGCACAGGTGTTGCGGGGCAGCAGCTTTTCCACCTCTTCCATGGCAAAATCTGCTCCGGAGCAGAGACCGACAAGGCTGGCGTTGCCCGCCAGGCAGATCTCTTCCGGGACGAAGACACAGTAAGAGCCGATTATTTTCCGTCCGGCTGCCTGTTCATCAAGAAGTTCCTGGATTCGCTGGCCGTGAATCTCGCTGAGAACAAAATCGAAATATTCCATCCCCTTCGGGCGATTCTTCTGGTTGAGATAAATGTCGCCGTAGGCCCCGCCAAGGACCTGCAGCAGGGCATTGTGAGAATCAATATTAAGACCAAGCTTTTTCCACATCTCTTCGTGAGGTGAGTTCATTTGTGCTCCTTGAAATTGGGATACAAGACTTCGATATCTGTAAGGTAAACGAAAGGTTAAAATGAAGAGCCCCTATGTTTCATCTCAGGGGCTGATATGTCAAACAGGAAATTCTGATAGAACAGCTGTCGAGTTATTGGCAAAGGTAACGGCAGCCGACAGCGTCAGTAGAGGCATGTGGAATACAAATTATTCGTAAATACAAAGAGTTCGTATGCCTTTTTGCATCCTTTTTCTCGCCAATTTTCTTGACAAAATCTCGGCCGTACATTATTTCAGAAGAAGAAATTTGACGTGTATCGGAAAAGTTTCTCCAAAAAATGGCGGGGGCAGAGTGTAGATTTGCCGTGAAGAAAAATGATGTTTGACGAAGTCGCCAGGCATGACCAACCCAAAAAAGTAAAAAATTTTGTTCTGGTTCCGTTTCTGAAGGGGAGTATAACAGAGTGCAACCTGTGTGAAGTGTGCCCCGTAGAAACTCTCACCGTTACTGGTTCCCTGTATTTCAGGGGGCGGTTCTTTTGGCCTGTTGCCCCTTGCAGGGGCACGGGCTGTTTTCGTTTATTGATATCGTGAATACAGTGAACACATATACCTGGAAACCCGGCGCCAGTCGCCGCACCCATCTTCTCCTTTCGGCTGTCATCTGGAGTTCTGTGGGGCTTATGCTCCTTGGCAAGGGACTCTACCGTGCTTCAGGGGAAACAACTTTTGTTGTGCTCCTGGTCACCGCTGGTCTTGTTGCGGGGGCGTTGAAATCCCGCTATGTCCTTGACCGTGCGGCGGGGCGTACTATTGCCCGCATCCATACCCTCGAAGAGGGCACCTGGCTTGGTGCGGTTTATTCCATGAAGACCTGGTTGATGGTGGTGGGGATGATCGTCACCGGTGTCCTGTTGAAATATTCACCACTTCCCACTATAATCCTCTGTTTTATCTACTTTACCGTTGGCTGGGCGCTGCTCTTCTCCAGTCGGTGCGCGTGGGGCGAATTTTTCCATTACAGGGACAGAGAATGAAAGGTGAGAGTTTTAATCGAATTACCGTTGATGCCGCCGCTCTTGCAGCGAATTATTACGCTCTTACAGAGCGTGCCGGTGACATCCCGTTGATGGCGATGGTGAAAGGTGATGGCTATGGCCATGGCATGGTCTATGCTGCCCGGGCATTCGCCGGTGCCGGCTGCCATCGCTTTGGTGTGGCCGAGCTTTGTGAAGGGGTAGAACTGCGCCGGGCTGGAATCGAGGGGATGATTCTCATTACCACCTGTTTTGGCAATGAAGACGCCTCTTTCTTCTATGACTTTGATCTTACTCCAGTTATTTCCACCTCTGCCCAGGCGGCTCTGCTTGAGGCCGAGGGGGCTGCGCGGAAGGATGAACTTGAGGTTCATCTCAAGGTGAATACCGGTATGGGGCGTCTCGGACTGTGGCCTGAAGAGGTGGAATCCTTTGCTGCGGGACTGGCAGAATTCCCCCATCTGAAGATTGCCGGAGTGATGAGCCATTTTCCCGAGGCCGATATTCCCGGTTCCCCCAGTACTGCCGAGGCGTTGATGAAATTCAAGAAGGTCGCGGCGGGGCTCAAAGAGCGTTACGGTGTCATCCGGCATATTGCCAACTCGGGGGCGTTGTTTAACCACCCTGAAGCATACTGTGATATGATTCGGGTGGGGATTGCCCTCTACGGCTGCCACCCTGCAGGATTAGCCCACGACGGGCTTGTTCCGGCCATGCGTTTCTCCAGCCGGATTATCCAGGTGAAGGATTTCCCTGCAGGCAGTGCCATCAGCTACGGGCGAACTTTCATCACCGAAAAACCGACCAGGATTGCCGTTATTCCGGTGGGCTATGAAGATGGATTGAACCGTCATCTTTCCAATGGCGGAGAGGTGCTGACTGGTGGGCGGCGGGTGCAGATATGTGGCCGTATCTGCATGAATATCTCCATGCTTGATGTCAGTGACATGGAGGTGAAGGTGGGAGATGAGGTCGTCCTTCTCGGCCGCCAGGGTGAAGAGTGCATCAGCGCTGACGAAGTGGCGAAGGTTCTCGACACCATCAGCTATGAAGTCCTCTGTATTTACGGCCACGCGAACAAACATTTCAGTTCAGCTGAATAACCGGCATCTGAAAATTCAGTGTCTGCCCCTCCGGGGAGCAGGCATTTTTTCATGGCCCCTGCCAGGGACCTCCGGTAAAGCTGATTAACAAACTATCCAGGAAGAGTATCGATGATTCGTCAGCAGCTTAAAGATGTGTTGCAGAAGTGTTTTACAGCGGGTGTGCAGGAAGGACTCTGGTCTGACAGTGGGTCCGGAAAATTTACCGTTGAACAGCCAAAGCACGAGGGACAGGGAGATTTCTCCACCAACTTTGCGCTGGTGCTCGCCGGTATTGAGAAGAAGAATCCCCGGGCGATTGCTGCACAGCTCATCACGAAACTGGAGGTTGAAACGACACTGATAGCGAAAGTGGACGTGGCCGGGCCAGGTTTTGTGAATATCACTGTTCAGCCGAAGGTCTGGCAGGCGATGATTCCGCAGATTCTTGCTGCGGGTGAGGGCTTTGGCCACAGCATGGTCGGCAAAGATCGCCGGGTTATGGTGGAATTTGTCTCTGCCAACCCCACCGGACCACTTTCTATCGGCCATGGCCGGCAGGCGATTCTCGGAGATTCCATCGCCCGTCTGCTTGAGGCTACCGGCCACAACGTGTATCGCGAATACTATTACAACAATGCCGGCCGGCAGATGCGGGTGCTTGGTGAATCGACCCGGGCTCGATACCTTGAGTTGATCAATCGCGAGTTTACCTTTCCCGAAGACGGGTATCAGGGAGAATACATTATAGAAATTGCGCAGTCGCTGGTGGATGAAAAGGGCGACTCGCTTGCAGACTGCAAAGAGGTTGATCCTTTCAAAGAACAGGCGGAAAACTATATCTTCAAAGATATCTCCGCTACTCTCGGGCGCATGGGCATTACCTTTGATAACTACTTTAACGAGCGCTCTCTCTACGAAAACGGCCATATTGATGATGTGGTCAGTAAACTGCGGGAAAAAGGACTTGTCTACGAAAAGGATGATGCCACCTGGTTCAAAACGACGGAGCTGGGCCAGCCACAGGATCGGGTTATTATCAAGAGCACCGGTGAACCGACCTATCGCCTGCCGGACATAGCCTATCACCGGGAAAAATTTCGTCGGAATTTCGACTGGTTGATTGATATCTTCGGTTCTGACCATATCGCAACCGTCCCTGATGTCCTGTCCGGTGTAGAGGCACTGGGCTATGATCCCAAAAAGGTGACCGTGGTCCTGCACCAGTTTGTCACTCTCACTCGTGACGGAAAACAGGTGAAGATGTCAACCCGCAAGGCGAACTTTGTCACTGTGGATGAACTGCTCGACGAGGTGGGGGTTGATCCCGTGCGCTTCTTCTTTATGCAGCGCAAGGCTGATTCACAGATGGAGTTTGACCTTGCCCTCGCCACAAAAGAGAGCCAGGAAAATCCTGTCTATTATGTTCAGTACGCCCATGCGCGCCTGTGCTCCATCCTGCGCCAGGCCGAAGAAAAGGAAGTTTGTGCTGTCGGGGCCGACAATTCTGCAGGGCTTGATCTGAGCCGCCTCACTGAGCCTGAAGAAATTAAACTGCTCAAGGCAATGTCTTCTTTTCCCGGAGAACTTGAAGCCTCCGCGCTGGAACTGGCACCGCACAAGATTATTTTCTTTCTTATGGATTTTGCCGGTCTGCTGCACAGTTACTACAACAAACACAAGGTTCTCACCGATGATGTTGAGCTGAGCAGAGCCCGGCTCGGTCTTATTGTTGCCGTACAGGTGGTCTTGAAGAATGGACTTGATATCTGTGGAATGACAGCGCCGGAACGGATGTAACGCCCCTATGGCGACGCGGAGGAAAAAAAAGGTTAAGCTGAAATTTGAGGTGAGTCGGGGAGCCGTCAGCGGTATTGCTGTTGTGCTCTTCTGTCTCTTCCTCTGGACTTTTATCTTCGGGGTGTGGGCAGGGCAGTCCTGGCTTTCCGGCCGGGTTTTCACCGGTGAAGCAGACGGGCGTCACTCGACCATGAACTTGTCGAAAATGCAAATCATCGACGAGGTTTCAACGGCGAATGAAAAAGAGACGCCGCCTTATATCCGAGTGGAAAATAAAGCAATAAAAAAGGGCAAATAACCAGAGAACGTCTTATAGTAACGCTGTTATTTGGATTAACTCTGCAAGGTCCTTGAAGGATTTCTACTCTTTTTTCTCTCTCAATTCGATGTGTTCACTGCCTTGAGAGGCAGACTCTTCGCGCACACTGAAATCAAATGAAATCCGCCATTTTTCAAGGAATATTTTATTTTTAATCTATAAAACGGGAAAAAGATGATATCCAGTGCATTAACCAAAATTTTCGGCAGCAGCAATGATCGATATCTCAAAAGTCTCAGACCGATTATTGCAAAGATCAACTCTCTTGAGGAGAGTCTGCTGCCACTGGACGACGCGGCGATTGCCGCGAAAACTGTGGAGTTTCGCGAACGGGTGGCAAAAGGTGAGAGCCTTGATGCTCTTCTTCCCGAGGCCTTTGCGGTCGTCCGCGAGGCCGCGCGACGGGCTATTGGCGAACGTCATTACGATGTGCAGCTTATCGGCGGTATCGTTCTCCATCAGGGGAAGATCGCTGAAATGAAAACCGGTGAGGGAAAAACCCTCACCTCGACCCTGCCTGTTTATCTCAATGGGCTTTCCGGCAGGGGAGTGCATGTGGTGACGGTGAACGACTACCTTGCTGCACGTGACTCCGAGTGGATGAGTCAGGTCTATACTTTCCTCGGCATGAGGTGTGGCAAGATTGTTCATGACATGGACGATGCCGCCCGCCGGGAGGCCTATGGCTTCGATATCACCTACGGTACAAATAACGAATTCGGTTTCGACTATCTGCGTGATAATATGAAGTTTGACCGTGCCGAGTTCTGCCAGCGCGGGTTTAACTACGCCATTGTCGATGAGGTGGACTCCATTCTCATTGATGAGGCGCGTACGCCACTGATTATCTCCGGTCCGGCGGATATCTCTACCGAGACCTATCAGGCGGTAAACGCTGTCATGGGTAATTTCAAGAAGGAAGAGCACTATACAGTAGATGAGAAGTCACGCACTGTCTCTCTCACTGAGGAAGGAATTGCCCTTGGAGAGGAGCTGCTCAAGGTGGATAATCTCTACGATCCCGTCAATATCGAGAAATTGCACCATCTCAACCAGTCGCTTAAGGCGCACATGCTTTTTCAGAAGGACGTTGACTATATTGTCAAGGATGGTCAGGTGGTGATCGTCGATGAATTCACCGGCCGGACCATGGAGGGACGCCGTTTCAGCGACGGGCTGCATCAGTCTCTTGAGGCCAAGGAACATGTGAAGATCGAGCAGGAGAATCAGACGCTTGCCTCCATCACCTTTCAGAACTACTTCCGCCTGTATGACAAGCTGGCCGGGATGACAGGTACAGCCGATACTGAGGCGGCGGAGTTCAAGAAGATTTATGAGCTTGATGTTACCGTCATGCCGACCAACCAGCCCATGATCCGTGAGGATTATGCCGATGTCATCTACAAGAATCAACAGGCGAAGTATCGGGCCATCGTTCGTGAGATTAAGGAGCTGCATGCCCTGGGACGCCCGGTTCTGGTGGGGACTATCTCCATTGATATTTCCGAGCTTATCTCGAAGATGCTGCAGAAAGAGAAAATTGTCCATGAAGTACTCAATGCCAAACACCATGAACGTGAGGCTGAGATCATCGCCGGTGCCGGGGAACTCGGCAAGGTGACCATTGCTACCAATATGGCGGGGCGTGGGACCGATATCAAACTTGGCGAAGGTGTGCGTGAAGTGGGTGGCCTGCATATCCTCGGCACCTCACGTCATGAGTCGCGGCGGATCGACAACCAGCTTCGCGGCCGGGCTGGACGTCAGGGTGACCGCGGTTCCTCCCGTTTTTTCCTCTCTCTTGAAGATGATCTGCTGCGTATCTTTGGTTCCGGACGTATCTCAGGGCTGATGAACAAGCTGGGCATGGAGGAGGACGAGCCGATTGAACACAGCATGATCTCCCGCGCTATCGAGAATGCCCAGCGCAAGGTGGAAGGGCACAACTTCGATATTCGGAAACATTTGCTGGAGTATGACGATGTAATGAACAAACAGCGTGAGATCATCTATGAACAGCGCTGTGAGGTGCTCGACGGTGACAATGTGCAAGTTACTGTGCAGGACATGATGGAATATATGATCAATCTTACAGTAGCCGAGTTTGGGCAGGAGAGGATTGAGTCGCAGGATTGGGACTGGCCGGGATTCAGTCAGCGGATGCTGGAATATTTCAGCTTCACTCCCGAGTGGAGCGAAGAGGAGCGCAGCGATCTCAAGGTTGAGGAGTTCCGGGAAAAAATCGTGGATGCCGTGGCTGCTAAATATAAGGCACAGGAAGAGCATAACGGCGAGGAGACTCAGCGCCAGCTTGAAAAACTTATCCTGCTGCAGATGGTTGATTCCCACTGGAAAGATCATCTCCTCTCCATGGACCACTTGAAAGAGGGGATTGGCCTGCGCGGCTACGGTCAGAAAAATCCCCTCAACGAATACAAGCGTGAGGGACATGAACTGTTCGACGTCATGATTGATGAGATGAAGGTGCAAATCGTCTCTACACTCATGCGGGTACAGGTAATGTCGGAGGATGAGGTTGAGCGGCTTGAAGAGGAGCGGCGTCTTCAGCAGGAAGAAAAGGCGAAAAGACTGCAGCAGACCGGCCCTGTTGACGAAGAAGACCCCGCCGGGATGACGGTGCGCCGAAATGGTGAAAAGATTGGACGGAACTCCCCGTGTCCCTGTGGTTCCGGGAAGAAGTATAAACATTGTCACGGCAGGGCTGTATGATGGAATCTTGAATTCGATTACTTGAATTCGATTAGAATTTTGAATGGTTAAAGAACCCATGAGTGGGAACAGGCTCTGAGCATAAGCTCAGGGCCTGTTTCCCGTTTTCCTGCCTTTAAATTCGCCAATAGAAAGTGAAAATGGCATTGAGTAAGGTCACAATTTAATAGGAAGGTATTAGTTAAGGCTGCCCATGTTCCACCAGCAGTTGCTTTTGATGACTCGGGAACAGAGTGCGACAATCGGATCTTTCAACCCCTCTACACTGAGGAAATAGTTAATGAGATCAGTTGTGATATCGTTGCTGCCGGTATGAACTCCAAAAATGATCGCCGGTCGATTGATGATACTGAAAACCATAAAGACCTCTTCAAAACTGCCAATCATTTCGCATATCGGTTGTATCTGTGATATGTCCACCCATGCCTGAACGACGACACTTGAGGCATAGTCAAATTTGGTTGGATTCGGGTGGGGAAGGATGCGGATATATTCCTGCGAGAGGAATTCCTGTATCCGCCGTGAGACTGTAGAGACGTGAAGGTCCAGTTTCTCGGCGATATCCGAATTGCTCTGCCTGCCATTCAGGCAAAGCTGGTGAAGAATCTGCCAGTCCACCTCTTTGAGATCCGGAGTTTTCTCGAATTTCTTCTTCCTGCCGAATATTTGAAAACGTGTGAAGGTCTTGCTGATAAAGTTCACATCATAATCAAGAACCCCGGGACAGGTTGCCAGCCTGCTGGAAATAAAGTCGTGCAGGCCCTCCCAGCTCGGGGTGCGTATCAGACAAAAAATATCAAATCGGCCAGGCGTGCTGAGTATCGTGGAGACGAAGAGTTCTTTATTCAGAAAGGCCTGCAGACTCTCTCTGTGCTCCGGGGAAGTGCGAATGGCGATAAAAGCCCCGGCAATCAAACCGAGTTTATATGGGTTGAGCATGGCCCGTACGGTAATCGTGCGGTGCTCCAGCATATATTTGGCCCGTTTCGCTGCTGTGGAGGGCGTAATACCAAGATTCTGCGCGATATCGGAATAGCTCGCCCGCCCATCCTTTTGCAGAATTTTGATTATTTTTTTATCAGTGGATGTGATCATTGGATGTGTTTTTTTTCTCATGCTGCCTGCATTTGACCGCCGTCGGTGATTTATGGAGGAAGTGTTCTGCGGTAAAGTTCTTTCTGCACCTCGAATATGAACGAGATACAAGGTTCTTAAAGATACCCTTTTATCGAAATTGAGGAAACCGAGTTGTTTCGTGATGTACCTCTGGCAAGAAGGTGGATTTGGTTGAAATGAGACCTTGATTTTATCACATCATACTGATTTTGAGATTGTCGTTCCGCTGGCACGACAATTGAGTTGGTCTCATTTTCTCATACTGATCCCCCTGAAGTCAGAGGACGCCCGACTCTTTTATGCCCGAACAGCTGCTGGAGAGTCACGCTGGAGCAAACGGGAGTTGAGGAATCAAATAGAACGCAAGGCTTTTGAGCGTTCGGAAATAGCCGACACCAGGCTGGCTTTGGCTGAGGTTGATCATCTCGGCGGCAACTTTAAAGATCCCTATTTCTTCGATTTTCTGGGGCTGAAAGAAGGCTATTTGGAAAATGAGTTGGAAAACGCTTTGCTCAGAGAGCTTGAGCTGTTCATCTTGGAACTGGGGAAAGGATTTGCGTTTGTGGAACGCCAAAAGCGCATGATTATCGACGGAGAAGACTTCTACCTTGATCTCCTTTTGCCTTTCTTCGCGTTTTTCGCGGTAAAAAAACTATGTAACCGCAAAGAACGCGAGAAAGAGGGGCAGAAGAAAATCAGGGCGTTGTCCACACGCCGTTGTTCCAACCGTAGCGGTAGGGGGTGTGCCAGTACCAGCGGGAACTGTAGCCATAAAAGGAGGGGTCAACATAGCCATTGAGTCCTTTCTTTCGGGCTTCTTCCGCTTTGTTCAACAGCGCTTCGGACTGTTTGTCTCCCTGGCCGGCTGCGAGGCGCAGCCATTTGGTGGCCTCCATTGGATCGGAACCCATTTCTTCCAGTCCAGAGAGATAGATTTTACCGAGAGCAGACTGGGCCTGCAGGTCGCCGTGTTCTGCCGCTGCCCGCAAACTTTCAATCCCCTTCCAGGAGTTCAGGGGAACGCCGTCTCCGCGCAGATAGTGCAAGACCGAGGTCGCAGGCTGCAGCCGGGTCAGTGGCGGCAAGTTGACGCAGTGCGGCAATGGAATCTGTGCCGTCTGATTCTGCTTCTCCGTGGGTTATCACACCGGTGGTTTCCATCTTCGGAGCACAGCCGATGGTAAGCAGAAATAACGCCGCCAGCAGAATAAACAAAATTTTTCTCACGAGATATCCTCTCAATTTACGTTAAGCAGGCCGCCGGTACCCAGGCCGCCTTTCACGCTCTGAGCTTTGTAGTTGCGGAGGGATCGTACCATCGTATTGTAGGCATCGAGAAAGGCGGCAACAGTAGCTTTTCCCGCAGGGGTACTCTGGTAGCCTGACAAAGCTCCGCCGCCTTTGCGACCAAAGATGCCGAGGGCTGCACCATAATTGTTGGAGGTGGCGCTGCCCTCAGCGGCTGCAATCTGTACTGCAGAGCGAATATCCATCAGTGAGAGGGTAACCACGGAGGATTTAACATCGAGACCGCCGCCCACGGAGCCGAAGACACCGTGAGTGCCAAGGACTCCGTCAAGTACGCCGCCTACGGTTCCAGAAACCCCGCCGATTGAGGAGTTGTTAATGACAATGGAAGGTTCAAGGTAATAATCTGCGGCGACCCGTTGTCCCTTTTGCTGTTTGGAGCCTGCTCGATATTCTCCGGAGTTGCGCTGTTTCGAGGTAATTCTTGACAGGCGGTCGTCGGTGCGGATATTCCCGGCAGAAGTTATCACAAAACAGTTGGACTGCTGTACGGCAAGACGGATCAGCGGTTCAATGGTGGTGACGTTTGTGGCGCGGTAGAAGCCTGCATACCAGCTCTTGTCACGGCCATCGTCGATGGCAATGGTCCCGAGAGACTGTGAACAGTGTTCAAGGCTGGCGTTGGCACCGACACTGGTGGAGCCTCCTGTCCCTCCGGAGATGGCTGTTCCACCGGCACCGGGAGTAATGGTACTGCAACCGAACAGCATGCAGGAGGCAATTCCGGCGATAAGCAGGGTGTGCAGAGATTTGTTTTTTCTGTAGCTGATGTGACGTTGTTTCATAATATCTCCCGGAGGGGTTGAAAAAGAGAGAAAAATGATAAAATCATTTCTCTGTGACTGAACAGAAAGAAATCTCAGATAATAATGATAATAAAATTTTCTCTGGTTTTGCACTTTTTTTTACACTGCAGGAAAGCGAAAGACGTGGCCGGGCAAAATATTCTGCTGTGCTCTTTCCCTGGTTCGTAAAAAGAGCAGCAGTGGTAGAGACGCCCAAATTGGGCGTCTCTACAAAGACCTTTTGCTTTTCCCGTTCTCCTGCTTTTGAATCCGCCAATACAAAATGTAAATGGTATTAGGGAACCCATTATTTCTTTTCCAGTGGGGAACGAAAAACAGAATTCCTGCAGGGGAAAAGTCAGTTCAGTTTGCGCCCGAGTCGGTACATATCCTTGTAGACAGGTGGATATCCTTCCTGCTGTAATCTCTTCACCACCGCTTCTACATCATATTCAAGCCGGTGCGGGGTGACTCTCACCTCTGCCCCTGTCAGTTGCAGTACGGCACAGGATAATCTTGGATCTCCATCAAACATGCGCCCTGTCGATCCGGGGTTGATAAACCAGACTCCACCGAGTTTTTTCACGTAGGGTGTGTGTGAGTGACCGGTGACCACTATGCTTATGCCCTTGCGACGCATTTTCTCCGCGAGCTGCAGGAAACGTGCGTCCGGGGTGGTATTAAAAAGGAATTCATCCGGGTCGTCCGGGCTGCCGTGATAGAGAGCGATCTCTCTGCCGCTGATCTTGAGTTTTTTCTCCTTTTTCAACCCCAGGAGCCAGGTTGTATTCTTTGTGTTCAACTCTTCAGCGGCACGCAGATACATCATGCGCTTTTCTTTGTTGGATGGTTTTTTGAAATCTTTGCCCTTCAGCAGTTTTATCACCTTGCGGTCGGTATTCCCGAGAATGGAGATGGCGTGGTGATCACGCAGCCATTCGACAGTCTCATTATAGAAAGGGGCATAGACAAGGCTGTCCCCGCAGTTAAGGACTGCCTCGAAGGTTGCGGGCGCAAATGCCCGTCCCACAGCGGAGAGGGCTGGAAAATTGCTGTGGATATCGGCGAGGAGCAAAATTTTCATGACGATTTCCTGTCGTTTCTACAGCAGTGGGGAAACCAGCAGATAGACATTCTCTTTGAAGCGCTCGAAGGTGCCACGCTTCTGAAATGTCTCCCACGTGAGCAGTTCCGATTGTTCAAGATATCCCTGCTGCAGTTCGAGCAGGCGCTCGGTGAAGGTTCGGTTGTAGATAAAGAGGGTGGCCTCAAAGTTGAGCCAGAAACTGCGCATATCAAGATTGACCGAGCCGAAGAGCGACAGCTCCCCGTCTACGGTAATGGTTTTGGAGTGGAGCAGGCCACCGGAGAAGAGATACAGCTCTACCCCCGCGCGGAGCAGTTCCGACCAGCGGGCCCGACTGGCGTAGTGTACCATGGTGGAGTCATTGGTCCGTGGCAGAATAATACGAACCTTCACGCCCTGCTCTGCCACTGATTTCAGCGAGACCAGCAGCGGTTCTCCGGGGATGAAATAGGGCGTGGTAAGGGTGATGGATTCTCGTGCCGAATAGATGGCGGTGAGTAGAAGATTACGGATGGTGTCGGCGTTCGGGTCCGGGCCCGGGCCCGAGGGCACAAACTGGATTGGCACCGTGCCGGTCTCCTCCAGAACCCGGATATCACCAGCCTTTTGTGCTTTGGTGATATCGTGCATGATGGCTGAGGAGTGCAGGTTATGACGTTCGCGTTCGAGAAACCAGTCGGAGAAAAAGGTCCCGGCGAGAGTCTCCACCACCGGGCCGGTGATCCGGGCCATGACGTCGATCCAATTGCCAACACCGGCATCTTTCTTGAAGCAGTCGGGATCGACCATATTCTGACTTCCGGTCCATGCAGTGTGGCCGTCTATGACCACGATCTTACGGTGATTTCGAATGTCTGCTCTGGAAAAAAAGGCGGAGAGAATTCCAGTGGGCAGTGATGCCTGAATGTGTACCCCCGCCGCTTCCATTTCCCGAGCCTTGCGACTGTTGAGGAAGTCACGGCTGCCTACGGAATCAAGCAGCATGCGGCAGACTGTTCCGCGGTCGGCGGCGGCGATAATGGCGTCGTTAACTGCGCCTATGCGGCCGCCTTCTTCCCAGATATAAAACTCGAGATGACAGGTTGAAGTGGCGGACTCAATCCCGGAGAGGATGGAGTTGATAATCAGCTCGGGGGAGGGAAGCAGTTCGATGCAGTTGCCTCCCAGCGCGGGGATGCCGACGAGAGCTTCGGCCTGGCGCTGCATGGGCTGGAAACGCGTGGAGATGTCGGTGATATTGACCGGCGCACGGTTTTTCAGTCCCTGCAACCAGAACATGTAGGTGTCGTAGGAAAGTTTGGCACGTTCAATGCGCTTGCCCGGGAGCCGATTTTCACCGAAGAGAAGGTAGCAGATACCGCCGGCAAAGGGAATAAAAAGGATAACCACCAGCCAGGCGACCGTTACTGACCACGCCCGTTTGCGCATGATGACCCGCAGGGAGATTCCGATGCGGATGAGAAGGTCGACAGCGAGAATCAGCAGCGAATAGAAAGGGCCTTCAAAAGGAAGGAAAGAGTCCATTATAATAGTATCCTTGTGGGTCAAAAGAAAGAAACGTAATTTCGAAAACTACCACACAGCAAGGGACCTCGGCTACCAGAAATTTTTTGTGCTGATTTTTGCTCCAGTCTCCCCTGCGCAATTTCCAGCTGCTTCGCCCGTTCCAGCTTCTTTCTGCTGGCTGAAAAAAGATGTTCCTGCTATCTTAAGAAATTTAATAAAGAGAGAGCAGAGTCTCCCATATATTTCAGGAATCTTTCAGGAGTGTGTAATGAAAATTCAAGGTTTTTCCTTTTCAGCAGTGGCTGCTGGAGTTCGTTATAAAGATCGGCTCGACGTGGCTATGATTCATTCTGAGACTCCCTGTGTGACAGCAGGAGTTTTTACCACCTCCATGGTGAAAGCTGCACCAGTGGTTCTTGATATGGAGCGACTGCAGCATCTTGGTCAGGCTCAGACTATCCTCGCCAACAGTGGTTGTGCCAACGCCTGTACCGGTGAAGAAGGAATGGAAGCGGCGAAGACCACCGGTCGGCTTGCTGCGGAGCGACTGGGGATTGACGAAGGTCTGGTGTTGCTTTCTTCTACTGGCGTTATTGGTGAAGCGCTCAACGTGGAGGCCTTCGAAAAGAATATGGATGAGCTGGTGGGAGGACTCTCCCCCACGAAATTTGACGATGTCGCCCGTGCCATTATGACTACCGATACCGTGCCGAAGACTGCAGAGCGTACGCTGATTCTCGACGGGAAGCAGGTCTCTCTGATCGGAGTGGCCAAAGGGTCGGGTATGATCATGCCAAACATGGCGACCATGCTGGCCTACATCTGCACGGATGTGGTCATCGATTTTGCTCCGCTGCAGGAGGCATTGCGGTTTGCCAACAGCCGCACCTTTAACCGGATCACTGTGGACGGAGACACCTCCACCAATGACATGGTGCTGATAATGGCCAATGGCTGTGCGGGCAACACCCCTGTAATGACCCTCGACAACCCTGCCGGTGCCGCCTTTGTCGAAGCCCTTGAGGATATTCTCAAGGACCTTTCTCTGCAGGTTGTCAGGGATGGTGAAGGGGCCAGCAAGATGATCACGGTACGGGTTGAGAGTGCTGGCAGTGAGATCGAGGCGGAAGTGCTCGCCCGTACGGTCGCAAATTCGGCACTGGTGAAGACAGCCTTTTTCGGGGAAGATGCCAATTGGGGGCGTATTCTTGCCGCTCTTGGCCGTGCTGGTGTTCTCTTTGACCCGAATATGGTGGATATCTTCTTCAACGATGTGCAGCTGGCCCGCAACGGTCGTGCAGTCGGCGGTCAGTCAGAGGCGGGGGCTGCTGAAGTCCTGAAGGAAAAGGAGATTCTCCTGACCATCAATATGAAGAGGGGGGTGGATTTTGCAGAGATTTACACCTGTGACTTCTCTCTTGATTATGTAAAGATTAACGCCGATTATCGCTCATAGGAGAACCATGAAGAAAATATTTCTTGTTCGCCACGCGAAATCAAGCGGGAGCTTCCCGGAACTGAAAGATATTGAACGTCCCCTCAGTAAACGGGGCACGCTTGACGCCCGGGAAATGTCCGGACGTCTGGCTGCAAGAAAAGTGCAGGTGGACTGCATTATCACTGGTCCTGCCCGGCGTGCACGCAAGACGGCGAAATGGATGGCTGTGGCGCTGGGAATTGACAAAAAAAATATTATCGTGAAAAAAAAGCTCTACCCCGGAGAGGCCGGGGAGCTGCGCGAGGTCCTCAAAGATCAATTGAAAAAGAACGATAATGTTCTGCTTGTAGGCCACAATCCAGGACTCAGCGACTTTGCCGAAGAACTCGGCGGAAAATCTCTGCACGAGATGCCCACCTCTGCAGTCGCTGCACTTGAGGTAAAAAATAAGGATGCGACGGCGTTAAAAAAAAGCTGTGCGCATATTGCCTTTTATGATTTTCCCCAGAACCGAAAACACTGACCGGGTTTTCGCCTGAGAAAGCAGTTTCTTTCTCCTCAGGCGGGAGCATTCCGAAGAAGGGTAATGGAATAATGGGTACCCTGATGAAGCCTTCCGTCTGTGTATACTATAACCATTATGATGTTTTACCTGGAACCCGGCCAGGTCGTAACTCACTCCCGATGTGACCATGTCAGAAATATCCCCTGTTGGAGCCATTCCTTCCCTGCGTGATCGTCTTGCTGCTCTTGCTGTAGAGACCTGGCAGACCAGCCGCGAACTGATCAAAATCATCATTCCAGTCGTAATTATTACCAAAATTTTTGAAGAGCTGGGACTGATTCATACTCTGGCTTCACTCTTTGCTCCGCTGATGGAATTGATGGGACTTCCCGGTGAGCTGGGGCTGGTGTGGGGGACGGCGATGATGACCAGTCTCTACGGTGGCATTGCTGTTTTTATGTCCCTGGCTCCTGATCTTCACCTTACTTCGGCGCAAATTACTGTTCTCGCCTCAGCACTGCTTTACTGCCACTCACTGCCAGTTGAACTTATGGTGGCGAAGCGGGCGGGAGCGAGTGCTCTTATTGTCGGGCTGACGCGTTTTTTCGCCGCACTTGCCTATGGAGCTTTCTTCTCTTTTTCCTGTCTCCGTTTCAACGTGCTGCAGAATCAGCCTCAGCTGCTCTTTAAAGCGCCGGTTGCTGACGGTGGTCTGCTGTCGTGGACGGTGGATCAGGTACAGAATATTCTGTTTATTATTGTCATAATCTTTTGCATCCTCGTGGTTATGAAGATGCTTCGCCGTTTCGGCGTGCTTGACCTTCTTGAGCGCCTGCTTGCTCCCGTGCTTCCCCATTTTGGCATGACCTCCGGCGCTGCGCCGCTCACTGTGGTTGGCATGTTGATGGGGATTGGTTATGGCGGGGCGCTGATTATTCGGGAGGCACAATCGGGGCGACTCACTCGGGAGGAGGTCTTTAATTCCATGCTGTTGCTTGGTTTATGTCACAGCCTTTTTGAAGATACCCTGCTGATGGCAGCCATTGGTGGGAAATTTATTGGAATTTTATGGGTACGAATGGCTTTTTCCCTTATATTTCTATATCTTTGGGTTTACTTCAGGCAAAGAGTGTCTGCGAAATAGAACTGAAAGAGAGGATTACATTGAGAATATTAAAATATGGAAAGGCCGCTCTGCTGGCGGGTTGCGGGATATTATTTACACTGGATATCGCTTCTGTCAGTCTGGCTGTGGCGGCTTGTGTCGAGGGGAACTGTCTGAATGGTAATGGTGTGTTTGTCGCCCGGGACGGTCGCCGATATGAGGGGCATTTCAGCAACGGTTTGATGGATGGCAAGGGGCTTCTCACATACCCCAACGGTTCCCTCTATACCGGTGAGTTGAAGGCAGGACGATTTTACGGCGAAGGAACACTCACCCATCCAGACGGCCGTAAATATAATGGCCATTTTTGGGAGGGGGTGATTCATGGGCGCGGAATGATGATCCTCAAAGACGGAACGGAGTATAACGGCGATTTCAGTTTCGGTCGCTTTCACGGTTTCGGGGTCCTTAATACTCCAGACGGCCGTCAGTATAAGGGCGAATTTCGCAACAACCTGCTCGACGGGAAAGGCAAACTCGTGTACGCCGATAAAAGCTGGTACCAGGGCAATTTCCGCAATGGTAAACCTGCTGGCAGTGGAGAGCGGCAGTATCCCGATGGCTCACACTACAAGGGGGATTTCAAAGGCAAGGTACGCCACGGGTACGGGATCTACGACAGTGCCAACGGCGAACATTACGAGGGGATGTTTGTCAATAATATCTACGAAGGTGAAGGGACTCTTCTCTACGCCGACGGACACAAATATTCCGGGGTGTTTATCCAGGGGCTGGCCAGCGGCAGAGGAAAGATCACCTGGCCCGACGGTACCGTCTATGATGGTGAGGTGGAAGGGGGCCTGCCGCAGACTGCCGGGGAGAACGTATCGGAAAACAGCGATGAGTTTGCCGTGGAGAATGTCTCCCGTGAGGGTGATGGATGGGTGTCAGTCACTCCCGGTGATGTGGAAAACGACGGCGGTATCGTCGAAGAGGATTTTGCCGCAGATGGCATGCAGGGCAGTGATTTCGGGAATCCTGCTGCCTCCGCTTCAGGGGAACCGGAGAGCAAACAGCATGTGGTTTTCAATGGCAGGCTGGTTGACGACGTGGAAGATGAGAACGTCACAGCACCTTATGTGGTGCGCTGGGGACGGATCTGCAATCGTATCGCTGGAACCATGGCGGACGGCATGGTCAGCGTGAAATTCAACGATGGCCGCAGCTATCAGGGAATGGTGAAAAAAGGGTTGATGGACGGCCAGGGAACTCTGCGTTTTCCTGGTGGCGATGTCTATACCGGTGATCTGGAAGAGGGCCATCTGCAGGGTCAAGGTGTCTATCGCCACGCCGACGGCCGCACCTATAAGGGACATTTCGCCGACAACCACAAAGAGGGACAGGGTATTTTTACATATCCCGATGGTTCACGTTACGATGGCAACTTTCATAATGATCTTTTCTCCGGTAACGGTACCTATAGCTTTGCTGACGGCAGTCGTTATTCGGGTCAGCTTGAAAATGGTGTCTTCGAGGGGAGGGGCGAACTGCATTACGCCGATGGTTCCTTTTATAAGGGGGAGTTCGTTGATGATCTGCCGCATGGGGAGGGTGAATTGCGCTCTGCGAGCGGGGCAATCTACGATGGAGATTTCCGCTTTGGTCGCCGCAACGGGCATGGCCATCTGGTACAGGCCGACGGTAAAGTTGTGGAAGGAACTTTTCGCAATGATCAATATAGCGGGGAATAAGGAGAAAAGTTATGCGCTGGAGCTACAAAACAGTTCACTACATGATGAAAAAAGAGAGGCTGTCTGGCAGTACCTTTCTCGATGAAGATGAAATTGAAACCTCGTTGAACGAATATGGCAGGGCGGGGTGGGAACTTGTCTCGGTGGTAGAGACCCTTGAGGGGTTGAATGCTATTTTCAAACAGCCCCTCGATGAAAGAGATGATTTTGTGCCCGATGCAGGAGAAAAAAAGGTGTCGGAGGAGAGGTGCTGGAAGCTGAAGGAAAACCTCGAAGAGAAGAAATTTTCAAAGATAGCTGAAGCAGTTATGGTTACCGAAGATGATACAGAGGAGGTTTCAGCGTCAAGGCCGGTAACTCTCAGTATTGAGAGACCTGGTCTCAGAAATAAAAAAAATAAGGCCGCCGTGTACTCGACAGCTGTAGGTTCCATTCGTATTTGCTGAAGTCTACATCAAAAAAGTGGCTTTCCACACCATGGAAAGCCACTTTTTTGTACATTTTTTTGTAAAGACCTGTGAAGAATGGACTTATACCATTTACATTTTGTCTTAACCAGAAAACGCGACTACGTAGACATCTTTTTTGGCGATGACGAATGAGTAATAATTCGTGTTTATCCGTGTCCATTCGTGGTTCCTTTTGTCGTTTGTAACCATGAATGGATAAACAGGAGACAAAACGGAGTATAACTTAATAGGAATGGTATTATTTCATATTAAAGCTCCATAAAATACCTGCACAGATGGCAGAGCCGATTACACCAGAGGAGTTGCAGGCCATGGCATGCATTAAAAGGTAGTTGTTCGGGTCGGATTTTAATCCCATCATGTGTACTTCACGAGCTGATCCGGGAACGGCGGAAACACCTGCTGCACCAAGTAACGGGTTGATTTTTTGTTTGAGAAACAGGTTCATTATTTTGGCAAAGATAATCCCGGATCCGGTGGCGATGCTGAACGCGACTGCGCCCAGGATAAAAATACCAATGGATTTAGGGTTGAGGAAAACATCACCCTGAGTACTTGCACCAACCGTAAAACCTAAGAATATCGTTGCTGTATCAATAACTGCTGTGCGGGCAGTCTGGGCAAGGCGTTCTACAACAGCACTTTCCTTCATCAGGTTACCAAAGAAGAATGGTCCAAGCAATGCAATGGATGCCGGTGCCAGGAAACAGCAGAGGATGACGCCCACCACAGGAAAGATCAATCGTTCCTTTTGAGAAACTTCTCGCAGGTCGGCCATGTGAATAACCCGCTCCTTTTTAGTGGTGAGCAGTTTCATGATCGGCGGCTGGATAATGGGTATTAATGCCATATAAGAATAGGCAGCAATAGCTATGGGACCTATGAGTTCTGGAGCGAGCTTAGCTGTGAGAAAGATGGAGGTTGGACCGTCTGCACCACCAATCATAGCAATGGAAGAGGCTTCATTAGGGGCGAATCCAAGTGCCATGGCGCTTAACAGAGTAAAGAAAATACCCATCTGTGCAGCCGCTCCTAAAAGCATCAGTTTAGGATTGCTCAGCAAAAATGAAAAGTCGGTCATGGCACCAAGGCCAAGAAAAACTATCGAGGGGTAGACACCTGAAGTAACACCGAAGTAGAGATAATGGAGAACACTGTTTGCCTCATAAATACCGATGCCAAAACCTTTGAAAAAAGGGATGTTACCGACAATAACACCAAAGCCGATGGGGAGCAGCAGCAGTGGTTCATATTTCTTGGCAATGGATAGATAAACAAATAAAATACCGACGAGCAGCATGATTATATTACGATAATCAACCAGGAAAAACCCTGTGTTTTTAGAAAACTGTGAAAACAGATCCAGAAGATCCATATATTCGTTCCCCCTTCAAAAAATATTCAAAAAAAGAAAAAATCACTTTAAAAAGCTGAAGGTTCCATTACCTAAAAAACAGAGATTTCCGGATTCGCACATACACCGAATTGAAATGTGGGGATGGGGGAGGTTATCTCTTTTGGCAAGTTCATAAAGGTCGGCGAGTTGAAATTGTTCATCAAGTTCCTCAAATAAAGGTTGATATAATTCCAGCGTGAATTCGATATTAGTAATGCCTTTGTCAACAGAATTCGATTCTTTTAAAATTTCTGTAGAAACTTCTACGCCGGGAACTTTTTTTTTCTTTTCCAGTAAGTCAATAATGTTGTGTAGTTGAGAAATAATAAGTGCGAGGATAGCAAGCCCGGATATCACAATCGTCGCACCTACTACTGCCATAGCCCATCCATTATGGAGTGTAATAGCTTCAATACCAGTCAAACGAGACCTCCTTTTGTGAACGGATTGTTAGCATTTCTCCAGAGAAGGAAAAATGTTATTAGGAATGGAATGTTATGTAATTATTTACATAAAAACCAACAGATAAGTTCCTTTGAAAAGAGAAAAATATGATTTTTTAAGTATGAAAAATTCCTCTTTCACAAGGTTTTTCTGATATTAAATCGGCAGATATATAATTATCTGCGCTCAAGGCACGGGGCTCCATCGCGATCAATATCAGAGTCCCCTGCATAACCAGTCTTTCGCCCATCTTCTTCGTTACAGTCAAAAAATTATCCCTGGAGGTAAGCGCCAGACTCCGATATCAATCATGGCTGTAGGGAACCTTGAATACATTCCTCCTGCTCCTCGAATATGAAGGAATGCAGGCTGTTTCAAAGTACCCGGCATTCTTCAGTTTGACCAGTGGATCGGCTGCCATCACTTCCCTGTTTGCTCCTAACACATTGAAACAGCGATAATTTTGCAGGAACGTTTTCGTAATAGCTTTTAGCGTAATTACAATAAATTATCAGTTTTACACGGAATACCTCACCTGTAATGAATGCATCCCCCTGTATATCGGCAAAAATGATCGCGAAAGATGTTAAAAAATATTCGCAAAAACAAGGAATTATTGCCAAACCGGGAAGAGATGATTGGCTGCTTTATCAATGCGGCGGAGACGTATATCGAAGTCGAGGAAAGCGAGTTGTTTCATGACGTGTTCCTGCAAGAAGGTTCTTTTGACTTGAGTTCAATCTTAATCTATCACATCATGCTAAGGTTTCGTATTTTTTTTATTAAAAAGAAGAGCTGGAAGAAAATAATTATTCAAAGGCCCTGAAAATGGCAGGAAATACGATCTTCACTGCGGCCTGAGCAGATGGAAAAATCTTCCTGTTTGATGACTGCTGGATGAGTACAATACGTGCAACACCATGATATGAAAAAAAAGTGAGTTGCCGATATGGTTATGTCACCACAACCTGACCGGAGGTTGCTGCGCACAACAGGTATCGGTGGCCAGCACTCACACTCTCAGAAAGATACCAGATCATGGCCTTTCTTCAAACAGGAAGATCTCAGACTGGGATTGCTGGTACACTGAATCGTTCTAAGAATACAATTTCACGTAAAATTCGTCGTAACTTTTTTGAAGGTAAATATGAGCCCTGCGATGCTCAGGTCACAGTGACGGCCAGGCGGAAAAATGAGAGGACGCGGATTGGAGACGGGGAAGGAGAGATCGTTTATGGGCAGAATGTATTCCTTGTTACCCTTGTGGAGCGTACCAGTCGTTTCACGCTTTGTACCCGAACACAGACGAAGTGCAAGGATGAGGTTGCCTCAGTTATAAATGGCCTTTTCGACACAATTACGGGTCGTAAGGAAACATTGACTCTGGACAATGGCAGAGAATTTGCAGCTCACGCCAAAATCAATAAACGCCATTCCATCGATATCTTTTTTGCAAAACCATACGCAAGCTGGCAGAGAGGAACAAATGAAAATACCAATGGCAGACTCAGAAGACTCTGGCCAAAAAAATTTGATGTAGCAACACTTTCTCAAGAAGAAATAGACAACGGAGTCCTGTTGTTGAATTTGACACCGAGAAAGGTCTTAAAAGGGCTAACCCCGCTGGAAGTCATCACTGGCAAACGTGTTGCACTTATTACTTGAATTCAGCTCTCACCGTATTTGTCAGGCATGCTCGTAATTTTATGTAATTGATTACTAAAAAAGAGAAGAAACCCAGTGATAACAATAATTCCATGGGTTCCTGATCTCTCCATACAAGAAACTCTTCAGAATACGGACTGGTAATATACTCAAATAAGGTGTAAATAAAAAAAACAAAGAAGAAATATGAGCTTATAAACCAATCTGGAACAACAAAGTTAACAATATGAAGGCATTTCGTTTTTACTCTCGATACAAATAGCAGTACAAATATCCATGCAAATGCCCCATATGCCCCCGTTAATATATATATTTTATGTAGTTTGGGCTGGACAATATCTAAATTATGAATTGATATTTCACACTGGACATTGTGTTTTTCAAAGTAAACAGGATTCTCTATATCAAACAGCCTTTGTCCCCAACTTATTTCCTCCAGGGAAGAAAACAAAAGTCCGATTGCTAATACCACATATAGTATTCCATGTAAGGTTATTTTGTTTCTTAGGAACGTAACCGAAATAAAAAAGGAGAGTATTGACGCCAGAAAGTAAAAAAATGATTGCACATATTCAATGAGCGAATCTTCTTGAATTAGGTGTATATATGCACTCGGTAATGCAAGCTTAATATATAGAAAAATCAAAAATAAAATTATTGGAAATAGAAAAACAAAATATTTCATATTACAGTTATTCCTGTACAGTCTGGCAGTGGGGTAAATGAAAAAAGTCCATAATATTATATTATATATGGATTTTTTTTTCTACTATATCTTGTATTATACCCTTCCTCTTAAGTTATGCCCCACCTAAGGAGGCCCAATGCCGGTTGTATCTGCTACTAATAATTCTGGGGTCTGTTACTGAACGTTACGCATTCAAAATTGGAGTGGGAACGTATTGTTCTCTAACCCTGTTGGTGAAAATTCGTGTCTATTCGTGGTTACAAATTGCAAAAGGAACCACGAATGGACACGGATAAACACGAATTATTACTCATTCGTAATCGCCAAAAAAGATGTCCACGCAGTTGCGTTCTCTGGTCAATACAAAATGTAAATGGTATTAAAGGTGAAAAATGGAAAATAATGTCCAGTTATTGCCTTTATTTCCCAATTTTCCCATATAATCTGAGATTATCACAATTCTGATGGAAAACAAGCCAAAATTCACGCCAAACCCTCAGCTTAAACTGAGGGATCACGTGCGTGAGACTCTGAGATACTCTCATTACGCACCCTCAACAGAAGAAACATATTGCCAGTGGATTTTACGATATATCTCTTTTTATGAAAAAAACGCCATCCTAAAGATATGGAAGAATGAGAGATTGAGAGATTTTTGTCCCCTTTGGCTTTTGCTCAAAATGCCGATGTATCTCCCCGGAGGCAGGATTGATTTTCCTTTATCGTGAGGTTCTACAGGCCCCTTGAGATCAGTCATCAGTCCATTGCCCCCAGTTCGCGCTAAACGTACGTGCGTGTATCCCCCCAGTATTAACTGAAGGGAACCCATCTATGAAGAATGATCAGGTTAATTTATGGGTCAGGTATATGCCTTATGGAGTGCATTCACCTTCGAATACAAGACATCGATTTTGGACAAGGTCAACTCTTTGTCCGTGATGGAAAAGGTGGGAAAGAGAGAGGTACCTTCTTGCCGCGTATACTAATCGATGGATTACATCATTTACATTTTGTATTGGCGGATGAGCAGGACAGACGCCCAGATTGGTCGTCTCTACGATGGTGGAAATGTATCTTACGGGTATTGATTGTGCAGATCTGGATGCAATCCCCCATAAATACAAAATGGTGTTGTATTTATGGGGGAAAAAGTGCGGCAGGAGGCAGGAAAAAGCAAAAGACATCCGCTCTTCAACAAGACAGGAGGTCTTTTAAGAACGAGTGCATCCTGCGGCTTAAATCTTCGGATACAAACGTTTCCATTTAATGCGTTGTCTCTGGTCGTGAAAATTCAGAAATCTCAGATCTCAGGTTTCCAGAATTTGTTGCGGATACGAATAGTTAGTATTTAAGAGTACTAGTACATTTTTCTCTTGCCAAAGCTGGAACCAATGACGTTAAAACTGTTCTCAGCTATAAACAGGGCATCAGGATCTTCGGAAAAGACGACATCCTCAAGTTTCTTCATCTGCAGGTTATTGGTAATAGTCATTACCATCTGTTTGTCATGGCCGGAGTAAGCACCCCGGACGTTGATCAGGGTGGCACCCATTTTCATCTCAAGGGTAATTACTTTAACAATTCGCTCATAATGCTCACTGAGAATATAGACAATTTTCCGTGCGTTTGAGAGTGTTAACACCTGCTCAATCAGTATCGAAGACGTGAAAGAGAGAATAATGGAGGAGATCAATATATCCGGTGTATAGCGGGCGGCAAGGAAAGTAAACAGGGCGATGTTAAACATGATATAGAATTTCCCAACCCCGAGATTCCATTTACGCAGCAGGAAGAGTGCCACAACATCCAGACCGCCTCCCGACCCCCGTGAACGCAGGATTACACCACACCCGACCCCAGTGATAACCCCACTGGCAATAGCGGCGTAGAGCTGGTCCTGGATGGGATAGTTTAACTTCAGTATTTCCAGAAAGAATGTTTGTATAAGAATCCCGTAGGTCGTATAGATAAAGAAACGGTGACTGAACGTTTTCCAGCTGATGTAGAGCAGCGGAATGTTGATGATCAGATACCACAGCCCGGGGGTGAGAATGCCGGTGATTCGGGCAGTGAGCATTGCCGCACCGTAGAGGCCGCCGGTGATGAATTCGTGATGTGCAAGGATTGCATTGGCTCCAATGGCGTAAATGAAAGAGCCGAGGGTGATAAGCACGATGTCGTTTATCACCGCTTTGAACTCTGAATTTTTTGATTTTTTGACCATTGGGGCACCACGTGGAAAAAGTTTTCTAAGGTCTTAACATATTGTTATTACGTTAATATTTGCGTTTGATAAAAGCGGGGCAAACAAGATACATTACCCTTACTGGAAATGCGAGAGAAAAGTGACCTGCAGAGGGAAATCGAATGCGAGGAAACTGCGCAGGCGCTTCAGTGCGATGAGAGTTGCGGTGGCCGTTCGTTCTCTTCTTTCCGACTGAGCGGACGATGCCATGACTGTTTTTTCTACAAAACAGTCTGCAGAACGGGGGCTGTTTTTTTCAGGAGGAGTGTGGAAAGGTAATGGTAAGCTGTTCCACCTCAATATTCAGTGCGCGGGCTATTTTTTCAAGGGTCTCGGGTCTATTTTTGGTCCCCGTTTTTTCAATCTGGGCGATGGCAGGCTGAGTCATACCAAGTTTTTCAGCCAGTTCACGCTGAGTGATTTTCAGGTGCCTGCGCCAGGAGGCGATCAGCGAGAGGCCTGTTTTGGCGTGCATGATCCGCACCTCAGAGGGAATATAAACGCCGCTGGCGTTATTGTCGCCACTGAGTTGAATCCATTTCGCGTAGGGAACGACCACAAAAGCTGGTCGTCCATTTTCCTTGATAATCTGTACGTCATAATCAATAATCATTATATTTTTCCTTTCTGCAGCTTTTTTCAAAGCCGAGGTGGAGGAGTGTGTCGGTCAAGGGCTCGAAACCAGCGGATTTTCCGACGAGGTCTAACTGTTGCCAGCTGCTTGCGTATAAGAAAAAAAGAATATACTCCTTATGGAGTCATTGTCAACGAGGGGATGAATAAAAACTAGAGAGTTCGATATGTTAGCTGTTGGAAGGAGGAACTGGACAGTATCGAGGCTTATCTTTTAAGAGGAAAACTTTTTGACATAATGAGTATGCCAGAGCAGGCAGGAGTCGTCACTTTCTTTTGTCTCATTCGGATTACACATCAAAGATGTGCCACTCAATCTGCACTTTCTTCTGCAATCTCATTTCGTCAATGGCTGTTTCGAATCTTTTATAACTGATGATACACCACGGGCATATCACATCGGAGATAATTTTGAGCATTTAGTCAAAATCTGTTCCGGGGAGGGATCTTGCCATTTATTTATTGAGTGGCTATTCAATAAATAAATGTTATACTGTTGTCTTTACTAAGAATAATTGAGTTTTCTGAATTCTGCGAAGAAGGATGACACAAAATGGCCAAAGCGCTTTTTAAAAGAAATGAGGTTATAGATAAATCAATGTTGCTGTTCTGTCGCAAAGGTTTCAAGGCTTCATCAATGCAGCAGATTGTGGAGACCACCGGGCTTAAACCCGGTTCGATTTACCACTCCTTTGGCAACAAGGAGGCATTGTTTCGCGAGGTTCTGACGAGTTACAGTGCGAAATCGATGGCAAAGGTGCGTGAGACAATTGATGGTGCAGAGAGTATTGACGAGGGGATTCTTCTTCACCTGAAAAACACAGTGGCAGAATCCATCAATCCGAACTACTGCAGCTGTCTGCTGGTAAAAACTCAGCTGGAACTGGCTGCTGATGAGAACAAGAATAATCTCCATGATTTCGCTGCAAACCGGCTCAAAAAGATAGAGTCTCTTTTCCGCAGTTATCTCGAACACGAGTATGATGAAGAGACGAGTTCTGAGAGGGCTGTGAGTATCATGCTGCATATCTTTGGTGTGCGGATTTATGGATATCAGCAGGGTTCCGCAGAGCTTATGCTGAAAGGGCTGCGGGCTGGACTGCCCTGGTTGCCGTGGGATTGAAGGGATGTGGAAAAATAGACCCCGCTGTAAATGTGCAAGAGACAAAAAAGGCTGACCGGGATTCCCGGTCAGCCTTTTTTGTCTATGAGGTTACGTTGTCTTTCATACGACATTTGTTGGAGCACCATCGAGAAACGCCTTTATATTGTCAAACTCAATCTTTGCCCGCTTGAGCATCGATTCAGCTGTGGCGTAGGCGACGTGAGGAGTGATCACCGTGTTTTTTGCCTTTACCAGTGAATAACTGTCGGGGAGGGGCGGTTCCATGTCGAAAACGTCAATACCGGCACCGGCAATTTTTCCGGTGTTCAGGGCATCGGCCAGAGCTGTATTGTCAACGATTGGTCCGCGGGCGACGTTGATGAGCACCGCGCTCTTCTTCATCAATCCCAGTTCACGAGCACCGATCATACCTCTTGTCTCAGCTGTAACCGGTACATGCAGAGAGATGACGTCAGACTCGGTCATAACTTCATCAAAACTTTTGTACTCCAGTCCGTTGTCACGTTTTGTACGGCTGAAGGCGATGACCTTCATGCCAAAGGCCTGTGCCCGTCTGGCGGTATGGCTGCCGATGGCGCCGGTACCAATGATGCCCATAGTTTTTCCGGAGAGCTCAAATCCTTCCAATCCTGCTTTCGTGCCGCCTGTACGGGTGGCATTGTCAGATGGCACGATATTACGGCAGACGGCGAGAAGGAGACCTATAGCCAGTTCCGCCGTGGCCACGGTGGCGTAGCCGGAGCAGTTGCTCACCACAATGTCGTGCTCATGGCAGTACTCCACGTCGACGTGGTCAAAACCGGTGAAAGCGACGGCCAGCATTTTCAGCCTGGGACATTTCTCCAGTACGCTTCGTGGAAAGGGAACATTACCGATAACCACGATTTCCGCATCTTTGCTGCGGGCAATAAGTTCCGCTTCGTCGGTAGTTCTCTCCGCAAAGTGCTCTATAGTGACATCCTTCAGGGAGCTGCCGAGGGATGCACTGATAATCTTATCAAGTTGAGCTTTCTCAACGGCAAGAGGTTCAACAACAGCAATTTTCATGGGATACTCCTTAGTTTGAATTCAATGCTCTGGATGGTCGATGACCATGTCAGTTTTTCTGTCTGGCGGAAATTTGAAATACTCTGGTACATAATGGGCAAAAAATGTACCTGGGGAAGCGTTAACCGGCTGTCATTTTCCACATTGACAATGCTCTGTACTAAAGCACGGATTCCGGCAATTTTCAACAATCCATCGACGACCTTTTTTCTCTGAAACGTATGAGATGAGCTGGATGCGACCTGCAGTCGCAATTTTTCTGAACAGCAGAATTTCGCTGTTGGTGGCAATGAGTATCACGGCGAAGAAAAAAGAAAATTTTTCACGAAAGATTGGCTGAAAACGATTTTAGAAGGCCTCAGGCTGTTCAGCCCTGAGGAAGAGTTTCGGACGTGAACAGGTTCGCTTATGGTTGACTAAAAAAGTTGAGTAATTCCGATGCGCTGCTGCCTGTGAAGTAACGCGGCAGATTCATTCCGGTCAGTGCTGCGGTGATGGCCGGTGGGGTATGCGCGACTCCTTGCAGGCAGGCGGTGAGCTCTGCAATCGGCAGTTCGGCGAAGAAGTCTCCCGAGATGCTGCAGTGCCGGATGATTCCCTGCTGAATATCAAGGCGGGCTTCAACTGCACCCCACGGAAAGCGGTGGCGCAGCTTTTCGGTGTAACGTGGCGATTTGCCGTAGTTCCACTCCCAGGTGCGATATTTTTTATCGGCAAGCTGTTCGGCCGCAGCTATATCCTCTTCGCACAGCTCCCCCGGCGTACTCGCACAGTTTCGGATAAATACATTCTGCAGTGCTTCCATAGTGGTATCCTGCGGCCACACCTGGTTGAGGTTGGTGACCCGGCTGCGTACCGAACTGATTCCCCTGGAAAGATATTTATCCGGTGCGCCGGTGAGAACTGCTTCAAGCATGTCCATGTTCAGATTGACAAGCATCGTACCGTGGTGCAGTACCCGTCTTCCCCTGCGGGTCTGCGCGGCACCAGAGATTTTTTTACCGTTGACGGTGAGATCGTTTCGACTGGAAAGTTCAGCCTTCACTCCCAGTTCTGCAAGGGCATTGGCGATGGGGGTGAGATATCGTTTGAAATCGATGACACCTGCAGCATTGCTGTGGTGCAGAAACGAGTAGTTGAGATTGCCTCCGTCGTGGAATACGGCACCGCCGCCGGTGATTCGCCGGACGACGTCGAGCTGATATTTTTGCACCAGCTGCTGATTGATCTCCTCAAGGGTGTTCTGGTGTCGGCCGACGATAATTGACGGGTGATTGCGCCACAGCAGAAACCACCCGGGGTGGTCGGCGGGCATGGTGGAGAAGAGATGTTCTTCAAGTGCGAGGTTGAAAGCAGGATCGGTGGTATCAAGAAGCAGCGAATACATGAGTGGTCTCTCCGTGTGATGAGATGTTGCACTGATTAATGGGAAAATAATATCTTTCCGATTCAAGTTGATTCAGACATTGCAGGAAACGGGGAGTGATCTGATTCAACTCATTCAGGTTCAAAGGACTCGCATAGAGTACCCGCCAGAAACGGGGTAGAGATGCCGGTGGCTCGTGTTTCTGGAGTTGACGGGGTTCATCAAATGCCGGTTGAGAATGTGGTGTGAAGACGCCATGGCGCTGGCTGAAGGAGGTGTGAGGAGGCTGGAGCGTTGAGGTCTCTGAGTATTGAGGCTTTTTCATGCAAAAAACCCCGACGGGGCTTTTTGCATGAAGATGATGATTTCAGATCAATTTTCAGGAAATGAGTCCTCGAAAAGTTTGACAATGGCTTCGCGGCCGGCATCATTGAGGTAGCGTGTACCACTGCCGACAAAGGTCTCATATTCGATTTTGGGTGTATCTTCCTGCCAGCAGCCTTCTTTCCATGTAAACCATTTTTTGTCCGGCTGGTCGAAAACGTGCAGCGGACGGTTGAACATCTTGGCCAGTTCCACCGACCAGCCGGTGCCACCTTTTACGGAGTCGTCTTCTTGAATCGAACCTATGACAAAGACCTGATGCCCGCTGTTAATCATGTGGAAGATTGTCTGGAGGACCTTACGGATTTTTTCTGTTTCATAATAGGTGCGGTTGAGCATGCGGGAGGCGAGTTCCATACTGATATCTCCGCGTTCCAGCTGTGCCTGGTCAAGGACAACGGTATTCTTGTCGCGGGCAAGTTTATGACCCTCAAAGGTATATACTATGTCCTTGATTCCTCTCTTCTCGGCTTCTTCGCTGAAGGTGGTTTCAGCACCTTTGAGGCCGGAACTGTAGAGTGTGTAGTTTGAAAGATCCATGGTTTCCTCCGTGTAAAAGTAACAGTTTACCCAACGCATTGATTCTTGAATATTTCAGCAATGTACCCGCCGAAGGGTGGAAAGGCAAGAAAACGCTTTAGTTCAGCACGTCGCGTGTTTATTTTTCCGCCTTGAGAAAAACACGCAGGGGGGCGGGGTAACCCTCCACTGTTCGTGTCGGGTCGGTCGGATCAAGGTAGTCACTGAGGGATTCGTATATCATCCACTCCGTTCGTCTCTGGATATCCGGGGTCATCGCGTGTGAGGCGAAAAGTTTGATATTTTTGAACCCTGCTTTCCGCACCCAGTTTATCAGACAGGAAGCGGTGGGAACAAAGTAGGTTCCCGGTACCTTCGCATAGGTGCCGTCGGGAAAGAGGGCAACAGGAGTATTGCCCGGAATTGCCTGGGTCTCAAGAATCATCGTACCGCCGGGCTGCAGGGATGTGAGAATATCGCGCAGGGTGTCAACAGGAGAAGGACGGTGGTAAATGATACCCATGAGAAAAACAACATCGAAACACTTCACAAAATATTTGAGATGTTCTACCCCGAGCAAATCGATATCAAGATTGCTGCATCCCGCCATTGCATTGAGGGCCTTGAAACAATAGTAATGCTGCACCGAGGGCTCAAGACCAAGCACAAAACGCGGTTTGCGGGCAGCCATGCGGAACATGTAGTAACCGTTATTGCAGCCGATATCAGCAATAACTTTGTTTTCCAGTTCGGGCAGCTCTTCCTTGAGTTGATTCCATTTCAGGTTACTGCGCCATTCCGCGTCGATGTTATTGCCAAAGACAGAAAAGGGCCCTTTGCGCCAGGGCATGAAGGCTTTGAGGTTTTCCCGGATAAGCACTTTCTCCCTGCTGGAAATCTCGTCCTCCGTACCAATGGAAACTGTGTCTCCGGAAAAATCACAGTTGTGCGCCTGCCACTGCGCAAGTGCCTGACAGGGATTACGATAGCGGAGGAAACCCTTCTTCTCCTGGTTGACCCATACCTGTTTTTTTTCATGTTCAGTGATAATAACAGTGCGGTTGGCAGTTTCAGGGAGTCGGTCAAGGTAGTGCATTGTCACTCTTGAGATAAAAGGTTTGATAAAATTATCGAGAAACAGAAAATTTCATTGGAATACAAAGCCTGGTATGTTGCAGACAAGACTTTTCGTGAGGGAGAGCTTTGTCTTCAACACGTAAATTTATGGGTACCTTGAATAACCAGTCTTTCGCCCATCTTCTTCGTTACAGTCAAAAATTTATCCTCCGACAAAGCGAAGAACAAGACGTCGAGATATCAATCATGGCTGTAATAAATTTCCTCCTGTGCCTCAGATATGAATAAAATACAAGCTGTTTCAAGATATTCTTATATGGTCTTTTATTGATCCACTATGCTATCACTTTATTAACACGATCATTTATATCGAAATAATGTACTTTGTCCCCTCTTGAATATCAATTTTGTGGACTATAAAAATAACCATAAAGATGTTCTGGTCGAGAACATCGAGGAACTTTTTGATGAAAGATACGTGTTTGGGAACATCAAATATGAACGAAAGAAAGATGTTTCAGGATCCTTTTGCTGGATTAACAGGGAGAGTTTTTCAACAGGTCAGAAACAGCACTTTTCCCGCGTGGAAGTTTCTTGTTAGTTACTGTTTCTCTGGTAAAATTTTATACTGGAGTTGCTTTTCTTCTTGTTGATTCAAATACTGTTGAGTACAGTTTTTCTTAGCCCTTCATTCATGATATTATTGATTTTTTTACTGAAAACCAATATAGCATAAAAGTAAAGAGTATTTCTTTCTTTTTTTATCCTTAATTTGAGGGGAAATATCCTCTTGCAGTCTTTATCCATCAACACGGAACGTTGAGTTCAGGGTACCTTTTGAAGAATTTATATCTCTTTTTATTAATTTGCACTATCATCTTGTAAACAGGTAAGAAAAACGTTAGATCTTATGCCAAAAGCTTCAGAAAAAACGGGGAAATTTCTTGCGGACAGCTGACATTTTAGCTACGATCTGTGCGCTGTTTAATGACGCTGAGAAAAGGTCTTCGTATCTGCTGCTTTACAGCTCTTTACTGCAGTTTTCCTCGGATTTCTGCGTAATCCTCAACATCCATCTGCTGAATGAACGCTGAAAAAAACACCCAAATGTTAGATTGTCTCGGCGTATCTCGCCGGGATTTCATGAAGTTTTGTACTGGTATAGCCGCGACACTCGGCCTTGGAGGTCTCTCTTCAACCGAGGCTATTGCCGAAGCTCTCACCAGTAAAAAACTACCACCGGTAATCTGGATTGGTGCACAGGAGTGCACTGGTTGTACTGAAGCACTCCTGCGGGCAACTCATCCTACCCTTGAGACTCTTCTGTTTCAGGTTATCTCTCTGGAATACCATGAGGTTCTCTGTGCTGCTGCCGGCCATCAGGTAGAAGCCAACAAGCACCGCGCCATGGAAGAATATAAAGGCGAATATGTGCTGGTTGTTGACGGATCTATCCCGACCAAAGATGGCGGTGTCTACTGCATGGTTGCCGGAAAACCCATAGGAGAGCACATCAAAGAGGCCGCTGAAGGTGCTGCAGCCATTATTGCCATTGGTTCCTGTGCTGCCTGGGGCGGTGTCCCCTCTATAGGCCCCAATCCCACCGGTGCTGTCGGTGTGCAGGAGTTTCTGCCGGATAAAAAAATTATTAATATTCCCGGCTGTCCTCCCAATCCGTCCAACTTTATCGCCACCGTCGTGCATCTTCTTACCTTCAAAAAGTTGCCGGAACTTGATGCTGAAGGACGGCCGAAATTTGCCTATGGGCGTCTTATTCATGAGCATTGTGAGCGGCGGCCGCATTTTGATGCCGGTCGTTTCGCTGAGGCCTATGGAGATGAAGGGCATCGGCAGGGATGGTGCCTCTATAAACTCGGCTGTAAAGGTCCTGAGACCTATGGTAACTGCCCCTCCCTGGAATTCTGCGATGTCGGCGGAGGAATCTGGCCGGTTGGTATTGGCCATCCCTGCATTGGCTGTAATGAGAAGGGGGTTGGCTTCTCGAAAGGAATTAGTGAACTGGCGCATGTTGTCCGTCCGACTCCCCCTGCTGTTCATCCTGAGGTCAATACACCTGCTGGCGGGGAAAATAAAGTCGCTGGTACAGCGATTCTGGCCGGTGTCGCCGGTCTGGCTGCCGGTGTAAGTGTGATGACGGTTAAAGAACTTGGCCGTCAGCAGAAAGAGGGAAAAAATTCTTCCCAAGAGAAGGAGAATTAATATGGACCGCCGCGATTTTCTCAAAGTTGCGACTGTCGCTCCTCTGCTTGCGACGGTTGGCGCCGCTACGGATGCAGAGGCCCGACATAATCTTCCACCGTTACCGGAGGGCGTAGGCCTGCTCTATGATTCTACCCTTTGCATTGGGTGTCAGAGTTGTGTGGCCAAATGCCAGGAAGTCAACCAGATGGATCTCAACCCTGCTGACTCACTGCACTCAAAAAATAATTATCTCTCTCCGTTCAGCTTTAATGTTATCCAGGTGTGGCAAAACGGCGCTGGTATAAACAAAGATCAGATTGATGACGGCTATGCCTACATTAAGCGTCAATGTATGCACTGTGTAGATCCCAACTGCGTCTCGGCCTGTCCGGTTTCTGCCATGCAGAAGGATCCTGTTACCGGAATTGTTACCACTGACCCGAGTCTGTGTACCGGGTGTCGTTACTGCATGATCGCCTGCCCGTTTAATGTCCCGAAATATGAATATGATGACCCCTTCGGACGTCTCCAGAAGTGTTCGCTCTGCAATCAAAAAGGGGTGGAGCGTATCGACAAAGGTGGAATTCCTGCCTGCGCCGAGGTCTGCCCGACAGGGGCAGTCATTTTTGGCAAACGGAGTGATTTGTTGCGTGAAGCCCGTCAGCGTGTCGCTGCTGATCCTGGATCGGAGCATAAATACCCGGTCAAAGCAATAGGCAGTGGGGAATTTAACAAGACTTCAATCCCTCACTACAATCAGGAAATTTATGGTGAACGTGAGGGCGGTGGATGCCAGTGTCTCGTTCTCTCCTCAGTGCCCTACGAAGACCTTGGTCTTCCCTCTCTTCAAGAGGAGAGCTTTGGCGCTGCGACTGAGACCGTGCAGCATGGGCTCTATAGAGGGATGTTTCTGCCTATCGCATTGCTCCCTGCGCTTCTCTATGGCTGGTTGACCAGGCGTACCTGGTTAAGTATCGGCGGCGGCAAGGCGGGAAATAAACATGACGAAACGGAGGCTGGCAATGAGTGAGCATATCAGCAAACCTCTTGGTGGAAAAATATTTACCTGGCCGATAATCTTTTTCGGCATTCTGATCCTCATCGGACTTTATGCCATAACTCATCGCTTCGTCTCAGGGATTGGAGCAGTCAGTGATCTCAATGGAGGTTTTCCCTGGGGGTTGTGGATTGCGTTTGACCTCCTTGTCGGGACCGGCTTTGCCTGTGGCGGCTGGGCTCTCGCCTGGACGGTGTATGTCTTCAACCAGGGGCAATATCATCCAATGGTGCGTTCGGCTCTGCTGGCGTCCCTTTTTGGTTATTCCCTCGGTGGATTCTCCATTCTGATTGACGTTGGTCGCTACTGGAATGTCCCCTATTTTTATATCCCCGGGTTCTTCAACGTCAACTCTGTGCTGTTTGAGACAGCATTCTGCATGACAGTGTATGTCTTCGTCGTCATGTTTGAATTCGCGCCGGTTATCTGTGAGCGCCTTGGCTGGAAGATCTCTCTGCGCAAAATGAATAAAGTGATGTTTGCCGCGATCTCTCTTGGGGTGTTGCTGCCAACCATGCATCAATCTTCTATGGGATCGCTGTTTAATATTGCAGGGCTTAAACTTCACCCGCTCTGGCGAAGTGGTGCAATACTTGGTCCGCTCTCTCTGCTGACCGCTCTCATCATGGGGTTTGCGATTGTTATCTTTGAAGGATCCATTACTCGCGCAGGACTTCGCGGGAAAGATGTGGCAGACGAAACTCCGCTTTTTGCCAAATTGTACAGAATCATCAGATGGCTGATCATTGCATTTTTTATCCTCCGCTTTGGTGAACTTGCGCTGGGAGACAAGATGCAACTGCTGTTTGTCGGAGATCGCGGGGCATGGCTTTTCTGGCTGGAAACGGCACTCCTTGCAGCGCCACTCTATATCCTCAGTAAAGATAAGTTTATAAAAGATGCCCGCTGGCTTTTCGGATGTGCCATAAGCATGATGCTCGGTGCTGCCCTCTGGCGGATGAATCTTTCACTTTTCACCTTCAATCCCGGGGATGGCTACAGCTACTTCCCTACAGCGGAGGAGATCCTTATCTCTATTGGTCTCGTGGCTATGGAAATCTGTGGTTTTATTTTAATTGTTAAATATTTTCCGGTAATCTCCTTTCTTGCTCCTAAAAAAGAGAACGGGCAAAAGGTGGTTACGGATGAAGCTCATAATGAGGTTGCACAATGAAGCAGCGTATTACGGTTGATCCTATTACTCGAATTGAAGGCCATCTCCGGGTGGACTGCGAGATTGAAGATGGTGTTATCAAAAAGGCGTGGTCTACGGGAACGATGTGGCGGGGTATTGAAAAAATTCTTGTTGGTCGCAATCCCGAAGATGCATGGATTATTACTCAGCGTATCTGTGGCGTCTGTACAACAGTGCATGCCATCGCTTCTGTTCGTGCAGTTGAAGATGCCATTGATGCAGAGGTCCCGCTGAATGCGCAGTATATCCGTAATATTATTACTGCCGGGCACTGTATTCACGATAATATCGTCCATTTTTATCAACTGTCAGCTCTGGACTGGGTGGATGTTACCTCTGCTCTCAAGGCCGATCCGCAGAAGGCTGCCGATCTCATGGCAAAGGTTTCCAGCTGGCCCGGGAACAGTGTACAGGAGTTTGCTGCAGTACAGAAAAAGGTGAATTCGCTGGTTGAGCGCGGTCAACTTGGCATATTTGCTAACGGCTACTGGGGGCATAAAGATATGAAATTGTCTCCTGAGGTTAATCTCATCTGTGTTGCTCATTATCTGCAGGCCCTTGAGTGTCAGCGTAATGCCAACAAGGCTGTAGCTGTCCTCGGCGGGAAATCTCCTCATATTCAAAATCTTGCGGTGGGCGGTGTTGCCAACCCCATCAATCTTGACGGCGTCGGGGTTCTCAACATGGAACGCCTGCTGTTGCTGAAGACCTATATTGACAAGCTCAACGATTTTGTAGAGCAGGTGTACAAGCCTGATGTTGCAATCATTGCTGCTTTCTATCCGGAGTGGCTCGAAGTTGGTGCAGGCGTTGTCAATTATCTCAGTATCCCTGAGCTTCCTACCGATACAAAGAACAGCAGTTTCATCATGCCGGGCGGGTATATAGAAAATGGAGACCTTTCCACTTTCCGTGAAATTACCACTCCCAAAGACGAATGGCTTCGCAAGGGTATTGCGGAATGCTCCAAACACGCCTGGTACTCTGATGAGGAACTGCTTGCTCCCTGGGAAGGGAAAACCAACCCCAGTTACACGGAGTGGGACCCCGAAGGAAAATACAGCTGGTCGAAGTCGGTGACTTTTTACGATAAGACTGTTCAGGTTGGACCTCTGGCCCAGGTACTGGCCATGCTGGCCAAAGGAGATGTCCGCTGTAAAAAACATCTGGGCGATATTCTTGGTGTATACAAAATGCTTACCGGCAAGGTTATCGAACTCCCACAGTTGCACTCGACCATTGGGCGTATTGCGGCACGTGGTATCCGCTGTGCGATGATGAAGGACGCCATGTCCGAGCAGTGGCAGGCACTTATTGATAATATCGGGAAAGGAGATGTCACCACCTGGATCAAACCGGAAATACCGGATCACGAGGTTCATGGTGTCGGGTTCCTTGAGGCACCCCGCGGAATGCTTTCGCACTGGATCGTCATTGATAATGGTAAGATTGCCAACTATCAGGCTGTTGTCCCTTCAACATGGAATGCCGGTCCCCGTAATCAAAACGATGAGCCTGGTCCGTACGAAGCTTCCCTCGTGGGAACACCGGTGGCAGATGCTGAATTGCCGCTCGAAATTATCCGTACGATTCACAGCTTCGATCCGTGCATGTCCTGTGCCATTCACATGGTGGATGAGGACGGTGAAGATGTGACTGTGGTCAAGGTTCTTTGATGACTGCAGCTGGCAAAAAGGCCCTTCTTCTTGGTGTCGGGAATCTCCTGCTGAATGATGAGGGGATCGGGGTGCGTGTCGTCGAGGAGTTTGATCGGCGATACGACACTCCGGAGCTTGATATTGTGGATGGCGGTACCGCAGGCATGGAGTTGCTGGACGATCTGGCCGATCGACCGCTGGTGGTGATCGTTGATTGTATCAAATCAAAGGATCCGGTGGGAACGGTGAAGTGGCTTGAGGACGAGCAGGTTCCCAAGTTCTTTTCCCGTAAACTCTCTCCGCATCAGCTCGGGCTCTCAGATGTCCTCTCTGCGCTTATCATGACGGGGGAATATCCCGCCCGCCTTCGACTTCTCGGCGCGGTTCCAGAGAGTATTGATACAGAGATTGGTTTGACAGATCTGCTTGCTGGAAGGAAGGAAGAGATGGTGGAACAGCTCCGTGCCTTTTTCAGTGAGGAGGGGTTTGAGGTAAAAGAAGGAACATATTGTACGATGAAGTTAGGGATATAGAGACTTTTCTGCAGTCTTGACTGCCGAGAGAAACCAACAGAGGCCGCCTTCGTTATGAAGGCGGCCTCTGTTGGTTTCTCTTCCTGGTACTCTCATTTCATGAGGAATCTAAGCGTCTCAGCTTTTAGATTCTCCAGTCCACGACATAACGTTCTTCCTTTTCCCTGCCGTAATGGGCGAAACATGATTGAGATACATCCTGTACTTTTCATTTCCGGGCAGAATGATGAACTGTTTGTCCCCTGCTGCAGCCCCGTCTGCCCTCGTGCTGAGGTCAAAAGAGAGAGCGCCGGACTTCAACATGGTGACAGTGCCAATACTGTCGGTACTCCGGTCAACCTGATTGTTTTCTTCGTTGTTGGTGAGATTCTGTTTATCTGGAGAGCATCCGACACAACTCGTAAGAGTCATTGCAGTGGCAAAAATGAGGATGGTGCAGGTCAAGTATTTCATTGTCTTCTCCTTATGGATAATCAGGTATCCTGATGAGAAAAGGGTTGAGAGAACAGTACGGAATGTTTTTAGGCTACCTTGAATAATCAGTCTTTCGCCCATCTTCTTCGTTACAGTAAAAAATTTATCCTCCGACAAAGCGAGGAACGAGACGTCGAGATATCAATCATATACCTGTGGTAAATTTTCTCCTGTGCCTCGAATATGAACGAAATACAAGATTATTCAAGATACCCTTTATTTTGCTTTCACTGCAAGGATCGAGCAGAAATTAAACCACTGAAAAAAAGTGGTGACAGAGAAAAATCCGCAACTGCGCAGCATCTTCTGATTTTCTTCCATGCTGAAAGGAATAAGGACGTTTTCCAGCGCTTCCCGCTTGCGGGCTATCTCCAGTTCGGAGTAACCGCGGGCCTTTTTAAACTGATGGTAAATGTGGATGAAGTCGCGATTGAGTCGCTGGTCATCAAGGATGGTTTTTTCCGAAAGTATTAAAATTCCGCCCGGACGTAACGCATTGAATATACGCTGGAGAAACTCCATGCGCTGCAGCGGACGCAGAAATTGAAGCGTGTAGTTGAGCACAACTGCAGCCACGTTTTTTTCAGAAAATTCTGCAATGTTGCTGCAACGAAACTCTATTTGTTTCCCTTTGCCGAACATTTCCGTTTTTTGCCGCGCTTCTTCAAGCATTGCCGGGGAGTTGTCACAGCCGAGAAAACGCAATTGTTTATGACTGAGGATACGGGAAAACTGTAACAGGGTGGAACCGGTGGAACAGCCGAGATCACACACCAGTTCCCCTTCGTCGAGAAAACGATCAAGTAACTGCGCGGCGCTCTCAATGACTTCCGCATAAAAAGGAACGGAGCGGTCGATCATGTCATCAAAAACACGAGCTACCTGGTCGTTGAAAATAAAATCCTCGCCAACATTTTCAATGTTGAAAAGGGTGTCTTTTTCGCGTTTTAACATTTGTCTATTTTGTATACCAGCTGCCGTTCGCCCGCTGGAACTGCTGCCCCGCAGAACCCTTCTTTGCAATCTGCGCCGCACGCCGCCGACCGACCAGCGCTGCAGAAACACCCTGCGATTTTGCGATGGCTGCATAGACTCTGGTGCGGTCGTTGTTCTCTGCCGCAACCAGTTTTTCTTTTTTTTTCGAACCGCGAAATGTCAGCAGTCCCTTATTATTTTCCCCAACAATACCGCTGTTTTTCAAGTTGGTGATGGCAGGCAGGCGTGCGGCCATCTGTTGCCTAGTATCTCCGGCCTGCGCCGCCGTGGAGGCAAAAAGCAGGGCAAGAGTGAGAAAGAGGGTGTAAAACAGTTTCTTTTCTGGAAGAAAAAATTTCATGGTGCTCCTCCTTCATTTGATTTCGCGGGAGCATTGCCCGTTTTGCTGGTAACTGCAGCTGCCTGTTCATCAAGGTCACCGAAGAAATTGTCAAGTGCGCGGTCAACTTTGACATTGATATCAATGGTGATGTGGATCGGCTTGATTTCTACCGGTTTCACATCGATTTCGTGTCTTGTACAGCCCGCTGCAAGAAAAACAAAGCTGGCAGCGAGCAGAAATACCGCATGGAGCTTCATATCCCCTCCTTAAGGTTTTTCATCATGGACCCGTATCCCGTACCGACGTTGAAGAGCTGCTGCAGGGGCAGGTGAAAATTGACATCAAAATGTACTGGATGCTGCAGTCCTGAGCCCGTTTTATTCGGCACGATTTGTCCATTCTCGTAACCATAAGGTAACGGCTCTTCAGGCTTGCCGTCAAGCTGCATCTGCAGGAGAAGATTATCTCCTTCACTGTTGAATGTAAGTTTTGTCCAGTTACAGACAAAATTCCGGAGAGAGTCGAGGGAGTATGAGAGGTACGGAGATGCCGTTGCACCGGAAAGTCCTGCAGTGATCTGCCGGGGATCGTTGAAGTGAAGCACGACCTGCTCTCCGGGGGAGGAGTAGAGAAAACCCTTGTCGATGTAGAGGTGTTTTTTAAGAAAGGAGAGGGGAAGTCGACCGTTCAGAGACACTTCACCAGAGGCACCTGCCACCCCGAACTGTTTAAGCAGTTCTCCAAGGCGGAGCCGGTCACAGTAAAGGATTGTGTCAAAGTCCATCTCCGGTGTAATCCGCATGGCGGTGCTCTCAATTGTCCCGCTGCACCATCCGGCCTGTACGCTTTCGAGCAGGATGCTGGTTGTATCTTCAAGTTGCCAGAACAGCTTTGCGCTGGTGAGTTTGATGTCTCCAGCGTCAATCTTTTCTACTGTCAGCCGTTGACTCGGCGCTGACTGCAGGCGAAGGATGTCAGGCAGGGTAATTGAGGTTTGAATTCCCTGCAGATGAGTGCTCTCCTGCTGCAGGTCCCCGTCCGAAAGGGAAAGCGTAAGTGAACCACCGGTGGTTTCTGGCGAGAAATAAAAATTTGCTCTGCCGCCAAGTTTACCGGTTGCCTTGAGTTCCGGATTGATATGTAAACCGAGAGAGGCTGGCAGGGTGCTGATGTCGAATTCGCTTTGCGGGAGATGGCATTGCCAGACGCTCTTAAGAGTTGTTTGGGTGAGGTCTCCTGTGCAGTTCAGGTCAAAGTTTTTTATGAGTGGACTGGAGAGGTTGAGACGTGTCTTGAGACCGTTATGCGTCTGAGTGAGAATGGAATGCAGTTTCCCAATATTTGTTTCCTGCCAGCGAATGTTGCCGATGGAAAGCTCTCCTCTGGAGCGACTGCGAATCCTCGGTGGCGGGTATTGGATGGGCATTTGCAGGTGGACGTCACTCAGTTCAGTGCTGGATGCGGGGAAAAGCAGGTGGGGAATGGTGGCATCAAGACGGGCGGTTGTGCCGGTTTTTCCTTTTTTTGCTGTCAAATTGATGGCAAGTTTGGGAATCGCCATCGGGCCGAACTGCAGTTTGCCAGCAGTGAGTTTCGATGCAAAAGTTCCTCCGTCTTCATTATATATTCCTGAAAGAGTGAGAGTTGTTGGTTCTGGACTCAATTCATGTCGCAGTGATATTGCTGCGGTCAGGTTTTGTTTGTGAAAATCCAGGGAGCCTTCAGCGTGTGCAAATACCTTAAACGGACTGGAGAGTATCAGATTTTTAAGAACAAAATCAGCGTGGATGTTGTCACCGGAGAGGGCAAGTTGCAATGGTTTTACAGGAGGACTGTCGAGTCGTAGAGAATTTCCGGTTGAGAGGGAGGTCGACGGAAAAAAGAGATTGGCCTGCCATGATTCCAGGGTTGAACCGGAGAGCAGGGCTTTACCGGTGATTTCTCCTGTGCCTTCAAGTTGCAGTGCCGGAATTTTTGGAAGCAGGGGGAATTGAAGTATCCGTTGCAGATTAAGAAGGGTGCCCTTTGCTGTAAGGTGACGTTTACTGCCATCCAGTTGAGCTGTAAGTTCAATGTTAAGGGGGAGTTCTCCGGTACAGGAAAACGCGGCATGAAATCCGTTAAGGAGTTTACCATCCTTTGTCTCGATCAGTTCTGGTGTGAAGCTGCCACTGAAGAGAATATGTATGTTTTCTTCAGGCGTATCAAGGTTGTGCAGGACCAGATCACCGTTGTGGATAGTCACCTTGTCTACCCCGAAGGGAAGGAGGATGGGGCTGACGGGGCTGTCGGGGCTCTCTTTTGTGGTACTGCTGACGGTATTCGTCAGTTCAGGTGGCAGCACTATGCGGTTATCAGCAAAGGGGAGCGTTATTTTCAGCCACTCTATTTCGATAGAGGTTATTTCTTTCTGTTGCAGGGATTTCAGTGTGCTGTTGAGTCTGAGGCCTTCAAAACTCAGGGAAGCTTCTTCTGTGGTAAAATTTCCCTGCAGAGAAATTATTGAGGGTGTGAACTGTTCTATTTCAAGGTGGTGGCTGATAAAGGGCAGAGATTGTGTTGCCCCGGGCAATATCCAGTGATTGCAGATAAACGGAAGGGAAAAAAAAAGCAGAAAACCACAGAGAAGGAGAATGGTACAGAAGAACAGGGTGCGGGTGAACAGCCGAAGAAGCTTGTGCCTCCTGAAGCCTTCGCCCGCAGCCTGCGTATTCTTCTCTGTCATTTTTTCAGCGCAGCATCAGCGGAATTTCCACTCCGGCGTGCGTTTTTCAAAAAAGGCCTTTACGCCTTCTTTTGCGTCATCGGCAGTGCAGAGACGGGCAAACGCGTCGTTCATAAAATCAAACTGCTGGGCGTAGTTCATGTCCTCGCTGGCATAAAAACTACTCTTGGCAATCTGTACGGCAAGCGGACTTTTCTGTGCCAGCTTCTCGGCCCAGGCACGTGCCTCTTTGTCGAGGTCGGCCCTGGGAACAACACGGTTAACCAGACCGAGTCGAAGCAGTTCCTCCGCCGGAATCAACTCCCCGAACAGCAACAGTTCCATTGCTTTTTTACGTCCCACAACTCTCGCGACAGGAAGGACCGGGCCGACGCAGTTAAGACCAACGTTGATGGCGGTAAGTCCCATACGGGTGTTGTCGGCGGCAATAGTGAGGTCGGCGGCGACGGCGAGGCCCATGCCGTTAGCAGCGGCTACACCCTGTACTGCAGCGATAACCGGAGTTTTCATCTGGACGATGTCAGTAAACGGCTGCTCCATGTGTCCGATCCAGGCGCGGTATTCGAGCGGGCTCTGCCCCTCCAGTTCGTTGACATCAATTCCTGCGCAGAACGCCCGTCCTTCCGAACGAATGAGAACCACCCGCACTGCAGGATCACCTTCCATCTCCATCAGGGCCATGTGCAACTCTTCGGCCATCGAGCTGGTGAACGTGTTGAGAGTATCGGGTTGATTGAGGGTGATGACTCCAACAGGTGATGCATCGTGTTCGATGGTAAGACTGGCATACGTCATGGTAATCTCCTGTGCAGGGGTTGAGTGAGTAATCTTCCTTTTACCTGTGAATTTTCTGATTTCCTTCTTGCTGTTTTCCTGCCCTTCTCTTTGTTTACAGCATGGCCAGCTTTTTCGAGGGGGCTTTTACGGGTACCTTGAATAATCGCCCATTTTCTTTGTTACAGTTAAAAATCTTTCAAAGAGAGATGCGCAGAGCCACACCAAGAAAGATTGTATCGGTGTCAATCTTGTGCTCTTTATCATCAAAATCGGCGACATCATTAAATCTGTAGTTGGCGTTGATATCGGCATATATATGGGGCAGAATTTCTAAATTAAGACCGGCACGCAGAGCGTAAAAAGGATCATCCGCCCATTCCCCGTCTGTGTGGGTGGTTCCGATTCCTGCTCCGGCGTAGATCATATCACCAAAGAGGAGCCATGCCTGCGGGGCGATGGCGCTTTCACCAAAGCGATCAGGAAGAAATTCACAGTCGAGTTCAAGGCCGAAAAGACCTTCCCAGTATTGATATGAGGCGAGAAGGCTGTAGCCATCCTTGTCAAAGCTCTCACCATCCCAGTCGAGATCATCTACGGAGGTCCAATACGTGGCGCCTCCGCCAATGCGTGTATCACCGGCATGGGAGGCGACGGGAAGGGCAAGGAAGACGAGTAAAACTGCAGTGGTAATAAGCCTTTTGTTCATCTTTTTCTCCTTTTTCAGGGGTGTTTTTTCCAGAGGACACAACTTCATTCAGTAAACAGTACAATATCTTGTACGCGAGGGAAAGGGAAATAGGCGGTCCTTTCTTCTTCAGGGAAATTTGAACATCACAGCCGAAAAAACGCTCCAGGAATTGATGTCCCGCTGAAGAATGTGTTGGGCAAAGCTGTAGAGCAAACGAAGACTTTCGTTGCTGACCCGGGAGCCGGGTTTGAGACGATCCAGGTGTTCAAGGGACATGGACTGAGCCATATTGAGCATATTGAGACTGCCGCCTGAAAGGGGACTTCGCAGAGGTTTCCCATTGCAGATCTCACAAATCAGTCCACCGCTGTGCATATCAAAACGCACAGGATGGCTTGAGGCGGGAGCTCCACAACTGGTGCAGAAACGCAGTTCCGGCCGGTAGCCAAGCAGATCAAAGCTGCGCAGGAAGAAGAGGGCGACGACAGTACGGGGGGCCATACGCATATCAAGTTGATAAAATGCCCAGAGGGTAAGGCGGAAAAGATCGCTGTCGCTTTCCGCATCCCGAATGCTGTGCAGGAGCAGCTCCCGTATTACATTCCCGGCGAGGTAGGCGGGATAATTCGTTCGGAGAAAGGGATAGATGTTGTTGAGTTCTGCTTCGTTGAGAAAGGCAAGGGATGTGGAGACTTTTTGTTTGAAAGTGACGTGCAGACGGGTGAAGATCTCAAGCTTGTTTACGAAACGCTTTTTACTGTTCCGTGCGCCTTTGGCAATAGCCGAGATGCGTCCAGAGTTGTGGCAGAAGAGTGTAACAATCAGGTCAGACTCTCCTGTTTCAAGAGAGTTCAGGACAATGGCGTCATCTTCCATGCGGTGATTGTCAAAGGTGATTCTGCTGCACTTATGCAACAGATTTTTGCCTGTTACGGAGCTCTTTCACTTCATCAATTGCCCGGGAAACTGCCCTGTGCAGGGGCTGGTATATTTCGTTCTCCTGGCTGGAGGTGGCCGGACGAAGGTCACGGTTATGCAGAGTGCCGTTTTCATCGAAACTGCGTAGTTTCTGGCTCAGGAAAGAGGCGGGGTTCCACGAAAAAAACCAGCAGAGAAAGGCGAAGAAGGCGAGAAGAATGAAAATGATCATGCCGATAGAGGTGAAAATGAGCAGTGAGGGACGCTCGGCCATGGCCTCAACGTCTTCATGCATGCTGCCAAAATCGAGAGTGAAGGTGTTCTTTCGTTCAGGCGATCGGGCCCGCTCGGACTCAAACAGGCAGGCAGTATTGTCCGGATCAAGGTGTACCATCCGGGCATACATCCGATAGAAACCACGGCAGAAAGGAGTGGCAGGAAGATCTGCGTAGCGACTCTCTTCCATGGCAATCAGGTTGGTGCGTGATATCCTGGTCTTCCGGGCAATCTCGGCGAGAAGAAGTCCCTGAGTAATTCGGGCGGCGCGCAGTTTGTCACCAATTCTGCCGCCAGTCGATATCCCGGCGGGCCACTGATGCTGATGCGGGTGAACCTGCTGGTCGTTGCTCTGCGCCTGTTGCCGTATCTGCTGCTGATGTATGGCAGGAATTCGGCGATGCTGCAACGCAACCTTCTGTCCTGCGGTACGTTCTGACATTTTACATCTTCTGTATATAGGCGTCAGCCTTCAGTTTTTTAATCCAGTCTTCATATTCCGCCTGCAGTTGTTTCTGAAACAGTTTTTCGCGGATTTCGTTTTTTACGTCCTCATATTCAGCAGTGATGACGACGGCATTTTTGTCGGTGCCAGTTACTTGAAAAAACTGATACCCATCACTTGTTTCAATAATATCACTTACCTGGGAAGCTCGCAGACCCTTAATTGCTCCAGCCATACTGGGGGCCATCTCGTCAAGGGAAAAGGAACCAATATCTCCGCCGTCAGAGGCGGAGGGAAGATCAGAATATTTTTTTGCCAGTTTCTTGAAATCTTTGCCTGCAAGCACTGAGGTGCGAATTTCTTTTGCCATCTCAAGAGCCTTTTTCTTTGAACGCTGGTGGTCACTGGTCTTCTTCTCCCCCCAGGCGAAGCCCATTTGCAGGAGTTGGTACGTCTTTCCGTCAATCGTCTCAATGTAATTTTTCTGATAATAATTTTTTACCATTGTATCAGTTATGACTATTTTGGAGCGAACGTCAACATTGAGAAGTTTACTTTGCAGAATTCCCGCCTGGATGTTGTCCCGTACTACTGCTTCGCTTACCCCTGCCTGCTTTATCTGAGAAAGAAATTGGGCCTGACTCAGTCCTGAACGTTCCCTCTGGCTCTTAAAAGCGCGGTCAATTTCCAGATCAGAGACGGTAATATTGGCTTCCTTCGCCTTGCGGGAGAGGAGGCGGCGATCAATAATGGATTCCAGCGTTTTTCGGCGAACATCTTCGAGTTGTGCCAGATCAGCCGGGTCGCTGCTGGTAAGAAGGCTCTTGTACCGTTGAGCTATTTCCGCGTTGAGCTCACTGAGAGTGATGACATCGTTGTCCACAACGGCTACGACCTTATCGAGCAGTCTGGCGGCGGCACCTGCAGGGAAAAGAACACTGACAAACAGAGCAAAAACGAGCAGCGCAGTGCAGAAAGGGAATGTGCGACGGAGGAAAAGCCTGCGAAGCAGGGTAAAATATACGGTCATATAAATGGCAGGGTCTGCAGTTTTTCAGAATGGATGATCAGAAAATGGCCTTATGGTCAGCAGGACATTGATTATTGGGTACCTTAAATAACCAGTCTTTCGCCCATCTTCTTCGTTACAGTAAAAAAATTATCCTCGGAGGTACGCGCTGCACTCCGATCTCAAAGTTACAGGCAGGTAAACTTCATACTGTGCCTTGAATGTAAACGAAAGACAAGATCCTTCAAGGTCCCTGTTGACATTTCTCTCTTGAGAAATATCATAACATGTTCGGTTGATATCAGTCCCGGAGAGTAGCGGGAACCTGTGTGAGCTGCCAGCTTGTCGCAGGTAATAATATACCACACACTCTTCTAACATAAAAATCTTTTTAAGGAACGCAGATGAAACATCCTGACAATATGAAGCTTCGTGCCATTATGCTGACACTGGTATTCCTTTTTCTGACTGGTGTCGCGCAGGCGAATACCCGTATGCCAGCGTTTTCACTTGCCAGTGCGGTTGATGGTGAAACTGTTGATTCCTCTTCTTTCCGTGGCATGGCGTTGCTGGTAACGTTTTTCGCAACATATTGTCCGCCCTGCAGGCTTGAGGTAAATGAGCTGAAAGAACTTCAGAAAGAGTACGCTGTAAACCAGTTTTCCGTGGTTGCGCTTTCCATGGATCGTGGAAGCAAAGGGGTCGCGAATTTCATGGAAGAGAGGTCCATCAACTATCCTGTGCTCATGGCTACCATGCAGACCAGTAATGACTTCGGTGGGGTGATGAGTATCCCTTCCGCCTTTCTTGTCAATCGCGACGGGGATGTGGTTAAACGGTATATGGGCTATGTTGGCAGGGACATCTTTGAAAAGGACATAAAAAGCGTACTGAAATAATACTCCTGTATAAACACGAATTATTACTCATTCGTAATCGCCAAAAAAGATGTCTACGCAGTTGCGTTCTCTGGTCAATACAAAATGTAAATGGTATAACTTCTGGGAACATCAAAGATGAACGAAAAACAAGGTTCTTCAAGATTCCATGCTGTTCGTTTCTTCTCTGCCCGTCCTGAGCTCTGCAAGAGTGTTCTCTGACGAGGTAAAAATAATCACATTTCAGCCCGGCAGCAGTGGGGCACAGAGGGATTCTCGTTCCTGAGATTTTTGTTCTTTGGAAATCGGGGTGGATTTATCTGCTGAAATATCTATAATGATCAAGCAGTTGTCTCTATTGATGCGGGCTGGTCCCTTTATGAAAAAGTGTATTACAATGCAGGGAGGTTGCGGAGTTGATCAGGATGATATTTCTCAGGACCCCGGAGGGAACAGCCGGGTTTTTTTCTGTGTCCGGTTCAGGGCATCTCGTTTTTCAAGGGTGACAGATCATGGCACTTTATCCCGTTAATCTTAACCTCAAAGGTAAGGTCTGCGTTGTTATAGGGGGCGGCAAAGTGGCTGCCCGTAAAGTGGCTGGACTTTGCCGCGGCGGGGCAGCGGTCAGGCTTATAAGCCCTGAAATTGTCGATGAAATACGCCCATGGCTGAAGGGCATGGAGACCACTCCGGTGGAGTGGTTTGAGCGAGAGTATGCGCTTGGTGACCTGCAGGATGTCTTCCTTGCCTTTGCCGCTACTTCCAGTCCGGCAGTGCAGAAAGATATCCGTGAGGAAGCCGCCCGGCGCAATGTGCTCTTGAATATCGTCGATGATCCGGATAAGAGTGGGTTCCATGTTCCGGGACATTTCCGACGGGGGAATGTACTGGTTACGGCATCTACCGGCGGAGAGAGTCCCGCTCTTGCATCTTCCCTGCGACAGCGGCTTGAGGAGATGATTTGCCCTGAATATGACCTCGTCAATCGCCTGCTTGGTTCCGTCCGCGAAGCGCTGCTGGCAGCGGGGGGAACAGCCGGAGAACACGGTCGAATATTTAATGAATTAATGAGTAGTGGTATCGTGGAGCAGATTCTTCAGGGCGAGTGGTTTCGAGTTCAACAAATACTCTGCAATGCTCTTCCCCCCGGTGTCGACGGCTCAAAAATCACTGCTCATTTTATTGAGGAAGGTGAGGAGATCGGTCTTATTAAACCACTTTCTCTTCGCTGATTCTTCTTGCGGAATTGAATACATATGACAGAACTCAGTAATATCCTCTATGCCGTAATCCTGCTGGTGTCAGGCCTCTCCTGTGCGGGCTATCTGGTCTATTTCTTTCGACAGCGTAAAGATGTCCGTCAGATTGCCCGGGTACTGCTTCTTACCAGCGGCATCCTGCAAACTCTTTTCCTGCTGACACGATATGTCCTTGTCGGTCACACTCCTATTACTTCACCCTTTGAAACCATGGTCTTTTTTGCCTGGTCAACGACCTGGGCTTTTCTGACCTTTCACTGGCGATACTCCCTGAAAAATTTTGGGACCATCGTGTCATTGATGATCTTCTCACTGCTGGTGGTCTCTCTTTTTGCCAGTCAGCAGGTTGTTTCACTGCCGCCGAAACTGCAAAGCGTCTGGCTGCCGGTTCATGCCGGAATCTCCCTGTTCTCTTATGGTTTCCTCTCCCTTGCCTTCTGCGGCGGGGTAATGTACCTCATTCTCGAAAGGGCGTTGAAGCGCAAACGATTTGGTTTCCTTTTTGAACGACTTCCCTCTCTTGATGCTCTGGATCAGCTTAACAGCCACTGTATCACCATCGGCTTTGGCCTGCTCACTGCCGGTATTCTAACTGGAGTTCTGTGGCTGAAACAGGTCTATGGTGACTACTGGCACGGTGGCCCGAAAGAGGTGTGGTCGATGGTTATCTGGTTTGCCCTCTTATTTCAGGTGCACCAGCGTTATTCCGTTGGCTGGCGTGGTCGCCGGGCGGCCCTGCTTGTGGTTCTGACTTTTGTAGTTATCCTGCTCACCCTCTGGGGCATTACGTATCTTTCCGGAGGCGCACACGGACATGCAATCTGAACAAATTCTATTGCTCGGGGTGAATCACAAAACGACCCCCGTGGAAATTCGCGAAAAAATGGCCCTCTCAGGTGGCTACGATCAGTACCTTGCCGCGCTGAATAAGGTTGAACATGTACAGGAGCATTACCTTCTCTCCACCTGTAACCGGGTCGAACTCCTTGTGGTGGCTGATACCGGTGCTGACGTAAGAGATCTCTTGATTCGTTTCCTTTTTGGGGATGAAGTGCCCCTTGAGAAGGCAGATGAGTATCTCTACATTCTTGAAGGGCGGGAGGCAGTGCACCACCTTTTTACCGTTGCCGGCAGCCTGGATTCGATGGTGGTTGGTGAGTCACAGATTCTCGGTCAACTCAAGGAGGCCTATCGGCATGCTGCAGAGCAGCACTCCACGGGGGCGCTGCTCAATAAGATGCTGCACAAGAGTTTTACGGTAGCCAAGCGGGTGCGCACTGAAACAGGGATCGGCAGTTCGGCGGTCTCTATCAGCTATGCGGCGGTACAGCTTGCGAAAAAAATATTTGGCGATCTGCGGCAGAAAAAAGTGCTGTTGATCGGTGCTGGAGAGATGGCTGAGCTGGCAGCAGAACATCTTGTTGGCAACGGGGTGAAGACGGTGAGTGTGGCAAATCGGACACTTGCCCGGGCCATGCGGCTGGCTGAGCGTTTCGAGGGTGGGGCTATCAGCATGGAAGAGTTGCCTGAACACCTTGAGGAGACTGATATCATCATCAGTTCAACAGGTGCCGAGGGGCTGATAATTCATAAGAAGGATGTGCAGGCGGTAATGCGTAAACGCCGTAACAGACCGCTTTTCCTTATCGATATTGCTGTTCCGAGGGATCTTGATCCGGAGCTGAATGATCTTGATAACGTCTATCTCTATGACATTGATGATCTCAGCAGTGTGGTGGAGATAAATCGTGAGGGGCGTGGCCGTGAGGCCATCAAGGCGGAGCGCATTGTTGATGAAGAGACGCTGAAATTCGAACACTATATTGAAACTCTGGAAGTCAAGCCGACCATTGTGGAATTGCGAAAGCGGATTCGAGAGATCGCGGAGGGGGAAATGACAAAATCCCGCCACCGTCTCGGTGAGCTGACCGGGGAGCAGGAAGATGCACTTGATGCGATGCTGCATGCAATCACCGCCAAGATTCTGCACCATCCGATGGAGTATCTGAAGAGTTCGAGGTGTACGGGCCATAAAAAGATTAAAGAGCGGGTGAATACCGTTTGTGAAATTTTTGGACTGCCGGAAGGCAGGGCAAAAAAGCAGGACGATGAGACAGATGAGTGATGCTGAAGCAGATGTGGAGGGGGAACTGTTCCTGATCCGGGATTCAGGAGAGATGCCCGAGGTCGGCCTGCATGCTTCTCTTTACTGGCTGGAAAAGGATAAAGATGGCCCGCAGTTACGCTTGAATGATGAACAGAAGGAAAGACTGGTTGCGGCGGCGACCGCCCGTTACGAGGAGATTATTCTTCGTGATCTTTTGCCCGAAAACCGTTCAAAACCTCACTGCCGGGGGCTGGCACGCTCTTTCTGCAACTGGCAGCGTTTTCTCGATTTCTGTGTTCGCTGGGATGTCGACCTGGCTGAGATTCGTCAGCAGATTAAAAACGCACTGGCCAGTCGTCTTGCCGTGATGATGGTGGAGGGTGAAGATGAAGCCGAATGCTCAGCCGTTGAGCTCTTCTCTTTTGCGCAGACGCTCGGGGTTGCGATGCCGGGGGTGTTCACTCCCCCGGCAATGCACGAACATAAAGCGTGAAGTGTTTGCTTTACCGAGTCAGCGCAGCTGTGTTGTCCTCTTTTTTACAGTAGTATTTTCCTTCCAGATTTGGTAGTTCTCTGAAATTTCCTTTCCTTTTTTATTCCGAAATAGTTCAGCCTGAACGTGGCGTGAGCCTGTCTTTTCAGTATTGGAGCATACAAAAAATAATATGAATGTATTAACGAAATATTGCACAGTTGTACTGTCGTGTATCCTTACATTTTCGGCAGCGGCGGCTCTGGCAGTTCCCGCACTGGATCAGAAGGATTTTGATCGCAGGAAAAATATGACTCTCGGTGTAATCCTTGCCCGTCAGCTCCCGGTTCTTCATTATTCCGATAAAAAGATGGATGACAGCCTCTCCGAGGCTGCGTTTGATCTTTATCTGAAACAACTTGATTTTCAGAAACGTTTTTTGCTGCAGAGTGACGTGGAGCAGCTCAATGCCTTTGCTGCAGATATTGATGATGAACTTCTCAGTGGGCGTATTACCCTGCCCGATGCCGGTTACGATATTCTCAACGAGCGTATCGACATGGTGGAACAGCTGACCAGTGTAATGCTTGCCGACGACAGTGTCTCTGGTCTTTCTCCCAATGCAGGAAGTGTGGCGACGGACAAGGCGGCGCAGAAAGTCTATGTAGTGAAGCAGGACGATACCGTTTCCTCCATCGCTGCTCAATTCCCCGGTGTCAGTGTGCCCGATCTGTTGCAGGCGAACAGCATGGAAAAGCCTGCAGTCCTTGATCCCGGTCGTCAGTTTATTCTTCCGGCGCCGTGGAAGGTTCCCACACTGTTGCAGGTTGGCATTTTCAACATGACAACCCCGGACAAGGTGGAAAGCGAACCCAAAAAAATGAAGTTTGTAAAAGATACCGGGGAGATGAAGGATAAGTGGCGACAAATTCTAAAAATGCAAATTATCTCTCAGTATCTTGATATGCGGACGGAGCGGGCTGCGGCTCGTCGAGACGGCAAGCCGGGCAAGGATGATATCGCGGTAAAAAATGATATTGAAGTGTGGAAAATGGCACTTGCGAAGGTGAAAAAACGCAACAAGAATTTTTTTCATCGTCTCCGTCAGGAGACCCTGCAGGATCATTATGATCGTTTTTTCAACGCTGTTACCCGTGCCTTCGGGCCTCATACCAATTACATTGCGCCAGCCTCCAAAGAGCAGTTTGACATTAATATGCGTGGTTCTCTTGAGGGCATTGGTGCCATGTTGCGTGAAGAGGATGGTGTTATCCGGGTGACCAGTATCGTCCCGGGAAGTGCTTCGGCAAGAACGGGGAAACTCAAGGCGCAGGATATCATCATCGAGGTTGCCCAGGAGGGTGAAGAACCGATAGATGTAACCGATATGCGTCTGCGTGATGCCGTGCGTCTTATCCGCGGACCGAAAGGTTCTACTGTCAGCCTGACCGTGAAAAAATCCGACGGCAGTATTGTAACTGTTCCCATTGTGCGTGATGTGGTACAGCTTGAAGAGACTTTTGTGAAAAGTGCGGTTCTCGACGGTGGCAATGGGATGAAGGTTGGTTATATCTACCTTCCCAGTTTTTATCGGGATTTCGACGCAACCCGGAATGGGAACAGGACCTCACGAAATTCTACTGATGATACCCGGAAAGCTATCGAAGAACTCAAAGAAAAATATGTCGATGGCATTATTCTTGATCTGCGGGATGATGGTGGCGGGGCGCTGGTAGATGCTGTTGATATTACAGGGCTTTTTATCGGTTCCGGGCCGGTGGTAACCGTTCGCAACAATTATGGCGAACAGCGTACGCTGACTGACACCCGTGACACCATTTACTATGACGGCCCGCTGGTTGTACTGGTAAACAAGTTTTCCGCTTCTGCCTCTGAAATTGTTGCTGCGGCCCTGCAGGACTATGGTCGGGCGGTAATCATTGGTGGAAAACATACCCATGGCAAAGGCTCAGTGCAGACCGTTGTTGACCTTAATGACTCAAAACCGTTTCTTTCCCTGCAGAACTTTGGTGACCTTGGTGCCCTGAAGGTGACGATTCAAAAGTTTTACCGTATCAACGGTTGTTCCACCCAGTGGAAGGGTGTTGAACCGGATATTGAGTTGCCGGACCTCTTTGCCCATGTCAAATCAGAAGAGCGCTATCTTGATTACAGCCTTCCCTGGGACTCTCTCAGTGTTGTACCGTGCAAACCCTGGCGCAGGCCGCTGTTTCTCAAAGAGTTGAAACGTCGTTCTGCGGGAAGGGTTGCAGCAAGCGAAAAATTTCATGTTATTGAGGAAGAGGCTGCCAAGGCAAAGAAGAGAGCGGAAGATACGATGATTGACGTGGAGTTGAATAATATGCTCAACAAGCGTCTTGAGGTTGAAATGAGCGAAGACAAGGTTGGGGACCTTTTTAAACTGCATGGTACCATGGATGAAAATGATATCAGGGATGGTCTGGAGCCTACCCCGGAAGAGCAGCACCAGAAGTGGCTTAAGGAAATTAAAGAAGATCCTTATGTTCTTGAAGGAGAGGCTGTTCTACAAGATGTTCGGAATCTGCAAAATCAATGAAAAGCCCGAAAATCCCTTGTTGCAAGGGGCTTCCTGCTGAGACGTCATTCAAAATAAGCCTTGAAAATCAGCGGGGAAAATGATAACAATGTTCATCGTTTATGAACAGCGATTCATTCTTTTTATATCCCTTCAACCCATTGGGGTCCCGCGATGTCACAACAACAGTTTGATCTTGCAGAAGGTTTCCGTAAACACCAGGAAGAAATCCTTGCCAGGTGGGTAGAGTACACTCTCTCCACCTACGAATCCTCCGATTTTTTCAAAAAAGAAAAGAATCAGTTTGCCAACCCCATAGGCGGCAATGTTCGTATTGCTCTTGGTGAACTCCTTCCGTTACTCATTAAGGGTGCAGGCCGCAGCGCGTATGAGCCGCCCCTTGAACGAATTATATCTATCCGGGCAGTCCAGCAGTTTACCCCCGCCCAGGCCGTTTCCCCTCTGAATGCAATAAAACATATCACCCGTGAAATCCTCGCAGCAGACCCGGAGAGCAAACATCTCAACGGCGAACTTTATGATTTCGACTTTGCTGTTGATATTGCTCTTCTTGCTGCATTTGACATTTATATGCAATTCCGCGAGCGTATTTACAGCGTACGCATTAGAGAAATTAAATCTGGAAGTATTGTCCTCACCGACAGCAAGTGCCCCTCGAAATTGCTGAAGCCTGAAGGCGAGATTCCCATGGTACAGGCAGGCATCTAAACTGGTCTCGGTGCCGATGATCAGTGTGGCGTCGCGCACGGTTTCCGTAACAGTTCAATTGAATGAAGAGAGGTTAAACATGAAGTACTCCTTCTCATTCCTGGTGGTCATTGCTCTTGCCCTGATCGCCGGAGTCGGCTCGCAGATACCGGGTATGGGCTATTTCTTCGGAGTAGTAATTCCCTATCTGGCCTTTGCGATATTTTTAGGTGGTATTATCTGGCGGATAGTGTACTGGGCGAAATCCCCGGTCCCCTTCTCTATCCAGACCACCCGCGGCCAGATGAAATCACTTGATTTCATCAAACACAGCCGAACGGGCGCTCCAGATACAAATGCTGAAGTGGTTGGACGTATGGCTCTTGAAGTCCTTACCTTCCGCCCACTGTTTTACAATACGAAGTCCGAACTTCGTGAGGGCCCGAAGATTACGTATGAATCTTCGAAATGGCTGTGGTTGTTTGCCATTGTATTTCACTACTCTTTTCTCGTAATTCTGCTTCGCCATCTGCGTCTTTTCCTGGATCCCGTTCCTGTTTGGATTGGCTGGATTGAGTTCTGGGATGGTCTGCTTCAGATTGGCGCTCCCACCTGGTACATAACAGATGTAACTCTGCTGCTCGCGGTCGTGTTGCTTTTCTCCCGTCGGCTGGTCAATCGTCATGTCCGTTACCTTTCTTTGATGAATGACTACTTCCCACTGGTTCTTCTCTTCAGCATTGCGTTGAGCGGGATCCTGATGCGTTACATGCTGCGTTCTGACATTGTCAATATCAAGGAGCTGCTGGTTGGTCTGGTTACACTGCATCCGGTGATCAATGGACATATCGGCGCAATCTTCTATATTCATCTTACCTTTATCAGTGCTCTGCTGGTTTGTTTTCCCTTCAGCAAACTGATGCATGCTGGCGGTGTATTCCTCAGTCCCACCCTTAATATGCGGAATAATACACGCGCGGTACGTCATATCAACCCGTGGAATGATCCCAACATCAAGCCGCACTCTTATGCGGACTATGAAGACGATTTCCGCGAGTCTATGATAGACAATGGTATTCCTGTTGAAAAAGGACTTCCGCCGAAGGACGAGCCTGCTGAAGCTGGAGCAGAGAAAAAAGCGGAAGAGTGAAAACAGACCACCAAGTTAAATAAGGATAAATACGATGTCGCTTCCTAAATTAGAAGAACTGTCCCAAAGTGTGTGGCAGGGACCATCTCTTTCTACCGGGGCAATCCCGACAAAAGAATGGATGGATACTCCGGTTACTTTCAAGCCGGGGGGATATGCCTATCCGGCCAAAAAAGAGAAACTTGAATATCTCGATTCGCAACCAGGACTCAATTTTCCTTTCGCCCGTATCTGGTCACCTGAAGAGGATGACTGGCTCCTTCCCGATAACTGGAAGGATATCATTCTCAAGGGACTTGCCGAGCGTCTTGATAAGTTTCGTTCTCTGAAGATCTTCATGGACTGTTGTGTCCGCTGTGGTGCCTGTGCTGATAAATGCCACTTTTTCCTTGGGACAGGTGACCCGAGAAATATGCCGGTAATGCGCGCCGAGTTGCTGCGCTCTGTCTATCGTGGAGAATTCACCCTCGCAGGCAAAATTCTCGGTCGACTGGCCGGTGGCCGCAAGATGACCGTTGGCGTGCTCAAAGAGTGGTTCATGTACGCCTATCAATGTACTGAGTGTCGCCGCTGCTCAATCTTTTGTCCCTACGGTATTGATACGGCTGAGATCACCATCATACTCCGTGAACTTCTGTACTCTGTTGGAATTGGTATTAACTGGGTTATTGAGCCTGTTTCCAACTCCACCAAGACAGGGAACCATATGGGGCTGCAGCCGCTGCCGTTCCGGGATAACATTGCATTCCTTGCAGAAGATGTCGAGAATCTTACTGGTGTCAAGCTGGATGTTTCTTTCAATCGCAAAGGTGCTGAAATCCTTTTTGTTACTCCTTCAGCAGATGCTTTCGCGGAACCTGGTATTTACACCTGTATGGGGTATCTCCTCCTTTTTAATGCGCTTGGGCTGGATTACACCTGGTCAACATACGCATCTGAGGGTGGGAACTTCGGCCTCTTCACCAACAACGAGGCAATGAAAGCGCTCAACGGCAAAATGTATGCTGAGGCTGAACGTCTCGGTGTGAAATACATTCTTGGTGGTGAGTGCGGTCATATGTGGCGTGTTGTCCATCAATATATGGATACGATGAACGGTAAAACTCCAGCCAATATGGAAGTTCCCGTTTCACCGATTACCGGTACAGTATTCAACAATGCGGCCTCCACCAAAGTGGTACACATCACTGAGTTTACCGCTGACCTTATTAAACATAACAAACTTAATTTTGACACGAGTCGTAACAGCCACGTGAGAGCGACATGGCATGACTCCTGTAATCCGGCTCGAGCCATGGGGATTATTGAAGAGCCTCGTTATGTCCTTGATCATGTGGTTGACAAATGGTGGGAAATGCCTGAGAACACTATCCGCGAACAGACTTTCTGCTGTGGTTCCGGAACAGGTCTCAACACTGACGAAATCATGGAGCTGCGTATGCGTTCGGGGCTGCCACGGGCTAATGCCGTGAAGCATGTTGTTGACCAGCATGCTGTGAACACGCTTGCCTGTATCTGTGCTATTGACCGGGCAACACTCACCTCTTTGGTGGATTACTGGACTCCAGGAGTTACGGTTTGCGGGCTCACTGAGCTTGTGGCCAATGCTCTGGTTCAGAAAGGGGAAAACCGGGTTGATATGCCGGAAGGCCTTCGTACAATGGTTTGAAATTTGAACAAGAACAAGGAGTAATCAATGTATAATAAAGGCTTAATCGTACCAGGACTGATAATTACCGTCCTGCTGGTCACGTTCCCGTTCTGGTTCGACGTCTTTTCTTCGGCGGAGAGTACCGATCCAACGGTTGAACTTCCCCCGGGTGGAGAGCAGAACTGTATTTATCCTGCGGATGAGATGAGAGCAGAGCATATGGTGATTCTTAATGAGTGGCGGGATGATGTCCTGCGTAACGGTAACCGCGGTACCGTAACCGTTGACGGCAAAGTTTATGGCAAAGGGCTGCAGCTCGCCTGTATGAAATGTCACACGAATAAAGAAGAGTTCTGTGACCGCTGTCACACGTATGCGTCTGTAGTCCCCTATTGCTGGGACTGCCATCTTACACCGACGCAGCAGAAAGCAGGATTGAAGGAGGCCAACTGATGGATACCAAAAGAAGAACTTTTTTGAAGGCCGCCGGTGTGGCTGCACTTGCAGGAATCAGCGCTCCGGCTGTGACTAAACTGGCCGAAGCCTCTTCCAGTGCAGTTCCAGCTGTCGCAGAAAACAGTGCGGGAACAGCGGGCAAAATACGCTATGGAATGGTTATTGACATGCGTAAGCTCTATGATCGTCCCGATATACAGGAAAAAATGGCTGCCGCCTGTCGCTACGCGCATAACATTCCAACTTTTGATGACCCGAAAAGTGAAATTAAATGGATCTGGAGTGCTTCCTATGAAGAAGCTTTTCCCGAGCATTCCTCTGCGCATAATGCGGAGATTATCGAAGAGAGTGAGTTTCTCATGCTCTGCAACCACTGTGATAATCCCCCGTGTGTACGGGTCTGCCCGACAAAGGCAACCTTCAAAATGGAACACAACGGCATTGTTGCCATGGATTACCATCGCTGCATCGGTTGCCGTTTCTGCATGATGGCCTGCCCGTACGGTGCACGGAGCTTTAACTGGTTTGAACCGCGACCGCATATCACACAGGAGATCAATCCCGAATTTCCCACAAGGATGCGCGGGGTGGTTGAGAAGTGCAACTTCTGTGCAGAACGCCTTGCTCGCGGCGAGAAACCGGCATGTCAGGAGGCTGCTGCAGAAGTTGGTGCAATTTATTTTGGTGATCTCAACGATCCTGAGTCAGAGGTGAGAAAGGTGCTGGCGGAGAATCCAACGATTCAGCGCAAGCCCGGTCTTGGAACGAAACCGTCTGTATTTTATATAGTGTGAGGGAGTCATGATTGAAAAAGCATTAAGAGGAAGCTCGAGATACTGGACATGGCTCGGAATACTCGCAATATTTATCGGTATTGGAGCTGTCTGCTATGTGCGCCAGTTCTTTATCGGGCAGGGACTTACCGGAATGGGGCGGGATATCGGCTGGGGGCTCTATATTTCCCAGTTTACGTTCCTCGTTGGGGTTGCCGCCGGGGGCCTGATGCTGGTCCTTCCATACTACGTGCATAACTACAAGGCCTTTGGTCGTATCACCATTCTTGGTGAATTTCTCGCGATTCCAGCATTGATCATGTGTCTGCTCTTTATCATGGTCGATCTTGGACAACCGTTGCGGGCAATGAACATGATCCTGCACCCGACTCCCAATTCCATGCTGTTCTGGGATATGTGTGTTCTTCTCGGATATTTATTCCTCAACCTGATCTGCAGCTGGGTTATTCTTACAGCAGAGCGCAAAGAGGTTGCACCGCCGAAGTGGATCTATATCTTTGTCTATCTCTCCATTCCCTTTGCGGTTTCTATTCATACCGTAACGGCCATGCTTTATTGCGGGCTGCCTGGACGTGATTTCTGGCTCTCAGCCATTACCGCTCCACGCTTCCTCGCTTCTGCATTTGCAGCAGGGCCGATCATTATTGTTCTTGCCTGTCTGCTCATGAAGCGTATTGCCAATTTTGATGCCGGAAAAGAAGCAATCAACAAGATTTTGACCATTATTATTTATGCAGCATTGACCAACGCTTTCTTTGTCTGTCTTGAGTTCTTTGTGGCATACTATTCTAAAATCCCCGGGCACATGCATTCGCTTGATTATCTCTTCTTCGGTATTGAGCACAATGGCGAAATGTACAACAATCTTGTACCGTTCATGTGGACTTCTGTTTTTCTCTGCTTTGGTGGTCTGATTGTCCTGGCCTGGCTGAAGTTGAGCAAGAAGGTTATGACAGACGCCGCCGACTGGATTATCGCTGCTGGCTGCCTGGCTGTTTTCCTCTCTCTGTTCATTGACAAGGGACTGGGTTTTGTTCTTGGTGGTCTTGCTATCACTCCGTTTGAAACGGTGGTTGAGTATTATCCCACGGTCAACGAAATGGGTGTTACGATTGGAATCTGGGCAGTTGGTATTTTCATGGTGACTGTTCTTTACAAACTGGCTGTTGATGTTGAACACGAAGTAGAAGAGTAGATGCTGATGTATTGAGTTTTTACTGAAGGGTATTACCCTGAAAAAGGCCCCCGCAAATTTGCGGGGGCCTTTTTTTTATTGATGGAGTTTGAAGAAGTGGAGATGAAAGAAGTCATCGTATTTGAAAAAAATGAACAACGTGAGATAACCAGACTGGTTGCCGAAGCAGGGTATCTTCTGCTTCATAACGGGGTTGAAAGCAAGGTGGTCAGTGATATCGCGCACCGAATTGGTCGGGTGCTCGGGATTGAAAATGTTGAGATTGCCCTCACTGCTTCGGCTGTTATTATCACCACCCGTTTGCAAGGACAGTGCCTTACCACCATCCGCCAATGCACCAGTCATGTCATTAACATGCGGATTGTGAGTGAGGTTCAACAGATTTGCATTGCGGCGGAGAGGGGTGAACTTGACATCGCAGGGGTGCATCAGCGGCTGGCAGGAATTGACCCGCCACGATATAACAACTGGCTGGTCGTTGTCATGATTGGTATCGCCTGTGCGGCGTTTTGTCGGCTGGCTGGAGGTACTGCCGAGATCTGCGGGCTTACGTTTCTTGCCTCGTCCATTGGCATGATTGTCCGACAGACACTTGTTCGAAATACCTTTAATGCCTTGATCACATTCGGGGTGACAGCCTTTATCACCAGCCTGATCTCCGGACTCGGCCTGATGTTCCAGATGGGGGATAATGCATTTCTCGCCATGGCTTCATCCGTCCTCATGCTGGTGCCCGGCTTTCCGCTCATCAATTCCGTTTCAGATATGCTCAAAGGCTACGTAACTATGGGAATTTCACGCTGGACAACAGCGACATTGCTTACTCTTGTAACCAGTATGGGAATTGTCGGTGCAATGCAGATTCTGGGGGTGTGGGGCGTATGGTTATAATTGAGATGCTTCAACAGAGTATCGCAGCCAGTCCTCTGTTTTTCAATTTACTTGAAAAGACACTGCTTGCGACGCTGCCCGCTCTTGGTTTTGGCATGATGTTTAACGTGCCGCCGCAAACTTTGAAATACTGTGCCATGGGAGCAGCCTCTGGATATGGGGCCCGCTTTCTCCTGTTGCACTGGGGGCTGGATATTGAATGGGCCAGTCTGTTTGCCGCAATGATGATCGGGGCGATGGGTGTCTTCTGGTCTCAGCAGACTCTTTCTCACCCAAAAGTGTTCACTGTGGCTGCTGTTATTCCAATGATTCCGGGAGTTTATGGTTTCAAGGCAATGATTGCCCTGGTTGAGATCAACCGCAGTGGGTATACTCCTGAGTTGTGGGCGGGCACGCTGGATAATCTGATTCACGCCTGTTTCATTATTGCCGCGCTGGCCGTCGGTCTTGCCATGCCCGGCCTGTTGATTTATCGACACAAACCGGTGGTATGACAAGGATCGGAGCGATCCTCTCCCCTCTACCATATCGAGATCTCATACCATTCCTATTACGTTATGCCTCCGTTTTGCATCCTGTTTATCCATTGATGGTTACAAACTGCAAAAGGAACCACGGAAGACACGGAAAGCACGGAATATTAGAGCGTAAAACACTCAATATCGACTTTCGGATGACTCCCAAAGTTGATTAATACTCCTGGTTTTAAATTTGTTACTTTAAGATAAGGGTCCCTTGAATAATCTTGTATTTCGTTCATATTCAAGGTTCCCATAATTGATGTTTTCCGTGTCCTTCCGTGTTTTCCGTGGTAGCCAATCTTATTCATAATACTCCTGGTGCACTGTACGGCTTAACTTCGGATACAAACGTTTTCGTTTAATATGTTGTCCCTGTTCGTGAAAATTCGTGTCTATTCGTGGTTACAAATTATAAAAGGAACCACGAATGGACTCGGATAAACACGAATTATTACTCATTCGTCATCGCAGAAAAAGATGTCTACGCAGTTGCGTTCTCTGGTCAATACAAAATGTAAATGGTATAGCAGATGGCGAAGTTCTTTTACGGCCACTGACCTGAGAGATAGAGTTGCAGAAAATAATCAATGTGCTCTGAAAAAAACATGTAAATCAGTGCTGCTCCGGAAAGAAATGGCCCGAAAGGGATTTGGGTACTGTGATCTTTTTTGAGAATATAGAGTGTCGTGATCCCAATAATGGCACCGGTGAAAGCGGAGAAAAAGATAACAAAGGGCAGACATTCCCAGCCAAGCCATGCTCCGATCATTGCCAGCAGTTTGATGTCTCCGCCGCCCATTCCTTCCTTGTTACGCAGCAGGGCATATATCCACGCCACCAGCCAGAGAATCCCTCCACCACAAACAACCCCGAGCAGAGAACTCTGCCAGCTTACCACCGGATTGATGAACGAGAAGAGGATCCCGAGTACAGCCCCGGGCAGGTCGATGGAGTCTGGAATGATGTAGTGGTACAGGTCAATCATGATGACCACCAGCAGTGCTGACGTGAAGAGAAAATACCCTCCGAAAGCCGATGTCAAACCAAATTTGAGGAAGAGACAGCCAGAGAGCGCTGCCATGGCCAGTTCCACCAGCGGATACTGCATTGAGATTTTCGCCTTGCAGTGGCCGCATTTTCCGCGCAGAAAAAGATAGCTGAGGACAGGAATATTCTCATACCAGTGCAGCTCCGCCATGCACACCGGGCAATGGGAAGCGGGAAAAACGAGTGAGTCTCCCTCTCTGGGCAGGCGGAGAATGACCACGTTGAGAAAACTGCCGACTATGGTGCCGAGTAATACCGTGAAGACAAGGATAATGGTGTCTGGAGTCATAAAGGAACCTTGAATAAGTGATCTTTCTTCCAATTTCTTTGTTACAATAGAAAATGTATCCCCGCATGCCGGGGGCTTTGCAGTATCAGACAGATGGCTCCGGTAAATTTTCTTTTGTGCCCTGGAGCCTGTCGAAATCTCTACGTGTTCAAGGTACCCGTAAGAGAGAAAAGAGTTGAATTATTTTGTGTTTCTTTGAATTATAAACTGCACTATGGCATAACGTGGAAAAATTGCAAGTTATCTTATCTATAACTTATTAAAACTTTACCAGGCTTCTTCCATGATTGAAATTACCCCTCTTGAAACAACCAGTACAACTCTGAAAGTCCCCGGCTCCAAAAGTCTGACCCAGCGTGCGCTGGTAGCCGCTTCACTGGCCGCTGGTGTCAGCCGTATATTAGATCCTCTGGAGAGTGAAGATACGGAATACTCCTCCGCTGCGCTGATGCAGATGGGAGTAAAAATGGAGAAAGGGTCGGAGTGGATAATTACCGGGAATGGGGGGAAAATCGCAGAGAGCGATGAGCCAATATTCCTCGGTAACAATGGTACCGCCACCCGCTTTCTTACTTCGGTAGCTGCCCTTGGCAGTACGCTGTTTACTCTTGATGGCGAACCGCGAATGCATCAGCGGCCGATTGAGCCGCTGATGAGTGCACTGCGGGGGTGGGGTGTTGATATCAAGTCGATCAGGAACACCGGTTGTCCGCCACTGCTTATCAACGAAGCGGGACGGGATGGAATCCTCGGTGGAGAAACCGTGCTGCCCGAAGGGCACAGTAGCCAGTATCTCTCCTCTCTGCTGCTGGTTGCCCCTTATGCCCGTGAGCCTGCGACCCTGCGTGTGGAGGGAGCCGTCTTCTCCCGGCCCTATGTTGCCATGACGTTGTCTGTAATGAATGATTTCGGCATTTGTGTGGATTGTGCTGAGGATTACAGTTGGTTCTCCATTCCACAGGGGTGTTACAGGGCGCGGGATTATCAGGTGGAAGGGGATGCCTCAAGTGCTTCTTATTTCTGGGCTGCGGCGGCGATAACCGGGGGACGGGTAGCGGTGGAAAATGTCCCGGTACCTTCCCTGCAGGGAGATTCCATGCTTGTTGCCCTGTTTGCCCGCATGGGGTGTTCGGTTGAAATGGCGGGAAACGGCGTGGCTGTGATCGGGGCGGATCGCCTGTCCGGGATCACGATTGACATGGGAGATATGCCCGATGTGGTTCCCACCCTCGCGGTAGTAGCGGCCTTTGCCGAGGGAACAACAACCATCAATAACATTGGCCATCTGCGGATCAAGGAATGTGATCGCCTCTCTGCAATAGTGAAGGAACTTGGGAAACTTGGTGTGGAGGTTGAGGAATTTGACGCCTCAATGATTATCCACGGAGTTGGCGGGGATGTGCATCGCCTGCATGGTGCCGAACTGGAGACGTATGATGACCATCGCATGGCGATGAGTCTGGCCCTTGCGGGATTACGAATTCCCGGGGTGAAAATCACAGGGGAAGAGTGTGTGGCAAAGTCGTTTCCTGACTTCTGGGAACGTTTTGCTCTACTGAAATAAAAAGGAACAGCAGTTCGCAATGAGAAAAAATTGCGGGCTGCTTTATCTCTCTTTTAACTTCCCTTTATCCCGCCAGAAAAGAAAGTAAAGCCTGCCCGGTTCCTTCATTACCTGGGCGGTCTTTTCGGCAACATCTCCGCTTCCAAGGAAGAGATCTACCCTCCCTGCACCTTTGATTGCCGCCCCGACATCCTGCGGAAAGACCAGCCGCGAGGTCTCATACCAGCCGTTGAGCCGGTCATTTTCCACTTTTGGCATACGAGTCCTGATAAAGCCCAGACTGCCCGTGGGGAGGATGGCCGGGTCGATCGCTATGGAGCGGCCAGGGGTGAGTTCCACTCCATTACTTCCCTCGGGATTTCCCGGATTTCCCTTTTTGAAAAAGATGTAGCGCGGGTTGTGAAAAAACATGCGCTGCTGTTCCTCTGGATGTTCGGCCAGCCACTTGCGTATGGCCGGGATATTCACCTTTTCAAGCGGCAGTATTTTTTCATCAACAAAGAGTTTGCCAAGACTCATATACTCCAGGCCGTTATTACCTGCGTAACGGACGGTGAAAAGCGAACCATCGGGACGGCAAATTTTTCCCGAGCCCTGTACGTGAAGCAGGTAGGCGTCGAACGGGTCGTTGAGCCAGGCCAGTTCCTGCCCCTTGAGGTGCCCGAACAATTCTATATCTCTACGGCTCAATCCGTGGCTTTTCATCCCTGGCGGCATCTTCTCCGGCAACTGATAAATTGGCCATATTGCCGTATCCGTTTTCTGCAGATCCCCTTTAAAAACAGGTTCGTAATAGGCAGTGACAAGAAGCTCTCTGCCTCTCTTTCCTTTACGTCCTCCGGCCTGAAAGACATCATAGTTATCGCGCAGGAACGCGGCGAGTTGCCCGGAAGTGGGCCTGCTGCGGAGAAAGATGGAAAGGTGGGCGAGGGAGGAATGCAGTAGAGTAATCGGAACCTCTTCGTCACCGAGCTGCATCGTGGTGTCCTTCGGTTTCGATTCCAGCCAGTGCAGCTGCTTCTCTACGGCTGTACGAAGGCTGAGGAGATCGCCATCATCGGAGAAAGCAGGCCCTTGCCCTGGGGATATTATATGCACAGGAAGCCAGGGGTCACGATGGAAAAAGAGAAAAACCCCAACGACCAAAAGAGTGGAAAGGATAATCAGCGTGCCCCTGCGCATTGCTTCATTCACTGCTGAGAGCCTTTGCCAGTTCGCTGACTGCAGCGGCGTATTTCTGGCTGTGGTTGTAGTGTTGAACAGCCTGAAAATTCGGGTATCCGGCGAGGTAACGTTTGCCTCCTCCCTTTTTGGGATCCAGGTCGAGAGAAACAACAGTAAGGTGTCCTCCCCTGGCTGGCGCAGGCAGTTTCACTCTCTGCAGTTGCTGCAGTCTGCGCCATGAGATACTGTTGCTCCAGCCCTCCCCGGCCTTTTTCTCAAGTTGTGGTGAATGCAGGTGGTTCCCGAGGTCAATAAAGACCGGCGTATCAAGCGTCCAGCCGAAATGATGGAGGTAATTGGCGATGGAGGCAAGAACATCAGGGCGGGAGTGAATGAGGTCTATGATTCCATCACCATCGTAATCCACGGCATATTTATTGAAACTGGAAGGCATGAACTGGGCCTGCCCAAAGGCACCTGCCCAGGAACCTTTTATGGTCTGCGGATTAAAGGCGTTCCGCCGACAGAGCAGCAGGTAGTCAATCAGTTCGGCGCGGAAGAAGTCGCTGCGCCGGGGATAGGCGGCAAAGAGAGTGTTGAGACTGCGAAACATGTTGAAGTCCCCTGTGTTCTGTCCAAAACGTGTCTCCATTGCCCAGATGGCCACCACAACCTCACGGTTAACACCAAAGTCTTTTTCAATGCGGTCAAAAACGGGGCGAAATTTACGAAGATACTGTTTCCCCCGTTTGATGATCGATGGCGTAACGAAGCGGGGTCTGTATACATACCACGGAGTGGGTTTGCCCCACTGTCGATCCATCAATTTGAGAACTTTACGGTTGACGGTGAGGTTGGAGAAGAGTTTTACCAGTGCATTGTGGTCGAATCCTTTTCCCTCAAGATCGTTGAAGAGTTTGTGATACTGCGGTGTATTGATGTCAATTGGCTGGTCGTCGCGGACAAGATCAGCAGCCTTTTGCCCGGCGGCAAAAGCTGGTTCGCAGGCGAAGAAAACAGCGAACAGCAGGAGTACGAACAACAGGAGAGATCTCTTGATCATGGTAATATGTCTTTTTAGGAAGGCCAGGTTTGTGAGAATACGTCAATAAAGCGTGGCAGCTCTTCAGGTGGAAGTTCATTTATCCCCGCTGCCCCAGCACGCCCGCCCCCAGTGGGGAATGCTCTGCAGAGTGTGTCGGCTCCCCGGCGGTCATTAAGCGGGGCACGCACGCTGAGACGCAGGTTGTTGCCAACCCTGGTGACAATAACATGGGCGGCATTCGGTTCCTGCCGTGCCTTCAGGTTGGAATAGATGCCGGAAATTCGTCGCGCCCAGGGGGCATCGGGAAAGAAATAGAGGCTGTGGTGTCCAATTTTCTGCAGATCTCCCTCCGTCGCATAGTGCAGATCCTCTGCACAGCCGTCGCGAAGGACAGCCAGCTCTTTTGATTGAGCGATGAAGGCAAAAGGATCGGTGAAAGGTGCAACGGCAAGGTAAAGTTCCTTCGGGTGAAAATGGAGATCGGCGGTGGTAACACCGTAGCCGTTGTAATTAAAAAGATTGCCAAGTTCAGCAAGCTGGCTCAGTTCTTGTGTTGAAAGGCCCATTTTGCTGGCGAGGTGGCCTGCCGCTTCATACAGATTGTCGCCGCAGGCGCCACATATTGCCCATCCGGAATGGAGTTCGCCAAGGGCTGTGTTAACGATAAGACTGGTGCAGGTGGTGGGGGAGGGTTCAATGGTGGTGTGAAGCCTGGCGTGCACGGGAATATCTCCGGCAAAGTGGTGATCGAACCAGTGAATGCAATTGCCCCGGGCGAGCAGGGGGGCAATCTCCCTTCTGTTGGAATCAAGGGAGACATCAAAGACCGTAATCTCCGAATTTTCAGCCCCTGCCAGCTGCTGCAGCAGGCAAATATCCCGTTTGACACCGGTGATAAGTGTGCTGATGACAGGAAAAGAAAGGCGATACTGATGGAGGGCAAAAATCCCATCGGCATCGCCGTTGAAAAGATCAAAGAACATTTTGACAGGCCGGCTTACAGCCCCAGGCCGAATGCTTCACCGATGTTGGCGAGTTCAAAGAACATCATGTACGTCGTTTCGCCGGAGTCGTATTTGGTTTGGAATTTGAGTCCCCAGCAGTTGGCGCTGTACGCAATAAGGGCTTTCGCTTCATTGGTGTCATCGTAGGAAATGGAATGTTCTATACTGCCCTCAAATCGCCAGCGCTCGAACAGTCTGATACCGAGAGTGCCGTTAATCTGGTCAATCTCGTCATCTTTATCATAGCTGTATTCAGTCGTGACATAAGTGTTGCGGCTGAAGGTGTATGCGATTTCAAAATTGTGGCTGTTGAAGTCGTTGTCATAAACATCGTAATAGGTCTTGTACGAGAGTGCTATTTTCGCGAGGGGGGCAAAGGTCAACTTCGAGTAAATATCTCCGAAGGATTCATCGTCATCGTCAGGATCCATGTTATAGGATTGTTGAATAAGAAAACTTCCATAGGTGGAGAGAGTCTCCATTCCTGAACTGCTGGCAGCAACACGGCTGAAAAGGTTGTCCAGCCCGTAGGTGAAGGTGTTCTCCTGGGTAATTTCGTCAATGCTGTCCCAGTCCGGGAGTTCATTATCTTCGGCTGCATCTGAAATATATTGATAGTTCAGGTAGGGCCGGAATTCGTGGCGTACTGTCTTGCCGGAAGAGAAAGCAAAATCGCGCTGAATGGTTGTGGCAGTATCAAGTTCAAACTCCGGATAGAAGCGGTTTATGCTGTCATCATATTCCCATTCAGAGGCATCTCCAAAACTCTGTACTGCATAATAGGTCTCTCTCACCGCCACTTCCGCCCGGCTTTCAAGCCATGGCGTAATTGAGATCGGGGTGGAGAGAGCCGGGCGGATATCTACCCGGTTTCCACCTGTGCCGTCTTCCCGCCAGTAATTGACGTAACTGGAGTCCCAGTCGAAGGTAAAGCTGTGGAATCCGGTATTAAGGGTTCCGTCGAAGTCAACCTCCGGCAATTTCCACAGAGGAGACTCTTCAGTTGTCGTGGTGGTGGTGGTGACTTCTTCTCCGGTGTCAGCATCCGTGGTGGTTGTGGTTGTTGTTGTCGTGGTGTCTGTGTCCAGATCATTCACAGCGAGGAATTCTGTTTCCAGTGAAATTCCCCCCCAGCTTTTAAGGACTTTTAAAGTGTTGTCGCGTTCAAGATCACTGTCATCATCAAAGGAACGACCAAACATGTCGAGATAATCTTCACGGGTCTGATCATACCCCGTGTTGCCGTAATCAAATTCCTCAAGATAATCCTCGTCGGAGACGAGGTCAACGTCGAGTCGGGTGACCCAGCCATCTCCGAAGGTATAGTCAGCCTTCCCCCGAACCCAGTAGCGATCGTCATTGGTATGGGTGTACCCGGTGTCATCGTAGTAATCAGAATCCAGGTCCCCGTCGGAAAGATCATCCATCAGGAAGTTCCCCATGAACATGCCCTTGGAGGTATCACTGGTCATATAACGGTACTGGGCACCGGCCATGAAGCCGCGGTCAAAGTACCATGTGGGATAAAGGGTGGCATCCGAGGAGTCGGAAATATTGATAAAAAGAGGCGCTCCTACAGCTGCTCCGCCTGAAGTAGAGTAGCTGAATTCCGGCATCAGGAAACCGGTTTGCCTTGTATTTTTTACCGGCAAAATCATATAGGGAGAGTAGAAAATCGGCACGTCCTTAATCCGGAAGCGGGCGTTTTTCATGACGGCATATCCGCCTGTGGTTATTTTTGTATTGGAGGCGGCAATAGACCACGGGGCGGTCTCTCCATCTTCCACTTTACAGGTAACTGCCCAGCCAGACTCAATTTCATAGGTCTCATAGCCGGTTTTCCTGATGGTTTTCCCTTCAAGATGTAACTGGAGGTCTTTGCGGACGATAGTGGCTTCTGAAAACTCTCCGGTCTCGGTTTCGAGATTGAGTGAACCCTCTTTGGCAACCAGCTTGTCGTCCGGCCCCTGAATACTGAGGTGTCCTTTAACTTTAATGGTCTTCAGCTCTATATCATAAGCCATCCAGTCTGCTTTAATAGTGACTGTAGTTCGATATTCCGGCACTGCTGCTTTTTCAGCCTCGGCTGCCGTAATTTCTGGAGCCTCTTCCTTTTCACCGAGCAGTTCACTCCATGCGGTCACACTGCTCTTTTTTTGGGGCATGTTGATCGGCAGTTTCTCCTTCTTTACCAGAACGACATTTCCTTTGGCGATAATACTTTTCGGGTTTTCGAAGTTGATGATTTTATCAGCCGTGATGTCCCACTCTTCTGTAGAAGTATTCTCTGCAGCAAGTGCACTGCATGGGATAAACAGCATAACCATGGAGAGCAGAGTACCACCGAAGAGACCAGTGCGAACTGTTTTTGAGAAGGGTGAATTTAACATCAGGTTGCGGCAGGACTGTCCGGAGAGAACAAAGGTGGTGTTTAGTGACATGTTAACCGTATTTCTGAAAGTTATATTAAGTGATGGCAGTACGACGAACGAGGTGGGCAGCGAACGACGACTGCGAGGGAAACATAAAATTACCAGAAGTTTAAAAATTTGAATCTTTTATGCCCGGAGTTTACGGGGCCTGGTTGGGCGTGTCAAGATTAAAGTATAAAGTGTGGTCCTGTCAGGTAAATTTATAACTGAAAGGAAATGCCAGTCGATTCCAGAGGGAAACACCGATAATCAGTAAATAACAATTGTATTTACATGAAAACGGCATTAGATATCAGGTGCGTAACGTTTTCCTTCGGTTTTCTTCTCTACTTGCAGAAGTCACCAAAAAACAACAGCAAAGGAACATTTACGTTACGATAAATAGAGCTGGAAGTGTGTTGAAACTGGTATGCCTGAAAATGACCGTGTTGTGGTATAGAGGGCAGGCTTCAGCATGTTTTTGGAAAGAACAACGAAAGAATTTTTCCCGGCGCAGTCTATTGCTGTGTTTCCTGTGTCACACTGTTATTGTGGCGCGGCGCGGGGATCGAGGATATTAAATGAGCGAAGGTACTGACAAGAAAAAACCGAAAAAATCAATCAAAGCAACAACCGGTGCATGGTGGAAAAGCACCAGTTCAGTAGAAAGCAGTGAACCGGTTGAAAAAAAGAAAAGGCCTGAAAAAAAAGAAAAGGCGGCCGTGAAACCCGCTGCAGAACCGGTGAAAACGGAAGCTGCAACGGATGCAGCGGTTGAAAAGAAGCCTGTCCGTAAACGAAGCAGCCGTCGGCGGAGTTCGAGCAGAAAAAAGACAGAAACTGACAGTGTTGCAACGATTGGAGAGGATGGTGATTCTCCGGCAGCAGCTGAAAAAGAAAAGTCAGATTCTGTGGAAGTCTTGGCGGAAAAACCCGCAAAGACAGCATCACGAAGTCGCAGCAGGCGCCCTTCCAGTCGACGGGGGCGTAAACCTGCAGCTGCAAAAGAGAATGCTGCAGATGCCACTTCTTCCTCTGACCAGAAAACCGTTGCGGTACCTTCCCCTGTAGAGATTCCCCTGGAAGAAGATAAAGGTTCACCCTCCGTTTCTGTGACCGGGCTTGATACATCCGCCGCAGATAAGACTCTGGCGAAAGTGACGAATGCTCTGGAGGTGGCGGATCCTGAGATTGCCGATGCGGAAGAAGTGCTTCCTCCGGTGGAGCTGTCCTCATCTGCGGACGACTCAACTGAAAAAGAAAAATCTGCTCAGCCCGAATCAGGGCAGGCACACAGTCGTCGTGGAAGAAAAAACGGGCGGGGAACAAAAAAGACAAACACCGAAGAGGGGAATGTTGAAAGCAGTCCGCCTGAGGGAAAAGAAAAGAGTGGCGACAAGGCTGAACCTCGCAAATCAATGAAGCTGCTGATCAATGCCGAAGAGCCGGAAGAGTGTCGCCTTGCTCTGCTTGAAGATGGTCGTCTTGAGTCTATTCACGTCTCCACCGTTTTCCGGACGCAGCGAAAAAGTAACATATATAAAGCAAAGGTGGTGGCCATTGAGCCCAGCCTTCAGGCTGCTTTTGTCGATTACGGTACAGAAAAGAACGGTTTTCTGCCCTTCAGTGAAATTCACCCTGAATATTTTAAAGTTAATCTGTCGGACGATGTGCGGGAGAAGGTTGAAAAACAGCAGTGGAAAAAACTTTCCATCACCGACGTTCTCGAACGCGGTCAGGAGTTACTGGCCCAGGTGGTGAAAGAAGAGATTGGCCGTAAGGGTGCCAACATGACCACTTTCCTCTCTATCCCGGGACGTTGCGTGGTTTTGATGCCTGGTTCTGATTCCGCCGGGATCTCCCGCAAAATTTCCGGGGAACAGCGGCGTGGTCAGCTCAGGGATATAATGAAGAGTTTTGATATCCCTGAGGGAACTGGCTGGATTGTGCGCACGGCGAGTTCCGAGATTACCGAAAGTGCCCTGTCGCGGGATACCGATTATCTGCTTAAGTTGTGGAAAGATATTCGGGAAAGGGGACAGGCTCTGAAGGGTGTCGGGCTTCTCTACGAAGATCATCAGACTGTTGCCCGTTTTCTCCGGGAACATTTTGATCCGGCCATCGAAGAAATTCTTGTTGATGACCGCACAGCCCTGGAGCAGGTGAAAGATTTCGTTGCCATGCAGCCCAAAGTACAGCAGAAAGTGCGCGTGCGACTGCATCAGGGGGCACGGCCGATCTTCAACATGTACAGCGTGGAAGAGCAGATTGAGCAGATCTATCAGCCACAGGTCAACCTGCCCTCCGGCGGGTCAATTGTTATCGACCCCACTGAGGCGCTGGTTGCCATTGATGTGAACTCCGGTTCGACCTCTAAAGGCGCCAATTTTGAGGAATCTATCTTTCAGGCAAATATGGAAGCCGCTACCGAACTGGCCCGTCAGCTTCGTCTGCGAGACCTTGGTGGCCTTGTCGTGGTAGACTTTATCGACATGCGCAGCCGTAAGCATATCCTGGCGGTGGAGAAGCAGGTCAAGCAGGCCATGAAAAGCGACAAGGCGAAGGTTGATTTTAGCAAAATATCAAAGTTTGGCCTGATGGAGATCTCCCGGCAGAAGCTGGGTGCACCCATTGAGTCTGGCAACTATCGTGTGTGTGAATACTGCAAGGGACGGGGAACCATGCGTTCCGTGGAGACCCTTTCACTTTTCTATCTGCGCCGGATCCAGACTGGTGCCAGTCGCAATCCGGTGGAACGCGTAGAATGCAACTTTCCTCTTGATGTTGCTTCTTATCTGCTGAATCACAAGCGGGCTGAGCTTATTGAAATGGAGAAGCGTCAGCAGGTGAAGATTGATATTATCGGTCATTCCAATATGAAACCGGCGGATAATGAAATCATCTTCCGCAAAAAAGAGAATGAGGCCCACGGGCGTGAAAAGTAAAATTTCCACACCGTTGTGAAGATTTTTCTTGAGTCTTTCTCTGAAGTGATGTATATAACACATCTCCGACGCACCAGTAGCTCAGCTGGATAGAGCGCTTGGCTACGAACCAAGAGGTCGGGGGTTCGACTCCCTCCTGGTGCACCAGTAAAAAGATCAAGGGGTTTGCGACAATTTGTCGTAAACCCCTTTTTTCGTTTGTGCCAGGTACCGATTGAAGCAACCCCGGCTCTTCACTCCTGCGAAAGGGTACTTCAACTGATCGCCGATCTCTTTTTACTCCTCCCACATTCCTTTTCCTGCCAGTTTCCGCCTGTCCGCCGCATTGCCTTGATAATGAGCTGCGTTTCCCAGTCATTATAAACACGAATTATTAGTGAAAAAAACCATAAGAGAATGCCCTTGTGGTTGAATTCGCTCTGTTGCCTGCTTTGAGGTAATTGATGTTTTCCGTGTCCTTCCGTGGTAACCAATCTTATTCATAATAACGTTCCTGGTAAACTACGGAAGACACGGAAATTACTTTATCATCCCGTTTCTCCATCCGCGTTCTTCGCGGTAAAATTCTTTGTCTTTTTCCATAACTTTTTGATGCGTTACAGAGAAGGCGAGTTTATCAGTGTCGTAAATCCTCGGGTGGAAATTTTGACATGCGTATCAGAAACATATTACTTTCTCTGCTCCTTCTGTTCTCGACAGTTCTTCCTCTTTCAGCATCACGTCAGGCTGGCAAAAACTTTTCAGGAACCGTTCTCAAGGTGATTGACGGTGACTCCCTGATTGTCAGCCGTGGGCGTGGCAGGCAGGAGATTCGCCTCTATGGTGTTGATGCCCCCGAGTTTGATCAACCCGGTTCCTTTGCCTGCAAAAAATGGATGCGTGAGCATGTTGCCGGCCAGCATGTGTCCGTGCTGGGTGTCAATTATGATCGGTATGGCCGACTGGTTGCTGTCGTCAGGATAGATGGCAGGGCGGTCAACGGTCTCCTTGTTGAGCAGGGACTGGTGTGGGTGTATGATCGTTACTGTCACAAAAGTATCTGTCGAGACTGGAAAAGTGCTGAAAAACAGGCAAAGTCGCAGGGTCGTAATCTCTGGCACAATCTGCACCCCATTCCCCCCTGGGTATGGCGACATCGGAAGCCATATCACCATAAATAATTGCTTCTTCTGTGTGTTGTGGCAATTTTTTCTCGAAATTTTTCTTTGCAGTGTGTACTATAGTACAAATTTTTTTACCAGCAGGCATGAATGTTCTAATTTTTTAACTTAAATATTATGAAAAAAAGAACTGTAATCATTGTTTCGGCCCTTTTTCTTGGTTTCTCCGATCCTGTTGCGAGCTCTGCTGCAAGTGCTGCTGCCCGGGAAAATCTACAAATTCTGCTTGAAACCCGTACCTGTCAAAACTGTGATCTCTCCGGTTTGGACCTCAACAGGCTGGATTTAAGTGGTGTGAATTTGCAGGGAGCTGACCTCTCTCTTTCGAGCTGTAAGTTAACCAATCTCTCTGAAGCAAATCTCAGCAAGGCGAAACTCAATGGAGTTTCCTTTGATGGTGCCGACCTTGGGGAGGCTGACCTGCGCGGTGCAGATTTACGTGGTGTTCGGATGGATTCGGCCTATCTTGATGGAGCAAAAATCTCCGGCAAAATTGTTGAACAGAATCAGAGGGACCGTGACGGGAACGTCACTGGTCCCCGCGACGTGGTGAAGGAAGACGACGCAAAATCGAAACGACATCCGGTGGCCGGGCAGGCGAACCTTGCCCCTTCTCACCTCGATTCTGGAGTTGCCGCGCTGCAGTCGAGTCAGGCTAAACACACGCAGGACATGGCTAAAGCAGGAAAATCTTCCCCGGTGAAGTCGCCGATGACAGCACCTGTTGCGGCGATAACCGTTGCTCCGGAAGAGAAAAAACGTAATGCGCCGGATTCTCTGTCTGAGGCTGACATGGTTCCGGCAAAACCACCATTGATCCGTGCAATCCAGAAGAAAGTGAAGAAGTTTTCCGATACTATGGAATTGTCGGAAGATGGAAAACTCACCATCCATGCTGTGAAAAAGAAAAAATTTGCTGAAGATTCTGCAGGCAATGATGACAGCACGGAGGCTCTTGCCTCGCTTACCCGCCAGCAGCTCAAGAATGTGGAAGGCGGGTATGAAGAGACCAGGATGGTTTCGGTATCACTGGGGAGTGAGGAGGATGAACGTGAGATTGAGGGAGGCGACCGTGGCGGGGAATCTCATTTCAACGGAGAAGGGCGAAAAACACCTTCTCTGGGAACATCGCAGAATGATTCTTCCAGATTGTCTGTAGATCCTGTCAATTCTCCTGCTGCATTTACTGGATCTGCGGCACCGAAAGCCAAATCTCTACGGGCTGTACATGAGGTTCCCGAGGTGCAGGAGATAGAATTTTCTTCCCCGAATAAAACAGAATTGCAGGTGAAACTCACCGCAACGACTGAGACCGCCCGGAAAGTGGCGGCGAAAAAGGAAACTGTAAAAACGACGGTGCCTTTTGTTCAGCAAGGTACCAGTTCCGTCACAGAGATGACATCGTCTCCCGCAGCAGGGAAGGTGCAGACTCTCCCCGAAGAGGTTAAGGTCGCGCAGGCTGACAAAGCGAAGAAGCTTCCTGCCAGTGAGAAGTTCAGCAGTAAAAAAAAGGCACAGCTTGAGAGGTTCAAGCATGAGAACACGTGTTATGCCTGTGATCTTGCCGGGATTGATTTTTCCGGAGAGAATCTTGAAAATGCTGACCTGGAAGGAGCTGATCTCTCCGGATGTAATTTTTCCAAAGCAGATCTTGAAAGAGCCAACCTCAAAGCTGCCAATCTGCGTGGTGCAAATTTGAGGGATACGAATTTGCAGGATGCTGATTTTTATAAGGCAGATCTTACCGGTGCCGATCTGTCCGGTTCCAAAGTGAAAGGTGCCTCCTTTGACGGTGCCAGTCTGCAGGGAACACTCGGTATTAAAAAGAAGAAGGCGAAGAAATAGATTTTATACCATTCCTATTAAGTTATACCCCGTTTTGTCTCCTGTTTATCCATTTATGGTTACAAACGACAAAAGGAACCACGAATGGACACGAATAAACACGAATTATTACTGAAAGATGAGGTTTATCAGATTGTGGGCTGCTTGCGCCATGGCGGTGCTGAACACGCCGGGCCATGGATTACTGGAAAAGCCAGATGAGAATGCCCTTGTGGTTGAATTCGGTCTGTTGCCTGCTTTGAGGTAATTGATGTTTTCCGTGTCCTTCCGTGTTTTCCGTGGTAGCCAATTTTATTCATAATACTCCTGGTGCACTGTACGGCTTAACTTCGGATACAAACGTTTTCGTTTAATGCGTTGTCCCTGTTCGTGAAAATTCGTGTCCATTCGTGGTTACAAAATGCAAAAGGAATCACCAATGGACACGGATAAACAGGATGTAAAACGAGCATAACTTAATAGGAATGGTATTGCAGCATTTGGAGGTTTTTCCTGCTACATGACCTGTTCCGAAGATTCAATTATTTTACTGTTCCGATTTTAAAACTGCAAGGAAAGCAGTCTGCGGAATATCCACATTCCCCACCGTTTTCATTCGTTTTTTCCCTGCCTTCTGCTTCTCCAGCAGTTTGCGTTTCCGACTGATATCACCACCGTAGCACTTGGCGGTTACGTCCTTGCGCAGAGCAGAGACAGTGGTCCGCGCAACAATGGTACCGCCGATAGCAGCCTGAATGGCAATTTTGAACATCTGTCGGGGAATCTCCTGCTTGAGCATTTCACAGGCATGCAGTCCGCGTGCGCGGGCATTGTTGCGATGGACAAGCTGGGAGAGGGCATCCACGATCTCACTGTTGACAAGGATATCGAGTTTCACAAGGTCCGCCCGGCGGTAATCAAACAGCGCATAGTCAAAGGAACCATACCCCTGAGTGATGGATTTCAGCTTGTCGTAGAAATCATAGATCACATCTGCAAGGGGCAGTTCCACCGTCAATTCTATGCGTCCTGGAGTTGGGTAATGGAAATTGGTGTTTTCCCCGCGGCGCTCCAGGCAGAGTGTCATTACCGCCCCCATGTAGGTCTCCGGCATGAGGATGGTTGCCTTGATGAAGGGTTCTTCAATGTGCTCAATGTGGGCAGGATCAGGGAAGTGGGCAGGATTGTCCACTATGATTTCCTTCCCGTTGGAGAGGAAAAAGTGATACTGCACTGAGGGTACGGTAAGGATGAGACTGATGTCAAACTCGCGCTCCAGCCGCTCCTGAATTACCTCAAGGTGGAGCAGGCCGAGAAAACCGCAGCGGAAACCGAAGCCGAGGGCGGCGGAGCTGTCTTTTTCGAAGGTGAGGGCGGCGTCGTTGAGCTTGAGCTTTTCCAGAGCTGTGGCAAGATCCTCATAGTCATCAGTGGAGATGGGGTAGAGCGACGAAAAGACCACCTGCTGCACTTCCTTGAAACCGGGGAGCGCTTTGGCAGCGGGGTTTTCCACTGTGGTAATGGTATCACCGGGACGGGTATCCTCCACCGTTTTGATGCCAGCGAGAATATAACCGACCTGGCCGGCGGAAAGCTGTTTGCAGGACTCGCGGCGCAGTTTAAAGAGGCCAACCTCCTCCACCCTGTACTCTTTGCCGGTGGACATGAAACGGATGCTGTTTCCTGCCTTTACTGTGCCGTTAATAATCCGCACACTGATGAGGGTTCCTCGGAAGGAGTCGTAGTTGGCATCAAATATCAGTGCCTGCAGAGGTGCTTCGGGGGAGCCTTGCGGCGGCGGCAGCAGAGTAACTATGGCTTCAAATATTTCTTTTACCCCCTGACCTGTTTTAGCCGAGCAGTACTGCACATGATCAATGTCGAGACCGAGATCATCCTCAACCTGCAGCGCAACGCCTTCCGGGTCGGCGGAAGGGAGATCAATTTTATTGATCACCGGAATAATCTCAAGGTCATTTTCCATGGCCAGATACAGATTGGCGAGGGTTTGTGCCTCCACGCCCTGGGCGGCGTCAATCAGCAGCAGGGCACCTTCACAGGAACTGAGCGCTCGACTTACTTCATAGCTGAAGTCAACGTGCCCGGGGGTATCAACGAGATTGAGAGAATAGGTTTTGCCGTCGGCTGCGGTGTAAGGCAGGCAAATCGTTTGACTTTTGATGGTGATCCCGCGTTCCCGCTCGATCTCCATGTTATCAAGGAGTTGATTTTTGAATTCACGGTCGCTGACGAGATCACAAAGCTGGATCATACGGTCGGCAAGGGTCGATTTCCCGTGGTCGATATGGGCGATAATACTGAAATTTCGGATGTTATTCATGGAAGTTCGCTGGAGGCGTGTTGAAACCGGATGGATGTGGTATAATATAACAATTCCACAAAGAAGATAAAAAACGATTGAGATTGTGTTTTCTATCACATCTGGCGGGCGTTGGGAACAGAATTCTCCGCCAGCATTGCCATTCGGCAACAGGACAACCACCCCCCTCAACGAGGAATCATGAGTAAAACCACCCCTACTGAAGCCGTGGAAGTTGAAAATGACGAGGAGACTCCTGCAATTGAGCGGAAAAGTTCCTCTGACACGTATTTCAATCCCCTCGTCTCCCTCTCTGATGATATAAATCTTCCAGCAGTCAGCAATCCGGCGCTGCATCGTTATCTACAGGAGATCAGTCAGTATGAGTTGCTCAGCCGGGAAGAGACTGATGAACTGGCAATTAAATTCAAAGAAGAAGGTGACCAGGAAGCGGCATATCGTCTGGTCAGCTCCAACCTTCGTCTTGTGGTCAAAGTTGCGATGGATTTCCAGAAATACTGGATGCAGAACTTCATGGATCTGATCCAGGAAGGCAATGTCGGTCTTGTGCAGGCGACACGTAAATTTGACCCTTATCGCGGTGTCAAATTTTCTTATTATGCAGCCTACTGGATTCGTGCGTATGTCCTTAAGTTTATAATGGATAACTGGCGTCTGGTGAAAATCGGTACGACCCAGGCTCAGCGCAAGCTCTTCTTCAGCCTTAACAAAGAGCGCAAGCTGCTGGAGAGCCAGGGCTTCAAGGCGGAACCAAAACTGCTTGCCGAGCGACTCAACGTGAAGGAAAAAGAGGTTATCGAGATGGAGCAGCGGATGGACAACTGGGATGTCTCCCTTGAGAGCCCGGTACGTTCAGATTCCGATGATGAACAGAAAAGTTTTCTGCCAAGCAATGGCCCCGGGATTGAGTCGGTGGTTGCCGGTCGGGAGGTGAAAGAGCGTCTTACTGAGTTGATTACCGCCCTCAAAGACAAGCTCAACGACAAGGAACGAATGATACTTGAGCAGCGTCTGCTCACCGATGAGCCGCTGACTTTGCAAAATATTGCCGATAAATTTGATATCTCCCGCGAGCGGGTACGGCAGATTGAGGTAAATCTGCTGAAAAAGATGAAAGTTTATCTGGAAGCCGAGATGCCGGATATTGTCGATTATTTCGACGGTGAAAAAATAGTTATTAACTCCGGCAGTCATTGACAGTGTACAGATTTGACCGTTTTCCTTGAAGTGGGGGCGGTTTTTTTTATTTTTACTGCCGGGTATCTTGAATAACCTTGTATCTCATTCATATTCGAGGCACAGAAGGAAATTTATTACAGCCATGATTGATATCGGAGTCAGGCGGGTACCTCCGAGGATTTTTTTTACTGTAACAAAGAAGATGGGTAATTATTCGATGTTCCCTACTGACAGACAGAAAATAATAGTATCATGCAGGTACCTTTTTTAGACTTGAAACCGCAGCTGGCCTCTCTCGAACCTGAAATGACTGACGGGGTGCTCCGTGTACTTCGCTCTACCTGTTATGTTGGTGGACCGGAAGTTGAGGCCCTTGAAAATGAAATTGCGGAGTATTGTGGTGTCGGTTATGGCATTGGGGTCTCCAGCGGTACTGATGCACTGCTGGTAAGTATGATGGGTCTCAATCTGAAACCGGGGGAACAGGTGCTTACCACTCCCTTCTCGTTCTTTGCCACCATGGGGGGGATTCTGCGGATGGGGGCGACTCCGGTCTTCGCTGATATCGATCCGGAGAGTTTCAATATTGACCCGGAAGCAATGAAAAAAATATTGAAAGCGGACACTGGACGGAAAATCAAGGCGGTCGTTGTGGTTCACCTCTATGGACAGTGTGCTGATATGACGCCGATTGTTAACCTTGCGGCGCAGTATGGACTGCCGGTGATTGAGGATGCAGCTCAGGCCATCGGTGCCGAATATCCCAACTTTGGCGGCAGCGGAAAGAATGCAAAGGCCGGGGCGATGGGGCTGGCTGGCTGTTTCTCTTTTTTCCCGAGCAAGAATCTCGGCGGAATTGGTGACAGTGGTATGGTGGTAACCGCCGATGAGGAGTTTGCCGAAAAACTGAGACTGTTGCGGAACCACGGGGCGCAGCCGAAATACTATCACAAGATGGTTGGCGGCAACTTTCGTATCGACCCGATTCAGGCAGTGGCGCTGCGTATCAAGTTGCCTCATTTAAATGACTGGCATCGGGGGCGTACAGCAAACGCTGCGACCTATACGCGCATGTTTGCAGAAACGGGTCTGCTTGAGGCTGGTCTGGTGAAGACACCGAAGCACGTCTATCAGGGGGAGGGAAATCTTCACATATATAATCAGTTTGTAGTGCGTGTGAAACGGCGGGATGAGCTGGTGGAGTTCCTCCACGCGAACGACATTGGATGTGAAATTTACTATCCGGTACCTCTGCATCGCCAGGAGTGTCTCGGAGGTTTGGCTGTCCGTGCGGACTGTCCCCAGGCTGACAAGGCCGCGAAGGAAGTAACAGCCCTGCCGATTTATGCTGAGTTGACCGACGAGATGCAGCAGCATGTAGTGGATACCATTGCAAAATTCTACAGCTGAGTAACAACTTCAATGAAGTCTGTCTGCACCTCCTTTCTGCTTCTTCCTGTCGCCTGCGCTCTTTCGTGCATGGCTGCAGTGAGCGTTGGAGGCGTAGAGTCCGTGAGTGGTATTGTTCCCGACCGTGAGCTGGTTATAATGGGGGATGCTGGCAGAAAGATACCAGGCTGGATGGTGGAGTGGCAGACTGCGCGGCAGCTGGTCCGCGAAGGTAAACTTGAACAGGCAGCGAAAATCTATGGCCAGCTGGCCGGGGAACATCCGGAGGTAGAGACTGCGCTCTGGGAGTACTGCCAGGTGTTGCAGGTGCTTGGGCGTTATGAAGAAGCCGGTCGCCTTGTTGACATCCTGCTTGATACCCGGCCCGCATCGCCGGAGTATCGCATGGCCGCTGGCCACGTAGCCCTCAAGCGTGGTGAATGGAGCAGGGCTGCGGAGGCATTTGGCTTTGTGCTGGAGCGTGATCCCGGCGGTATCCGTGCTGGAGAGGCCCGGGAGGGGCTGGCCGCCAGTTTGCGAGGGGAGGGACGTAAAGATCTCTCCCTTTCTCTCGAAGAGCAGCAGCTCGCACCAGACCCCAGTGTATCCAAATCTTTACGACTTCGTCTTCTTGATGATGCCATCGCGGTTGGTGATGTTCGGCGTATTCGCTGGCTGCTTCAACCTTTTTCTGATTATTTTTTCCTCTCAGATCAGCAGCTCACTGCTCTCCTCCCCCTTGTTGTTTTTGCAGAAGGTGATGAAAATACAGGGAGAAAAGAGGCGCAAGAGACGATTTCAAAGGCTGCCCGTTCGGCTGGGACACAGGTCAATCTGCGTTTGCTTCGCGAGTACCTGCGTCACCATCCGGGAGATTTGGCCTCCCGTCAGCACCTCGTTACGTTGCTGAAGAAGGAAAAAGATTTTCGACAGGCATTGCAGGTGCTGGAAGAGGGTGTAGAGACGGTGGAACTTGACCGCGCTTCCCGTGATTCTTTACAGCTTGCTGCTGCCGATCTTGCCGCTGCCGAAGCAGATCGACCGGATGCCGCGCTGCACCATTATGAAAGCTGCCTGCGGTATCATCCCGGCAGTCGTCGTGTGGAGAAGAGTGTTGCCCTTCTGCAGGACAGGCTTGCCCGGGATTTTCTGGTAATTGTGGAAAATGATGGGGCTGCACCTCTCTGGCAGGATATGGAACGGTTTGGTTGCAACCGGGAAAGTATCTTTCTGCGCATGGCCGGAATTCTTGTGGATCGCGGTCGGAGCCAGGACTATAACCTGGCGGTTGATCTCCTCAATATCATCAACCGCCATCTTAAAGGAGACCCTGCAACTTCACGTTCCCTTGCGCAGCTTTACCAGCGCATGAAGAAATGGGGCAAGGCCCTTGCTGTGTTGCGCGAGGTCCCGGCAAAACGCCGCCGGGCAACCTGGTTCAAAGAACAGGCAGCCCTGGAAACTGAACTGGGGCAGGAGCTGGCCGCCGCCAACAGTTGGAGCCAGTATCTTCAGATTAACCCGGATGATGATGTGGTTCGGTGCCGGGCGCTGGTCATCTTTGCCAGTCTTGGACTGGTTGAAGAGCAGGAGCGGCTTTTTTCTGTATGGCAGGAGAGAGACCGGCAGGTTGATCTTGACACCGTGCTGCTTCATCTTTACTGGCTGGGGCGAAATCAGCAGCTCGATTCCATGGAAAATATTGCAACCTGGGCGACCGGGCGCTGGCAGGAAGAGCCCGAAAAGCAAGTACGGATACGTCTTACTGCTGCCCGGGCTCTGTCTGAGGCGGGGGCATTCGGCAGAGCGGATCTTCATCTGCGTGAGACGTTGAACCATCAGGTGGCAACCGATGAGACTCTGCTGGAACTGGCGATGAATGCTGCCCGGGCAGGACGCAGCAGTGCTATGGCTGGCTGGCTGGAGAGTGTTCCACAGCTTAAATCCAGAGAGAGGGCACTCAGTGATAAAACACTCGTCGCAGCAGGACATTTTATTCGCACAAGGGACGCCCTTGCCCGGAGAGAGAAAGACGTTGCTCAGGAAGAACTGGCTAAAGGGCTGAAGGCGTTGCGTCTGCTTGAAAAAAAGAACAAAGCGGACGATTTTCCTGACTGGCAGTTTCCCCGCACTCTGCTCGCGGATATCTGTTCTTCGCCGTGGAACGGTGGTGTTGTGCTGACAAATCAGTGCCACGATGCGAAGCTGCGTTACCGCCTTGCCATGGTGCAGCCGGGGATGAATTATCTCAAAGATTTTCCCGAGGATTCGCTTTCTTTCCAACTTGCAGATGCTGAGCGCAGTATCCGCAAGCGGGATTACAGCCGTGCCGCTGAACTGCTGAAAAAGGTGGTAAAGGCGATTCCTCACTCTTTTTTTGCTGGTTTTCTTGAGGCTCGGGCCAATATTGGCCTGGGGAAATTTCCTTCTGCCCGGAAACTCCTTGGCGATCTTGAAGAGGGGGAGTATGACGCCGATATGCTCTGCCGCGAACAGATTTCTCTTGATACCCTCGCGGGTGAACACGATACCGCACTGCTTGATTTCTATCGCTGTTATGGCGGTCTGGAAGGGAACACAAAGGTGAATAACGAAGAGCTCTCCGTCCACCTTTTCCTGGACGGTCAGGTCGAAGAAGCCGCGACCCTCGCCCGGTTGCTGTGGACGGCAGAGCGCTACGGAGATGCTCTTTCGGTTTATCGTGCTATCCTTGATGTGCCGATGGTACAGATCGTTACCACCCATCTGAAGCAGGGCCAGGTCAGAGGGATGGAGAAGCAGGAAGAATCTTCCTGGGGATTTCTCGACCTTCTTCACCCTGATACTGCGAGTGAAGAAGAGGCCCTGGCATCGTTGCTGGCTCCGAGCCTGCTGCTTGGCAATCTGGGCAGTTCAGTCGGAGTGCTGCTTGCCCGTGATTCAGGCCTTCTAAAGATGCAGTTACGTCTTATCAAGGAGTATGACGCGCGGATTGCCATCTATGAGCGGCGTTATCTCTATGCGGAAAAGCGCTATCAGAATTTACTGGAAGAGGATGCTTCGGTGCAAACCATGGCAGACCTTGCCGCAGTGTATGAGCGCATGGGGCAGTATCGCAAAGAGGCCCGCCTTTATCGTAATATCGAGAATTCGGGTGGTGTGAGCAAGTCGATTGCCGATTCGATGGCACGCAATTCTCTTAATATTACCCCGCAGGTCGGGCTTGATTTTTCTCTTCACAGCCTTGATGGTGTGAAGCGCTGGCGTAATATTGAAGATTTCGCCTTTGGCTCCACCTTTAGTTTTATCCATGAACAGGATAAAGAGATCAGTGTCCACTATGCCGGACATCGATTCCGTGCGGTGCATGGTGATAATTCGATCAACAGTAACAGCATCGGCTCAGACGTCACCTGGCAGCCTGGGAACAGCACGGAACTGCAGGCTGGATTTACCTTTGATAAATTACAAGATGGATTTCGAGAGGGCAGTACAAATGTCCTCTTCAATTTACAGATTGAACGTCAACTGAACGAGCAGGTCAGTGGTTTTCTCCGTTGTGATCGTACCGAGATAACAGATACCGTTGATGCCATTGCAGATAAAATTCTTGCGAATAACTTTCTTGCCGGTCTTGAAGTGCAGACCCCGAATGGCATTGGTTTCGGTGGTGATATGCGTTATACGTCGCGCAGTGACAGCAATAACGGCATTGGATTTCACACCTGGATTGGGTGGTCACTTTTTCATGAAAAGAGTGAATGGTCGCTGAGATGGGAAAACCGTTTTGAGGATAACGACCAGGCCTGCGAGGACTCCGATATTGATCTTACAACGGTGGATGACCTCGGAATCGTCAGTTATTGGAGCCCTGTGTCGTGGAATGAACAGATGCTCAACGCCCGTTATCAATACAATTTTGGCGGATTTGGCGATGTGGAGACAGGTCTTTCTCCTGAGCGTAATCACGTTTCTGTAAATATTGGTGCAGGTTTGGAGGATGATGAGAATATGATTTATTCTGGTGGCCTGGATATTTCTCTTGAAATAAGTCGGCACTTTTTATTAAAAAGTAATTTTGGCTTTAAAAATAGCAGGGACTGTGATTTTCTGGAAGTATCCACGGCTCTGCAATATCGCTGGTGATGCGGGTTTTGATCGCGTTATTTCCAGTACTTTGACCGGGCCCGGCATTCTTCCCCTTCTTTTCAGCGGAGGACGTTTTGCCGGGTTGTCCCGTTTCATCTGTTGACGATTTCTGAAAACAGAGGGAGCGGGATGAAATTTCCCTGAACTTGAAAGGAGAGAAAGATAACAACGATGGTAGAGAGAATCCCCATGTCCATTGGCGGACACAAAAAACTCAAAGACGAGCTGAAACAACTTGAGCATGTGGAACGCGGTGCGGTTGTCAAGGCAATCGAAGTTGCCCGCGGTCACGGCGATCTTAAAGAAAATGCTGAGTACCATGCAGCAAAGGACCGCCAGGGACATGTTGAAGGGCGGATTATTGAACTCAAAGACAAACTTGCCCGTGCCGAAGTAATCGACTGTACGAAGGTGAATACGGCAAAGGCAGTCTTTGGCGCGGTAGTAGGATTACTTGATCTCGATACGGATGAAGAGGTGACCTACAAACTGCTTGGTCCGGAAGAGGCAAACGTAAAGTACGGTTCCATCTCAGTCCTTTCTCCTATTGGCCAGAGTATGCTCGGCAAGGAAGAAGGGGATGACGTAACAGTACAGACCCCGGGGGGAACCCGTGAGTTTGAGGTGATTTCCATTTCCAGCAGTACAGAGCCCTGAGAATTTTTTTCCGTTTATTGCCGGAGGTACTTCTGGGTACCTCCGGTTTTTTTTGGGAAGGGTGAGGTCAAAATTTGGGGGCCAGGGGGGCTTGAATTCCTGTAAAAACGGTGGCAAGAAGTTGACTGGAAAGTTCTTCTACTGAATAATGTGTTTCCAGAGAATCGTTCCAGACCCTTGACAGTTCTTCAAGGGCGCCGAAAATTATACGGCGGATAATATCGACATTGAGATTTTGGCTGAAGACTTCCATCTTCTTCCCTTTACTTATGATATCAGTGAGAAGGTCTTCATATTCGCTGAATTTTTCTGCTCGAAAATCTTTGCTCATCTTGCCTGTCTGACGTCGCTCAGTATGAAGGACCTCCGCAAGATTCTTATTTTTTTTCATTGCTCGCAGATGCTGCTCAATGAAAATATGCAGCATTGCTGCAGGATCATCCTCTTTGGCAATAAGAGTACTCGTTTTCTCAACAATCTTGCCAAACTCTTCCTCCAGAATTGTCAGGAGGATTGAATTCTTGTTGTTGAAATAAAGATATATTGTTCCGTCGGCAACTTTAGCTTCTTTCGCGATATCAGAGATTCTGGCGTTGAAGAATCCTTTTTTCGCAAAGACTTTAATTGCCGCCGCAATAATTTTTTTGTGTTTATTCTCAGTTCTCATTTCCGATGGTTGGAGCGCTGTGAAAATAAAATGAATGACTATTCATTCATGTAACAATGACCCCCGATTTTGTCAATGATGATAATATCTGCCAAACGAGGCGAATATTTTCTGGCAGCATTGAAATTTTGTGCAGAAACGGCTAAGTAGATGTTTCATAGAAATGTTTAATAACCTTACCTGCTGAATGCGGCACGGGGGAGAATCAAGGGAGATAAAATGAATATTCTTGTTGTCGGATCAGGAGGGAGGGAGCACGCCCTCGCATGGAAAATTGCCCAGAGTAAACGGGTTAAAAAAGTGTGGTGTGCACCGGGAAACGCTGGTATTGCCAGGGTGGCGGAGTGTGTTGATATTGCTGCTGATGATGTAGAGGAGCTTCTTGCGTTTGCGAAACAGGAGAAGATTGATCTCACTGTGGTTGGGCCGGAGACTTCCCTTACAGCCGGGATAGTTGATGTCTTTGAAGAGGCCGGACTGATGATTTTCGGACCGAGTAAAAAAGCCTCTATCCTTGAAGGGAGCAAGGTTTTCTCCAAGGAGTTCATGAAAAAATACAAAATCCCGACGGCGAAATTCAAGGTCTTTCAGGAGCCGAAGAAGGCAAAGAAATATATCGACAAGGTTGGTGCACCTGTTGTGGTTAAGGCGGACGGTCTGGCTGCCGGTAAAGGAGTGATTGTCGCTGCGACGGTGAAAGAGGCGAAGGATGCAGTAGAAGCTATCATGACCAGTCGGCAGTTTGGTTATGCCGGTGAACGGGTGGTGGTTGAGGCTTGTCTAAAAGGGGAGGAGGCGAGTTTTATCGCTTTCACTGATGGTAAAACCGTGCGGCCGTTGCCCACTTCTCAGGACCACAAGGCTGCATATGATGGTGATAAAGGCCCGAATACCGGAGGTATGGGAGCATATTCCCCGGCACCGGTGGTCACTGATGCCATTGCCGATTTTGTCATGAAGCAGGTTATGCAGCCCACTGTAGATGGTCTTGCCGCCGAAGGACGTCCCTTCAAAGGGATGCTCTATGCCGGTTTGATGATTGACGGTGAGGATGTCAAGGTACTCGAATTTAACTGCCGTTTCGGTGATCCTGAGTGTCAGCCGCTGCTAATGAGACTGCAAAGTGATATCGTGGATATTTTCGAGGCTGCCTGTAAGGGCGAACTTGATAAAGTAGAGATGGAAATCGACCCGCGCCCCGCAGTTTGTGTGGTGATGGCCTCCGGCGGCTACCCGGGAACGTACGAGAAGGGCAAGGCGATTATTGGACTTCCCAAAGCAGAAAAAGTGGCCGATGTGGTGATCTTTCATGCCGGAACCGCGCGGCTCAAAAACCGACTGACGAACGCCGGTGGCCGGGTACTGGGAGTGACTGCGACAGGTACGACACTGGAGGAGGCTATTGCCGCTGCCTACAATGTGGTAGACATGATTCGCTGGCCTGGCTGCCAGTATCGCCGGGACATTGGCGCAAAGGCCTTGAATCGGCAGTCTGCAGAGGATGCTGCCTCTACAGGGGGAGTTGTCTCAGGAGTACAGGTCGGTATTGTCATGGGCAGTGATTCTGATCTGCCGGTAATGCGGGCCGCTGCAGATTTTCTTAAATCCATGGGGATCGGCTGTGAGATGACTGTTGCCTCGGCCCATCGTACGCCGGAAAAAGCTGCAGAGTACGCCAAAACAGCGGAGGAACGGGGATTGAAGGCGATTATCGCCGGCGCGGGCATGGCTGCCCACCTTGCCGGAGTTCTTGCCGCCCACACAGATCTGCCGGTGATTGGTGTGCCACTTGATGCCTCTTCTCTGAATGGTCTTGACGCTCTCCTTTCCACGGTGCAGATGCCTCCGGGAGTTCCAGTGGCGACCATGGGAATCGGTAAAGCGGGAGCGAAGAATGCGGGGGTCTTTGTGTGCAGAATGCTCGCCCTCACCAATCCCGAACTGCGCGGAAAACTGACTGATTTTCGCCAGCAGATGGCTGACGAGGTTGAGGCCAAAGCGAAAAAGGTTGAACAGGAAGTGTAACTTTGCCTCTTTTCTGTTATGACACTGCCCCCGCCGTGGAAATACTGAAGCGGGGGGGCATTGTCGCCATCCCTACTGAAAGCAGCTACGGCCTTGCTGTGGATGCCCGCAATGAGACAGCCCTGCAGCGCCTTTATCAGTTGAAACAGCGACCACAGAACAAACCGCTGCTTGTCCTTGTCAGTTCCCCGGCGCATATACTTGCCGAGCGCCTTGCCGCAGCCATTCCTTCACAGTATGACAGCCTGATTTCCCACTTCTGGCCAGGTCCTCTCACCCTTGTTTTCAAGGCGGACAACTCCGTCAACGATATCATTACCGGTGGAACGAAGACCATTGGTGTTCGTATGAGTCCTCATCGCAGTGCGAGAGCTCTGGTGGAGGCCTTTGGTTCGGCTGTAACCGCGACAAGTGCGAATATCTCCGGTCTTGCACCCTGTGTATCCGCCGGGGCGGTGGTGGAGATGTTTGGCGAGGGGGTACATTGCGTATTGGATGGCGGCAGGGCGGACGGGCCGCCTTCTACTCTGGTGACTCTTGATGAGGGACGGGTGAAGATCCTGCGCGAAGGACAAATCAGTAGAGAGGCGCTCTCTCAAGCTCTTTCGCAGGCAGACTTCCCCCACTGATCTCATATTACATTTTGTATTGACCAGAGAACGCGACTGCGTAGACATCTTTTTTGGCGATTACGAATGAGTAATAATTCGTGTGTATCCGTGTCCATTCGTGATTCCTTTTGCAGTTTGTAACCACGAATGGATAAACAGAAGACAAAACAAGATCACAACTTAATAGGAATGATATAATCATGCGAAAAATGGCATTTTTTACAAAAGCGTAACTTCTTAAAGTTTTTTGCCTTTATTCGCATGATTAGAGCTTTTATTCGTTGGCAAAAAGTTTTTCGCTGTTCCGTCTTTTGCTTTTCCCTGTCTCCTGTCTCCCGTCTCCTGTCTCCCATCGCCCTGCCTTTGAATTCGCCAATAGAAAGTGAAAATGGCATTTAGTACGGTCACAACTTAATAGGAATAGTATCAGACTGCAGCCATAAAAAAAGGCTGAACAGGTTTCCCTGTCCAGCCCTGCATCTTTTTGTTCTCTCAGAAATCTTTTCAGTTATCCCCGGGTAAGACTCCGATATTTCGTTCTTTTTGGAATAAGTGAATCTTCTCCGAGCCGTGCTTTTTTATCCTTCTCATAGTCTGAGAAGTTCCCTTCAAACCAAACCACCTCGGAATCTCCTTCAAAGGCAAGGATGTGTGTGGCGATGCGGTCAAGAAACCAGCGATCATGGCTGATTACTACCGCGCAGCCGCCAAAGTTCTCCAGCGCCTCCTCAAGGGCCCGCAGGGTGTTGACATCAAGATCGTTGGTTGGCTCATCGAGCAGCAGTACGTTTCCGCCCTCCTTGAGTGTTTTGGCAAGGTGGACACGATTTCGCTGCCCTCCGGAGAGCAGGCCAACTTTTTTCTGCTGATCGGTGCCGGAGAAATTGAAGCGGCCGACATAGGCACGGCTGTTTACTTCCTGGCTGCCGAGGATCACCGTTTCTGAACCGCCGCTGATTGCTTCCCAGATGGTCTGCTCGGGATCAGGCAGATCTCGGGTCTGGTCGGCGTAGGCCAGTTTCACTGTCTCACCAACGCGAATGGTCCCTTTATCGGGCTTCTCTTCTCCGATAATCATTTTGAACAGGGTCGTTTTTCCCGCACCGTTAGGGCCGATAATTCCGACAATGCCTCCTGGCGGCAGGTTGAAATTCATATCTTCGACGAGAATACGGTCACCGAAACACTTTTCTACATGCTCAGCCACAATGACGACTTTGCCGAGACGCGGTCCTGGCGGGATATAGATCTCCAGCTTCTTCGCCAGTTTTTCATGATCCTGACTGAGGAGCTGCTCGTAGGAGTTGATCCTCGCCTGCGACTTGGTGTGCCGTCCTTTAGGGCTCATTTTGATCCACTCAAGTTCCCGTTTAAGGGTCCGCTGACGGTCACTCTCCTTTTTTTCTTCCTGGGCGAGGCGGTTCTGCTTCTGCTCAAGCCAGCTTGAATAGTTGCCTTTCCACGGGATGCCGATGCCGCGGTCAAGCTCAAGAATCCAGCCGGCAACATTGTCGAGGAAGTAGCGATCATGGGTGACGGCGATGACAGTCCCGGGATAATTGTGCAGGTGATGTTCCAGCCATGCTACGGACTCGGCATCAAGGTGGTTGGTCGGCTCATCAAGCAGGAGAATATCGGGTTGCTTCAACAAAATTCGGCAGAGCGCCACGCGTCGTTTCTCTCCACCAGAGAGGATTCCGCATTTCGAGTCGGAGGGGGGACAGCGCAGGGCGTTGAGAGCCATCTCGAGGCGGGCGTCGAGGTCCCAGCCGTCGACAGCATCCAGCTTGTCCTGAACCACGCCCTGCTGATCGATGAGGGTCTGCATCTCATCATCGGACATCGGTTCGGAGAATTTCTCGTTGATCTGATTAAATTTATCCAGCAGATCAACCGTCTCCTGAGCGCCTTCGCGAGCGATATCCAATACGGTTTTCTCCGGATCGAGCTGCGGTTCCTGGGGCAAATAATCCACCCGCATCCCCGAAGAGAGATGGGTCTCGCCGTCGAATTCGGTGTCGAGGCCGGCAAGGATGCGCAGCAGTGTTGATTTCCCGGACCCGTTGAGACCGAGAACACCGATTTTCGCGCCGTAAAAGTAGGAGAGGGAGATGTCCTTAAGAACAGGTTTTTTGTCGTAGAATTTATTTACCTTGATCATCGAATAGATGATTTTTTTATCGTCTGTGCTCATATTTCCAGAAATGTTGGTGTGTTGAAGGTTGGTGTGAGTGCAGTCGCTGGTGACTGCACCCGCATGAAAAAGCTGTATTTAAAATGTGGAAACCTTGAATAATCAGTCTTTCGCCCATCTTCTTCGTTACAGTCAAAAATTTATCCTCGCAGGTAAGCGCCAGACTCCGATATCAAACATATAGCTCCGGTAAATTTTCTCCTGTGCCTTGAATATGAACGAAATACAAGATTATTCAAGGAACCCATGTGTTATTGTACTTCGTGGTGCGAAAGGTACTTACACGAAATGGAAGTCCCCCGTAAAGAAGGATGTCAGACTGCGGAAGCAGAGCAGTGGGTCGCTGCTGCCGGTCATCTCACGGATCGAATGCATGGCAAGGCTGGCCGCACCGACATCCACTGTGCGAATACCGAGGGCCGCTGCCGTCATCGGGCCGACAGTAGAGCCACATGGCATGTCGCTGCGCATGACAAATTTTTGGGGTTTAATATCCGCGTCGTGGCAGATATCACAGAAAATGGCGGCGGTGGCGGCGCTGGTGGCGTAGCGCTGGCTGGCGTTGTATTTAAGTACCGGTCCTTTGTTAAGGCGGATTTCGTGGCCGGAGTCACTCTTTTCCGGATAGTTCGGATGGGTGGCATGGGCGTTGTCGAGACTGATACAGAAAGAGCTGGCCAGGGCACTGCTGCGACTGACCGGATCCGGCAGGATGCGGGAGAGCACCGAAGAGAGAAAATTTCCCTGTGCGCCGGAGATGGAGAGAGAACCGGTTTCTTCGTGGTTGCTGCAGTAGAGCAGGGTGTTGCGGCTGCGGTCGGGGCCGGTGATCGCGGTAATACCGGCGTGACAGCTGAGGAGATTGTCGAGTCTTCCGGCGTGGATGAACTCGCCTTGCAGCCCGCTGAGACAGGGCGGGGTGAGGTCGTGACAGAAGAGATCGAAGGCAGTGAGTTCGCAGTGCTCGAAATCAACCTGCGGGTAGAGTTCTCGCAGGCGGGTAATGAGAATTGTTGAAAAGTCAGGGGTTTTCTCTCCCGCTTCCATCATGATGGGCGGCAGTTCCTGCTGTCTGTTTAACTTCTCCGTGTTGTCCCGATTGAGATGGATGGCGAGACTCGGCAGACTGAGCAACGGGGTGTCGAAGTGAATCAGGAACAGTTTACTGGTCGGGCTGCTCTGCAAACGGACGGCGATGCGACCGGCCAGGGAGAGGTCACGGTCGAACCAGCTTGAGAGGATGGCTCCACCGTAGACTTCAACTCCGAGACGACGGCAGCCGCAGCCGGAGAGTTCTGGCTGTGGCTTGACCTGCAGGGCGGGACTGTCAGTGTGGGCAGCAACTGCGCGGAAGCCCTGTTCTGAGGATTCTTCGCTGCCAAGGGTGAAGGCGAGGAGTGCGGCGCCATCGCGTATCACGTAGTAAGATCCAGGTGTGGGTGCCCAGATGTTGTTTTCTTCAAGTCGTGTAAAACCCTTGTCATTCAGCCGCCTGCTCATCTCATGGACGGCGTGGAAGGCAGTGGGGCTGGCCGTAAGAAAGGAGAAAAGGTCTGTATTATATGCTGCTTTACGGTTTTCCATCGGGGTGCTGTTCATATTTTTCCTGTAGTCGGTGCAATTCTTCAAAATAACGGTTCCGATATTTCAGTTGGTTACCGCTATGATCCATTTCGTCAGTGAGTCGTTCAAGGGCCGGACGAATGTCGATCCCGTAAGGATTTTTGCCGTCGATATTAGCCTGGTCGATGATTTTAATGGCATAGAAGGTAACCAGCATGCGGGAGGTTGCATCTCGACGGAAAAGGTAAAGCTGACCACCCATAGTATTGAGCAGAAAGCTGGCGTAGTCCCGCAGGCTTGCCTGATCAAGCGTGATATCATACTCTTTTTGCAGCAGATCAGGCTGGCGGGTGAGGAGATAAAAACTGTGCAGCATGTCCTCAAGATTTCCCTTCTCCCGGTCGAGTATGCCCTTCAGCATGGCGATATTGTTTCCGCCGAGAATGCGGAAGAAGTGGGCCGTATTTTTCAGCAGAGTATAAAGATCGTCGGTCTCTTTTACGACTGCGGGGGGATTGTCCACAAGTTTCTGGATAAGCCTGGAGAAGTGTTGCCGGGAAGTCTCACCGGTCTGGAACTGCTTCATCCATGGCTGCGCATCAAGTTTTTTATAAAAGGTATCGAGCTGTTCGCCAGCCTGTTGTGGAGTGGTGGTCTCTTCGCTGGTCTGTACCTCTCCGGTTTCTTCGGGGCTGATTTTTTTTTCTGCAGTTTCTTCTTCTGCAGTTTCTTCTGTTACGGCAGTTTTTTCAACAGTAAGGACTGAGGGCATTCGTTTCTGAATATCCTGCAGCTGTTGCTGCGCGGTATCCTTCGCTTTATTGAGATAGAGTTTCCCTTTGTCGGGGTTGAGTCCATAAAGGACGGCAGTGAGAACCAGCAGGAACAGGAGCATCAGGAACAGCAGGCGTAGGAAAATCGAGCGGTTTTTTACCCTCGAACGGGAAATTTTGCCGGGAATATTTTCTTTTATATCAGGAGTTTGTAAGGGCATTGGTGGGAATGGCTCAGGCTCAAAAAGGTTGCAGGCAGTTTCAAGGGAACATCGAATAATCGTCCATTTTCTTCTATGCCTCGAATATGAACAAAATACAAGGTTCTTCAAGGTCTTCTCAGGATGATACTCAAATTACCTTCAGACAATATACGGAAGAGAGGGAAAAGTCACGTGGAAGTCTCGTTTCTGCAGGGCAAAAGTGTTTGCGATAGAGGAGTTGCCGGTGTCTTTTTTCTTTTCTACTTGACGAGAAATCGGGAAAACACTATTTTGTAAACCTGAATGAATCGCTATTCATAAAGTTATGTTTATGCCCGCATAAAAAGGGTATGGTTTATACGAAACCGAAGTACAAGATGAATACTAATTTTGGAGGAATCACCATGGCAATTTCAGTATTTGGACACACCAATCCTGACACAGACACAGTTACTGCTTCTTTGGCTCTGGCTGCACTTTTCAACGCTCAAGGCAAAGATGCCGAGGCTTTCATGCAGATAGATGAAGCCAATCTGAATCCCGAGTCGAAAACCGTTCTCAAGCGTTTTGGTCTTACCGCTCCGAAAACACTCGGTGCTGTTGCCGGTAAAGAAGTCGCTCTGGTAGACTTTTCTGACCTTGGACAAGGTCCCGCAGACCTGGCCAAAGCAGAAATTGTCGCCATCGTTGACCATCATAAACTCGGTGATGTTACCACCAACTCTCCGCTTCTCTATCGGGCTGAGCCTGTTGGTTGTACCGGTACCATCCTGAACAAAATGTTCAAGGAAGCAGGTGTTACCATTCCCAAAGATATCGCTGGCGGGATGCTCTGTGCAATTCTCAGTGATACCGTTAACTTCAAATCCCCCACCTGCACCGAAGATGACAAGGTTGCAGTTGCCGAATTGAAAGGTATCGCTGGTGTTACTGATACCGACGAAGTTTTTATGGAAATGCTTAAAGCGAAGTCTGCTGTTGCTGGAATCCCGGCAAAAGACCTGCTGTTCCGCGATTACAAAGATTTTGACATGAACGGCAAAAAAGTTGGTGTTGGCCAGCTTGAGCTTGCATCTCTTGATCAGGTTGATGATGTTCGTAAAGATCTGGAAAAAGCCATGGCAGCTGCCAAGGCAGAGGGACGTCACTCTGTTCTTCTCATGCTTACCGATGTTGTGAAAGAGGGGACTGACCTTGTTGTTCTCTCCGATGAGCCTGCTGTTATTGAGGGTGCTTTCTCTGGTAAACTCAAGGATGGTTCCATGTGGATTGACGGTATGATGAGCCGTAAAAAACAAACTGTACCTAATCTGCAGAAAGCATTCGGCTGCTGATTTCCTGAAGGGTACCCTGACGCTGGGCGAAAGACTGGTTGTTCAAGGTATCCTGAAGCTGTTACAGAATGAAAAACCCGCTGTGCTCTGTGAGCACAGCGGGTTTTTTTGTGCTGAGTCTGGCAAATTATCAGCTTCTCCCGTCTCGACGCGAAAACGTCCAATACTTGATTTTGTGTCACCTGAACACATTCTGAACTTTGCCATCAAGCCGATTCTGCAGTGGTCTCTTTCAAGCTGTCTGGCATCTTTGCAATCAAATTGCAGGTTGTATGCGACTAAAATTCGTCCTTTTTAAAAAACCGGGAGTCTGTTAGTCTCTATTCTGACATCGGTCAGGCGTTGAACGTTCAGCGTCTAAAATATTGAAATGGACGAAATAATCAGGGGTGAATATGAACTGGTATCTTGATGTTTTGAAAAAGTATGCGGTCTTTAATGGCAGAGCTCAAAGAAAAGAGTATTGGTACTTTATCTTGTTCAATATGATTATTAGCATTGTTCTTGGAATCATTGATGGCGGAATGGGAAGCTTCAGTGCACAAACAGGTATAGGTCTATTGGGCAGTCTTTATATGCTGGCTGTTTTCCTTCCTGGTATTGCGGTTTCGATTCGTCGACTGCATGATACTGCGCGCAGTGGCTGGTGGTTGCTTATTGCTCTGCTTCCTCTTATTGGTGTAATTGTGTTGATTGTTTTTATGGTGCAGGACAGCAAGCCTGGCGCAAATCAATATGGCGTAAACCCGAAAGGGACAGCGGCATAATCGCCTGACAAGACACTTTCACCTGGACGATTGACATCCTCCCCGTCCTGAAGGGCGGGGATTCCTGCGATGGCAATGCTTTATCCCTGCCAGAACCACGAAGCATGGATGTGTAATGGGTACCTTGAATGAATAATACCTGAAACAGCAGCATTATCTCACTCTTCATCCAACAAAACTCAAACTTCGAAATCATGCCTGATACAACAAAACAAAAGATTGTCCTGGTCACAGGTGCAACCGGTTATATAGGCAGACGACTGGCACACCGCCTGCTGCAGAAGGGTACTGTTAACGTTCGCTTAATGGTACGAAACAAAGAGAAGGTCCAGGCGTCCATCGCTGAACAGGTTGACATCAGGGAAGGCTCAACTTTTGAAAAACCAGCCCTTGAGGCCGCACTGGAGGGGGTGGAGACGGCCTTCTATCTGATCCATTCCATGGGTTCTGCTGATGATTACAGTAACCTGGACCGAATCAGCGCAGAAAACTTCAGGGACGCCTGCATCGCTGCAGGTGTCAGGCGAATTATTTATCTGGGTGGCCTCGGTGTAAAAGAGAGTGCCAGCGAACATCTGCTGAGTCGAATTGAAACAGGGGAGATTCTTTCCGCAAAACCCGATGCAATTGAGACAATATGGCTGCGGGCAGGAGTCATCATAGGTTCAGGGAGCGCCAGTTTTGAAATCATCCGTAACCTCTGCCAGAAACTGCCCCTGATGATTACCCCGCGCTGGGTTCGCAGTCGGACTCAACCCATCGGCATTGATGATGTTCTTAATTATTTGGAGTCGTCCATCGCTCTTCCGCATCAGGGCAATCTTATTGTCGACACAGGCAGTGAAGCCCTCAGCTTTCAGCAGATGATGGAACAGGCAGCAAAAGTAATGGGGTTAAAAAGATACCTCTTTCCCGTCCCGTTTCTCTCCCCCCGACTCTCTTCTTACTGGCTGATCCTTTTTACCCCCATCCCCTACAAACTTGCAGCCGCCCTGGTTGAAGGCCTGAAAAGCGAAACCGTACTGCAAAATGATAATGCAGCCCGGTTTTATCCGGAGATTCAACCTGCCACGTTTAAACAGGCGGTAGCAGATGCCATACATGAACTTGAACAAAACCAGGTTTTGAGCCGCTGGTGTGACAGCAGCGCGGAACAGGCCTGTGATATCAGAGATTTTGACAATCCTGCCGGTGCTGTTTTACGCGATACCAGGATTATTTCCTTTAACAAAGGAGAGCGCCAGGAAGATGTCTTTCGATCCGTCTGTGGCATAGGAGGTAAAAATGGCTGGTTCAGGTATAATCTTTTGTGGAGGATTCGAGGAGTTGTGGATAAACTTGTCGGCGGGTCCGGATTGAGCCGTGGCAGACGATCGAATACCGATTTACGTATAGGCGATGCCCTTGATTTCTGGAGAGTTGTTGATCTCAAGCCGGGAAAGAGACTGCTCCTTCATGCCCAAATGAAAGTTCCGGGGGATGCCTGGCTTGAATTTGATGTGCAACCCCACCAGCTGGTACAAACAGCCCATTTCCTGCCAAAAGGCCTGTGGGGAAGATTATATTGGTATTCTGTCCTGCCTTTTCACCACTTTGTTTTTAAAGATTTATCCAAAACCATTGTGAACTCAGCAACAAAAAATCAGTAATAACCTATTATACCATTCCTATTAAGTTGTGACCGTACTAAATGCCATTTTTCACTTTCTATTGGCGAATTCAAAGGCTGGGGGATGGGAGACAGGGAAAAGCAAAAGACGGAACAGCGAAAAACTTTTTGCCAACGAATAAAAGCTCTAATCATGCTAATAAAGGCAAAAAACTTTAAGAAGTTACGCTTTTATAAAAAATGTCCTTTTTCGCATGATTAGACCATTTCTATTAAGTTATGCTCTTTTTACATTCTGTTTATTCATTCGTAATCACAAAAAAAGATGTCCACGCAGTCGCGCTCTCTGGTCAATACAAAATGTAAATGGTATTACAACACTCCTCCGCGTTAACGTAAGGTCCCTGCGTATTTCTACGCAGGGATCCTGAGCGTCTGTCCTCTTCAGGTTTCAGCAATTTCATTCACATTCGTACAGCTTTTCTTCTTCGTTCAGGTGTTTCTTGTCAGGGAAAAAATTGTAATCGAAACTGGCTGCTCACTCTGTCAGATCAGATCTTGATTTCACATCCGGGTTGATTACTCTGAGCTTCCTTCGAAGCTGTTCAATACGTTTTCGATTTACACCAAAATCTGAATATCCAACCCTGGAAGCTGACCGAACATGGATGGTTATCTCTTCTGATTTCGTATCTGGAAAATAAAATTCTACATCATCAACAAAATGGAACACCTTAGAAGTAAACTCCGCTCTAATATAATTACTCTCAGCAACTACAATTTTCGACACTTGAAAATCTGTAAGAATTTTCAAGATATTATTTTTTACTTCTGATGGTGTTCCTGTAAGAAGAAGGGGCTCGATATAATGTTTTTTATCTTTTGTCTGACTGCTGACACAATTTGGTTTTGTCGAGCATTGGGCCAGCTGTCCATTCTCAACTCCCAATTCAGGTATCACTTTGGTACACCCTGTTAAAAGTATTAAAATTGATAGAACAAGCTGAATTTTTTTCTTCATTGTTCTTCTTCCGTAACTACTCACCCCCACCAGCCTCAAGTTCTGGAATTTTACCACCTAAAGCCAACTGAATAGCGACAAGCGGATTGATTCCTTGGTTTGCCATTGTTTGCAGGTAGCTCGAGATTCTACAATAAGCTTGGGCATACAGTTTCTTTCGGAAACAACCAGATACTTTTTGTTTTACCTTCGCCATACGGAGATCTCGTTCTGCCCTATTATTAGTGAATGGGACATAGGGCTTTTTTGCAAACAGCAAGACTGCGGTCTCATATTTTTTCAGTC
>NZ_JAFFPZ010000119.1 GCF_016918505.1 Desulforhopalus vacuolatus
CCTCGTGTCCGGCGGGGACCGGGGTCGCACCGGCGGGTCGACCGGCGTCTCCCGCGAGTCTAGTGGCGGCAAACCGCAGCCTCCCCGCATCCTCCGAGCATCGCGGTTGACCCCCTGTCGACGCGCGCGGAGCATTGCCACGTCCACCCGACCAGACCGGCCCGACGGGACGAACATGACCGACCACACCACCACCGCGGAACGAGCCCTCACGCTCGACCCCGCGATGCCCTCGCCCGACGCCCCCACCTGGGTCGGAGCTGCCTGGGTCGGCGCCGTCGACCGGTCGGCGGCGCTCGCCGCCGACACCGTGCACCTCGCCGGCGCCGGCGGCCTCCGCCGCGCCCGCCTCATGGTGCGCGACGGCCGCGACGTCGCGGGGTTCGTCGACGTGCGCGTCGACGACCGCGGGGCGGTGGACCCGGCCGAGC
>NZ_JAFFPZ010000120.1 GCF_016918505.1 Desulforhopalus vacuolatus
AAAAATATAAAAAGAGCATGGCTTCAATGCGTTTTTCTTTCTTCAAAAAAACTGGTGCTACTTCCAAAATGGTTTTTTTGGTATACATGCGTTTTTCGATAAATGGTTGGTTCTTATATTTTCTTAATACCTCAGCGGCAACGAGGTCCGTGTTGGTTATCAAGGGAAAGACCCCATCACTCTTTAATTCTTCAGACAGGGCTTGTTCGTTTAACAGCGATTCCCGGGCACCCCTGAAACCCAGCAATAGCGTAGTTTTTAAAAAAAGTCTTCGTAAACATTTCAGAAGTTAAGGTAAAATTTTCCTTGACATATCGATGCGATTGTAATCGTCTTTTTGTAAGCAATATTAAAACCTTACAAGGAGGCTGCAATGTCCCGTCACATAAAAGAAACTATAAAAAGCCACAGACGAAAAATGGCCCAAACTG
>NZ_JAFFPZ010000121.1 GCF_016918505.1 Desulforhopalus vacuolatus
ACCCAACGATATGGAGTATCACCATGAAATTGCGAATGACCGCCCTGACCCTGCTCTCTCTGCTGGCACTTGGCCAGGCCAATGCGGCCGAGGTGCGCCTGCTCAACGTTTCCTATGACCTGACTCGCGAGCTGTTCCAGGAATACAACAGCGCCTTTGCCAAGGAGTGGAAGGCCAAGACGGGTGATGATGTGGTGGTGAGCCAGTCACACGGTGGCTCCGGCAAGCAGGCCCGTGCCGTGGTGGACGGCCTGGAGGCTGACGTGGTGTCCCTGGCGCTGGCCTATGATGTCGATGCCGTGGCCAAGGTGGGTCTTACCGCCAGCGATTGGGAGGGGCGCCTTGCCAACAATGCGTCTCCCTATACCTCCACCATCGTCTTCCTGGTGCGTAAGGGCAACCCCAAGCAGATCAAGGACTGGGGTGATC
>NZ_JAFFPZ010000122.1 GCF_016918505.1 Desulforhopalus vacuolatus
GCCGGTCCAGGCCTGGTTGGGGCACTCGTCGTCGGCCTGTCGGCGGCCAAAGCTTTAGCAAGCTGGCTCAACAAGCCTCTGTACGGCGTCAACCATCTGGCTGGACATGTCGCCGTCGACCTGCTTGAGCACGGTGAGCTGCCGATGCCATGTGGGGCTCTGCTCGTCTCAGGCGGCCATACCAGCTTGCTGCGGGTAAACGACATCGCCACAGACATTATTGAGGTCGGCTCGACGATCGACGACGCTGCTGGCGAGGCCTACGACAAAGTGGCCCGCGTGCTTGGCCTGCCGTACCCGGGTGGGCCGGTCATCGACAAGGCTGCCGCCGAGGGGGACCCGACAGCGATTCGTTTCCCACGCGGACTGACGGCTCGCCACGACATGGTTAAACATCGCTTCGACTACTCCTTTTCCGGCCTTAAGAC
>NZ_JAFFPZ010000123.1 GCF_016918505.1 Desulforhopalus vacuolatus
TCGCGAAGCCATCATCGAACTGCGCAGTCGAGGCGAAACGGAACCGGGTCCGAAAAAGATCCAGGCTGCGCTGCAGGAGCGTTTCCCTGATGAGGCGCCGCCCTCGAAGACAGCGATCTACAACATCCTCAAGAAAGCCGAATTGATCAAACCACGCCGCTTACGTCAGCGGGTAGCGGTCTATCCCAAGCCACTGGAGAAGGCAGAGTCGCCTAACCAGCTGTTCAGTGCGGACTACAAAGGCCAATTTCTGACAGGTGCAGGCGTCTGGTGCTATCCGCTGACGATCATGGATCACGCCAGTCGCTTCCTGCTCGCCTGCCACAGCATGCCCAACACCAATCTCCTGGAAACGCAGGCCGTTTTCACCCAAGTGTTCCGCGAGAATGGCCTGCCTGAGCGGATCCGTACCGATAACGGTGTACCG
>NZ_JAFFPZ010000124.1 GCF_016918505.1 Desulforhopalus vacuolatus
GGTTTATATTCCGCCCGCCGAAACAGAAAAGGTAGCAAGTGGCCACCACTCCATCGAAGCGGCCATGTACACCCTTCACTCTCACGGATGGGCGTCACCATGAAAATAAAAAACAAACTGATCCTGGCCTTCGTACTGGTGGCCTTCATCCCGGTGGCCCTGGTCGGCGGGATCTCGGTGCTGAACATCCGCAGCGAGGCGGTGGACCAGTTCCTCGACGGCAGCACCCGGGAAATCCGCCAGATCGACGGCAACATGCGCCAGTTCTTCGATGGCACGCTGCAGAACGTCGATCAAATGGCCAAGGATCCTGTATACACCTCGGTCACCTCGCTCAAGGACTACACCGGCGCCGATGCCGCCCGCCAGCCAATGCCCGAAGCCGCGCAGAAGGTGATCGACGCCTTCGCCCGCTACGGCACCAC
>NZ_JAFFPZ010000125.1 GCF_016918505.1 Desulforhopalus vacuolatus
GAAGCTCACGTCGTCCTGCAGGGGATCATTGCTCATGCTGTGATAGAGCTCGAAACAGGGGCCGTCGCCGAACGCCAGCCCGGCGGAAACGATGTCGCCTATGTGCTCCTGCCAGCGCGGCCCGTACTGGTTGCGATCCGTGATGAGGTAGCGGGACTGGGCGTAACGCCCGGCGGGGATGAGCTGGGTCTCCACCTCACCCGTCCCAAGGGTTCCCACCGGCACCGTGACACCTATGTCGGTACGGCACTGGGTCGGTGGCGTCACCTCGGGGTTGTCGTGGTAGATGAAGATCCACTCCCCCTGCTCGAGCCCGCGCGCAGCAGCCCACTGGTGCAGGCGGTTGCAGACGGCGTCATACCCTTCGCCATAGGGGCCGGTGACCCGGACTTAGGCCAGAGTACGGGCGTCCATCTCGATGG
>NZ_JAFFPZ010000126.1 GCF_016918505.1 Desulforhopalus vacuolatus
CCAGCCTAAACCTTGATGATGCCCATGGCGTGGGAGATGAGCATCAAAAAGCTCTACCACACCCATTCGTTTGAGAAGGCCAATCAGCAGGACAAAATCATCAATTCTTTCGGTTAAAACTTTTGGTTTAGTAGTCATCTCGGCAGTTAATCAGAAAAAGGAATAAATTGAAATAATTTTTACGCGAATGGTAAGTTATAACGTTCTACTATAGTGCATAGCAGCTGAGTTGAGCCAGCAGATACTGCTAACTTACCAATATATCGACAATTATAAATTCAAAAGAGTATCGCTTCACCAGCTAGGAGGCTGTCCGAGAACAACAAAAAAAGTACAGATAAAACCAACATCCTAACTTACAGATATTTTTTTTCTGCGGCATCGGAAGCATTTTCGGGAATATATGCATAAAAGGTTTAG
>NZ_JAFFPZ010000127.1 GCF_016918505.1 Desulforhopalus vacuolatus
AACTGGCCCTGCGCGGCGGCGGTCCCGACAACGTCACCGTGGTGGTCGCCGACGTCGTCGACCACGACTACGGGCCCACCCAGCCGATCATCGCCGGGGCGGTGTCCGGCGATGACGGCGAGCAAGCGAACCGGCCCAACACTGCCGCAACCCGCGCTTCAGCCTTCAATCCCCGCAAAAGCGTGGTCAAACGGGTTCTGCCACAAGCAGACACCTCGATCCCGCCTCGTCGCCCGCGCCGCCGGATTGCGATCGGCGTCGCGTTGGCAGCGCTGCTGGCACTGGCGGTGCTGGCCATCGGCCGCACGGTGATCCGCAGCAACTACTATGTCAGCGACTACAACGGCACCGTGTCTATCATGCGCGGTGTCCAGGGATCGATCTTCGGATTTCCCCTGCACAAGCCGTACCTGATGGCC
>NZ_JAFFPZ010000128.1 GCF_016918505.1 Desulforhopalus vacuolatus
GTAACCTCCTTAGAAGATTAGTCTTTTAAGGAGGGCAAACTCGGAATTTCACTTATTTGTCAAGAAAAAAACTTCTCCTTGTAATTTATTTTTTTCTACATGCAAAATCTTAACCGGACACTACTGAACTGAACTCAGAAAACGTCGGATCCCAGATCATTTGAAGGACCTGCGCTATGGCCTGCTGAATCAGCCGGTCAAGTCTCGAAGTCTTCGCTTATCTGCAGGTATACCCAGTAATCTAACGCCTCCCTGTGGTTTTGGGATTTCCTTCCTTCGAACCGGTAGCGGTTGATATGTTCCGGCAAAAAGAGCCGTCTTCGGAGTCTGCGCTTACCTATCTCCTCCCAATGTCGTCTCAGGTAACTCGGTAATTGATCGACGGTCATTCCATCGATACCTGGCGCACCCTTAT
>NZ_JAFFPZ010000012.1 GCF_016918505.1 Desulforhopalus vacuolatus
CTTCTGTTGCCAACGGAAGATCCGTCAGATCCACATCAGTGAAGGTGATCGAACCGGTATCACTCAACGTCGTCCCTTCAATAATATCGCCAGCCACGTCAACTACTGCGATCACCGGCGCATCGGTTGCTCCGGTAATGGTAATTGTTACCGTTTCAGCCACAGAAGCCGCATTCAGCGCACCGGAATCGTCCGTCGCAACGACCTCGTAGCTGAATGTGATCGTTTCACCTAAGGCGAGGAAGTCAAGATTTTCGTTCGTTGCGTAGTTCCAGCTATCCTGATCAACCGTAAACCCTTTAACTAACGCCGTTTTTTGCGCGGAAGTCAAGGTTCCACCGTCCCAGGCGATGTCGCTATTGGAGGTCTGGCTGACGGTGACCGTATCGGTCGTGTCCAAATCCACGAAGCTCAGCGCGCCCGAATCACTCAGGCTGGCAGCACCATCGCCTTCGTTCATCGAACCAATCACATCCCCGATGGCAAGCACCGGCTGATCGTTCGTACCCTCAATGGTGATAGTGATAGTCGACTCATTACTTACGGCCCCATCAGCGTCAGTAATTTTATAGGTAAATACGTCGGTATACGTTTCGTCAACAGCCAAAGCCTGAACGACGGCGCTATCGTTATCCAAGGTATAACTATAGGCCCCATTGGTTCCTATGCGCAGTACACCATAAATACCAGAGAGCGCGGTCGTACTATCAATAACACCCGCATCATTATTGCTGTTTTCAATGGTCGTAACAGTGAGGGTGTCGCCATCACTGTCCGTGTCATTATCTAAAACATTGCCCACTTTAGTTGGAGCCGTGTCCTCAATAACTGTCAGGCCATCATCCATGGTAACCGGTGCCGGATTCGTAACCGTCCATGTGAAGTCCGTTGAGGCGGTGTTACCATCATCATCGGTGGCGATAACAGTTACCGTGTACGCACCTGAAGTGCCATCCTGACTGGCATCTTTGGCAATCGTTCCACTGATTATGCCATTCACGTCAATAGTCAGCCCATCCGGCAAACCAGTTGCGCTATAACCAACAATACTATCAAGCGTATCAATCACACCAAAACTAGAACTGACATCCACTCCTGCAATCGCCTCCCCATCCTCGCTATCTTGAGCAACAATGGTCGTCGCGGTCGGATTGTCATCAGCACCCGTAATGGTAATCGTAATCTGCTGCGTGGAACCATCAGTCGCCGTATAGGTTATGGTATCCGTAACTTCCTGGCCTTCATCAAGATATTGAACAGCATTCTGATCCACGGTATAGGTCCACGTACCAGAAATCAACTCAAAGCTTCCCAGTGCGTTATCGCCAGGCGTTGAGACTTGATCAGCAAACGTCGGACTGTCGTCAGTATCGACATCACTGATACTTATAGAACCGGAATCAGTTACTGTATCACCGACATCCCCTTCCGTTACCGCACCAATCACGTCGCCAGAAATAACTGAAGTATCATCAGATCCTTTGATTGTGACCGTCAATATAGCCGTCGCCGTGGTTCCGTCTGTATCTTGTACCGTATAGGTAAAATCCTCTGTTAATATATCAGTCGGTCCGGACAGTGCCTCAACCGTGGTATTATCATTATCCACTGTATAGGTATAGGTACCATTATTATTCAATACCAAGGTGCCGTATGTTCCGATCGTATTGCCATCCACTATACCGCCTGTTACAGCACTGACAGTTTTTGTATCTCCGGCATCCACATCGGTATCATTCGTAAGCACATTACCGGTCGGGTTCGTCCCATCCGTCCCATTTGCTACACCACCCGCTTCGATAGCTTCAGCCGTATCGTTTACGCCAACAGGATTATCATTCGCGCCCTCGATCGTAATAGTCAAAGTCGTCTCAGAAGTGGCATTTTCACTGTCTTTAACAGTGTAAGTAAAGGTATCCGTCAATGTGTTGGCTGTTCCAGCAAGCTCCTGAACCGCAACCAAATCATTGTTCACCGTATAGGTGTATATTCCGTTGTTACCAAGTACCAGCGTACCGTAGGTTCCGACGGTATTACCATCCACCGTACCACCGGTGATCGCGCTCACTACCTTTGTGTCGCCCGCATCTGCATCCGTATCATTCGTCAGAACATTTCCGGTAGGATTCGTACCTGCAGTTGCATTCACGATACCACCCGCTTCAACGGCCGTATCGGTATCCACCACAGCTACTGGCGCATCGTTGGTTCCTGTAATATTTACTGTCAATTCTGCAGTATCCGTGCCGCCCTCGCCGTCACTTATCGTATATGTAAAGGTTTCAGTAAGCGGATCGCCCTCTTTCAACGCTTGGACCGTCGTATTGGCATTATCCAAATTATAGGAATAGACACCAGCTGCATCGATAGTCAAGCTACCATAACTACCTGTCAGAGCCGTACTACCATCCACAACCCCCGTCGTGCCGCTACCCGTTTCTGTGCCGGTACGAATCGCCGAAACAACAATAGTATCCGAATCAGGTACTCCATCAGCATCATTCGTCAGAACATTGCCAGACGCTGGGTTAACACCTGCATCTTCCGTCACATCAACCGTATCATTATCGGCGACAGGAGCTACATTAGTCACCTTCCAGAGGAAGGGCGCATCCACGTGAACGCCTGATTCATCAGTGGCAACAACAGTCACTAAATACGTACCCGTCACAGAAGCGGAGTTATCGACAGTACCGGAAATGATTCCAGAATCAAGGTCGATAGTCAATCCATCGGGCAAGCCTGTGGCCGTGTAGTCCAAGGAATCAGTCGTATCCACATCATCAAATAGACTGGAAGTATCAAAACTGACAACCTCACCATCCGTCGAATTTTGCGTTGAAATCCCCGTGGTCGTCGGCGCATCATTTATGCCATTAATCGTCACAATCAGTTCGGCAGTATCCGTGCCGCCTTCACCGTCGCTGACAGTATAGGTAAAAGTATCTGTCAGGTCATCGCCGATGCCCAATTCTTGGACCGCCGGATTTGTGTTATCCACTGCGTAGGTGTAACCACCGGTATCATTCAAGGTTAGGGTACCGTAGGCTCCAAGCAAATCAGAACCAACCATACCACTCGTACCAGTACCGGTCTCCGCACCCGTGCGAATTGCACTCACCTCCAGATCATCACCGTCAGGATCGCTGTCAGGCGTACCATCGGTGAGCGCGTTACCAGCCACGCTGGTCGCATCTTCATTGATGGCGGCAGTATTATCCGTAGCCGTCGGAACCGGATTGCTTACTGTCCAAGTAAAATCAATATCCACACTTTCACCAGAACCGTCTGTAGCAGTAACCGTCACGGAGTATGGTCCTGAAACGCCAGCCGAATTATCAATCGTGCCAGAGATAACGCCTGTTGTCGCATTGATCGTCAGACCAGCTGGCAGGCTAGAAACGGTATACACCAAGTTATCGCCCGTATCCACCTCATCAAAAGCGCCCGCCGTAGCCACTGAAATCATAGTATCGGCATCATTGGACGTTTGATTGCCAATCGCTGTTCCAGACAAAGTCGGCGCATCATTCGTACCGGTAATCGTAAGGGTCAGCGTCGTAAAGTCCGTACCGCCATTGTTATCAGTAATTGCATAACTAAAGATATCTGTCGCATTCGCCCCAGCCTTAAGCTCATTTGCTGCATCTGTATCCGCTACATAGATATAACTACCGTCATCCGCAAGCGTCAGGTGCCCGTATGCTCCAAGCAATGATGAATCAATATTAGCCGCACCATCTGTAACGATACTCGCCGCCGTAGCCGCAGTACCGGTTGTCACACCCGTAACAGTTAAGACATCACCATCGACATCACTATCAACACCAGCCACTACACTACCACTCAGAATAACGCCATTAGCCTCATTAAGCGTCAAGGTGGCCCCTTCATTCACACTACCAGTATCCGCCTGAGCCACCGGCGCATCATTAACCGCAGCAACAGAAGTATTCAGTGCAAGCACTGCGGTTGACCAATGCTCAGAGCCGCCAACCAAACCGGACAAATCTGCATCCGCATCCACCACCACCGGCGTATCGGACATACGGACCGTCAACCCGCCTGGCGTACTATTATAGTTTTCAGCCGGATTAAAGCGAAGCTGGGCATCAGTCGGTAAGACCACAGCGTTGAGATCAGATACATCGGAAGGAATCGCAGTCCACGTTGTGCCATCAGTCGAATATTCCCAGACGCCCTGATCAGCCGTTACGTCATTATCCACAATCGCAATGCCACCAAAGTCGGTGGACACATCAGTTCCGCCGGTAATACCACTGGTATCATCCGTCGCATCGGAGAAGGCCGAGCCAAAGAGATCAGTAACCGTTGAACCGGAATTGGCTCCGCTTGAAATATCTTCATCCACTGCAACCAACGTCTGTACTTCCTCCCCTGTGACCACGGTCGGAGCATCATTCACATTCGCTACCGTCGGACTTATGATCAGTGCATCCGAAGCCCAAGAGCCCGTTTGCAGATCTAAATCGCCATTGGCTGTTTCATTCAAATCGAGCAGATCCGTTTCATCGGCACTGACGGTCAGGGTCGCACTATCATCTGCAACCCGCACGGTCAAGTCACCTGGCTCACCTTGGTAATCACCCGCTGGGTAAAAACGTAACTGCGTATCTGCGGCCAAAACAATGGCCGAGCTATCGGTTAGCCCAGAATCGGGGATGGGAATCCAATCAGTTCCATTGGTGGAATACTGCCAGGTACCCTGTACCGCAGTCGCCGCATTACCGGTAATAGCCACATAGCTCAGATCTGTCGCGCTATTACCGCCGCTGTTGGCCGACTGATTATCGGTTAAATCATCGTAGCGACCACTCAACAGACTATCAAAAGTGGCACCGCTCGTAATAACATCCTCGGTCACCGCAATGACGATCGCCGAACTATCATCCGCCGTGGGTTGATCATTTACGGGAGCTACCGTAATCGCTACAGTTTCGGTAATGATGTTATTAATACTAGTCCCAGCAGCACCAGTATTCGTTCCCTGTTCCGTATTTACATCGCCAAGATCGGCAACTTCAATAGTAAGCAAATCGTTACCATGGTAGTTGGCGGTAGGCGCATACTCAATTTTAGCCAGCGCCGCATTCAAGGTTTCCCGCGTTCCTTCTAAGGTAAAAGTGGAACTCCCGTATGAGCCAGCAACCAAGGTAAGCCCCGTAGTATCAAAGCCGGTTTCAAAATCAAGCGTACCATGCTCAACCGAAACAACTACTTGCATGTCGTAATCAACAATGTCGGGGTCGACAATAGAGAAACTACCAAAGAGGGTTCCACTAGTATCTTCGTCAACCGTCAGCGGGCTTGGCGTCGTTAACGTCGGCGCATCGTTGTCACCGGCAACCGTAAATTCAACAGTGGCCGAATCGCTCAAGACCCCGCCGCTTCCAACATTGCCATTGTCACTAATCACGGCATCTAACGTTTCAATACCAGAAAAATCGTTATTCCCCTCATAGGTTAGATTATTATTGATCGCCAACAGGTCATTGATATCCGCCACAGTACCAGTGATAACCACTTCACCCGTATCATTTCCACTGGTAACAGTAGCAGTTCCCAAGTCAGTCGTTGCAAATTTTAATGTTCCGTAATCCACAGTAAGGGTAAGCGTAGTCGTTGCGCTTTCACCAGTGGCTCCGCTGTCAGGATCGTCCACGGTAATACCGTTAATATATCCGAAGCTATCCTCCGTCACATCTGCGATCGCCGGTAGCGTCACCGTCGGCGCATCATTGACTGGAGTGACAAGGATCGTGGAAACAGCGATACTACTATTCACATCACCATCGTTGACCTTAATATTGATTACGCGATTCTCTACGTTTGGTGCGTCAGAAGTATTGCTAAATTTAATGGCCTGCAACGCCGTCTGGTATTCAGCTAAAGTAGCAGAACCAGTCAGAACAATGGTATCAGTATCCTGTGAGTCAATAGAAATACCCGCTGGTAAATCAGTGGCATCCAATGCCAACACATCTCCCGTTTTAATATTGGTCAGCTCGATAGTCGCCGACTCAATATTTTGATCATCCAAATCGGTAATCAAGACATCGCTATCCACAATGCTAATCGCCGTTTCCTGTTCGTTATAAGTCACCTCATAACCCGTACCATCTGCGGAATCATCCAGATCCAATACAGGAGTATCGTTGGTCGCTGTCCATTCGATGGTTCCACTGATAGAGTTGGAAGTAAGTGAATAATCACCGTTACGACTGTCTGCATTCCCATCATTTTCACCATCGTTTAAAACAACAGTGTATGAGCGACTTGTATCCGTACCATAATTAGTCGGGTTATCTGAAGTACTCGTATAGGTTAATGCCTCAAGAGTAGCCTCAACTGCCGCCACGGTAGCATTGGAATTTAAATCCACGGTCCAGCTGGACACCAATTCAGGATCTGAAAAAGAGACACCATAGTATCCAGCCCAATAGCGGACTTCATTGTCCTGAACAAACACCACTTTTACTGTCGCCGCATCATCTGGTACAGTAATTCCATTCAAACTGGTTACCTGAGCGGTATCTGTCTGTGTAATCACAGGGCCCTCAATGGTGCTACCCACTTGATCCCCAGATGCATCCCAAAAGCTCAACTCGAGATGCCCAGAGTTAGCGTCGCTGTCCGCATTTACGGTCGCACTAAACGAAAGTGCAGTTTCACCGTTCAAAGTGTACTCTCGATAGACCGTTGCACCATCCGTATACGAAAATGTCAAAACCCCATCAGATATTCGAACATCTGATGATGCAGTCCAACCGGCTGAACTGCTAAACACAGAGTCAGTCATAATTTCAGTACCCTCATTTACCGTCCCGATAGCTTCCCAGGTACTGCCATCGGCAGAGTACTGTACCTCATCTCCCACTAAGCGTACGGAACCAGTACCGCTACCATCTGCAATGCTAATAACATCTCCCTCTATAAAGCCGTCAGAAGAGCTCACTGTTATTGTACCGCCACCAAAATTATCAGAGCCCAACAGATCAAAATCTAGATCCGATACATTTACATCCGACAACAAATTCACCGCCGTTGAGGCTGTACCCGTATTATCGCCATTATCTTCAGTAATGGAGATAGAATCTGTAAGCGTCAGATTACCAGAACCATCGTCGGTGGTGGTGGCTGAGGTACCGATTACCGGCGCATCATTGCGAGCCACAACGGTCACACCAATCTCGGTCGTTTCTGACCATTGCGAGGTCGTATCGAGGGTCCCTAAGTTCTGCCTCTCTTGATTGCTAGCAACAGTCGTATCAGAAACACGAACCGTCAGCGCAGGAGGCGTACCATTATAGTCGCTTTCCCCATCTACATTCCCATCACCCGTGGGCAAGAAACGTAATTCCGTAGCTGCCGTCAGTATCAGCGCGTTAGTGTCAGACAAGGTACCGGTTGCTATATCGCTCCAATCAGTACCGTTTGTAGAATACTGCCAGATACCTTCCGTTGTTGCATCTGCGGTATTACCGACAACAGCCAAGCCTTGGATCACCGAGGCTGAATCGTTACCTCCAGCTGCGGATGTTTGATCATCTGTTACATCAGAGAATTTTGTACCAACAAACAGGACATCAATGGCACTACCATCCGGATCACTATCCCCTTCAGTTAGTTCAGCTAATGTAACAGCCCCAGTAGTCGGGCTGTCATTTATGCTCGTAATACTCGTGCTAAGCTGAACAGTATCACTGGAATATTGCGTTGCATCGCCGTACGAACTGGCATTACTTAAATCAAGAATTTCACCACTGTTGATCGTGACATCACCAACTTCAACCAAGCGTACATCCAACGACTCTGGCGTACCGTGAAAGTCATCAGTAGGAACGAATCGCAGGCTATCAGTAGCTTCAACCAAAAGCGCCGTACTAGCCGTTCGCGTTCCCACAGACTCCCACGAATCGCCATCCCAATACTCCCAAGCGCCCTGATCGGTGTTCGGAGTATAATTAACAATCGCCACACCCGCTAAATCATTGGCAATAGAACCGCCCACAACCGTATCCGCCACATCGCTAAAATTAGCATTAACAAGCGTTGACACTGTTGCGCCAGTAATCGAAGTGTCAATCGTATCTTCATCAACCGGAGCCAAAGTAGCTGTACCCGTTGCGACCGGAGCATCATTAATCGGATCAACGGTGATATCTAGCGTGTCCTTATCCGCCGAAAAAGCGGTAGCTTCGCCATTATTAGCGCCGGAGGTATCCACGATAGAACCCTCTACAACACCATCACTCTGATCCCAAGCACGGAATGTGACCGCATCCGTTATCTCGCCGTTCCAATCTTGATCCGTCATCTGTAGATACAGCTCCGCATCAGTCTCAAGCAACAGCGCAGCCGCATCCGTAGGATCCGTTGTGATCTCAGTCCAAACCCCACCATCAGTGCGATACCACCAAATCCCGTGAGAAGTATCCAAATCGGTAATAGCAACGCCTTGAAGGGCGCCATTATCAACATCCGATATCCCGCCGGTCAGGGTAGAAACCAAAAAGCCATTATCACTCGAAGTCGGTGCACCCACATCCTCTGTAATCGACGAAGTCGTCAACACGGTATCCGCAAGAACCGGAGCATCGTTGGTACCGTTAAAGGTGATGGTTTGGGTAAGTGTAGCTTCTTTATCGCCACCTAATCCCTGCGGACCTTCTGTAGTAGCGTCACCCGTATTTCCATCATTAATCGTCCAAACCAAGTCTATGTCTTCCTGCTCAGTACCCGCCTGAGTGTCACGCGTATTTTCATACGTTATCGCCTCGGCAACGGTTTCAACCTGCTCGGTTGTGGCATCATTGGTAAATGTAATTTCAAGCACGCCAGCCGTGTTGGTGAATGTACCCACTACCGTGGTACCGATACGAATATCCGTTCCGGAAAAATTCACGCCCGTATCACCACTACCACTCACACCAAAAACATCTTCTGCATTAGCTGTACCACTTCGTTGCAGGGTCAAGACAGCGGCATCCCAGTCGCCCGTTGAACTCTCTAAAAATGATAATTCAGGATCAGAGAGACTCAGCGCCGAATCCAACACAATCGGCACGCCATCTTCGGTGTAGCTCGTATCCTCGATATCAGCAATAATCGGGGCATCATTATTGGCGGTAATATTAACCGTGACAAAACCAGTCCCTTCTTTATCATCCCCCGTTCCCTGCGGATTATCTCCCGTGTTATCATTACCATCATTAATAGTATAACCCACCACCACCTGGCTTGGCGGATTATCGTTATCGTTCCGATAGGTTACCGCCTGCAGCACGGTGTTTGCCTGTTCTGTGGTCGTATCATTTCCGAAGATGACTGTAAGCACGCCATTCTCATTCGTAAATGTACCCACTACAGTAGTGTCAATACGAATATCCTCCCCAGAGAAATTAACTCCAGTATCACCACTCCCCGTCAAACTGAACACATCGTCACTGTTGCCCGCTGCAACGCTGTCTCGCTTAATAGTTAAAACGGCATTTTCCCAATTATCGTACTCTGACAGTTCTTCGTCAGCAAAGGTAGCACTCTCATCAAGCACCACCGGATCTGCCTGATCCTCAACAAAGACCAGAATATTATCCATATGTTCAATAACAGGGGCATCATTTACGCCTGCCACAGTGAGATCGATGGTACCCGTGGCATTAGTACTTGTACCCGAACCACTATTCCCTTGATCATCCAAGACCAGACTCAACTGATCAACGCCCGAAAAGCCAGCAACGCTCGTATATTTAAGATTACCAGCGCTAATGTACGCATCAATTTCTGTCAGCGCAGCAGCTCCCGTGCTGCTACTTACCAGTGTAATCGTCTTACCATCAGCAGATACGGTTGCCGTAACATTCCCGGCATTACTATCGCTAAACGTTCCGTGCAACGCGGTAATGGTCAACGTCGGCTTCGTACTATCAGCGTAGTCAGTATCCGCTGAATCACTGATATCGCTCACGCTAATGTCCGTAATAGCCGTTGCTGTATCTTCAGTCACACTTTGTGCTGGGGTAGTAACAGTAATTTTTGGATTATCGTTCACTGCGGTAAGCGCAATAACAACGGTCTTAATAGCATTTAACCCAGTGGTATCGGCATCGTCCCCTTTGCCATACCCCAAGTCATCAACCTCAAATGTCAAAGTACGGTTAGCCTCATCGACATTATTTGTATTATCATCTGTGTCTGGAGTATACGTCAGACCCGCCAGGGCGGTGTTCAATTCGTCTACAGTTCCGCGTATAACCATTGTTGAGCTATCATTTGCGGTACTTTCCATAAAAGTCAGCCCACTCACGTTAGCAAGTGACAGCGTTCCATTGGGGATACTAAGAGACACTTCAATATCATTATCACGAGAATCGACATCCGCAACCGTCAGTGCATTGTCCCCAGTAAAAGCATACACCACATCTTCTGTGGCGGTCACCGTTGAAGGTGCTTCAGAAGTTGGAACATCATTAATCGGGGTAATGTTATTGACCGTAATTGTTTGAGTTGCAGACTCTGCCGTCGTTGTGGTTGTGCCATTATTGCCCAGATCATTGACAGTTACTGTTATTGTTTCTGTCGTACCAGTATCATCTCCTGGGGTAAAAGTCATAGCAGCCAATGCCGCATTGACCTCCGTTAACGATCCTGTAATTGTGACGATATTCGTGTCATTACCACTGTCGACAATAGTGGTATCTCCTATATGGATTATCCCATGCGTTTGGTCATTATCCAACGCGATCGTCACCGAGACCTTGCCCTGAGTATCGCCAGTCCCCTCATCTCTAAACGCCTCAACATCGTAAACAATGATATCACCGCCGGAAGAAAGGGTTACAGCTGTACCTTCATCTGTGCCAACGACTGTACTATCACCACTAATTGTCGGAGTATCATTTACTGGATCCACCACTACTCTAATGTAATCACTCTCAGTGGAATAAGCCGTGGTTGTACCATTAGTGGTGGTATTACCAAAACTCCCATTGCTACCAGTCGTCATATCCCACGCACGGAAGGTCAGCGACGTATCTTGCGTTCCGTTATAATCTGCATTCGGTTTAAAATAAAGCCGCGTATTACTATCTGCCGCTAAAAGTAAGGCGGAACTCTCATCTATGCTGGTCGTACCCATCTTATACCAGTTAATACCGTTATCCGTAGAATAGTACCAAATACCATAGTCATTACTATTATTAGTGATGGCAATCCCATCTACCGCGCCATTATCCACATCATCGATACCTGCCACTAAGGTGGATACCAAGGTGCCAACATCCCCTACTGGAACAACATCATCCTCAATTTGAGTCACCGTCGGAGTCTCTGCCGCATCAAGGGTGGGAGCATCATTTATATCAACTGTATTAACCGTAGCCGTATTTGCTACTATCGAATACGCGGTCGTGCCGCCTGTGTCAGTGAGATTACCACGTCCGCCAGCCGTACCGACAGTTTGATCCCAGGCATGATAGTCAAAGGTGCCCGTTGTTGCATTGGCGTCGTCTGGAATAAAGCGAATATAATCGTCTGAGCCCAGGAGCAGAGCACTACTTACCGAGGCAGAGTCCACAACAGTCCAAGTTCCATCGGTTCCATTCGTCGAGTCAGTAGAATACTCCCAAGTCCCGTTCCCAGAATCTAAACTCGTAATAGCAATCCCTTCTTTCGCCGAAGTATCGACATCACTCGCATTACTATTGTATAAGTCTCCAACGGGGATTACCTCACTCGGGAAATCTTCCGAGACACTAACGGAGTAAGGGTCCGCCGCATTGACCATTACAGGGGCATCGTTTGCCTGGCTCACAATGACATTGGCGGTACCAGTAACCGATGCAAGCGAAGTATCTCCATCGGTATAGATAATCTCTAAGTTACGAATCCCTTCGGTTGGGTTGGCATCATCACTGTTAGAAAATGTGAGCGCATTGATTAAATCTTGTACAACCGCACTATCAGTCAGAGCAGCAGTAAAGGTAATGGACAAAGACTTGCCGTCGGTACCGTCGTTAGTACTGTCTACCGAACCAATAACAACACCACCATAGGTAATATCACCAGTCGTTGCGTTTATGGTGAAGCCGCTGTCCGCAGCAATACCCAGCACATCACTATCATCTAAAGTCAAACTTCCAGCAGCATAACTTACCACCAACGTTCCGCCATCTAGATTAGGCGTATCACCCGTACCATTCAAATCTGGATCACTAAAACGCACTGTGGAACCAATCGCCACAGGATCACCATCTTCTTGATAGGCTACTTCTCCGAAAAAAGTGGGCACTAAGGTGGGCTCATCATCAACTGGGTCTATGGTAATAACAAAAACGTCACTGGGCTCTGCCATACCCGAAGCATCAGAAACCGTGAATCCGAAACTGTCCTCAAACCCGTACAGGTGTGGCTCGGAACCATCGTGATCATATTTCAAATAGCCTGCTTGAATATCTGCAAGCGTAAAAGCCCCCCCCACGCCCAGGGTGGTTATCACACCGTCTTTATCCAGATACAGCGTGCCGTATTCTACTCCAGCGGTTATCTGGTATTGTACCTGCGTGTCGGTATTATCTGGATCGATATCCAAATCAATGAAGGAACTCAACATCCCCGCTGTAATAACGGTATCGGACGAACCCTCATCAACGGTTACCCCTGTGTTATTACCGACCACAGGCACATCATTCACAGGCAATACATTCACCGAAACCGTTGCTGTGTTTCCCTCTTCATCTGCGTCGGAGGCAAGATAGGTAAATGTATCCGTATACGAATATGTATCTGGCTCTGTACCGTCATGACGGTATTCCAGATTACCATTTGCGAGGTCTGAATAACTAAATTGCGTATCCGCTGTTACCAAGTTTCCGTTGAGGTAAAGCGAACCATGTTCGGGCAGATCCACTATTTTATAATAGCCATTTGCATCATTCTCAAAATCGGAAACTGTATTGTCACTATCGCTGACTGACAAGATCGAGGTAGATAAAACCTGCGTTCCGCCTTCCTGCACCTCAAAGCCGCCATCAGAAGAAACCGGAGCGTCATTCACATTAGGCAGGTTAAAAGTCACGGTGGCCGATGCACTGCTCGTCTCAGTTCCATCATCATTAGTACCGCCATCTACGAGGTGGACAGTGAGTACATCGGTCCTGACTTCTGAGTCGGGGTTATGCCAGTAGGCAATATTACCATTTTCAATATCCGTGGCAGTGAAGCGACTTCCCGCACTCAACTCTATCCATGCGCTCCCCGTCCACTGCAATAACTTAGAGCCTCCGGCAAAAGAACTATCAACCACATAGCTGAGGTTTGCTGCATCTTCAACACCTTGATCCACCTCCGCATCGACATACTGGAGGTTATCAACTGTCAGCTTAACGGCATTAGCCTGAGTAAAGTCATAGGTTGTGGGTACGGCAGCATCAGACGCCCCTTCTGACAAATCAACACTCAACTCCGTCTGATCAATACTTGGAGTATCATTAACCGGAGTGACTTCGAACGTTATGGTCTGCTCACCAGAGGATGAGCCAGTAAACGTAAAAACATCTTCTTGCTGCGTTACATACGCCAACGGCTCAATATCTCCGTTATTTACATACCGCAGAGAACCAGCGTCGACATCATCTTGAGTAAAGGTGTCAGCAGCCGCCAAAACATCCCATGTGCCACTCGTCAGCAACTGAAGCTCGCCGTAGACCACGTTAGTGGTCACCGTATACGAAGAGTCACCAGTTACCTGTGTATCGGATAGAACTGCCGTCTCCCCCTCTAGCAGGGTGACCTCAATATTCGAGGAAGATGACCCCGAAGGAAAAGTAATCTCTATATCAAATTGGCCAAAGACAACGCCGCCATCCCCATCATTCAGAGAATACGTGAATGAGTCGTCAAAACCAGTACCGCTGTTTGTATACGTCAAGGCCCCATCTATTACATCCTGCTGAGTAAACGTAGACCCCGTGCCCAACTTATTGCCATTGAGCGACAAAGAGCCCTCGCTAGGCGTAGCCTTCAACGTATACACCTGCTGGGTAGCATCCAAGCTATCTGCGTCTATAATGCCTAGCCGACTCCCATTCGTAGCACTAGTATCTGTAACCTCATTAACTGCAAACCCTGAAATAACTTCAGTCCTTGAACCCTCATCCTCATTATCAACCGTGACTTGCAAAACCTCGTTGTCCACAATAGGTACATCGTTGATGGGAGACACGGTAATTTCAATCGTCGGACTAACCTCAGTGGCCGCCAGTGAACCATCGGTTCTTCCTCCGTCATTCACGTAGACAGCGAAAGAAACCGAACCACCATAAACGTCAGGCTCTGTGGTACTCGGAGCATACTGCAACGGATTGGCTTCAAGCTCGGCTACGGTAAACGATTTTTCCGCACTGCCACCTTTGAGATCAGCATCCGTAAAATCAACATAGGCAGAACCATCCCAATACTGCAAACTACCTTCAGCGGGCAGACTCTCGACCATCATCAAGGGATAGCCATCCGGAGATCCATCCTCATCCGCGTCACTGGGCAGAAGAGTGGTCAGGAGAATCACCCCGTCACCAGCAGTCGTGTTTTCTACGGTACTAAAAGAGGCACTCCCTACACCAACTTGGGCGTTAACATCCTTAATATCTACTGTGATAGTTGCCCAAGGATTATCTCCGGTCTCCCCATCCTCACCAATTACTCCACCAGCACCATCACGGATACTAACCTTGAACGTATCGGTTGTATCAGCCGCCAGATCGGCAGCACTATCGTCGCACACATACGTTATTATATTATTATCTATATCTTGCTGGGTAAACAATGAACCGACCGACAGTGCAATACCGTTTTTAAACAGCCCACCCTTTTCAGGTACTGCCTCCACGCGATAAACAATCTGCTCTAAAGAACTATCGGGATCCACCACTGGAAGCATGGTCGCATCCACAGTCACAGAGGTGTACTCGTCCAAGGATATATCGCCCTGTACCAATGTCGGGCTATCATTTCGTGAGGTAATCTCAATCACGGCAGAAATACCATTCTCGCTAAATGCCGTATTTTCGCCTCTGTTTCCATCAGAGACATCGGGTGTATCCGTCTGGGCATAAAGCTGACCATCCCAGGCATAATACTTCAACGTAGCATCACCTGATTCTTGTGAATCAATCGCACTGTCAGCAGCCACGAATCGAACCACAGCATCAGAGGGGATTAACGTCGCGGCGGTTACACTCGGGGTAAAAGCAGTCCAATCCGAACTCCCGCTTAATTGATACTGCCATGTTCCGGTCATGCCATTCGTTGTTTCACTGCCATACACAGCAATACCGAAGGTGGTGTCATTCGTATCAACATCAGCAACTAAACTAGCACCTGAAATTGTTTGCAGGAATTCTGAAACGGCCGTCCCAGGATTTTCTGCATCCGTGCTATTTTCCGGCACAGATGTCGATATCAGTATTACCTTAGAGGTGGCAACGGGTGCATCATTGGTACCATCAATGGTCACAGTAAGCACGGCCGAGGAAGAGGATCCTCCATCGTCCTGCATGGTATAATTAAAACTCTCGGTCAACGTTTCACCAACACCCAACGCCTGCACAGCCTCACTATTATTATCCAGGGTATAGGTATAGGTACCATCAGCATCAACAGTTATAGCACCGTATTCTCCGACAAGGGCCGAGCCAATACTACCCTGCATGCCCGTCCCAACCGTTTCACCTAAACGGATCTCTGTCACCGTTAAGTCGGCAGTAGCCGTATCCGCATCAGTGTCATTCGTTAACAGGTTGTCAGTTACAACGATACCGGTATCTTCCGTTGCAGTGATGGCATCAGTAACAGCTACGGGGGCATCATTAACCGCTTCGACAGTTATCGTAAAAGTCGCAGAAGTACTCAGCTCCCCACTGGAGTCCTCCACCTTAAAATCAAATGATGCAGTGTATTCAGCACTTTTATTTACGGGCGTGAACACCAAATTAACAAACTGGGCTTCCGTTACTCTCGTACCCACAGTGACAGCATCACCATTCAGGGTTAAAACTCCATCAGCTGCGTCAGGTAACTCTGTAATTGTAATAGCCGTTATATTGCCAGCCCCATCCTCTGCATCATCAAATCCGAACGTCCAGCCATTAAAATTTACAGCATACTCCCCAGCTATAGTTCCCGCTTGATCTGACGTAGTAGGCGCATCCAACAAACCACTATAACTGCCCAGCGCATCCGTTATTGTTGAAGCTTCAATATCGCCAACAGTATATTCCAGCACCCAGTCACCACCAAGATCAGCATTACCCGTTAAATCGGTGGAGGCCGCAAGGTCAGCTGAGGTGATACGGGCAAGCGAGGTTATCAGCGAACTCCCTGCATCACCCTCGGCCACATCACAACCGTAAATCAGTATGTCAGCGTCTTCACTTAAGTAAGACTGCCATGAGGTAAGTTCGTCAGAGTATTCTGGTAAGGTATCGTTTGAGAGTTCCGTAGAACCAATACTCACACTACCAGAGCTACCGTGTCCTAAAATATGAATGGCGGAGACAGTATCGCCAGCTGCATTCAAGGCATCAGTTATTTGACTTATACCGTCTGTGCTGCCGTCAAGAAGGATAATGGTGACTTCTGGATCAATGCTGTCGATCAGGGTCTGGATATCTTCCAAATTGGAGTCGATAAAGGCGATTTCAATACCCTCTGAAGCTGTACCAGATGTAGTTTCAACTGTGGAGAGGAGGGTACTCTCAGTTGTGTCCAGCAGATGTAATCCCTGACCTGCTGGAGGGGCGTGTGCTGGAGTCAACTCCGTCGGGATGGCATCACTGCTCTCACCATCTTCTGGTAACGTTATTGCAGATGTACTGTTGTCAGTCGTCTCAAACAGCTCCAGGCGTGTTTCGTCCGCCGGCTTATCTGCTCCTGATTTCTCAGTTTGGATATCCTGGTCACTCTTTTGGCCAGATTCTGTCGTTTCTGTGTTGGCGACAGGTGGGATAATTGTATTGGCAAGGGAATTGAGGAGATCTGCACCCTGATCAGTAGCTGAGGTATCGACTGTGGTGGCATCGACTGAGGCGTCAGCACCAACGTGTTGATCAAGTAATACATCTACAGTAGCAGGGGCGGCTCCGTCAAACATGAAGCGTGGTTCAAGAGCCATGATAAGAGATGATAGTGGTAAAGGACTTTCCTGACTTTCTTTGCTTGATGATTGGATATGTGGGGGAGTGGTCTTTGACAGAGTATTCCAGATATTTGCTGCAATTTTTGTAGCACTACCATATTTTTTTTTCATTAAAATATCCCTTGTCTCAATGATTTTAAGATGTCACAATTCAAGATAAAAAATATTAAATTTGTTACATCCTGATAGCAAAGAATTATAGTGAGAAATTTAGATTAGGGCGTATGTCTGGAAGGGGTAACCCACTCGTGCTATACTGTAGTTGAGAAAACTGCAATATAAACGAGCTGACCGTAAACAGAGGTTCCCATAAGTGCAACACGTTTGCCGGTGAAAACTTCCAGCGGGGTCAGCCCTTTTAAGACCTTTCTCTGTGTCAAATTCAACAACAAAGCTCACGCTTTTTTATATCACGGTATTTGCACTTATTATACTCATTCAGAACGCCGTTGTCTATCTTCTCTTGAGAAAGAGTTCTTACGCCCCGTACCTCATCCTTGCACTTCGTCTGTAAGTTGTAGTGACGTAACCATATCGGCAGCTCACTCTTTTTTCATATTAATATCACGGTGTTGCACTGATTATACTCATCCAGCCTTAAATTAAGACTATTTCACTGTCAGGTTTTTTTCTAATGTTGAAGATATTGAAAAGGCTGCCCTGTTACCAGGACAGCCTTTTTATTTCCAGTGGTTTTGCAGAAAAATCAGTGTGCAATATCATCGAAGAAAATTTTCTCAGACTGGAACTTCTCAAATTTTTCCGCTCTGATTCTTGTATATTCCTCTTCGCTTATCTTGCGCAGGCCAATAGCTGACCGGAAGGTTGGTGTACTGGTGATATAATCTGCACCGTTGCTGGTCAGCTCGTTGGCGCTGGATTCCCAGTAGTGAAAGGTCATCTGCACAGATCCCGGGCGAATATTGCTGTTCTCCTCGGCACGTACGGCGATCTGCCCGTAGCGGCTGTATGCCTCAATAAAATCGCCGTCCTTCAGGCCGTACTGCTGTGCCGTCTCGGGATGAAGTTCTGCGGTCGCACCGTTCTTATACGCCCCGGCCTCAAGCAGCCGTGAGCGCCGTGTCATAGTGCCAACGGTGTACTGATACACCTTTCTGGTGGTGATCAGATTGAGCGGATATTCCTCATCTGTGGGCTCATCCACGGCACCGGTTAGACAGAGATAACCTTCGGGAACCTGCAGCTTGTCTGCCATTTCCACGCGAAGATCCTGCATCTTCTCTTTCTTGTCTGTAAAGGCGACAGGAATGAATTTTGCTTTCCCATCTGGAGTAAGAAAAACTTTATCGAGATAAAGGCTCGGTGTTCCGGGATGATCTTCGGTGGGGCAGGGCCAGCACAACCCTTCATTTTCAACGATGCGTTTGTAGCTCATTCCGCCGAAACGTTTGGGATCCATTTTTCTAATCTCTTCCCAGACTTCTTCGGAGTCTGCATACTCGAAACCCTCCGCGCCGAGGCGTTTTGCCAGTTCACAGGTGATCTCTCCGTCGGTTTTGACATCACCTTCCGGTTCGATATTCCTGTGGTTCAGCTGTACCCGCCGTTCGGCGTTGATGTAGCACCCCGTTTTTTCTGCGCCGCTGACAGCGGGCAGGATAATATCCGCTTTCTTCGAGGTCTCGGTGAGGAAGAGATCCTGAACGATATACATCTCTACCGCCGCAATCCCTTTTAGAAAGTGGTTGGTGTTTGGTTCACTGATCACCGGGTTTTCACCCACCGTATAAAACACCTTCACCTTCCCGCTGAGAATAGCGTCTGGAACCTTGTTCTTGACGATTCCAACTTCCTGGCTCAGACCTGTTACATTCCAGAACTTCTCAAAATACTCTCTCTGTTTCGCATCAGTGACATCACCGGTATTCGGATATTTGTGGGCGAGCACACCGATATCCGTGGAACCCTGCACGTTCTGCTGCCCCCTCAGCGGGTAGTCTCCGCTGCCGAGTTCGCCAATGTTGCCGGTGGCAAGCATCAGGTTGGAGATTGCGCAGACGTTGGCTGTTCCGTGGTTGAAATGAGTAACACCCATGCCGTGAGTAATCGCGGCGGGTTTTGTGGTGGCGTACATCCGTGCGGCTTCACGCAGATCTTTCGCCGGTACGCCGGTCATTTCTTCAACTTTTTCCGGCGAATACTCTTTCACTGTCTCCCGGGGATATTCAAAGCCAGTGGTACAGTTGCCAATAAACGCTGTATCTGTAAGTTCCTCTTCAATAATTGTGTAGAGAAGGGCGTTCAATATCGGAATATTATATTCCGGCGGCAGCTGAATATGTATGTCTGCCCGCTGTGCCATCTCTGTTTTCACCGGATCAATAACAATGAGTTTCGCACCGCGTTTCAAGGCGCGGTGGATATGCATTGAGGCGATGGGATGTGAGCCTTCCGGATTGGACCCGATCATCATGATGCAGTTCGAGTATTTTCCGATTTCAATAAAACTGTTTGTTGCGGCTCCGTTGCCAAGTGTTGTAGCAAGACCTGCTACGGTGGGGGAGTGTCAGATCCTCGCACAGTGATCGACATTGTTCGTCTTGAGAACAGCCCGCATGAATTTCTGAGCGAGATAGTTCTCTTCAACGGTTGATCTGGCCGAGAAGTTGCCAACAATGGCATCGCCGCCGAAGTCGTTTTTCACCTGTTTCATTTTGGAGGTGATCAACCCCAGCGCCTCATCCCAGCTCGCGGGTTGAAGTACGCCGTCTCTGCTGAATGTGCCATTTTTCTTGCGAATCATGGGCGTTTTCAGCCGATCTTTTGCACTGACATAATCCCACCCGTAGCGTCCTTTCAAACAGATATGCCCTTCGTTGACAGGGTTGTTTACATTGCCTTCGGCAGAGACAATTTTGTTATCTCTGATCTCAAGTTCTATTCCACAGCCCGTTCCGCAATAGGGACAGACGACACTTTTTTTCATGATATTTTTTTCCTGGTGAGTGGTGTATATGTTACGGCAGTAGAGTTGCGATGATATCTCTGGCGGCTTCCCGGCCATCGGCAGCGGCGGTGACCACAAGATCTGCTCCGCGGCTGATATCTCCACCGGCCCATACATGTTTCCGGGTGGTTCTAAAATTCTTATCGATGACAATTCTGTTCCTGTCGTCGGTTTCAATGCCGTATGCCTGGAGAAATTCCGGAGACTTTGGAAAGAAGCCAAGGGCAAAGATGAAAACATCTGCGTCAAGAGTGAAGTCGCTGCCTTCGATGATTTTCACGCTCTGTCTTCCGCTGGCATCTTTTTCTGTGAGGATGGTTTTTTCAGCAATAATGCCAGTCGCTCTGTTTCCCTTGTCGACCAGCTTTTTGGGGGAGGCGTTAAAGAGAAATTCCGCACCTTCTTCCATGGCGTTTTGGAACTCCTTCTTACTGCCAGGCATATTGGCACTGTCCCGCCGATAGAGGCAGCGGACACTGGCAGCTTTTTCCCGCAGTGACGTTCTGATACAGTCCATGGCGGTATCTCCACCACCAATAACGATAACGTCTTTTCCTGTGACGTTATAGGTTGTATCAAACGATTCAGTGAATATTTTCAGCTGCATGTTGCGCAGAAAATCGATGGCTTTGAAGGAATTCTCCGCCAGTTCTCCGTGAATATGGGCAGCTCTGGACTGTTCTGCGCCAATACCTAAAAAGATGGCATCGTACTCCTGTCCCAGTTTTTCATAGAGGAGATCTTTTCCCAGTTCGGTATTGAGGAACAGCTTCAATCCCGCTTTCTTGAGCAGCTCAAAGCGGTTGAATACGACTTTTTTTTCCAGCTTGAAATTTGGAATACCAAAGGTAAGCAATCCACCGGGGTGGGCCTGTCTTTCATACATATCAACCTGGATTCCGGCACGCAGCAGGAATGTGGCAACCGATATACCAGTGGGACCTGAGCCGATCACCGCAACTCTTTTGTCTGTCATCGTTTCCGCAACCGGCAGTTGTGCCCCGTGTTTGAAGCCCTCTTCGGTGACAAACTGCTCTATGGTACCGATGGAGACAGCGCCATATTCATCCTTGAGGATACAGGCACCCTCACAGAGTCGATCCTGCGGGCAGATGCGACCGGTGATCTCCGGAAAGGGGTTGGTTTCATTGGAGAGTTGAAAAGCTGTATCCCAGTCGTGAGCGGCGATGTTGCGCAGCCAGAACGGAATGCAGTTATGCAGGGGACAGGCAAAGAGGCACTGCGGATCGCCGCACTGCACACATCTCTTTGCCTGAGTTGTGGCGGTCTCTACGTCGAAGGCGTCGTAGATCTCGTTATAATCCTTGAGTCTGGTTTCAGGTGCTCTCTTTTGCGGATACCTGCGTGGTGAGTCTCTAAATTCCTGCATGGGCAGTAACCTTTTATTTTTGAGGGTGCCTTAAATATAAACGAAATAGTGGTTATTCAAGGCACCCTTGAAATGAAGAAGAGAGCTGTGCAGCTTTCCTCTGTTATCCTTCATATCTTTGTCGTTTGAGGAAGGAGCGAATTCTACGAGCTTTGTTGAAGGTGAAGAAGATAATTAATGATGAAAAAGACACTCCAGGGAAATTTCGTCAAGGGGAATTTCAAGAAAAGCTGTGGTCAGGAAGCTGGCGGCTGCCTTGAGAGTACCCGAAACTCTGAATTCTCTCTGATTGTCTGCTGCCAGCCGATAGAGGATATTGCCATTGTTGCGGCGCTTTGATATCGGGAAAACCGTTTGTTCCTTTTGAAGGAACACGTGTAGTGTAGGCCGGAAGTTTTTTTTGGAGACTCCCGTTATTTTTCACACTTCAATTTTTCCGTAGAGGACAACATGAAAAGAATCGTATTCTGCTTTGCTTTCATTGCGGCGCTCGGTTGCTGCAATGCAGTTTTTGCTGGCAGCGCACTGGATGCATTTAAGGGACAGGAGGGTGTCATCAAGGTTGCTGGAGGTACCGCTCACATTCCAGTTATGAAAGAGGCCGCCAAGTGTATCGCGAGATTTAATCCTAAAGTTATTGTCACCGTTGCCGGTGGTGGTTCCGGGGTGGGAATCCGCCAGGTGGGTGAAGGACTTGTAGACATTGGTGACGCTGGACGTTCGGCTACTGAGGAGGAGATCTCCCGTTATAATCTGGTGCAGGTCAAATGGGCTGTGGACGGTGTCGGTGTGGTTGTCAGCCCGAAAAACTCTGTGAAAAGCCTGAGCACGGAACAGCTGCAGCAGGTTTTTGCCGGAACAATCTCAAATTGGAAAGAACTTGGCGGGGAGGATCACGCCATTGATCTCTACGATCGTGACTCCGCCAGCGGCACTCGCGCAGTCTTCGTCAAGAAGGCGCTGAAAAAGGGTGCGGTAAATGGCGGGGCCAACGTTGTTGTTTCCAACGGCGCGATGAAAACAGCCATTGGTGGTGACCCTTACGGCATTGGTTATGTCTCCGTTGGTCATATTGACAGTACGGTGACACCGGTTGCCCTTGATGGCGTGGTTCCAACCATTCCGTCTGTGCAGGACGGCAGCTACCCTGTGGCCCGTGGTCTTTACAGTTCGACCAGAGGGAAAGCCACCGGGCTCTCTGCACTTCTTCTCAACTATCTGCTCAGCCCGGAAGGACAGAAGATCGTTGAAGAGAAGGGTTTCATCGGCGTCAAATAAGCTGCTGAGTGATGACTCGACTTATCCGCGCGGCGGCAGTGGTGACTGGAATATGCACCATTGCCGTCTTTTTTATGATGCTGATTCTTGGCTGGCCGCTTTTCAGTCACGGCCATCTCTTCGCGCTGCTGGTCGGCGGCTGGAATCCGGGCAGCGACCAGTTTGGCATCCTGCCGATGATGGTCGGCTCCACTGCCATTGCCGGCGGGGCACTCCTTGTGGGGACACCGCTCAGCCTCGGAGTGGCCTTTGTCACTGCGGTCTTTGCCCGGGGCAGGATGCGGCGCGTTCTGCTCAGTTGCGTGCGTCTGATGTCTGGAGTCCCGACAGTGGTGTATGGCTTTGTCGCCCTGATCTATCTGGTTCCCTTCATCCGCAGCCAGTTCCACAGCGGTTCCGGATTCTCCATTCTGACTGCGTCCCTCGTGCTCGGCCTGCTCATCTCTCCAACCATGATTGTGCTCTTTGTCAACGCCCTCGATGGTGTCGATCCCCGTGCCCGGCGTGCTGCTGCGGCCCTCGGGGCCACGCCGGTACAGCGGCTGCTTTACCTGCAGCTCTCCGAGGCGCTTCCCGGCCTGCTCTCCGGTGTGGTGATGGGGCTCGGGCGGGCGATGGGCGACACCTTTATAAGTCTGATGCTGGCGGGCAACAGTATCAACATGCCCGACGGAGTGCTGGAGAGTGCCCGTACCCTTACCGCGCATATTGCCCTCGTCATGGCGGTGGATTTTCACAGTCTTGAGTTTCAGTCCATTTATCTTTGTGGTTTCGTGCTCTATCTCTTCACCTTCATGCTGGTGCTGATCCTGCGTGTCGTTGACCACAGGTTTCGACGGGGGAGGGTGCAGTGAAACGATGTGCTGAACTTCTGCTGGTGATATTTTCCTGGCTGGCGCTGCTGGTGTTTGCCACCTCCTTTCTCTCTCTCTTTGTTGTTCTTCTTCTGCGGGTGAGGGGACTGGACGCAGTCTCTCTCTTCTTTGGCGATACGCCTCCGGTGGATGCTCTGCTGCACGGGCTGCCGGTATTTGACGGTATCTATCCCGCACTCCTCGGCACCGTCAGTGTGGTGATGGTTGCCGTGCTCTGTGCCGTTCTACCGGGTGTCTTCACCGGAATCTACCTTGCCGAATTTGCCGGACCGTGGGCCCACCGCATTGTCAACCTGCTGGTGGATGTTCTCACCGGTCTGCCTTCCATCGTGGTGGGACTTGCGGGGTTCTCCTTTATGGTGTTGCTCCACAACCTTTTTCCCGGTGCGCCCGGTCCCTGCATGGCCTGGTCGGCGCTTGCTCTCGGCTTCCTTGTCCTGCCCTGTCTGGTACGCACTACTGAGACCGCCCTGCAGGGGATTCCTGCAGAACTGCGTCGCACCGCACCGGCACTCGGAGCGACAAAGGTGCAAAATATCTTTTTTGTCCTGCTTCCGTTCCGTGCGAAAGATCTGCTCGGCGGGGTGATTCTTGCCACCGGCAGAGCGGCGGAGGATACTGCAGTGATCATGCTCACCGGTGTGGTGGCCTCGGCTCCGGGGATGCACTCCCTGTTCAAGCAGTTCGAGGCGCTGCCGTTCTACATCTATTACATGTCATCACAATACAGAGACCTTGCGGAACTGCAGTACGGCTTCGGTGCCTCTATAACGCTGCTGCTCCTCTGTGGAGTGTTCTTTGCCGCAGCATTTTTACTGCAATCTTATGTCTCGTTTCGTTTTCGGGGGTCTTCATGGCTGCAAAAATAATGGTGGAACAGCTCTCCTTTTCCCGTGGTGGCAGGGAGCTGCTGCATGATATTTCCATGGAGGTGGAAGAGAATATCGTCTGTGCTGTCACCGGGTCTTCCGGTTCGGGGAAGACGACCTTCCTTGCTCTGCTTAACCGCCTCTCAGAAGAGGAAGAGGGCGGTGTGGTATGCGGGAGAATCCGCATGGTGCTTGATGGAAAACGGGTAGATATTCATCGACACTTGAATCCCTCCATGCTGCGCAGAAAGGTGGCAATGGTGTTTCAAAATCCCGATCCGCTGCCGATGAGCATCCGGCGGAATATCGCCTTTCCCCTGCGGTTGCGTGGCTGGAAGAAAGGACAGATTGCGGAGCGCACTGAAGAAGTACTGCGCATGGCACATCTCTATGAAGAGGTAAAAGAACGACTGGATACCGACGCCCGCCACCTCTCCGGTGGCCAGCAGCAGCGACTCTGTATTGCCCGTGCCCTCGCCGGAAAACCGGAGATTCTGCTGCTCGACGAACCTACCTCTTCCCTGGACAGTAAAGCAGCCTGTAAAATTGAGACATTGATTGAGGAACTGGGCAAAGATCACACCGTGATACTGGTTTCTCACCATGAGGCACAGATCAAACGGGTGGCTTCGCGGGTGTGGCGGATGGAGGAGGGAAGGTTGAGTGTGGTGGAGTGAGGGCAGGAGATGCGGCCTGACCTTTATCAGCAGTCTTCAACCTTAAGTCCCGTTGTTTGACCTGTCGGCCTTGAACCCGGAACGCTTCAATTAAGGAATTTATTGAAATATCAGCTTTTTTATTGTACAAGCTTCTGTCTTATTCTGTATTTTTTCAGCCTTGGCAAAGGTCTGAATTCTTCTTCCAAAGAAAATGAGCATACTCTTTTCAAACCTCCCCTGACTCGCAGTGCCGGTTTCTGCCGGCCGTTTCTGTCACTTCTGGTTTTCTTTTCTCTTCTCACAGTTGTTTACAGCGAGTTTTCTCTTTTCCTGCTTTCACAACAGGGAGTTGCACTCCATTGTTGCGCGGGAATTCTATTCTTTTTTTTTAGATAAGGGGTATGTGATATTATGAAAGGTGGATATTCAGCCACGGCTTTTCGCGGTGATTTACTGGGAGGACTAACAGCAGGTATTGTCGCGCTCCCTCTCGCTCTCGCCTTTGGCGTTGCGAGTGGTGCGGGCGCGGTGGCGGGGCTTTACGGTGCGATTGCGCTGGGACTCGTCGCGGCCATCTTCGGGGGTACTCCGACCCAGGTTTCAGGGCCGACCGGACCGATGACGGTTATTTTCGCGGCGGCGGTTGTCGCCTTCCCCGGTGATATGGACTCGATTTTTACCATTGTTTTTTTCTCAGGGATTGTGCAGATCGCTTTTGGCTATTTCAAGCTGGGAACCCTCGTCCGTTTCATGCCTTATCCGGTGATCTCCGGTTTTATGAGCGGTATCGGCGTTATTATTATCCTGCTGGAAATTAATCCCCTGCTTGGCCTGCCCGGCCTCGGATCTCCGGTAGCTGCGGCAGTCGCTCTTCCCCATGTTCTTATGCATGCCAATGTCTCTGCCTGTCTTCTCTCTCTTTTAACCGTGTTGATTGTCTTTCTCACTCCGGCGCGGATCTCCCGCTCGCTGCCCTCTCCGCTTATTGCCCTCATTGTCGGAACTGTTGTTTCGCTGGTGTGGAAAATGGATGTGAGCACTATCGGAGATATTCCTCAGACACTGCCGGATATTCATCTGCCGCACTTTGCCCTGATTGATCTGCCCCAGATAATCGGCATGGCAGTAGCGCTGGCGCTGCTCGGGACCATTGACTCTCTGCTCACCTCTGTGGTTGCGGACTCCATGACCAAGACCCGTCACAGACCCAACCGGGAACTGGTTGGTCAGGGACTCGGTAACATTGCTGCATCTCTGATAGGCGGTCTGCCGGGGGCTGGTGCCACAATGCGGACGGTGGTCAACATTAAAGCCGGTGGTACAACCCGCATCTCAGGGGTTACTCATGGGCTGGTACTGCTTGCCATCCTGCTTGGTCTCGGGCAATACGCTTCACATATTCCTCAGCCGGTATTGGCAGGGATTTTGATGAAGGTTGGTATCGATATTCTCGACTACCGCCTGCTGCGTATGATCCGGACTGTGCCGAAAACCGACCTGCTTGTCATGTGTGCGGTCTTCCTTATTACTGTGTTTGTTGACTTGATTGAGGCTGTTGGCGTGGGTATAACCCTCGCATCGCTGATGACCACCTGGCGGATTGCGAAACAGTCCAGTATCAATATGGAAGGGACGCAAGGCGGCGAATACAACAACGACGTTGAAAGCCAGCTGCAGCAGGAGACCAGGTACCAGATAAGGACGATTACCGTGGAGGGTGCTTTCTTCTTTGGAACCACTGCGAAGATGCAGGAACACGTCAGTAAACTGATGGGAACAAAAGTAGTTATTATCAACTGCCAGCACGTTCCTTTTATGGACCTCTCCGGTCTCTATGCGCTCTCGGAGATGATTGACCGGTTGAAATCTGAAGAAATTAAGCCTCTGCTGGTCATGCCGGAAAACGAAAAGCTGGATGACCAGATTCTGAAACTGGGGCTCGGCCGAATGCTTGGAAATGATGGTATTCATTACAATTATGAGGATGCCCTGCAGCTTGCCTTTGAATACATTTCCGATGACTGAGTGATGTCATTTACATTTTGTATTGGCGGATTCAAAGGCAGGGACAAGGAAAAGGGAGACAGGAGACAGGGAAAAGAAAAAGACGGAACAGCGAAAAACTTTTTGCCAAAGGAAAGCTCGAAACATGCGAATAAAGGCAAAAAACTTTAAAAAAGATTTTAAAATTAAACAGAGAATTGCTGTTGTTCTATCTTTACTCTTTGCGTTCTCTGGTTAATACAAAATGTAAATGGTATAATTCGGGAGATGATTTTTTGCTGTTTGCCGTAAAGATGTAAAAAAGCCCCCATCCTGGAGAAGGATGGGGGCTTTTTGCGTTTGTTTGAATGACAAAAAGTCGAAACTCCGCCTTACCGACCATTGCCAGCGAAAAGAGTTCAAGTGTACATTGAAGAACCTTGTTTTTCGCTCATTTTCGATGTTTTCTGTATTCTACACGCAGCTGTTTTGCCAGGCCTTCCCATTCCAGGGAACGAAAATAAAAAAAACTAACAGAGAAATGCCATGAACGAAAAAGACGAAAAAGCACTGATTCTGCAGAAGAACGCCGGGGAGATTGCCCTTGGCCGTACCAAAAACATGCTTTCCGCTGCGGCCAGCATTCTTGACAATGCTCCGGCAAAACGAAAAGCAGAGGGAATTGTCACCCGCCCACAGAAGAAACATGAGGTGAAAGTTTCCGGAGACGTTGGCCCTTATGGAAAAGAGTTTCGAGATCCCACGACCGGCATGGAGTTTGTGCTGGTGAAGGGCGGTTGTTATCAGATGGGTGATACCTTTGGAGATGGGGAAGATAATGAAAAGCCGGTACACGAAGTCTGTGTTGATGATTTCTATATGGGGAAATATGAGGTGACCCAGGGGGAATGGCAAAAGATTATGGGCAGTAATCCAAGTGAATTTAAGGATGGTGATCGTTATCCGGTGGAGAACGTGAGCTGGAATGATATCACTAAGAAATTCCTCCCCAAACTGAACAGGAGCAGTGGAAGAAGCTATCGCCTGCCCACGGAAGCGGAGTGGGAGTATGCCGCCCGCGAAGGTGGAAAGAAGGTGCGTTTTGGCAATGGCAAAGATATTGCTGATCCCCGTGAGATAAATTTTGATGGGTGTTCAGATTGGACAGAGTCTTACAGCCGAGCGGGAGTGTCTCGAGAGAAGACAACGGAGGTGGGCAGCTTTACTCCCAACAGTCTGGGGCTTTATGATATGAGTGGCAACGTCTGGGAATGGTGTTCCGACTGGTTCGGGGACTACTCTGAGTCAAGCCTTCGTAACAACCCTGAAGGCCCAGGTTCAGGTTCGGACCGCGTGTATCGCGGCGGCAGCTGGTACTATGACCCGGGGCTCGTGCGGGCGGCGAATCGCGCCTGCAACTCGCCAGACATCTCTTTCAGCTACCTTGGCTTCCGGCTTGTTTTCCCAGTTCATTAACGGGTCAGCTGGTTTGGGAGGCGGATTTGGGGCTGACCATCGGAGGGATTGCGGGTGAAGGGACGAACCCGCATAGCCCGGAGATGTGCAGCTCCAAATCCGCCGAAAGAATGAAAAGGGCCTTTTGGGAAAAAGGCCAGAAAATGCAAAATTCAGGTACAATTCAATCACAGGAAAACATCATGCAGCAACTGATAAAACGGCTGGAGATTATCAAGGCGGCGATCAGTCTTGAAGATGAAGAGACCATCTCTCTCCATCTGGAGAAGATTCGCTGCAGGGCAGGAGAGGTCGAGGAGCTGACTGTCATCTTCTCCTGTCTCGATGCCCTTGATTACCCCGAAGCTCTTTTGCACATTACCACCTTTCTCAACACTCAATCCGCCGTCACTACATGGAGTGATCCGGAAGTTGCTGCTCTCAAGCTGGAGCTGCAGGGATTGGAGCGCAGGCTTACCCGGCTCAGCGGGGAGCGGGATGAATTTCTCCATACTATTGACGGTTTCAACCGTCAATACAGTATGCACCTTGGGAAGACCATCTCCGAAATCCTCAAACTTCAGGTAATGCTTGCCGGGGTAGAAGAGGCGAAGCATATTGGTGACAAAATATATGAAAAGGCGAGGGAAAAGGCTCAGGAGCAGTATGGGCGCTTTTCCGGCGAGTATGAGGAGCACCTTGCCGAACCGGAGCCGCAGAAACTGAATGAGAAAGATGCCCGGCGGCTGAAAATTGCCTATCGCAAGGCAAGCCGCTTCTGCCATCCTGATATGGTTGCCGACGATTTGAAGGAGCAGGCGGCGGCACAGTTTCAGGAATTGAATAACGCTTATCGGATGAATGATCTGGCCAGGGTTGAGGAGATTCTCGTCAGCCTCGAGAACGGCGGTTCCTTTGTTGCAGCCAGTGAACAGATGAATGACAAAGAAAAACTGCGAACGCACATCAGAGGCCTGCGTCAGCGGGTGGACGAGTTGGCAGCGGAGATTGAGCGGATACAGGCGGACAATACCTGGCAGCTGGTGGTGCAGCTTGGCGGGGAATATGATGCGTATTTCACCGAGCAGGAAGCGGCGCTGAAAGAAGAAATGGAACGGTTACAGCAGAAATTTCGGGAGATGGTGTGATGGGAAACTATGTAAACAACACTCTGATCAGGGACGAGCATGTGGTGTATGAGACGAAATTGCACTGGATACTCTTTTGCAAACTCAAGGCACTTTTTTCTCTTTTTATCGTTCCGGCAATAGACCGGACAACCAGTGAATTTGTTATCACCAACCGACGGGTGGTAATCAAGGTGGGCTGGTTTAACCACGACGCCTTTGAGATGAATCTGTCGAAGATAGAGTCGGTCAACATTTCGCAGTCTTTTATCGCCCGTATTCTTGGTTATGGCACAATTATAATTGTTGGTACCGGCGGCTCGAAGGAGATGTTTCATAATATTTCTAAACCAAAAGAGTTCAAACGCCAGTTTATGGCACATGCGGAGTAGTACTTCAGTACTGCTTAAATATTCGGATATAAACGTTTTCGTTTAAAGCATTGTCCCTGGTCGTTAAAATCCAATACATTCAGTCCTCAGACTCTGTTGTGAATAATTAGGATTTACTGTGTAGTAGGTTGGAGCTGAGCCTTAAAGGTGGTTATTACTCTTTTTTGTAAATACAGACGAACCCCTCGAAAAAACTAACAGAGAAACGCCATGAGTGAAAAAGACGGAAAATTCCTGATTCTGAAAAAGAATGCCGGGGAGATTGCCCTTGGCCGCACCAAAAACATGCTTTCCGCTGCGACCAGCATTCTTGCCAATGCTCCTCTAAAACGAAAAACGGAGGGAATTGCCCCTCCCCGGAAGAAGCATGAGGTAGAAGTTGCCAGAGACGTTGGCCCTCATAGAAAAGAGTTTCGAGATCCCACGACCGGTATGGAGTTTGTGCTGGTGAAGGGGGGGTGTTATCAGATGGGGGATACCTTTGGCGAGGGATACAAAGATGAAAAACCGGTGCATGAAGTCTGTGTTGATGATTTCTATATGGGGAAATATGAGGTGACCCAGGGGGAATGGCAAAAGATTATGGGCAGTAATCCAAGTGAATTCAAGAATGGTTATTGTTATCCGGTGGAAAACGTAAGCTGGAATGATATCACTGAGAAATTTCTCCCCAAACTGAACAGAAGCAGCGGAAAATGCTATCGTCTGCCCACGGAAGTGGAGTGGGAGTATGCCGCCCGTGCTGGGGGAAAAAAGGTTCGTTTTGGCAATGGCATAGGTCTTCGCATAGATATTGACACAGATCGTGCTAATCCCCGTGAGATAAATTTTAAGGGGATTGCGAAGTATCAACAGTATTACAGCCAAACGGGAGTGTATCGAGAGAAGACAACGAAGGTTGGCAGCTTTGCTCCCAACAGTCTGGGACTTTATGATATGAGTGGCAACGTCTGGGAATGGTGTTCCGACTGGTACGCTAAGAACTACTATTCCTCAAGTCCTCGTAACAATCCTGAGGGGCCTGATTCAGGTTCAAACCGCGTGATTCGCGGCGGCAGCTGGAGCAATTCCCCGTGGCAAATACGGGCAGCGTTTCGCTCCTGCAACTTGCCGGATTACTCTTTCTTCACCCTTGGCTTCCGGCTTGTTCTCCCAGTTCATTAACGGACTGGTTTCGGAGGCGGATTTGAAAAATGGAACGTGTCTGTGATAAAACGACTTCTTTAAATCTCAACGATTCCATGTTTTTCTTACTCTGTAATAAAAAAAATAAATCTGGAACTGGCTCTGAGGGTGAAATGTGATTCTGTCCCTGAAGGGTGAAAAGTTATCAGAGATCAGGCAGTACGACGTATAACAGCGATGTTTTTTTGCTTGTTTATGCTTCGATAATACATTCTAAAAATGAAAAGTGCCTTTTGGGAAAAAGGCCAGAAAATGTAAAATTCAGGTAGAATTCAACCAGAGAAAACATCATGCAGCAACTGATAAAACGGCTGGAGATTATCAAGGCGGCGATCAGTCTTGAAGATGAGGAGACCATCTCTCTTCAGGTGGATAAGATCCGCTGCAGGTCGGGGGAGGTAGAGGAACTGACTCTTATCCTCTCCTGTCTCGATACCCTGGATTACCCCGAAGCGCTTTCACACATTACCACCTTTCTCAATATTCACACCCCTGTCACTCCATGGGGTGACCCGGAAATCGCTGCCCTCAAGCTGGAGTTGCAGGGGTTGGAGCGCAGACTGATCCTGCTCAGCGGGGAGCGGGATGAATTCCTCTACACCATCGATGGCTTTAACCGTCAGTACAGCGTGTGTCTTGGGGAGATTATCTCCCAAATCCTCAAACTTCAGGTGATGCTTGCCGGGGCGGAAGAGGCAAAGCATATTGGGGACAATGAAGAAACCCGCAAAGAATATGAAAAGGTGAAGGAGAAGGCAGAGGAGCAATATCAGGAGCTGAACAACGCGTACCGGATGAACGATCAGGCCACGGTTGAGGAGATTCTCGTCAGCCTCGAGAGCGGCGCTTTTGTTGCCGCCAGTGAACAAATGGATGACAAAGAAAAACTGCGAACGCATATCAAAGGCCTGCGTCAGCGGGTAGACGAGTTGGCAGCGGAGATTGAGCGGATACAGGAGGACAATATCTGGCAGTTTGTGGTACAGCTTGGCGGGAAATATGATGCGTATTTCACCGAGCAGGAGGCGGCGCTGAAAGAGGAAAGGGAACGGTTGCGGCAGGAATTTCGGAAGATGGTGTGATGGACTAATCCCTCGAAAAAAACTACCAGAGAAATACCATGAGCGGAAAAGACGAAAAATCACTGATTCTGAAGAAGAACGCTGGAGAGATTGCCCTGGGCCGCACCAAAAACATGCTTTCCGCTGTGGACAGCATTCTTGCCAATGCTCCGGCAAAACGAAAAGCGGAGGGAATTGTCACCCCCCCACAGAAGAAACATGAGGTGGACGTTGCCGGAGACGTTGGCTCTTATGGGAAAGAGTTTCGAGATCCCACGACCGGTATGGAGTTTGTGCTGGTGAAGGGAGGGTGTTATCAGATGGGAGATACCTTTGGCGAGGAATACAAAAATGAAAAGCCGGTGCACGAGGTCTGTGTTGATGATTTCTATATGGGGAAATATGAGGTGACCCAGAGGGAATGGCGAAAGATTATGGACAGTGTGGGCAGTAATCCGAGTTACTTTAAGTCGAGCATGTTCAAAAATCGCAATCGTTATCCTGTGGAAACCGTAAGCTGGAACGATATCACCGAAAATTTCCTTTCCAAATTAAACAGGAGCAGTGGGAAAATCTATCGTTTGCCCACGGAAGCGGAGTGGGAGTATGCCGCCCGTGAAGGTGGAAAGAAGGTTCGTTTTGGCAATGGTAAAGATATTGCCGATCCCCGTGAGATAAATTTTAGTGGGCGTGCACATGAGAAAGAGTTTTACAGCCAAACGGGGGTGTGGCGACGCCAGACAACGAAGGTTGGCAGCTTTGCTCCCAACAGTCTGGGACTTTATGATATGAGTGGTAACGTCGAGGAATGGTGTTCTGACTGGTTCAATGAGAACTACTATGATTCAAGCCCTCGCAACAATCCTGAGGGGCCGGATTCTGGTTCTTACCGCGTGTATCGCGGCGGCAGCTGGGGCGATACCCCAAGGAACGTGCGGGCTGCGAATCGTAACTACAACTCGCCGGATTTCTCCAGTAACGACCTTGGATTCCGGCTTGTTCTCCCAGTTCATTAACGGGCTGGTAGGGGATGTGCAGCCCCAAATCTGCCGAAGAATGAAAATCGTTCCTTGTTATAATTTTACCGAGAATTTGTACTGCCCCCAAAAACGCGGGACAAACAGGATGATAAATTCATTTCATTGTAGAAATGTCTGTTGTGGGATGAGGCACCTGTTGTGCTGAAGACGCCCAAATTGGTCGTCTCTACAAAGACCTTTTCCTGGTCTCCTGCTTCCTTTCTCTTGTATCCCTTCTTTCGTCCCTCCCTGTTTAATTTTAAAAATATTTTTCTCAAATGTTTTCGTCTTTCTTCGCGTGTTTAGCGTGTTTCGTTGGCTGCCCAGTCTTTGTCTTTCTGTCTTTTGCCTTTCCCCGTCTCCCGTCTCCTTTCTCCCGCTTTTGCCTTCCTTCGCGTTCTTCGCGGTAAAAAAATTGTCTTATCGCTTTTTGCTTTTCCCAGTCTCCCCCGGCATAAAGTACAGTCTGAAAAAAATTGAGGTTCACACCACCCGGCGAATCGGTGTCCCTTCTGCATAGCGGTTGATGTTCTCTACCACCTGACCGATGAGGTTTGTGATCGCGCTGTCGGATCCCCATGCAATGTGCGGGGTAACAATGAGCTGCGGGAGAGTTGGATCGAGCAGTGGATTGCCGGCGGTCGGCGGCTCCGTGGTCAGCACATCAATTCCTGCTCCCCCGATCCGGCCTGCCCTCAGAGCGTCGGCCAGAGCTGCTTCATCAACCAGTCCTCCGCGGGCGGCATTGATGAGAATGGCATTCTCTTTCATCATTGCCAGCTCGTTTGCTCCGATCAGGTTGCGGGTAGAGTTATTGAGCGGGCAGTGCAGGGTGATGATATCGGCAGTTTTCAGCAGAGTCTCAAGGGGGTGAAAACCCTCACGGATGGAGGTTGCTCCCCGCCGTTCACCAAAGAGAACCTTCATGCCGAGAGCTCCCGCCATCTTTCCAACAGCGCTGCCGAGACTGCCACTGCCGATGATGCCAATGGTGCAGTCGGCGATGTCGCCAATGGGATGAGTGAGGAAGCAGAACTGTCTGCTTTTTGCCCATTCCCCTGCCATAACACCTTTGTGATAGGTGAGGAGGTTGCGGCGCAGGGCGAAGATCATGGCAATGACGTGTTCAGGGACAGATGTTTCGGCGTAGTTCTGGACGTTGCAGACAATAATGCCACGGTCGCGGCAGGCATCAAGGTCAATGATATCGTAGCCAGTGGCTGTGACTGCAATCATCCTCAACTCTGGCAGATGTGCAATGCACTCCCGGCGCAGCGGCACTTTATTGGTCATGATGATTTCTGCTTCTGCTGCCCTTTGTATGATTTCATCCTCTGTTGTACAAGGAAAAGAGGTGTATTCATGGGGAAAAGCAAAGGGGGGAAGGGTGATGTGTTCGGGGATGGTTTCGGCGTCAAGAAAGACGATTTTTCTGGTGCTGTTTTTCATGGCTGTTCTCCGGGGATTCAAGGGATATCTCTTCAGTGTTATATTTTCAATGGAATGCGTGGGATTCCTGTCAACTGTTCCTGTTCTCGGCAGAGAAGACGTAATTTCTCAGAAAACCGTGAACAACAAAAAAACATTTAAGAACAAAAAGTTCATTGAAATTAAACCGGGAAGGACGGAAAAGCAAAAGGCGGTACGGCATTTTTTGTCTTTTTCCATATCTTTTTGAGAAGTTACAGTTTCTCAAAATGAAAAAGGTGCCTGTGCCAATCTTTGTTGAAAAATGATGAAAAAGCGATTGAAAAGAACCAGATATACAATAGGCTGCTGTGGCTTTGATAGGTTTTGGGAGTGAGGGGTACCCTGCTGGGTACCTTGATATTAATTCTACATGTAGAGAACTGATGAAAGTTGAGTTTTGCAAACTGAAAAATGGTGAAGGACTCTCACTGCCGCAGTATCAGACGGCAGGAGCTGCAGGCATGGATATCTGTGCTGCAGTGGAGGACTCCGTTGTCTTACAACCTGGTGAGATTGTTCTTATTCCCGCCGGTTTTGCCATGGCCATCCCTGACGGATTTGAGGCGCAGATACGGCCGCGTTCCGGGCTTGCTGTGAAACATGGAATAACCCTGATTAACAGCCCCGGGACCATCGACAGTGATTATCGCGGTGAAATAAAGATTCCGCTCATTAATCATGGCTGTGAACCCTTTACTTTGTGGCGTGGTGACCGTATTGCTCAGATGGTGCTGGCGAGTGTGGTTCGGGTAGAGGTTGTTGAGGTGAGTGAACTGGACAACACCGATCGGGGTACAGACGGATTTGGACATACTGGAATGGGGAGTGGGGGAGAATGAATTTTTCAGTTCTTGGCAGTGGCAGTAAAGGGAATTGTGTCTATGTCGAGAGTGGCGAGACCGCAGTGTTTATTGATGCCGGATTATCCGGCCGGCAGACCCTGCTCCGGCTTGAGGCGGTAGGGCGCGATGCCAGTCTTGTGCGGGCAATATGTCTCACCCATGAACACAACGACCATATTCACGGTGCCGGTATCATCTCCCGCAAGCTGGAAATCCCGGTTTATGCCAATAAAGGTACGCTCAAGAACGGTCGTAAAAAGATGGGACGACTTTTTAACACGGTGCCCTTTGAAACTGGAGAACACCTTGAAGTCGGTGCCCTTTCGATTCACTCCTTCGCCATCTCCCACGATACTGCCGACCCGGTTGGTTTTGTCGTCAGCGACGGAAAATCCTCTCTTGGTTATCTCACCGACACGGGCAAAACCACCTGCCTGATGGATACCCGGCTTGCTGCCTGTAATGGCTTGATCCTGGAATTTAATCACGACCTGGAAATGTTGAAAAACGGCCCCTATCCGCTGCCATTGCAGCAGCGTGTTCGTTCCAGCAGGGGGCATCTTTGTAATAAGGATGCTGCGGAGTTCCTGCGGGGGGTGCAGAACGGTGTGCTGCGTCATCTGGTGCTCGCCCATTTGAGTGAGAAAAATAATTTGCCCCGGCTCGCGCAGCAGGCGGCCGGGGCAGTTCTCAATGCAGGAGTCGAGCTGCACACCGCCAGCCAGAGTGAACCTCTGGCGATGATTACGCTTTGAGACAAAAACGGGAAGAAAGGCAAAAGCGGGAGAAAGGAGACTCCTTTCTCCTTTCTCCTGTTTCCTTTTTTTCCCTTTTATTTAGGGAGACGGATGCGTTTCTCTTTATCGAGTTTGGGGTTGGGACGGTAGAGGATGACGGTTTTACCGATGAGTTGAACCATCGCTGCATGGGTTTTCTCAGCGAGCAGAGTGGCAGTCTCGTCCTTTTCCATCCCGCTGTTCTGAGAGATTTTCACCTTGAGCAGTTCCCGCAGGGAGAGCTCACTGCTGGCCATCTCGATAAGGCCTTCACTCAGACCTTCCCGACCGATCTGTACCAGCGGGTTGAGTGGATGAGCAAGTCCCTTGAGATATTGTCGTTGTTTTGAGGTGATCTCCGGAGCTGGTGCCAGTTTCTCTTTCTTTTTTGTCTTTTTCAGTAGTTCCATGTCGCATTGTCGACTTTTTCAGCCGACAAGTCCTTTAAAAATTTTTATTCCGCCTACCCAGGTTCCAATCAGAGAACCGATACTGGAGAAGGCAAAAACGAGGAAAATACGTAACAGGCGGTTCTTCCACCAGCCACGTACGGTGGTCATATCATTGCCGGATGTTTCAAGTTCATGGATCATCGGCGGTTGCAGCCACACCTGGGTGAAGGCGCAGACATAGCCCGCTCCGATCACAGGAGTGAGGCTGGTGAAGGGAGCAGTGAGAAAGCCTGCAAGAACTGTTAATGGATGGCCAAAGGCAAGAGCCGCGCCGATGGCCGAAGGAATTCCGTTGGCCAGGAACCAGTAGATCATATTGCTGCCTGCTGCTTCCATTCCTTCACGCCATCCAATGGCGATGATGGATCCAATAATGAGGATCGGAATGCTCCAGCCAGCCACCTTAAATCCGGTGGAGATGGGGGGGATAGTTGTAATCTCTACGAGTTTATCGCGGTTATCTCTATCAAACTTCTTCAGCATTCCCGCCACGTGGCCTGCGCCGACCACCGCAACAAAGCGTTTGCCCGGAGAAGCCTTTATTTTCTCGACAATATATGTGTCACGTTCGTCGATCAAGACCTTCTTCAATTCTGGCAGGCTGCTTCCCATTTCATTGAGCATTTCATCAAGGACATCTTTGTGACGCATCTCCTCAAGCTGTTTTTCGGAAAGTTCTTCCTTCTCGAAAATACCGGCGAAGAGGCTGGCAATAAGCCAGCCCTTGCGCCAGAGAGGCGTACATTTCCATGCCCGGCGCAAGGTGATGCGCACATCACGGTCACAGAGTGAGATCTGCAGATTGTTCTTTCGGGCAATATTTGCGGCGGTGAGCAGTTCCGCACCTGGTTTTACGCCGGTTTTGCTGCCGAGTCGTTTCTGGTAGCTGGCCATCATCAGGTTGACGATCAGTGCCGAGAGCTGCTTGTTTTTGATGACGGTTTTCAGGTCGAGATCTTTCCACACCTTTTCCTGGGTAATCGCCTGGTAGCGTTTCTCATCAAGCTCAAGGCAAACACAGTCCGGTTCCTCACCGGTGAGGACTTCGGTGACCAGGTCCACAGATTCCTGCGAAATGTGGGCGGTCCCGATGAGAAGGATGGTTTTATCACCACAGTGCACTTCGTGGACATCCCGGCCGTATTGATGTGCTGGAAAGGGAGGATCTGGCATTTCTGTAACGGTGTCAGTGGTGTTCATGGATGGGCCTTCTGGGTAACGGCAGGCAAGTACCGGAGAGCATTGAAGTCGCGGAAAAAGTTGTCCCGGATTTAGGGGGGGAATCTCTGAAAAGAAGGCGAAAGCGGGGAGAAAAACAGGTGCTCTTCCATCTATTTCGGATAATTCGCGTCAAAATAGACTGCTGAGTGATTTTCTGCAAGTCGTATCTGCATTTTCAGGAACGGTCTGCAGAAAAGGAGGGGCAGAAGAACTCAACCGCGCTTGATTCTAAGGGTGCGGCCGGATTGGATCTGATTATCTGTCAGATCGTTCCATTTTTTGAGATCAGCTATGGACACTTGAAATTTGAGACAAATCATCCACAGTGAATCTCCGTCCTGCACATGGTACAACTGCGGAGCGCTGTTGGCCATGGCAATCTGAGACCTTTGACTGCGGGGGTTGAGAATCTTTTTCTGTCCCGCCGTAATAAGAGGTTCACCAGCGGGCTGTGCTGCTCTGGCGATTTTGTATTTTGTCGCCTGGGTGGCGGCGATGGTTACGGAACCATTGGTGACGGAACCTGTCTTCTTCATTCCGGAAAGGTCAGAGTAACCGGTCTGATCAATGAAAAGCGCGAGTTGTTTCCCCGCGCGGATGCTGTTTTCGCTCTTCAATCCATTCCATTGCACGAGGAGTTCTTTCGGAACATGATATTTATGAGCGATCCCGCTAACGGTATCTCCGGATTTTATCTTGTACAGGATCAGGCTGTCTTTGAATGCCAGCATCGCACTGCTGGAACCTTTGGGCAAAAGTTTACAGGTGAAAATACTGTAAGGAATACGCAGCTTTTGTCCAGGGATGAGAGTGCTGCTGGTGAGATTGTTGACTCTAAGAAGGGTTGTGGCGTTTATATTATAGCGATTGCAGATTGAAGAGATGGTGTCACCGGCCTTGATCTTGTGATTTTTAAAATCTGTAGTGGCGATGGTGTGCAGGCGTTTCATATTAGACATCGCCACTTTCTTTGTACCTGCGGGAATTTTTATCCGGTAACTCGCGATACTTGCAGGAGTCATCTGTTTACGCAGTTCCGGGTTCAGCTGACGAATCTCTCTGGTACTGGTTCCTGCTGCAAGGGCCACGGCATCCATGCGCATGGAGGGTCCAACGGTAAGGGTATCCCAGTTGAGCGGCTTCTCAAGTTTTACACTGCTAAAACCATATTTTTCGGGATTGCGGGCGATGATAATGGTGGCTATGAGCTTGGGGACATAGCGTTTTGTTTCCATCTGCAGGTGATTGGTGGCAGCAAGCGGCCAGAAATTATTGACACCGTATTTGCGCATCCCCCTGTGGATCTTGCCGGGACCGGCATTATAAGCGGCGACCGCGAGATGCCAGTCGCCAAAGTCACGATAAAGATCACCGAGATAGCTGGCAGCGGCATGCGTTGATTTTTTCACGTTGCGGCGTTCGTCAATCCATTTCGTTACATTAAGGTTATACATGCGACCGGTACTGGCGATGAACTGCCACAGTCCTACGGCATTGGCCTGGGAACGGGCGACGGGATTAAAACCGCTTTCCACCATGGAGAGATAGGCAAGATCTGTGGGGATACCGCAGGCGGCAAATTCCTTCTCCATCATCTCAAGATATCTTCCTGAACGGCAGAGTTTCTGTGCAAAATCCCGGCGCTGACTGGTTTGAAAAAGATGAATATAGGTGCGAACCTGATTATTCAACTCCACCGGGAAGTCGTAAAGCATTTCCTGTGCTTCCCCTGTCTCCATCTTGCGGGTGGGTTGACCTTCGGGCGGTCCCCAGTTTCCCGATTGGGAAAGTGCCTCCACCTCTTCGGCAATATCATGCGTAGATTCAGCGTCTTCCAGCGAGTCTTCTTTCCCTGTAGAGGAAGGAACCGCACTCAAGGAAGTAGTATGACAGGTAACCTTGCGAACATTATCAGCGGTAGCATTATTCTTCAAAGAGGCGCACCCGCTGAGCATGAGCGGGAAAGCTAGTACCGTGGCACAGATCAGCTGCAGCAGATGGCATTTTTGCATGTCAGTTGTTTTTTATGCGAGTAAAGGAGTCGTGAAAAAAAACTCGGGTGTTGAGTTCCAGAGGTAAAGTTGGTAAATAATTCAGTTTCACAGCGGCTTAAAGTAAACATAAAAAAAACTTTTTTCTAAAACAACTTACGGACGTATTCCTCAGATGAGAAACTTTTGACACAGGAGACGGAATGGAACGTTTTGAAATACCGCTGGTTTCAAGGTATATAACAAGCTCGTAGTTAAACCCGATATCCTGACAAAGCGCAACATTTTTAGCGGCTTTTTATGGGTACTTTGAATAATCTTGTATTTCGTTCATATTCGAGGCGCAGGAGAAAATTTACCGGAGGTATATGTTTGATATTCCGAGGATAAATTTTTGACTGTAACGAAGAAGATGGATGAAAGACTGGTTATTCAAGGTACCCTTATGAAGGGGCCGGCTTCCTGAAAATACTTCTTTCCGGTTTCCGTTTTTCCAAAATGATAAAGACAATTATTCGCGTTTCCCTCTTTTTCCTCCTGTTGTTGGTACTGGTTGTCGCTGCCGGTGGTTTCTGGCTGCATCATCTTATTGTTCAGGACCCCGAAGGAGAAATTAAGCCTGAACACATCCAGAGTTTGCTCAGTCGGGAGAGTCATGTTTTCTACAATGACGGAAAAACACCTCTCGGTGTTTTTTTCGATACTGAACATCGGCAGTATGTAAAATTTGAAGACATTCCCAAAGATTTTGTCAATGCTCTCGTCGCTTCTGAAGACAATCGTTTTTTTGAGCACAGGGGCTTTGATCCTGAAAGTATCCTGCGGGCGATGGTGAAAAACATCCAGGCAGGCCGAGTGGTCCAGGGCGGTTCTACCCTCACTCAGCAGACCGCCAAGAATCTCTTCAAAAGATCGGAACGCTCCTACAAGGCCAAATTGCAGGAACTGATCCGTGCTCTTCGTCTTGAACATTTTTACACCAAAGAACAGATTTTTGAGTTTTACGCCAATCAGTTCTATGTCAGTGGCAACGGGCTCGGGCTCGGCATCGCCGCCCGCTACTATTTTGACAAAAAAGCAGAGGATCTTTCCCTTGTGGAGTGTGCCTTTATTGCCGGCAGTGTGAAACGTCCGAACTATTACAATCCTTTTCGCAAAAAAACGGAAGAGGGTGTGGCTCTCGCCAAAAAGCGGGCGCAGACCCGTCTTGGCTACGTCCTTGGAGAAATGCTTGATCTGGGTATGATTGATCAGGCGACTCATGATGAGGCTATTTCTTCCCCCATTGAGTTCAAGAAGGGCAAGGTCGGTTATGCGCTGAATTATGTCATGGAACTGGTACGGGATGCCGTTTCCTCCGATGAGGTGCTTGATGCCCTCGCCGATCACAACATAGATAACATTGCAACCTCCGGGGTTCGCGTTGTAACAACAATAGATAAAGATTTGCAGGAAGAGACTCTCTTCACCCTGCGGCGACATCTCTCCGAGGTGGATGTCTCCATCCGTGATTACAAACGCAGCGCAGTGCAAAAGGAACTTGCTGCCCTTGATTATACCGGTGATTCGGTGGTTGAACCGGGTGCGTTCCTCTTCGGGACTCTCCGCGAAGTGGGAGAGCTGGACGGGAAGACACGGGTCTTTGTCACCCTCGACCAGCAGCTCGGGGTGGGGGTAATTGATCAGGAGGGGCTTGCTGACGTTGCTACCGGGATGGCACGCTTTAACCCTGGCAGCCGCAGGGCTGAGGCTGAAAAAAGCGATTTCGTGGCACTGCTGAAAGAACTTCAACCTGGTGACCGCGTCTGGGTTCGGGTGGTAAAAGCTCCTTCCGAAACTGAAAACACAAAAGGTGAGACTGTCCGTGAAGGCGAATTAAAACTCGCCCTTGCCCGCTATCCGCAGATTCAGGGGGGGGCAATTGTGGTGCGTGACGGACGTATTATCTCCATGGCCGGAGGGACAGAAAACCGCTTCTTTAACCGCGCTTTCTATGCCCGCCGAACCATGGGATCAGCTTTTAAGCCCCTTGTCTATACAGCGGCGGTTCAGCTTGGATGGAATTCTGCCGACCTGTTGCGCAATGCACGTACCGTCTTTAACTATCAGGGGACACCTTATTTTCCCCGGCCTGATCACATCAGTCCCTTTGCCGAGGTTTCGATGAACTGGGCAGGAGTGAAATCTGAAAACATCGCTTCTATCTGGCTGCTTGATCACCTCTGTGACAAACTCAATCGTGCTCAGTTTCGGGAGGTGGCCGATCAGCTTGGCTTCACACCGCAGCGGGTGAGTGGCCAGACTGAATCCTACCGTTCCTACGTTGCCCGCATGCAGAAGATCATTGGCATTACTGTTGGTAGAAGGGCCCTCGACACAGCAGCGTACAGCCGTGCAGTAAAGGCACTGGAGGCGGATTTTGTTTTTGACGGCATGGGCGCAGAGTATGAGCGGCTGCGCGACCTTCCGTATGGCGGGAATTTTTCATCCCTCTTCACATCTTTACAGGAACAGATAGAACGAACAGATGACGCGAAAAAGAGGGCAGAATTGTTTCAACGACGGGGGATGCTGGGGCAAAGCTATCTGCAGCTGCAGCAGCAGCGCCAACCCCTTGAAACCTTTCAGGCGGCGGTGTCCTCCGAGCTTGCACGTCCTCTCGGCTTCTTTGAAAAGCATCAACCGATCCATGGTCCTCTTTATAAAGGGATGATTGACGGTACGTTTTACTTTTCACCGAAAAGTACAGAAAAAATGGCCCTCTTTGACGGCGATACGCTCATACAGTATCTGGAGAACAGGAGTGAGACTGAACGGCGTCTCTTCTGGGAGGGCATTCACGTCGGGACATCCGGGATAAGCAGCCAGGCGGTCGACCGGGTCAACAAACAGCTTCAACTGGAACTGGCTGAGCTTTCCGACAGGCGTCCTTACGACTTTGAGGTCCTGGAGAATATTCCTGATTTCCGCGTTGCGCTTGGACTGCACTATGTTGTTCAACTCGGTCATAAAATGGGCGTCAGCAGCGATCTGCAGCCGGTGCTTTCCTTTCCCCTCGGCTCTAACGTGGTTACTCCCTTTGAGATGACCCGCCTTTATGAGACAATAGTGAGTGGCAGTCTTGTCACCTGGGGCGGGCGACGGAGCTTTGCCGACGGTGTCGACCCGGTGGAAGATCAACCCGATTCCTTGAGTATTATTGACCATATTGAGTCCGCAGACGGAGACCTCCTCTATCAGCCGATGCGACGTGCCCGCCGCATCGTTGATGCAAAGACCAGTATGGAGATCAACTCCATTCTTGGAAATGTCATCCATTTTGGTACCGGCAACTACGCCTGGAACAGGGTGCGCTACATTAATCCGGAGAAAAAACTCGACCTGCCGGTTCCTCTGTTTGGTAAGACGGGTACTGCCAATAATTATACCAACGGTTCTTTTTTCGGCTTTGTACCGGTAGTCGACAGCTCTGGCAAAGGGATGACCCTGCAGGGCGGTTATGCCGTGGGCGTTTATGTCGGGTTCGACAACAACACTTCCATGCGCCACGGCAGGCTGCATATCAGTGGCTCCAACGGCGCTCTGCCCACATGGAGCGATATCGCCAGTACCATTCTCAAGAAGGAGGGCATGGTGCAGAAACTTGATCCGCAGGCGCTTTCAGCGTATGGTCCGACTCTGCTCCGGCCGGAACTCGGACAGCTTAATCTCAGGGTTGATCGTAATACCGGCGGTCGGGTTGCCATCCCTGCCACGATTGAGGAAGATGGTACCCGGGCAATTCGCACCTTCGGCCGGGTAAATAATCCTGGCCACTTCAGTGCCGCCTCTTTTTTCAAACCCTTCTGGAGCAATGACAAGGCTCAGACCTTGAGCCGCAGACCGGTAGATATCGTTAAAGAGGAGAACGTCGAACTGTAACGGCGCGGAAAGGGCGGAAAAGGGGAGGCGGGAGACGGGCAATTATTCAATATCTTCCCATAAGACCGGATCCGGTGACATCCTTCAGGTGGAACTGAAAACCCTGTAATTTTATCAATGGTACGAATATGAAAAAGATAATAGTCAGTGCGTTTCTCACCCTCGGAATGACTGGTCTCACCGGTTGTACCATGGAACATCCCCGTTTTTATCCGCAACCCGCTGTGCAGCAGTTTGCTGAAGAGCCAGCTGTTACCTCTTCTGAGTTTTTGGGGGATATGACAGAGGAGGAACCGGTAAAGAAAGAGATGGATGTGATGATGCCGGATCTTGACTATGTCAACGGGCGAATTCTCGAATACAATCGCAAGTTCAATCGCTGGAATGAGCTCGACCGCAGATCAGCGGGCGCGAACCTCAGTAAAAAGAAATCAGAAGATATGGTGCGTTGTTTTCGTCGTATGCAGACTATCACCAACTCCTTCAATACTCTGCGCTCTCAGATGCTTTCTGCCCGGGGTGACGACATTGCGATCAGTCGAGAGCAGTTTCTTGAACTCCAGAAAAGTGATGTCTCTTTCCTCGAAAGCCGCTGCGGTGTCATGCTTAATCAGGAGGCTGATGTTCCTCTGCCGGGCACGAAATTCAAGGCTGACCTTGCCAACTTTGAGAATCTCATCGAACGCAACTCTGCGGCCGGAGAATATGAGCAGGTGGTGCAGGTGTGGCTGGAGATCCCCGAAGAGTTGTCGCGTCGGGTCAGTATCAGAACGCGCATCAGATACGGAAACGCGCTGATGTATCTGCATCAGGAAGAACGGGCGGCACTGGTGTATGCCGAGATCGTTGATAAGATATCCAACTCAAAAGAGCAGGCGATAGACCTTATTTCTCTGCGCCGGGTTCTGGCCGACCTTTACACTGCGGCTGATGATTATGATGCGGCCCGCAAACAGTATCAAAAGATCTCTGAGGAGTATAAACATCCCGGGCGTGTTGAGACGTGGGTGCGGGTACAGCTCTCCATGCTTGACCGTGCTGCTTTCGGTTCTCCGGAGTTGGCGGAATATTCTGCACTGCTGCGCAATTTCCTCGGTTTTATTCCAAAGAAAGACGGTTTCAGCGTAATATGGCAGGCGGAAAAGTTTCTCTCCGACTACCCCTACTCGCCAGCATCTTCCAACGTCGACTCTATCAGGGAAATCGTTGTCAACCTCGAGAATGAATGGTTTAACGGTTTCCTCGTACAGGTGAATGAGCTCAACGCCACAGGCAGGTTCCAGGAGGCACAGGATCTGCTGAAGACAATCCCTGCTGATATCATCAGCTCGGAACAGCAGTTGCAACTGAAGGAAATTCAACTCGCTTTGACGGTCAGCAGGGAGACTGTACAGTTGCAGGACACGCAAGATGCACAGGAACGCTGGAATGATGCGATGACGTTTGCCCGCGACGGAAAATATGATGAGGCTATCGCTGCTGTTTCTGCTCTGAGTGATACGGTGTACGCCACGAAGGCAGAGGTGAAACTTAAGGAGCTGACTGAAGAGGCGGTACAAAATGCGCGTCGCCGCGCGGCGCAACTCTTTATGCGCTTTACGGAAAGTCAGGATCCTGCAGTGAAAAAGCAGCTGCTGGAAGAGAGCCGCGATATACTGCAGGGCATTTTGCAGAAGTATCCTGCATCTGATCTTCGCAGCAAGGTGATTGATAATCTGGACAAGGTCAGGCAAAGTCTTAATGAACTCGAATCCGCCGGCGTCCCTGTGCAGCCCGGTACTCCGGCTGATGGTGTTGATTCCGCCTTTGAAAGAGAGGGTGCAGAGTGGACGCAACCGGTGGAGATCAGATATTCCACTGATATGCTCCCTGCGCAGTGATACCATTCCTATTAAGTTCTGATCTTACTAAATGCCATTTTCTATTGGCGAATGTAAAGGCAGGGACGGGAAAAGGGAGAAAGGAGACGGGAGACAGGAAAAAGCAAAAGACGGAACAGCGAAAAACTTTTTGCCAAAGGAAATCTCTAAACATGCGAATAAAGGTAAAAAACTTTAAAAAAAGATTTTAAAATTAAACAGAGAATTGCTGTCAGTTTATTCCATGCGTTACAATTCATTCCACCGTTATCATTACGTTTATCGTCACCGTGTAGACAAGGCATGCCTTGTCTCTACAACACCATTACTGGGATCACTGTTGTGCCGATTTTTCCTGTCTCCCGTCTCCCGTCTCCCGTCTCCCTTTTTCTTTCTCCCTTTATTCCGCGAGGGTCATCTGCAATGCCCCGTCTGTCACCTTGAGTGATGTTACCCCGGCGGCGAACTGCTTCCAGAAACCATCGGCGGCGCCACTCTGTTCCACAAGATCGACGTTTTTCAATCCTCCAAGCCAGGCCGCAGGCACCGGAAGCCCCATCAGACTTACTCCTTTGATAATGACAACGGGATGCCCGTTTTCGTAGGTAAGCCGGGCTCCGGCCTTGATCTTCAAGGTTTTGCCGCCGAGAACAGGGACGTCTTTATCGAGGGACAGGCGTATCCGCAGGCTGACCATATCATCAGAGAAATCGACTGCCACCTTGTTGGCGAGATCGGTGTTGTTGGCCAGTAAAGCATTTACTTCCCGCTCGGTAAGATTGATGGTGCGTGAGGCACCTTCCTCGGAATATTTTTCCGGCTGAAGTACTCCGTTTTGGACCTCGTCATCATCAGTCGAAGCTGTGGGATTCCTCTTCGCCGGAGTGCTTTCCGTTCTGCGCAGGGATCCCTCGAATTCGGCAAGTTTATTGTCCAGCACCGTCTGTTCCTGGGAGGTCAATACCACCGGCTGCAGGGGGGAGGCAAAGAAAGTGCTCTTAATGATCCAGCCGGTAACGGCAGCGGTAACAACCATTACTGCCAGCATCATTAGAATCAGATGACTCCATTTAAAACCTCTACGCTGCTGTTCTGGTTGCAGGTGGAGAGAAGGCGAAAACGGTTCTTTAATCTCGGATGGCTGTTTCATGTTTGCTCCTGTGTAAAAAGATTGGATATTTCCAACGGAAAATTTTTATCAACTCTTTTCCTCCACGCTCATGGGAATCGCGATGTCAATCGCGATGTCAATCGCGAATTGATGGCATATTTTGTTCTTCGACCGTCACTTCCTCCATGGTATTTCTGTGCCATGATGTATATTATGCACGTTGAAACCTGTAATAGTTTCAATAACATATTATACACACTTTGCAAAATTCGGAGGGAATCATGAGTAAAGTTCTTGTTGCTCTTGCAGAAGGGTTTGAAACGGTAGAAGCACTGGCAGTGGTTGACGTTATGCGACGTGGCGGGGTTGAAGTGGTTACCGCTTCAATTGGTGAAAATCAGCAGGTGAACTCTTCTCATAAAGTACAGGTTACTGCCGACAAAATGATTCATGAGTGCATGGATTCTCAGTGGGATCTCATCGTCATCCCCGGCGGCGTTAAGGGTTCAGAAAATCTTGCCAAATCCCCCGAAGTGGAAAAACTTCTGAAGAACCAGAACGCACAAGGGCGGCTCTTCGGTGGTATCTGCGCCGCTCCTGCTGTAGTGCTTGAAAAACAGGGCCTGCTGGAGGGTAAAAAAGCTGCCTGCCATCCCGCTTTTATGGATAAGATTGCTCCAGAGCGGCGGCAGGATGAAGGGGTTGTCGTCGCCGGGAACTGCGTCACCGGACGTGGTGCAGGCTGGTCCATTCCCTTTGCCCTTGAGATGCTCGAAAAGCTGGAAGGCAAAGAAAAACGCGAGGCTGTTGAGCAAGGGATGGCACTGCGCTGATTTTTTTTCAGGGGAAAGGTTTTGCTCTTTCCCTTTACTCTTCTGAAGTCAACGGAAGAGGTGCCACCGGCAGATTTTTCAGCATGCTGTCATTGCCAAAGGTGCGCAGAGTCAGTTCGTAGGTGAAGCCCCACAGATAGTAATCGTCCAGTGGCCAGGAGGGATAGTACCTGCCCGGCAGCCGGCCCGGCATCATCTCCCTCATGGCGTGGCCATACGGACTGAGAAAGTCGGCTATCTTCACCCAGCATGCCCCCTGTATCTCTCGTTGTTGAAGGGTGAGAGAGGGGCGGTGGTCCAGACGAAAATGGAAGGGATGTACCGGCACCGGATGTTTGGTACTGCGGGCGGCGGGAGTCGTTGGCAGTGTCTCAACCAGAGCCCTGGGGGAGAGTTCAATGCCGCACTCCTCACAGGTTTCACGGATGGCGGTGGAGAGTGGAGAACCGTCGTCAGTCTGGCAGCGACCTCCAGGAAATGCGTATTGTGCCGACCAGTGATCATTTTTACTGGCACTGCGGCGTAACACCAGTACCTCGCGGACCGGCTTTACAATCTCAATAATGGCTACTGCGGCAGCCCGGGGCACTTCATTTTTTCTGTAGTCATTCATATCATTTACATTCGTATTGTAAAAGTAAAGGAAAGGCAGAGAATCTGTTCTCTGCCTTTTCCACGTTTAATTTAAAAAACAAGGAGTAGAAACAATGGGCAAGCCCCAATTCGCAACAGTTACAGTAATTCTTCCCTCTGGCCGCCTGTCGGTTGAAATGATGGAGGTGGCGCAGGAGGTCGCTGTAAAATATGGACTTGGAATCTATTTCTCACTGTCGCAGAACCTTCGTCTCACCGGCGTAAAGGATGAAGACCTGGAGGCAGTCAAGGTTCCATTTGCCGCCCTTGGAGCAACCTTTAAGACACCAGGTGTTCTCCATAAACCACGTATCTGCACCGGAGAAAAATACTGCTGCCTCGGAAAATATGATACTGAGGCGCTGAGTGATCATATTCTCGCACTTTACGCTGAAATCCCCACTAAACCCAAGCTTAAAATTGCTCTCGCCGGTTGCAAAAATATGTGCTCCAATCCGCTGACAACCGATATCGGAGTGGTCGGCACCAATAAGGGGTTTGATATTTACGCTGGCGGCCGCGGTGGCAGCAGACCTGCCATCGGCAGGAGAGTCGGGAAAGATGTCGATGAGAAAACCGTGCTGGAGATGGTTGGGAAGATCATCGAATATCACAACGGTGTTGATGCAAAGAAACTGCGCCTCTGTCAATGGACTGATAATACTGCTTTCCCTTACGCGGAGGTCTGAATCTTTTCACCCTGAAAAATACAATTCCCCAAAAAACTCCGGACAATGAAAGTCCGGAGTTTTTGTTTGTATCGGATTCCACGAAAGGTAGTGGGGTTGTTTCTGGTGGTCGCCGCATTTATAGAAGTTGGCGCGGGCCCTTACTCCGTTCAGGGAAGGAACTCCGCTGAGGGAGAAAATCGCGGCGGGGATTCTCAGCTCCACAAACCAGCGTGTTGTCCCCGGCAACTCCAGTGGCCGGTGGCCGAGGGACGGTGTGGTGATGATCTCCTGCAGAAGATTCTCCGGCAGCAGTGTCCTTTGCTCACGGTTTGGCCCCCATGCCGCATGTAACACACCGATGCAGTTGCATTCAATATTAAAGTAGTTGTGCTTGTCAAAAGAGATAAAAAATTCCACGCAACTGTCCTGCCATACGGGACCATTTGCATGGGTGGTTACCGCCCGGCACTCCTCCTCTTCCGTATCAAAACGCAGTGTGATGGCATCACCGCTGTGGCTGATAGTGAAAGTGACAGCAGCACACTGCGGAAAATCCCAGTTATTGCAGTCTACCGCTGCTGTTATCGTGTTGCCATTGGCGATTTCAACTCTTTTCATTCCGTATCTCTTTTGTTTACTTTTCAAAAAGTTATGGGAAAAGACAAAGAATTTCACCGCGGTGAAAAAAACTTTTTAATATCTGTAAACTGTGACAATTCCGGTAATCCAGCCATATTTATTTGAATGGCTCTGCTGTATCTTCCAGAGTCTTCTCTATCTGTATGAGCGCAGACGCCAGGTTTGCCATGTTGTGCTCTTTGACAGCATTTTCATGCTCAACAAAATTGAACCTGACTTCCACGATTCTGGGATTGATATTTGGACTAAATGACAATTTTCGGGCTGTTTTCGTAATATGTCTGAGATAAAGTAATACTTCACCATGCTCCCAGATACGATAAATTTTTAAACCTTCACAATTTTGCTGTCTTTTTGATTTGGATAGAGAATGATAACCTGTAACTGGTGATGGATCATAGGCATATACAGTCTCTATACGATGTGATGCATACGCAGCCTGCTGTGCCAACCCACCTCCGAGAGAATGTCCTGCCGAAATAAATTTAATATTTTCAGTAGATTCAGCGATGTTTTGCTCAATCAGGTGATTTTCTATTGCTTCTATATACGTATCAATTTGAAGAATAGTCTGTTCGTATGCATTGTGGACCAAAGGTATAAAACGAGTAATCCAATTAAAATTAGCATACCAATCCCTCCATTTTTTAAATCGTGTACCTCGAAAAATTATCGTTACGTACGTTATTCCACCCTCGTGCTTGTAGTACGAAGCAACTTTGAGTTCTTTAACCCATTTTCCTTTTTTGTTGGGTCTGTAGCTATCAAACTCTAAGTCCAGAATACTCCACTTTTTCAGGGTATCAGGAAAAAGCTTCTTTGCATTATCATTCTTTTCATAAACAACTGCGCTTAAAGCAGCATACTGAGAAAGGTATTTGAGGGCAGTATCATGTTTTCCATTTAATACATCAGTCACTGATATTTGCTCATCACCAGATCTAATAATGGCCGTATCTTTACTCTGTTTCAACATTATAATACCCCCTTACCCCCCTTGAATTTGATTTATACCATTCCTATTAAGTTGTAACCCGTTTTGCATCCTGTTTATCCATTCGTGGTTACAAACGACAAAAGGAACCACGAATGGACACGAATAAACACGAATTATTACTGAAAAAACCATAAGAGAATGTCCTTGTGGTTGCTTTGAGGTAATTGATGTTTTCCGTGTCCTTCCGTGTTTTCCGTGGTAGCAAACTACATGAGTATTGTGGCAATGTATTGTTTCTGCTTATCGATCCATCTGGAGCAGGGTCTGTTCTCATGCTCCTGGTAAACCACGGAAAACACGGAATATTAGAGCGTAAAACGCTTAACCCCGACTTTCGAATGACTCCCAAAGTTGATTCATAATCCTGATGCACTGTACGGCTTAACTTCGGATACAAACGTTTTCGTTTAATGTGTTATCCCTGTTCGTGAAAATTCGTGTCTATTCGTGGTTACAAATTGCAAAAGGAACCACGGATAAACACGAATTAGTACTCATTCGTAATCGCCAAAAAAAAAGCTCTCCACGCAGTTACGTTCTATGGTCAATACAAAATGTAAATGGTGTAAATGGTTACTAAAGAATTGTGAATTTATCTTTCAATGCCCGCCGGGTTGATAGCATAAACCTACCGCAATATTCATATCATCAAAAACTAATTCGAGATCAGCCAGGGCAGCATGTGCCGCCTCAATGTCTCCTTTCTCATATTTATTTTGCATATCATGAGCAATAATATGTATTTTATTATGAGCTTGTTCAACTCTTTGCATACCTGCTTTGTCAAATAATTGATCTTGATTTTCTCGATGGATCCAGCTGCCACAGTGACATTGCTGAGTATCAAGAATAGGTCAGGGGATGACGTTATCTGGTGATGATACTACCTTTCTTGTGATTTTCACTTTCCACTGAGCAGTAATAATTCTGAATATCGCCAGACTATTTTCTTTATCATTAAGATGCTTATTACCACAAAGACGCCATTCCTGATTAGGAATATAGGTGCTTAGCCACTGAGATAAGGCAGCAGCCGGCATCGGTTTAGCTATTTGATAACCCTGAGCTTCTTCACAGCCCATTAATAATAGCATTAGACCGTGTTCAGTAGTTTCAACGCCTTCAGCGATAACATTACGGTTGAATGACTTCGTTAAAGCAATGACCCCATCAATAATTGAGTAGTCACTTGGATCATCCAGCATGTCCTGGACAAAACTTTTGTCTATCTTAATGGTGCTGACAGGTAAGTTTCTTAAATGAGTTAACGATGAGTATCCTGTACCAAAATCATCCAGCGAAAAACTGACTCCTAAGCGTTTTTGGCAATTCTCAATAGTATGGTTAATTGTGTTGATATCTCCTAAGGCGGAACTTTCCAATATTTCTAATTGTAAATATTTAGCATTCGCAGAAGGATACTTCTCCAGGCTTTTTTCAAGATCTATCACAAAAGAGGACGAGAGGAGATGATTTGATGAGATATTGACACTCACTTCAAGCTTGACACCTTGTTGTTGCCAAACATCAAGCTGCCGCAGCGCCTCATTTATAACCCATTGCCCAACTTTTATCTCTAATGGTGTTCCTTCAATAAATGGCAAAAATTTGAGTGGGGGAATGATTCCTTTTTCAGGATGGATCCAACGTATTAACGCTTCAACTCCAAACACATCACCCGTGATCATATTAACTTTTGGCTGATAATACAGTTGAAATTCATGCTGATCTAAGGCTTGTTCAATCTCCCCTCGTTGATGGTTATTCCTAATAATGCGCTGATCGGAATCCGGGTTATATAATTGGAAACGATTCTTCCCCAGCAATTTGGATTGATACATTGCCCGATCGGCGTGACGCAGTAGGGTGTCTATATCTCCATCATCTGATGGGTATAAGGTCACACCACTGGAGGCGGTTACATTATGTTGAACATCATCTAAAAAATAAGGTAGCGCTAACGCTTGATGAATCCGATTTATGGTTTTTTCATATTGTGAATCTGATTCAATGTCATTAAGTAATATGGCAAACTCATCCCCCCCCTGGCGCGACACCGTATCTTCTTTTCTAATACAGGCGGTGATGCGCTTTGCCACTTCAATTAATAAGCGATCTCCAGTTTCATGACCATAGTTGTCATTCACGGGTTTGAAATCATCTAAATCAAGGAAACACACCGCGAATTGATGACCTGTACGCATACTGTGGATAATGGATTGATGAAAACGGTTTATAAATAAAACACGATTAGGCAGTTTGGTGAGGACATCATAGTGAGCTATCAGATTGAGTTGATCTTGTTGCTGTTTACTTTTCGTAATATCGGAAAACATACCAACATAATGAGTTACTTTATCCTGATCATTTTTTAATGATGATATGTTAAGCGATTCAGCATAAAGTGAACCTTGCCTGGTCCTGTTCCATACTTCGCCTTGCCAGTATCCTTGTTCCGTGACTGTTTGCCACATATCGGCATAAAACTGAGGGCTTTGTTTGCCTGATTTTAATATACTTAAAGGTTTGCCAACACTGTCTTCGAGACTATAACCTGTTATTTGACTGAATGCTGGATTAACATCCACTATTAGCTGTTCAGAGTTCGTAATGACAATTCCTTCATGGGTATCACTAAATACTCTGGATGATAGTTTTAGCTTTTCTTGTTCATTTTTTTGTTCAGTAATATCTTGGGCAAAACCAGATACCTTGAAAGTTTTATCAACACTATTCATCTCTAGTTTTCCACGACATTCTATCCAGCGTTTCTGCCCGTCGTTTGGTCTAGTTATTTGATAGAAAATATGGTGCTCATATCCCGTGGAAAAACTTTTTTTTATGGATGTCGTAAAAGTTTGAAAATCGCTTCTATTCATAACCTTACATAATGTTTCTGGTCCCGTTTTAGATCCTTTATCGGTTCCAAATAAAGCATACATTTGATCAGACCAGAATGCTGTTTTCTGATCTTCCTGCAACTCCCAATAACCTATCTTTGCATAACTTTGTGCCGCGTTTAATCTTGACTCACTTTCTTTAAGTTGTGTCAAAGATTCTTTATATTTGGTGATATCTCTGGCAACACCTAATATCCCGATTAAGTTACCATTATTATCCAACATAGGTGTTTTTATCGCTTCAACAAACTCACTGTGATTGTCGTCTGCAAAAGGAAGTAATTCTTCATAAGCAGTGGTTTTACCCGAAATCAATACGTGCTGATCATTTTTGTGGAAATAATCAGCACGTTCTTTGTCTATAAAGTCATAATCTGTCTTGCCTATAATTTCATTTTCTGGAGAGTTATACATTCGTGCAAATTTGGCATTGCAGGCAAGATAAACACCTTTTTTATCTTTTAACCAAATTAGATCTGGTACGGTATCTAACAATGTTTTTATCAGTGCCTGACTTGATGATAACTGTTCATTGAGAGCATACTCTTCGGTGACATCTCTAAAGACAAATACTACTCCATTAATGTTACCCGCAGGATTGCGGGCAGGGGCACCAGAGATTGATATCTGGTATTTCGTGTCATCTTTAGCAATAAGCATGGTGTGATGAGATAATCCCGCAATCGAACCTGTTTCAAGGACCATTTTCACCGGATTATTGACCGGTTCAAGTGTGTGTGCATGAACAGTATTAAGGACCCTGGTTAAAGGTTGTCCTAACGCTTGATCAGATGTCCATCCTGTAAGCTGGATGGCAATTTTGTTTATGTAGGTAACCGCACCCTCTGTATCTGTTACAATGACAGCATCACCGATAGATTTTAGCGCAATACGGAGACTTTCTTCTTGTTTATGTAACTCCAGTATCTGTTTGTTTATCCTGGCGTTGTAGCGCAGCAATAATCCTCCTGTAATAGCCCCTGATATAATGACAAAAATCATTAGTAATTGTTGCATACGTTTAGACTTTTGTATATCTTTAATGATGAATTTCTCCAAGGAGTTTTGAACATCATCAATAGCAATGTTAAATTCTATAAAGTTCTGGCCAAATTGTTGATCGATCTCAGAACCAATACCGGATGTTGATTGTGCATCCCATCGTTGTTGAGCAATATGACGGAATTTTTGAAGATCGACTATTGTTTTCTTAATTTGGAGTTGTAATTGGGGCGCAACCAGGGCGAGGAGTGTTCCTTTCTCATTTTTGACTCCATCAAGCATTGCCTGTGCATACCATTCTGACTTTTCAAGATGATTCCATATCGTCTCGATATCAACAGTTCGATCACCACTCATAACCTTTTCAAACCACAAATGAGCGGTGGTCGCTTCAATCTCAATTTCCATGGCAGCAGTAACTAAAGGAAAGTAGCGTACTGCAATATCGCGTCCGGTGCGGAATGAAGAGTAAACAATCGCCATGATCAGCAACGCTACAGATATGAAAAAAAAGAGTATTTTACGAGAGTTATATTTCATTAAATGCATCCATATTTAATAGAAAGAAATATTTTTTTTACTGTAACGAAGAAGATGGGCGAAAAAATGGTTATTTAAGGTACCCTTTATTTAGGATTACTGAGAGTTGGCATTCTTAAGGAACTGGAGCAGTGTCGTGACTGTCAGCTGCCTCGGTGCAATTATGTCAGAATGACCAGAAAACTCCCAATCATCACCATTCCCTTGATAATCATAGTAAAAAGTAATTTTCACATATTGATATTGGTCCAGGAGGTTCAAGTAGTTCAATTTTGTAGTGACAGCATAGCCACTGCCATTATCTTTAGAACTTACCAGGATTGCATTGCGATACACTAATTCTCCAAAAATACCTGCCAGGGGATACGCTGTCTGTAAAATATATCCAGACTCTCTTTCTGTTATGTACATTGATTTTAAGGTTACTGCATCCTTCATCGTGTCTTCTGCCTGAGCAACTCTTGTACAAAGAGGGGAAAGTATACAAACCATTAAAATTACGTTCAAAATCTTCATATCTTTATCCCTGGTAAGGTTGTGCCAGCTTTTTTTGGGCAGGTTGCCTGACAATCTCTCTGATATTATTTCTATTAAATTATGCCCCGTTTAAGGAGGCCCAATTTCGGTTACGGTTGCACCGTATCGTTACGTTTACCGTCACCGTGTAGACAAGGCATGCCTTGTCTCTACAACACCATTGCTGGAATCACTGTTGTGCCAATTTTTCACCAATGATGTGTAAGGTCACCGTTATCACCCCGTGGTGACAATGTGGCGTGTATGTTTCGCGGGTTATCGGTGTTCCGTATTTGGTTACGGTTGCACCGTATCGTTGCGTTTACCGTCACCGTGTAGACAAGGCATGCCTTGTCTCTACATCATCGCTGGAATCACTGTTGTGCCAATTTTTCACTGATGATGTGTAAGGTCACCGTTATCACCCCGTGGTGACAATGTGGCGTGTATGTTTCGCGGGTTATCGGTGTTCCGTATTCGGTTACCGGTTGCACCGTTATTGTTACGTTTACCGGTATCGTGTAGACAAGGCATGCCTTGTCTCTACATCATCGCTGGAATCACTGTTGTGGCGATATTTTACCAATGATGTGTAAGGTTACCGTTATTACCCCGTGGTGACAATGTGGCGTGTATGTTTCGCGGGTTATCGGTATTCCGTATTCGGTTACCGGTTGCACCGTTATTGTTACGTTTACCGTCACCGTGTAGACAAGGCATGCCTTGTCTCTACATCATCGTTGGAATCACTGTTGTGGCGATATTTCACCAATGATGATGTAAGGTCACTGTTATCACCATTGCGATCACTTTTACATCCTGTTTATCCATTCGTAATCGCAAAAAGAGCTGTCCATGCAGTCGCGCTCTCTGCTCAATACAAAATGTAAATGGTATAAAATGAAAAACAATCGACGAACTCTCTCTGTACGACTCCCTGCGGGCTGCCTGCCGCCACGGCTTGCCGCCGTAGCGGCGGAACTGGCAGAACGCTTTTCCCTGCGTCTCTATCTGCAGGCTTCCCAGGATTTGCGTGTTGCGGAGATTTGTGAAGAGGATTTTGAGACGGTGAAGAGTCTCCTCGCCGGGGCGGGGGCAGAATTCGCCAGTAAAGGAACCTTTCCCAAACCTCGAATCTGCGCCGGCAGCCGCTACTGCCGCCGTGGACAGTTTGATACCGAGGCCTTCAGCACGGCGCTGCTGGAGCATTTCGGGGACCGTGAGGTGAAACCCAAACTCAAACTGGCCATTGCCGGCTGCCCGCGTAACTGCTCCAATCCGAAGCTGGCGGATATCGGCATTGTGGCCGGAGTCCACGGCTTTGAGGTGTATGTCGGCGGACGGGCGGGGGCACATCCTGTGGCCGGGCAGAAGATTGCTGCGGGGGTATCACAGCAAGAGGTTTTTACACTCCTTGATACCCTGCTTGCCTTCCATAATGGCAGAACGGAGAAGAGGGTGCGCATGTATCAGTTGATAAAAGATGAGGCTTTTCCCTTTCCCGTTTTGTAACTTTTCAGGGAGAAAGGAGGCGGGAGACAGGAGACAGGAAAAAGCAGGGCAACACAACCTGATGACATCCGTTGTGGGATGAAACCAATTACATTTTTTACTGACCCAAAAACACGACAGGACAAACAGGGTGATACATTAATTTCATTGCAGAAACGTCTGTTGTGAGATGAGCCACCTGTTGTGCTGAAGACGCCCAAATTGGGCGTCTCTACAAAAAACTTTTGCTTTTTCCGTCCCTGCCTTTGAATCTGCCAATACAAAATGGAAATGGTAGCAATTCTCTGTTTAATTTTAAAATCTCTTTTTAAAGTTTTTTGCCTTTATTCGCATATTTAGAGCTTTCCTTTGGCAAAAATTTTTTCGCTGTTCCGTCTTTTGCCTTTCCCTGTCTCCTTTCTCCTTTCTCCCTTCTCCTGTCTCCCTTTTTCTACCTCTTTTCGTTGACCATGAAGTAGAGCACCGGCACTGCCATGCGGCTGATCAACAGTGAAGCGATCTCTCCAAACATCAGCGATATGGCAAGCCCCTGGAATATCGGGTCAGCGAGAATCACCGAAGCTCCCACGACGACCGCAAGTGCTGTCAGCAGCATTGGTCGGAAACGAATAGCCCCGGCATCGACCACTGCCTGTGCGAGGGGGTAGCCCTCGGCCACCCGCAGTTCAATGAAATCCACGAGAATAATCGAGTTTCGTACCACGATTCCCGCTCCGGCCATGAAACCGATCATCGAGGTAGCGGTGAAAAATGCACCCAGAGCCCAGTGCGCGGGCAGGATTCCGATCAGTGAGAAGGGAATCGCCGCCATGACCACCAGCGGGGTGATATAGCTCTTGAACCAGCCCGCCATCAGGGCATAGATGAGAAGCATCACCACCGCGAAAGCGATACCAAGGTCGCGGAAAACCTCAAGGGTTATATGCCACTCCCCGTCCCATTTAATCGCCGGTTGTATCTGGGTTTCCGGCTGATGCAGATTCCACAGCCTGATGCCGCTCTCACCGCTGCCGCCGAAGTCTTTCCTCTGCAGCTTCTGTAACTCCTGGTTCATGGCAAAAATGGCATACACCGGGCTCTCCACACTGCCCGCCACATCACCGGTGACATAGATCAGCGGTTTGAGATTCTTGCGATAGAGGGGCTGTGCGACGGGAACACTGGTTACCTTCACCAGCTCCCGCAGAGAAACCAGCGCTGCGGCAGGATCGTTTTGCGGTCGCAGGGAGATATTAAGCAGGGAATCTACCCGTGCGCGCAGGGCGTCGGGCAGTTCCAGTACCATGTTGACATCCTCTTTTTCCCCGGGGAGATGGAAGAGGTCGAAACTGATGCCCTGTACGGAGAGCGCCAGCGTCTGCACAATCTGCTCTTCGCTGATGCCGCTGCGGGCTGCCTTCTCTGCATCGATCGTCAGCACTTCGCGCAGGCGGGGGTTCTGCTGAATCCAGTCTACATCAACCACCCCTTCCGTATTCTGAAAAATATCCTTCACCTTCGCTGCGAGTTTACGGCGCTCGGCGGCGTCCGGCCCGTAGATTTCCGCAACCAGTGTCTGCATTACCGGCGGGCCGGGGGGTACCTCGGCGACGGCAATGGTCGCACCATATTTCCGGGCAATTTCCGTCAGATTCGGACGTACCCGCCGGGCGATGTCATGGCTCTGCAGCGAGCGCTCTCCCTTCGGCGGCAGATGAACTTCAATGTCGGCCATTGTCGGCCCCTGACGCATGAAATAGTGGCGCACGAGACCGTTAAAGTTATAGGGCGCGGCGGTGCCGATATAAAGCTGGCAACTGGTCACCACCGGATCGCGGCGCACCTCTTCTGCCATCTCCATAGTCGCCCGGGCTGTCTGCTCAAGGGTGGAGCCTTCCGGCATGTCAATCACCACCTGAAACTCACTCTTGTTGTCAAAGGGGAGCATCTTCACCTTCACCGTTCCCGTCAGCACCATGGCACAGGCGCCGAGCAGCAGGGCAATGATGATGACAAAAAAGGCAATCTGCCAGCGTACATGGGCCAGCAGCGGCTCCATCAGCCAGTGGTAGAAGCGGGTGAACCAGTCGGTGGGGACAGCGTCATGATCGGTGCTGCCATTGCCGGGTTTTCCACTGTGCCTTTTGATGAGACGGATTGCCGCCCACGGAGTGATGGTGAAGGCGATGATCAGCGAGAAGAGCATGGCGGCGGAAGAGCCAATGGGAATAGGCCGCATATAGGGCCCCATCAGTCCGCCGACAAAGGCCATCGGCAGGATGGCGGCGATAACTGCCCAGGTGGCGAGAATGGTGGGATTCCCCACCTCGGCCACGGCTTCCACCACGAGTTCGGTGGTGGTGCGTGTTTCACTGCCTGGCAGGCGGTAGTGACGGACGATGTTTTCCACCACCACAATGGCGTCATCTACGAGAATTCCGATGGAGAAGATCAGCGCAAAGAGCGTTATACGGTTGAGGGTGTAGCCGTAAAGGTAGAAGATGAGCAGGGTGAGTGCCAGGGTAGTGGGGACAGCAAGGAGAATAACCAGCGACTCCCGCCAGCCGAGGAAAATGAGAATCAATATGGCCACACCGAAGACGGCAATGCCCATGTGCAGCAGCAGCTCGTTGGATTTCTCTGCCGCTGTTTCCCCGTAGTCCCGGGTTACCTCAATCTGTACGTCATCCGGCAGGAGCAGGCTGCGCAGTGCATCGACGCGGGCGAGTATCTCGCGGGTGACAGAGACCGCGTTGGCCCCCGGACGTTTGGCGATGGAGAGGGTAATCGCTGCCTGCGGGCCGCTGCCGTCTTTATCGAGGTGAAGGACGTAGTTGCGTGGCGCGGCGGGACCGTCAATAACCTTGGCCACATCGCCGAGATAGACAGGTCGGCCCTTGTCTACGCCGACGACGATTGCTTGTACATCGGCCACGCTCTGCAGAAAGGTCCCGGTTTGGAGCTGAACCTCTTTGTTGAGAGATTTCAACTCGCCGGTCAGGGACTGACGGTTGGCCGCCTGGATAACGGGAATGAGCTGTGTGGCATCAATTCTGCGGGCGGCCAGGCGCAGCGGGTCGAAGTGGATGGTGAGTTGACGGCGGTCTCCGCCGATGATCTTCGTCTCCGCCACGTTGGTGATGTTCTTGATCTCATCGTCAAGCTGGGCGGCGATACGGCGCAGAGTATAGGGATCACTGTGGCTGCTGTGAAGCGTAAGGGCGAGGACGGGGACATCATCGATGCTGTGCGGTTTCACCAGTGGGCGGGAGACTCCCGGCGGGATGCGGTCAAAGTTACTGGTGAGTTTTTCCTGCAGGTGAACAATGGCGTCCTCCATCTTCTCGCCAACATAAAAACGCACCACCAGCAGGGACTGCTCCTCGCTGGAGGTGGAGTAGATATATTCCACGCCCGGCAGCTCGTAGAGCAGTTTCTCCATGGGGATGGTGAGACGCTGTTCCACTTCTTTTGGAGATGCGCCGGGCTGGCTGACCATCACGTCGATCATCGGCACCTTGATCTGCGGTTCCTCTTCCCTTGGCAGCAGGACAATGGCGAAGATGCCAAGGAGCAGCGAGGCGATTATGGCCAGCGGGGTGATTTTGCTGGTGATGGCGGCGGCCGCAAGGGAACCGGCAAAACCTTTACTGTGGTACGGTTTCTTCACAGGATTTTCACTGTCCATCGCGCACTCCCTGAGCTTGAGAAGAAACTTCAGCCTGTGTGGCTGTCATCAGTTCGATTGGCTGACCGTTGTGCAGGCGGATGGGGCTCAGCAGGACCTTTTCTCCGGCGTCCAGCCCGCTGAGAATTTCCAGCAGCATCTCGCCGTTACGGTTAATGGTGGTGCCAATCCGCACAATGCGCATCACCGCGTGCCCGCCGGTCAACACAAAAACCCGCTCAAGCTGTCCATACCGCTGCAGAGCGGCTTCCGGAACGAAGATACTCTGCAGGTTTTCCCCTCGATCGGCAAGGGTCGTCAGCGGCAGCCGGATGCGGGCAAACATGCCGCTGGAGAGGCGGATATGGGCGGTGTCCTGTGGATCAAGGCTGAGTGTGGCGGGAGCGGTGCGGGAAGCGGGATTCACGGCAGGGGAGATTTCACTGACGGTGCCTTTCAGGGTGATGTCGGCGGAGGGAATCTCCACCGGCAGGACCTCACCGACGTGAATACCGTCGAGCAGGGTCTCCGGGATGTCGGCCACGACTTCCAGTCGGGTGAGATCTTCCAGGCGGACAAGGGACTGACCGGGAGTGGCGAGATCACCGGTATTGGCCGGCTTTGCACTGATGATACCACTGAAGGGGGCACGGATACGGGTAAAGCTCAGGCTGGTGTTCGCCTGGTTCACTCTGGCTCTGGCAATGGCAACCGTATCTTTGAGATTTTTCACGTTCTCTGGAGTGGCGGCGTTTCTGGAGAGCAGCCGGGATTCACGGGAGAGGTTCCGCTGAGCCTGGGCGAGGGAGACCTCGGCTTCACGCAGGCGCGCTTTCGGACTGCTCTGATCCAGTTCCACGAGGATTTCCCCTTTTTCAACTCTCTGTCCAAGTTTTACGGGGATGGCGAGAATATTCCCTGAAGTCTGCGCAGAGATGTCGGCGCGGGTGACCGCTTCCACGGTGCCGGAGACCTCAAGACTGTGAGGAGCGGGAGCCTTGACAGCAGCCACTGCAATCGCCTGCACGAGGGGCAGCTGCTCGCGGGGTTGCGTCTCTTCCGCGTTGTGGGAGCAGGCCGTAAGGAAAAGAAAAAGTATGGAGACGGAGAGAAAATATTTTTTCATGGTTTTAGAGGGGTTAATTTTCAGCTTTCGGGGCTTCGGATGTGTCAAACTGGCCATATCCGGCGGCGCGGCGCAGGTTGGCCAGCGCGACAATCTTTTCGGCATTGGCGGTGAGCCGACGGGCGCGGGCCTCAGAGAGGTACATTTCATAGTCAATGAGATCGGAGGCAAGAACTGTTCCCTCCTTAAACTGAATGCGGCTCAAACGGGCGGCTTCTGCCGCAGCCTCTTCAGCTTTTTGTGTTACAGAAAGGCGTCTGACCGCTTTGTCAAGATTGAGGCGTGCCCGTTCCAGTTCAAGATTGAGATTCAGCACCAGTCTCTTTTTCCGGGCGGTTATTTCACGCACTTTCGACTGTGCGGCGGCTATGGCGGCATTGGTGCTGTAGCCGTCGAAGAGGGCGTAGTTCATCTTTACCCCGGCAGTCCATGAATCCCCGTTGCCGTCGAGTTCCGGGCCATATTGCACTTCATAGTTTCCGAAGGCGTCCACCGTTGGTTTTTTGCCCCCGGCAGCGACATCGAGTTGCGCACGGGCCTGTTCCTCCTGCGCCTCAATCTGGCGGTAGAGCTGCCGACGGGTGATGTCGAGGGTTGGCGGCGGCTGCAGTCCTTCGACACTTTCCCTGAGGCTTATCTTCTGGTTGGAGAGACCAAGCAGGGTGAGGAAACGCTGGCGGGCGAGGGCGAGGGTGTTCTCTGCAGCGATCAGGCTGGCCCCGGCCTGCGCCTCTTCGGCCTGAAGGGCAAGCAGCTCGCGCTTGAGCAGGTCGCCGGAGGCCCAGCGTTCCTGTGCCACCTGGCGGGAGGAGGCAATGGCCTGCTGTGCGTCGTATCGAACCTGCAGCATCTGTTGCGCTTCGAGGATTGCCTCGTAGCCCTTTACCACCTCAAAAGCGAGAAGCTGATGTACCTCAACACGGTTGGCCCTCGCCATGGAGACCCCTGCCCCGGCGGCACGGTTGCTGGCGGTATCGCGGCCGCCGTTATAGATGCGGTACTGCGTCTGCGCGGTAAGGCTGAGGGCATCAGTGCGGCCGGGATCGTTGAAATCAATGGAGTTGTCGAAGGCCCCCTGATTGAGGATATTGCCGAAGGAGTACATCGCGTTGCTGGTCATGGAGTACTCGCTGCTGAGACTGACCAGCGGGTAGTCGGCTGCGGCAGCCATTTTCGCCATGGCCTCGGCGGCGGCTGTCTGCTGCAGAGCAATCTCTGTCTCCGGGCTGTTGCCAAGGGCAAAGTTGACGGCTTCCTCCGCGCTCCAGTGTGCGGGAATTATTTGCTGTGGAAGTTGCGAGTCGGTGGTCGCTGCGGCTTGTGTGAAAAATGCCAGGCTCAGCAGCAGGGCAGGGGGCAGGAGCTTTTTTTTCATCATATCTCCAGAAAGTGCTGATATTTAATTAAACTGTTAAATACACTCTTTCGTATGGCTTGTTTTCTATTATGTCAAGAAGTGATGAAAAAGTCGCGATAATTCGAGGAGGGGAGAAGGTTACGGCTGGGTGGCGGCATTCTCTGCAAGACGGCGATGGAGCAGCAGTCCGCTGGCTGCGGAAAGGCAGGTGAGGACGATGCCTGCGCAGATGAGGGCCGTGGCAAGGGAAAAATGGCCGGAAAGGGCACCGATGGCGGGACCGAGGATGGAAAATCCTACTCGGATGATAAGACTGCGGATGGAAAAGATGGTGGCGCGGATGTCGGAGCTGCAGAACTGGTTGGTGACATTTTTCAGTACCGGAGTGGCATACCCGCGCAGGGCGTAGAAGACAAAGAGAAGGCAGATGGCCGGTATCACCGGCAGCAGGCCGAGACCGATATAGCTGCAGGGGATGGCGATGGCGATGAGGGCGAGGGCCAGTTTGGGATGAAGAAGACGGTCGATGGCCGGTGTCCAAGCGGAAACGAGGGCGAGGAGAAGATTGAGGCCGACCCACAAAGAGGTGACTATTGTCGCGCCGTACCCCTGTTTGACAAAATAAATCTGCGCTGTCCATGCCATGCACAGGGTGCAGATGCCGGTGATTGAGGATTGCAGGATGGCTGCGGCAAGGGGCTTGTTGATGATCAGAGCGTGGCGGCAGACGGCGAGCAGGTGGACGGGGCCAGGGTGGCGCTGCACCTTCTCCACCGGTGGTTCAATGAGCAGCAGACTGGCCGGAATGGCGATGGCGGCAATAAGCGTCTGGGCCACATAGACTGAACGGTAGCCGAGGGCGGCGGCAAGAAGGCCGCCGAGGATGGCAGCGGCTGTCTCGGCAAAGTTGCCGGAGGCGCTGATTCGTCCCTCAAAACGCAGGTATTCTTCACGTCGGTTCGCGGCGTCAAGGGTGTCAAAGAGCAGGGCCGTGTCCGAACCGGAAATGAAACTGCCGCCAAGGCCGAGAATCAGTTCGGCAGCGGCGAAACCGGCGAAGGAGCTGGAGACGCTGTAGACGATAAAACCGAGAGTACCGAGGATTGATCCGAGGATGAGACTCTTGCGCCGTCCGATGATATCAGCTGTGTACCCGGAGGGAATTTCAAGGAAAGCGACGCTGAGGGAATAGATGGCCTGCAGCAGGTAGATCGACTCGGCATCAAGCCCGTTTTCGTTGTAGAAAAGAGCGACCACCGGCATGATCAGCATCAGCCATTTACTCAGCTTGAGAACGTACAGGGCGTAGATATTGCGCCGCCAGGGAAAGGGCGCAGTACAGACCGGATCCGCCTCAGGCGAAACCGGTCTGCGGGTGGGTGTGTCAGGCAAGCTCTTCAAGACCAGGTGCAGGGAACCTTTTGCACAAAGCGTCAACAGTTGCCAGGGAAGCATTGCGCACCGCTTCATCTTCGGGTGCGGTGATCACTGCATTTATCAGCTCGGCTATCACTTTCATCTCCTGTTCTTTCATGCCACGGGAGGTGACTGCGGGTGTGCCAAGACGGATTCCACCTGGATCCATGGGCTTGCGGGTATCAAAAGGAACGGCGTTGGCGTTGAGGACGATGCCCGCTGCATCAAGTGCCTTTGCAGCGGCTTTGCCACCGGTGTTTTTACTTGCGAGATCGATAAGCATCAGGTGGTTTTCGGTACCGCCGGTAACCAGCTGGAACCCCCGTTTGCTGAGTTCTTCTCCAAGGACCTTTGCGTTTGCGACAATCTGACGGCCATAGGCCTTAAACTCGTCACTGGCGGCTTCTTTGAGGGCGACGGCAATAGCGGCGGTGGTGTTGTCATGCGGGCCGCCCTGAAGACCGGGGAAAACGGCCTTGTCGATCGCTTTGGCATATTTTTCTTTACAGAGAATCATTGCTCCACGGGGGCCGCGCAGGCTTTTGTGGGTGGTGGTGGTGACAACATCGGCATAGGGAACCGGGCTGGGATGAACTCCCGCAGCGACGAGACCTGCAAAGTGGGCCATATCCACCCAGAGGAGAGCACCCGCTTCATCGGCAATCTCACGGAATTTTGCAAAATCCATAATCCGCGGGTAGGCGGAGTGACCGGCGATGATGATCTTCGGTTTTACCTCAAGAGCAATTTTGCGGATGGTATCGTAATTGAGGATGTCGGTCCCTTCCTCAAGGGAGTAGGCGTGGGCATCAAAGAACTTGCCGGTGATGCTCACTTTTGCCCCGTGGGTGAGGTGGCCGCCGTGGGGCAGGGCCATGCCGAGGAAGGAGTCACCCGGTTTCATGAAGGCAAGATAGACGGCAAGGTTTGCCGGTGAACCGGAGTAGGGCTGAACGTTGACGTGTTCCGCTCCAAAAAGGGTTTTGGCCCGATTCACGGCAAGAGTCTCTATCTGGTCAATGACCTGCTGTCCTTCGTAGTAACGGTGTCCAGCGTAGCCTTCAGAATATTTATTGGTGAGTACGGAACCAGTAGCCTGCAGTACGGCCCTCGAAACGTAATTCTCAGAGGCAATCAGGCGAATTTTTCCGGCCTGACGTTTCTCTTCATCATGAATGAGGGCGGCAATTTCAGGGTCAACAGTGTTTATATCCATGGGTGTATCCTGTGGTAAAAGTTTGCATGCAATAGTTGGAAAAATAATCGAATCCGGCAATATAGCGCAGTCTGCTCTCTCTATAAAGTACTGAAATCTTCAGTTATGGTTATCTGTCTCGTAACATATTGAAAATATTCAATAAATTTTGTTTCCCAGCTCTTTTTTTACAAAATACGCGAAGAAAGGAGAAAGTATTGCGGCAGATGCTTTTCTGTTTTTTTAGAGAAAATCAGAAATCTGATGAGAAACGATGGTGCAAAGAAGATTTCTCTGGTCATAAAATCATGTAACTTGTTTTTTTTGCGGTGAAAATTAAGGATTGAACAAGAAAAAGAATTCCTGCATGGCAGCGCTTCCGGGCTTGCGGTTTTTCGCGGTATAAGGTAAAAAAAAGAGTCGTAATATCAGTTTCTGCGGATCTGCGCAGAGAAAACTAATTGACATCCTGCCTTTCAACAGCTCCTATGAAGCCACTATTTTCTCTTCTCGGAAGAACAGCTTTTTCAGTCCTGGTGATCGCTGTTTTTGCCGTGCCGGTCCTTTCCCTGGCTGCTCAACCGCAGGTGAAGTATGACCTCGTTTACCTCAATTCACGCGAGCTTGACCGGATCCTCGACTATAAACAGGAACTGGAAAGTATCTTCGATAATACCATCAGCGATAAGATAAAGGTGATGGGGAAAGGTTCCGAATATGCTCTCATTTATGACTGTAATTCCTCTCGGAAAAATGTATATAAAACTCTTAAAAAGCACAGTAAAACACTGCATGCCGCCGGTTTCGATGAGCCCTATGCCCTGCGTGACAATTTCTTCCATCCCCTTTATAATATTAGTTATCGTACAGGCAGAAACCTCGATGAGTTAAAAAATCTTTACTCGACAGTGTCTAATACGATTGGTTCGCAGCTTCACGATGAATTATATATTGAACAGAACGACAGTGGCAGTTACACCCTTGTTTATCACTATTGCGGAGAGCGGAAGCTGGCTCAAAGAACAGCCGATGAACAGTCCCTGGCGCTTGGGCAGACAGGTATTAAGCCGAAGATTGTCCCGGAAGATGGCAAAAATGTTGTTTACGGCGAGTCGAGCCGTATCAACGATGACCCTGTTGAACAGAAGATTGTCGATGATATCAATCGGGACCGTCGCGGCCGCCTGGTCATTAAGGCATTAAAGATCGTCAAATATCATCTGAAGGTGAAAGAAGGCGCTGTCGCTGCTCTTCTTGCCGATAAACACAAAGTGAAATATTCCCGTGGCCATCAGCCGGTGGTTGCAGGCACTTCCCTTGAAGTCGAGGGGGGTGGAAAAGCTGATACTTCTGTAAAAATTGCCACAGTCAGGCCTCCTCCACCTGCCCCGGGATATCGGAGAGCGGGCGGCCCTCCTCCACCGCCGCCGCGCCACCTTGCGTCCTATAACATGGGGCGAACGAATACGGCTTTGGAAAAGTCAATAGAGCATCATATTGACACCCTGCGCAGCACAGGACAGATTCGTGGCGATGAAGCAACCGGCTGGATGGTGTATGACCTGCAACAGAATGAAAGCGTGGTTGATATTAACGCCGAGAAACAGTTTCAGGCGGCGAGCATGATCAAGCCCTTTGTCGCGCTGGCCTTTTTTCACCAGGTAAAAGAAGGAAAATTGAAATATGGTGCGAAGGCACGGCGCAAGCTGAGCCTGATGATTCAGCACAGTAACAACGCAGCCACCAACTGGGTAATGAAACAAGTTGGCGGGCCCCTTGCCTGTGACAGGCTGTTGCGCAAATATTATCACAAAACACTGCGCAATATTCATATCCGCGAATATATTCCGGCGGGAGGACGTACGTACCGTAACACGGCAGCTCCTGCGGATTATGTGCGTTTTCTTCGTGCGCTGTGGGATGACAACCTCCCGAACAGTCGGGAGATTCGACGCCTGATGGCGCTGCCGGGACGCGATCGTATCTACAACGGGACGCCGATTCCCAAAGGGACTCTGGTTTATAACAAGACGGGTTCCACCGCTCACCTGATCGGTGATATGGGAATTCTGGTGCCGAAGACACAAAGCGGTCGACGTTATCCATACATCGTAGTTGGGCTGATTGAGCGAAGTTCCCGGGCCTCAAACTACTCTGGATGGATGAACTCCAGAGGGAACATCATTCGCGAGGTTTCCACGCTGGTGTATAAAGATCTGAAGCGGGATCACCATCTGCGCTGACGGAGAGGTCCGAGGGAATAAAAAAGGGTGCATGGCTTCGCGAAGCCATGCACCCTTTTTGTTTGTTACAGCAGGGGGATTTATTTACTCTTCCACGAATCACGCAGGGTGACTGCGCGGTTGAATACCGGTTTTCCCGGCGCAGAGTCCTTAAGATCGATACAGAAATAACCCATCCTTTCAAACTGTACGGTGGTGTCAGGCTCGAGGTTCAGCAGTTCCGGTTCGGCAACAGCATTCGTTACCACCTTGATGGAGTATGGATTGAGCTGGTCAATAAAATCCACCTCGGAATCAGTTTCCGGATCGGGAACGCTGAAAAGACGTTCGTAAAGATTTACTGTCACCGTCTTGCCTTCACTCGCGGAGACCCAGTGAATGGTGCCTTTGACCTTGTGACCGTCGACTGCAAAGCCGCCGCGGCTTTCAGGGTCAAAGGTGCAGTGGACAGCGGTGATGTTGCCGTCGCTGTCCTTTTCATGGGAAACATACTGCACGAGATAGCCGTATTTCAGACGGACTTCACGGCCGGGGCCAAGGCGGAAATATTTTTTCGGTGGCTCCTCCATGAAATCTTCCCGTTCGATATAGAGTTCCTTTGTAAAAGGAAGAGGGCGAGTACCCATCTCTGGATTCTGGGGATGGTTTTTGCCATCCACCATATCCACCTTGTCTTCGGGGAAGTTGTCGACAATCAATTTAAGGGGATCAAGGACACAGATGCGTCGCGGGGCGTTGACATTGAGGTCGTTGCGCAGTTCATCTTCCAGGACGCTGAGGTCAATACGGCTGTCGCTCCTGCCGATGCCGATGGTGGTACAGAAGTTGCGAAGCGAGGCTGGAGTGTAACCCCGTCTGCGGATACCTGAGACGGTGAGCATGCGTGGATCGTCCCAGCCGCTGACATGCTTTTCTTCCACCAGCCGCCGCAATTTGCGCTTGCTGGTAATGAAGTAACTCAGGTTGAGACGGGCAAATTCAATCTGCTGTGGATGGCAGGGTGTCTCAAGGGTATCAAGCACCCAGTCATAGAGCGGGCGATGGTCCTGAAATTCCAGAGTGCAGAGGCTGTGGGTGATTCCCTCCAGCATATCTGAGAGGCAGTGAGTGTAGTCATACATTGGATAGATATGCCACTCACTGCCGGTGCGATGGTGAACCGCGTTGAGAATGCGATAGATGACCGGATCACGCAGGTTGAAATTAGGGGAGGCCATGTCGATTTTTGCCCGCAGCACATGGCTGCCCTCGGCAAACTCTCCCTCTTTCATTCTGGCAAACAGCTCAAGATTCTCCTCCACGCTGCGATCCCGCCAGGGGCTGTTTTTTCCCGGCGTGGTAAGTGTGCCACGGTATTCACGCATTTTTTCAGCGTCCAGTTCACAGACGTAGGCTTTTCCCTTTTTGATCAACTCAAGGGCCATATCGTAGAGCTGATGGAAATAGTCCGAGGCGTAGTGAACGTCGCCAGCCCATTTGAACCCCAGCCATTCCACATCGCGTTTGATGGCATCGACGTACTCTTCCTCTTCTTTGCTTGGATTCGTGTCGTCAAAGCGCAGATTGCAGCGGCCGCCAAACTCCTCGGCAATGCCGAAATTGAGGCAGATTGACTTGGCATGGCCAATATGCAGAAAGCCGTTGGGCTCCGGTGGAAAACGGGTTACGGATTGTTTATGTTTGCCCGTTTTCAAGTCGTCGGCAACGATTTGACGGATAAAATCAAGAGGTTTTTTTTCTTCGGTATTGTCACTCATATCAGGTTTCGCTGTAAAATTTTTCAGGTAACTCAGGCGTAAAAGCTGTCAATTTTCCGCAGTCGCTGGATTACCTTCTGCTGGCCAATGAGCATCAGAATATCGAAAAGTGACGGGCCGGCGGCCTGTCCGGTAACCACGGTGCGCATTCCGTTTATAATAATTCCTGGCTTCACCCCCAGTTCCTCAGCATACGCTTTGGCAATCTCTTCGGTCTTTTCAATTGTCCACTCTTCAGGAGAGAGTGCTTCGTAGCGGCTGGCAAGTTGCGGAAACCACTCTTTCAGGCCCTCGTTTTTGAGGATATTTTTTTTCAGAGGCTTCTCCTCAACGGTATAATCGTCGGCAAAATAGGCGCGACCGAGGGATGCAAAGTCCTTGAGGGTGTGAAAGCGTTCGCGGATGAGATCGAGGGTCTTAAGGTACCACTCTTTACGGTCGCCGGCGTACTCTTCCTTCCACAGATTTTCGGCTTCGAAATCTCTGCGGACCAACTCGCCGATTTCTTCAATGGGCATGGTGCGCAGGTAGTGCTCATTCATGGAAATCGCCTTCGGATCGGTGAAGAACCTGGGGTCGTTTTTGCGAAAGTTGAACACCGCACTGGAGCGATTGATACGGTCAAAGGAGAACGCTTTGATCAGATCCTCTTTGCTGTAATACTCCTTGTCGTCCCCGGCGGACCAGCCGAGCAGGGCGAGAAAATTGTTCAGTGCCCAGGGAATGAAGCCATGCTCTTTGTAGAACTGCACCGCGACAATCTCACCGTGGCTGCGCTTGGAAATCTTTGCCTTCTTGTTATCCAGAGTCAACGGCATGTGCCCGAAACGGGGCAGGGGAGCACCGAGGGCTTCATAAAGCATAACCTGTTTGAGAGTGTTGGTCATGTGATCCTGGCCACGAACGACATGGGTGATGCGGTCGCGGATATCGTCTACCACATTGCAAAGAAGATAGAGCGGTTTGCCGTTGGAACGAACGATGACAAAGTCCTCAATCTCGGAATAACTGGCGGCAATGCGGCCCATGATAAGGTCGTCGTAGGAGACCTGTCCCTCGGACTCGGGGACCTTAAAACGCAGGACACTCGGTATTCCGGCAGCTTCTTTTTCGGCAACCTGCTCCGCAGTGAGATGACGACAGGTTCCATCATAACCGATATTGGGGTTTTTGGCGGCTATTGCCGCTTCCCGTTTGGCCTCAAGTTCCTCTTTCGTGCAGAAGCACTTGTACACTGCTCCGGATTCCAGCAGCTTTTGTGCGGCAGCGCAATGGTCGGCTTCAAAATCAGTCTGGAAGTAGGGCCCCTCATCAAAATCAATGCCGAGCCACTCAAGACCTTCAATGATTCCACGAATGGACTCATCTGTGGAACGTTCAGTGTCGGTGTCTTCGATACGGAGAATCAGCTTGCCGCCGGTCTGCTTTGCGTAGAGCCAGTTGTAGAGGGCGGTACGTGCACCGCCGATATGAAGGTAGCCCGTGGGGCTGGGGGGAAAACGAAGGCGAGTCTCACTCATGTTCTGCTCCTGTTTGCAGGGTTGATAAAACTTCTTTTTATATCACTATGAACCGGGAATCTCAACCTGAATAGAAAAAGCATCTTCGTGCCTTGATTTCACTGTGTGAAATTCCTATAAGTCTTTGGATTCATTTCATGGCATCTGGGAAAATGTACTTTGTGCTGCCTCGTTCCATCTGTCGGGATTATTTTGGGCAGTCTGTTGTTTTTACGGTTTCTTTTACGGTTTCGGCGGGACAGGTTGAGAAGCCACGAAGGCGTTTCCGAAGAGACAGAGTAATACCATTTACATTTTGTATTGGCGGATTCAAAGGCAGGGACGGGAAAAAGGAGAAATAAAAAGGGAGACGGGAGACGGGAGACGGGAGAAAGGGAAAAGCAAAAGACGGAACAGCGCAAAACTTTTTGCCAACGAATAAAAGCTCTAAACATGCGAATAAAGGCAAAAAACTTTAAAAAAGATTTTAAAATTAAACAAAGAATTGCTGTTGTTCTATCTTTACTCTTTGCGTTCTCTGGTCAGTAAAAAATGTGATTGGTATAAAAGGAAGAACTTACGGTAAACGAATCTGGAGGAAGCAAGATGGCTGATCAGAAAAAAGAATATGCTGGTGATACGGACTTTTGTAAAGGAAAAGTCCCAAATAAAGAGGGGAAATGTGTCATGCCGGAGGTGACCTTTTCTGCATTTATTCTTTCATTGAATACCTCTGCACTCTACCATCTTGGTGACATTGCGGATCCTGATACCGGGAAAACCGTGGTTAACCTTGACCTGGCGAGAAATGCCATTGACAGTCTCACTGTGATCGAGAACAAAACAAAAGGCAATCTGACCAACGAAGAGGAGCAACTGCTGAAGAGCATTCTCTACGATGCAAAATTGAGGTTTGTTCAACACGTCAAAAAGAGCTGATTCCCATGCGTTTTGAGGCTCCGGCCAAAGTTAATCTCTTCCTGTATGTACTCGGCAGACGGGAGGATGGCTATCATGATCTGCTGACGCGGATGCAGAAGATTGATCTCTGCGATATCCTTGATATTGATCTCAATGACAGCGGCAGGGTGGAATGCAGCTGCTCTGACAAGACGATTCCGACAGACGAAAACAATCTTGCGGTCAGGGCAGCGGAACTTTTTTTCAGAGAAAGCAGGCAACTGTCTGGTTCCGGGGTTCACATCTCCCTCGAGAAAAATATTCCGGTGGCGGCGGGACTCGGTGGCGGCAGCAGCGATGCCGGAACAGTGCTCCGGGCGCTGAACGATCTGGCGGGGAAGGAGTTTTCTGACAAAGAATTGATCAAATTTGCACGCGGGCTTGGTGCGGATGTCCCCTTTTTTTCAATTGATGCGCCTGCTGTTATTGCTGGCGGAATTGGGGACCTTATGTATCCTGTTGATTCTTTGGAAAATTACGAGTTTCTGCTGGTCAATCCGGGGTTCAGTGTCTCTACCGCCGAAATTTTTCGAAAAATAATATTGACAAGTGCCGGTAAAAAATCTAAATTAGCGCGTCTTCAACAACAAAGCTTCAATTTGCAGGATATGCATAATGATCTTGAATCAATCAGCTTTGCATTGTATCCTCAGATAGAGAATTTAAAACAGACGTTGCGTGAAGTTGGAGCTCGACAGGTATTAATGTCAGGCAGCGGAGGTACGGTGTTCGGAGTATTCGCAGTTGGTTCTGTGGAAACGGACGAGAAGTGCAGTATTCTCGAGAAGTTGCAGGCGGAGTACGGAAGTAAAGTTTTTTGGTCTAAGGTATACTGGGGCGTCGCCAAGAGGTAAGGCACCGGGTTTTGATCCCGGCATTCGTAGGTTCGATCCCTGCCGCCCCAGCCATCATTTATCCCCTGATTTCCTATCCACGGCAGTATAATGCGAGACTTAAAAGTTTTTTCTGGTAATGCCCACCGAGCGATGGCACAAGAAATTGCCGATCATTTGAACATGCCGTTGAGTCAGGCGGATGTTCGTAAGTTCAGTGACGGCGAAATATTCGTTGAAATTAAAGATAACGTTCGTGGTACGGACGTTTTTGTCGTTCAACCCACCTGTACTCCAGTCAATGACAATCTCATGGAGCTGGTTATTATGGTGGATGCGCTTCGCAGAGCTTCTGCACGGCGGATTACTGCTGTTGTACCCTATTACGGGTATGCGCGGCAGGATCGTAAAAATGCTCCCCGGGTGCCTATCACAGCAAAGGTTGTTGCTGAGATGTTTATGGCGGTCGGAGTGCGACGGGTTCTCTGCATGGATCTTCATGCGGGACAGATCCAGGGTTTTTTCAACATCCCTGTCGATCATCTCTATGCAGCTCCCGTCATTATCGAGTATGTTCGTGAACAATTCGCCGGGAAAGACGTTATTATGGTTTCTCCGGATGCCGGTGGTGTCGAAAGGACACGGGCATTTGCGAAACGGATGGATACAGGGCTTGCAATCATCGATAAGCGCCGTGATCGTCCGAATGAGTGCGAAGCAATGAATGTCATCGGAGATGTTGAAGGGAAGGTTGCCATTCTCATGGATGACATGGTAGATACAGCCGGGACGCTCTGTGCTGGAGCGAGAACGCTAATGGAACATGGGGCTGCAGAAGTTCATGCCTGCTGTTCTCATCCCGTTCTCTCAGGCCCGGCAATTGATCGTCTCACCAACTCAGAGCTGAAATCTCTGGTTGTAACGAACTCCATTCCGTTGCGGGAGGAAGCAAAAGCCTGTGATAAAATCAAAGTGCTTTCTGTTTCGAAACTTCTCGCCAACGCAATTGATCGAATTCACAACGAAGATTCTGTAAGTTATCTTTTTGTATAACTGCAGGAAATAAGAGATATTTTAAAATAAAATTTAGAATCACGCGCTGTCTGAAAAGAGTTTATTCGGGGTCAGCAGCAGGAGGAAGACAATGTATCAGGTTGAGATTTCCGCTTCAGCAAGAGAAGTAACAGGAAAAGGCCCCATGCGTCAATTGCGGATGCAGGGTAAAACCCCTGGAGTCGTTTACGGTGGTGGCAAAGATGCTCAGATGCTGGAGTTTGATACTAAAGTCCTTTATGGCCAGCTGCTTGACTTCCATAGACGTAATGCTGTCGTCACCCTGAATGTAGAGGGCAGTTCGAGAAGCGTTCGTGTTGGTGAAATTCAAGTTCACCCGGTGGATAACTCCCTGATTCATGTTGATTTCTGTGAAATTGATCTCGACAAGGTTCAGAGCTATAAAGTTCCCATCGTTTACACGGGAGTTGCGAAAGGTGTTGATCTTGGTGGCATTTTGCATATTCATCACCGTGTTTTGCTGCTTTCTGGCAAGCCTCTTGATATTCCGGATGAAATTACTGTGGATGTTACCAGCCTTACCATTGACAGCAGTATCGAATGTAAAGACATTCCGCTGCCCGCGAATGTAACTCTGGTTGAAGATCCGGGCGTTGCTGTTGTTGTCGACAAAGCATTGGTAGAGTCTGTTGCTGCTCCTGTTGCTGCTAAGAAGAAAAAGTAATCTTTTTATAGATTTTTATTTTGCGGAGAGGTGACCGAGTGGCTTAAGGTGCACGCCTGGAAAGCGTGTGTACGCAAGTACCGAGAGTTCGAATCTCTCCTTCTCCGCCAGGATATAAAAAACCCCACAACTTTAGAGTTGTGGGGTTTTGTTGTTTCTTGTGGAAAGGCAACGACATTGACACTGATGGCAACAGTGAGATTGATGAAAATCTGAAATTGACGCGGAAACAAAGGAAGGGACGGGAAAAGGGAGAAAGGAGGCAGGAGACAGGAGACAGGAGGCAGGAAAAAGCAAAAGGAACCACGAATGGACACGAATAAACACGAATTATTACTCATTCGTAATCGTCAAAAAAGATGTCTACGCAGCCGCATTCTTTGGTCAATAAAAAATGTGATTAGTATTATGGGTACCTTATATAATCTCCTTTTTTTTCGTATATTTTGCCCAGTTGATCTTATTAGAAAAAAATCAAGCCCCGGAAAACAAGAACAGTGCTATAATCTTGAATCTAACAGTAATTTACTATCTACTATAGAAAATTATACGTTTCTATAAATCCTTAAAGATCTTCGATAAAACCGAAGTTTAAAAGATTCTCCACGTATGTACTCGATAGACTCTACCGAGCTACAATATCCATGATATACTACATTTTACTACATTACAAATGAATCTATACAATATTATTCAGCATTAGTTAATTTTTAAATTGTCTTCCTCGGTGGCAGATAACCAGCCGCCGAGCTCTATGTCGGCGGGTTCCTCCGGCACCTTCAATAACTCTTTCCTCTTTAATCCCATGGCAAAACGAAAAGTCTCCCTCTTTATTCAATGTCTTGTTGACTCAATGTTTCCCCACGTCGGCGAGGCGATGGTTACGGTCTTCGACCGACTCGGTATTCCCCTTGAATATCCTCCCGGACAGACCTGTTGCGGACAACCTTCTTTCAACGCGGGGTACCAGAAGGAGGCGCGTAAAGCGGCCCTGCACTTCATCGAACTCTTTGAAGATTCCGAAGATATTGTCTGTCCCTCCGGCTCATGCGTCTCTATGGTGCGTCATGATTATCCGGAGCTCTTCAAAGATTCTCCGAAAATGCAGGAGCGGGCACGGGCCGTTGGCAAACGCTGTTATGAGTTCAGTGAATATCTCGTTGATCAGCTCGGTGTGAGTGACTGCGGGGCAACCTTCAGGCGTAAAGTCACCTATCATGACTCCTGCCATCTCTATCGCAACCTTGGCATCGACCGCCAGCCCCGGGTACTGCTGAATAATGTTAAAGAGCTTGAGTTGATTGAGATGAAAGACAGTACTCAGTGCTGCGGTTTCGGTGGCACCTTCTCCATCAACTATCCCGAAATTTCTACTGCCCTCGTGGATGAAAAGATCAAAAACATCCTCGCCTCCGGTGCCGATGTCGTCTGTGGCTGTGACATGAGCTGTCTTATGAATATCAAGGGTCGACTCTCTCGCCTGGGGGAGACGGTTGAGGTGGTTCATATCGCTGAAATTCTGGCAGGGAGCGAAAAATGAGTGAAAGTTTCTATCGGGAAAATGCGAAAAAGGCGATAGCTGACGACAAACTGCAGGCTGCGATTAACCTGATCCAGGATCGATTCGGTACAGGACTTCTCAATTTGTGGAAAGAGAAGCCTGAAATGGATGAACTGCGGAACAGAGTGAAGGCAGCCAAAGATAAAAATCTGAAAAATCTTGATATCCTGCTGGCAAAACTTGCCGATTCTGTGGAGGCACGTGGTGGTCACGTCTTCTTCGCCGAGACGGCGGAAGAGGCCCGGCTCTACACCATCGAACTCGCGAAACGCCGCCATGTAAAGATGGTGGTGAAGGGCAAGTCCATGCTCAGTGCGGAGATCAAGATTGATCAGGCCCTCGCAGATGCGGGTATTGAACACTGGGAAACCGACCTCGGTGAGTATCTCGTTCAGCTTGATAAAGATATTCCCTCTCATATTATTGCCCCGGCTGTTCACATGAATAGAGAGCATATCGGTGACCTTCTTGCGAAACGAATCGGCACGCCTCTCTCTTATGATCCCCCTGCACTGACCCTTGCTGCCCGTAAGGCCCTGCGCAGGAAATTTCTCAAGGCAGATATGGGAATCACCGGCTGTAATATTGCCGTTGCTGAAACAGGACAGGTTTCGCTGGTTTCCAATGAGGGAAATATTCGTATGACAGGCACGATGCCGCCGATTCATGTTGCCCTCATGGGCATGGAGCGCGTTGTCGCCAATATGCAGGAACACAAGGATATGCTGCAGCTTCTCACCCTGGGTGCGGCGATGCAGAAGATCTCTACCTATGTCAGTTTCAACGGCGGGCCGGTGGCGGAAGGTTGTCCAGACGGTCCGCAGGAGTTTCACCTGATTATTATCGACAACGGCCGTTCAAAGATTCTTGCCGATGAGACCTTCAGTGAAATTCTCAGCTGTATTCGCTGTGGTGCCTGCCTCAATGTCTGTCCCGTCTATGGCAAAATCGGCGGACATTCCTACAACCGTGCAACGTACAGTGGACCGATTGGTGCTGTAATCGAGCCTCTCTTCAATGGAATTAACGCCCAGGCTGACCTTTGCAAAGGGGAAACTCTCTGCGGCGCGTGCCTGAAGGTTTGCCCGGTGAAAAATAATATTCCCCGCATGCTGCTCGCTCTGCGGGAGAAACTGGCTTATGGTGACGAAAAGTGGGATGTAGAGCAGCAAAACCCCCTGGAGGAACTGGCCTTTCGCGGTGTCGGTGAGGCCATGGTCTCACCCCGCCTCTGGCACACGGGGGAGAAAGTCGTCCGCTCCATCATGAAAAAGAAACCGCACCAGAACGATATGGTTACCGCCATGTCCGGCCCTGGCCGTGCATGGACAGATGATCGTGATCTTCCGCCGATAGCGGAGAAAAGTTTTGCGCGCCTCTGGAAGGAAAAGCTGCAGAACAGACCTCTTCCGGCAGAGAAGAAAGAAGACAACAGTGGAAAAGATGAAGGGGAGGAAAAGTAATGGCTGAGAGAACCGCTTTTTTGAAAAAGATCGCCATCGCCACCGGGCAGGATGGAGAGACTCTGCGTGACCCGGCAGACTTCCCCGCCATTTTCGCCTCGGAAGATCAGGATGCCCTCGCGGCAAAAACGCATCGTCGCAGTCATGAAGAACTGCTGCAGCTCGCCTCTCTTTTTGAGGATGTTGCGAAGACCTTGAATCTGACCTGCTATCGGGCTGCCTCCTTTAAAAAGGCGCAGAAGATCATTGTCAAGATTCTTAAGGAGACAGAGCCTGAGTTCTCCTCCGAAAAGATTGTTATGGTGCACGACCATCCCGATCTTGTCGCTCTCAATCTGCCTGAAGTGCTGCAAAAAAAGAAGATTACCAGCTACTCCACCGCAAGAGGAGAAAAGGATATTCGCGCCCGCAGTGAGAAAGCTCTCGCCGGAATCACTGCCCCCGAACTTGCCATGGCTGCCGGAGCGGCCATCGTGCAGCGTGATCTGCCGGGACAGCCTCGTTCAACCTCGCTGCTGCCGTCGATTCATATTGCACTGCTGCGTCTGGAAAATATTGTGGCGGATTATGACGAGTTTTACGCGCGGCTGGGAAAATATTCTGAAGAGGCAATGGTCTTTATCAGCGGGCCGTCAAAAACAGCGGATATTGAGGCAGTACTGGTTCATGGAGCGCATGGGCCGCGGGCTTTGCACTGTATCATTCTTGATGAGGTCGAATAAACGGGATTAGAAGGGAGACAGGAGAAGGGAGACGGGAGAAGGGAGGCAGGAAAAAGCAGGGCAACAAAACCTGATAACGTCCGTTGTACTGGCGATTTATTTCGCGGGTTATCGATAAGAGTTACCGCTACAATTGCCGCACACCGTAGAGACAAGGCATGCCTTGTCTACACACCAACATCGCGGGAAATCACCGCCGTACCGATTTGCCACCAGGGGTGATGAAATTCCACCATTATCCCCCCGTGGTGACAACATGGCGTTGTATTCTTTCATACCATTTACATTTTGGATTGACCAGAGAGCGCGACTGCGTGGACATCTTTTTTTGTGATTACGAATGAATAAACAGGATGTAAAAAGAGCATAACTTAATAGAAATGGTCTAATCATGCGAAAAAGGGCATTTTTTATAAAAACGTAACTTCTTAAAGTTTTTTGCCTTTATTCGAATGATTAGAGCTTTTATTCGTTGGCAAAAAGTTTTTCGCTGTTCCGTCTTTTGCCTTTCCCTGTCTCCCGTCTCCCGTCTCCTGTCTCCCTTTTCTCCCTTTTATCCCTTTACCCGTTTCCGTCGACTGCGGAAAAACTCCCGCAGCATCTCTCCGCTCTCCTCGGCCAGCACGTCCCCAGTAATCTCAATGTAGTGATTAAGCCGCTCGTCTCCGCCCAGTTGAAACAGGGAATGGGCCGCCCCCGTCTTCGGGTCGGTTGCGCCATATACAAGACGCGCCACCCGGGCGTGAAGCATTGCGCCCATGCACATGACACAGGGCTCAAGGGTGACGTAAAGGGTGGCGCGGGGCAGGCGGTAATTCTCCTCTCGCCGGCAGGCGGCACGCAGTGCAAGAATCTCCGCATGGGCAGTTGGATCATGCAGGCCTATGGGACTGTTTCCGGCCCGGGCCAGCAGTTCTCCCTCACGCACGATCACCGCGCCTACCGGAACTTCGCCCTTTGAGGCGGCTATGCGGGCCTCCTCAAGGGCGAGGTTCATCCAGCTCACATCGTCGTTCACTCGATTCTCTCCAGCATCTCTTCAATCACCCGCAGTCCCTGCTTCCAGAAATCCGCGCTGTTTAAATCAATGCCGAACGGTTTCATCAGATCATAAGGTGACTGTGAGCCGCCCGAGGCAAGGAGCTGCAGATATTTCGCCACAAAACTCTCCCCCTCTTTCTGATATATTCCATAGAGCGCCAGCACCAGCAGTTCACCAAAGGCGTAGGAATAGACATAGCCGGGAGTGGAAAGGAAGTGGGGAATATAGGACCACCAGATGCCGTAGTCCTTTCTCAGATGGACGGAGTTGCCGAACATCGCCTGCTGGGTCTCCAGCCAGTATGCACTGAGCTGTTCACTGCTCAGTTCTCCCTTTTTCCGCCTGCCGTTGTGCATGGCATTTTCAAAACGGTTCATGGCGGTCTGCCGGAAGACTGTGGCAAAGATCGATTCCAGTTTCTGACAGATAAAGGCATGCTGCTCTGCCGGGTTCTCAAGCAGGGCAAGCTGACTGTTGAAGACCAGCAGTTCCGCAAAAACTGAAGCGGTTTCGGCCAGTGGCAACGGGGTGTCGCTGTTGTAGAACCCCGCCTGCGCCGCCAGCACCTGATGTACTCCGTGGCCAAGTTCATGGGCGACGGTGGAGACATCGTTAAGCGTTCCGTTGTAGTTCACCAGCACATAGGGATGCACTTCGGGTACGCAGGGATGGGCAAAAGCTCCGCCCTGTTTCCCGCGCATTCCCGGGGCATGAATCCACTGCTTCTCAAAAAACTGCCCGGCAATTTCCGCCATTTCCGGTGAAAATTCAGAAAAGGATCGAAGTACCATCTTCTGACACTCCTGCCAGGAGATCTTCCGGGACGGCAGTGAGGGCAGGGGAGCGTAACGGTCGTAATCCTCCAGCTGCGGCAGTTTGAGAGTGTCGCGTTTTAAATTGTAGTAGCGCTCGACCAGATCATAGCGACTGGTTACGGTCTCTACCAGCACGTCCACCGTGGAGTCATGCAGATCGTTGTGCAGGTTCATGGAACTGATCCAGTTTCCGTAGCGGCGCAGCCGGTCACTGATCATCTTGTCGGCGGCAAGGGTATTGAAGATATGGGTGAGAATATGCAAATTTGCCTGCAGGCCCTCTGTCATCTCCTTCGCCGCACTCTCGCGCACTTCACGGTCGGGGCTGTAGAGATCGGTCAACACCTCCTCTTCAAGACGGCCTTTCTCGCCAAATTTCAAGCCTGACAGAACCTTGTCGAAGAGGCTAATCCACGATTCTCGCCCTACCGGGCTCTTTTCCAGCAGCAGTTTCTCTTCCACCTCGGAGAGCAAATGGGTCTGATAGCGACGCTGGGCAGTAAGATAATGGCGGTACGAGGTGAGTGCCGGATCGGCAAGCAGAGTATCGCAGTATGCCTTTTCCAGTTTGTTCCATTCCAGAGCAAAAAAGATGGTCTGTGTACCGCAGGTGGCTGCCATCTCCCGCACCTTCTGCTCCAGAGCACCTGCCCCGGCGTTGTCGAGCTGTGTACAGTGGTTGAGAAAAGCGTAGGTCTCAAGTTTGAGAATACGGCAGTCGAGCTGCTCCAGACGCCGGACGAGAGACGCAAGGGAGGCGGCATCAAGCTTTGCCACCTGTTGAGAATGCTCTTTGTGAATTACCTCAGCCTCTTTTCTACACCACTCCATGTCTGTGGAGACGGCGGGAGCATCGGGTGCGGCATAGAGATCCGTGAGATTCCAGAAGGTCTTTTCGCAGCCAATGCTCTTTTCAACAGTCATTATTTTTCTCCCAGCAGCTGACGAATAAAGGGTCCGACTGAAGCCGCACCTTTCTCATCCACCAGTTTGATGGTCTTCGAACCGATGATTGCGATGTCCGCCTTACCGATCAGCGCTTCCACATTCGCACGGCTCTCTATCCCGAAACCGACGCCGAGGAGCAGGCTGGTGTGTTTGCGACAGCGGACAAGATACTGCGTCAGCCCGTCACCAAATTCTGATTTTGCTCCGGTAACGCCCTTGCGGGGAACACAGTAAACAAAGCCACGGCTGCATTTACCGGTGATCTCCATGCGTTCGTCGCTGGAGGTGGGGGCAAAAATTAACACCGGAGAGATTCCGTACTGTTCAGCAAATTGATAAAAACTGCCGCCCATCTCCGGCGGGATATCGGGGACGATGACACCGGTGATGCCAATCTCAGCGCATTTCTTGAAAAAGGCCTCTTCACCGTACTTGAAAACGATGTTGTAGTAGGTCATAAAGAGAAAAGGAATGTCCCACTTTTCAACCATTTCCTTTGCAAAGTTAATGCAATCACTTACTTTTGTGCCGTGATCAAGACTCTCCTGGCTTGCCTTGAGAATCACCGGCCCGTCGGCGACCGGCTCGGAAAAGGGAATCTGCAGCTCAATACTGTCCACTCCGTTTTCCACCATCTGCGCGATAACCTCACGGTTGGTGTCAAAATCAGGATAGCCGAGCACTAGATGCGTCATCAAAAGAATTTCTTTGTTTTCTCTGCGCCTGCGCAGGTTCTCTTCAAGTTTCATTTGCTTTCCCCCTGCTGATATTCGCGGGCCTCGTTAATGATAAATTCCTTCCATGACGGATCCTTAAGAGCATGGGCAATGGTAAAGATATCTTTGTCTCCCCGGCCGGACTGGTTGATAATGATGGCGGAGTCTTTCGGCAGGCCGGGTGCCTCTTTAAAGGCCTGCACGAAGGCGTGGGAAGATTCAAGCGCCGGAATAATTCCCTCCTTCTTCATCGTCAGATTGAGAGCTTCAATGACCTCAACATCAGTGGCAGATTCAAAGCGCACCCGCTTTTGGTCGTTGAGATTGGCGAGGATCGGACTGACACCGACATAATCCAGTCCGGCGGAGACACTGTGGGTCTCCAGCATCTGGCCGTCGCTGTTTTGCAAAAACATTGTTTTGTATCCTTGCGCCATGCCGGGACTGGCGTCGTCGCTGCAGAGGCGGGAGGCGTGCTTTCCTGTACTCAAACCGTGACCGCCAGCCTCGACACCGACCAGTTCCACATTGTCATCATCGAGAAATCCCTGAAAGATTCCCATGGCGTTGGAGCCGCCGCCGACACAGGCATATACCCGGGCGGGCAGGGTATGGTGATAATGCAGAATCTGTTTCCGTGCCTCTATGCCAATAATTGACTGGAACCAGCTCACCATTTCGGGAAAGGGGGCCGGACCGCAGGCGGTGCCAAGAACATAATGGGTGTTATCCATATTGGTCACCCAGTCGCGAAAGGCCTCATTGATGGCATCTTTGAGGATTCTGGAGCCATCGGTTACCGGCACTACTTTTGCTCCCAGTTTCTCCATCCAAAAGACATTGGGCCGCTGACGCAGAACATCAACTTCGCCCATATAGACAGTGCATTCAAAACCAAATTTTGCGGCCATGGTGGCGGTGGCGACACCGTGCTGTCCCGCACCGGTCTCGGCGATAACCCGTGTCTTGCCCATCCGTTTCACCAGCAGGCCCTGGCCTATCACGTTGTTGGCTTTGTGGGCGCCGGTATGATTGAGGTCTTCCCGCTTGATGTAGATTTTTGCCCCGCCAAAGTGGCGAGTGAGATTTTCCGCAAAGGTGAGCGGAGTCGGCCGGCAGGAGTAGGTAGACATCAGCTCAACATATTCACGCCAGAAATCCGGATCGGCTTTGGCCGCAGCAAAATCTTCTTTCAGGCGTTTGAAAGTATCATGCAGGACTTCGGGGACATAGGAGCCTCCCCAGCGGCCGTAATGGCCGTCTTCAGTAGGTGGATTCATAGTTTTATTCTCGTTGAAGATTATTCCAAATTGTGCTCCCGCTGTCGGGAAGGGTAAAAGAAAAAAACAATACCAGAAAGTTGCCAATTAGTGAAGCGGAACGCCCGAACTGTTGAGCAGGGCGGCTACTCATACCAATCACATTTTTTATTGACCAGAGAACGCGGCTGCGTGGACATTTTGTTGGGTGATCACGAATGAGTAATAATTCGTGTTTATCCGTGATTCCTTTTGCAGTTTGTAACCACGAATGGACACGAATTTTCACGAACAGGGACAACACATTAAACGAAAACGTTTGTATCCGAAGTTAAGCCATACAGTGCACCAGGATTATTAGTTAACTTTGGGCGTCATCCGAAAGTCGGGGTTGAGCGTTTTACGCTCTCATATTCCGTGCTTTCCGTGTCTTCCGTGGTTTACCTGGAGCATGAGAACAGACCGAATTTGACCACAAGGGCATTCTCTTATGGTTTTTCTAGTAATAATTCGTGTTTATTAGTGTCCATTCGTGGTTCCTTTTGCTTTTTCCCGTCTCCTGTCTCCTGTCTCCTGTCTCCCGTCTCCGTTCTCCCGTCCCTGCCTGTAAATGGTATTACAGTTGTTTGCGACAGGCGATGGCAAAATCCTCCGGAAAATGACCGATGATGAATCGCAGTTGCGCCTCACTGAAAGCCCCGGGAGACTCCGGTAGACGGGGCAGCAGTGAGTAGAGCAGTGGTTGCGAGATAGATGCCCCAAGACGTTTGGGAAACTCGATACTGGTCACCATCCGTGCTCCCATCCCCGCCAGCACCCGCTGAGCGGTGCGCAGACCCTGGTTCAGAGAACGCCGCACTGCCGGATTACACTCCACAATATTGCCCGGTAATCTGCCGTCTGCGCCGGGGAGTGTCATCAGTTGCAGCTCCCACTGCGAGGTTTGCGCCTTGGGGACGAAAAGCATCACGTTTTCATCCCGCCAGACAACGAGCGACTGCTCCAGTCGGCGTTCATCCATGCGTTCATTACTTTGAATTGCCTGTCGATAATCTGTAAAAAAATCAGAATGATACTCTGCAGCATACTGTTCAATAACATCTGCTATCAGGTCGCCGCAACCGTAGGCGGGCAGGGTACCATCTGTTGTGCTTGCACCGCCGTGAAAGGCCTCAATCTCCTCTGGAAGCATTGCATACTGCTGATGAATCTGCTGGTGAGAGGCGTGCAGGCGGTAGCCGGTCGGGGCATAGTCGAAGCCGTAATTCCAGCCCCACAGGGTGGCGGACAGTCCTTCGGCCTGTGCGCCATCTTTCATGGCGGCGCAGATGGCGAGGCGCAACTCTTCCAGTTCGCTGCTGCTGAGGGTGCGATCCTCCTCCGGCACTGGCAGGTCAAGCGCCTCGGCCAGTCTGACGTAACTGCGCTGACAGTAGAGATGACGCAGCCCCTCCATATCACACTCGCTGAGGGCAGGGGTGCTGTAGCGGATGGCATCTTCCGCCATGTTGGCTGCGTAGTGGCCGCCGCTGATATAGGAGTTGCGACGCAGATATTCATAGATGTGGCTCTCACCTTCCACCTTCCACTCGCCGACAATCTCGCTTGCCCCCTGTGCGCCGGGGCGGATGACCATTGCCACCTTGTATTCATCCGGCAGGTGGGGATTATTGGCCACCCCTTCAAAGAGAAGATGATCGTGGATGACCGCCCGTCTGCGGCCACCTTTATTGCTGTAGCGAAGGCGTATCGGTTCTCCCTCCTCTTCAATCAGTTCACAGCAGGTGCGGGCAAGCAGTACCAGATCACGTGGATCGGTGGAGGTGGTTGCCAGAGCAAGCTGAAGCGGAGCGGGGAGCTTCGTAATAATTTCACAATTTTCCGGGGGGTTGCCGAACAACTCACTCATACTGACAGCGGGCATCTGTGGCAGCTTGATTCGCGCTGGATCCTCCGCCGAATGGTCGGCCCACTCTTTGTCGATAAAGGTGCGGCCACGAAAGGGAAAGGGATTGGGAATCTCATAGATCCAGTCCGCACCGGCAACCTCTACCGTGCCAACAGGGAAATTCTCCGTGTTGCGTACCACCCCGTTTTCGTCCTCTCCGAGGATATCAAAGCGGGTGGTTCCGCGCATATTTTTTACGTTGTAGGAGGGTTTGTGAATACCATAGACAAATCTGCCGCCCGGCTGGACGCAGCTGAGGATACGTTTTTTCATGGGATCTCAGAAAGGAACGGGTTGTAGGACGATGAAAGACCGTTGTGGGGGCCTCAAATATAAACGAATGCAGGCTGTTTCAAGGTACCCTTGATTATAAACCTGTGGATAGGATTCTTCCAGACTCTTCTCAGATTTGCAAAGAGGAAAGACAAAAAAAAGGGAGACAGGAGACGGGAGAAGGGAGACAGGAAAAAACAGGATGTAAAATTTATTGCATTGGTGAAAAATAGCCACAACAGTGATTCCAGCGATGATGTTGTAGAGACAAGGCATGCCTTGTCTACACGGTGACGATAAATGTAACGATAACGGTGGAACCGTAACCGAATAGGGAACACCGATAACCCGCGAAACAATACACGCCACATTGTCACCACGGGGTGATAACGGTGACCTTACACATCCTGGTGAAAAATCGGCACAACAGTGATTCCAGCAATGGTGTTGTAGAGACAAGGCATGCCTTGTCTACACGGTGACGGTAAACGTAACGATAACGGTGCAACCGTAACCGAATACGGAACACCGATAACCCGTGAAACATACACGCCACATTGTCACCACGGGGTGATAACGGTGACCTTACACATCATTGGTGAAAAATCAGCACAACAGCAATTCCCCGTTTAATTTTAAAATCTTTTTTAAATTTTTTTGCCTTTATTCGCATGATTAGAGCTTTTATTCGTTGGCAAAAAGTTTTTCGCTGTTCCGTCTTTTGCTTTTCCCTGTCTCCCGTCTCCCGTCTCCTTTCTCCCCTTCTTTTCTTCCGCAAAATGTCGCAAAATCGCCTCGGCCAGCTCAACGCCAACCCCCTTCACCGCCATCAACTCCTCTTTACTGGCCTCTTTTACCCGCTTCAGACTGCCAAGGCTTTTCAAGAGTACTTTTTTCTTCGCGTCTCCAATCCCTGGAATACTATCAAGTTCAGATGTCAACGTCTCTTTGTTGCGCAACTTTCTATGAAATGTAATGCCGAACCTGTGGGATTCGTCACGAATGCGCATGATATAGAGCAGTACTGGATTATGTGCTGGCAGCAATAGCGGATTCTTCCGCCCCGGCTTGAAGAGCTTCTCTCCTTCCTCGTGGTGCTCCTTGGCAATGCCGAGCCAGTCGATATCATTAGAGATCCCCAGTTCCTTCGCCACGGAAATGGCGATACCGAGCTGTCCTTTGCCACCGTCCACCACGAAGAGATCGGGCAGATTATCCTCCTCAATGCCACGGCTCAGTCGCCGCATGAGGACCTCGCGCATCATGGCGTAGTCATTTGGCCCGTCCACGGTGCGAATCTTGAAATGTCGGAAGTTCTTCTTGTCCGCCTCGCCCTTTGTAAAGCAGACCAGCGAGCCCACCGCCTGCTTTCCGCCAATGTTGGAGATATCAAGGCACTCCACCCGCGTTGGTGTGCGCACGAGATGCAGGCTTTTCTCCATGGAGTCACACAGATTTTCCCACGAACTCTTCTTTTTCTCCCGTTCCTCAAACACCTGCATGGCATTGGCGTTCGCCATTTCAATGAGACGGACGTTATCCCCGCGCTGCGGCGTTCTTATATATACGCGATGGCCCGCGCTGTCGGAAAAATTTTCTTCATGCAGTTCGATATCTTCGAGGGAAAAGGGGAGTAATATCTCGGAAGGGAAAACGGTATCGCCAGCGTAGAGCTGGCCAAGGGCCTGAGAGAGAATGGCCTCGTCGTCACCGTAGGGATCGGCGAGAAAGAAACTGCGGCTGCCGTTGAGCAGGCCGTTGCGGATAAAGAGAACAGCCACCACCACCGCCGCGTCTTTACGGGCAAAACCAAAGATGTCCTGGTCCTTGTCGTGGCTGGCAGAGATGAGCTGTTTTTCGAGAGTGCGGCTGAGGGCGGCGATCTGATCGCGCAGGATGGCGGCGGTTTCAAACTGCAGGCTGGCTGCTGCCTGCTCCATGCGCCCGGTGAGCAGCTTTACCAGTTCATGGCTGTGTCCCTCAAGCAGCATCAACACCTGGTCTACATGCTTCATATACTCCGCCCGCGAGACCTTTCCCGTGCAGGGTGCGAGACAGCGGCCAATCTGCCGGTTGAGACAGGGCCGTTCCCGCATCTTCAGCGCCGCTCCTTTGCAGGTGCGCAGGGGAAAGAGAGAGGAGATAACCCGCAGTGTCGCCCACATCGCACTTGCAGAAGAATAAGGGCCGAAGTAGCGTGCACCGTCTTTCGATTTACGTCGCGCCATGAAGGCCCGGGGCCACTCCTCCTGCACCGTCACCTTGATCCACGGATAGTTCTTGTCGTCGCGCAGCAGAACGTTGTAGCGCGGTTTGTGCTTCTTGATCAGCGAGGCCTCAAGGATGAGTGCCTCCTTCTCGGTGGAGGTGATGATGGTGTCCACCTTTACCACCTTCTGCAGCATTACCCCGGTCTTATTCCACTCTTTAGCGGAGAAATGCTCATAAGAAGAGAGGCGCTTGAAGAGGTCTTTCGCCTTGCCCACATAGATCACTGCCGAAGCGGCGTTGAGCATGATATACACACCGGGCCTGTGCGGCGCGGACTGCAGTGTACCCTCAGGAAGCATCTGGAATCAGTCCTTTGTCGTATCGCAGTCTGTGCCACCTTTTGCTCTGCAGTCAAGATAGTCCATAATTGCCGCTGCGGAGATTTTGGCGCAGGCCACCGCTTCCACCACGGTCTTTGCACCGGTGACCACATCCCCGGAGGCGAAGATGGCCGGATTGCTTGTTCTGCCGACCCGGTCTGTAATAACAAGCCCGGTCTTGCCAATCTCAATGCCGGAAAGGTTGCCGCGCGGAGCCTGACTCGCCGCAATCATTACGGAATCCGCCGGGAACAGTTCCTCCGTACCCTCTACGTTAACAATGGAGACCTTCCCGTCTGCGCTGGTTTCTTTACGCGTCGTGCAGATGATCACACCTTCCTCAGTAATACGTACTGGGGAGGTGTAAAATTGAAACTGTACCCCGTCCAGTCTGGCATATTCATATTCATATTTCGTGGCACTCATATCTTCTGCTCCACGGCGGTAGAGTACAGTAACATCACTGCCTTTGCGCAGAGCCGTGCGTGCTACGTCCATGGCTACATTTCCCGCGCCGATAACCGCCACCTGATCGCCGAGCTGATAGACGTCCGGGTTTTTGAGATAGTGAATCGCATAATGAGCGTTACCGAGAGTTTCACCGGGAAGGCGCAGCGGTTTCGGATTCCACACCCCCGTGCCGATAAATACCGCCTGATATTCTGACTGGAGCAGATCCTGCAGACTGACCACCGGCCCGATGAGAATGTTCGGCCGAATTTTTACTCCGACACGCAGGAGGGCGTGGTGGAGCTTGTCGAGAATTTTCTTTGGCAGACGGAAATCTGGAATGCCATACTGCAGCACGCCGCCGATCTTGTCTTCTGATTCAAAAATCGTTACCTTGAAACCGTTTATGGCGAGGATAAAGGCCATGGTGATGCCTGCCGGGCCGGAACCGACAATCGCCACCCGCTCATTCCGTTGCGGAAGCAGGAAGGAGTCCTCCTGAAAACGGTCGATGAAATAGCACGAGATGTAGTGCTCAATGGTACTCCACTGCACCGGTGTGCTCTTTTTGCCGAGGATGCAGTGCCCCTCACAGAATCTTTCGTGGGGACAGATCAGCGAACAGACCACGGACAGTGGATTATTCTCAAACAGCAGAGATCCGGCCGCCTTGATATTGTTTTCTTTCAGCAGACGGATGGCCACGTTGACCGGAGTTCCCACCGGGCACGCTTTGGTGCACTGCGGATTTTTACACTGCAGGCAGCGGTCTGCCTCTTCAATAATATGATTTCCCATGATGTCTCAGTCTTGTAGGGGTTGATGAAAGTAATGATTCTTAAAAAGTTATGAAAAAGATAAAAAGGGAGAAAGGAGACAGGAGACGGGAAAGAGCAAAAAGCTGTAAAACGGTTTTTTCACCGCGAAGAACGCGAAGAAACGCGAAGAAACGCGGAACGCGAAAAACTGGATAGCCAACAAAAAAAAATCTTTTCGCTGTTCTGTCTTTCACCAGAACACCTTAAGTCGTCTCATCCCATAATAAACGTCATCAAGTTTTGTTGCCCTGCTTTTTCCTGCCTCCCGTCTCCTTTCTCCGCCCTTTTCTGTTTGATTTAAAAAATCTCTATTCTCAAATCTTTTTGCCTTTCTTCGCGTTCCTTAGCGTTCTTCGCGGTGAAAAAAAATGTCTTACCGTCTTTTGCTTTTTCCTGTCTCCCGTCTCCCGTCTCCTTTTCTCCCTGGTTTATTTCGTGCACTCAAGGGTAGCAGCACCGTAGCCCCAGCGAACCAGCACCTTGTCATCCTGCTCCCACACCATCGTGTTTTCCCCTTCATACTTTTCCCCGCTCTCTGAGGGGACGAGAAACAGCACCGACGTGCTGTCTTCCCGCGTGGCGAGGAGAGTGGGGGGATCAGTGGCGTAGAACAACGCCGTGAGGTCGCCGTCTGGATTCGCCGGACAGGTGAAATGGATCGGCCCCTTCTTCAACGCCAGATCAAACGTTGCCCGCAAAGCGGCAATGCGCCTGCGATAAGAGTGTGCAATACAGGGCACAGCTTCCTCACCATAGCCGCAGCTGTCACGGGAAACTCGCCACTCGCGCTGTTTCTTTTCGAGGAGACGCTGAATATTCAGCGAACTCTCCTCTTCACAAAATTTCAGGGACTCGCTCAGACTGCGATCCAGCTGTACCAGTTCCGGCGTTTGACAAATGGTCCCCTCCGTGCTCTCTTCGTCCACCCGGTCGCAGGAAAAAGAGGCGGGCTGAGATGTGGCGAGCATCATGGCTTTCAATCTGCTGTCGGCCATGCTGCACCACTCCTTCGTTCCCACCCGCGGCCAGGAAGAGTTCTCTTCCGCGCCGAGCTGATTCTCCACGCTCTGCATCCACTGCGGTGTCCCCGGGAGAGGTGTCTGTACTGATCCCTCAAGGGAGAGGTTCCTGCTCACAAAGCTGTACCACTCTGGAGTGCAGGGGACAGGAGTGTCAACAGCGATGGACAGGGAGTTTTCATGGCTGAAAAATCCGCAGGAACTGGTAAGAAGGGCAAGGAGGACGATGGCTCGTTTCATTCAATTACACCATTTACATTTTTTACTGATCCAAAAACACGACAGGACAAACAGGGTGATAAATTAATTTCATTGCCGAAACGTCTGTTGGGTACCTTGATAACGAAGAAGATGGGCGAAAGACTGGTTATTCAAGGTACCCTGTTGTAAGATGAGCCACCTGTTGTACTGCAGACGCCCACCTGCCTTTGAATTCGCCAATACAAAATGGAATTGATATTACATTCCGGAAAAGGATTTATACCATTTACATTTTGTATTGACCAGAGAACGCAAAGAGTAAAGATAGAACAACAGCAATTCTCTGTTTAATTTTAAAATCTTTTTTAAAGTTTTTTGCCTTTATTCGCATGATTAGAGCTTTTATTCGTTGGCAAAAAGTTTTTCGCTGTTCCGTCTTTTGCTTTTCCCCGTCTCCCGTCTCCCGTCTCCTTTCTCCCTTTCCCCGTCCCCCTCTCTTCAGGGAGAATATCTCCCCTCAAGGGCTCTGGAAAGGGTGTATTTATCGGCATACTTGATGTCCATTCCCATTGGAATTCCACAGGCAAGCCGGGTGAACTTTACCTCCTCACGAGATAACAGATCGATAAGAAAAGAGGCCGTCGCCTCTCCTGGTACGGTGGAGCTGGTGGCAATAATAACCTCTTCAATCACGCCCCGGTGAATACGGGCGAGCAGTTCCTTTATCTTCAGCTCATCCGGGCCGATGCCGTCCATCGGCGCAAGTACCCCGTGGAGGATATGATATTGGCCACGGAAGGAAGCCGTTTTCTCAATGGCGAGCATGTCCGCGCTCTGTTCCACCACACAGACCACTGAAGTATTGCGTTTCGGGTCACCGCAGATGGCACAGGGATCTGTCTCCGAAAAGGAGAAGCAGTTGGAGCAGAGGCGAATGGAGCTGTGCAGCTCCTGCAGCGCATTCGCCAGTTCGTGTGCCTGCCTGGCAGGTCTGCGCAGGATATTGAGTGCCAGCCGCGTAGCGGACTTGTTGCCTATTCCCGGGAGACGGGAAAACTGCTCAATAAGATTTTCAAGGGCGGGGGGGATAACCTGCATTCTGTCAACGCAGAAAGTTCGTCAGACCAGGGATGTTCAGCCCGCCGGTGAGCTGTGCCAGCTCCTGCTTGCTCAGCTCTTTTGCCTTGCGCAGTGCATCGTTGGTGGCTGCGGTAATGAGATCCTGCAGCATTTCTGCTTCTTCCACATCAATGACTATAGGTTCCAGTTTTACTCTGAGCACATCGCCCTGACCATTCACTGTAACCTCAACCATGCCGCCGCCAGCATTACCGGTGATCGTCTTTTTGCTGAGTGCTTCCTGAATGCCAGCCATCTTTTGCTGCATGGATTTGGCTTGTTCCATCATACTGCTGATATCCATAATGCTATCCTTTAGAGGTTCCACGGAGCTGTTCTTTCCGCTTTAATTCAAAAAAATCTTTATTCTCAAATGCTTTTGCTTTCCTTCGCGTTCCTTAGCGTTCTTCGCGGTAAAAAAATTGTCTTTCCGTCTTTTGCTTTTTCCCGTCTCCCGTCTCCCGTCTCCTTTTTCCTTTCTCCCCTTTTTATCTTTAGTTTTTCTTCTGCATAGCCTTCGAACGTACACGCACCTCTCCCACCTGGCCAAGAAAAACCTCAGCGGTCAAACGTACCTTTGGATCATTGGCGAGGCGTTTGCGCATGGCGCGCGGCGAGTTTTCATCACTCTTATCCTCTACTGCCGCAGTCAAAGAGATTGTAATGGCTCTACCGAAAAAATCCAGCGCATGGCGTTCCAGTATCTGCAGGTGGGCAGGCTGCCGCAGCATTGAGCAGCTTGTTTCATCGTCATAATACACCTCAATGCGGCAGGGATCTCCATCCTCTACTGTCACCTCAAGGGCATCCTGCAGCACGGCGGCCATCCACTCAACCTCACTCTCCACATGGGCGATATATTCCGGCCATTTTTCCTTTATGGCAGCGCAGTTGGCAAAAGATGATGTGTCGGAAGAGAACAGAGCCTGCGGAGCAGGGGGAGCCTGGTGAGGAGGAGGCGGAGTTGCTGCCGGTGTTAGTTTCGGCTCGTGCAGTTTCTCTGGTTGTGGTGGAAGGGGAAGTTCTTCACAGACAGGGGCAGGTTGATCAATTTCAGAAACCTCCGCGACGGGAGGTTCAGGCTTTTTTCCAGGAGTGTTTTCTTCTCCTCTGCTCTGTGGTCTGGCTGGAGTAGTAGAAACAACGGCCTGTGCCTTGAGTTCTCCGAGTTCCTTCAGCTGGGGCAGAATCCTGTTCATCTGGCCGAGCACGGCGGAGAGTGGCATCACGTTTCCTGCCTCAATAACCTTGAGCAAAGATGTTTCAAGGGTGAGGCGCGGCTGCGCGGCGTACTGCAGAGACTCCGCAGTGTTCATCAGCTGCGTGAGTTTCAGATGGATGGACTCCATGCTGAAACGTCGCGCCAGTTCGCTGAACTCATCAAACTCCGCCTCGGAGAGTTCCACCAGCTTTTCACAGCCGTGCATGGAGAGCAGCAGCAGGGTACGAAAATTGCCAAGCAGATCTTCCATGAAGCGTTTGAGGTCTCCACCGAAGTCAAAGACCTCGTTCAGAGTGGCAAAGACCGTCTGACGCTGGCCGTCAAGCAGGGCGCGGGTAAGTTTCATCAACACCTCCCGGCCCACCAGCCCGAGCATCTCCACCACATCTGTACTGGTGATATTCTTCTCGCCGAAGGAGAACATCTGGTCTAAGAGCGACAACCCGTCGCGCACCGAGCCGCCGCTTTCCCGGGCAACCAGCGAAAGGGCGCTCTCCTCAACAGTGAAACCTTCCCCCTCCACCAGCTTTTTGAAATGGGCGATCAACTCCAGTTCCGAGATCTTCTTCAGTTCATACTGCTGACAACGGGAGAGAATTGTCACCGGAACCTTGTGAATCTCGGTGGTGGCAAATATGAAATAGACATGCTCCGGCGGCTCTTCCAATGTTTTCAGCAGGGCGTTGAAGGCGGAGATGGAGAGCATGTGTACTTCGTCAATAATGACCACCTTGCAGCGCGAACTGGTGGGCATGATCTTCACCTTTTCCCGCAGCTCGCGCACATTGTCCACGCCGTTGTTGGAGGCCCCGTCAATCTCTTCAATATCAAGAGAGCGGCCAGCGGCGATATCAAGGCAGGACCTGCACTTGTTACAGGGTCTCTCTGCGGGAGGAGCTTCGCAGTTTATCGCCATGGCCATGATGCGCGCCAGCGTGGTCTTGCCCACCCCGCGTACTCCGGAGAAGAGGATGGCGTGGGCAATCCGCTCACGGACGATGCTGTTCTTCAGGGTTTTGACAATGGGCTTCTGTCCTATAACTTCATCGAAGTTCTGCGGTCTTGATTTTCTCGCGAGTACTAAATAGGACATGGCAATGTGTGGTGGAATGAATGGCGGTGTCGAGAGAAGAACGCCTGCCGGGATGAGAGCCGTGAAAATGTGGTGCACAAAAAAAAGACAGCCGGGTGACCTGCACACACAAGAAGATTCGCTGCCGTTGCTTCCTTCCGGACCTGGCGGAGTTCACGATTCCTTGTTGCGCAGGGCCCGGCTGTCAAAGTCGACCACTGAAATCAAGTTTTAATCCCTGTGAAAGGGAGAAACGTAATATAGGCAATTAAAGAGGGGATGTCCAGATTTTTTTTCACTGAACAGATTTTTCCTCCGCAGCAGGCTTCGGCAGGTTCTCCGGGGCCATATCGCTGGTTACCTTCCAGATCTGGTAGTAGGGCTCTTTGAGCTCTACCGGTTTAAAGTAGAGGGAATCGTAAGCGTTTTTTCTCCAGAAGAGGCGGTATATCAATGTCTTTGTGAGCTTGTCATCAAGCAGATATAACATCTGCATGGGAATGTTGATATTAACATCATATCGGCCTGAGTCTGTATATATTAAGTGTGTTTTCTTGCTGTAAGGAGTGAACTTTGGAGAAACGATTCCCGGATAGCCTGCAAGAGGGCCCTGCTGACTGCTTGCCTCCTGTGTTGTCATGGTGACTTTATAGAGAGGAAACCCTTCTTCAAGTATTGCATTAGAGGTTAAGGTCAAGGTCTGTGGATCGACGTGAAACGATTCCTGCGATGGCAGCTTTCCCACCATAAAATTCTCAGCAGCTTTTTTTGAAAAAGGGAATGTATACAAGGGTAATATTTTTTCTCCCTGGCTTTTTTGCGGGTCCCACGTCGCAACCCAGTAGAACAGGGGAAGTGTCTTCTGTTGTCTTATGTCATTAAATAGATAGACGGGTCGTTTCTGCTGCGGAAAAAGAAGTGCCTGCCACTTCTCTTTTGTTTCACTGCTTAATTGTGGGTAGAGCTTCTTCCACTGCTCACTGCCTGTACGAAGAATACGTAACATGGTCTGCTGTCCCTGAAGGCCCAATTGAGCAGCAGATTGAGCAAAGGTTTCTATCCCCTGCAATCCGCGAACGACATAAAAATTTATAAAGTTTGCCGCTTCTCTGTCGTTCTCCATGGTAAGAGGCAAGACGTTACTGTAGGTGCGGGCTGCACTGTGAACCATGCCATCGTTGATGGTATCCCGCTCAGCCCAGTAAATAAGAGGGTGTCCCTGGTCCCACCAGCTCCAGATAACAGCGTTGGGTTCCGTGATAACTTGCAGGCGTTTCATTCCGCGCACTGCCTGTGAGGGGAAGAAGGTCCATGCATTATCTGTTCTGCCAAATTCCTGCCAGCCAATAAAGATGGTGAGCAGTGCCAGCAAAGCACACGTCATTTTTGTATAGATCTTTTGGGGGACATGCCGACTGACCCAGGTAACGGTTTCTGAAAAAAAGTAGCCCAGACTGAGGGCCGCAGCGGGGACGGCAAAGATGGTAAAGCGAGAGGCAAAAAGGAGTGCGAGCATGCCAACAAAGCATACAGGAGTACAGACAATCAGGCGTAACCTTTGACGCCAGAGAAGAAGAAGTGTTCCGGCACACGCTGGTATGAGGAGAAATTTGTAATAAAATATTCCTTGTGCAAATTTTCCCAGTTCTATGCGTTGTTGTTCACTGATCCATTCACTCATTCTTGGATAACTGTTATCCCTTGTGTCAGTAACGTAAGAGAGAAGACTGATTGTGGTATGAAACACTTTTGCAACAATTTCCCAGCCACCAAAAAAGAAGAAAATACAGATAAAAAGCAGGGTGATTGGGGTTGCGAAGCATCTTTCATTTTTGGATGGCCTGTAATAAAATAAGACCGCAAGGAAGAGAGGGGCCAGTCCCAAAATAAGCGGCGGTGCAAGACTTTGATCCCACCACCAGAGGTACAGCGCGGTATTCAGCAGAGCTGCGATGAAGAAAAGATATTTTTGGCCACTTTTGCAGATAGAAAATTGAAGAGCAAAAACTACGGCCATCCAGGCGAAAAAGCTGTTCAGGCAGTCAGTATCAAGAAACGCATAATTTGTCCGTGTTACATACAGAGATGAGAAAAGTGTAAATATTACCGCCGAAAGAGCCGTAATACTGCCTCCCCATCTATACCCGAGTAAAAAGACCGGGATGGCCAGAAATAAAGAAAGGATGGCCGGGAGAATAACGCCTGCCTCATTCAGAGAATATCCCGTAACAGCAGATATTTTCGCCAGCACAAGGCTAAGCAGAGGGGGCAGTGATGATCGTGATATTGTGTCAGGAATGGCGCGGTGCGTTTCAACCGTATCGTAGGTGCCATTCATGATTTCTTTGGCTGCATGAAGATAGTAATACCCATCCACGTTGGCGAGGATCGGTTCTCCATCTACTGTGAAGTATGCAGGGTCTGCATTAAAACCACTGATGGGGAGAAGACGCTGCAAAAGAGCAAGACTGATAATTATTGCGGATAGAATGACAAGGAAAAATGTTTGAGGAGATATTTGTTTTGAGTTCATATATATTCGCAGGAAAATAAGTCTATAGAGAGGAGTAGTTATACCATTTACATTTTGTATTGGCGGATTCAAAGACAGTGGGACAGGCACCTAAATTAAGTGTCTCTACAATGTCGGAAATTTATTTTACGGATATTGCTTGTGCAGATCCGGATGCAATCCCGCTGTTATCCCCGTGATGACAACATGGTTTTATATTTATGGGGAAAAAGGGAGACAGGAGAAAGCAAAATATCTCCGTAGAGATGACCAATTTGGGCGTCTCCAGCACAACAGACGTTTCTACAATGAGATCAATTTTACATTCTGTGTATAAAAATTTATACATAAAATTAGAAGATGAAGATCTCTCCGGGAACGGCTGCTGCAAGGTGGAGGAATCGTCAATGCTGAAAAGAGTTTTAAATATTATAAAAGAACAAGGTTATTCGTAGCTGCCACTTGGAACACCCCCCGGATAATTGCTATCTACCGGAGTGGCATTGAATGTCGCTGTTTCTGTGCCATCTGCGTCTACGACAATTTTCAGATAATAGGAATAAGGTGCGTCCTCATCCCCTGTGCTGGTTGCTTTCGCTCTGAAATCTGGATAGGCTGTAAGAACATTTGCATCATCTTTGTCTTTGTAGGTATAAATGTAAGTTCCTGCGGCATTACAGTCTGGGCACATATAACCGTAGTCAGCGCGATATGTCTCAAGAAGGAGAGGAAACTGCTCCAGCACGGTAATGGCTGACTGGCGTTTACTTGTTTCCAAATAACCGAGGTATTGAGGTATAGCGATTGCGGAAATAATTCCAATAAGAGCAATTACAATCATCATCTCTACCAGGGTGAAGCCTGTATTTCGCTGCTCTCGCATCATAATTTTCCTTACCTGTCTATTCTGACAATGGCTTGCGGACAATGAGAAGAAATTTCTCATACGCATATAACCCATCACATCTAAATGTGATGGGTTATATGCAGAATCTCTAAAGCTTACGGTAGGGTAATTATTCTACAAGCACATTAATACTTGTTACCCCATTTTCGCTGTTGGCCCATTCATAACCCGCGTAAATGGTGACGTTTTTGTCGAATGTTGCTGTGTTGAGAGCGATGTTGCCAATACCCGTTTGACAAGTTCCTGCTACAGTTTCTGCAGTAGTACTCGCAATGAAAGCAACATTACCCGACTTGTAGGGGTCCCTTTTATCTCCGCTATTTAAATCATGAGCGGCATTTCCGGTGGCATTGCCGCCTGCAGATTGTTTTGCGAGTTCAGACTTAACGTAAGAAGTCGCAGTTTCAAAATTAGCCTGGCAGGCATTCAGCTTTGCCTGTTTCATGTAGCCCAGATACTGCGGAATAGCAATGGCCGCAAGAATACCAATAATAGCAACAACGATCATCAACTCGACGAGGGTAAAACCTTTTTGATTTTTCATAGATATTTTTCTCCTGATGAAATTTTGCTGGCACGAATGCCGTAGCCGTTATGGCTTGTTGACTCTATTTTATGCAGAGGATGTGCCAGATTCAAGAAGAATAATTCTAAAAATTTGTAATATGCTGTTATTGTGCAGTAAAATTGTGTAAAAGGGAGCCCATCACGTGCTGTCTATGTGAAGGGTACTGTGAAAAATAGTGTCACATACTCCCGAATCATCTTCTTTGCTGGTGACATTTTTTGTCAGGTGATAAAATTTGTCACTCAAGAGCCGTGAAAATTTATTATTTTATGAGTATGAAAAATTATCTTCCCTGATTTATACTCATTTCACTCAAAGTGAACCTGCCTGTTGCAGGTGTTAACCCTGACTCTAAAAGAAGGTAAAATGTCCGAGAACTATGCTGTAACTGTAATCATGCCAGCCTATAATGAAGAACTTGCCATTAGGGCCACCGTAAAGCGCGTGCGGGAACTGTATCCCGATTTTGAAATTCTGGTGGCCGATGACGGCTCCACCGATGCTACGCGGGAAGTGGCAGAGGCTGCTGGAGCCAGGGTAATAAGACATCCCTACAACATAGGGAACGGTGCCGCCGTGAAAGATGGCCTTCGTGCGGCAAAGGGGGAGTGGGTGCTGCTGATGGATGCCGATGGCCAGCATAAACCTGAGGACATTGCCCGGCTGCTGGAGCATAAAGATCGGTATGACATGGTTGTTGGTGCGCGCACGAGCGACTCCGACACCTCTCTTCATCGTGACATTGCCAACAAAACCTATAACGCCTTTGCCTCCTATGTCACCCAGTTCAAGGTGGAAGACCTGACCTCCGGCTTCCGTCTGATGAAACGGGAGGTGGTACGCCAGTATATCTATCTTCTTCCCAACACCTTCTCCTACCCTTCGACGATTACCCTTGCCTATCTGCGCAGTGGCCGCAGTGTAAAATATATTCCCATCGACACCAGGGCACGGCTTGGCAAGAGCAAGATCAAACTGTTGCAGGATGGCTCACGGTTTTTCCTCATCATCACCAAGGTGGCAACACTGTTCTCGCCCCTGCGTATTTTCCTGCCGGTGAGTATCGGCTTTTTTCTCCTGGGATTGCTCTACTATGCATATACCTATATAACGTCGGGAAGGTTGACCAATATGGTGGTTCTCCTGTTTTCCGTCTCCGTGATTGTTTTTCTTATGGGACTCGTTTCTGAGCAGATTTCCCAGATGCGGTATGACAGGGTTGAATGATGGCAGAAGTGCAAGGCAGAATGCGGGTGTTGTGGTGGGGAACCTATGATCCTGATAACCCGAGAGTCAAGATCCTGCAGCAGGGGCTTCAGTGCAATGGTGTTGAAATTGTTCGCTGTCACCGTGCCATCTGGGGGCCGCAGACCAAGACTCAGATGACGAGATTCCTGAAGGTGTGGAAGATTTTGCGGTGTCTTTGCAGCTATCCCCGTCTTGTCTTTTGTTTTTTCACGGCTCCAAAGTCTGAAACAGTAGTCGTATCTCACCTTGGCCTGCTGGATCTCTTTGTCCTCTGGCCTTTCAGCAGGGTGCGCGGCGTGACAATTGTGTGGGATGCTTTTATCTCTCTGTACGACACTGTTGTCTTTGATCGTAAACTGGCATCTAAAGGAGGGATTGTAGCCGGACTGTTGTGGGGGCTGGAATATCTTGCCTGCCGTATGGCTGATTGCATTGTTCTTGATACCAGGGCTCACGCCGATTATTTTGCGCAGACGTTCAGACTGCCGCCTGAAAAAATTAAGGTTATTCATGTGGGGGCAGAGCCCACAGTCTTTCCCCCGGCGACAGCAGAAAAATTCAACGATCCTGAAGAATTTATCGTGCTGTTTTATGGAACCTTCATTCCTCTGCATGGTATTGATACCATTTTAGACGCTGCCCGGTTGGCAAAGGGATTGCCCTGGAAATGGGTCATTATTGGCAAAGGCCAGAAAGATGGCAGGTTGAGAGCAGACCTTGCGGCGCATCAGCGAGAAAATATTGAATGGATTCCGTGGGTGGATTACTCAGAGCTTTCCCTGTGGATAAACCGGGCGAATGTATGCCTTGGGATTTTTGGAGATACCGGGAAGGCTGCACGGGTGATTCCTAATAAGGTGTTCCAAATATTGTCTAAAGGGAAACCACTTATCACAAGAGACTCTCCTGCGGTGCGCGAGTTGCTCTCAGAAGATGAAGGTGTCGTTTTGATCCCGCCTGCAGATGCGAAGGCCTTGGTAGAAGCAGTGAAAAAAAGGCAGTCTTTGTGGAAGGAGTTTCATTTATATCATGATGTCGTGAGGGAGAGAATTCTCCCGGAATATCTTGGAAAACAGTTCCTTAACCTGTTGCAGACGAGAGAGAGCTGAACATGAGTGCCATTGTTAAATTTGCTATTACCTCGAACAGGGAACAAAAATTTTTGACGATACAGCGTGTCTTAAGCGATTTCCTTGGCGCAGAGGTAAAGGAAAATCATATCCTGGACATTGGAACGGGAAACGGAGAGATCGCCGAATATTTTGCCAAAAATAACGAGGTGTGTGCGGTTGACGTCTTTGACCAGAGAAAGAACAAAACAGGAAAGGTGAAATTTTCTCTGATTAAGGGAACTGCTCTTCCTTTTGATGCAGAGACATTTGATATCGTTCTCTCAAACCATGTAGGGGAGCATACGCCTGACTGGAACGAACACCTGAATGAGATAAAAAGAGTGTTGAAGCCGCGTGGAATTTGCTATTTGGCGAGTCCGAACCGGCTTTTCCCGTGGGAAGGTCATTATAATGTGTGGTTTATCCACTATCTTCCCAGAACTCTATTTTTCTCTTTGTTGAAGACCATGGGAATTTATCAGGAGGACGTTAAACTCCTTACATGGTTTCAATTAAAGAGAATGTTAAAGAAAAAATTTTTCTTTAAGGAATACACTCAGGAGATTATTAAATATCAGGACAGGTATTATATGAAAATTCCAGTCGTTGGAAAATTCCCCATGTTTGCCATTCGCGCTCTGCGTTTTTTGTCACAGGCCAATATGTTTGTCTTAAAGAAGAAATAAGGTGATCACAAAAGCACTGCAATACGGATTGTTTTCTTTGATCGTGCTCTTTTTTGGTTGGAATTTATACAAAAATATCGGAAATGTTACAGAGTATCAGATATCTCTTCATTTTCTGCCGTATTTCTTTTCAACTTTTTTGCTTATCCTTGTTATAATCGTTCTTGGTGTTATCTGGAAATGGATACTTGCAGACCTTGGCTGCACTGCTGTCTCTACGAAGGAAGCTGTTATAATCTCGGTTCTTTCATGGTTTGGGCGGTATGTTCCGGGCAAGGTTGGAATGGTGACCACAAAATATGTTCTGGGCCGCAAAAAAAACATCTCAACCAGCCTTCTCATTATTTCAAGTCTGTATGAAAATGCGTTTATTGTGTTGAGTGCCTTTATTATATGTCTTCCCGGAATTGTACTCTTCTTTCCTGTAAAGCAACTTTCAGAGAATTGGGAATATTTCGTTTTTGGAACAATTTTATTTTGTCTGATTGGCTTTGTTATTCTTCTCTATTTCTGTCAGATTATCAATGTAATGCTATTCATTTTTAATAAAGAGTTGCTGCCTGATACTCTATTTCTACGGCCTCTTATTATTGCAAAATATCTCCTTCTGTATTCTTTTTTTAATATCATAAACGGGCTGGCTTTTTATGTGTTTATTTCTTCGATAACAGAGGTAAATATATCCATTGCCATTCCTTTGGGTATTATATATGTCTTCTCTGCTGTTGTTGGACTTCTGGTGATAATTGCTCCGGCGGGGATTGGAGTGAAAGAAGGAGTTATGTTAATCCTGCTCTATAATTATCTGCCTCAGGATATCGCTCTTGTCGTCTCTGCTTTTTCCCGCTTATGGTCGACTCTTGCGGATTTGATTGTGGGCATTATCGGCTGGGGGCTGACCAGAATTGTTCGTATTGATAACTCGGATTAAACTCCCTGATTCGTTTCTACTTTCCCCTCTCTTATGACAACCTTCCTCAACATCCGCCTTCGTCTCTTCACGCTGCTCGTCTTCTTCCTTGCCCTTGCCCTCGGAGTACAGAGCTTTGTCCTGCTCTCACTCTCCGTGCATCATGACAGTGACGCGGTTCGTCAGCGGGTAACGGTGGTTCTGGATATGGTTGAGAAGGAGAGAGATTTTGCCGAAGTGCGCGGTGCGCTCGTGGAGTTGCGGGAGGCCCGGTGGCTGCAGAGGAATCACGACAAGCATTTCTGGCTTGCGGCAGTTTTTCTGGTAGTGAATGCGCTGGCTCTCGGGGTGGTGCTCTTTTTTCGGCTGGACCGGATTTTTGTCCGGCCGCTGGAGAAGGTGAGTCTGCTGGCGGAGCAATATCGTGATGAAGATCTGTTTTTCACCGGGGAGAGGGAGGGGCAGCAACCCTTCAGGGCACTGAGTCACCGGTTGCGGCAGATGCTTGAGCGAATTGATGTGGACCGTAAGCAGCTGCGGGAGCAGGTGGTAGAGCTGGAACGGGTGAATGCAGAGCTTATGACGAGTCGGACCCGGCTGGTGCGATCCGAGAAACTGGTGACGGTGGGGCAGCTCTCTGCCGGTCTGGCCCATGAAATAGGTAATCCACTGGCGATTTACAGGGATATCTTGATCTCCTCAAACTTGATGATGTTGAGCTTGAGGAACGGGTGAGTTTTGCGGAGAATTCCCAGAAGGAGCTGGACCGGGTGGGGCGGTTGATTTCTCAGCTGTTGCAGTTTTCCCGTCCGGATAAAGTTGAGGCCGAAGAACTGGTCCTCGGGACATTTCTTGAGGAGTGTGCGGAGCTGGCCTCCATGCACTCTACGGTGCGTCACTGCTCTGTACGCCTGGATCTCGGTGAGGATACCTTTGCTGTCTTCCGCAGCAGCGCAGACCTTCTGCAGCAGATAGTGTTGAACTGTATGCTGAACGCTGCGGATGCTCTTGTGGATTCTGCGAGGGAGGATGGTGAGATTGTTCTCTTCGGCAGGAGGGACAGAGGGCGTGTGCGGTTTGAGGTGCGGGATAACGGCGGCGGGGTGAGTGAGGAGGTTGCCGCACGAATGTTTGAGCCATTTTTTACCACGAAGGAGGCGGGCAGAGGAACGGGACTCGGTCTCTTTGTCTGCCAGCTGCTGGCAGGACGGCTCGGCGGAGAGATTTCGGCGGGGAATGGAGCGGAGGGTCTTGTGGTGAAAATCTTCCTGAGAGATGTGGGTGAAGGTGTTTGTCTGTAATACTATTTACATTTTGTATTGGCGGATTTAAAGGCAGGAGATAAGAGATGGGAGGCAGGAGAAGGGAGACGGGAGAAAGGGAAAAGCGAAAGACGGTAAAACAGTTCTTTTACCGCGAAGAACGCGAAGAACGCGAAGAAAGGCGAAGAAGGGCGAAGAAGGGCGAAAAGCTTTTGAGAATAAAGATTAAAAAGGGGAGATGGGAGGCAGGAGACAAGAGACGGGAGGCAGGAGAAAGGAGACGGGAGACAGGAAAAAGCAAAAGGCTCCGTAGAGACGACCAATTTGGGCATCTCCAGAACAACGGGCATTTCTACAATGAGATCAATTTTACATCCTCTTTATCCATTCTTATAGTGCATAGCAGCTGAGTTGAGCCAGAATATCCTGCCAACTTACCAATATATCGACAATTAAAAATTCAAAAGAGTATCGTTTCACCAGCTGGGAACTATAACCATAAAGGCAATTCCAGCTAATGACAGGGCGCTCCCTGTCCACCGAAGAGCATTCGCATTGCCAACTATGATACTCTTCTCTTTTGTACCTCCAAATATTTTAATGCTCATGTTACGCCCTTGAATAAATAACAATTTTGTTAGTTTTCTCGTCTGTGTTCGGCCACAAAGCGTGAAACGACTGGTACGCTCCACAAGGGACGCATTCTGCCCATAAACAGTATCTCCTTCCCAGTCTCCAATCCGCGTCCTCTCATTCACGATCTGAGGACGTTCTGCAATGTCTACGCGGTCAGGGATAAGAGAACCCCCGGCTCGTTTACGTTTCCCCCCTTTCCACCGACGTTTGCCATACCGGGGGAGATACGTGTGGAGTTTTCCTCCCTTTTGCCGATCTTTATAAATCCAGTCATAAACCGCCGTATGGCAAACATATTCTTGCAGAGGTAATTCAACAGAAAAGCGAGAGCTTATAGACTCTGGGGACCACCCAAGTCGGAGCCACTTTTGTACAATCTGCAATACTTCAGGGTTTTGTTTTGTGGCCTTCTCAGCAGATTTTCGTCTGGTCATCGCGATGACATGAGCAACACAGGGATCATAGATTCCTTCAAAAGAGTTGCGATTAATTTCACGTGAAATCGTACTCTTAGAACGATTCAACGTATCAGCAATATCAGTCTGAAATCTTCCTATTTGAAGAAATGCACTGATCTGGTACCTTTCTAAAAGAGTGATCTGTTGGTAGCAAGGACTTGTACATTTGTGCATGGTAACCTCCGGTTAAGTTGTGGTGACGTAACCATACCGGCAGCGCACTCTTTTTCATAGCACGCTGCTGCACTTATTATACTCATCCAGCCCTCGCGCATTCCAATTATATCCAAGTTATTACCAAACCGGAAGTCGCTACTCTTTTGTGTTTAATTGATAACGTTTTTGTACTAATTCATATTTAACGTGAGTAAATATAATTATCTCAGCATATCCCTCTTCTCTGGCTGCATGAATGGCTTCAGTTGTAGTAATGTTTCTTGTTTTGTGAGAATATTGAGAATAACCGTATCTATTTCTCCTCTTTGCATATTCAGGAACACCATCAATAAGGGGAATACCAGAAAAAGCTGGCGTAACAAACGGAGACCCATATTTATGATGTTTTTGAGAATCATAATACCACCTTTCGGTATGAGGTATAAAAACACATGTATTTTTTTTATTGTAGTCCTTATCAATAGCATTTAAATCTTTAAGGAATTGTGAAAAAATATTCTTATTGGTATCTTTAGATATTGCTTGAAAAGCAATATTAGTATTGATAATTTCTTTATAAACTCTAGAAATATTTATTATTCTACATATAAAAGGAATATTTATTATTCTAAATACAAAAATCATATTCAGAATAATAAATATTATAAATATTTTTATTTGAATCTTGTTGTTTGAATTACAATTATTAATAAGATTGCATAGATATACAACAAAAAAAGCTATAGATAGAAAATACGATGTATAGGTAAAATAAAAGAAATCCGAGGCATTTTGTGTCTTTAATAAAGTCATAAAACCAAAAAAAGTACCACAGCATGTGGAAATAATAAGTATTTCTATATGTAAATATTTTTTATTAGCAAACATCCAGTACACTTTTTTCTGCCCAAAATATTTTATTTCTCTTAATAATACAGATATAGATAAATAAATGACGAAAAAATAATTTATCAGAGATAGATTTTCAGATGGACGTCCGAAAATCATAGTTGCCTGTAAAACATTCGAGAACCGAAATATTGAGAGACCATTTGTCGTTGATGTTGAATGAGGAAAAATAAAAACTGAAATTAATAATATCTCTAAGGAACACAACGTGAAAATAATTGCAAAAGTTTTTTTGGAAAAATTATTAACCCTCAATATATAAAAAGAAAAAAGACAAATGGAAACTATTCCTGTTGATATCTTTGTAAAGGAAATCAAAAAAACGCCAATAAAGACAAACAAAATAACGATTAATTCACAATAGTCTTTACCCAAAGAAATAAGAAAGCTTAATATTAAAAAAAACAGCAACAAGGAGATTAAATTACTTTCACTTACGAAAGGATGTCCCAGATGTCCCAGCGCCAATATCCAATACACAATATGCAAAAATAAAACAAAAGTCGAAGCAACTAAAAGATTTATTGGTTGCTTAAATATATATACAGACAACCTATTTAAAAAAATAAAAAAAGATTTTATAAACAACGGAATAAATAATATTGGATAAGCTATATTATAGAAGTTTATCGAATTAATTCCAAGTACTCTTGATATCATAGCAAAAAGTGCATGACTTCCGAAGTGATAGTGCAATAATGGAGCACCATCTAAACCCGTAGACGGATAAAGATTTGTTTTAAACATATTCGAGATGGCACAGTGAAACATTGTGTCTATGTTAGCTCCTCCAAGTGCTACTCTTTTAGCAAAAAGAGGAAAGTGATACCCTTGGCCATAAAAGAATGAAAAAAGTATAATTGATACAAGAAAAACAAAAGCAACAACTTGAATAAATTCTAAAAATTTCCATTGCAATAAAGAATACAAAAAGGCTAAAAACGGAATAAGGATTAAAAAATACGTTAAAAAAGGATTTGCTTTAATAAGGCCAATAAAAAAAATTAATGCCATTAATAAAATAGTCGAAATTTCTACAGAAATAACCCTCGAAGAATTTTTTCTTTGCTTAAAATATAGATAAAAAAAATCAGGAATAAATAAAAAAAAGGCAGAAAGACCAAGGATCTTCAAACATAAAAAAAACGAAATAGGCATGTATTCATTACACAAAACGGTAATAAATAAAACAAAAAAAACAGATATAAAGAAACAACTGACACTTAATTTGTTAAAAAAAATATAGAAGTTTTCATTTTCCATAAAAAACACCTGCCAAAATGTAATGCTTATTATTAAGCAGTCCTTGTCTGATAAAATTCACAAATCCCCCCAACAACAATCTCCTGTTCCTCCGCACTCAATTCAAAATAACACGGTAATCTCACCAGTCGTTCGCTGATATCCTCAGTTACCGGTAATTCAACCCCGCTCACTCCTATCTTCTGTCCCATGGGGGAGGTGTGCAGTGGTACATAGTGAAACACGGCGTGGATTCCCCGGGCCTTTAAATGGGCAATCAGGTTGCTGCGTTCCCGGGCTGTATTGGTGATGATGTAGAACATGTGGCCGTTGTGGATACAACTGTCGGGGGTGTAGGGGAGGCGGATATGTCCCTGGGCTGCAAGGGGTGCCAGGGCTGTAGCGTAGTTGCAGAAGATGGTTCTGCGTTTTTTTGTAATGGTTGCTGATGCTTCCAGCTGGGCATAGAGGAATGCGGCGAGGATTTCCGAAGGGAGGTAAGAGGAACCAATATCGATCCAGGTATATTTATCTACTTCGCCCCGGAAAAATTTACTGCGATTGGTGCCTTTTTCTCGAATGACCTCCGCCCGTTCCAGAAAGCGTTCGTCATTGACGGCCAGAGCACCGCCTTCACCGCAGATAAAATTTTTGGTTTCGTGAAAACTGTAACAGCCGAGGTGGCCGATGGTGCCGAGGTACTTGCCGTTGCGGGTGGCGTTCACTGCCTGGGCTGCGTCTTCAATAACCAGCAGATCGTGTTCGTCGGCCAATCCCATTATAGTTTCCATATCACATCCCACCCCTGCATAATGGACAGGGACAATGGCCTTTGTCCGTGGAGTAATGGCCTCGGCAATACGTTTTTCATTAAGATTCAGGGTATCCGGCCGGATATCCACGAATCGGATGGAGGCCCCACGAAGCACAAAGGCATTGGCCGTGGACACAAAAGTGAACGAGGGCATGATGACCTCATCCCCGGGTCCGATATCCGCAAGAATGGCTGCCATCTCCAATGCTGCGGTGCCGGAATTCGTCAACAAGACCTTCTTTGCCCCGAACCGCTCTTCCATCCAGGCATGACATTTTTTGGTAAAATTGCCGTCCCCGGAGATATTGCCGTTGAGAACAGCCTGGGAGATATAAAAAAGCTCTTTGCCGACGATGAACGGTTTGTTGAAGGGGATAACTGTTTGAGATGACATAATTTCTTCTCTTTGAAAGGTTCAGGGTACCCTTATGAAAATTCAAAATATCAGGCAGTAATCATCACCAGAAGTCCGATAACTATAATGCAAACACCTGTAATCTTGGGCCAATCAATACTTTCTTCCAAAATAATTCGAGATAATAGAAGAACAAAAACGAAATTGAGCGCCGTCATGGCGTACATTATCGAAAAATCAATAACCTGCGCAGCAAGTGAGGAAATAACAGGGCAGCAGATAAAAAAGAAAACACCAGCCAAAAAAAATGGGTGCACGAATTTACGTGCAAAAGAAATATTTGCAACGGCAGCTTTTTTAAAACAAATATGTCCAACAGCCGCAAGCATGGAAACCAGCAAAAGTAAGAGAAAACCAATCTCCATACTCATTTCATTTTTCCCATACTCGTATCATCTCGATATTTTGAAAGAGTGATAATCGAAACTCCGACTAAAATAATTACAGCTCCGGCTAAACGTTGAAAAATAAATGGTTCGTGAAAAAATAATATACCGACAAAAAGCGATAATATATAGTTAACACCAAGGAGAGGATATATAAATGACAACTGATATTTTTTTCCCAACAGTAACCAGAGTAGAGTTCGGACACCATAAACACACACAAGCGTAAGGGATAACAATGCAATTGCCGAATGCTTATTATAATATATTGGAGAGATTTTAATTAAAACGCCTCCCAGTAAATTAGATAAGATCAATAAAATCAATCCGCAGCAAAGAAATTTATCAACGAAGAGGTTCTGAATAAATTTCATTAGGATCTCTCTTAATTTTTTTATGGTTTTTTAAAATAAAAAAAATCTTCGGATCAACCAAGACCACAAAGCGTAATTAAATATCCCTTTATGTGGTGTTCTAAAAAGATGCATTACTATTTGATTCCTGACTTTTCCTCTCAAGAACTTTGGCTATCTCAAATTTAGCCAAGATAACCTTATCTACAAATTGCCCATCTTTGACTTCATGCTCTCTCAACAGACCTTCCTGCAGATACCCCAGCCTCTCGTAAAAATGCAACACTTCGGGGTGTCCTGCATCTGTCTTACACCATATTTTATGCAACTTGAGTTTAAAAAAAGCATACTGTTCCTGTAACGTTAAAGCTTCAGATCCATATCCTTGTCCACGCGCCGCCGGGTTCGCAATAAATATGCTCAATCGAGCATTGCGATGCCGGAGATCAATCATATCCAACGATACATTCCCAATATGTATCTGATCGATATTCCGACAAATAGCACAAACAATCTTAGTATCGTCATTTTGCAACTTACCAAACCAGCGAAACTGTTGCTCCTTTGTAAAAGGCACCTGAACGCCAATCTTTGAATAAATATCGCGCCGATGCAACCATTCCCAAGTTCTATTCAAATCGGATACAACCAGTTTACGCAGATAAAGATTGTCCCCTTCAATTACAGGAGCCATCACCGTCCACGTCCAACGATGGACCGCACTTCGTACCTGGGCAACCCTGTAATTTCGCTTATGATTCGCCCAATATACTCTCCCAGCAAACCAATACCAGCGAGAATCATACCACTAAAAAAAGAGATCGTAAGAATCAGTGACGTGAAACCCTTCACACTACTTCCTCCGAACATCCAGCACATCCAGTACCAAAGAGAGAGTATAAAGGCGAAACCCGCAGTCGAAAAACCAATGGCGGAAAACCATCGCAGAGGTAAAATTGATGCGTTGATGATACTGTGAAAAGTTGCATAGACACATCGTCTGATAGAATATCCACTCTGTCCATAATTTCGAACATGATGTTCGACCGACACATTCATAACTTTTTTTGTCACGCTTACGATCAATGGGCCCAGCAACGGATATGCTATCCTGTATAAAGTTAAAATCTTTGCAAATTCTGCAGGCATAATTCGAAAACTCGTTGTAGAAATACCACGAGGCTTGTTATACATCTTGTCCATAACAAATGCTAAAAATTTTGATCCTGAATTTCGGATAAAAGTATGTTTTTTTATGTTATATGCGCCCATAATACAATCCATATCAGGAGAGGAATCCATTGCTTTTATCAATTTTGGTAATTCTTCCGGAGGGTGCTGCAGATCATCATCCATGGTAATGACGTAACGACCTTGTGCATGCTCTAGCCCACACAGCGTTGCTCGAAATTGGCCAATATTGTAAAGCAAATCAATCCCTTGAACAAAATCATATTTTTCAGATAATTGTACGATAGTATCCCACGTTCTCTTATCAGGGCTTCTATCATTGACAAAAATCACTTCAAAAATACCGTACGATTTCATGACTTCAGCAATCCGCTGCACCAGTTCAGGCAACCAGAGCCCGGACGCATAACATGGGATAACGATAGAATAGTTAATAGTATTCATCATCAACCTCTATGTGCAAAGCACGTTGCAGCTTATCGGCTGTTTTTCTGTATTCCTTACAGCTACATTCAAGGATAGCGTAACCAATCAAATTTGCATTGTGCGAAAAAGGGGCAACGAAATCACCTGTTTTTTTAGCCAGCACTAATGTCGTAATTTCTGGAACATAACTTTTTAGCTCTTCCAGCGTAGAAATATCTCTGAGTGTTCCAGAACGATCAGAGCCAAAGACATAGCTGCACATCGGTTTTGTATCACGTGCAACTGCCCCTTTGATAACATGGCCTAAAGCACTTTCTAAAAGCCACTCCATAAGATCAACATTTTTGCTCTGGTAAATTAAATCCGTGATACCATTTCCTCCGTTCCGAATCCCGATTTCCACAGCTGTTATATGCTCAGGTCCAACCATAACATCAAAATTTACAGGGCCAGTTGTATACCCCAGTTTACCTGCAATGCGGCACAGTTCGTCCTTGACACGCATGTCATCAGTTTTGCTCAGAATACCGGGCAGGGAATGACCTCGAACCAAAACCCCATCCAGATATTTGCGTGTAGAAGTAAAAAACAGCAACTCACCATCTTGAAAAAAAGCATCTCCGCCAACTTCAATTCCTTCTAAAAATGATTCAGTACAAATCAAATCATTTCGGGAAAAATATCGCGAGAGATTAAAGGCTTCCAGCACGTCCCCGCGCTTCAGATGAGGATGAAGAATGGTTACTCCCCTGGACCCTGAAGCATCATCAGGTTTAATGACAATTTTACAACCTCGGGATTGATAAAATATCCAGGCATCTTCAGGAGTCTTACAAACCTTAAATTCAGGACAGTTGAGGCCTTCCTTCTGAAGAAATGTTCTGAAAGCTGTTTTTGATGATACGGTTTGAGCAACGAATCTTGATGGTCCCGGCAAACCCATTTTTTGGGTCACGTATGCAAGAGTCGGAACACTGACATCAGTTCCACTTGTAACAATGGCATCTATTTCATGATGAACAGCGGCCTGGAGCACTGTTTTTTCATCAGTTGTGTCTATTTCAAGAAATAAATCAGCCAGCTCAATCCCTGGATAACAACCAGCAATACTCAAAACCAAAGTATTTAAACCCATCTCTTTTGCTTTCTGAATGAGCGGAACCTGGTATACTCCGGCCCCTAAAATCATTACTTTTTTTTTCATCTCAGATGGCCTTATTGTGCATTGACATTTTCTCCGGCCTGAAGGAGGGGATTTTTTTTCAAGCAAAAGGATACCGTCAGAGTTCACTGATTCTCAGAAATATGCAGTATTTTTGGAAGAACTAAAAAATTAAAAATATGATTATACAATTTTTTCAACAATCTTCAACAGATGCCAGCTCTTCCCGGTTTGACAATAAACCCTTGTTTTCACGAATATTTTTCGGCGATATTACAAGGATATACCGTCCTTGACGATAAGTAAATTCTGCGTAAAACGTACGTATGATACCATTCCTATTAAGTTGTAACCCGTTTTGCATCCTGTTTATCCATTCGTAGTTACAAACGACAAAAGGAACCACGAATGGACACGAATAAACACGAATTATTACTGAAAAAAACATAAGAGAATGCCCTTGTGATTGCTTTGAGGTAATTGATGTTTTCCGTGTCCTTCCGTGTTTTCCGTGGTAGCAAACTACATGAGTATTGTGGCAATGTATTGTTTCTGCTTATCGATCCATCTGGAGCAGGGTCTGTTCTCATGCTCCTGGTAAACCACGGATAAACACGAATTAGTACTCATTCGCAATCGCCAAAAAAGATGTCTACGCAGTTGCGTTATCTGGTCAATACAAAATGTAAATGGTATGAAACATCGCTGTTTCAATACGTACGAGTAAACGGGAAAAGAGCTGAAGGGTTCCTTGAATAATCTTGTATTTCGTTCATATTCAAGGCACAGGAGAAAATTTACCGGAGCTATATGTTTGATATTGCGAGGATAAATTTTTGACTGTAACGAAGAAGATGGGCGAAAGACTGATTATTCAAGGTTCCCTGAACATATAGCTCCCTGTATGCTCAGTCTGAGATCTTCCTGTTTGAAGAAAGATCATGATCTGGTACCTTTCTAAAAGAGAGGGCTGCTGGCAGCGTACTCTTATTCATATCACGGTGTTGCACGTATTGTACTCATCCAGCTTCAGCCTTCCTTTCTCTTAATTTTTTCTTATGGATACCTTCCTCAACATCCGTTTTCGCCTCTTCACGCTGATCGTCTTCTTCCTTGCTTTTGCCCTCGGAGTACAGAGCTTTGTTCTGCTCTCACTCTCCGTGCATCACGATAGTGACGCGGTTCGTCAGAGGGTAAAGGTGGTTCTGGATATGGTTGAGAAGGGGACAGATGTCCATGAGGTGCGCGGTGCGCTCATAGAGCTGCGGGAGGCCCGGTGGCTGCAGAGGAACCACGACAAGCATTTCTGGCTTGCGGCGGTTTTTCTGGTGTTGAATGCGCTGGCTCTCGGGGTGGTGCTCTTTTTTCGGCTGGACCGGATTTTTGTCCGGCCGCTGGAGAAGGTAAGTCTGCTGGCAGAGCAATATCGTGATGAAGATCTGTTTTTCACCGGGGAGCTGGAGGTGCGGCAACCCTTCAGGGCACTGAGTCACCGGTTGCGACAGATGCTTGAGCGGATTGATGTGGACCGTAAGCAGCTGCGAGAGCAGGTGGTAGAGCTGGAGCGGGTGAATGCAGAGCTTATGACGAGTCGGACCCGGCTGGTGCGATCCGAGAAACTGGTGACGGTGGGGCAGCTCTCTGCTGGTCTGGCCCATGAAATAGGCAATCCGCTGGCGATTGTACAGGGGTATCTTGATCTCCTCAAACTTGATGATGTTGAGCTTGAGGAACGGGTGAGTTTTGCGGAGAATTCCCAGAAGGAGCTGGACCGGGTGGGGCGGTTGATTTCTCAGCTGTTGCAGTTTTCCCGTCCGGATAAAGTTGAAGCCGAAGAACTGGTCCTCGGGGCATTTCTTGAGGAGTGTGCGGAGCTGGCCTCCATGCACTCCGGGGTGCGTCACTGCTCTGTGCGCCTGGATCTCGGTGAGGATACCTGTGCTGCCTTCCGCAGCAGCGCAGATCTTCTGCAGCAGATAGTGTTGAACTGTATGCTGAACGCTGCGGATGCCCTTGTGGAGTCGATGAGGGAGGATGGTGAGATTGTTCTCTTCGGCAGGAGGGACAGAGGGAGTGTGCGGTTTGAGGTGCGGGATAACGGCGGCGGGGTGAGTGAAGAGGTTGCCGCACGAATGTTTGAGCCATTTTTTACCACGAAGGAGGCGGGCAGAGGAACGGGGCTCGGTCTCTTTGTCTGCCAGTTGCTGGCAGGGAGGCTCGGCGGAGAGATTTCGGCGGAGAATGGAGCGGAGGGTCTTGTGGTGAAAATCTTCCTGAGAGATGTGGGTGAAGGTGTTTGCCTGTAATGCTATTTACATTTTGTATTGCCCCCAAAAAAACGACAGGACAAACAGGGTGATACATTAGTTTCATTGCAGAAACGTCTGTTGTGAGATGAGCCACCTGTTGTGCTGAAGACGCCCAAATTGGGCGTCTCTACAAAAACCTTTTGCTTTTGCTTTTTCCCGTCTCCCGTCTCCTGTCTCCCTTTTTCCGTCCCTGCCTTTGTATTGATTCATCACCATTGATGGGAAATCGGCACGGCAGTGGCTTCCCACAATGTTGTTGTGTAGAACAAGGCATGCCTTGTCTACAATGTGACGGCAATCAGGCAGGTATTCAGCTGGCTGGAGAGTGCTGACGGCGTAGCAATATTCAACGGGCCGTTCTACTTCACTCTCCCTCTGGAAGACTTTCAACGGTGCCTCTTCCTTCCGGTGCGTGGGTTCCCATTGGGTATATGCAGGCCTTAAGCATTCGGGTTGTTTATTCTCCGGCATGGGTGGCGTCTCGTCTTCACATATCCGTTCTTTTTTATTCACTGGTCTGTTCTCCTCTAATCTGTTCTCCTCTAATCTGTATTCGGTCGTTTCTGCTGCCTGTATTCCTGTTGCCTTTTCTGGTATATTTACGTCCACTTCATGGTGTTTTACATACATAAAAACCCCACTGGTGGACGTTTGTACAGATTCTACAGGCTCTTGTTCAGTCTGCATCCTGCGTGAGGTTGCTTCCAGATATGCGACTCGAGCCGCCTTCAATCGGTAAACTCTGCGCCTGTCGCCATCGCTGCCGTTTCGCTTCACTGCTTGAACTTCATAACCGCACAGTCT
>NZ_JAFFPZ010000129.1 GCF_016918505.1 Desulforhopalus vacuolatus
AGACATAGCCGCTTTTGCAGCACGGCACCGCGCGTCTCGTCCGGTTGGTAGCACGCCTGCACAGCCGGCTTCAGACACACCTCATGCTCAAGGCCGCCATCAGCCAGCCACGCTAAACGTGCCGCACCCAGCGCGCCAGATGCGCTGGCGGGATGGGTAACAATGGGCAGTTGCAGCACATCGGCAATCAATTGAGCCCACAATGTGCTACGTGCGCCACCACCGGTCAGGCTGCACTGCTGAATGTGATGCCTGGCATCGCCGAGCACACTCAACCCATCAGCCAGCCCAAATGCCACGCCTTCAACCACCGCATAGCCCAGCAAGGCGCGCGGGGTTTCATGGCGCAGATTGAAGAAAGAACCGGATGCGTCAGGATCGTTATGTGGTGTGCGTTCACCAGACAGATAGGG
>NZ_JAFFPZ010000130.1 GCF_016918505.1 Desulforhopalus vacuolatus
ATCGAGGTCCGGATCTGCGACGCGCAGACCACCGGCCCCGAGGCCGACGGGCTCATCCAGCTGATCGTCGGCTGCGTCGCGCAGGCGCTGCGGGAGATCGACGCGGGCGAGGTCCCGCCGCCGGTCCCGGGCCGCCTGATCGAGGAGAACATGTGGCGGGCCATCCGCTACGGGCAGGACGGCAAGCTGCTCGACCTCGAGGCGCCGAAGATCGAGGAGTTCCCCGCCTCTGAGGCCGCGGACCGGCTCAAGGCGTGGGCCGGGGTCGACGTGGCCCTGCCGGAGTTGAACGGCGCCCAGCGCCAGCGGCGCCTGATCGACGGCGGCGCTTCGCCCTACGAAGTCTTCAAGGTGTGCGTGGACGAGACACGCGCGACGTATTCGTCACAGGAGAAGGTCTCATGACCCAGCCC
>NZ_JAFFPZ010000131.1 GCF_016918505.1 Desulforhopalus vacuolatus
TTGATTAAACTCTTAGGTACTCAACTACTGTAAACCTTTTATCTCTCCCCACCCCGAAGGATGGATCAATTAAAAAGGATTTTTTTGCTACTCTACTATTCAATTATCAAAGAGCGTTCAAACCGGTCTGTACGAATTCAAACCAGTGAAAATTTATGTATAATGTGATGGTGGGCCCAGGTGGATTTGAACCACCGACCTCACGCTTATCAGGCGTGCGCTCTAACCAGCTGAGCTATGGGCCCATGCTTATTAAAGTGCTAACCCTGAATTCTCACATTATTTTTAAGGATCGCAAACGATCCCTCAAAACTGAATAATAACATTGCAAGTGAACTCTTGTGCAGCTCAAAGCTGCTTTTTTTCCTTTAAAAGGAGGTGATCCAGCCCCAGGTTCCCCTAGGGCTACCTTG
>NZ_JAFFPZ010000132.1 GCF_016918505.1 Desulforhopalus vacuolatus
GCACACCCAGCGCACCGAGCAACAGCATCCGCCGCCGTACCACGAACTGCTTGAACGCCGATACGCCCGACGTTGCGTTGTCTACCGACTCGCGCAACGACCCTGCGGAGCGCGCGCCCACCACCGCCGCCCCTGTGCTCACGCGCTGCCACTGCGCACGCAGCAACGCCGCGCAGCGCTGCCGTACCGACGGCAGCAGCAGCACGGCAGCCACCACCACCATGGCAACGAAGTAGAGAACAAGAGCGAGAAAAACCATACTCACCTGCGGAGCGTGCGCGCCTACGTCAATTCATCCAGATTTATATCTGTATTTACAACGCTAAATTATTAATAAACGGTAATAATCCAGCGCCCGCTACACATAAATATTAAGGAACGATAAAGAAAATACTGCAATCTGCGCCAATCC
>NZ_JAFFPZ010000133.1 GCF_016918505.1 Desulforhopalus vacuolatus
GTGCAGCGGTGCAGGGCGAGGTCTGGTTGAATGCCAACGAATCGGCCTGGGCGAATCCGGCCGACAGCGCCGGCAGCAGCCGTCGCTACCCCGAGCCGCAGCCGCTGGCCCTGCGCGAGGGCCTGGCTGGGCTGTATGGAGTAACGCCGCAGCAGCTGCTGATCGGCCGCGGCAGCGACGAAGCCATTGATCTGCTGGTGCGTGCCCTGTGCGTGCCGGGCCGCGATGGCGTGCTGGTCACGCCGCCGGTGTTCGGCATGTACGCGGTCTGTGCGCGCCTGCAGGGCGCCGCACTGATTGAAGTGCCCCTGGTGGATACCGAAGACGGCTTGCGTGCCGATCTGGATGCTGTGATCGATACCGCCAAGGCGCGGAACCCCAAGCTGGTGTTCCTGTGCGCACCGTCCAACC
>NZ_JAFFPZ010000134.1 GCF_016918505.1 Desulforhopalus vacuolatus
GGACTCGACGTCCTCGCCTGACCGGCTCACGAACAGGAACGCAACCATGCCAATCGACGGCATCACCGGCAGCGTGGACCAGGCTGCCCAGGCCGCGGCCCTCGCCGCGAACTCGACCGCCAAGAAGTCCCAGACGATGGACTCCGAGGTGTTCATGAAGCTGCTCGTCACGCAGCTGCAGAACCAGGACCCGTCGTCGCCGATGGACACCAACCAGATGATCAGCCAGCAGACGCAGCTCGCGATGATGGAGCAGATCACCAACCAGACCACGACGGGGAACGAGAACTTCTCGCTCCAGATGCGCATCGCCGCCGCGAACCTCGTCGGCAAGCAGGTCAGCTACACCGACGCTGCGACCGGTACCGCCGTCACCGGGACCGCTTCGGCCGTGTCCTACGCGAACAG
>NZ_JAFFPZ010000135.1 GCF_016918505.1 Desulforhopalus vacuolatus
CAATCACTGAAGGCGAGCTGGACTTCCTTGCTGAAGGTGAGACTGTTACGGCTGTATTTACGATAACCGTCGATGATCAAAACGGCGGAACCGATACGCAGGATGTAACAATTACCATTACCGGAGCGAACGATGCGCCGGTAGCGGGTGCAGACATCACTACGACGGTTGCAGAAGGGGATGCCACCATTAATGGTGCGCTCACTTCTACCGATTTGGATGATGGTGCAACGGCGGCCTTTGCCGTCACTCCGGGATCAACCGCTCCCGATGGTTTCATCCTCAATCCGGATGGATCATACAGTTTCGATCCGACCGATGCGGCGTATGACCATCTGAACGTGGGTGATTCCACGATCCTGACAATCCCCGTCACCGTGACCGATGATAAT
>NZ_JAFFPZ010000136.1 GCF_016918505.1 Desulforhopalus vacuolatus
GGTGCGCCTAGTGCTTTTAGAATGTTGATTTGACGAGGTGTATTGATGATATGGTCTTCACCGCGGATAACGTGAGTAATTTCCATATCCCAGTCATCAATAACAACACAGAAGTTATAAGTTGGTGAGCCATCAGTGCGACGAATAATTAAATCGTCTAACTCTTGGTTACTAAATTCAATTGGGCCGCGGATTTTATCGTCAAAAATCACAGAACCGTCTTGCGGGTTACGGAAACGAACAACATGCGGTTCATCAGCGGTGTGGTTATGCGCATGGTCGCGGCAGCAACCGTCATAACGAGGTTTTTCATTGTTCGCCATTTGCTCTTCACGCAGAGCTTCCAAACGTTCTTTTGAGCAAAAACAACGATAAGCGGTGCCAGCT
>NZ_JAFFPZ010000137.1 GCF_016918505.1 Desulforhopalus vacuolatus
CTCTACTATCTGCGGCAGGTCTGGCCGAGTTTCGCGGCACTGCTGCTAGTGGGACTGGCGTCAGCCCTGATTGAAGTGTCGCTGTTCAGCTATCTGAGCCGCATTATCGATATGGTCAATCACTCCACGCCCGCCACCCTGTTTCGGGATAACTGGCCAATACTGCTGTGGATGGGGGCGGTGGCGCTGATTCTGCGGCCGATTTTTATCGCCCTGCACGACATGCTGGTACATCAAAGCATCAGCCCCAGCATGACCAGCATGATCCGCTGGCAGAATCACAACTACGTGCTGCGCCAGAGCCTCAATTTCTTCCAGAACGATTTCGCGGGTCGCATCGCCCAGCGCATTATGCTGACCGGCAGTTCACTGCGCGATTCCGCGG
>NZ_JAFFPZ010000013.1 GCF_016918505.1 Desulforhopalus vacuolatus
CGTAATGAAGCAAGACAGCAGGCAGCAGAACAGGCAGCAGCTATGCAAATACACAAACGAAAATGCAGTCCACGACCACGAAAACGGTTAAAAAAGAAACATGCAATTTTCTAACCGGACACCACTGTTGGTCTCTAAGAGTTGGTACTTTGCAGTGATGTATTTTTTTGCCGCCGTCAACATGTTGTTGACGGCGGTTTTTTTTGTTTGGACGGCAGGGTGGATAACGCCAGTTTTTTATGCGAACGTCCTTCTGGCAGAGGACAGGGGACAATCGGCATCGCAGAAAATCACAGGTTCCAATTGTTTTGCGGAAATGTCAGGAGTTGAAGTAAATGACAGTAAGGGGACGGACTTCACAGCGGCAGCCGATGTCCTCGGATTTTTCCAAATAGAAATCCGATCAAAACGAATGCCGAAGTAAATGCCGCCAGCGACCAAATAACCAGCGCGCCGGTATTGATATTAAGGAATCGGAAAATCAGTCCCAGCAACAGCAGCCAGGGAATTAAGATTGCTGAAATGGTATAAAACTTCGCTCGCCCAGGTTTGTCCTCGTTGTTCAAAAAGATGCTTTCATAGTCATAGCCAGTGTTTGGAATAAGCGGTGCGTCAGAGAGGTCATAGGCACCTTTGTAGATAATGTCGAACAAATCACCAATAACGCGGCGATTATCGAAGTAGGCCAGATGCGACGCGGCGGGATCAGGAAAATGCAGGTTCGAGACATGGACGTTGTCGACCCGGTGTTTAAACTCCCTGCGATTGGCTGGGGAGTATAAGGCTCCGCTGATAATGTCACCTTCGTCCCAATAGTTGATCCAATGGATATAGGGTTTCCTGTTTCGTGAAAACGGGGCGTTTCCGATATCGCCCCGCAACTCTTCTACAACTCGCTTGTATCGGTGACAACGGCTCTTGTAGCTCTCGAAGAAGTAATGGATCTTGTCGATTGGGCTCCCGAGCGTCACGAAATGTTTGATCTTGTCGAGTCGGATCGGTTTCGCGATGGGATCAGTGGGATTATGGGCTCGATTATTTCGTACCGCCTCCAGCAGCGTGTCATGCGCCACGGTTGTCCCAAGGCTGTGGCTGACAATGACGGCTCGTCTGCAATCTGGATTCTTCAGGACGTGGGAAATCAGATCGACGCCACGTTCAATAACCCTCTTCCGGCGCTCGTGCCTGGCGTCTGTCTCTTCATAGGTCGCCCACGACTCGACGTCGCCCATATAGGTTTTGAGAAAACTCCCGACACCTGACAAACCACCCAGCGAGACGGCCAGTCCAAATGCTGTTGGCCAGGTCGGCTGAAGCTTGGAGGCCACGCTTTCCGGCAGCACGTTCAGAAACGGCAGGAGCACTTGCCATCCGGAAAGCTGTTGCAGCACGAGCAGGATCAAGCCTGTGGCGATGCCAGCCAAAAGTAGCAGCAGCAACGCCAGCGTGATGAGCAGGAATGCGTTTTTGGCCTCACGAATACGGTACCTGGATCGCCAGAGTCTGGAAAGGGCGAGACATCGTTTCAACTTGTCCGGACGCTTTCCAAGCTCCCTTTTTTGAAACTCAAGGAAGTCGTCAAAGCTACCTCTGCGAAACACACTGAGCGCTGGAGGTTTCTCAAATTTATTATAGAGTGAGACAAGTTCCTCAATATCATGTCGATTAACACCAGCTGCCCATTTTTCCGGATGCTCGAAAAGATCGACAAGAGTTGATCGACGCAGTCGCTGTCGTTCCCGCCAATTTGCCATAATTGTTTGCAGCGGCCGTCTGATCTGGCTAAAGAGCCACATTAAAACTCGCCGTACCGAACTGTGTTGCGCCATTATTGGTGCCCAATACACCTCATAGAAGCGTACATTCGTTGCGTGCGACCAGTCGTGATCGCTGGCATACCGGTGAATGGCCCGTATATAGGTCTCTGTACGTTTCGAATCATTTAGTGAAAGCTCCAGCCGTGGGCGTATTTTCGTCAGGTAGCCTTTCGCTTCACCACGTTCCCTATAGGAATTGGACAGGTAGATGTCGATGGAGTCGACCAGTCGACTGACCTCTTCATGTCGCCGCTGATTCCCCATCCCGTGCACGTAGATGACAGCAACATGACCTTGCTTTTCAGTATCCATGGTTTCCGTTTGCATTGTTTGTGTCGACATTTTATCTCCAAACTTCCAAGCCAGCGACGTCCGGTCGGGAATCGTCAAAAATCGCCTGACTCAACTCCGAAGGATTATCGTCGGGTAGCGACAGAATCGCGGTGTTCGACGAAGTCAACACCGCGATTCTTACTGACGCAGTTGGCAAGACGTCTTGCTCACCGGCGATTGTGTATGTATCCTGGGAGAGATCTTTATCGAGGCGTACTCCGCGAGCAAAATATTCTGCTGTGCGAAAATGGCAACGTTACCTTCACATTGCTATTGCTCGGGGCAGAGTTTTGTATAGCTGCTGGTCACCTTTGTATTGTAGAAGGCAATGGCCTTTTCCTTGACTTCCTGGTTTTCAGGATATTTGACCTGGTATTTTTCCAGTGTATTCAATGCACTGCTGAAGACAAGGGCCGCTTCCGCAGTGGTGAGGAAAACGGTGATATGGGCATCCTGATGTTGTGACACGTAAACTTTATAATAATAATCTAACACATAACGACCCGACAAATGGGAGCCATTCGAGATCACATGGCGCGGGTATGGAGGATATCCGCCAGGAAGGCTTGTTGAGTCAAATTCCAGCCGTTCAATGGCATCGCCAAAAGATGGATCTTTCTGACCATAGACGGTACGCGGCATACTGGTCAGGAACATCATCCCAGAGCACATGGCGCAAGGCTCCAGGGTGGTGTAAATCGTATATCCTTTCAAGTCATTTGGGCCATGAGTCGCCAGGTAACAGTCCATCAGCCGGACTTCGCCATGCTGGGTCATGTTTTTCGTGACATTGACGGAATTGCGTGCCCAGTAAACGACTTCATTATTCTCGTCGACCAGCACGGAACCGATGTTATAGCCTCGATTATTCGCCATATCAGAATTTTGCCAGTTCTTATAGACAACTGCATAGGCAAGCAACATGAAGATATTGTCGCGTTCCGCCGCCGCATCAATTTGAACCATGGCGACTTGCTTTTCGGCATATGCATTTGCCTCATTCAATAGTTTTTCGTCTACGACGATATTCTGATTGGTGGTCGCGGCTTGTCTGGTCAAATCCTTTGTCGCGCATCCCGATACCATTATAGCGATGAGAACAAACAATGAGATTGTCAGTTGTTTTATTTTGCCGGTCATCATATCTCCTCCTCCTGAATTTTTGTTAACCTGTTGTTACGATATCTTGCCCGAAAAGGGCCGCATAATCGCCGCGCCGTCCTTGCTGGCGCGGAGTGCGAAATCATCAGAGATGACATAACAAATAATCTTCTTTTCATTACACTATCTCCTTTTTGCAAACGCTAATAAATGATTAATTTCAGGTCTAAAATTAGCATAACCGGGCGTGAAAAAGACGAGCACCGCGCAGCTTTTACGTTCTGAATTTATGTGCTTTTCAGACTATTTATGTCACCGCTCTCCTGTGTTTCCCATATATCAACCATTCCTTCGATCTCTTTTTATATATGTCCTGACCATCATGTTTATAAATATTGTATAAGACAAATTAAAGTTGGGTTTAAATGCTACTTGAATAATTCAAAAACCTTAAAAATAGAAAGTATTCATCTGGTAGTAAAAAAATACATAACTGCTCTAAACAGCAACATTATTGGCATAATATTCAGTGTTGATAAACTCAATGATACCCTCTGTAATCATAACCTTTCTGGGCACCCCAAAAACTTTTCTTTGATACCAGTAATAGTCAATTTCGGGAAAATGAATGATTGAAATGCACGTACCCCTCTGCGATGCTCCCGCCAAACATGTAATACGCTATGCTATCAGGTAAATATATTGTGTTATTCAATGCAAGTGGTTAGTGTTATACTTCCGGGTAACACTGCAATAAATAGTGTTACAGGTATGTATAATTTAAAGGCTCATGTTGTGTTTCAGGGTCTTATCTAACCAGCACTTCAACCAGCGAGTGAAGCAAGGTTTTCCCGCGCTTGCCAACATTATGAACAAACTCGAAAAAACCAGGGTAGAAAGGGAGCTTCTCTTGTGAGATACCCCGGTGTGGGCGCAGCCAGCTTCGCAGCAGGGACCAGAAGCCTTCCATTGTATTTACATGGACTTCATGGAAACCATCTCCATCCTCGTCCCTGGCATATTCACCAGCTCCATGGTTCACGCTTTTATGGCTGTAACCCCATTCCTCCAGCCGGAAATAAATACTGTACTCATCGGTGTAAACCAAAGTTCCAGGCAACACAGTGGATTTTATCAATGGCTTGATGGTTACCTGGCGGACATTGGCAAGCATCTGAATCACGACTTGCCCAGTTCGTTGGATCATACCGAAAATGGGTGGTTTTTCTTTTTCGAATGTACTGCGGCCACGAGCACCCTTTAGGCGATTGCGGCGACCTTTACGCCCCTTCTTACTCACGGTTTCAGGATTCCCTTTGTGCCCCGCCACAATATAGACCTCATCGAACTCTACTTCACCTTCAAGGGTCACTTGAGGCTTTTTTTTATCACGCCCTCACGAAGCTGAGTGGTCATCTTTTGAACATCGCTACGATCTAACTCCAGTTCGGCCGAGATCTGTTTGTTAGAGAGGTTTAAACCCATGAAATAGAGGCACAATATCAAGACGTTAAGGGGTTGATGATGCCCGACAAAGAGAGTGCCGGTCAGATCGTCAAAGCGTTTACCACATTCTTTACACTCATAGCGTTGTCTGGCAGGTTCCTTGTCGTCATAACCTCTTTTGATAACTTTCTTCGAAGTACAAAACGGACACTCGCGGCCTTCAGGCCAGCGTAACTCACGCACAGTGGCGTAACATTGGACATCATCCATCAGGGTCTGTATGTGTACCAGCATAGTGCTGGCCTCTTTTCAGTAGTTGGTAAAAGGAAAGCGTGATTTTACCAAATCACGACCCCGAAACGCAACATGAGCCAACTTCAGTTAACTAAAATAATTACCTTTTTTAAACACGTTCAATCCTTGTAAACATTGACAGAATCGGTTATTTTCATCAATTTTATGCACAAAACTGCTACAGATAGGCGTTGATTAATATGGCTCTCAACAAAAATCAGCTGAATGATTGTTTTTTCATGAAAGTACAGCATGTTATTTAAATAAAGGATGCTTTTTCATGAGAATGCCACAGATCTCTTTAATGGAATGGCAGAAACGGTTTGGGACAGAGTCAAATTGCACAAATATTTTGGAAAAAGTCCGCTGGCCACAAAAATACCATTGGTCAAATGGTTTTGGGCAATCTCTCTGACAGTCTCCGGCAAAGGTGGAATTTCTGTTTTAAGAATTTTAAAAAATATCGGAGTTTCATGAACTTGTACCCGTAATATACTGAAGAAAATTCGCACAGCCATGTCTCATCAAGATAGCATTTACCGACTTGAAAATTTTATAGAATTTGATAGTACCTGTGTTCGCGGGAAAAGAGCTGGTTTTGTTGCCATGCAAGCTGTTGACACGTTTTCGGCAGCAACAGTTCGGCCCTTTCTTTCCCGTTATTTAAAACATGGTCAGCATGTTCGGACCGATGCCTTGCAGCCTTGAATTACGTAAGCAAGGATTATACTCACGATAAAAAAGTTACACCGCTCGATATGGCGGCTTAATGGCTGCCGCTTGTTCATATTATGATTGGAAACATGAAAACGTTGCTTAAAGGTACTTTTCATGGAGTTTCATCCAGATATCTCCAAGAGTATCTCGATGAATTTTACTCTCGTTTTAACCGGAGATTCTGGGATCCGAAATTACTTCTCAGACTGCTTAAGGCCTGCTTAACTCATGTTCCTGTCCAAATAACTGAATTTCATTGAGAGCCATATTGATTAATCGCCAAGGCTCTTTTATTATGAATAATTGTGTTTACAAATTAGGCACACCAACTCACATCACAAATTATGACTCAGAAAAAAGCTCTGATTATCGGCGCTGGCCCAGCTGGTCTCACAGCCGCATATGAACTTCTCAAAAATACCGACATCAAGCCCATAATTTTTGAAATGTCCTCTGACATTGGAGGGCTATCGAAGACTGTGAACTATAAAGGAAATAGAATTGATATTGGGGGGCACAGATTTTTTTCTAAATCCAGACGAGTAATGGACTGGTGGCAAAACATTATGCCGCTCCAGGGAAAACCTGCTATCGATGATGTAATTTTAAAAAGGGAAATTCCAATCCCCGTTGAAAATAGTGAAAATGATCCCGAAACAAACGACAGAGTTCTGCTCATCAGAAGTCGGTTATCGCGCATTTTCTTTTTGCGCTCGTTTTTCGATTATCCAATTTCTTTAAAATTTGATACCTTTAAAAATCTTGGAATTGTACGCATAGCGAAAATTGGGTTTTCATATATCTGGATCAATATTAAGCCAATAAAGAATGAAGAAAGCCTTGAAGATTTTTTGATAAATCGCTTTGGCACTGAACTCTATAAGACTTTTTTCAAGGATTATACTGAAAAGGTCTGGGGAGTGCCCTGTGAAGAAATTCCTGCCGACTGGGGAGCCCAAAGAATTAAAGGCCTTTCTATCACCAAAACTCTCATACACGCCTTTAAAACTATTCTATCAAGCGACAAATCCATCGATCAAAAAAATACAGAAACATCACTTATTGAACAGTTTCTTTACCCCAAACTTGGCCCGGGACAACTCTGGGAAGAAGTTGCCAGACTTGTCAAAGAAAAAGGTGGTGAAATTCACATGCAACATGAAGCTGTGGGGATTGGAGTGGACTCTGACTCAGCCGAAACCCTCACAATTCTGAATAATATCAATGGAGAAGAAACAACTTATAAATGTGATTACCTCTTCTCCACTATGCCCATAAAAGATCTCATTAAGAGAATGACCCCGTCCCAAACTCCTGACAAAGTTAAAGAAATTGCCAAGGGACTTGTTTACAGAGACTTTATCACAGTAGGTTTACTGCTGAAAAAACTCCAGATTACCAATAATACTAAAAATAAAACACTAAACAATATCGTACCTGATAACTGGATCTACATTCAAGAAAGCGATGTTAAAATAGGCCGTCTCCAGATTTTCAATAACTGGAGTCCGTACATGGTGGCTGACAAAGACCATATATGGATTGGTCTTGAGTATTTTTGTCAGGAAGGTGACAACCTCTGGTCTAAAACAGATCCTGAATTTATTGAGTTTGCCATCGAAGAGCTTGAAAAAATCGACATTATTTCTAAAGAAGATGTAATCGATTCTACAATTCTGAGAGTCCCTAAGACATATCCTGCATATTTTGGTACCTACGATCAGTTTGATGAACTCTGTGCCTACACAGATTCTCTCAAGAATCTTTTCATGATTGGAAGAAACGGAATGCACAGATATAACAACGCAGACCATTCCATGTTAACGGCAATGGTTGCAGTTGAGAATATCCAACAAGGTCTCACAACGAAAAGAAATATCTGGGAAGTTAATACAGAGCAAGAATATCACGAATCTAAATAGCATCGACTACTATGAATACAAATTTTTTTAAACCTGCTGAACTTACAGAAACCAACAGTAATTGTTTTCTTTTCTGGTGGATGCTTTTTCTGATTCTGGCCCAACTGTGGCTTGTTGAAGCACAGGATTTCGTTGCAACATATACCCCACACGATGATTATCTGTTTGTAAAACTTGCAAAACATATCCTCAGTGGTGCCTGGCTGGGTCCTTATGACCAGGTTACTCTTATTAAAGGACCGATATATCCGTTGTTTATTGCAGTAGCCCACCATACGGGTATGCCTCTGCTTCTTGTGCAGCATCTTCTCTATTCAGCAATCTGTATTCTGGCAACCATGGCTCTCCGTCCCCTGGTTAAGGGGCAATGGTTGTTTATGTTGATTTTTTTTCTTCTGTTATTTAACCCTTTTACTTACTCCTATCCGGGAACAGGACGTGCTTTTCGTTTTGGACTTTCAATGCCTCTGGTACTCGCTCTCTTTTCTTGTATGGGGGGCCTGCTCCTTAGGGTGAAATACAGTCTAAAAAATAAAATAAGCTGGAGTATTGCCACAAGTTTAATATTTTCTCTTCTCTGGTATACCCGGGAAGAAGGTATCTGGATTCTGCCTTCTCTCGCTCTGTTTGTTTTCTGTTTTCTGTTATTAGGCAGTCAAATTACTTTTACTAAAGTATTGACACGTTTTTTTATTCTCTTACCCATACCGCTTGTTTTTATCGCTTTCACAACTACTTTTTCTCATCTAAACCAGAAATATTATGGTGCTCCAGATATCATCGAGATAAAATCTCCCGAATTCCAATCAGCATTAGGAGGACTCATGAATATAGATATCGCAAAAAGTAAACGTTATATTCCCGTCAATCAGGAAAATCAAAATGCTGCCTACGCAGTAAGTCCTACTTTCAAACAACTTCAACCTTATTTTGAAGAAAGTAAAAAGGGGGCACAGCTGCCTGAATCCTTCTATATCTGGGTTCTAAGAGACATGGTCCGAAAGAGCGGCAATGCGAACTCTCTACCTGAAGCATTAGATTTCTATGGTAAGATGGGGGCAGAAATCAATGCAGCCTGTGAGGCAGGAACCATATCTTGTTTAAATCGCAAGGCCACAATAAAACCTGTATGGCGAGCAGAATATATACCGCTCATCCCGGCAACCTTCTGGGATATCTTCAAGCAGGCTATATCCTTTAGAACAGCTCATTTTAGTGAAAATGAGTACAGCAAGTGGAAGACAACAGGTAGCAAAGAAATGGTTGAGGATTACCGTTTTGTCACTCGTGAGAAATTAGTTCCAGGGCACTGGCATCACATACAGGCATATCCCAAATACTACATGCACATGATAGTTGAAAAATTTAGAATTTTATCTGACATTGGTAAAGGTTATAATAAAATAATTCCTCTTTTCTTCGTGCTTTCACTTCTTGTACATCTGGCCTTTCTGGTACGCTCGATCAGGAGCCGCCAGCTCGATTTTGCTTCTATGTTCGGTCTTATTACCTTAGGGGGTATTATCTCTCTGGTAAGTATTCTCACATATATAAAGATCACCCTATGGCCCATCAACAGGCCTCTTTTTTCAGCATATCCTCTTGTCCTGTATTACATCTCAACGATGGCAGTCTTTTCGTACTTATTTTTACAAAAAAGATTTAAGCAAACCAATAATAAAAAAAGAATAGTTGAATCTTAAACGGCCGCTGGATTCAAGTAATAAGTACAACACGTTTTCCAGCGTGGTTAGCCCTTTTAAGGCTTTTCGCGGTGTCAAATTCAACAACAGAACTCCGTTGTCTATTTCCTCTTGAGAAAGAGTCGCCATATCAAATTTTTTGGAGCATTCTCATGTGACGATTAAGATCGTGGTTCGCTCCGCTCTCACGATCTCACCTTGTATGTTTTTTATAAAAGTTTTAATCTTTGTCGAAGATCAGAGAGCGTGTCTTAAAGTGTGATAGATCTTCTCTTTCAAGTATTTGAAGACCGTGAAAACAGAGGTCGTCACACCGCTTATTCGCTAGAAGTTCTCACATCTTTTAAAAAATGTATCATTTGCTGTTCTTGTGCAATTTTTCCCGGCTTTTTTAGCAGCATATAATCCTTTATCTGCCTCCTTAATTAAATCTTTATAGCTTTTCATGTCAGGTAATCGAGACGCAACGCCGACACTAATGCTGCCATGCCAGGCTTCCCTCCCCGTTGGTATTCGAAGTTCTGACACGGTTTTACGGGTGATTTCAGCGATATGTATTCCACCTTCTATATCCGTATCAGGACAGATAGCGAAAAACTCATCCCCCCCGAGGCGATATACGAAATCATCATTTCGCAAAGAATGCTGAAGTGTTTTAGCCAATTTTATTAATACCTCATCTCCGGCATCATGCCCATACGTATCATTAACTTCTTTAAAATTATCTGCATCTATCATCATACACACTAAGGAAGAATCTTTTTGCAATGATTCATCCCAAATTCTGGACAGACTCTGCATGGCATGCCGGCGATTGGGAAGCCCGGTCAAAACATCCGTCAAAGCCAATTCTTCAAAATACAGATTGGCCTCAGAGAGTTCTTTAGTGCGTAGTGCCACTTTTTCTTCAAGCGACTCGTTCAGTTGTTTTAACTCTTTATTTCGTATTGACACTTGCTCGAACAAACCATTCAATGCTTCGAGCAATGGTACCGTTGCGTTATATCTCTCCTGTTTCATTTTTTCGTATGCTTCATGCGGACTCATTCCATATTGTATAGCCTTTATCTGCCTTGTCATATTCTGATCTTCACCAAGAATATGATAGGCAAGCCAATGTATGAGAAAATTCAAAAAAGTGCTGGCTTGATCAAGGTTATCGATAGAGATACTTGAATAGATTGATGTCACGTCATCCAGAAAGCTTTTGTGGATATCAATATGGTGCTTCAAGTGAGAGGCATTCACCCTGGCTTCCAACATCAGTTTTTCTTCTTCCTGGAAATGGTATACAGCATAATCTGCTAATTGATTATAGAGACAATCTACATCCTCTATATGTATTAAATTTTCAGCCAGCAGGTTGCTAAATTTATTAATGATATCGACAAGATGATGGTGTTGTTTATCAACTTCTGCCAATCCAGTTACAAAATGTGATCCCCACTGAAAATATTTCATAGCTATTTTTCCTGGTTTCGATTGTTGGTTATACTTCTAACGTGGAGCTGACGAGCCCGCGAAGGCGCATCAACGAAGCGAAGCCAGCTCTTCGTGTGTTCCGGTTGCGCAGCATGCTGGGCTCTTAATGACCTTATGGGTACATTTAGTAACATATTTGCAATAGAGGGAATTGCTTTCTTTTTTGACCGTTCCGCACTTGTCCAGGATACAGATATTTCCCTGCTCATTCCTGAAGTAAACTTTTGGCCTTTATCTGTGCCGCAAGCGTTTTGGGATCAATCAGACTGTTTGTGGTATCAACAGTTATGCTGCAGGCAACCTCTTCACTCTCCAGCGGCTGCCATTTGGCCATCTGCATCTCCAAGACCCTCAGATCGGCATCTGAAACATCGTTTGTTCTCTGTACAATACGCTGACGCAAGGTTTCGGGGCTTGCGGTAAACTCTAAAATGACAAAAGGTGTTTTGCCTGCCCTGGCCAGTTTCTCAAATTGCTGCCGTTCATGGAGGCGTAGAAATACCGCATCGACAAGTACAGAATATCCGGCGCTGAGCACGCTGCCTGCCAGTGCTGCCAATTTTCTATAGGTCTTTTCTGTGGCCTCGGAGGTGTACATTCCTTCGTCCACAGCGGCCTTTGCATCATCTTCCGGTCGACAAGCAAAGAGGCGCTTGCGTTCAACATCTGAACGAATACGCAGAGCCCCCAGTTGTTCCACAAGGGTTTTGCTCACCGTACTCTTGCCCGAAGCGGACATCCCCCGGGTAATAATGAGTTGTGGCCGTACCGGCTGGATATAGCCACGTGCCAGTTGCAGATAACCAGAAAAATCCCGTTCGGCGGTCTCCTTTTCCACCTGCTTAATTCCCGGCTGATGGATGCGGATGGCATTAATCTTGGCCCGAACCAGTGCCCGATAGACCTGATAAAAGCGCAACACGCTTACTCCTGCATAATCCCCGGTATGCTCTAAATAGTTGTTGAGAAAACGCTGCGCCAGTTCTGCCTGCTTTCTATCCTGCAGATCCATCAGCAGGAACGCGACATCACTTATCACATCGATCCAGCGCAAAGTTGGACTGAACTCGATACAATCAAAGACAATTGGGGCATCATCCTCCCAGGCAATATTTTGCAGATGCAAATCACCATGACATTCACGGATAAAACCATCGATTTTACGCTGGCAAAAGATAGGATGCAGCCGATGGAATTCTGTCGCCACCCATTGCTCCAGCTCTGTAATTTTTTGCAAAATGTTTACATCTGTAACGTGCTCACGTATCTGCCTGAAATTTTCTTCAACAGGCTGGAAAATTACATCGGGATTGCCATACCTGCTCTTCACCTCTGCAACTTCAGCCAGAGCATGAAAATCCGCTATAACCTTTGCCAGGATATCAATCTGCCGGGGTTGTATACCTCCAATGGCCAGTGCACGGTCGAGTTGTGCCTCCTGCGGGAAGGCTCGCATCTTGACAGCATACTCAATCGCCTCTCCCTCACCTGCCCATCTCGGCTGTTTAACCGAGCCGGTGATGGGCACGACTGAGAGATAAATTTCGGGTGCCAGCCTTTTATTGAGGCGAAGTTCCTCTTCGCAAAAAAAATGTCGTTTTTCCAGAGTGGAAAAATCGAGGAATCCGAGATCTATCGCTTTTTTAATCTTATAGACATAAGATCCGGCAAGTATCACCCAGGAGATGTGGGTCTCTATCAATGTACATTTCTCGGGTGGCGGATCAAATTGGTCCGGATGCATCAGGGAAGTAATCAGGGAAGCAGGTTGGAGAGTTTCTGTGCTCATAGTCAAGACCTCCAGTGTTTTCACAACTTGGGTGGATATAACTTATACTATGAGCTAACATGAAATAATGATTGCTGACAAGGGTAAACCTGTTTTTTTACTTAACAGGTTTACTTCAGCAACCAAAGATCATTCGATAATATCTTTACTTACGGGAACCTTGAATATGAACGAGATACAAGATTCTTCAAGGCACCCTGAAGTATTCTCAGATTTTGCCCTTACTGACTGCTCAGCACAGCGAAGGCTGCCGTGCAGATCGCCACTGATGATTCCGCATCTTCAGCGGAAATTTCCTCGCCATCCTTGTAAAAAGTTGCACGCCAATACGTATCGGTCATGCTTCTGGCGCAGAGGTCTTTCAATTGAAAGAAAAATCCTTTTTTTTCCAACACTCCAGCCAGTTCTACAGCTGCGTGAATGTCAGAGACGGCATTAGCAGGGAATGCCTCTCCTAAGAAATTTTTGAGTTCTTTTTCAAGTTTTTCGGGTATAGATTCAGACATTTTGGTTTCCAATATGATGTTTTTTTGTATGCAGATGAAGTCAACGTCCCAATATGCGGGAGGGTTGTTCTCTGTAATTCATTTCTTACAATTCTGGTGAACCTCCTTTATATATAGTTTTTGCTTTAGGTTACCTTTAACCTATCTGATTTATTTATGAGTTTTAACTTATGATCATCAAAATATCTTAACAATGTACAAAACGACCAGAGGATTTCTGGCCAGGGATTCCCATTTCCCTCTCCTGACTCTCTATTGCTTTATCATCGTGTTCATTATTTTTTTAGATTATAACATCAAGAGACATCCAGCACCAGCTCTTCCCACTTTGGTAATAAATCATTGTTTTCACGAATATTACGGGATGGAGAGTATCTCCAGGGATATTTCGATGTGATACCATTTACATTTTGTATTGGCGGATTCAAAGGCAGTGGGATGGGAAAAGGGAGACAGGAGAAAGGAGAAAGGAGACGGGAGAAAGGGAAAAGAGGAAAGACAAAGACTGGATGGCCAGCGAAACACGCGAAATACACGAAAGCTTCTCTATATAAAAGGCCTTTTTTCGTATGTTTAGAGTATTCCTTTGGCAAAAAGTCTTTTCGCTGTGCCGTCTTTCACAAGTATACCTTAAGCCATTTCATTCCACAACGAACTTCATCAGGTTTTGTTGCCCTGCTTTTTCCTGTCTCCTGCCTCCTTTCTCCCTTTTTGTCTTTGTCTTTTTTCGCCTGTTTATCCATTCGTAATCGCCCCAAAAGATGTCCACGCAGTCGCGTTCTCTGAAAAATGTGATTGGGATGAGAAATCCCCGACAGGGACGATCCCAATGATCTGCAACCACTCTTCAAGGATGCCTTCCGAAAAGTACAGCGTGGTAAGGTTCTGAAAAAAAGAAGTAAAAAGAACGGAAAAAACAATCTTTTACCTTCAGGATGTCCGTACTGCTGTTGTGTACCATGATTGCCGGGAGGTGATTGTTCTCATACTGCAAAGGATTGGTTCTCATATATAGAAATAAGGAATTTCTATACATATCGTTGGCACTATGTATAGAAAAGTGGCATTTTGTATGCGTATTATAAAGATTCACTTGCAATGTAGTATTCTATGGTATATAGTAGTAATGCAAACAGAACTTAGGAGGAATTTTATGATGCTATCTGCATATGCCAAGAACCTTGGCATTGGTTATAGAACAGCTTGGAATCATTTTAAAGCTGGCAAGATTAAAGGTGCTTACCAACTGGAATCTGGGACTATTATAGTTCCTGATGATATTGTAGACAACAAACTTGCTACCGTTATATATAGCAGGGTTAGTAGCTCTCAAAATAAAGCGAACTTGGAGGCTCAAGCCAGGAGGCTTAGTCAGTGGGCTACTATTAACGGTTATACAGTAAGTGACGTAGTTAAAGAGGTTGGGAGCGGTCTTAATGACAACCGTAAAAAACTTAACAGGATACTGAGCGATGAGACTATAGGTTTTATTATAGTCGAACACAAAGATAGACTTACGCGTTTTGGTTTTAACTATATAAAAGCATTACTAAACAGTAAAGGCGGTGATATAATCGTTGTTAACGTAGTTGATAATGATAAAGAAGACCTTGTTCAGGATTTTATATCAGTTATAACATCTTTCTGTACCCGAATATACGGGCAACGTAGAAGCAAAAGAAAAACTGAAAAATTATTGGAGAATTTAGAAATTAATGATAAATAAATCTTATAAAATACGCCTCTACCCTAACAAGGATCAGGAGGTGTTAATTAACAAAACCTTCGGTTGTGTTAGGAAAGTGTGGAATGTTTTATTAGATAAAAACATAAGTGGTTATGAAGCCCATAAAGATTTACCTAAGTCTTGAAAACAAAACTACAATACAACAGTTTTAAAAGCAGAGTATGACTTTATTTCAGAAGTTAGTGCTGCTGCTTTGCAGCAAAAGAGTAGAGATTTGAAAAAGACTTCCTCGCAATGATTTAGAAGTGTAACAGGGAAGCGCAAAGCTTCTATAGGCCACCCTAAGTTATCAATAATCCACTCATGGAGTTGTTTATGGATATCCCGGAAATGTAATTGTACACCACAAAAGCAGCGTTTCAACTCGGCCCGTAATGATAAACGCCTGGGTGCACAATAAAATTCATTTTGGAACTACATTTAAAGAGAATTGAATGTACAGTGCATATTCAACTCCCCTGAGTTACAGGCAGGGTAAGAGTTACTCGCAGACCGGGATTCGTGTTACTGACGATAATGTTTCCACCATGGTGATGAATAATAGTTCGCGCAATAGACATTCCAAGACCAACATTCCCTGACTCTGTATTGCGTTCTTTCCCAAGACGAACGAAAGGCTCAAATATCTCCTCTTTTTTCTCTTCTGGTATTCCCGGTCCCTGGTCCTGTATTATGATAATAAGATGGTCATGGCAATCCTCAAAACTCATCTGTACTTCAAAACCGTAGTTTATTCCATTTTCCAGAATATTACGAAAGGCGCGTTTAAGCGATATTCTGCGTCCACTGTATTGGTAAGAAGGAACCCTGGCTGTAAAGGAAACTCCTGAAAATTCATCTGTAAGTTCCTGCAGGGCAAGGACAATATCGAAACTGTTGTTCTTTTCTTTTACAGCATCCTGACTTGAAAAAAGAAGGCAGCTTGCCACCATGTTCTGCATTTCCTCAAGGGTTGCTGTCATTTTATCCCTGAGATCTTTATCTTCTATAAATTCCACCCTGAGGCGAAGGGAGGTGAGCGGGGTGCGGAGATCATGACTGATAGAGGCCAGCATCTTTGTTCTGTCCTGCACAAATCGTGTCAATCGGTGCTGCATAACGTTAAACGCTTCTATGGTGGAGGAGAGTTCCTGCGGCCCCCGTATTTTGAGAGGTTCAACTGTTTCTCCCCGGCCAAGCCGTTCTGCCGCATCTGAGAGGGTGGACAGGGGGGAGGTGATGCGTTTTACGGCAAAGACAACCACAAGTGAAATTCCTGCCAGGGTAAGCAGGGCGGAGAGGAGAACAGGAAACAAAACCAGCGCCTCACCGGGTTCTTGAACCAGCTTCACATTCAACCATTCTGTCGTATTCAGGGGCAGGGAAAGTGCAGTAGAAGGACAGCGTTGCGGCAAGCGTTCGAGATCGCCTGAATCGAAGCACTCATCCATTCTGTCGGAAAACCAGAAAGAGAGCATGGTGGAAAGAGTGACAGGTTTCTCCAGAATATATACAGGTCCCGTATTAATTTTGCTTTTGAGAACCCTTGCAAAATTGTCCCTGCCGGAAATTTCTGCCGTGCTGACAGGATCACTGGAAATGGAAAAAGAGATATCAGGATTGCTGGAGAGATAAAGAGCCTGATCTCTTGTGTCCCCTGAGAGGGATGAAATGATTTTATATGTTGAAATAAGATTGTTCAGGTAGGCCTGTTCTTCCTGTTCTCCAAAGTTTCCTTTTTTTTCGGAGAGAATGAAGAAAAAAATGACTGTCTGGGAAAAAAAGATCGCGGCAACAATCAGCAAGATAAGCTGTCCACCCATGGTTTTGGGTATCTTTTTCATGTTTGTACAGTATCCACTGTCAGCATATAACCTCCACCCCAGATCGTTTTTATGAGTTCTGGGCTTTTGGGGTCAATTTCAATTTTTTTCCGCAGACGACTTACCTGATTGTCAATCGAACGATCGAAGAAATCACTCTCCCTGTTGCTTGTCATATTCAGGAGTTGATCCCGTGAAAGGACAACTTTTGGGTGTTTGAGGAACGTCAATAACAATTTAAATTCAACGGTGCTGAGTGGAATTTCATTTTCATTTATTCCCTTTTTCAAGACTCGGCGATCAACATGAAGAGTCCAATCTGCAAAAGTGATATATCCGGATTCTATTTTAGAAAATTGCCTTGGTACACTGTTTGTTCTTCGTAATACATTCTTTATCCTCGCCAGTAACTCCCTCGGGTTGAATGGTTTTGTGACATAATCATCTGCGCCCATTTCCAACCCTACAATAACATCTGTGTCATCAACTAACGCTGTTAAGAGAATAACAGGAATGTCTTTTGTTTCCCTGATGCGACGACAAATATCCAACCCTCCTTCGCCAGGCATCAATATATCAAGAACTATCAAATCTATTTCGGAACTCCTTAAAAATTTGTTTAATTCCTCACCATTTGCGGCCATACTGACACGATAATTATTTTTTTGAAGATATTCTGCCAGCGGTTCGCGAATGCTTTTGTGATCATCAACAACAAGTATATGTGGATTTGTATTCATAATATGCAGTCTGTACTGTAGGACGGAGAAAGGGAAAGGCGAAAAACGGTAAAATATTTTTTTTCACCGCGAAGAACGCGAAGGAACACGAAGGAAAGCGAAAACGGGAGACAGGGAAAAGCAAAAGGCGGAAAGACAAAGACTGGATGGCTAAAAAATTCTTTTGTTGTTCCGTCTTTCATGGGGATACCTTAAAACAGTCTCATCCCACGACAGATGTCATCGGGTTTTATTGTCCTGCTTTTTGCGGTCTCCTGCCTTCTTTCTCCCTTTTTGTCTTTTTCCCCTCTATTTCAATGTCTCGAAGCCCTTTATATCTCTTTTCAACAAGATATAACAGGAAATTAATGTGTCAAAATATGTCAGGGGGGCCCTTTGGCACAGATTGATACATTTGCAGTGCAATGTGACATATTCTCGTGACACTCTCCTGTTAAGGTACCTGAAATCTCCAGATAAAGGCAGTTTCTATATTCATTCATTACATATTTGTTTGTAGTATTTCAAGGTGACCTGATGAGCGTAAAAAAAATAATGTATGCCCGTTATGGGAGTGTTGTTGTATTTAGCTCCATTTTTCTCCTTCTCGCTTTTATAACGAGGACAACTCTCCTTATTGCGGATTTTTCAAATGTTAATCCTGATATAGTGTGTATTCTTCAAATATATTTTTATGGCCTTTTTTATGATCTTATAGCACTGTCTTATTTTATTATTCCTCTCGTTCTGTATCTTTTCTTTATACCTGATTTTATTTATAGAAACAAGATTCATTTCTGGATATTCAACCTGTTTTTTATCGTTTCAGTAGGAATCCTTGTTTTTTCCTGTATTGGAGAGGGACTCTTCTGGGAAGAATTTGGGGTGCGATATAATTTTATTGCTGTTGATTATCTTGTTTATACCCATGAAGTTATTTCGAATATCAATGAATCATATAACATGCCCCTGATTATTTCTGAAATATTGTTTTTGTCTTTTCTTCTCTTCTGGGGAATACGCAAGTTTCTCAAAAATACTCTTGTTCATGTAACATCTTTCAAGACCAGACTGGCAGCCAGCTTTTTTCTGCTTATGGTGCCTCTCATTTCTTTCTATGCAGTAGATCAAGATACTCTTGAGATAAAGAATACAACGTATGCAAATGAATTGGCGCATAATGGAATGTATCAGTTGTTTGCGGCATTTCGTAATAACGAACTCGATTATAATAAATTTTATATATCCATTCCGAATAAAGCAGCTTTTGCCAATTTACGTACATCCCTGAAAACTCCGAACAGCGTGTATATCAGTAATGATCCCTTTGATATTCGACGTCAGATAAAATACAGCGGAGAAGAAAAAAGATACAACATCATGCTGATCACCGTTGAAAGCTTGAGCGCCTCTTTCTTTACCCGCTTTGGGGATCAGGAAAATATAACACCGAATCTTGATAGTATCGTTAAAAAATCCCTCTTTTTCACGAATTTTTTTGCTACAGGAACGCGAACAGTTCGTGGAATGGAGGCGTTGACCCTCTCTCTGCCTCCAACCCCTGGATATTCAATTGTTAAGAGACCGAATAATGAAGGCTTGTTTTCTCTCGGAAGTGTTTTGCGCAGCAAAGGATATCTCCCTTCTTTTATTTATTCCGGAATGGGCTATTTTGATAATATGAACTCTTTTTTTTCTCATAACGGATACGAAACAGTTGATCGTAAAAATTTTACTGAAGAAGAAGTTTCTTTTGAAAATGCCTGGGGGGTCTGTGACGAAGACCTGTATGCAAAAGCCATGCAGATTTCTGATGATGCCTGGAGAAAAGGAAAACCCTTTTATAATTTTCTGATGACAACATCAAACCACCGGCCCTACACGTATCCTGAGGGGAAGATTGACATTCCTTCGCACAGCGGAAGAAGCGGGGCGGTAAAATATACTGATTATGCTCTCGGAAAATTTTTCCGCGAAGCGCGTAAACACCCGTGGTTTGATAATACTCTCTTTGTAATTGTTGGCGATCATTGTGCTTCAAGTGCCGGAAAAACGGTCCTTCCTGTGGCGAATTATCACATCCCACTGATTATATACGCACCAGAAATTTTAAAACCTCAAGAAATCTCCACACTGTCCTCACAGATCGATTTTGCTCCAACAATTATGGGTTTGTTAAATACAAGCTATGTGTCAAATTTTTTTGGGAAAGATATTTTGTTGAATGAAAAAGGCAGGGCGTTCATTGGGACGTATCAAAAAATTGGAATGTTGCATGATGATACATTAACGGTGGAAATGCCGACGAAGCGCTCAGAATCCTTTACAGTCAGTGGCCTGCAGCAAACAGCATCTTCGATAAACGAGGATGAGTTGAAGGATCTCATCTCATACTATCAATCGGCAAGTTATCTTTTCCATACTAAAAAAGATAAATTTTAACCCCGACAATATTTATCATCACTGCACCGTGCTATACCAGCACATTTTTTACTGATCAGAGAACGCGACTGCGTGGACATTTTTTTTGGCGATTACGAATGGATAGGATGTAAAATTGATCTCAATGGTGATAACAGTGGCATTACATCACCATTGGTGGAAAATCGGTACGGCGGTGGTTTCCCGCAACGTTATTGTGTAGACAAGGCATGCCTTGTCTCTACGGTGGTGGCAATCAGCGAAATGGCAACTATCACCGATAACCCTCGAAATAATACACGCCATGTTGTCACTACGGGGGATAATTGCGGGATTGCATCCGGATCTGTACAATCAATATCCGTAAGATACATTCCCAACATCGTAGAGACGCCCAAATTGGTCGTCTCTACAAAGACCTTTTGCTTTTTCCCGTCTCCCGTCTCCTTTCTCCTGTCTCCCTTTTTCCTGCCTTTGAACCCGCCAATACAAAATGTAAATGGTGTTACTGTGCAAGGTCCGTGCAATGCGCCTGCCCGGGAAGTTCCCCGTTGTCATTCCCGCATTCCAGGTGCTTTGCAGCAGGACGTCTCCCGGCGAGGCCGCTGCAGGCATCTTTGTGCCGGTGCGGTAAAAGATAAAACGAATCTAATTCCGCGAAGTTGTGCGATGGCAGAGACTGACAACCAGGAGCTGTCTCCGCCTGCCCGGTTGTGGTTATGAGGGGTAAGATAAAGTCTTGCAACTTGTTCTTCAGGTGGTATTCTGGGTGGTTTCATTATTATTGCAGCATCCATTCTGGTCTTTCTTGCAGCTTCTTCGTCGCAGCCGAAAAATTTCCCCGGAAGTATCATGCAGCTCTCTGCGGTAAATTTTCTTCTGCTTCCTCGAGCTGATTGAAATCCCTTTTAATTCACCAGGCACCCATGTTGCCGTCAAGTAGCGTGTAAGGAGATATAATATGGACTACAGGGATACCCTCAATCTCCCCAGAACCGGGTTTAAGATGAAGGCAAATCTTGCTCAAAAAGAACCGCAGGTTCTCAAACAGTGGGATAAAGGTGAGCTCTATCAAAAACTGCTGAAGAATGGTGAGGGGAAACCTCTCTTTATTCTGCACGATGGCCCTCCCTATGCCAACGGCAATATTCACGTGGGACACGCCTTCAACAAGATTCTCAAGGATATTATCCTGCGTTCACGGCGGATGACCGGTTTTAATGCTCCCTACGTGCCTGGCTGGGACTGCCACGGCCTGCCCATTGAGATTAATGTGGACAAGGAGCTGGGGGACAAAAAGAAGACCATTCCTGTTCTCTCCAAACGTGCCGCCTGCCGCAAATATGCGGGCAAATGGATCAAGACGCAGAAGGAGCAATTCAAACGGCTTGGGATCCTCGGCGACTGGGATACCCCGTATCTGACGATTAATTACAGCTACGAAGCGGCCATTGCCCGTGAATTCAATAAATTTCTGCTCAGCGGGTCGGTGGTGCGCAACCGGAAACCGGTCTACTGGTGCTCTACCTGCAGAACAGCGCTTGCCGAGGCTGAAGTTGAATACCACGATCACACCTCGCCCTCCATATATGTCAAGTTCCAGGCTGCGGAAGACTTTTCTGATATTGACAAATCCCTCGCCGGAAACAAAACATATTTTGTCATCTGGACGACCACTCCCTGGACTCTGCCAGCCAACCTTGCAGTCGCCATGCATCCCGATTTCACCTACGCCGCTGTTCGTGTGGGGGAGGAGACCTGGGTCATTGCCGAGGCTCTGGTTGAGAAAATGATGGCCGAGATCGGCGTGGATTCCTGGGAGATTGTTGGAACCTTTCCTTCTTCCGGATTTGAAAAACGGAACTGCCGCCATCCCTTTATGGACCGTGACTCCCTGCTGGTACTTGCCGACTATGTTACCGCTGATGCCGGTACCGGGTGTGTGCATACTGCTCCCGGACATGGCGCGGATGACTACTTGACCGGTCTGCGCTATGGCCTTGAAATCCTTTCGCCAGTGGACGCCGAGGGTGTGTATACCGAAGAGGCTGGACGCTACGCCGGAGAGCATGTTCCCGAGGTAAACAAGAAAATCATCGAAGATCTGAAGGCTGAGGGTTCTCTGGTGTTCACTGCACCTATAAACCACAGCTACCCGCACTGCTGGCGCTGCAAGAAGCCGGTGATGTATCGCGCAACTCCGCAGTGGTTCATCTCCATGGAGAAAAATGATCTGCGCAAGAAGGCTCTTGAAGAGATTCGCCAGACATCCTGGACCCCTTCCTGGGGGGAAAACCGCATCTACAGTATGGTGGAAAACAGACCGGACTGGTGCCTCTCCCGGCAGCGGAGCTGGGGCGTGCCGCTCACGGTTATTACCTGCCGCAAATGCGGAGAGATTGTAAAGAATGACGAAGTGGTGCAGAAGGTGGATGCACTCTTTTTGCAAGAGGGTGCCGATGCCTGGTACTCCCACGAAGTAGGAGACTTCCTGCCTGAAGGCTACACCTGTTCCTGTGGTTCCAGCGAGTTTGAGAAAGAGAAAGATATCCTTGATGTCTGGTTTGATTCCGGCACCAGTTTTGCCGCTGTCCTTGAGCAGCGTGAGGAACTGCAGTTTCCAGCCGATCTCTACCTTGAGGGAAGTGATCAGCACCGGGGCTGGTTTCAGAGTTCTCTGCTCTGCTCTGTGGCCAATCGGGGTTGTGCGCCATACAAAGGTGTTCTCACCCACGGCTACACTGTGGATGGTGAGGGCAAGAAGATGTCGAAATCGGTGGGCAACGTCATCGGACCTGCCGAGGTTGTGGAAAAATATGGTGCGGAGGTTCTCCGTCTCTGGGTTGCGTCTGAGGATTACACCGGCGATGTGAAGGTGAGCGATATCATCCTGAAGCAGATCTCCGATTCCTATCGTAAGATTCGCAACACCATCCGCTACTTCCTCAGTAATCTCAATGATTTCGATCCAACTGCCAACCGTGTTGCTCCGGAGGACATGCCGGAGATTGATCGCTGGGCGCTGGCCAAATTTGAAGAGCTCCGCAGGATGGTGACGGAAGATTACGAAAAATTCGAGTTCCATGGGATCTTCCAGCAGGTGAATTACTTCTGCGGTATCACCATGAGTTCTTTCTATCTCGATATTCTCAAGGATCGTCTTTACACTGAGGCACCAGATTCGCAGATACGTCGCTCCGCCCAGACCGTGATGTATGATATCATCAGTGGCCTGTTGCGGCTCATCAGCCCGATTCTCGTCTTTACTTCTTCCGAAGCATGGGACAGCCTGCAGGGGCGTAACGATACATCGCCACTGGAAGAGTCGATTTTCTTCACTGAATTTCCTGGCGCGAACGGTATGGAGCTGGAACCCTTTATGATGGAACGATGGGACAAGCTGCTCAAGGTTCGTTCCGAGATCACCAGGGCGCTGGAGACAGCCCGGCGTGAGAAGGTAATCGGCCACTCTCTTGAGGCGGAGGTTATGCTCCGGGCGGAAGGGGATGTCGGGGAGTTCATCACACGCGAGTGGCAAACTCTCAAGAATATATCCATCATCTCCAAGATGAGCGTCTTTACTGCCGCTGCCGAGGGCGATGTGGTATATGAGAGTGAGGAATTCCCGGGTTTCACTGTTGCAGTTCATCCAGCCAGAGGGGAAAAATGTGAACGTTGCTGGATCCGCTCTGAAGAGGTCGGAGAGAATCCCGAGCATCCACAGCTCTGTGGCCGCTGTTCTTCTGTCCTCAAGGAGCTTGGACTGTAAGTGTGGTATTATCTTTCAGTAATTCTTGCTCTTGTACTGGATCAGCTTTCCAAAGCCTGGATACTTGAGCATTTCGAAAAATTTGATATGCGGGAGATTATTCCCGGTTTCTTCAATTTCTTTTATGTTACCAACACCGGTGCGGCCTTCTCCTTTCTTGCGGATGTTGATGCTTCCTGGCCGCACTGGTTTTTTCTTTCCATCAGCCTGGTTGCAGTGGTTGTAATTACTTTCTACAACCGCTTTTTGCGACACCATGGCGGAGGGATGTTGACATCCATTGCCCTTGGTTTTATTGCTGGCGGGGCTCTCGGGAATGTTATTGATCGGCTGCGTTATGGAGCAGTGACCGATTTTCTCGATTTTTACTACGGCAGCTATCACTGGCCGGCATTTAACCTTGCAGATTCTTTTATCTGCGTGGGGGCAGTGTTGCTTATCGTATTATCTTTTTTCAATTCAGGTCCCAGAGAGGACAACTAAAGGACAACAGATGAAAATTGCTATTCTTTTTCCGGGCCAGGGTTCGCAGTCAATTGGTATGGCCAGAGAATTTCGGGACAAGAGCGCAGCCTGTGCTTCCATCATGGATAACGCTGAGAAGGTGCTTGGTAAACCGCTGGCCAGACTGAGTGACGAGGGGCCGATGGAGGCTCTGATTCCGGCGGATATCGTACAGCCGGCGATCACTGTTGCCAACCTTGTCTGCTGGCAGGCCTTTCGTGAGGCTGTCGGAGGCAAAATGGCAATCAACTCCTTTGCCGGACACAGCCTTGGAGAATACTCCGCACTTTTTGCCGCCGGAGTTATCTCCGCCGATGACGCTTTGCGTCTCGTAACAAAACGCGGTGAGCTGATGGGCCGTGAAGGTGCTGCCCATCCAGGTGGGATGCGGGCCGTGCTTGGTCTTACTATTGACAAAGTGGAAGAGATATTGCGTGAGTATAAAGGTGACGGTGTGGTAGTTGCCGCCAACCACAATACTCCGCAGCAGACGGTTATATCCGGCTCCATGGAAGGACTGAATGGTGTTGAGCCAGGCCTTGTGGAGGCCGGTGCGAAGATTATTCCACTGAAAGTTTCCGTCGCCAACCACAGTCCTCTTGTTGCCGGGTCTATTCCTGATTTCACTGCCTTTCTGGATGATATCAGGTTCAATATTCCGCTGGTTCCAATTTATTTCAACGTTTCTGCACAGAAAGAGTATGCCCCTGTACGGATGAAAGAAATGATGTCCCGTCAAATCGCTTCCAAGGTTCGCTGGTGTGAAATTATCACCCGCATGATTGCCGAGGGCACCGATACTTTTATCGAAATTGGACCGAAAACAGTTCTTAAAGGGATGATGAAAAAGATTGTACCGCGCGGGGTGAAGGTGACCGCTCTGCAGTTTGACACTCCGGAAGGACTGGAGAAGGTGGTGGAGAAACTGGAAATCTGAGTTTTCCCTTTCATCGGTTTCCTGCCCCGCCTCCCTTCCTCTTTGGAAGGGGAGTGAGACCATTCCTATTAAGTTGTGACCTTACTCAATGCCATTTTCACTTTCTATTGGCGAATTCAAAGGCAGGGGGGATGGGAGACAGGAGAAAGGAGACGGGAGACAGGGAAAAGCAAAAGACGGAACAGCGAAAAACTTTTTGCCAAAGGAAAGCTCTAAACATGCGAATAAAGGCAAAAAACTTTAAAAAAGATTTTAAAATTAAACAGAGAATTGCTGTTGTTCTATCTTTACTCGTTCTCTGGTTAATACAAAATGTAAATGGTATGAAATCTTTTACAGAAGGGTATCTTGAAACAGCTTGTATTTCGTTCATATTCGAGGCACAGGAGAAAATTTATTAGAGCAATGTTCGATCTCTCGACGTCTCGTTCCTCGCTTTGTCGGAGGATAAATTTTTGACTGTAACGAAGAAGATGGGCGAAAAACTGGTTATTCAAGGTACCCAGAACAGAAAACAGGAAGAAGCCATGTATAATCAGATTCGTACAATGATAGAGAAGGGCGGTCGTCTGGAGTTTGACGAGGCCCTTGAACTTGCCCGCTCCGCCCAGGGAAATGCCGATAATTTGACGTCCCTTCTTGGCGTTGCCGATATGGTGCGCCGCCATTTCCATGGCAACCATTTCGATCTTTGCTCCATCATCAACGCCCGCAGTGGCAAATGCAGCGAAAACTGCCGATTTTGTGCTCAATCCTCCCACTACGACGTGGAAGTGGAAAGTTACAGGTGCGTCACAGAGGAAGAAACGCTGGCTCTCGCCCGGGAAAACGAGGCACACCATGTGGGCCGATTTTCCCTCGTCACGGCGGGGCACCATGTGAGTGCCGAGGATCTCCGTACTCTTTTTGCACCGCTGTGCCATACCCTGATGGAAAAGACATCTCTCGCGCTCTGCGCCTCTATGGGCTTTCTCACTCCTGAACGGGCACACCTGCTTAAAGAGATGGGTATCAGTCGCTATCACTGCAACCTTGAGACCTGTCGCGACTACTTCCCCAAAGTTTGCACGACCCACACCTGGGAAGAAAAAGTAGAGACACTGGGGATCGCGAAGGAGGCGGGGTTGTCTCTTTGCTCTGGAGGGATCATCGGTCTTGGTGAGAGTCTGGCCCAGCGGCTGGAGATGGCCTTTGAGCTGAGAGAGATCGGGGTGGACTCTGTGCCGATCAATATTCTCATGCCGATCAAGGGAACCCCTTTCGAAATGATGGAACCCATATCCCGGGAAGATGCGTTGATTGCCATCGCCATGTTTCGACTCATTCTGCCGCAGGCGGTGATTCGTATTGCTGGCGGGCGGAACCACCTCGGCGACGAACAGGAAAAACTCTTTCTGGGCGGAGCAGGAGGGGCTATTGTCGGCAATTATCTGACCACTGCAGGTAATGGACTGGTCGGGGATGTGGCGATGTTTAAACGGCTCGGGTTCGTCTTTAACTGAAGGGACCTTGAAAGGAACCCTGAATTCCAACGTTCTCTACAGCGGCTTTGCCAATCGACGCCCCTCACCTCTGAAATTCTGCCGGAATATCTCTCTATGAAACTTCCTGAACACTCTCTTGACTTCGATCGCGAACATATATGGCATCCCTACACCTCGCTGACCAATCCGCTGCCCGTCTTCCTTGTGACGGGGGCAGAGGGCTGCCGCATCACCCTTGAAGACGGTCGCAGCCTTATTGACGGCATGGCCTCGTGGTGGGCGGTTATCCATGGTTACAATCATCCGGAACTCAACAGGGCGCTTAAGGAGCAGATTGACTCCTTCTCCCATGTCATGTTTGGCGGTCTTACCAATAAACCGGCGATTGAGTTGTGCAGTCGCCTTGTTGATATGACTCCGGCGGGGCTGGAGAAGGTTTTTCTCGCAGATTCCGGTTCAGTGGCAGTTGAAGTGGCGATGAAGATGGCCATTCAATACTGGTTTGCACGGGGGCAGCGGGGGAAAAATCGCTTTCTCACCATTCGCAACGGCTATCACGGTGATACCTTTCACGCCATGTCGGTCTGCGATCCCGAAACCGGCATGCACTCGATCTATAAAGGTATCCTGCCGGAATATTTTTTTGCCGATGCTCCGCAGATTCCCTTTTCCGGGGAGTGGGATGAACTCGATATTGCTCCAATGCAAAAGTTGCTTGAACAGCACGCGGAGAGCCTCTGCGCTGTGATTCTTGAACCGGTGGTGCAGGGGGCAGGGGGAATGCGCTTTTATCATCCCTTGTATCTGCGTCGTCTGCGCAGTCTCTGCGATCACTATGGCGTGCTGCTGATTGCCGATGAAATTGCTACCGGCTTTGGTCGCAGCGGCCGACTTTTTGCCTGTGAACATGCAGAAATTACCCCCGATATAATGTGTGTCGGCAAGGCGATAACTGGCGGCTGCATGTCGTTGGCTGCGGTGCTGACCACGGAGGAGGTTGGACATGGAGTTTCCCTTGAAGGGCCGGGAAATCCCGGGGTCTTCATGCACGGGCCGACCTTCATGGGGAATCCTCTCGCCTGCGCGGTTGCCTGCCGATCCATTGATCTGCTGCAGGAAACGAACTGGCAGGCCAATGTCAGCCGTGTTGAACGCGGGCTGCGTGCCGGGCTCACGCCCTGTGCCGAAATGGTCGGGGTGAAGGAGGTGCGCGTACTGGGGGCCATCGGTGTGGTGGAGATGGAAAAACCGGTAGATATGGCTCGCTGCCAGCAGCTCTTTGTCGATCGCGGGGTGTGGGTGCGTCCCTTTGGTCGACTGGTGTATGTCATGCCACCTTTTGTGATGACTGATTCTGAGCTTGAGATCCTTACCGGGGCCATCTGTGAGGTGGTAGAGCTGGAGGGCAAAATATGAAAGAGCGCAGTGATGTGCTGCGTGAACTGGCGGAGCTCGGTCGACTTCGGGATTTTCGTCCCCTTGGCGCTCGTGCCGGGGCCCGGGTAATGCTGGACGGGCAGAGTCTTCTGAACCTCTCCTCCAACGACTATCTCAGTATCGGCGGGGATGAGGAGATGCTGGCCTGTTTTTACGCGGAGATGACTGAGAGCAACCGCATGGAGAGTTTTTCTCCCGGGAGCACCTCCAGCCGGCTGCTCTCAGGGGATAACGTTGTGGCCCACCGCCTTGAAGCGCGTCTCGCGGAGTGTTACGGCGCTGAGGCTGCACTGCTCTTCAACTCTGGTTACCACATAAATATAGGTATCCTGCCAGCGCTTTTTGGCAAACGGGATCTTATCCTTTCAGACAAACTGAATCACGCCTCCATCGTTGACGGCACGCGTCTCTCTCAGGCGACGCTGAAACGCTACCGCCATCTTGATTACGCGCAGTTACGCTCCCTGCTTGAGAAACACAGAGGAGAGGCGGAGCGGGCAGTGATTGTCAGCGAATCGGTGTTCAGCATGGACGGCGACGTGGCCGACATCGCCGAGCTGGTACGGTTGAAAAAAGAGTTTGATTGTGAACTCTATCTTGATGAAGCCCACGCCTTTGGTCTTTTTGGAAAAAACGGGCTTGGCAAAGCTGTCGAATGTGGACTGGCAGGCGAGATTGATTTCCTTATCGGTGTCTTTGGCAAAGCTCTTGCCTCCATGGGCAGTTTTGTAGTCTGCAGCTGCCAGTTGCGTGACCTGCTGGTGAACAGTGCCCGTTCGCTCATCTTTACCACCGCACTGCCACCAGTGATTATTCGCTGGAATCTCTTTGCCTTTGAACAGATGGTGCAGATGGATGGGCCGCGTGCACATTTACAGTCGCTGGCAGCAGCGCTGCGCGATGATTTACGTAAACAGGGGCTGCACACTGACGGTGAGACCAGCATTGTGCCGGTGATTATTGGTGAGGATGCCGAAACGGTACGCCTTGCAGAGCGGATGCGGGAGGCGGGTTTCCTTATTTTCCCCGTTCGTCCGCCGACGGTGCCTGTGGGAACCAGCCGCTTTCGACTCTCGCTTACTGCAGGGATGCGGTGGAGTGACCTGCAGGCACTGCCCGGTCTTATTGCGGAGGAGGTTCGGCGATGAAGGCGCTGTGGAGACGAAACGGTCATCAGAACCTGCTTGTCTTCTGTAACGGCTGGGGAATGGATGCCGGAGTGGTTGAGCATCTCACCTTTGCCGGTGATCTGTTGATTCTCTCTGATTTCACTGACTTTATATTGCCTCCAGACGTTGAAGCGGCCATTAAAGGGTACGCCCGGCGCAACCTTATCAGCTGGTCGATGGGGGTATGGATGGCAGCGCGACTCATGTATAATATCGACTATGAACGAAAAATTGCCGTCAACGGTACACTCAAACCCGTTGATGATGATTTTGGTATCCCGGAAGTGCTCTTTCGTGGTACTCTGCAGCACTTTGATGAGAAAAGTCGCCTTGGTTTTTACCGTAGAATGTGCGGAAGGCAGGACATATTGAAAAATTTTCTCCTGCAGCCACCCGCACGGAAGCTGGAGGATCAGCGTCAAGAACTTGAGTTTTACTGGGCACACCGCCGGGATGAGGCGGAGAATTTCTATGATCTGGCAGTTGTTGCCCGAAAAGATCGCATCATGCCTACGGTCAATCAGCTTCGTTTCTGGCAGGGGACACCTGTACATGAAATGGAGGGAGGCCACTATCCTTTCTTCAGCTTTTCCCGTTGGGAAGAGTTGCTCAACCTACAGAGATGACGTATGTCGCGAAAGCCGTCTCAAACTGCTCCGGTTCCCGATAAGGCTCTTATTGCCAGTTCCTTTGCCGCGAGTCTCAGCACCTACGAAAAGCATGCCGGGGTACAGCTTGCTCTTGCGCAGAAACTGCTTGAAATGGTCTGTGAATATACTGACGATGTCTCGTGGGGCCGGGTGCTTGAGGTCGGCTGTGGTACCGGCTGGCTGGCGGAACGTCTTGTGGCGAGCCGCATGCCGGAACATCTTTATCTTAATGATATTGCGTCAGAACTTTGTACTTATGCAGTCCAGAGACTGCATGCTGCACCCTGCCTCGTTGAATCTCTTGCCGGCGATATTGAGACGCTGGAGTTGCCTGAGAAGCTTCAACTGGTACTCTCCTCCTCAACCCTGCAGTGGATTGAGGACTTGCCAACCCTGTTTGAACATGTTTATCAGTCACTGCTTCCTGGTGGAATTATGGCTTTCTCTATCTTTGCGCCGGGAACCATGGGGGAAATTACCGCACTCTCCGGGCGTGGTCTGCACTATTTTCACCGTCCGCAGCTCTCGGCCATGCTGAAAGATTTTACCATTCTGGCTGAAGAAACTGTCCGGCAGCGCAGTTATTTCCCTTCCCTGCTGGCATTGTTTCGTCACATTCGCAATACCGGCGTGGGCGGGCTGAGCCGTGTACACTGGACACGTGCTTCACTCTCCCGTTTTGAGAAACAGTACCGTGACCAGTTTGGCACTGCCGAAGGACTGCCTGTTACATGGCGGGCCCATTTTTTTGTGGTTGAGAAAAGTAAAGGGTACCTTGATGAAAAAAGTATATGTTGTATCGGGCATAGACACTGACATAGGCAAGACCGTTGCCACTGGAATTGTTGCCACAGCGCTGCAGCAGGCCAAATGCTCCGTGATAACGCAAAAGTTTGTACAGACCGGCTGCACTGGTATCAGCGAAGATATTCTTGTCCATCGCCAGTTGATGGGGATAGAGCCGACGGAGAATGATCGTTCCGGACTCACCTGTCCCGGCGTCTTCCCCGACCCCTGCTCACCGCATCTTGCTGCTTCTCTGGTGGGGAAGGAAATTGATCTGAAGAAAATTGAGGAAGCATCCCGGAAATTGCTGGAGCAGTACGATATCCTGCTGCTCGAAGGTGCCGGGGGCCTTTCTGTTCCGCTGCGGCGCGATTTTCTCTTCATCGACTGGCTGATGGAGAAGAGATATCCGCTGCTGCTGGTTACCAGCCCGCGTCTTGGTTCCATTAATCACACCCTTGGCGCCCTGGAATTGTGTAAATGGCGGGAGATTAATATTGCGGCGGTCCTTTACAATGTGCACGGCTGCAATGTGGCTCCGGCAATTGTAGAAGACAGCCGCACGATGATAGAGCGCTATTTGTGGCGCTTCGGCTTTGCTGCTCCGGTTCTTACTCTGCAGAGTGTCGGTAAGAAACAGCCCGATTTCAGGTTTCTGGGTAACGGCTGCTGAGCAGGATGTTATAAAGGGAACCTTGAATAATCAGTCTTTTGCCCATCTTCTTCGTTACAGTCAAAAATTTATCCTCGGAATATCAGACATATACCTGTGGTAAATTTCTTTCTGTGCCTCGAATATGAACAAAATACAAGATTATTCAAGGTACCCTAAAGTATTCAGTGCAGAGCTTTTTGAATATATTCAATAAATACGAAATAACATGTTGATATTTCGTATTTCTGTCTTTATAAATGGTGCCGGTCAGGCGGCAGAAACAGTTTGTGGAGAAATACGTGCAAATATCAGTAGTCATTCCCCTGTTGAACGAAGAGGAGAGCCTTCCTGTTCTCTTTGAAGAGCTGAAAGGTGCCCTCAATCCCCTTGATGTGGACTATGAGCTGATTTTTATCAATGATGGCAGCACTGACGGCAGTGCTGCTATCCTTGCCGGAATGCACGGGGAAGACAAACGGGTGGTGGTGATCAATTTCCGCCGCAACTTTGGACAGACCGCTGCCATGTCCGCCGGGTTTGACTTCGCCCGCGGCGAGATCATCATCGCCATGGATGCCGATCTGCAGAACGATCCCGCAGATATTCCCAAACTGATCTCCAAAATTGAAGAGGGCTATGATGTGGTTACCGGCTGGCGTTACGACCGCAAGGATACCTTTATCAACCGTCGTCTGCCGTCGATTATCGCCAACAAACTGATTTCCAAAACCACTGGAGTCCGTCTGCACGACTACGGCTGCACCTTGAAGGCCTTCCGGCGCGAAGTGATCAAAGAGCTGCACCTCTACGGAGAGATGCATCGCTTTATTCCGGCTCTCGCCAGCGGTATCGGCATTAAATTTACCGAAGTGAAGGTTAACCATCGTGCCCGGCGCTTCGGCAGTACAAAATACGGTATTGCCCGTACCGTGCACGTAATCCTTGACCTGCTGACGGTCAAATTTCTGCTCAGCTACGCGACGCGACCGATTCAAGTCTTTGGAATGATGGGACTTATCTCTGGTGGAAGCGGCTTTCTCATCGCTCTGGTGATGACGGTCCAGCGCGAGTTTTACGGCATTGGGCTTTCCAACCGGCCGATGTTGCTGCTTGCCATCCTGCTGATTATCCTCGGTTTCCAGTTTGTATCCCTGGGACTGATTGCCGAACTGCAGGCGCGGACCTACCACGAGTCGCAGAATAAACCAATCTATTATGTGAGAAGTGTGCTTCGTGATGGTGACGAAGGGGGCGAGAGCAGCCGTTCATGATTTCGTCGGATGACAGAGTAACCGGCAATCCTTCCTTTGAAATTGTCATTCCGAACTGGAACGGGGCGAAGATGCTTGGCGACTGCCTCAATTCACTTTCCGGGCAGAGTTATCAAAATTTCATGATAACTGTGGTGGATAACGGTTCCACGGATAATTCGCTGGGCATGCTGGCACGGGATTACCCTGCCGTACGGGTACTCTCTTACTCGAAAAACCGTGGTTTCAGTGCAGCAGTCAACGCCGGGATTCGCAAGGCCCGGGCACCGTGGATTCTGCTGCTCAATAACGATATGGAAGTTGAGAAAAACTGCCTGCTGAAGCTCCTTGAAGGAATGGTGGACTTCCCTGACGCTGACTTCTTTGCGTTGAAAATGTATAACTTCTACAACCGGGAGTTGCTTGACGGGGCAGGGGACGCCATACTGCGTGGTGGAGTGGGATATCGTCTTGGCGTGATGGAGCATGACGGCGAACGTTACAGCTTTGATCGTCTCTGTTTTGGTGCCTGTGCCGGGGCTGCCCTTTACAGCAGGCGTTTTTTTGAGCGCGTCGGCTGCTTTGATGAAGATTTTTTCGCCTATGTGGAGGATGTTGATCTCAACCTGAGAGCGGCCCGGGCCGGGGCATGTTGTGTCTTTCTCTGCGAAGCAAAAATATATCATATCGGCAGTGCCACCAGCGGCTCAAAATTCAACGAGCTGACCATCCGTCTCTCCACCCGCAATAATATCAACCTGATGGTGAAGAATTATCCCGGTCGGCTCTTTCTCCGTTTTTTGCCGGCAATTATTGTTTATCAATGTATATGGCTGTTGTTCTGCATAAAAAAAGGTGTATTTGTCCCCTGGTTTCGCGGGGTATGCGAGGCCTTGTCGCCGCGTTCTCTCAGTCTCTTTTACGGTAAACACCGCGAACATTCTGCTGATATGAGTCGGGAGGAGTTGCGTCTTCTCGGTAATCGTATCGTCGATTCGGAGCGGGAGGCTGTTGCCTCCATCATGGCCCGGCGGAATGAAAACGGCAGGAGTAATCGTCTGCTGCGGCTGTATCTGAAACTCTTCTGCTGACTGCATTGTGACTTGTTATATTATTATCGTCAGCCACGATTCCGAAGCTGTATTGCCCCTTTGTCTTGATTCTCTTGCCGCCTGCGGCAGTGAAGTGAGATGCATCCTTGCTGACAGCGGCTCTGCCGATCACCGCTTCCTTAAGACCCTCGTTGAGAGGTCCCCCTTCCCCCTGCAGCTTCTCTTCTGTGGTGATGTTGGTTTCGCTGTTGCCAATAACCGTGCCTTCTCTGAGCTTTCCGCAGATATCGACTCCAATGATGCGGTAGTCTTCCTCAATCCTGACGCCTTTGTTGAAACGGGTACTCTGCAGGCTGCATTGCACGCACTCCATTCTGTGCAGGATGTCGGGGTGGTTGGCGGTCGCCTGCTTGGCTGCAACAGGGACGGAGAGTTGACGGGACGGCTGGACTCCACCGGGATATTCCGCCGCTGGTATGGTCGCTGGTATGACCGGGGCCAGGGGGAAATGGATGTCGGACAGTATATGGAGGACAGAGAGGTTCCCGCTGTCTGCGGTGCCTTTATGGTTTGTCATCCCGCCGCTCTGCAGGATTTGTGGAAAGAGGACAGCACGCTCTTTGATCCTTCCTTCTTTCTCTATAAAGAGGATATTGAGTTGAGTCTGCGCCTGCGTGCCCGTGGCTGGAAACTCCGTTATCTGCCGCAGGCACGGGTGCTGCACAGTCGGGGATGGGCGGAAGAGCGTTCGGTGATGCCGATCTCAAAACGGATAATGGCTGCGGAAAACGAGGTGCGGCTGTACGTGCGGCATCCGTCGCCATATATTTTCTGGGCACTGGCGAAATATCTGCTGGTGCGATTTGGCAGGGTGTAAACGATGATGACACGAATTTCTGTTCTTATCCCTGTCCGCAACGGAGCAAAAGAGCTGCCCGCACTTTTTACAGCCCTTGCTGCGCAGACTCTGCAGCCGTTCGAGGTGATCGTCGCCGATACCGCATCAAAGGACGGCAGTCGCGAGATCTGTCGGCAGCACGGTGCGCGGGTGATTCCCGTCGATCGTGATGAATTTGACCATGGCGGAACGAGAAGCATGCTGGTGCGGGAGGCAGCCGGAGACGTGGTGCTCTTTCTTACTCAGGATGCCATTCCGGCGAATGAACAGGCCTTTAAACTGCTGCTGACGGCACTTCATGCAGAGGAAAATATTGCCTGTGCCTATGGCCGGCAATTGCCGAAAGAAGGAGCTTCGCTGCAGTCCGCTTTTCTCCGCAGCTTCAACTATCCTGAGGTCTCTGAGGTGCGGAGTTATGATGATCGGCGTCGGCGGGGCCTGAAGACGGCTTTTCTCTCCAACTCCTTTTCTGTCTGGAAGCGCGAGCTGCTTCTCGCCAACGGCTGCTTTCGCAACGGGCTGATCTTTGGTGAAGATACCTGTGCTCTTGGCCGTCTGCTTCTTGCCGGCTGGAAGGTCGCCTACTGTGCTGAGGCTGGCGTGTATCACAGTCATAATTACAGTATTGCGGGTGAATTCCGGCGCAGCTTTGATATAGGTGTTCTGCACGAACGGGAGCGCTGGCTGCTGGATTCCTTTGGCGGGGCAACGAGGATCGGCGGCAGTTATATCCGTCTCTCTCTACAGAATATCGCTGCCCTGCAGAAATACTGGCTGGTACCGGACTGGTTCCTCCGCAACGGGATGAAATTCCTTGGGTATAAATGCGGTGGCAACTGGTACCGCCTGCCGCTCTTTCTCTGTCGCAGCATGAGTATGAACCGGCGCTGGTGGCAGCGTTAGGCTCTTTCAATGATGGGTACCCATAAACTGTTGTTTTCAACGTACTGATATTCGGAATAGAATGATTACAACGAATCTTCGTGAGCAGAGCTCGCTCATGGCCAGATTGCTCCACCTTGTCGATTGTCTGCTGATTGTTGTCTATCTCTGGGGACTGGTGCACTGGTTCCATGTCCCATGGAGTATATGGTATACCCGCTTGATGGTTCTTACCGGAGTTGCCACCTTCATCAGTTTTCAGTCCTTTCAACTCTATCGTTCCTGGCGCGGGTGGAAATTTTTTCTCGAGTTTGTCGTTATCCTGCGTGCCTGGGCAACGGTAGTGGGGGTTCTTCTCTTCTACTTTTTCATTTTCAAGATCTCCCACGCCTACTCCCGTTTTGTTATCCTCATCTGGTCGGTAACCACGCCTGTGCTCGTCTTTACGCTGCATACCTTTGCCCGTAAACTGCTGCGCAGCTTCCGTTCCCGTGGAAAAAATGTGCGGCGTGCGGTGGTGGTCGGTGGAGGGGAACTGGGGCGGAACCTGCTTGCAGAGGTGGAGTCGATGCCGTGGACGGGGATCGAGGTTATCGGCTTTTTTGACGATAAACTCGATCTGCGGCCGTATGGAGAGGTGGGAGAAGCAGAAGAACCGCCGGAGATTTATGGTAAACCGGTGCTCGGGACCACCGCTGACATTACTACCTACCTCAAAGTGCACGATGTGGATTATGTCTATATTGCATTGCCCATGCGTGCGGAACGCAAGATCTTCAAGATATTGCGTGAGTGCCGCAGTCTTGGGGCTCGGATTTATCTTATTCCCGACCTCTATCTCTACGGCCTGCACCATGCCGAAGTGCAGTCTCTCGGGAGCATGCTTATCCTCAACTTTAATCCCAACACTGAGTGGAAGCGCAGTTTTGACATCATCTTTTCCCTCGCTGCCATTTGCGGCACACTGCCGCTTACCCTGCTTATTGCACTGGCGATAAAGCTTGCGGACGGCGGGCCGATTTTTTATGGTCATACGCGCATTACTGCCACCGGCAAGAATTTTAAATGCTTGAAATTCCGTACCATGCGTGTCGGTGCGGATAAAATGCTGGAGAAAATTTTCAAGGAAAAACCGGCGTTGCGGAAGGAATGGGAAACTTCCTTTAAGTTGAAGAATGACCCGCGGATCAGCCCTATAGGCCGTTTTCTACGCAAAACCAGCCTTGATGAACTGCCGCAGTTTATCAATGTGCTCAGGGGAGAGATGAGTGTGGTCGGCGCGCGGCCGGTGGTTGGTGATGAACTGACCGATTTCTATAAAGAGAGTGCAGGGTTGTACTGCTCAATGAAACCCGGTATCACCGGTCCCTGGCAGGTGGGGCGGCGTTCCAACGTAGATGATTATCAGGAGCGGGTTGAAATTGATGACTGGTATATCCTTAATTTCTCTCTGTGGACCGATATCAAGATTATTGTCAAGACGGTGGCGTGCATGTTCACCGGCAAGGGGGCCTGTTGATGACTGTTTTTACTGGAAAAAATGTGGTGGTCGGAGTCTGCGGTTCCATTGCAGCCTTCAAGGTGGCGGGCTGGGTGAGTACACTGACGAAGATGGAGGCACTGGTCGATGTCGCGATGACCCCGGCAGCGGAGCGCTTTGTCACTCCGCTGACCTTTGCTTCTCTCTCGGGCCGGAAAGTTTACAGTGCAATGTTCGACGGCGCTGCAGATGGTTCCATGGCCCATATAGATCTCGGTCGTGAGGCGGATATCTTTGTGGTCGCACCCGCTACGGCGGACATCATCGCCAAACTTGCCCATGGGATGGCTGACACACTGGTGACCACGGTTGCCCTTGTCGCCCGCTGCCCGAAGCTTCTTTTTCCAGCAATGAATGTGCAGATGTTTGCCAGCCTGCCTGTGCAGGAAAACTTGAAAAAGCTGCGGGAATCCGGCTGGACAGTTGTGGCACCTGCATCCGGGAGCATGGCCTGTGGCGAGGTGGGAAAGGGCAGGCTGGTGGAGTGGCAGGATGCGCAGGAATACCTCGCTGCGGCGCTCTCAAGGCAGGATCTTGCCGGGATGCGGGTGGTTGTGACCGCCGGGCCGACGCGGGAAGCTATTGACCCTGCGCGTTTCCTCAGTAACCGTTCCTCCGGCAAAATGGGGTACGCTCTTGCCACAGCTGCGGCCCGACGGGGTGCGGTGGTTATGCTGATCAGTGGTCCGTCAAGTCTGCCGGCACCGCCGCTGGTGACGTTGAAGCGGGTGGAGACGGCCAGAGAGATGCACGATGCGGTGATGGCAGAGTCGGCGCATGCAGGGGTAATTATCAAGGCTGCGGCAGTTTCTGATTATCGACCGGAGAATATTGCTCCGCACAAGGTGAAAAAGGAGAATATTGAGACGGAGATGCGGCTCGTACAGAATCCGGATATTCTTTTTGCTCTCGGTGAGAAGAAGCCGAAGGGGCAGATCCTCGTGGGATTTGCGGCAGAAAGCCGCAATCTTGAGGCGGAGGGGAGGCGAAAGCTGACGAAAAAAAACCTGGATCTCATCTGTGTCAATGATATCAGTGCCAGTGATGCCGGCTTTGAGAGTGAGACCAACCGTATCCTGCTGCTTGACCGTGACGGCGGAGAGGAAAGGCTGCCCCTGATCTCCAAGCTGGAGACAGCAGACCGCATCCTTGACCGCGTGGTTGCTCTCCGTTGCACGCCCTGAATTTAAGAGAGATCTGCGTCGGCGTCTCTTCGATGCTGGAAATGTATTTACGTAAAAAGGAGAAACGATGAGCAGGCGGCGGCGTGTTCTGGTTGTGGAGCCCTACTTCGGTGGTTCTCATCAGCAGTTCCTTGAGGGGTTGATCCAACATCTGGATGCTGACTTTGTCTTTCTTGTACTGCCAGCACGCAAGTGGAAAATGCGCATGCAGCTTGCTGCTCCATGGTTGATTGGTGAACTGGAAAAAATGCCGCTGGAAGAGCGTTGCTTTGACACCCTTCTTGCCTCCACCTTTGTTGATCTCGGTTTACTTCGCGCTCTCACTGCCATGCTTCCCGGCTGGGCCCCCCACACCCGTTTTTGTCTCTATTTCCACGAAAATCAATTTGCGTATCCCTCTCAGCTGAAAGACCCGGGATTTTTTCAGTTCACCGGGATCAATTTCAACTCAGCCCTCGCGGCCGATTCGCTGGCCTTTAACTCGGAGTTTAATCGGCAGAGCTTTCTCGCTGGTGTCGCCTCCCTGCTGAAAAAGGCTGCGGACATGAGTTTTCCTGATACGGTAGAGAAATTACGGGCAAAGAGTCGGGTTATTTTTCCGGGAATTACCCTTAGTTGTGTGGAGGCATCGGTGCAGGAAAGTGAAGAAGCTGTGATTGTCTGGAATCACCGCTGGGAGGCAGATAAGAACCCGGAAGAGTTTTTCAGTGCATTGCGGGTACTGCAGGCGCAGGACGTGCCGTTCAAGCTGTTGCTTCTCGGGCAGTCCTTTCGCTTCCACCCCGTCTGTTTTAACGGGGTGGAAGAGGAGTTTGCAGGGAATTTGCTCCACTGCGGCTTTGTCGAGAGCAGGGAAGAGTATCTGCATCTGCTTGGCAAAGGAACGATGGTGGTCTCAACCGCAGTGCATGAGTTTTACGGTATTGCCGTCATTGAGGCGGTTCGCGCAGGGTGTGTACCTCTTCTGCCAGCTCGTCTTTCCTATCCTGAACTCTTCCCGCAGGAAAATCTCTATGGTGAAGGGGAGCTGGTTGAACGTCTGATTCAGCACTGTTGCATGCCCCGGAAACTCTCTGCAGCGACAGCGGTTAAGTTGACCCGGCGCTTCTCCTGGCAGGCCGTTGCCACTGATTATGAGAAATGGTTGTTTACAGTGCTGAGCCCATAATCCGGCTCAGTTCGATAAACTTTTCTACGGGGAGAGTTTCAGGACGGGTGCCTGGATCAATCCCCGCTTTTTTGAGGAGTTCGGCGGCCAGCGTCTTTGCCGCATTTCGATCTGTGTCGACCAGCCTGCGCAGGGTGGGAACATTGGCGAAGGTATTGCCAATGGTTTTGCGCCGCTGGTTGAAGGTGGTGCGGACGATCTCTTTGAAGAGGGGATAGCTGTAGCTCTCCTGCGGGGGGATGCCGGGAGCGGTGCTGCCAAAATTAATAGTGATGACAATGGAATCAATCTTTGGCCTCGGATAAAACTCGTCCGGCCGGAGCAGCAGTTTCTGTTTCACTGTGGCGCAGGAGGCAAGCAGGATGGTCGGCACGCCATACTCTTTGCTGCCCGGTTGTGCCGCGAGACGCAACGCCACCTCCTTCTGCAGCATGACCGTGACGCTCTCAATATAGCGGGCGCTGTCGACCAGCTTGAAGATGAAGGGATTGGAGATAGAGTAGGGCAGGTTGGCGAGAATCTTCAACCTGCCACTCTCGCTGGCGCAACTGCTGCACACCTCTTTCAGGTCTACATCAAGAAAATCTTTGTGGATGAGAGTGACGTTCTCCGGCAGGTCATTCGCCTGGCGGTGAAAGCGTACAATTCCGCTGTCGATCTCAAAGCCGCAGACCCGCTTTGCTGTTTTGGCAAGTGGCAGGGTGAGAGCGCCGAGCCCTACGCCTACCTCTACGATGGTTTCTTCCGGCTTGATATCGCCTGCGGCGACGATGGCTTCTGCTGTGGTCCGATGGACAAGAAAGTTCTGCCCAAAGCGTTTTTTGGGGGCAAGATGGTATTTCTGCAGGGTATCATACGCCTGCTTTCCATACTGCGTCATAAGTTATATCCTTTCTTGTTTTATCTTTAGGGTATCTTTTATTTCTCATTGTGACAGTAAGACCAATCACATTTTTTATTGACCAGAGAACGCAACTGCGTGGACATCTTTTTTGGTGATTACGAATGGATAAACAGGCAGTAAAATGATCTCATGGTTGAAGCGTCCGTTGTGCCTGAGACACCCAAATTGCTCGTCTCTACGGAAATCTTTTGCTTTTTCCTGTCTCCTGTCTCCCTTTTCCCGTCCCTGCCTTTGAATCCGCCAATACAAAATGTAAAGGGTATGACAGTACTGTTTCCAGAATGTATTTGATTACTGGGAACCTTGATTATTCAAGGGACCCTACTGTCCGAGAGGAGAGCGTGAATAGACGTCTGTATCAAGCAGGTTCTCACAGGCCCCGTTTTCAGCAAACTGATGTTGTCCGGCGAGGGCGATCATTGCAGCGTTGTCGGTGCAGAAGGCGAGCTGCGGGGCGTGAAATTTGATGCCGTTTTTTGTGCATTCCCTGGCCAGAGATTCGCGCAGGGCGAGATTGGCACTGACGCCGCCACCGATGGTAATATCCTTAACTTCGTTTTTCAGGGCTGCCTTGAGGGTTTTCACGGTCAGGACCTCTACCACTGCGGCCTCAAAGGAGGCACAGATATCGTTGACGGGAACCTCTTCTCCTTTCTGACGAAAACGGTTGACCCGGTTAAGTACGGAGGTCTTCAGGCCGCTGAAACTGAAGTCGAAGGAATCTCCGAGCCAGGAGCGGGGAAACTTGAAGGCAGCGGGGTTTCCCTCTGTCGCCAGTTTTGACACCTGTGGGCCGCCCGGATAGGGGAGGCCAAGAAGTTTTGCCACCTTGTCAAAAGCCTCTCCAGCGGCGTCGTCGCGGGTGCGGCCGAGACAGCGGAAACGGGTGAAACTCTCCGCAAGGTAAATCGCCGAGGTACCTCCGCTTACAGTCAGAGATACGCAGGGAAAATCCGGGCCAGTTTCGTTGAGAAAGGCAGAGAGAATGTGCCCAGCCAGATGATCCACACATACAAACGGAATTCCGGTAACATAGGATATCGACTTGGCAAAGCTGAAGCCCACCAGCAGCGAACCGACGAGACCTGGTCCCCGGGTGGCCGCAATCAGTTCAATATCGGCAAGTGAGACACCGGCTTCCTGCAGGGTCGCTTCGGTGAGCGGCTGGACAGCCCTGAGATGTTCCCGGGACGCGAGTTCCGGAACCACACCGCCGAAACGACTGTGGATATCCTCCTGGCCGCTGCGCAGGCTGGCAAGCAGACGATTGTCATTCATTACCGCTGCGGCGGTGTCATCACAGGAACTTTCTATAGCAAGGGTAAGCATTGGCGTAGGGGGGGAGACGGTCTTCAGGGGTTTCCTTTTATCCGCTTGCACGGCGGGATTTCTGCAGTAGTATGTGGGTGGTATCTTACAAATCTTCCTTTCACAATACTTTGAGGACATGAATATGAGCGAGAAAATACAATCTATTTCCCCTCTTGTCGACCAGTTTTCCCGAACAATCTCCTATTTGCGTCTTTCTGTCACAGATCACTGCAATTTGCGCTGCATGTACTGTATGCCAGAGCACGATGGTAACGGAAAGCCGATAAAACACGGAAAATTCCTGCGCCATGATGAACTCCTCAGCTATGAAGAACTGTTGCGCGTGGTGCGTGTCGCCGTAGAAATGGGAATGAGCAAGCTCCGCCTTACTGGTGGCGAGCCTCTGGTGCGGCGTGGAATTCTTGATTTTATTAAGGAGCTGTCAAAAATAGATGGTCTTAATCAGGTTCTGGTGACAACCAACGGCGTTCTGCTTGGAGAGTATGCCGAAGACCTGCTGGCCTCCGGGGTGCATCAGGTCAATGTTTCCCTTGATACCATGCAGCGGGATAAATTCAAGCAGATCTCCGGGCGGGACTATTTTGACAAGGTGTGGGAATCGATCTGTACGGTGGAACGTCTTGGTTTTAAGGTGAAGTTGAACGCCGTGGCCATGAAAGGAATCAATGATGATGAGTTCCTCGATTTCGCCCGTCTTTCCCTTGAGCATTCTTTTCAGATACGCTTTATTGAATTTATGCCTGCCGGGGATGCAGGGAGCTGGAGCCAGTGCCGTTTCTGCGATTCCGATGATATAATGAAAAAGATACGTACCATTGGTTCACTGGAGCCCTCTGAGAAACAACGCAGTTCCGGCCCGGCAAAACTCTATACTTTCAGTTCCGGGGGCCGGGAAGGGACGCTTGGTTTTATCAGCCCGATCAGCCACCATTTTTGTGACCAGTGTACCCGCCTGCGGCTTACTTCAGAGGGGCGGTTACGCCCCTGTCTGCTGCACGATATTGAAACAGATCTGCGTGTTCTGCTTCGCGGTAATGTTAGTGACGACGTTATACGCAATGCCATTCGCGACGCAATCTTCAATAAACCAAAAGGCCACCAGTTGAGTACAGTTCAGGATGTTGTCGAGAAGAGTCACTGCAGTGGCGGCATGTCAAAGATCGGTGGCTGAATCTGCCTGCCGCGGGTTGAACTGCGGATAGGAGCCGAGCCACTCAAACCACGAACATTTCTCATGCAGGCGTTTCACGGTTTCGGCTATGATCGGATCTTCAATATGACCGAGCATATCGAGGACAAAGAGGAACTTCCACTGCTTCCCTTTGATGGAACGAGACTCAATCTTGACCAGATTGATATTCATCTCTGAGATAACGGTGAGAATTTCACTGAGGGCTCCGGGACGGTCCATGAGGCCGAGGAGCAGGGAGGTTCGATCGGCTCCGCTGCGTGCCGGAGATTCCTTGCCGATAACCAGAAAGCGGGTGGTGTTGCCCGGTCTGTCCTCTATCCCTTTGACGACAACCTGCAATTCATAGGTTTTGATGGCCAGTGAGGAGGCGATGGCACCTGTACTCGGATTGTTCGCGGCCATCTGCGCTGCCTCTCCGGTAGAAAATACCGGCAGGGTCGGGATATTCGGCAGTTGTTTGCGCAACCATCCGCGGCATTCAGCCAGCGATTGAGAGTGGGAGGCGACGGTTTGGATATCCTCAATATTGCCGGATCTGGAAACGAGATTATAGCTGATCTGGAGGTTTACTTCGCCGCAGATTTTTACGTTATATTTCATGAAGCAGTCGAGAGTGGAGAAAACAGCCCCCTCGATTGAATTTTCCACCGGGACTATGCCATACTGGGTGCGGCCTTTTTCTACCTCAGCAAAGACCTCATCAATGGATTCGCAGGCTTTGTAATCTGCGGAATGGCCAAAATTCTCCATTCCGGCCAGGTGGCTGAAGGTGCTCTCGGGGCCGAGAAATGCGACTTCTACTCTCTTTTGAGAGAGGCGGCAGGTGGTAATGATTTCATGAAAAATTGATTTCAGAGCATCCTCGGGGAAGATTCCGGCGTTGGTGGCAAGGAGACGATCATAGATCTGTTTCTCCCGCAGCGGGTCCCATTTGGCCCGTTTTTCGTTGTTTTTCAATCTGCCGATTTCTTTAGCACAATCAAGACGCTTTTTGAGGAGATCAAGGATGGTGTTGTCGATAGTGTCAATGTCGTTGCGGACGGTGCCGATCTTTTTTTTCTGCTCTGGCATGAATTTATATGGTTTGAAGGAAGAAACGAAAAACCTGGAGCAGTCGTTTTGCTCCGTGAGAAAGACCTCAAGGTACCTTAAGAGAATCTGTTCTGGATAATGTGAAATATGAAAGATGAAACGCTGTCTGTCAAGGAAAGCCCGATAATATTTAAGAATGACACCTTGAAAGAGGTCTGTGAAACTCTGTTTGGGAGTCTGCGATTTCATAACCGGGTGGCAGTGGCTTTTTCCGGCGGGGTGGATTCTACCCTCCTGCTGAGGCTGGCCGTTGAGGCTCTCGGGGCAAAAAATGTCGTGGCCATTCACGGAAAGTCGATTCTTGAGGCGCCTGTACATCAGAGAATGGTACAGCAAATCTATACAGAAAATTTTCCAGAACTCGGGGAGCTGGTTGAGGTCATGCTTCATCCGCTGCTCTATGAAGGTTTTGCGGTCAACGATGAGACGCGCTGCTATATCTGCAAAAAAAATCTTTATACCAGTTTGAAACCCATAGCTGCCAGCCTGAGGGCTGCAGTACTGCTGGACGGCACCAATAAAGATGATCTTTCTGAGGTTCGGCCTGGTCTGCAGGCTGTGGCGGAAGAGGGTATCCTCACGCCGCTGGCGGATGTCGGGATGAGTAAAAAAGAGGTGCGACAGCTGGCAGAAGTGTTTCATTTATCTCATTATTCTTTGCCTTCAGATTCCTGCCTTGCCACACGTCTGCCGACGGGTAAAAAGATCACCAGAGAGGCCCTTGAGCTTACAGCCAGGGCAGAGACAGCATTGAAAAAGCTGGGGTTGCCACTGGCGCGGGTAAAACCTGTAGTCGGAGGTATCCTCCTTGAATTATGGGGAAAAAAAGATGAAACAGCAGAAAAACAAAATATTACCCCGGAGATTCGCGCTATTCTCATACCTCTTATACAATCTGAATCTTTCAGCGAGTGCAAAAAAGGGAGAATAACCTTTTGCAACCGTGGGTAATGCTGAAAAAAGTAAAAATATCAGTATGAGGGCGTGCCGGGTACAAATTTTTTCTTGATTCGTTATGGCTATTCAATTATGGTGCCTTCTTATAAGCGCAATAGCCCGCAGATAAAGGGTTCCGGCGTTTTTAAGAGAATCTTGAAATATCTAATTATTCAACATCTCTCCAATTTTTGTTCTTGTTCCATTGAAAGCATGCTTTTGACGGATGAGAAGAGTGCAGGCAATATTGTTTACGTAAAGCAGAAACAAATGGATGTATTATTCAAACGGTCGGAGGCCATGTCGGTGTCCGGCACAAGAAGAACCCGCAGGGAGGAATCATGAACAAGAAAGAACTTATCGAAAGTATTGCTGATGCTGCAGACATCAGCAAAGCAGATGCCGAAAAGGCTCTAAACGGCACTCTTGCCACTATTGCAGAGACATTGAAAAAAGGTGACAAGGTTACCCTCGTCGGCTTCGGCACTTTCTCTGTGTCCAAGCGCGAAGCACGCACCGGCCGCAATCCCCAGACCGGCAAGGCTATCGACATCCCGGCTCGTAACATTGTTAAATTCAAAGCTGGCTCCAAGCTGTCTGACGCTGTAAACTGATTCAGCACCCGGATTGCCGGGGCATGCAGCCCGGATTTCTCTCCGGTAAGCTCAAGAAATATGTTCTCGCTGCTCTCTTCGGGAGAGAAACATTATTTCAAAAAGGCCGTTCCCGCAGGGAATGGCCTTTTTCCATTTCCCCTCCACTATTTCACTACTATGCAAACCTTTGAAGAACTGCTTGAAGAGTCCACCCGGGTTCACGGGCATATCTGTGCCGGGCAGGTGATAGGAGTGCGGATGTCTCTCCTCGCTCTTTCTCTGATTAAAATTGAAGAGCCCAGAGGTGTTGACCGCAAGAAGTTCTGCATTTATGTCGAGATAGACAGGTGTGCCACCGATGCTATTCAGTCGGTAACTGGCTGCAGCCTTGGCAAGAGGTCGATGAAATTTCTCGACCACGGTGTCATGGCGGCTACTTTTGTCAATCTGGAGACAGGGAAGGCGGTGCGGATAACGGCTCTGGAGGAGGCTCGTGAGGGATCGAAACTGTATTGTAAAGAAATGGAAGATAAATACGCCCGCCAGCTTGAGGCCTACCGCATCATGCCGGAGGAGGAACTCTTCAAGGTGGAGCATGTGAAGGTTGAGATTCCTGTGGCTGACATGCCCGGCCGACCGACCCGCCGCGTGCAGTGTGAAAGCTGCGGTGACTGGGTACAGGATCACCGTGACGTGGAGAAGGATGGCAGAATTCTTTGTAGAAAATGTGCTGAAGGATTTTATTATACCCTGGAAGATGAATGAGGTGAAAGTATGAAAGTAACACTGCTTGATTATGGTGCGGGAAATGTGCGCAGTATTCGCAATGCCATCCTTCGCCTCGGTTATGAAATTGAGGATGTAAACCGTCCCGAAGAGATTCTCTCTGCAGAAAAACTGGTGTTCCCCGGCGTGGGCAGTTTTGGTATTGCCATGGAACAGCTGCGAAAGCGCGGTTATATGGAGCCGTTACGCCGGAGGATTCGTGAAGATAAATCTTTTCTCGGTATCTGCATCGGGATGCAGGCGCTTTTTTCCGGCAGTGAGGAATCGCCGGGTGTAGAAGGGCTGGGCATCTTTCCTGGACAGGTGCGGCGTTTTCCGCAGGGAGAGCTGGCTGTGCCGGCGATAGGCTGGAATGGTCTGCGGCTGGAAAAGGATTCGCCCCTCTTTGGTGGCTGGAAGGGGGAAAAACTCTACTTTGTTCATTCTTATCATGCCCCGGTTGCAGAAACTCCGGCGGAGTGGATTCTTGCACGCACCGACTACGGTTGTGAATTCGTTTCTGCAGTGAGCAGGGGACGGGTTTCGGCCTTTCAGTTTCACCCTGAAAAGTGTGGTACTCCAGGACTCAATATCCTCAATAACTACCTCTCCGACAATGAAACGCTCTGCCTGCGCAGTGAGGATCGGATGAAGACCCGCATGGCGAAACGGATTATTGCCTGTCTTGACGTACGTTCCAACGATGCCGGTGATCTCGTGGTTACCAAAGGAGATCAGTACGACGTGCGCGATGACAGCACAGGCGGGGCTGTGCGCAACCTCGGTAAGCCGGTTACTCTCGCACAGCGTTACTTTGAAGAGGGTGCCGATGAGATTACCTTTCTCAATATTACCGGTTTTCGCAGCTTCCCGCTGAAAGATCAGCCGATGATTGATCTGCTGAAAGAGACCTCAAAGAATGTTTTTGTTCCCTTGACCATCGGAGGTGGAATCCGCAGCTTTACGGACAGTGAAGGAAAGCAATACACGGCACTTGATGTAGCCGCCGCCTATTTTCGTGCCGGAGCCGACAAGGTTTCCATCGGCAGTGATGCCGTGTATGCCGCCGAAGAGTATCTGCGTACCGGGAAAAAAACCGGAACCAGTTCCATTGAGCAGATCTTCAATGTCTATGGTGCCCAGGCTGTGGTTATCTCGGTTGATCCCCGCAGGGTCTGTGTACAGTCGCCGGAAGAGACGAGTCACCACGTTGTGGAGCTCTCTATCCCTGGAGCAGATGGTGAAAAATATTGCTGGTATCAGTGTACTGTCAGCGGCGGTCGTGAAGGACGCGATCTTGATGTCGTGCAGCTCGTTACCGCCTGCGAGGCGCTCGGGGCAGGGGAGATTCTGCTGAACTGCATCGACCGTGACGGTACCGGTGCCGGTTTCGATATGGAACTCATTCGTCAGGTAAAGGCAGCAGTATCCATTCCGGTTATTGCCTCCAGTGGCGCAGGCAGCGCGCAGCACTTCGTGGATGTGTTCCAGCAGACAGATGCCGATGCCGCCCTGGCCGCCGGTATTTTTCATCGTCGGGAGGTGGGGATTCAAGAGGTGAAAGATACGGTCCGCCGGGCCGGTGTGGAGGTCCGCTGATGGATGCGCCACGCAGATTTCAGGTTCTGCTCGCGTCGCCGCGCGGCTTCTGTGCCGGGGTTGAACGGGCAATTGAGACGGTAAAACAAAGTCTTGAAGAGTATCAAAAACCGGTTTATGTCCTTCATGAGATTGTCCATAACCGCCATGTCATTGAAGAATTGCGGGAGTCTGGTGCCATCTTTGTGGAGCATCTTTCCGATGTCCCGCAGGGCGGAGTTGTTATCTTCAGTGCTCACGGGGTGTCAAAGGCGGTGGAGAGGTGTGCCGCTGATCTCAATGTGTTGTCAGTCAACGCCACCTGCCCGCTGGTTACCAGTGTTCACCGCATGGTGGAACGTTATCATGCAGAGGGCTGTAATGTGTTGATCATCGGCCATCACAATCATCCGGAGGTGGAAGGTTCTGCGGGTCGTGTGTCTGATGGTGTACAGGTGGTGGCATCGGTGGAAGAGGCGGAAAAGGTACAGGTGGAGAATCCGCTCAAGGTTGGCTATGTCACCCAGACAACCCTTACGCAGAGTGATATCTCCGGGATTATTACCACTCTCAAACGGCGCTTCCCTGATATTCGCGGTCCCAGATCGAACATTTGTTTTGCCACTCAGAATCGGCAGGATGCAGTACGCGATCTGGCAGAACGTACCGAACTGATCTTTGTGGTCGGCTCGAAAAACAGTTCCAACTCCAATCGCTTAAAAGAGGTGGCAGTCCGACGCAATATCCCGGCGCATTTGATTGATGACGCTTCCGATATTGACCCGCAATGGCTTGAAGGTATCAGGCGAATCGGTATTACCGCTGGAGCATCGGCTCCGGAGCGACTGGTAAAAGGGGTGATTGACTGGCTGAAAGGGTATGGTGATGTAGAGATAGAGCAGTTGAAGGGGGTAAAGGAACATACCCATTTTGCGGCGACATTTCTGCCGAAAAAAATAACGTCCTGAACACGTTATACCATTTACATTTTGTATTGGCGGATTCAAAGGCAGGGGAACGGGAAACAGGAGAAAGGAGACGGGAGACAGGAGACAGGAAAAAGCAAAAGACGGAACAGCGAAAAACTTTTTGCCAACGAATAAAAGCGGTTACCCTTCCGGGCAGCCGCTTTTTTTATATCTTCCCCGTATTTCTCAGCGTAACGCTTCCTTGACTCGCTTCATTGCGGCGATAACGTTCTCGTGGCTGTTGAAAGAGGATATGCGGATATATCCATTGCCACAGGTTCCAAAACCTGCTCCGGGGGTACAGACCACGCCAGCTTTGTTGAGCAGCAGATCGAAGAACTCCCAGGAGTCCATCTTGCCGTCAATCCAGATATAGGGAGAGTTTATACCGCCCACGCACTCATAGCCGAGTCCTTCCATGGTTTGCAGAACCACTTCTGCATTGGCGCGATAAAACGTTATCAGCTCTTCACACTGTTTCTGCCCCTCTTCGGAATAGACGGCCTCAGCGGCTCGCTGTACGGGATAACTTACGCCGTTGAACTTGGTACAGTGGCGGCGATTCCACATATCGTGCAGGCTGTGGGGGGTTCCCGCCTTGTCCCAGCCCACACATTTTTTCGGGACAACTGTATAGGCACAGCGGGTACCGGTAAAGCCAGCGCTTTTGGAGAAACTGCGGAACTCCAGTGCAACCTCTTCTGCGCCGTCAATCTCGTAGATGGAATGGGGCAAACTGCTGTCCTGGATAAAAGCTTCATAGGCGGCATCAAAGAGGATGATTGCCTTGTTTTTCCTGGCGTAATCTACCCACTTTTGCAGATCTTCTTTCGTGGCGGTGGAACCGGTGGGGTTGTTGGGAAAACAGAGGTAAATCAGATCAGCTGGACGATCCGGCAGAGCCGGGACAAAACCATTTTCTTTGTTGCAATCAAGATAGACAATATCTTTGTAACGGCCGTCGACAAAATCGCCGGTGCGTCCCGCCATGACGTTGGTGTCAAGATAGACGGGATAGACCGGATCGGGAATGGCTATGACAATATCTTCGGAAAAAATTTCCTGAATATTACCGGTATCGCATTTGGCACCGTCACTGACGAAGATCTCATCGGCGGTAATCTCTGTGCCACGGCTCTGAAAATCGTGGCTGGCGATGGCTTCACGGAGGAAATCATAGCCCTGCTCCGGGCCATAGCCGTGGAAGGTGGAATCATCGGCCATTTCGTCAATAGCTTTGTGAAAAGCTGCAATACAGGCTGGCGGCAATCCACGGGTAACATCGCCGATACCAAGCTTGATAACGTTCTTTTCTGGATGTTCCTGCTGAAACTTTGCCACTCGCCTGGCAATATCGGAAAAGAGATAAGAAGCTTGAAGTTTAAGATAGTTTTCGTTGATGGTGATCATGGATTTTCCCGGTTGTCAAATTTATGAAATTGTGTACGTTGCTATAAATCAAAAGAGTTTTTACTATAGCCAAAAGAACTTATGTGTCAATTAAAACAGGTGATTTATGAGTGAGCACGACACCATCCGTCTCTCCGATTACAAGCCTTTTCCCTTCGCGCTCGATACCATTGAGCTTGAGTTTCAACTCTACGAAGAATATACCCTCGTCTCTGCCAGAAGTACCTTCCGGCGTACCGGCGAATCTCTCGATCTCCAGCTTGTCGGTGAAGAACTGGAGCTGCAGGGGATTGAGCTGAACGGTAAGCAGTGGCACGACTTCCGTATTGAAGATGGGCTTCTCATCTTGCCAAACGTGCCTGACGAGTTTACCCTTGTTATTCGAACTTTGATTAAACCAGCGGAAAATCGAGCACTTGAGGGACTCTATAAGTCCAGTGGCAACTACTGCTCCCAGTGCGAGGCCGAGGGATTCCGCAAGATCACCTGGTTCCCGGATCGCCCCGATGTCCTTACCTGTTTTACCACTCGTATTGAGGCGGAGAGAAAACTCTACCCGGTACTGCTTTCCAATGGCAATCTTATTGACAGCGGAGATGTGGAAGAAGGGCGCCATTTCGCCGTCTGGCAGGATCCCTTTCCCAAACCCTGCTATCTTTTTGCCCTTGTGGCCGGCAACCTTGTCCCCCTTGAAGACAGCTTCACCACCTGCTCCGGACGGGAAGTTGCCTTGAAAATTTACGTTGAAGAACGTAATCGGGATAAATGTGACCATGCCATGGCTTCGTTGAAACGGGCAATGAAATGGGATGAAGATGTCTTCGGCCTTGAGTATGACCTTGATATCTTCATGATTGTCGCGGTGGACGATTTCAATATGGGGGCCATGGAAAACAAGGGACTTAATGTCTTCAATTCCAAATATGTGCTGACTTCGCCCGATTCTGCTACCGACCAGGATTATCTCGGTGTGGAAGGGGTGATCGGCCACGAATATTTTCACAACTGGACCGGCGACCGGGTGACTTTGCGTGACTGGTTCCAGCTCAGTCTCAAGGAAGGGCTTACCGTTTTCCGTGATCAGGAGTTCTCTTCGGATATGAACTCCCGGCCGGTGCAGCGTATTGATGACGTTCGTCTGCTGAAGAACTTTCAATTTAAGGAGGACTCCGGCCCTCTGGCACACCCGGTGCGACCGGATAACTACCTTGAGATCAACAATTTCTATACCTCTACCGTCTACAACAAGGGGGCCGAGGTCATCCGTATGATCCACACCCTGATCGGAGCGGAGAATTTCCGCTGCGGGATGGATCTCTATATTGAACGTCACGATGGGCAGGCCGTGACCTGTGAGGATTTTGTTGCCGCCATGGCCGATGCCTCCGGGGTTAACCTTGATCAGTTTTTCCTCTGGTACAAGCAATCCGGAACGCCGGTGCTGACGGTGCTGACCGAGTGGCGCCCTGAGCAGGGCGGGTATCATCTTATTATTGAGCAGGAGTGTCCGGCTACCCCCGGGCAACTGCAGAAACAACCTTTCCATATACCGATCACGGCTGGTCTGGTCGGGCGTAATGGTGAGCTTGAGCTGGAGGGCGGCGTTCATGAAGTAGTGTTGGAGCTGCGTGAAGATTGTCAGGAGTTTATCCTCAAGTGTCACTCTGACGAGGAGCCGGTACTCTCCCTGCTCCGTAATTTCTCTGCACCGGTTCGGGTCAAACGTTTTCAGAGTCGTGAACAACTGGCCCGGCTGGCATCTGCTGATGGTAATCTCTTCAACCGCTGGGACAGTATGACACGGCTGGCCTCGGAGGTAATTCTTGAGGTTGCCGAACAGCTTCGCGGGGGAGGCAGGACGGTATCGATAGATCCTGTCTATATGCGTGCAGTACGCAACAGTCTCACCTGTACGCCGGATGACTGTTCCCTTCTTTCGCTTTCTCTGCAACTCCCTGCTGAGACAACTCTCGCTCAGGAGATGGATTCCATTGATCCTGATGCTCTCCATAAGGCTCGGCAGCTGGTGCAGCGGCATATCGCACGGGAGAATCAGGCAACCTTGCAGCGCATCTTCGAAGTCAGTCGGGGCGATGACAATTATCTCGTCACTCCGCAGGAAGTGGGGCGTCGCAGCCTGAAAAATGTCGCTTTGCGGTATCTGATGGCACTTGATCCACTGCCGGAAGAGATCCTTGATCTGTGCCACCGTCAATTTGAAGAAGCCGGCAATATGACCGATACTGTCGCTGCACTGGCCTGTCTGACCAATGTAGCTGGTGAGGTTCGGGAAAATGCTTTTGGTGCCTTTTATGAGAAGTGGAATCAGAATCCACTGGTGATGGACAAATGGTTTGTTTTGCAGGCGACCTCTCTGCTGGAGGATACCCTCGATCGGGTGCGTGAACTGATGGATAATCCAGCCTTCCTCCTTACGAATCCCAACAAAGTGCGTTCGCTGATTGGCAGTTTTGCCTCTGCCAACCATGTGCGTTTCCATGCCCCGGACGGAGGAGGCTACAGCTTCCTTGCTGACCGAATTTTGGAACTCAACGGTATCAATCCGCAGATTGCCGCCCGCCTCTGTTCTCCACTGATCAACTGGCGCAGATATGAACCGGGGCGTACCGCACTGATGAAGGCGGAACTTGAACGGATCGCCAGCGCGAAAAAACTCTCCCGTGATGTCTATGAGGTTGTGAGCAAGAGCCTTGCCAGCTGAGCGGACAGGTTCAGGGGATGTGATGATACCTTTACATTTTGTATTGGCGGATTCAACGGCAGGGGGATGGGAAAAGGGAGGCAGGAAACGGGAGACAAGGAAAGCAAAAAACGGAACAGCGAAAAACTTTTTGCCAAAGGAAAGCTCTAATCATGCGAATAAAGGCAAAAAACTTTAAAAAAAGATTTTAAAATTAAACAGAGAATTGCTGTTGTTCTCTCTTTACTCTTTGCACTCTTCGCGGTGAAATTCTTTGTCTTTTTAGAGCTTCTTTAAGAAGTTACGCTTTTGTAAAAAATGCCCTTTTTCGCATGAATTAGACCATTCCTATTAAGTTATGCTCGTTTTACAGCCTGTTTATCCATTCGTAATCGCCAAAAAATATTTCCACGCAGTCGCATTCTCTGATCAGTAAAAAATGTAATTGTTATTAGTGAAAATTCGTGTCCATTCGTGGTTACAAATTGCAGAAGGAACCACGAATGGACACGGATAAACAAGAATTCCGGTCTTTGTCTTTCCGTTTTTTGCTTTATCCTGTCTCCCGTCTCCCGTCTCCCGCTTTTGCTTTCCTTCGCGTTCTTCGCGGTAAAAAATTGTCTTCCCGCCTTTTGTTTCTTGACCAGGTTCACTGCTACTTGCGGATATGACACAGCAGGCAGCGGTATTTCGGCGGATGGTTTTCTGACAGCGGATATTTCCTGCCCTGGGCATGACACTGTTCACACTGTTTCTCTGCCTCTTTTTTATGCATGCCGGAAAAAATTTGATGGTTTTTATCCTTTGGAACATGGGGAGTGGTCACCTCCGGCGCATTGAAGAGAAAGATGAGAATGACTCCGGCAAGAGTGACAAAGAGGATATTAAGCAGGACTACTGTATTCTTTTTCATAATATTTTTTTCAATGACAGAGAGTGGTAAATGTAACTTTCAGCCGCCCATCTCTGCCTTGTTGATCGGCAGCAGGCCGAGGCGCAGCAGCAGGCAGGTTCCCTCGCTGAGCAGGGACAGACGCTTCGGGTAAGTGCGGGCGTAGCGTACTGCTTTCAGGTGGCGGGCGTGACGCGCTTCGAGACGGGTGAAGATCTCATTTTCCCAGGAGGGGTTTATAATACGATTGCCGACATATTCACCGGAGATGACTGCCGAATAAATCCCTTCGCCGGTGAGTCCTGAAGCAAGACCGGCAGCATCTCCGACGAGGTAAATACGGGAGTCCTTTTTGAATTCGACTCCGCGATAATCAAAATTTATGTTCTCCGCGCGGAGTTGCTGGCCCTCAAGGTCGAAACCTTCGGCTTGCGTCCAGGTCTGGAAGTTCTTGCATAGTTCACGGGCGGAGATCATTTCGCTGTCACCGTAAACACCGATTGAAGTGGTTTCGCGATGAGGAAAGATCCACGCATAACCGCTGGCGAAGAGGGAGGGGTTGAGATGCCATTCCATCTTTTCCCGGGTGATCGGCAGCTGACAGTTGATGCCAAAGCCCTTGAGCTCGACGGGGAGACCGAGAAAACGGCGAACCCTTGAGTTTGAACCGTCAGCACCGACGAGGCAGGTGTAGTGCACCTGCCGCTCCTTTTCTTCTCCGAGTTTGTTTTTTACGCAGACCGTAACAGAACCGGCATTGATCTCTTGCACCTGGGCTCCCACGAAGATGTTCGCCCCGGCCCTGCATGCCTCCAGCGCCATCCTTTCGCCGAGTTCTACTCGATTGAGGGTAGCGATGATTGCCTCTTTCGCATGGATCTCGGCCCGCTGATGACGGGTAACAATGGTCTGGGCAGGAAAGGTGCGCTGGACAATATCCTTAAACCGATCAAGAATCCCGTGCATGGTGATGCCACCGGCACAGACCTTTTCTCCAATCTGCTTCCGGCGCTCAAAGACCGCCACAGTGGCCCCCGCTTCGGCACAGACTCGTGCACAGGCAAGTCCTGCAGGGCCGGCACCGATGATGACCACGTCGTAGTTTTGGAAAATGATCGGATTTGTCCCGGTTTCAGCTTTGGGAATTATGTTATTTTCGTTTTTCAAATTGATTTCTTCAGACATGTTTGATGGGGAGGTGTTATACCATTTACATTTTGTATTGACCAGAGAACGCAACTGCATAGACATCTTTTTTGGCGATGACGAATGAGTAATAATTCGTGTTTATCCGTGTCCATTCGTGATCCCTTCTGCAGTTTGTAACCACGAATGGATAAACAGGATACAAAACGGGGCACAACTTAATAGAAATGGTATAACTTCTTAAAGAAGCTCTAAAAAGACAAAGAATTTCACCGCGAAGAACGCAAAGAGTAAAGATAGAACAACAGCAATTCTCTGTTTAATTTTAAAATATTTTTTAAAGTTTTTTGCCTTTATTCGCATGTTTAGAGCTTTCCTTTGGCAAAAAGTTTTTCGCTGTTCCGTCTTTTGCTTTTCCCTGCCTCCTGTCTCCCGTCTCCTTTCTCCTGTTTCCCGTCCTCCTGCCTTTGAATCCGCCCATAGAAAGTGAAAATGGCATTTATGCGGTCACAACTTAATCGGAATGGTATTAGATGTGTTGTGGTTCCGCAGCATTCAGTTAAATAAAAAAACCTGCTTTTCCCAAAAAAGGGAAAAACAGGTTTATTTCTACATTTTTACTTCTAAAATTGCGACCGCTAAATTACAGGAAAATATGAAGCGTCTGCGTTCAGACCCATTCCTGTATCAGAGGTCTCAGTCGTCACGACCAGTGAAAATTCCTTTGAGGAATTCACGGTTCAGGCGGGCGATATTACTGATGGAGATACCTTTCGGACAAACAGCTTCACACTCTTTGGTGTTCGTGCAGTGACCGAAACCTTCATCATCCATGCATTGGACCATGGCCTGAGCACGTTCCTTGCGCTCTACCTGTCCCTGGGGCAACAGGGCAAGCTGGCTGATCTTGGCTGAGGTGAAAAGCATGGCGGCGCCATTCGGGCAGGAAGCCACACAGGCCCCGCAACCGATACATGCTGCCGCGTCCATGGCCAGTTCCACCTGTTGGGAGGAGATGCGCACGGAGTTGGCGTCCGGGGTACCACCGGTGTTGACGTTTGTATACCCGCCAGCCTGGATAATACGGTCAAGGGCAGAGCGGTCAATCATCAGATCTTTGTAGATGGGGAAAGCTCTGGAACGAAACGGTTCAATAACAATAGTGTCACCATTGTTGAAATGGCGCATGTGGAGCTGGCAAAGAGTTGTTTCTTTTTCCGGACCATGGGCCACACCGTTTACCATTGCCCCACACATACCGCATATACCCTCACGGCAGTCGTGATCGAAGGCGACCGGATCGATCCCTTCATGGGTCAGCTTTTCGTTGAGTACATCGAGCATTTCCAGAAAAGAACTGTCAGTGGAAATATTTTCGACGGAGTAGGTTTCCACCTTCCCCTCAGCCTCAGCGTTCGGCTGTCTCCAGATTTTCAAAGTCAGATTTATTTCACTCATTGTATATTCTCCCTTGTAGGTTTACTTATAGCTCCGCTGAGACGGGGTAACATTTTCGAAGGTGAGAGGCTCTATATTCAATTTGGGCTCAGAGCCTTCTCCTGTGTATTCCCATACAGCGACATGGGAGTAGTTTGCATCATCACGTAGTGCTTCGTTCTCATCGGTCTGACTTTCTTCACGAAGATGGCAACCGCAGGATTCGCCACGGGCGAGGGCGTCACGAACCACAATTTCGGCGAAATCGATGAAGTCAGCAACGCGGCCGGCACGTTCCAGAGACTGGTTAACCTCTTTCGTAGAACCAGGAATATAGACTTTATCCCAGAATTTTTGACGGATACCGGGCAGTTCTTTGAGTGCGTGTTCCAAGCCCTCTTTGTTTCGTGCCATACCACAGTAATCCCACATCAATTTTCCCAGCTCTTTGTGGATTTCGTCAACAGTACATTTTCCGGCGGAACTACCAGTGCTGTTTTTCAACAATTTCTCAAGACGGTCTTCAACCTCGCGACGGGAGGAGAGGAAAGCTTCATTGGTTTCATCAACTTTGTCAAACTTGTTGGTTCCGAGATAGTTGGCAACACAGGCTGCGATGACGAAGTAACCATCAGCCAGACCCTGCATCAGCGCGGAAGCACCGAGGCGGTTGGCACCATGATCTGAGAAGTTACATTCCCCAATGGCGAAAAGACCCGGGATGGTGGTCATCAAATTATAATCAACCCAGATACCACCCATAGCGTAATGGACAGCGGGATAGATCATCATCGGCTCTTTCATCGGGTCAACATTAACGATCTTCTGATACATCTGGAAGAGGTTCCCGTATTTACGAAAGATGACATCCGCGCCATCGCGTTGAATAGATTCAGCAAAGTCGAGATAAACAGCGAGGCCGGTGGCGCCGACACCCTTTCCTAAGTCGCATTGCTCCTTGGCGTTCCGGGAGGCAACGTCACGGGGAACAAGGTTACCAAAACTCGGGTATTTGTTCTCAAGATAGTAATCGCGTTCATTTTCGGGAATATCGGCGGCTTTACGGGTCTCACCCTTTTTCTTCGGAACCCAGACACGACCGTCGTTCCGCAGAGACTCGGACATGAGAGTCAGTTTGGACTGAAAGTCTCCATGTACCGGGATACAGGTTGGATGGATTTGTACATAACAGGGGTTGGCGAAACCGGCCCCTCTTTTGTATGCACGAAAAGCTGCGGTGACATTCGAGGCCATGGCGTTCGTGGAAAGGAAGTACACATTCCCGTATCCGCCAGTACCAAGGATGACCAGATCTGCTGCATGGCTTTCAATTTCACCGGTAATAATATTACGAACGGTGATCCCTCTTGCACGACCGTCCACAACGACGACGTCCATCATCTCGCGGCGGGTGTACATTGTAACCCTGCCAGCTTTTATCTGCCGGGAGAGAGCGGAGTAGGCACCGAGGAGAAGCTGTTGTCCGGTTTGACCGCGGGCATAAAACGTCCGGCTTACCTGAGCACCACCGAAGGAACGGTTGGCAAGGGTTCCGCCGTATTCACGGGCAAAGGGAACGCCCTGAGCAACACACTGGTCGATAATTTCATTACTGACCTGTGCGAGGCGATAGACATTGGCCTCACGGGAACGAAAGTCACCACCTTTGATGGTATCATAGAAGAGACGGAATATGGAGTCACCGTCGTTCTGATAATTCTTGGCAGCGTTAATTCCACCCTGAGCAGCGATAGAGTGAGCACGGCGCGGGGTATCCTGGATGCAGAATGACTTGACCTGATAGCCCTGCTCGGCAAGGGTCGCCGCAGCAGCACCACCGGCAAGACCGGTCCCGACAATAATAATGGAAAATTTTCTGCGGTTGGCGGGATTTACCAGTTTGCTTGAAAACCGGTAATTATCCCATTTCTTTTCAAGTGGTCCTTCAGGCACATTCGATTTCAGTTCCATAATCTATATTCCCTGGATGAATTACTAAAAATAAACGGAGTCACTTTCCTCTGTGCTGCAACGGCAACGGTGAGGAACCCGTAAGATTTCATATCAATAAGTACTTGTTGTTAACAGATAGAGCGCGATGAGGCTGAAAAAGCAGAGAAAACCTCCAGGTACGACCCATGTTGCCCAGGCGATCACTGTGTTATAACGCGGATGGTTGACACCAACCGTTTGCAGCATAGACCAGAATCCGTGGCTCAGGTGGATAAAGAGCGCGGCAAAACCGGCAAGATAAAGCAAAACATAAAAGAAATTGCTCAAGGCCACGTCTATAACGTTGGAGATCATCTGGTCATGAGTTGGAGCTACAGCAAAACCGAAAACGTGAATGAGGACGAAACAAAGGATGAACAGCCCGGTATATGGCATGGTAGACATGGCATACGGGTTTTTGGTCACCCAGGTGTTGACTACGTAACGATTTTTCCCTTCTTTGCGTCCTTCCTGCCAGAGAAGCAGACCGACTCCAATGTGGATTAAAAAGAGTGCAAAGAGCCCGAGACGGAAGATGAAAACAATGACCGGGTGACTGTGCAGGTTTTCCGCATACCCCTGGAAGACTTCACTGCCAACAAAGATAGTCACGTTCCCTGCGGCATGAACACACAGAAAGAGAATGAGACATAGCCCAGTGACAGCCATCACCATTTTCTTGCCAATCGAAGAGGTTAAGAATCTGACGAACCACATAATCGCTCCTTTGTGTAAAAAATTGCATGAAAGCTCTTGGCTTCATGGGGCTGCCGGGAAGAGAAGGCTTTCACGAGTTGAGGGTGCCCAGCTTGAACAGGCACACTTTCAGAAGTGTGAAACTTCGGGGGAAGTGGTCTGTCGAAAAACGGGTTAGGCACGTTGTTTAAAAATGAACCGTCCTTCAGTGGGGTGATTCTATCTTATATACAGAAAAAAAAAAGGGGAAAATCATTTTTTTTTAATCTTTTAATGTATTTTATATGCATTATTGTGCTTGTGCATTGAAGCTGAACCTTAACTCTAATCGTGGAGAAAAAGCAGTGAAAAATCAGGCAGTTATTTTTGATCTGGATGGAACCCTCGTTGATACTCTTGTTGACCTTGCCGAAACGTGCAATGCTATCCTCGCGGATTTTGGTTTTTTACCACACCCTGTGGATGATTATCGCTATTTCGTTGGCAATGGTCTGCGCAGGATGATCGAACAGATTCTGCCGGAGGGTGAAGAGGGAAAAGTGGAACAGGGCCTGGTCCTTTTTCAGACTCTTTATGCGAAAAACTGGCAGAAAAATGCAGTGCCTTATGCTGGAATTCATGAGGCGCTGCAGGGTCTTTCGAGGCGGGGGCTGCAACTTGCGGTGCTTTCCAATAAACCCCACGATTTCACCTGTATGTTTGTCGATCACTATTTCCCCGAGAAACCGTTTCGCCTTGTCTATGGTCAGCAGCCCGGGGGACCCCGCAAGCCTGATCCAGCCATGGCGATAAGAATTCTTGAAGAATTAAAGTGTGATGCGGAAAACTCTGTCTTTGTCGGCGACACCGCCATGGATATTCTCACCGGAGTCCGTGCCGGGATGAAAACCATTGGTGTGAAATGGGGATTTCGCGAAGAGAAGGAACTGCGTGACAGCGGTGCCTCGGTGATAATTCAACAGCCCTCCCAACTTCTGGAGCAGATCTGATTTATGGACTTTCCTACAATACTACACTGGCTCGCTCCTCCTGTTCTCGGCGCTTTCATCGGCTATCTTACCAACCGGGTGGCCATTCGCATGCTTTTCCGACCGCTGAAGGCATGGCGGGTGCTCGGCGTACGTGTTCCGATGACGCCAGGAGTGATCCCCTCAAAACGGAGTGAGCTTGCTGATAACATGGGTGAGGTGGTGGGCGAACATCTGCTCACGAGTGAGGAACTGGGGCAGGCGCTGGGGACCAGTGAGTTTCGTGGCGCTCTGCGGGGACTGCTTGAAGAGCGTCTGAGTGCCTTCCTGGAACGTGACCTCGGTCCATTGCCGCAGATACTGCCGGCTCAGCTGCAGATGTTTGTTACTCTCGGCTTGATGGGGCTGAGCGGCAAGTTGAAAGGGCTGCTCGCCGACTATGTCCTCTCTGAAAAGGTGCAGGAGCATATCCGTGAGGCAGTGCGGGTGCGTTATCGCGAGGCTGTCGCTGCTGAAAGCTGTACCCTCTTGACTGCAGAACTGTGCGACCGCCTGCAGGATTCTGCGCGGCAGGGGCTGGCAGATATCTTTGCCGGGGAAGAGGTCAGCGGGCTGGTCAGGGAATTAATACGGGGCAGGGCGTATGAGATGCTGCGTTCCGGACAGAGTTGCGCGGAGTTGATGCCACAGGAGGTTCAGAACTTTTTCCTTGATGCCATTGAGGAGATGGCCGCCGGAATGCCGGGACGCTCAGCCGTGTTGCTGCGGGATCAGGGTGTGCAGGATCAGATTGTTGCGGGCATCATGGGCGGTGTCGAAAAATTTATCGATTCTCTCGGCAGTGCATCCGACGCAGTGCGTAATTTTGTTAAGCTTGATCTCGTTGAACATCAGATTCGTAAATTCCTGCTGTCGAAAGAGGGAGATATTGCTGCCTGGCTTGGTTCTCAGAAGGTCTCTGGCAACGTAGAGAAAATCGCCAGGGCGAGGGCGGTGGAGCTGCTGAATACTCCGCTGGTTTCTCTGCTGGGAGACGAGAATGAAAATGTGGTTGAGCTGTTGTGCGAGTCTCTGAGCCAGGGTGTGGTCTCGGCCCTGCAGCGTGAGAAAACTGCCGAACGGCTTGTTTTTCTGCTGCGCGAATATACCGAAGAGCAGCTGGCCGGGGGAACTCTGCCCCTCTCTGAACTGATGGACAGACTTTTCGGTGAGGGTGCCTCTGATCATGGAGAAAAACAGGTCGTGGGGCAGGTGACAAAATTCTTTGCCTCTGCGGAAATGCGCACTGCGCTGGACAGTATAGTGGATTCGCTGCTTGCAGCGGTACGTGAAAAGCCCCTTGGCCGCCTTGCCCGGTTTCTACCGCCGATGGTGGTAAGTTCAGTGGCCGGGGCAGCGCAGGGAGTGATTACGAAGGTACTTGCGGCGGAAATTCCAGGGCTGGTGCAAACCCTCGGTATTCGGCGTATTATCACCAGTAAGATCAATTCTCTTGACCTGCTGCGGCTCGAAAGACTGCTGCTCTCCATTATGGAAGAGCAGTTCAAATATATAAATCTCTTTGGTGCGCTGCTCGGTTTTTTCCTTGGTTGTCTTAATCTCGTTTTTCTTCTTTCTTGAAGACAATTATGGGTTTCTTCTTCAAGGTTTCCTTGAGATTTATTCGTTGAGTCTCTATTATGTGTGCCTTGAATCTGAACAAAAGCCTGATTTTTTCAAAGGGTACATTACGCGACCGCAGTTGCGACCGCTTTATAAGGAGCCTCAGGCTCACAAACTGCGACAGCCCGCTTCGCCACTTCCCGGTGTTTCTCCGCTGTCGTGAGAATTTTCCGCAGGTGATTTTTCATGTATAGAAATTTTCGTATTGTTCCTCAGATCATGTTTGGCAGTGGTGCCTTCAACCAGCTTGAGGATGTCCTGAAACCGAAACGGGTAACCGGCGGTGGCTTCATGGTCTTTATTCTTGATGACGTTTTTTCCGGGAAAGAGCTGGAAAAACGCCTGCCGATGCAGGGCAAAGATCTTCTCGTACCGGTAGATGTGACCCACGAACCCAAGACCAAACTTATCGATGAACTGGTGGCACAAATCCGTCACTATGCACCGGTAAACCCGGACGGTGTCATCGGTATCGGCGGTGGCTCCACCATGGATATCGCCAAGGCTGTCTCTCTGATGCTGACCAATCCCGGATCCTCTGCCGATTATCAGGGGTGGGATCTGATTGAGACTCCGGCAATCTACCACGTGGGCATCCCCACACTCTCCGGCACCGGCGCAGAAATCTCCCGGACCTGTATTCTTACCGGACCGGTGAAAAAGCTCGGCATCAACTCCGATTACACCCTTTTTGATCAGCTTATCCTCGACCCTGAACTGATTGAGGGCGTGCCGCAGGATCAGTGGTTCTTCACCGGCATGGACTGTTTCATCCACAACATAGAGTCCCTGCACGGCTGTATGATTAATTCCTTCAGCAAGACCTACGGTGAGAAGTCGCTGGAGCTCTGCCGCGAGGTGTTCGTTGACAACCATCCCGAAAGCGCCGAAAAACTGATGATGGCCTCCTACTTCGGTGGCATGTCCATTGCCTACTCCCAGGTCGGTGCCTGCCATGCACTCTCCTACGGCATATCTTATGTTCTCGGCATTCACCACGGCATAGGCTGCTGCATTGCCATGAATGTGCTGGAAGATATCTACCCCGAGGGAGTTGCGGAGTTTCATGAAATGATGAAACAGCACAAAATTATCCTGCCGAAGGTCGTGCCGGACGACATCAGTCGTAAAGATATGGATTTGATGATTACCACCACCCTTAACCTCGAACCGCTGTGGGAAAACTGTCTCGGCAAAGAGTGGCGTACACAGATGCCGCAGGAACGGGTTGAAGCTTATTTTCGACGGATGTAATGACAAACGTACTTCCTTCAACCGGCAGGCAGATTATCAACGGTCTGCAGCGTTCCTTTCCCATTATACTCAGCTATATCCCCGTGGGATTCACCTATGGGGTGCTGGCGCATAAGGCGGGAATCTCTGATATCAACGTCATCCTCATGTCGATGCTTGTCTTTGCCGGTTCCGGCCAGTTTATTGCGGTGGGCATGATGGCGGGCGGGGCGGGGGCACTGGCGGTGATTCTCACCACCTTTGTCGTCAACCTGCGTCACCTTCTGATGGCAGCTTCGCTGTCGCCGTGGATGGCACAGTGGTCCCGGCCCCTGCTGGTGCTCTTCTCGGCAGACATCACCGATGAAACCTTTGCCATGAATTCCGCAAAGGCGGTTGAACTCAACGACTGCAAGGCAGAGGCGCTGTCGCTGAACATTACCGCCCACAGCTCGTGGGTGCTCGGTGGTGCGCTCGGGGCCCTTGCCTCGGGTTTGATCTCCGATGTCCGACCCCTTGGACTTGATTTTGCCCTCGCCGGCATGTTTATCGGGCTGATCGTTCTGCAGGTGGACAGTACAGTAAAAGTACTCACTGCCATCTGTGCGGGTATTCTCGGCACCGTCCTCTATGCCTGCGGTCTGCAGGAATTTTATATCATTATTGCGACTGTGGTTGCCGCCACTTTTGGCCTTGGAGTTGAGTTATGGATCAAACGCTGATTCTCTGGATTATTATCGGCATGTGGGCTGTCAGTTTTCTGCCGCGCATGCTGCCCCTGCAGCTTCTCAGTGGCCGGCAGCTCCATCCGCTGTTCGCCGCCTGGCTGAAACTGGTACCGGCGGCGGTACTCCCTGCTATCCTTGTTCCCCTCGTGCTGCTGGAAAAAGGGGCAGGGGGTGAGTTGCATTTCAATGCCCTTTTTCTGATTGTCACCCTCATCTGCTTTCCCCTTGCCGCGAAGTATAAATCCCTCTCTCTGCCAGTCGTGCTCGGTATGGTACTTGTTGCCGCAGGCCGCTGGTTTTTTCCTGCATGACGGCATCAAAAGGGCAGGAAAATCTGGCAACGAAATCCTTCGCCCACCTCACCGACACCCTTATCTCCTGGTATCACCAGACCCGCCGCCCCCTTCCCTGGCGCGGCACCTGGGATCCGTATCACATCTGGATTTCTGAAATCATGCTCCAGCAGACGCAGATGGAGCGCGGGGTCGAATATTTCAACCGCTGGATTGCCACTCTTCCTGATGTCGCCGCCGTGGCGAATGCGGATGAACAGCTTATCCTGCGTCTCTGGCAGGGGCTGGGTTACTACGCCCGCGCGCGCAATCTCCACCGCGCTGCGCAGGAGATCGTCGCCCGCTTTGACGGTATCGTTCCTCATCACTACGACGACCTGCTCTCTCTGCCGGGGATTGGTCCTTATACTGCCTCCGCTGTCGCCAGTATTGCGGGCAATCACGATGTCGCAGTGGTGGACGCCAACGTTGGAAGGGTGTATTCCCGTCTCTTTAATATTGCGGAAGTGGTGAAGTCCGGCTCCGGTGAGAAGCGGGTGCGTGAGCTGGCTGAGGCAATTCTTCCCCACGGACGGGCACGGTATTACAACGAGGCAATTATGGATTTCGGAGGTCTGCTCTGCACTGCGAAAGCCCCGAAGTGCGGGAGTTGCCCCCTTGTAACAGAATGTCTTGCCCTGCAACATGGAGTGGTAGACGAACGGCCGGTGACCATGCCTAAAAAGGCGCGGGTGGTGGAAAAAAAACTCATCGGACTGATCCGTTGCGGGAATCGTTTTCTTATCCGGAATCGGGCAGAGGGCAGATTGTGGGCAGGGTTATGGGATTTTCCCGGAACACTCCTCTTTTCTCAAGTGGAAAAGGGCTTTGTTGAACCGGCCGGGCTCTCAAGAAAAAGAAAGGAAGAACTGCTGAGTGCAGCGGCTGACAGAGAGGTAAAGGTTGTGCGTCATGTCGTTACCGTCAACCATCAATACACTCACCACAAGAGAACTGTGGAATGCTGGCTCTGCACTGCGGACGACTGCAGCGATCGGACCGATGAAAAGTGGATTACCCTTGAGGAGATGGAACAGTTTGCCTTTCCTGCGGGGGCGCGGAAGGTGTTGGAGTTTCTTTTAGAAAGAGGGTTCGACAGTGTGGCATCCTGAAAATGATGAATATTTCCTGTAAAAGTTTTACGAGGACAGACAATGACTGAGAAAGAAGAAAACAGCTTTGTAATGGATATACTCAAAAAGGCCTTTCCTGATCGGAAAGAAGAACAGATTGCTCCCATTGGTCTGCTGTATGTAGGGATGCGGTGGGGAAGAGACTGGCGGTATGCAGATGTGCCCGATGATGAACATGGCGCTCCTCTAAATGGCTGCAGTTCTCAGGAGGAGTATGCTCAGTATCTCGACTGGCTCGCTGAATATCTGACAACGCTTGAGGCAACGCCGAACGAAGAACAGCAGGGACTCTGCACATATATAGAAAAGATGATTCCTGAAGATGCCATACAGATGGTGGCGATGAACGCGGCTCTCTATGACGGGGAGATGGAATTTCTCGAGATGTGGCTGGAAGACGGTTACTCCTGTGAGGTGTGTTTCGAAAATATGAAGGAGAATGCAGGCGAAGAGGGTGGTGCACTGAACGAAGAGAGCTTTCGTGATATGTATGCAAAGGTACAGAGTGAGGTCGAGGAGAAAGAGGAGTATGCGGCGAACGTCAGGCATTCCGATGTCTCGTACCGTGTACCGCTCTCCGTTATCCTGAAAAAGGTTGATTCACAAGAGAAGGCTCTTGCTCTCGTCAGGCGGTATTTCGATATTTATAATGAGTATGCGCAGAAATGAGGGGGGGTTACCAATTCTGCTCTTTCTGGTTTGCTTGTAACGTATTGAAACAGCAATGTTTTACAATCAGTTACCGGTTTTACGTGGAATTACCTTATCTGTAAGGACGGTACATCAATACTATTCCTATTAAGTTGTAACCTTACTCAATGCCATTTTCACTTTCTATTGGCGAATGTAAAGGCAGGGGGATGGGAGACAGGAGAAAGGAGACGGGAGACGGGAGACAGGGAAAAGCAAAAGACGGAACAGCGAAAAACTTTAAAAAAGATTTATGGATAAACAGGATATAACTTAATAGGAATGGTATAAAAGCCTTGAAATGATCTCTCAAAAAAACATGATGAATGCTCATTTTGACCTTTCTTTTAGAACTCGTGCCATTTGGTGTGCACAGGCTCGAATTGCAGGAACAACAACACTATTTCCAATCTGTCGGTATGCTTGAGTATTGGATACTGGAAAATGAAAATTATTGGGATCATATCCCTGTAATTGCATAGCTTCTATGATCGTAAGCCTTCTGGGTCTATCACCCTTTTGTTCAATCAGTACTTCTGCACCATCCTTGTGATACCTCGCAGATATTGTCCGTGTGACTGAACCTTTTTTTATTGGGATGGTATGTAAACCATAACCAAATCCATTACCCCTGGAAGAATGATACGCCTTGTGTCTTATGAGAGTATCCCATGTACCCGGTCCTATTGTCCAACCTTCAACCTTATCTTGAATAATGTCTCTTAATTCAGGATAAGCGTAACCTTCCTCCGGTTTTTCTGGAATAATTATGTCATTCTTCGCAATATCTACTTTATCCGGGTTATAACCAACGATAAAAATCCGCTGCCTATGTTGAGGAACCCAACGAGCCCCATCAACAATTTTCCAATTGACAATATAACCTAATTCATCCTCTAAGCTCTTTCGAATGACTTCAAAAGTTTTCCCCTTATCATGGGATAACAAATTCTTTACATTTTCAAGCATAAATGCTTTGGGTTGCTTTATTTGGAGAGTCTTCTTGACCTCAAAAAACAATGTCCCCTGCGTTGGATCTTCAAAACCATGTTTGCGCCCAAGAGAATTTTTCTTTGAAACACCAGCCAGCGAAAACGGTTGACAGGGAAAACCGGCGCAGAGAATATCATGGTCTGGTATTGTACTTTTATCAATATCACAAATATTACCTGATGGCATTTCACCAAAGTTATGACAGTATGTCTGTTGAGAAAATTTATTCCATTCACTCGAAAAAACACATTTTCCACCAACATCTTGAAAGCTAATTCTAAAGCCTCCAATTCCTGCAAATAAATCGATGAAATCGAACAATGGATAATTTGTATTTTCTCTTAAATTTGTTTCCATTAAAACTTAAATTCCTATATTATTTTTGCAAGGTATTCAGCATACAGTATCATTAAGAATAACATATATACTACCTGTTTCGTAACAGATCAAACGGATACAGATGAGAGGGTTCTTTGAATAATTAATACCATTTACATTTTGTATTGACCAGAGAACGCGACTATGTAGACATCTTTTTTGGCAATGACGAATGAGTAATAATTCGTGTTTATCCGTGTCCATTCGTGATTCCTTTTGCATTTTGTAACCACGAATGGACACGAATTTTCACGAACAGGGACAACACATTAAACGAAAACGTTTGCATCCGAAGTTAAGCCGTACAGTGCACCAGGAGTATTAATCAACTTTGGGAGTCATCCGAAAGTCGGGGGTGAGCGTTTTACGCTCTCATATATCAATTACCTCAAAGCAACCACAAGGGCATTCTCTTATGGTTTTTTCAGTAATAATTCGTGTTTATTCGTGTCCATTCGTGGTTCCTTTTGTCGTTTGTAACCATGAATGGATAAACAGGAGACAAAACGGAGTATAACTTAATAGGAATGGTATTACTCCGGGGGCCCGACGAATGACTCAAATGTACCCTTCAAAAGGAAATTCGTTCAGCGCTTAACCTGTGTATGACGGCATCGTACGTTATCGTATGTTTTTTCAGAAGATTATCGAATTCTTTTCCAGACCAGATTTCGACGTCATATTTTTTCCCTTTCTCATAAACTTTACGACTAATTGTGTATGAATTGGTGCATAAAAGAAGCTTTTCAAATTTTTTACTCAGCCGTTGCTCGTATTCGCGACGGGCATTGTAAGGTTCAAGAACGAATTGTGTGGTGTTTAATGAATTGCAGGTACTCTTACATTGGATCAGACAATTCGGCCCGTTGGGGGACATGGTCACGACATCCGCGCCAAAATCTCCACTTATTGGCGTAAGGAAACTTTCACCACTAAATTCTTTGGCCGCAAGTTCACCCGTAAGTGCTTCAAAAAAATCCCAACTCATACCCTCCAGCCATTCCGCTGTAATTGGCGATCCAGAGGGCATTTTCCTGCCAAACATACCCACAGTATCAAAATCTCCAGGAGCAACTTCAGTCGGGCTGACAACTGCGTCTTTTAAATCTACCTTGTTGCTTAAAAGTTCCTGAAGATTTTTGTCAAAGGATTTCAACGCCGGATGGGTTAAAACCGGAATATAGACGTGGACATCCTTTACAGCACCAATACGATACACCCTGTCCGTAGCTTGAGCCTCTTTGGCGGGATTCCAGTGACGCTCCAGGTGGACAACATTGTTTGCGCCGACGACTGTCAAGCCGACACCCGCTGCGAGAGGAGACATAACAATGATACCGAAGCCAGGTTGAGCCTCAAACCGTTTAATAATCTGCATACGTGATTTTGCCCCTCTCTCACTTCGTGAAGACACAGCCTTTGTATCGCCATTGACAATGTCCACTGATAGGCCATAAAGCGTACCAAGGCCGACAGAAAGAAACTTCTGCAGTTTTTTATTCATGGCAAAAACAATGACTTTTTCCTGGCGATCTTTGATTTCATCAATGATTTTAAGCAACAGATGCAGTTTTTCAGATTTGCACAAAAGAGATTTCATCTTCTCCGGGGTGGAAGATACTGGAGGTGCACCACCATCAAGGAGATCTGGATGAAGTGAAACATCCCGTAAACGTCGAAGTCCGGGCAGTATTGCCTGTTGTATTTTACGTGGATCATGAGAAACCCTTGCCGCCGCTACACTGGCAATAACCGTGTCATAACGTTTTTTCTGATGTCCGTGCATTTCTACTCTGTATTTCCAGGAGTCTTCATTTTGCGCACCACCATCATGAACAATCTTTCTGGGGAGACAATCCAGACACTCTTCCTTGGTTCGACGCAGCATGAGGTTGCCGACTGCACGACGCAACTTTTCGCCAACCTTAACCCGAACACTGTTACGTTTTTCAGGAGTTGCCTGATTAATTGGAGATATATAGTTCTTTTGAAAATCTTTGTATGAGCCAAGCAGACCAGGACTGACGGTATCAAAAATAGACCAGAAATCGACAAGATTGTTCTCGACAGGCGTACCCGTTACGGCCAGCCGAAAATCCGCTTTGAGCCCTTTTGCAGCTCGGGATTTCATGGCATTGGGGTTTTTGATATCCTGTGCTTCGTCGAAGATAACCATTCCCCAGTCTATCATACATAAAGAAAACTGATAGTCCCGGAGAGTATCATAATTTGTGAGAACCAATCGTTGCTGCATGTCAAGTCTGTTATTGCCAAAAGTATTTCCGACTTTTAAAGAATAACGGATGGCACTTTCCGGTGCGTCTCCTGCGTCCGAACATCTTATTGTTTCCCTGCCTGCCTTTTCTTGACGAAATCGAGGAAGATCAGCTTCTGCCTGAAGAATAACAATATCTTTGAAAGGACTTTTTTCAAAGACGTTCATCACTTCTTTCTCCCAATTTTCCAGGAGAATCACAGGCGCTACAACGAGAATCGGTTTTTGTTTGCCCGCATCCTGCATGATCTTTTGATACACCTGCAGAGCTGCAAGAGTCATAAATGTTTTTCCAAGACCCATATCATCGGCAAGCAGCGCACCGGCAAAACGATTTTTTTCAGAAAGCTGCAATGCTTCGCAGACGTGTCCGAGCAACCAGCTGATACCTTTTTTTTGATAGGGAAACGGTCTGTATTTGCATCCTTCTCCACAGATAGAACCGGCGTACAGACGAGTTGTGCCTGCGGACAAGGTGAGAAAACCCTCTGGAACGTCTTCTTCATTCAAGTCTATCTTTACTGTGATATTGGGTGAAGATTTTTCAGGATGGAATTCGCTTCCTTTCTTTTCAGACTGTTGTTTTTTTTCTTCGCCTTCATCCAAATCCCCAACGGTTTTATCAAGATTTTTGAAAATATCGTCGAGTTCATCCTTTTTTCCCGGGAGCATTAAGGTCTTTTTCTTAAACGAAACAGACGATTCTCCATGCAAAACAGCGTGGTCAACTTTCTCTTTCAGTTCCTGCAAATCTTTTCTGTCATCGAGCAGGATGTCGACATCACTCAACAAAATGACATCCGGCTCATTCTCGGGATTCCCGAACCATGATTGATTCCGCCCGTCTGTTTCCCCGAAATATGCCTTCTGAAAGACTTCGGCACCGTGTACCCGGATAGAAAGACCAGTGTTCAGATCAACAAGACTGGCATCAAGGAATGCGGCGGGAGTCTTAAGAAACTGCATTTTTTCTTGTGCGGGAATTTGTCTGTTGGACAAAATTTCCTGGACACCGGCCAGCCTTTTTTCATTGAGCAGGATAATACGTCTGCCAATGCGCATTGCCACATTTTCCCCGCCTTCCAGTTGCCCGAGTCGATTCTCGATATCCGCTGGAGCCAGACCGAATCCAAAATCCGGGATGAGCCTCAGACTTCCATCTGATTGTTCCACAATGGAGATTGATACCTTTTCCGGCTGTTCAATTTTTTCCTTCTCGAAATGCCGGAGACCAATATGTACTCCGCCGGACTGCGCCTGTTGCAGAGCATATACTGCCGAAAGATTCGCGCCTTCAGTCTTATGATCAGAATCCAGAGCTGAATGTTTTTCTACAGCATTCAGTGCCAGCATTTGAGCTTCGTCTGGAAGATACATCTCTCCTTCTTCCAGAAGCAGAAACGGCCCTTCAAGACGGTAAGAACGGATCTTCTGCTGATTGGGACGAATAAGGGTAAGGGAAATGGAAAATGAAGACCTGTAACTCATTCCACTGACATCAAGTTCAAAACGTCCAGGCCAGGGATCGGGAAGCCCTAAAATAAATCTGTCTTCAGAGGAAAGGCGCGCAGCAAGCTGGTCGGGAAGGAAGAATCCATTTTTAGCATTTTGAGATTCTCCTTCCTCGCACAGCATTTGCAGCGTGATGTATTGAAGCTGTAACTTTGCCGGAGCTGTTCCGGTCAGACAATCCTGATGTTGCGGAGAATGAAAATACAATCCATAGGAAGAATTTTCAAATTCATATACTGCATCATTTTCTGATTTCGAAAAAAAAGAGTGGAGCATTTTTTTTAAACTCATACACCTATCATCCTTTTATAATCATCACTATCCATAATATCCTGCGGGGCAATTGAAATTCCCAGCTGTGTTAATTGATTGTAGGCTTTTTCTATCCATTGAGAATTATGGATAATACGTGCAAAATTTATACTTTCACCGAACTGATTATAGTATTCTTCTTGAAGTCCAATCCCAAGAGCGCGCTGGTATACACGATTAGTATCATATTTTCCCAGAGGGCTGTTATCTGGAAGTTTGTCCATAATGGACAAGGCAAAAGTGTGTGTCCCTTCGACAAGGTGAACATCTCCCATGCGAAAATAAAATATCGCCAATTTGCTGCTGGGACCGACCAGGTGATGAAAATGGGGTAATTGCTCCTCAGATGAAAAGCGCTTCCGTAAATATTTTTCAGGCCCTGCACTGAGAAACAGCTGCGTATCCTGCACGAGTTTTTTCTGGAATAATCCTTCGAGAAAACGTTTGCGTTTGGGGAACATTCTGCGCATCTCTTCTTCGCCCTTGCGCTCGGAAAATTCCTTCACGATGTCCAAAAAAAGCTCCATGTCCATCCTCGAGAGCCAGCGTCGCATCTGACGTATTCGTTCGACTCCAAAATGACTCCACCATTCCCTGTAATTACGATGACTTGAAGGAATACGCGGGTCTCCTGCTATGGCAAGGATGGTTTTCAGCCACTGATCTGCAGGTTCACCATGATAACCCGTCAGTTTGTCTATAAGCATCATGACTACAGGATGACCGAGCATCTTTCCCTTTTCACAGGGTGCTCTGTGAACTTTGGCATTGCGCACTTCAAAAAGAATATCGTCGATCTGGTTCGGTTTCAAAGCCCGAATTCGTTGCAGATAAAAAATTTGCTGGCTGGCCTCGAATAATCTTGAGTTCAGGAGAGGAATGCCCCGCTGGTCGGCAACATCGGGTAACGTGAGACCAGTCATTACTGCCTGCTCTGCCAGCCAGACATGCCCTCGGGGAGAAATAATATTGGTGGCATCACCATGAAGCAGGTCCAATCCAAAGAGAAGCTCTTTCTTTTCATATCTGTTCAATTGCTGCCGCAAAAAATCACAGAACGGCTCAAGCCCGTTCCCCATTATATCATATCTTTTGAAAAACAATTGACAGGCCTCACGAAGTGCGAGCCTGCCCAAACGCCTGTGCACCGTTCTCTCCAGCATATCTGAAATAACAGCCAGAATCTGTTTGTCTGGAGGAACTTTTAGAAGAAAATTTTCTCGGGTAGCCCATAGTTCAAAGAGAGGCCGAATATATCCGGGTCCGTCAATGGCAGGGCGAATATCATTCCCTGTCAGCACCGTTGTTAGAAGTTTTTCTCTGCGCCTCTGGTAGACATCGGTCTTGCCGACTTTTTTAACGTAACGGTCCAGTCTTTGTGTCAGTGCCTCAAAAAAAATTGTACAATTTTCATCTGCAATATCCGGTAAATCAAGTGTAAATTCTGGTAAATGAAAATTAATCATAACTCTTTTCCCTTCAACGGTTCACTGACCTTCCGCAGTTCCATGAGTGATGGTTGACGCGTGGTAAAACGGATGTCGATACGCCGGTTCTTACGCATAGCCTCTCTTGAGTCTTCCTTTTCAACGACCCGCCTGGTCGAGGAATATCCGCTCACGGAAAAAAGCAACTTTTTCTGCCTGTTCCGTAATCCTTTGAGTTTGACCCCGTAAGAAGTATTCTCAATCCAAAATTTCCACAAAGAAATAGCCCGCATGGCTGAAAGTTCCCAATTTCCCATCTTGTAACTTCTGGCATTGCGACTGTCCGTGTGTCCTTCGACGAAAACTGTTTCCAGGTATTTCCATCGTTCATCTTTAGTGATGGAATAATATAAGACCTGACCTATTCTTTTCGCAGTCTCCCGGTGCTCTGGTTTTATTTCATAACTTCCGGTATCGAAGTGAAAAGCCTGCTCAGGAATGCGCAGTACAGAATCATTGTCTGAAATCTCGACTCTGATGTTCTGTCTCTTTAGTTCAACGACAATCTCATTAAGAATCTCAGAACGGGCTCTGGAAGCCTGCTTCAGCTCATTGATATTCTGTGAAACCTTGTTTTCCATTTGAGTCAACCGCAAAAGCAGGGTGGCACATACCAAAATAAAAATAACAAGGAGTCCGGCCATGATATCCGAAAAGGACATCCAATACGGGTTATCTGCTTCATCAGCAGTACCTCGATATCGTGGAGGAGGAAAAAAATTCATCTATTTTTTCCTCCGCTGCCCATCATCATTTCGCATTTCGATATTGTCGACGACTTCACCCATCGCCTGCACAGCACTTGTCATGTGGTCGCAAAAATTTTTGGTTTGAGAATCCCATGAACTCATGCGATCCGCCACCTGACTTCCTACCTGGTCACTATAATTCTGCAACAGTTGAGCAACCTGTTCCTGCAGGTTGTTTATCTGTTCATGCATACTGTTTTGAATATCCCTGTAATGGCCGGCCAGGGAATCATAACTTTGCCTGGATTCACCTGCAGCTGTCGCCATGTCTTCAGTTGCATCAGAGATGCTGGCACGTAAGGCACCCAGAGACTGCAGAGTCCTTTCCAGATTTCGGGCCACAGTGGAATTTTCTGTGAACTGTTGCTCTGCAAGAGAAATACTCTTTTCGATGCTGCTGGCAGCATGTTCGACAGACTGTCCAATTTCCGTCCCAAGTGTCTTGAGATTGGATGTCGCACTGGCGAGAGCATCGCCGGTCTTGTCCAGATGGGAAACAACCGAGTCCATGGCTTTCTGGCTGTCACCCACATACGTTTGCAATGATTCCCCCTGATCCAGAATAGATTTGGTCGCTGTGACGGTATCCTGAACCAATCCTTCAAGAGTGTGGCTTCGAGTGTCCTGCTCTTCACGAATTTTCATTTGCAACCCATCCAGCGTTTGGATAAATGAGGAAATCTGACCTCCCAATTCGTTTATGGTTTCACGTACCCCGCCAGATACTTTCTCCAGAGAGCCAGCCTGTTCTTTCTGTGTATCCCCCATTTTAGTCAAAAAATCATGGAGCATTTCAGCAATTTTTTGACTGGTTTCACTTTGTGCATCGTCCTGTCTCTGCAGCAGGCGTTGTCCAGCTGTTTCAAGGACTCGTGTACGTTCAGCCTGCTCACTGCCAAGGGCTGCCTGCTGATCCTTCAGAGACTGGAAAAATCCGTCCATGGATCCGGTAAGTCCGGACATGGCTTCCTGAATTTCTTCTGCAGCGGTGCGCATGGCATCGCGTTGCCCTTCTCCTTCCCGTCCCATTTCCGTCATAAACTGTTGAAGCAGATTGGCCATGGTATCTTCGGACCCTTTGGCCTGCCGATCGGCAAGATCTTTGGAGACATCAGCCATGCGGGCAATGGACGGTACCAGAGAATCCTCAATAACCTGCTTCAGTGTGCCGCCAATGGCGGTAGAAATATCGTTTGCTGCCTGGGAGATGTCTTTTGCAATCGAGCCTGTTATTTCCTGGGAAAAAGAGTCCATGGATTCTTGCATCCGGGAACCGATCTGCTCCGCCAATTCATTCAGAGCATCACAGGATTTCTTCCCATTGGAACGTATATCGAGAAAGACATCCACAGGTTGAAACCGGGGGAAAATATTGTCTATACGACATTGCAGAAGGTAAATACGTCGTTTGATATATCCGTGAAAATATTTTTCAAACAAATTAAGAACCAAACTGCTGGATACTCCCCACACAGATGTAATAAAAGCGACAGATGCACTTTGGGCGAGAAGCTTAATTTCTCCTTGTATTTTTGTGACATCGCCATCGAGATTCAGCCCCGTCAATCCCAGCTGTAAACCGAGAAATGTGCCAAGTACTCCCAGGCCTGTCAGGATTGATGCTCCCGTAGGAAAAAGCCGAGATTCAACAATTCGACGGGCAAGTGTGCCACCGTTAAAGAAATACTCGGCATCAATATTGCTGTAGAGCTTCTCATTGTGCTCAACAAGTGTCTCATCAAACTCCTGCCAAAGGCGTGTGGATACGATTTTATTCCACCATGGAGTCTTTTCGACTGCATCGGCTTCCCGCTGAACGAGAACACGCCTTTTGTTGATGGCATTGTTCTTTGATACATCTTTCAATCCCTTGAGATAGAATCTGACCCTCACCCAATACCCACAGGAAATCACAAGTGAAGAAAAGAAAAAAAGAAAAAAAGTCAGGATAATCAATCCAATAAAAAAAGCTGTTACTCCGTCGGTCGTGGTAAAATCAAAAGATAAAATATGATCCCATCCTGGCCAGAATGACCACCAATCCAAAGCCTGTGAAGGCATGTCTTACTCCTTGTGAAAATTCAATCTAAAATAAAAAGGGAGAAAGGAGGCAGGAGGCAGGAAAAAACAGAGCAACAAAATCTGTATTCTCAACTTCTTTTGCTTTCCTTTGAGTTCCTTAGCGTTCTTCGCGGTAAAAAATTGTCTTTCCGCTTTTTGCTTTTCCCTGTCTCTTGTCTCCCGTTTTTCTCGTTTTAATTTCAACGGTTTTTTGAGAAATTATATCCCGCTTATATTCAGGTTGATGACACTGGAACGCGACATACCGGCAAAAATGAATATTTTATCCAGAATGGCAATAATTTTTCCCCTGATTATCTCTGCAAAAATGATATTCGAAAATACGTCAAACGTTGAAAAACATGAAATTCCATCACTTCCAAAATTCGTTCCGGAAGAGCGTGCAGAAGGAACTCCCGTATGGCTGATTTTCTGATGCTTTCCACGAATTTTTGAGGAGTTATGGAAGTGATGGCCTCAAGGCCCATTTTTTATAAAAACGTTCAGATCTCTACAACCCGTAAGGAGGATTCGTTCATGTCAAAAAAACAGGTGCTTCTCGAAGAGTATACCATGGGTAATCTTGAACTGCGCAACAGGATCGTCATGGCTCCGATGACCCGCAGCCGGGCCGACAATCCCGACTGTGCGCCGACAGATCTTATCGCAAAGTATTATGCACAGCGAGCTTCGGCCGGTCTGATTATCACCGAAGGCTCGCAGATCTCCCCCATGGCCGTCGGGTATATCAATACCCCCGGCATCTATTCCAAAGCACAGGTCGAAGGCTGGACAAAGGTAACCCGTGCGGTGCATGAGCGGGGCGGAAAAATATTCCTTCAGCTCTGGCATGTGGGCAGGATGTCTCACCCGGACTTTCATAACGGGGAACTGCCCCTTTCGGCGTCCGCCCTGAATCCAAATTCCCAATCCTTCACCCCGGAGGGGTTCAAGGATACGGTTGCGCCCAAAGCCATGACTCTCGATGAAATAAAAGAGACCATCACCGATTACGGCCGTGCAGCCAAAAACGCCATGGCCGCAGGGATGGACGGCGTTGAAATCCACGCCTCCAACGGCTACCTGCTCCACCAGTTTTTCAGCCCCACCTCCAATATCAGAACAGATGCCTACGGCGGCTCCATTGAAAACAGGGCCAGAATACTCTTTGAAGTCATCAGGGAGGTTACCCGACATGTTCCGGAAAATCAGACTGGAGTTCGTCTCAATCCTTCTCTGCATGGGGTTTTTGGCATGACCCTGAACGAAGAGACTATCCCCACCTTTGATTATATCGTACGACGTCTGAACCATTATGATCTGGCCTATCTGCATCTCTCCGAGCCGTTCACTGATGTAGCCAATATTCCCGGTGCAGAACCTCATATCGCAGAACGATACCGGCCGCTATACCAGGGAACCCTGATGATTAACAGTAATTTTGACCAGGACAAAGGGAACCGGGTTATTGAGGCAGGACTGGCCGATCTGATAGCGTATGGAAAACTCTTCATTGCCAACCCTGATCTGGTGGAACGCTTTACCTTAAATGTTCCCCTGGCGGAATGGGATGAAGCCACCTTTTATACCCCGGGTCCCAAAGGCTATACGGATTATCCTGTCTGTAATGAGAAAGGATCGCTATAAACGTAAACTGAAAAGCTTTGTAGAAATATGCCTGGTCTGGGAGACATCTCTGTTCCCAGGCCAATATTTCCCGAGAAATACTCCGGAACACGGCTGCGGGACTGTCGGTGTAAACGCGCTGATCACTTGAATCCAGGATTATCAAAAAAATTCTACCACAGCCCTTTGTTTGAGGGCCCGATCAGCAGGACAAAAGTATCATTTCTTTCAGGATACTCTTCAGGGTGCCCTTCAGTTACAATGCAGCTGATCTGTAACCGGAAAATTGACATGTGGGTCCCTTGAATAATCTTGTATTTCGTTCATATTCAAGGCACAGGAGAAAATTTACCGGAGCTATATGTTTGATATTGCGAGGATAAATTTTTAACTGTAACGAAGAAGATGGGCGAAAGACTGATTATTCAAGGTTCCCATGTCATGATCGTGTGAGAGAATTTCAGCATCAACTGGGGAACAGAGAGTTCAACCAATCGATAAGGAGAGTACTATGAAAGAAAAATTCAACGTGGCAGGAATCGGTGAGCTGCTCTGGGATGTTTTCCCGACGCACAAAAGCCTCGGCGGTGCTCCGGCCAACTTCGCCTGTCATTGCAACCGGCTGGGGGCAACGGCCTCCCTGGTCAGCTGCATTGGTGCTGACCCGCTCGGTGAGCTGATCTGCAACAGGCTCAGGGAGACGGGCGTTGATACGCTTCGGGTGATGGAGTCGGATATGTATCCGACCGGAACGGTGAAGGTTGTGCTGAATGCTGGAAAGCCGACCTATGAAATTCGCGAGGATGTGGCCTGGGATCATATAACGTGCGGGGATGAATTGAAAACGTTCGCGGCAACGCTGGATGCGGTCTGCTTCGGATCGCTGTCACAGCGAGCGGGTGAATCGCGTGCTGCCATTCGTTCTTTTCTGCAGCATGTCCCAGACGGCGCATTGAAATTTTTTGATGTCAATCTTCGTCAGAATTTCTTTTCGAAGGAGCTGATTGAAGACTCACTCTGCCGCGCAAACATTCTCAAGCTCAGTGACGAGGAGCTGCCGGTGCTGGCCGGATACTTTGGGCTGCAGGGCGACACCCTGGAGCAGTTGCATCAGTTGCACGAAATTTTTAGCCTGAGACTGATCGCGTATACGCGCGGGTCTGATGGCAGCGTACTGGTCAGTGCCGACGAGGTGGATGATTCGCCCGGACTGCCGGTAAAGGTCGTTGATACGGTGGGAGCCGGTGATTCATTCACTGCGGCGCTGTGCATGGGCCTGTTGAGGGGCTGGCCGTTGAAGAAAGTGAATGCGTTTGCGAATGAAGTCGCGACATTTGTCTGTTCGCAAAAGGGGGCGACCCCTGTTCTGCCTGGGCGTCTGGTCGCGTATGGGGTGGAAATGGCAGGGGAAGATCCGTCATGAAATCAAGATTCGAGGGATTGGAAAATATGAGTGAGAAACAGTTACCGATTGCAGAGGGCAAGTTGTACGGCTGGATTCACCAACGGTGTTGTATTTCCACCGTTATCACTCCGTGGTAACAACAGGTTGTCATATCATTGTCATATCATTGTGGCCGGGAGTTCATTCTTTTAAAGTTGTAAAGACCACGTTCTGGCGTTGCTCTGCTTATTCGCAGGACTCTGCTTATAAATAGCGGGATTGTTTTCTATTTGCATGGTAGTTATTCAAGATGCCCATAAGCAATGACACTGTATCTGCAATTCCATTCTTAATCAGGAGTTCCATTGCCAGGTCAAAAGAGTTATTCTTTGTGTGGCAGGTTATTTTTTTTTATTTCGGCTTGAATTTAATAACATGTTCCTGAAATAACAGTTACATCCTTCCATGGAAAACAGCAGCTGGACACGAGTACAAACAGCTGACACTGGACAGGTGTATTCGGAAAAAACAGTGGGCCGAGAGCAACGAAAAAAATTTGAGAAAAATACAATGAAGAAACTGCATCGATACTTTTACACATTCATGAGTACTCTCACCGTGAAATGGGAAATATATCTCAATGCTCCCGGGGCAGTACTTCTTGTCTTACTCTTCTCCTGCTTCTTTCTGACGGGAACGTGCTGGTCTGATTCCAATCCGTCCACACCGTCTCCAAATGTTACAGCCAAGGCCTTACAGCTTGCAGGAACACGGTTACAACTCAAGGGCGATTTGCGAGGGGCGGTACTCAAATATCGGCAAAGTCTGGGCCTCCAACCAAACAAAAAATTGGAGAATATTGTTCTGTTTCTGGAACAGCGACTGGATAAATCTGTTAAAAAGGTACTTTTTGAAGGAAATTTAGGAGATCAATGGAATGAACTGGCTGCTTTCGGCGGTGATTTCAAAAAATTTGTACGTATTGAAGATAACGTGTTAGTTGTTGATGTTCCTGAAGGGAATAGTTGGGGAAAGACAGGCATTCGATCAGTCAAACCATTACTGAAAATACCTGAGAAACAAGGAAAGTTCGCAGAGAAGTTAATTTTTTCATTTGGCCCAAAACGCTCTACTGATTTCGTTCTGGCTATTATTCCTGCTAATTGGGATGGAAACCTGGAGTGGAGATCTCATCATATTCGTGTGGGACTGAAAAACAGCTCATCTCTAACTTTGTGGATTAAGGGACGTGAGGTTATGAGAACAAATCTTACATCAGGGTCTCTTGAGCAAATTGGTATCATCGTGCGACCCGATCGCCTGGTCCTGGTAACAGATGGTACTGACACTATTTTACTTCAGGGGTATTTGCCCGATAATTTACCACTATACAAAGATGGCTATCGTATTTCTGTGCTGACACATGCGCCTGAAAATGGAATGAAAGCTAAACTGGTACTTAAAAAAATAGATTTAGAGCACGTGCCTTATGAGGAGTTAGCAAAAGCAGAAAATGATCCAACAATCTGGTTGGATAAAACACAAAAGACTGTTTTATTTGATGGGCGCATTCTTGATAAACGCTGGAGCAAATATCAGATTGGTAAAGGGAGTAACTTTTCGCAGCATGTGCGTTTTGTCGGGGGGCATCTTTTCGCTGATGTCCCCAAAGGCATTGGCTGGGGTAAGGTTGGTATTATGTCATCCATACCACTCGTCTGGCTGGATAAATTTGGAAAGGGCGCAGAGACACGAGTACGTTTTAATTTTGATCCTGACCAGACAACAGGTTTTGTTGTCGCCCTGGCTTCTATGAATGCTTCAGCTGGTAATGAACCGAGTGAACCTCGCGCTTTATTGTACTGGCGTAAAAATGAGAATACGAACACCACAAAAGCAAGCTTCTTTCTCACTCCTAATAAACCATGGAAGCCTCTATGGGAACAAGAGTTTTCAAATAAGATGCCCGAAGAAGTAAGTTTTATTTTAACGCCAGGCGGTATTCAGATTGAAGCGCCTGGAATATCAAAAGATATTATACCATGGGAGCTGGCAGCAGCATCGCAAAGTTTCCGAATTTATGTTTATTCACAGCCAGAGAAATATAAAGAGCCAGTTAAAATGGCACTCAAGCAGATATTGCTGGAGCGTAAGGCTGGTGAGCCCGTCGAACCCCCAACGTCACAAAAAGGTGTGGAGTCTCTTCCTGTTAAAGTTTTATTTGATGGTAAAATAAATGAATGGTGGGAAGCAGCAGGTGTCGCGGGTGCAGAATTCAGCAAATTTGGTCACTTTGAAAATGATCAAATGAGAGTGGATGTTCCCTCTAAAATATCAAATAAGGCGAGAGCAGGACTTCTCTCAAAGAAACCAATTATAAATTTTAATGAACGTATTTTAAGTACATCTCATAAATTAAAATTAAACATTGACCCCCAAAAAAGCACGGGGTTTGAAATATTATTCCACCCAGGAAAACATGTTGATATGTGGGGAAATAATTTCAAAGCTGCTATGAGTTTAGTTCGTTGCTCTGAAGGTCCATGCGCAGGAAAATATACACTCCTTCTACAAAATAATAGAAATCCTAACCATATCTGGTCTCGAACAATAAATGCTGACTGGGTAGAAAAAAAATGGGATGGAAGATTAACCATTGAAACAGGTAATAGATGGATGGCAGTACATCTTTCAGGAGGCCCATCTGTACGTAGTAGTGGATTTAATATAGGCAAGAATAGCAAACTTTATATGACTGTCTATTCTCGTAATTATAAAAACTATGGGCCAGCAAAATTTGCATTGGAAAAAATTACCAGTGAATGGGTTATGCCAGATGGTATGACTCACATGGATCGATTTGTTTATGTTGATGATGAGGACTTTGATGCAGATGCGTTTTTGGATAATTTGGCCGATGAACTCTCACTAAAAAACCAAAGCACTTTATCAGGCCAGACCAGAAATATTTTGGAGCATAAAAGTACAAAAGATTCAACACGAAGTAGAAGGCAAATGGAAATTGAGGTTGGGAGAGAAATTCGTTTCAGGTCAACTTCTTCAGAGTTGTATATGACAGCCAGGTATGGGGCTGGTAAAATTGAAGTCTCGTGTTCCACAATTGAAGGAAAGGCTGTTAGAACTTTTTCTGGATCTTTGATATCTGATAAAAACAATAAATATAAATTAATTGGTCAGGCTAAATTTAAGCCATCTCCAGGGGGAGATGTCTATTATAAATTTAGTTCAAATGGGCAACTGGTTGAAACACTTTGGCAACCAAAAGGAAAACACCCAGTATTTTTACGCTGGACTCGTGTTTCTAAAACCGATTAGAGACTAATAGATATCTGAAAATGGAGAGAAAGGTTTACCCGATAGACAAATGTTGAAAGAACACTATTGAAAATTGCTCCTGAACTATTTGTGCTTATTGAGGGAATGAGGGGAAAAATGAATACACGATACTTACTCTTAAATTGTTTTGGCGTTTTTGTTATTGTCATACTTTTACTGTTAACCAGTTCCTCTACAAAAGCGGCTAGATTTGGAGAAAGTCCCGAAGATGATATATTTAACGTCTGGGGTAGAGATTCTATGCACCAGGCCGCCAGGGAAGTTGAAGAAAAGAATAAAATTTTTAGAAAATCCGCACAGGAATCCGCTGAAAAAATTATAAATGGTATGAAAAAAGAAATTAAAAAAGTAAGTAAGTCCAGTGATATATGCTTAAAATTAAAGACCTCCGTTCCTGGTTCTCTTCCACTTGTTGATGAAATTAAATATATAAGTGAGAGGACAATAGAGTCTTTATTTATTGATGATTATGAGGTCAACAGGTCGATGTCATACCTTCTGTTTCATTCTGAACAGCCATCTGTTACTGGACTTCAGAATCCATATGTAAAATACACAAAAGGCCCAAGTCAAGTTTCAGGTTTGCCGATAAGTCGGGAGCTGCGATTAGCTCGTATGGTAGCTCAGTCTAAAGGTGATTTGATGCCTGAGGATATTGTTCGGATGGCATTGAAGGCTACCAATGGTGATTATCCAGCGGCAATGCTTACTGCCCATAACTTCCTCAAAGAGACTGCGTACAGCATGCGCGGTGCCTTTCGTCCTTCACCTGCTTACATGGTGATACCTGCCCCATCTTCAAAAAAGGAGGAAGCTCAATTAATCAACAAACTCCAGAGGAAGCTGGGTAGAAGATTTTACGTTTCGGCAAATGACTCAATAGATGGTGATATTCAAATTACAGTTGTTGATAAACACAAAGGATCTTTGGGAAGAAAATTGCGCAATTTTCGATTATCTGATGATAAAAACAAATCAGATAAAATGGGCCCCTGGTATCACATGTTTGGGGTACTTTACGTATCATCTATATCCAAAGGAGGCAGGTTTACTGGCGAAAGCTGGGCAAAAGTTGAAGGGTTGGCACGCAATCTTCCTTTTTTTTCGTCTCCTCCTGATTATTTTAAAACACTCCTGACAGATATTACTGGAGAGCAATCTGGTGCCTTACTCGATGCTGTCAGTCAAGCATCTAAACTGGAAAAATGTCAAAAACTGCCTAAAATGATGAAAAAAATTAACCGTCTTAACCACCCTAAATTTCTGGATACATTGAAAACTTTGAATATCAAGACACCCAATGCCTATTTAAATTGCCTCTGCCGTAATGCAGGGTATGGATCTTCTGGGACACGACAATTCTATCATCCAGATACACTTGGAAAATTTGATGAGAGATATTCCTGCCAACATCCAGGCGAACCATGTGTTGTTGCTGGTTATGGCTGTCTTCGTCACCCATTACCAACGAAAACAAGTGTAATCAATTCTTGTTTGCAATCAAATCCTATCGGTATGAAAAAAGACAAAGAGGGAAAAGATGATCCTAAATCTGGAACACGTCTTGATGATTTAATTATCAAGAAATTGCAAAAAAGATAGTCTGCATGGAAAGGAACTGTAACGAAGAATATGAGCGAAAGACTGGCACAAAGGACGTCATCGTGTTTTGTTGCCCTGCTTTTTCCTGCCACCTTTTTATCTTTGTCGTTTTCCATCATTTTTTGAGAAATTACGTCGCTGGGAGGTAGAGGAGGTATACGAATAAACCTGAAGGGCAATCCGGCAGCCTTTGGAAAAACCGTTTTAAATCCAGCATCATCCCTGTCTTTAGTGTAGAATAAAAATAAACGGAATGGTCATACAGCCTGTGAAGTAAACGGTGCAGTAAGGTCGTTAGCAACAAGATCCGCCGGAGTAACTCACGCAGAAACCGCGTGGGTACCGCAGGAATCCCCGTCCTTCATCCTTCAGGCCGGGGAGAATGTCAATTGGCTTTCAGGTGGCGTTCGCGTCGAAGGCGCGAAACGTCTGAAAGTTTTTATCATACTACACATCATAAGGAGATAAATCATGGCAGCATTACCTGAAGCAGTAAGTAAGGAATGGGAAAATCGAGAAGGACCCTGCATTTTTGCAACTATAGATTCAAATGGCCATCCTAATGCGATATACGTAACCTGCATATCCAAATTCAACGAAGATACTATATTAATTGCGAATAACTTCTTCTCTAAAACATTGGAGAATATACTCTCAGGAAGTAAAGGGTCGATTCTCTTTATAACTAAAGAAAAAAAATCATATCAGATTAAAGGAAGCCTCGAATATCACGATAAAGGTCCTGTTTTTGATGATATGAAAAAGTGGAACCCTGCAAAGCTTCCAGGGCATGGAGCAGTAGCAATAAAAGTGGAAGAGGTTTATAAGGGAGCTGAGAAACTTTTATAGATATTGGGAGTTCGTATCTCAAATAAGAAATTTAATGGGGCTTGCAATTGCGGTTTATTGCAGGCTCCATTAAATTTAGAGGAAATTAATTACACAAAAAAATTTAAGATACAGAATGCTGCAGTTTCTTTTAGAAGAACTCAAGGTTTCGCCAGGGTTGTGCTTGATTTCTTGACAGATTCCTGAAAAGGAGTTGAGGTAAAGTGTATGACATATCACGTGGTTCATCGCTCTCATCGCATAGGCTGGCTTCGCGCGTCTGTACTGGGTGCGAATGACGGTATTGTTTCAACCGGCAGTCTTATAATTGGGATAGCTGCTGCAAATGCCACACAGAGCGATATCCTTTTTACCGGGCTGGCTGGCCTGGTTGCCGGAGCAATGTCGATGGCAGCCGGAGAATATGTCTCAGTCAGCTCACAGGCTGACACAGAAAATGCGGATCTTGCGCTTGAGCAAAAATCTCTGGAAGACAATATCGATTATGAGAAAAATGAGCTGGCTGAAATATATGAGAAACGCGGACTCACTCCAGAACTTGCGAGTCAGGTAGCAGAGCAGCTTATGCTGCACGATGCATTAGGGGCACACGCCAGAGATGAGATTGGAATAACAGCGGATGGCAAGGCGCGTCCAATCCAGGCTGCATTTTCATCAGCGGTGACTTTTACTGTTGGAGCACTCTTGCCTTTACTTGTCGCATGGTTAGTACCAGGGACACGACTCATACCTTTTGTGGCATTGTTCTCGCTGGTCTTTCTCGCAGTATTGGGAAGCCTTGCTGCATGCGCCGGAGGGGCACCGGTACTGAGAGCTGCTGTGAGAGTGACGTTCTGGGGAGCTCTGGCGATGGCACTTACCGCTGGCGTTGGCTGTTTGTTCGGCGTTGCAGCTTGAACCAGGCTGATCTTCTGATAATTAAGCGAAAGAGCTTCCTGTTGTTTCGTCCACAGATATGTCTAATACTATTTACATTTTGTATTGACCAGAGATCGCGACTGCGTGGACATCTTTTTTTGTGATTACGAATGAATAAACAGGCGAAAAAAGACAAAGACAAAAAGGGAGAAAGGAGGCAGGAGGCAGGAGAAAGGGAAAAGCAAATAGCGGAAAAGCAATTTTTACCGCGAAGGACACGAAGAACGCGAAGAGTAAAGATAGAACAACAACAGCAAAGCCCTTTTTAATTTGGCTCATGTTGCGTTTCGGGGTCGTGATTTGGTAAAATAACGCTTTCCTTTTACCAACTACTGAAAAGAGGCCAGCACTATGAAGGTAAACATACAGACCCTGATGGATGATGTCCAATGTTACGCTACTGTGCGTGAGTTACGCTGGCCTGAAGGCCGCGAGTGTCCGTTTTGTACTTCGAAGAAAGTTATCAAAAGAGGTTGTGACGACAAGGAACCTGCCAGACAACGCTATGAGTGTAAAGAATGTGGTAAACGCTTTGACGATCTGACCGGCACTATCTTTGCCGGGCATCATCAACCTCTTAAGGTCTGGATATTGTGCCTCTATTTTATGGGCTTAAACCTCTCTAACAAACAGATCTCCGCCGAACTGGAGCTGAATCGTACCGATGTTCAAAAGATGACCACTCAGCTTCGTGAGGGCGTGATAAAAAAAAGCCTCAAGTGACCCTTGAAGGTGAAGTAGAGTTCGATGAGGTCTATATTGTGGCAGGGCACAAAGGGAACCCTGAAGCCGTGAGCAAGAAGGGGCGTAAAGGTCGCCGTAATCGCCTAAAGGGTGCTCGTGGCCGCAGTACATTGGAAAAAGAAAAACCACCCATTTTCGGTATGATCCAACGCACTGGGCAAGGCGTGATTCAGATGCTTG
>NZ_JAFFPZ010000138.1 GCF_016918505.1 Desulforhopalus vacuolatus
CCACATAGGCATGCGGATTGACCAGCGAGTACCGAACCCCGGCCTGGGCCGCCAGATTGACCACCGCATCGAATTGTTCGGCAACAAACAGGTCTGCGGTCCGGTCCCGTTCCGCCATATCGAACTGGACGTGGCGGAACCTGTCGTGGGCCTGCAATTGAGACAGACGGTCCTGTTTCAATTGCGGATCATAATACTCGTTGAGATTATCGAGCCCGATAACATCCCTGCCTTCGGCGAGCAGGCGAAGTGCCAGACCATGTCCGATAAAACCAGCCGCGCCGGTGATTAATATTTTCCGCATTTCCCGCAACCTGTTACGGAGCATACCTGCTCATTGCCGTGCCGGATACCTGGGAACAGTGGTTTAATCGTCATAATC
>NZ_JAFFPZ010000139.1 GCF_016918505.1 Desulforhopalus vacuolatus
GCTTTACAGTGACTATCTTGGTTAAGATCACTACATATGGCCGGCGATTGAACGCAAATACCTTCAACGGTTAAAGATTCTTCACAGCCTGTAAGCAAAATTGCAAAGGCGAGGGTTATGCGCTTAAAAGCCATCCGAGTCTCTCAAATTATTAGGGTCTGTTGACCTTTCAAGGTTGAATTTGCAGCAGTCTTTTTGGTATTGAGACAAGGCAGAGCCTATGTGGTGTGGTTGTTCCCCATAAATAGGCGATAACGTAGCATCAATGCCAAACAGGCGCTGCCCTTCGGGTTCTGCCTAGGGGCGATTTACTCTTTGTTGCCTACATGGATGTAGGTAAGGGGCGTGAGCAGGACGCGGAAGCTTTGCTCGGTTTTTACTT
>NZ_JAFFPZ010000140.1 GCF_016918505.1 Desulforhopalus vacuolatus
TTGATTAAACTCTTAGGTACTCAACTACTGTAAACCTTTTATCTCTCCCCACCCCGAAGGATGGATCAATTAAAAAGGATTTTTTTGCTACTCTACTATTCAATTATCAAAGAGCGTTCAAACCGGTTTGTACGAATTCAAACCAGTGAAAATTTATGTATAATGTGATGGTGGAGGATAACGGGATCGAACCGATGACCTCCTGCGTGCAAGGCAGGCGCTCTCCCAGCTGAGCTAATCCCCCAACAAATTATAAGGATCGCAAACGATCCCTCAAAACTGAATAATAACATTGCAAGTGAACTCTTGTGCAGCTCAAAGCTGCTTTTTTTCCTTTAAAAGGAGGTGATCCAGCCCCAGGTTCCCCTAGGGCTACCTTG
>NZ_JAFFPZ010000141.1 GCF_016918505.1 Desulforhopalus vacuolatus
ATCGGAAGCCGCTTTGGTTTCATTAGACAGTAATGGAGATGCCAGCATTACAGGTTATGCTGGTGATAATGATTATTATACGTTTGTCGCGCAAAACAGTGGCACCGCGACCATTAGTTTAACGGGATTGAGTTCAAATATTGATTTATATCTCAGTGAGAGCCCTGATGAGAACTCTGCGAACCCTATAGGATTGTTAGCTGCCTCATACATGAGTGGAAGTTCCAGTGAATCTGTATCCTATAATCTCACCTCAGGAGAGACCTATTACGTCAATGTCGATCCTGATGGTACATCTACCTCAGATTATAATTTGAGTATCAATACAGTCGCTGCTGTCACACCTGTTCCCAGTACCAATAATGATATAATTAATGG
>NZ_JAFFPZ010000142.1 GCF_016918505.1 Desulforhopalus vacuolatus
ATTCCAACCAGAGATACTTTGACCCAGGCGTCAATCACAATACCTTTGTCAAGAATGCGATCAACAACTTCTGCCAAACTTGAAGAATCAGTCGATTTTTGTACCTTTGCCATAACAATCTCCTTAATCTAAGATGAACTTTTCGTGAAGGGGCATAACATTTAGCCCTTCACGATTAGATTTATGTAATTACACAGAGTACAGTCCTTAAGCGGGGGTGGCTGCACTTGCGGTCAGGCCAATTGCTTCAGCATACTTTAAGTATGTTTCAACTGAAGCGACAACTACCCTTGCTTCGATGGACAACAACTCAATTCCAACCAGAGATACTTTGACCCAGGCGTCAATCACAATACCTTTGTCAAGAATCC
>NZ_JAFFPZ010000143.1 GCF_016918505.1 Desulforhopalus vacuolatus
CGTAATGAAGCAAGACAGCAGGCAGCAGAACAGGCAGCAGCTATGCAAATACACAAACGAAAATGCAGTCCACGACCACGAAAACGGTTAAAAAAGAAACATGCAATTTTCTAACCGGACACCACTGAAAAACAGTAAAAATTCCAGTCTGCCTCCTTCTCAGACAGAGCCGGATACAACATCCACTGAAAATTCTGGCGGCAAAGGTAAAGGGAAGAATGTCAGTGGCGAAGTCAGCAATACTCGGGTGGTAGAGAACGTTACTGTTGCCGAAGTCGCAATTTGTGATGTCTGTGGTAATCCTCTGAGCGACGTCCCGTGCCATGAACATGAACGACGGACAAAAATAGATATCATTTTTGAAAAAG
>NZ_JAFFPZ010000144.1 GCF_016918505.1 Desulforhopalus vacuolatus
GTTCGAGGCCATGCAGATGAGCCCGTGTAGCCAACGCTGACATTTTGCAGTCTCCCACGAACAGGAGTCCTTTTTTGTCCAATGCTTTCAACGCTTTATCAATGGCGGGAACGTATAAACCGTCATCAGCGCGTTCTCCAGATACTGTTGATGTCGCCAGTGGAAATCCCAGGGGATCAAGGCTTGCCATCATGATTTTTATCTGTCTAAGTGCTGGATTATCCTTACTGTTTCCGAACTGAAACAAGCTGCCTGATCCGGCATCATGATAACCAGAAACCGTTGTAGCATCGACACGTACTATTTTTTGATCAAGATCGTAAACTTGAATAGAATTCTTCCCAAGCCCGATTTCGACATCCTGCC
>NZ_JAFFPZ010000145.1 GCF_016918505.1 Desulforhopalus vacuolatus
TGCTTTTTTCTGCCGGAAAACCGCCAGTCGCCATCAAGGACAGACGCTATCCCCTGAAAATAGCTCCTTGCCGCGAATCCTTCATAGCCTCGAAGCTCATCCAGTGTTTGTGCAGATTTCATTTTTTGCACTATGGAAGTCATGCCTGTGACACTTTTTGACAACTCACTGCTCGACTGCCGCCTGCTTTGCCGGCGCAGGAGCACAAGACTGTTGTTGATCTTGCCATGAATGATTTCTTTTGCCAGACCAAGGCAGAAATCGACATCACCCGCCCTGTTAAACTGATCTCGATGAAGTAAAACCGGGTCTGTGTCAAAGGCGTCGATGATGCCGTAAAACTTTCCCTTGCCCGACAGCAGG
>NZ_JAFFPZ010000146.1 GCF_016918505.1 Desulforhopalus vacuolatus
TTGATCGAAGCGGTGGTGCATTGACCAAGGCCTGTTTTGTTGGTTTGAGTAAGTGTGTTTGTGATGGGACAGCATATCGCCGGGAGCGAAAAGTTACAAAATCCATCGTAACCTCCTTAGAAGATTAGTCTTTTAAGGAGGGCAAACTCGGAATTTCACTTATTTGTCAAGAAAAAAACTTCTCCTTGTAATTTATTTTTTTCTACATGCAAAATCTTAACCGGACACTACTGGGTTCAACAATAACTTTTCGTTTTTTATAGATTTCTTTGGAGGTTTCTGCCTCCATTTTTTCATTCATCTGTTTTCGTAAGGGTTCTTTGTCATCTGTATTTATTGTACGAGCTTCGCCTTTTGTAG
>NZ_JAFFPZ010000147.1 GCF_016918505.1 Desulforhopalus vacuolatus
TCAGTGGTGGTGATGCGGGTAACTCTCGAACGGGAGCCACTGCGGTTTCACTGGACAGTAATGGAGATACCAGCATTACAGGTTATGCTGGGGAAAATGATTTTTATACGTTTGTCGCGCAACACCCTGGCACCGCGACCATTAATTTAACGGGATTGAGTTCAGATATTGATTTAAAACTCTTGAGCAGCTCTGGATCAACGCTGGATTCCTCATCTTCGCATTCTTCCTCTTCGAGTGGAAGTTCCAGTGAATCTATATCCTATAATCTCATCTCAGGTAATACATATTACGTCAAGGTCGATCCTTTTGGCAACAATACCTCAGATTATAATTTGAGTATCAATAGTGGCA
>NZ_JAFFPZ010000014.1 GCF_016918505.1 Desulforhopalus vacuolatus
GTGTAGGAATCCGTCATGACCTTGGAATGGACATAAATTACCGGGCATACAAACTTGGTAATCCTGCCACCGGGGGTCCCGGCTCCAGAGGCTCAGTGCAAATGGTTGAAGGCGGCCCCTGGCGGCCTGAGGAGTTTGCTGACGCTGGCGGCCCACCGGTTGATGCTCCTTCTGGTGATGGCGCACCAGGGGGGCCTCCAGGGGGGCCTCCAGGGGGTGGCAAAGGCAAAAAAGGTGGGCCGCCTCCAGGATTTAGCAGCAATCCGGTTGGAGGTTCATCGGCTGGAATGTCAATCCATAAGTCAGAGGGTCTGGTTCCCATAAACGATAAATGTGAGTCCAATATCCCGGGATTATATGCTGCCGGTGATGCACTTGGTTCATATATGGCCGGGGCAATCTATACCCAGATCGGATCCTCACTTGCCGGTTCTGCCGTACAGGGTGCAGTTGCAGGAACAGCGGCTTCCGAATACAGCAGGGACATTGACAGACCAGAAATGTCCAAAGCAGCAATGAAGAAGGTAGAGGATGAGATCCTTGCACCGTTAAAGAGAGAGGCTGGATATGGTCCTGCCTGGGTAACGCAGACTCTGCAGGGAATTATGATTCCAAATTTTGTGCTCTACATAAAAAAAGAAAGTCTCTTGAAGGCCTCCCTGGTTTTTATTGAAGAGCTGCGGGATCATCATATACCAATGCTGAGAGCTGCAGATATGCATGAATTACGGCTGGCTTTTGAAACCAGAAACATGATTATCAGCGCAGAGATGAAGCTCAAGGCATCAATTATGCGTACAGAGAGTCGCTGCAGTCACTATCGACTTGATTATCCTGAAATCGATACGAAGAACTGGAATGCCTGGATTAACATCTCCAAAGGGGCTGACGGTTCAATGCAGCTCGAAAAACAGCCTTTTGACAGCTGGCCGGGTTGATACCATTTACATTTTGTATTGGCGGATTCACAGACAGGGGGACGGGAAAAGGGAGACAGGAGACAGGAAAAAGCAAAAGGCTCCGTAGAGACGACCAATTTGGGCATCTGCAGCACAACGGGCGTTTCTACAATGAGATCAATTTTACATCCTGTTTATCCATTCCTCATCGTCAAAAAAGATGTCCACGCAATCGCGTTCTCTGGTCAGTAAAAAATGTGATTGGTATGATTGCTTTTTGCGGAATATCGTGAAACCTCCATGGGTGAGCAGATTGCTTTTCCCATGGAGGTTTGTGATTCATACAATGCTTCAAGATGAAACTGAAGAAAGTCACCCTCTGAGCCAGGCAGCGTGTTTCACGTTGTATCCGGGGAGATTTCCCATCTGTTGCTCTCAACCCGTTATCATGCGGGAAGAGAGGATTTTTCTCCAATAACCAGGAAGTGTTTTTTCAGATCGTTGTACATGCCCGTCTGCTCAAATCCTGCATTTATCAATTGTTCTTCAACCTGTTCCGGGAAAAATCTGATTGTGACAGGAGGTCCCTCCGACATCTCCTCCTTTTTCCAATCAGCAATAAAGATTTTTCCACCGGGCTTGAGAAGCCTGTGTGCCTCTCTGAGCATCAGAGCCTGGTTATGTAATTCGTGATACAGGTTTATCATAAACACCAGATCTGCAATTCCGTTATCAAGGGGGATTGCGTTTTCTTCGGTTTTTAACGGAATAATATTTGGGTATTTTTCCGGAATATTCTCCTTGAGCCAGTTGTACATTACGTCAGAAGAGTCGCAGGCATAGATAATCTCTGGCTGATATTTCTGCAGAAAAGCAATGCTGTAAAGGGCCGTTCCCGCGCCGATGTCAACAAGAACGTTCGGCTTTCCCATGGCCAGCTTTTCCCAGGGGTAATCGGGTGGGATATCTATTAATCTCTGGGGATTATTTAACTTCTCCAACTTCCGTGGATCAAATTTTCTCTCTTCCATAATAAATCCCTGCCACTCCTCTTTTTTGCTGCTTGAATGCAGAACGCCCGGCATGCAGGGGATGTGCTGCCTGTCACCCTTATGTCGGACGTCTGTTTGAACAGGTATTTTAGAAATTAAAAACTTTGGATTCAGCAGCCATATCGATCAAATGTGGTCCACCGTCGAGGAGCATGTTGGGGAAAAATTTTGTTTCGTCAATCTGGCGGTTTTTAGCACAGGGAGTACAGACACCAATCGGAACATGGTTCTCTACCAGATAAGGGAGATAATCATTCGGACAGTCACCTGTTTGTGTCTTCTGGGTAAGATATTTCTGCTTATTGGCCCATAAGACACCATCATCTATCAAAAAAATGTTTACAACATGACCTTTGGAATGAGCAATTTTGGCGAACTGAAGACACCTCGTTGCTTGAACATTGTCATCCTGACTTAACACAAACAGAAAATTTGCCATTTGTTCCTCCTCTCCTGGGTTACTGTTTTTTTCGTAGTGAAAACTACAACGCTTTCCTGCCCGGCAGGAGTAATCTCCTCCGTTCAGGGCTTCTGTTTCCTGCACAAAAAAATCCACTCTGACAGATTGCCGAAGTGGACTTTGCAACACCGAAAGAAAAAGGAACCTTTACTCGAAGGCCTCTTTAACTTTCCAGTTTTTCCAGACATTACTGACAAGATCCGGCCCCGGTTTCAATACTGTTTTGCCCGGTTTCCAACCCGATGGGCAGACTTCCGCACTTTTCGTTGCCCGCACGTGCTGGAACGCCTGAATCTGACGCAGGGTTTCAAGCACATTACGACCAACGGGAGGAGTCAGGACTTCGAAACCGACAACAGTGCCATCCGGGTCAATGAGAAAACGACCGCGAACATCAACGCCAGCATCTTCATCATACACCCCGTACATCTCGCCAACTTTTCCGCCACCGTCTGAAAGCATGGGGAAAGGAACCTTCCCTGCGGTTATCATTTTGCTGAGTTCATTATCAGTCCACACTTTATGTACAAAAGCACTGTCCACACTCATGGAGAGAACCTGTACACCAAGCTTTTCAAATTCTGCATTTTTTTCAGCGACCGCTGAAACTTCGGTAGCTCAGACGAATGTAAAATCGCCTGGATAAAAGCAGAGTACAACCCATTTCCCGAGGTAATCAAAAAGCTTTACCTCAGTAAATCCTCCATCCTTATAGGCCGAGACCGCAAAGTCCGGCGCTTTTTTACCAATTCGTACCATGGGTTTTGTCTCCTTTTGGGGTTCCATTTTCTCAACCAAAGGTTTTGCCGCACTGTCTACAGAGTCATGTGCGGGACGCGAGCATCCAACTTCCATTTTTGCCTCCCATGAAAAGTTGTTTATCACTCCTGATTCAGGAATGATTACTAAATAAAGAATAGAACAAATATAGGAAATATCAATATCTATTTTCCTGTTTAACAGGCTGATTCTATCTTAGCGAAGTGGGGAGAGGGTACAGTCCAGGACGTTTTTTCAATTCGTTGCAACCTTTTTAAGTTCTGTATTGACCTTTATTTGTTTTCACCACCCCTTATATTGGTTGTTGAGTTCTACTCAAGACAGTAAAGCAAAATGACACCATCCATCCAAAATCAAGGGAGACATTCCATGAACATCGTTGAAGCGGCTGAAAAACGTTACTCTACCAAAAAATTTGATCCCCGCAGAAAACTCACTGAAGAGCAGATTGGACAGCTGAAAACCCTGCTGCGCCTGAGTCCTTCCAGCGTCAATTCACAGCCGTGGCATTTTATCATTGCCAGTACTGACGAAGGGCTGGCACGTATCGCCAAAGGGGTGCAGGGAGCTTTTGCCTTTAATGAGCCCAAAGTGAAGGATGCTTCTCTCTCCGTTGTTTTCTGTGCGAAAACAGATATTGATGAAAAATATCTGAAACACGTGCTGGATGTTGAAGAGAAGGGTGGACGCCTGCCGAACGAGGAAGTGAAAGCGCAGATCAATGCCGGTCGCACTTATTTTGTGAACGTACACCGCTTTGATTTGAAAGATGTGAATCACTGGATGGAGAAGCAGGTCTATCTCAATATGGGGACACTGCTTCTCGGAGCTGCTGCTCTGGGGATTGATGCTGTGCCCATGGAAGGGATTGACGCCAGGGCCATGGATGAAGAATTTGGCCTGCGTGAAAAAGGGTTTACTGCGGTGGCGGTTCTCTCTTTTGGTTACCGGGCCGAAGACGATCTTAATGCCAAAGCACCGAAAGTCCGCTTTGCAGAGGATGAGATTTTCACCATCCTTTAATTGAAGGGAACCTTGAAACAGCCTGCATTCGTTCATATTCGAGGCACAGCAGGAGAATTACTGCAGGGATAATCCCATTTACATTTTGTATTGGCGGATTCAAAGCCAGGGGCGAGAAAAGGGAGACGGGAGACGGGAGACGGGAGACAGGAAAAAGCAAAAGACTCCGTAGAGGCGACCAATTTGGGCATCTCCAGCACAACGGGTGTTTCTACAATGAGATCAATTTTACATCCTCTTTATCCATTCCTCATCGCCAAAAAAGATCTCCACGAAATCGCGTTCTCTGGTCAGTAAAAAATGTGATTGGGATAACTTTGATATCAAAGCCTGGAGCTTCCCTCCGAGGATAATTGTTTGACTGTAACTAACATCCGTTGTGGGATGAGACTGTTTCGAGGTACTTTTGTGAAAGACGGAACAGCGAAAAAAGGCATTTTATATAAAACCTTTCGCCTGTTTCGTTGACCATCCAATTTTTGGTTTTCCGTCTTTTGCCTGCCTCCCGTCTCCCCTTTCTCCCGTCCTTCCGCCTTTTGTTTTTCCACAGGTTTTTGAGAAGTTACAAAAAAAGTTGTTATACCATTTACATTTTGTATTAACCAGAGAACGAGTAAAGATAGAACAACAGCAATTCTCTGTTTAATTTTAAAATCTTTTTTAAAGTTTTTTGCCTTTATTCGCATGTTTAGAGCTTTTATTCGTTGGCAAAAAGTTTTTCGCTGTTCCGTCTTTTGCTTTTCCCTGTCTCCCGTCTCCTTTCTCCTGTCTCCCATCCCCCTGCCTTTGAATTCGCCAATAGAAAGTGAAAATGGCATTTAGTACGGTCACAACTTAATAGGAATGGTATTAACTCTGGACTATAGCGTGAATTTCACCTTCACACATTGAATTCAATTTTGACTTTCCATAATGAATCGTCTACCTTGAAAAGAGAGAATATTTGAGCTGTTTTATAACCCCTTAAAGGAGGAGGAATACAGATGTATAAAACTATTCTTTGCGCAATAGAAGCTTCCCCGGAAGGGAAGGAAGTCCTCTCTAAAGCTGCTGAACTGGCAGCCCTCTACGGCAGTAAGCTTCTGGTAATACATGTTTTACCGTATTCGGTCCTGCCAAAAGATTATCAAAAAGAATTAAAAAAAGAGGTCTCTCCGAAGGTACATGAAATTCTCAAGTCGGTCGGGGTGCCCGACAAGGACTGTTTTATTAAGACAGGCAAGCCCTATTCCAGAATCTGCCGGGAGGCGGAAAAGAGGAATGCCGATTTGATTATTCTCGGAACACACTCGAAAAAAGGTGTTCGCAGCATGCTTGGTTCCACCGCCCATGGTGTCTGTAATTACGCCAAATGTGATGTGACACTGTTCAGAATCTGCTGAGGGGTCACCTGATCTTTTCGAGGATCGTTCTCTTCGTTATTTTTTTCAACTACGCGCGTCGGCAAAAGGGTGGTTCCCTGTAATTTCATCCTTTCCGCCGGCGACGTTGAAGTCGGCTGCTGTCTCTCTCCGTTTATCCTTCTCTTCTCCAATTGCACTTTGCCGTTTTCCTCTTCTTCATCCCGGGGTACTGTAGACGTGGGTGCAGCGGAAGCACTTTTTCCGTTACGGCCTTCTTCTGGATCAGGGTGCTGTTATTCACGAAACATTTTCAAAATAGAGATCTGCATGAACAAAATTCTTTTACTCCTGGCTCATCCAGCCTTCGGTCGTTCCGTTGCCAACGCTGCACTGTATTCTGCGGTGGAGGGGATGGAAGGGGTCACCTGCCGTGATCTTTATGACCTCTCCCCCGATTTTTTTATTGATGTTGAAAAAGAGCAGGAGCTGCTGCTTGCCCATGACATCATCCTTCAACAGTATCCTCTCTTCTGGTACTCGACCCCCTCGCTGCTTAAAGAGTGGACGGATCTCGTTTTTGAGCATGGCTGGGCCTATGGCAGTGACGGGGAGTCGTTGCGGGGAAAATATTTCATGCAGGCGATTACCACCGGCAGTGAGGCCGAGACCTACGCCTGGGGCGAGCGCAGTTCCATGCCGCTGGTCAGCTATCTTGCACCGCAGAGGGCTACTGCCCGGCTCTGTGGCATGCACTGGCTGCCGCCCTTCGTCGCTGCGGGAGTTCACTTCGAAAGCAGGGCGGTACTGGCCCGTGAGGGGCAGCGCTATCGCCGTTTGCTTGAGGCACTGCAGCAGTGCAGCCAGCTTGAGGAACTGGCAGAGAAATATCGAATTACTGACGGCCCGGTACCGGAGGCGAACGCCCTTGATCGGGATCTCTTGAAGGGAGAGTCTAATGGATAATTTTCTCCTGCAGCTCTTACTTTTCTGTACCGCTGCTATTGTTGCGGTGCCGCTGGCGCGAAAATTTGGTCTCAGCTCGGTACTCGGTTATCTCCTCGCAGGTATCGTCATTGGCCCCTTTGGCCTGTCGCTGATCGGCGATGTAGAGAGCGTGATGCACTTTACCGAATTTGGTGTGGTAATGATGCTCTTTCTCATTGGGCTGGAGCTGAAACCGAGTCTGCTCTGGCGGATGCGCACTCCCATTCTTGGCATGGGTGGAGTGCAGGTGGTCGGGACAGCGCTTGTTATCTGCCTGATCGGCTCGTTCTTTGTTCCGTGGCAGACCTCCCTCGCGCTGGGACTTATCGTTTCGCTCTCCTCTACCGCCATTGTGTTGCAGACCATGCGGGAGAAAGGAACCATGGAGACCACTGCCGGGCGTGCCGTCTTCTCCATCCTGTTGTTTCAAGATCTCGCCGTTATCCCCATTCTCACTATCCTGCCACTGCTGGCGCTCTCTCCGGCACAGGGCGGTTCCGGCGGGGAGGCCGCCCTGCTGGATATCTCCACCCTGCCGACCCTGTGGCGCGTTGCAGCTACCCTTGGGGCAATCGGATCTATTTTTGTCGGCGGGAAATATCTCGCCCGGCCGATTTTCAGAATCATTGCAGCTACGCGGGTTCGTGAGATCTTCATTGCCGTGGCCCTGGCGATAGTGGTGGGAATTTCCCTGTTGATGACGGTTGTAGGACTCAGCCCGGCGCTCGGAGCATTCCTCGCCGGGCTGGTGCTCGCCGACAGCGAATATCGCTATGAGCTGGAGAGTGACATTGATCCGTTCAAGGGACTGCTTCTCGGTGTCTTTTTCATCTCCATCGGTGCCAGTCTCGATTTTTTCTTTATCAGCCACCATCTGTTGTTGATCGCAGCTCTTGTCATCAGTCTGCTGCTCATTAAAGGGCTGATTCTTTATGGCATTGGTTTTCTTTTCCGCACCCCGGGAGAGGGACGCTGCTACCTTGCGGCCGCGCTGGTCCAGGCCGGGGAATTTGCCTTTGTTCTCTTTGAATTTTCACGCAGCAACGGTGTGCTGACGGATAACATAATTACTCCGTGCGTCTCGGCGGTTACCATCTCCATGTTCCTTGCACCCCTGTTCTTTATTCTACAGGAGCGGTTGACCGGTCGCAGCGGTAATGAGGAGCAGCAGCGGGAGGCAGACTCTATCAAAAAGAAGGGGGCGAGGGTCATTCTCTCCGGCTTCGGCAGGGTTGGTGCCGATGTGGGGCGTTTCCTCCTTTCCACGGGTATCCACCCGGTTATCGTTGATTCGGATTCCGGCAACGTTGCCACTCTGCGCCGCTTTGGCTTTGAAGTGTATTACGGCGATGTCGGCCGGCTTGAGCTTCTTGAGGCTGCCGGTGCTGCCGAGGCGGAACTGCTGGTGGTTACTGATCGTGATACCGAGAAGGCACAGGCGCTGATAACCCTCGCCCGGGAACACTTCCCGCAGTTGAAGATCGTTGCCAGCGCCAGCGACCGGAGCGCGACCTACGATCTGATGGATATCGGTGTCTCTGCCATCCGTCGTGAAACCTTTGGCGGTGCTGTCGAGCTGGGTCGCGAGGTGCTTGTCTGTCTTGGTTTTCGCCGCTATGAGGCGTATCGTCTGGCTCGCCTCTTCCGCCATCAGGCTGAGGCATTCCTGCCGAAACTCTATCACGCTCACCGCAGGCAGAGTGCGGCGGAGTATCAGCTTCTCTATCGGCGTCATACATCCCGAATGGCCGCATTGCTGCAGGCCGAAGGGGAGAATAACGTGGGGCTGAGCGAGAAGGCGTGGCTTGCATCACGCGGGGAGGATTGAGATGGAGCACTTTTTACTCCAGATTTTTGTTTTTTTCGTCGCTGCGGCGATTGCTGTGCCGGTGGCAAAGAAAACAGGTATCGGGTCCGTGCTTGGATATCTTGCCGCCGGGGTGGTTATCGGCCCCTTCGGGCTGTCGTTGATTGGTGATGTGGAAAGCGTGATGCATTTCACCGAGTTCGGTGTGGTGATGATGCTCTTTCTGATTGGTCTTGAGATGAAGCCTGCTGTACTCTGGCAGATGCGTAACAGCATCCTTGGCCTTGGCGGCGGGCAGGTGGTGGTGACGACACTGCTTATCATGTTCGCCGGGGTCTGGTTTCTCCCCGGGCGGCAGGCGCTCGTCCTTGGACTGATCCTCTCGCTTTCCTCTACAGCAATCGTCCTGCAGCTGTTGAAGGACCGGGGTCGCAGCGACACCTCCGTCGGACGGTCAATCTTTTCGGTGGTGCTCTTTCATGACCTTGCGATAGTACCAATCATGGCGCTGCTGCCGCTGCTCGCTACTGTCGGTGCCCATGAGAGTGTCCAGCATAAAGTACTGGCTGATATCAGCGGTTTCTCCGGAGGAGTTCGTTTTCTCCTTACCATGCTGGCCATCTCCGCTGTCTTTTTCATGGGGCGTTTCGTCACGAAGCCGCTTTTTCGCGCCATTGCCCTGACAGGGATGCGGGAGCTCTTCGCCGCAGCCTCCCTTGCACTGGTGGTGGCGAGTTCGCTGCTGATGACAGTGGTCGGCCTGCCCGCTCCTCTTGGTACTTTTCTTGCGGGAGTGGTGCTGGCGGAGAGTGAATATCGCCACGAGCTGGAGAGTAATATTGAGCCCTTTAAAGGTCTGTTGCTCGGTATCTTCTTCATCTCTATCGGAGCCAGCCTGAACTTTGCACTGCTCAGAGAGCAGTGGTGGGTAGTCTGTCTGCTGGTGGCGGGGATAGTGGTGTTCAAGTTCGTCGTCCTCTATCTGATCGCCGTTCTTTTCCGTCTCCCGGCGCATGAACGCGGCTATTTTTCCATCGTCCCCGCCCAGGGTGGTACCTTTGCCTTTATTCTGCTGCCCTTTGCGGTGCAGAGCGGCGCGTTACCGGCGGTGGTGGCCGAGCTGGTGCTCACTGCGGTGGTGATCACGATGTTCCTCACACCGTTGATGGCGACAGGCTGGGAGAAATTCATTGAGCGCAGGGTAGAATCGAAGAAGGGCGCTGACGATCTCTCGCCGCAGGGGCAGCGGGTGATTATTGCCGGTTTTGGCCGCCTCGGCACAGACCTCGGCCGTCTGCTGATTTCGGTGGGGATCAAACCTGTCATCCTCGATCACGATCCCGTCGGCGTAGAGACGCTGCGCAACTTCGGCTTTAAGGTCTTTTACGGTGATGTAACCCGGCTTGATCTTCTTGAAGCAGCTGGTATTGCAGAGGCCAGTATGCTGATCGTCACCATAAGTAACGCTGAGAAGGCAAAAGAACTGGTGGAACTGGTGCAGAAACACTACCCGCATCTTGAAATCGCCATTGCGGTGGACGACTGGCGTGCTGTCTTTGAAATGAAAGATCTCGGGGTGTCGCTCATCCGTCGCGAGACCCGCGACTCCGCGCTTGATCTTGGCGTGGACTGCCTGAAACTGCTCGGTATGCATTCCTACGAGGCCTTTCGCCTGCTGCGGATGTTCAAACACCAGGATCTCAGGGCAAGTGACGACCTCTATGAGGTCTGGCGGGAGAAGGGGGAAGAGACCTTTATCTCTTCCTTCCGCGATTATAATAACAACCTCACCGCGCTGTTGCAGCGTGCCCAGACCACCAATATGGAAGAGGCTGGGAGAGGCTGGGCCTCAGATAAAATTATCAGGGCGACTGGTGGCCGTCCCGCCGATCCTCCGGAAGTCGGAGGATGATAAGCGCCGGTCTTTCTTTTTCCTGTCGACGGTGTTCTGAACTGGCGTTCCACGTGCAGGAAAAGTGAGTTGAGTACAGCAAAAAAAGTTTTCCCCGCAGTATAAAAAAGAGTGAAAAAAGGCTCTGGACATTTTATTGTCCGGAGCCTTTTTCCTGCTGCAGGCATGAAATAACGCCATGATGCGTCATGTTTCCTCTTATTCCATGCTTCTGAAAGTGAAAAGTTGTACTCTGTCTCCTCCTCCCGCAGGGAGGGCTCTGTCCTTTCAATCATTTCCCAGGTTTACTGTTATGAAATTGCCCTTTTCAGGTTTAACTTCTCTGAGGCTTCCACTCCTTGCCCGGCATCGGACAGCCTTCAAGACCAACAGCGCCAATGCATGGATGATTTTGCTTGCTATCGGTATTGGCGCACTGACCGGGCTTGTCGGTGGTGCCTTTCGCCTGCTGCTTGTTGAGCTGGCGGATCTGCGGGATATTTTTTTCAATAACCCGAAAATCCTTGGTCCCTACGGTCTCTTCGTCGGAATTGGCATTGCCACTCTCTCCATATTCATTGGTCTTACGGCGGTGCGGAAACTGGCGAAGGAGGCTGGCGGCAGCGGGATTCAGGAGATTGAAGGCGGGCTGGACGGCCTGCGTCCCTTCCGCTGGAAGCGGGTCATCCCGGTGAAATTTTTTGCTTCCCTCTTCACCATTGGACCGGGGCTGCTTCTTGGCCGCGAAGGACCAACCGTGCAGCTCGGAGCCAATATTGGCAAGATGGTGAAGGATATCTTTCGTCAGCCGGAGCATCAAAACAACCCGCTGATTTCTACCGGGGCCGCCGCTGGACTGGCCGCCGCCTTTGATGCCCCGCTGGCGGGAATGCTGTTTGTTATTGAGGAGATGGAAGGCCACTTTCGTTTCAACTTTCTGTCTCTCTCCTGCGTCATGCTGGGGTCGGCGGTTGCCACCATTGTGGTCAGCATGATAACCCATACACGGGTGGTCATTCCCATGGCGGTCTATGACATGCCTTCCTTTGAGTCTATGTGGATCTTTTTGATTTTCGGGCTCTTTGTTGGAGTTCTCGGGCTGGTTTTCAATACTTTACTGCTCTCCTGTCTTGATTTCTTCGGCCGTCTCAATCTGCCGCCGATTTTCCTCTCTTTCATGCTTGCCTGCATCGTTGTTCTGATCGGCAACCAGAATCTTGAGATGGTTGGTGCTGATTTTGGAATGATTGACCAATTATTTTCGGGAGATCATACCGTTACCACTCTTCTTATTCTTTTTGCAGTGCGAATGATACTGGGAATTATCTGCTACAGTACGGGGGTTCCGGGGGGGATCTTTGCACCGATGATTATTCTCGGTATTACCTTCGGCATGGCGTTCGGTATAGCGCTGCAGGAGTTTCTGCCAGGGCTCAATCTGCCGCCGGTGATTTTTGCCCTTGTGGGCATGGGCAGCTTTTTTTCCGCTGCCGTGCGTGCCCCTCTTACCGGAGTGCTGCTGGTCGTGGAGATGACTTCCAACTACGAGCTGATGCTGCCGCTTATACTGGCAGCGTCTGCCTCTGCGGTCTTGACCTCTTTTCTCGGAAACAAACCGATATACGCCTCACTGCTGGGCAGAACCCTTGCTGCGGCCAAAGAGGAAAAAAAACAGGAGCTGCTGAAGAAGAGGCAGAGTGAGGATGCAGAAGGGTGAGTTTCTCCGGGCGGTCTGATACCATTCCTATTACGTTGTGATCCGTTTTGCATCCTGTTTATCCATTCGTGGTTACAAACGACAAAAGGAACCACGAATGGACACGGATAAACACGAAGTATTACTCATTCGTAATCGCCAGAAAAGATGTCCACGCAGTTGCGTTCTCTGTGATAAGTCAGGCGCATCTGTCGCTCAGTCAGCTGCGCTGCTCTCTTCAGCGGCGAGACGCGCCGCCGTGAGAATGCGCCCGCTCTCGTGACCGCCGGGGGTGTTTGGGACGGTAGAACCGAGGATGAGGTCGACAACCTCACCACGATGAAATTTTTCGCGGGGAACGGCAGGCAGCAGCCGCTCGTCGGTGCTGGAGGGATGAAGCAGGCCGCTTTCAATCATCATTTCCACAGCTCTGCGGCTCAGAGACTCACTGCAGGAGAGGCTTTCCACGAGCTTTTCTGTCGAGACAGGTTTTTTTTCATCGAAATGCTGATAGATCTCTTCGAGAATATCGAAGGCGGCGGCAAGACTGACAGCTGGTTTACTGTCATCTTCAAGAAAAACCACAGTGTGCATGTTCTGCAGGGTCCAGGCGACCTGAGCCCCGAGCAGGATAAAGAGCCAGCCGAGGTAAATCCAGGCAAGAAAGAGCGGTGCCGAGGCGAAGGTTCCGTAGATGGCATTGTATTTTGCCACACCGACCTGCAGGGAAATATAGATGTTCTGCACGATAAACCAGAGGGTCGCGGCGAGGAGGGCGCCAAGCATTGCGGGAATACTTTTCACCTTCGTGCAGGGGAAAAAAATGTAGACGGCATAAAGTGAAATGGCGATGAAGAAGATGGGCAGCGCCTGGAAGAGCAGGGGTTGTAACCAGGCAAAGGGAAGAAATATGTTGAGTTTCTGTGCCAGTACCGGGTGTTTGAGAAAGGTGCTGGCGGCAAAGGCAATATTCACGGAAAGCGGAAAAAGGAAGAGCAGAGTTATGTAGTCCGACAGCTTGCGCAGCAGTGGACGTCCGTCCTTCACTTTCCAGATAATGTTCAACGCTTTCTCCACGTGGCTGAGCATCAGCAGAACGGTGACGAGAATACCTGCGACCCCGAAACTGCCGAGAGTGGCAAAATTGGTGCGGTCCACATAGTTAAAAATCGTGTTGACCGCAGAGCGCATTGCTGAAGTCAGCGTTTTCTCGGAGGGGCTCTCTTCCCTCGCTGCATCGCTGATACCTGGAAGTGGTTCTTTCTTCCCTCTGACACCGAAGGTATGAGAATCAAATCCCTGGTAGTGCTCAATGTTGTCAATATAGGAGAAGGCTATTTTCTTCAGCTGGTCGCCGCCGCCGAGCCCCTTTACCACCGCTGTACTCATGGCAAGCATGGGAACGAGGGAGAGAAGCAGCGTGCAGGTCATCGCGCCGGAGCGCAGCGAGAGATTGTTGCGCAGAAATTGCTGCAGGGTGACAGCAATCAGGCTGCAGAGAAAATGCAGTTGTCGTTTCCATTGGGAGAGCCCGGCAGGGCTGGTGTCAATCCAGTGGATGAATTTTTCGACGAAGTTGGAGAGCATGGCGGCGGGCGGTTCAGACGAGAATCTCTTTCTTGCCTATTGCCTCTCCTTTGATTTTATCAAGAATTTCAGCAAGCACAGCTTTTACATTCTCCCGGATATCTCCGGCAACGATGATGTAAAGCAGGTCGTCTCCGGGATGAAAGATCCCGGATTTCGCCTCAACGAGAATCTCCCAAATACCGGGTTTTGCCAGGTATTCCTGACGGAAGGCCTCTACCATCTTCTGGTCGGGGATGACTTCAAGAGATTGTACCGGGCTGTGTTCGTCACGCGACCAGTTGCGTACAACCCCGTTGTGGATGAGAATCATGCCGACGTTGTCAGCGAAATCGGGGCGTTTTTTCAGTTCTGCAAGTTCTTTGTTAATATCCATGAATTCGCTCTGTGTTGTGTTGCCAGCAGATTTCACCGCAGCTGGATGCCAGGGGAATTCTGATGACTTTTATGCTGGTTTTACCGCAGTTTTTCATTGTTTTTATTTCGGCAGGTGTTTTTTTCCCCCCTCTAACACGGGGTACCCGTCAGGTCCTTTTTTCAGGGCTTTGTGTTTTGCTTGAAGCTTCTTCATCTGTTTTTTGTAGAGATGCCAGCGGCTGGTGGAACGAGTGTTGCTGTTGGGGAGAAGAAGCTGCTGGCCGATGTAGATCCTTCCTTTGCGGTTGAGGCGGTTTGTTCTTTTGAGCGCCTTGAGCGAAACCCCATATCGTTTTGCTATCTGTCCGGCACTCTGGCCTTTTTTTACCTCGTGATAGCGAACCTTTTTCTGCTTGTGAAAATAGAGGATGTCAGGGAAGCTGACAATTTTTTTCTGCAGTCCCGGGATGTCCGGCAGGCGGAAGGTATAGCCCCTGGTGATCCATTTATCACCCTTGTACGCTGCGGGGCGCAGGGCTGGATTGTATTCTTTAATTTGTTTCTCAGAAAGATTAAAATAACGTTTGAGATCATCAAGGCAGAGATAACCCTTGAGTTTAAAATTGAGGTCGGGGACAGGTTGTTTTCGCTTCAGCGTTCTCTCCAATTTTTTCCCGGCTTCTATTGCCGCGACAAATTCGGAGTAAAAATTGCGGGAGGCAAACTGGAAGCTGACGGTACTGTGTCGGCGGAACACTTCGGAATAGGAGTGGAACTCTTTGAACGCACGAATAGTTCCCGGCAGGCCATAGTTGTAGGAAGTGACGGCAAGCGGCCAGTGCTGGAGGTGTTTATAACTGCGGGCGAGATATTCGGCTGCGGCGCGGCTGGCGGTGATCGGATCAAGGCGCTCGTCAACGGCGGAGTCGATGATCAGGTAGCGGGTTCCGGTGGTTTTGGTAAACTGCCAGATGCCGGTTGCGCCAACTTTTGAGTAGGCACCGTTGTGATAAGAAGATTCCACCATTGGCAGATAGGCGAGGTCTTCCGGCAAATTATGTTCGTGAAATATCTTCTTGATACGGTCAATATATTTTCCAGAGCGGATGATACCACGACGAAAACGCCGTTGTTGACCACCCTGCAGTCGGACCAGCTCTGCGGCATGTTTCATTTGGCTGCGGGGATTTTTCCCGGGGAAGAGGGCGGCAATACGTTTTTCTTCTCTGGTTGTTGGTTTCTGCCTGGATAATTTTTTAAGAAGGGCCACATATTTTTTCTTTGCCTGTTCCTCGCGATAAATGTTTATTTTACGGGCACCGGGCAAACCGGCCTCAATGAGGGTGATAACCTCGTAGACGCGTGAGGGATTGCCAGCGTCATGAACCACGACTTCATTGTTCCTGCGTTTGAGGTAGATGTCTTCCCAAAAACGGACATTACCGAGAATGGCTTTATACACGGGAAAAGCAGGAATGAGGCTGACAGAAGGAGTTTCACCCTCTGCATCCCTGGCAAAACTGGTACCATGGACAATGAGCAGAAGGAGAGAACATGCCAGGACGGCAAAACGCCCGAATTTTTTCTGCGAGACGGTCAAAAACATGATTCATCCGGGCAGTTCTCTGCCCTCACATTAGGGTTCCTTGAAGAATCTTGTATTTCGTTCATATTCAAGGCACAGGAGAAAATTTACCGGAGCTATATGTTTGATATTGCGAGGATAAATTTTTGACTGTAACGAAGAAGATGGGCGAAAGACTGATTATTCAAAGTTCCCATTATTGGAAAGGAAATATGTATACACCAATACTGGCGACACTGGGTTATATCCTGTCGCCTGACAGCAGACAAGTGCTGATGATACACCGAAACAAGCGGAAAGACGATCAGCATCTCGGCAAATATAACGGACTTGGAGGAAAAATGAAGCCCGGAGAAGATATCTTCACCTGTTTGACGAGAGAAATCAAGGAAGAAGCTCAAATTACATGTGAAGAGTGTGAACTGCGGGGAACCATTAACTGGACAGGTTTCGGTCCTGACGGGGAAGACTGGTTCGGCTTCATTTATCTTATCCGCAGTTTTACGGGAACCCCCCTGCACGGTAACGAGGAGGGTGATCTCTCCTGGGTGGATGTAGATAAAATCATGGATTTGCCCCTCTGGGAAGGAGACCGTTACTTTCTGCCCCTTGTTTTTGATGCTGACCCCAGAGTTTTTCATGGATATATGCCCTATGACAACGCCCGGCCGCTGTCGTGGAGTTATGAACGGCACTGAAATACGCGAAGTTGCACTGGTGTTCATCTCCGCGTATCGACGGGTTGAGGAAAATCTCAAGTAAAACGGGGTTTGCTCTTGCAGTCGATACACTGCATGGTATATTCCCATGAATTGTGTGTTGTAAATCTTTTTATACTCGTTTTTATGCTCGTTTTAGTGCTTCGTCGGGGTACTGGAGAGCATACAAATTTTGTTTTTTTTGTCACAGGATTTTCAGATTATTAAATTTTACGCTGGGCGCCCTGAAAATTTTGCGGGGGTGGGGCTGGCATTTTTTTACTGGAGAGGTGCTGCAATGAGTGAAGATGAAATGAACAAAGACGAAGAACTTCAGCGTCTTGAACAGTTTGTAGAAAAACTTTTGACCACTTTTTCTGCATTGAAAGAAGAACGTAATACTCTAATACAGACCCTGAAAAATCGTGATGTCACCATCGTGGAAAAAGATGATGCTATTGCAGATCTCGATGCCATTGTCGCTGACCGTGAAAGTGTTATTGCTGACCGTGAAGAGACCATTGGCGAACGTGATGTGACTCTCCAGGAAAGAGAAGCCCGTATCAGTGAACTCGAGGGTGTGCTCAACGATAAGAACAACGAGCGTGAAGAGATCAGTGGTAAAGTAAAAAGCATTGTTGATCAGATTGAATCCTGGGAGCTCTCTCTCGACGAAGACAACGAAAGTTACTCCCTCGAGAATACCAATGATGGGGAAAAAGACGGCACTGATGAAACTCAGGAGATGTCCTGAGTTTCTGTTGAAATCCGGGGTATTCCTTCTGGTATATGATAAAATTCCTGATGACAGGAATTCCTTTATACTGTGTAATGGTCGTCTGCGGGCGGCTTCCGCCACTTGAAATCGGATTGTTCTCATGGCCGAAGATGAGCGAATGGTCGAAATAAGAATGATGGGGCTGGACTTTAGTTTCTACACTGATGCTTCAGATGTGGAACTGGAGGAAACCGTTGCTCTGGTGCAGGATCTGGTCGGGGTCAAGCCTGATGAGAACATCGGGACGATTCCGATGGGGAAAATTGCACTCCTTGCCTGTCTTAATATTGCTTCCCGGCATGTACGGCTGCAGAGGGATTTTGATCAATATCGTAAGAATTTTGAGAGTCGTTTGAGGAATCTGAGCAATGAGATTCGGACTTTGATTACCGAACGCTGACCCTTCAGGGTATACTGTTTTACAGATTTTTTTTCAGGAATGAGAATGCTTTTTCCCTGAAGGTTCCCATGGTTGGACAAGACAATTTTCTAAAGAAATTACGGGATTTTAATGTTTTCGCTTCGGCAGTTTTCTGCTATAATGAACTGTTGAAAAAAGTTAAACGGAGTTAAAAAAGCTTCGTTACAACATATATATAATTACCCTGCGCTGTTAGTGATTTTCAGTGTAATTGTTGAGCCAACTCTCTAAAAAAGGGAGCCCTCTCTGATCAAAGATGAAAATGGCAATTGCCGCTTTTCAAAAATGATTTATGGGGTACCCACCTGAACTTCAGGTTTAACTTTTCTGGTGACACGGCAGTGTGGGGTTTTTTTACCGTTCCTGAAGCAGTTTTCGGGGAGATTGCAGCGGCTGCCAACAGCACCCGTTTTTTTGAGGATGTAACGACGGCGTGGCTTTGCAGCTGCGTCGATTTAATATAATGCAGACCGGCCTTACGGGCGGATAAATTAAAACGGACGAGAAGCGGTGGGAAAGCCGCTTCCTGATTCACCCTGCATTTTGGAGAATGCGTGGCGGGGTGATGTCTGGTGTGGAGAGGCAGCATTCAGCCACGCCGGGCAGATATAGGGATTTCTGGAATAACTTTTTTGAAGATCGCGCATGCCTGCCATATCCTGAGAGCACGATTACTCTTCTGAACGTTTCAAAACGATGACTTCCAGGTCGACCTCTGGAGTGCAGGCAGAATGGTGCCTGATCAGAGTTTGCTGCAATTGGCTGCAGACTCTTTTTCTGCATGGTGTAGCAGATTTTCAGTTGAAGCCGGCGAATTTTACAATTTTGTTGTGCTGATTCAGGGAAGTTTTTTCCTCTTCTGCCGGTGTGAACAGGCGACAGCAGTTGCTCCCCCTTCCCTCCCTCCTTCTGTTTTACTTTTCTCTTCTCATACTCACCCTGAGTCCGGCTCTTTACAGGGGGTATCACAATGGGATTTTTCCTCCAGCTTTTGCTGGCGATTATCTTCCTCGGTGCAGGTGGTGCCGCAGGATATTTCATTCAACGCAAAATTACGCTGACCAACGAAGCGAACAATCGCAATCAGGGGCGGCAGATCATCGAAAATGCCCTCGTTGAGGCAGAGCAATTAAAGAAAGAGGCACTCCTGCAGAGCAAGGAGAAGGCGTATCAGGTAAAGCAGACACTTGACCTGGAAATTAAAGCTGACCGCGATGAACTGAAAGAAGAACGGGCACAGGTTCAGTTGAAGCGCGACAACCTTAAACGGGAGTGGGACAGTTACGATCGTAAGATCAGTGAGTTGCAAAAGACCGAAAAGGACCTCGTGCTTTCCCGCGAGGAGTATCAACGCAAGCATCAGCAGGCCGATGAGCTCGTCGCTCAGCGGACCCGTGAGCTTTCGTTCCTTGCCGGTATTACTGCGGAAGAAGCGAAGAATACGTTGATTTCATCTCTTGAGAGCGAGGCACGCATGGAAGCGGCCAAAAGTCTTGTCCGCATTGAAAATGAAATGAAAATGGAAGCCGATCGGAGGGCAAAGAAGATCCTTGCCCTTGCTATTTGCCGCTATGCAGGAGATTACGTTGCCGACCGCACGGTGTCGATTGTACCGCTGCCCAACGACGAGATGAAAGGGCGGATTATTGGCCGTGAAGGGCGGAATATTCGTGCTCTTGAAGCCGCAACTGGTATTGATATTATCATTGATGATACTCCGGAGGCCGTGGTGCTTTCTGGTTTTAATCCGGTCCGGCGTGAGGTTGCACGGCTCGCCCTGGAACAACTCATCAGTGACGGCCGTATTCACCCGGGCAGAATTGAGGAAGTGGTTGACAAGGTCTCCCGCGATCTTGAGATTTCCATGCGCGAGGAAGGAGAGCAGGCCACCTTTGATGTGGGGGCACACGGTGTGCATGTGGAAATTATTAAATTGATCGGGAGACTCAAATATCGGACCAGTTACGGTCAGAATATACTCCAGCACAGTCTTGAAGTTGCTTTCCTTTGCGGGATCATGGCTGCTGAACTTGGTATTGACGTGAAGATGGCCAAGCGTGCCGGACTGCTGCATGATATCGGCAAGGCGGTGGACCACGAAGTTGAGGGTTCTCACGCCATTATCGGCAGAGACATCGCCAGAAAATATGGTGAGTCGGAAGAGGTCGTTTATGCCATCGGGGCTCACCATGAAGATCTTCCCCCGAAGAGCGTGCTTGATGTTCTTGTGCAGGCCGCAGATGCCCTCTCTGGAGCACGGCCCGGTGCCCGGAAAGAGATGCTGCAGAGTTATGTTAAGCGTCTGGAAGACCTTGAAGCGATTGCCAACGGTTTTGAAGGAGTGGAAAAATCCTACGCCATTCAGGCCGGTCGCGATCTGCGCATTATCGTTGATTCCAACAAAATAAAAGAGGAGGAGGCGGCACTGCTCAGCCGAGATATTGCCCGCTCCATCCAGGAAAAATTGACCTATCCCGGTCAAATTCGTGTAACCGTTATTCGTGAAACCAGGGCCGTTGAGTACGCGAAGTAGCTTGCGTCCTGAGAAGGTACTTTTAGAAAACGCTGAGAGGAATACGCTAATGTTAAGCATCGAAGAGCAACTCGAATTTTTGGGGCGCGGTGTAGTAGATTTTCACTCCCGTGAAGAGCTTGAAAAGAAGCTGAAGAAATCACAGGAAACCGGTAAACCGCTGGTTGTAAAGGTTGGATTTGATCCCACTGCGCCGGATCTTCACCTCGGGCACACCGTGGTGATGCAGAAAATGAAGTATTTTCAGGATCTCGGACACGAGGTGCATTTCCTCATTGGGGACTTTACCGGTATGATCGGTGACCCTACCGGGAAATCACAAACCCGCAAGCCGCTGACGTCGGAGCAGGTTGCTGTTAATGCTGAGACCTATAAAAAACAGGTTTTTAAAATTCTGGACCCGGAGAAGACAAAGGTCAGCTTCAATTCGAAGTGGCTTGGAGCTCTTAACTTTGCGGATATCATTCGTCTTGGTTCGGAACTTACTGTTGCACGTATGCTCGAACGCGATGATTTTAAAAAGCGTTACGAAAACAATCTGCCTATCTCCATCCACGAATTTTTCTATCCCCTTGCCCAGGGATATGATTCCGTTGCACTGCACGCTGACGTTGAGCTTGGTGGCACCGATCAACTCTTCAATCTCCTCATGGGACGCGATCTGCAGCGTAACCGCGGGATGGAACCTCAGGTTGTAATGACCGTGCCTCTGCTCGAAGGACTCGACGGAGTGAACAAGATGAGTAAATCCCTCGGGAACTATATCGGGATTGATGAGCCTGCCGATGATATCTATGGAAAGGTGCTGTCAGTTTCTGATGAACTGATGTTTCGTTACTTCTATCTGCTCAGTGATTTGAGTACGGTAGAGATTGATGCACTGAAGAAGAAGATGGAGAGAGGTGAAATTCATCCGAAAGTGGTGAAGCAGCAACTGGCCCGTGAACTGGTGACCCGTTTCCACAGTAAGGATGCGGCCATCCAGGCAGAGAAAAATTTTGAGACGATTTTTCAGAAAGGGGGAACTCCGGACGAGGTTCCTGAGTATGAAATGAAGGGTGGCGAGGCTGTTGCTCTGCCGAATCTGCTTGTTGATGCGGGGTTGGTGAAGTCTACCTCAGAGGCCCGGCGGATGATCAAACAGGGTGCAGTTTCTATCGATGGAGAGAAGGTCGCTGATGAGAAGATCCTCCTTGAACCGCAGGGTGAATATCTGTTTAAAGTGGGAAAACGTCGCTTCTGCAGGGTACACTTCGCCTGAGACGTTTCAAGCGGACCGGGTGTTCTTGAAGGACCCCGGGGAAGGGAGTTAATAAAAACGGCTCTGCAGTCATATTGACTGCAGAGCCGTTTTTTATGCATGATTTCCTGTGACAGAAAGCTGTAAAGACACCTTCTCAGGTGTCGTGTTTAGCCTTTTGGCAATCAGGACAAATGCCGAAAAATTCAACACGGTGTCCCTGCACTTTGTAGTCAGTGCTGGCAGCTGCCATTGTTTCAAACTCTTTTTGCACCGGAACATCCATGTCATCAACCCTGCCACACTCAGTGCAGCGAATGTGATAGTGCGGTTCCACGATGGCATCAAAGCGTTTCTGTGTGCCACCGACATCAATTTTCAAGATAATGCCATTGTCTGCCATAATTTCAAGGTTTCTGTAAACAGTCCCAAGACCAATACGCGGCAGGCGGGTGCGGACCATGTCAAACACTTCATTGGCTGCGGGATGGCTGTTTACCTTTGAAAGTTCCTCAAGAATCACCTGGCGTTGTGGAGTGATTCTAAAGTTCTCCATGCGCTCCAGCGTTAAAAGGGAGGCTTGTGTTGATTTATCCATGATAATCATAACTCATTTTGGGAACATCGAAGAACCAGTCTTTCGCCCATTTTCTTTGTTACAGTTAAAAATTTATCCTCAGAGGTAAACGCTGGACTCTGATTTCGCCAGGCTTTGATCTCAAAGTTATCCCGTGATGAACGGTACGCCGGTATACGTACCTGTGGTAAATTTTTAACTGTTCCTCGAATATAAACGAATGCAGGTTGTTTTTAAGATATCCTTTTATTTGATAAAGGATCTCAAGTGAACAGCATTCTGATATGATAATGTAATTTCAACGTAAATCAAGGGAAGTCGGGGATGGTATGGCAATACATTGAGAGAAAAAGATGGTATGGGGACGAAAGGAACTTTAGCTTTTGTCGTATTTTTCCTTTTTCTGTGCTGGATGCACGTTGGGATTGAAATAGCCAAAACCCAGTTCAGGAAAACGTGCTTTGAGCCTGTCAAGCCATGGAGTGATTCCCTCGGAGAGAGGATGCGGTTTCCCCCAGACCGTTTCGAAATACCATTCCGGATCAATATTGAGATTACGTAACTGGATGAAATCCGGGGGATGACTTGCTACCAGATTCGAAAGCGCAATGAACTCTTCGTCAGAATCGGTGAAGCCGGGGAGGACAAAATAATTGAAAGAGACAAACCGCCCTGCATCTTTCATCATGTCAATAGAGCGTTTTACATCATCAAAACAATAGCTCTTCGGCCGATAATAGGAATTGTAGCAACTTTCCTGCGCGGAGTTAAGACTGATACGCAGGGAATCAAGGCCGACAGCTGCCAGCTCTTTCACCTGTTCAGGCAGGCTGGCATTGGAGTTGAGATTAATGGTCCCAAGGTCAGTCGCTTCCCGCATCTGAATGATGCTTTCGCGGAGTACTTTACTCTGCATAAGAGGTTCTCCCTCGCAACCCTGACCGTAACTGACTACGGGATTTGGTGCCTTCTTCAGGTGAGGGATGGCAATTTCGCACAACTCTTTGACAGTAGGAACAAAGGTAATCCGTTCCTGAGAAGAGCATATTCCAGATTCCTGCAGGGAAATGCAGCCAAGACAACGGGCGTTGCACACCGGAGAGGTGGGCAGGGGAGCCTCCCATCTTTCCAGAAAATAATTTCGTGCAGCAGGACAGCCGTAGGTGAGACAGCATTTGCCGAGATGCTGGATAAGGCGATTGTCGCGGTGGGCCTTCAGTTTTAGAGCTGTCCGCCGTTCGACATCTTCTCTGGAGTACTGGCTGAAGTCCTGGCGTACGTCTTCATCACTGCGGAAGGCGGGAACCCAGAACTGATCATCTTTCCATCCAACTGCGGTGTAGGCAAACAGCGGCAACCGGGGTGCGTCCTTTTGTGTCTGATAACTGCTGCTAAGAATGGAGGTATGTGCGGGTGCGATGAAGGCGGCAACGGCATTGACAGACGTGTTCCCTTCATCCCAGGGATGTTCCGTAAGAAGTACCGGTTCACGGGAGTCAAAGTCCCAGCCGACGGGCAGCCGGCCGGGCAGGGTGAACAGTTCACTGCCCTCGGGAAGCGGAATGAGATCGTTTAGCTCCGGGGGCAGAAAATGACTGCCACTCATTCCGGTCATGCCGAGTTCTGGAAAATCGTTGATGTTTCCATCGGCATCTGCGAATACGAGTGAGGGAAGTGATTCAGGATGTTTCATGCAGTTGAATTTTTACTCCTGGCGAAGAACGCGGAAGACGGAGTCCACCGCACGATAGATATCAAGATCATCGCCAAAAATGTCCTGAATGGCTGGGTGATTTACAAGATCTTCAATAAGATATTGAGTGAAATAGAGACTCACAATGTTGGGATCCTGAACAAGAGTCCGCAAAGGAGCGACCTTCATCTGAAGATCAAAATCTTCAATATATGGCAACTTGCCGAGCTGTGCAGCGATATCTTCCTGTAATACACCAACGTTGTCCGTTTCTATGATTTCCCGATCAACAAGGCGCTGGATGAGCAGTACACTAAATTCCTGATCATGATCTTTAGCCCGGTGAAACATTTTCTTCCGTTCACGTTCACGTTTACGGTCGATAGTTCGGATGGTTTTGTCGGTAGTTCGATTCGGGCTGATACTTACTTTTGCCATTGTACACTCCTGAAATTGACGGCAACTGCCGTTTTCTGCTGTTGTTTACCACCTGTCTATAATCGGAAACGGCAAATATAACCACAGCAAATTTGTAATAACCAGCAGGGTCTCTTGAAGAACCTTGTATTTCGTTTATATGCGAGGCTCTTCAAGGAAATGTACCGCAGGCATACCTTTGATATCGGAGTCTGGCGCTCACCTTCGAGGATAAATTTTTGACTGTAACGAAGAAGATGGGCGAAAAAATGGTTCTTTGATGTTCCGATGTTCCCGGGAGTAAAAGAGGACATTTATACTGTCAGAAAGGGATTAATTCTGACTAAATTTCAATTTAGCTAATAAAAAAAGCATTAAAATTAGAATTCAAGCATCTCTGGAACTGAGTTGTGAAAAAAATGTTGAATTTGCCTTTTGTGTATCTATACTGTACAGAATTGAACTTGTCTGTTTTTACAGGACGATATTTTATCCAATAACGAAATATCGTTTTTTCACAGGTTATCTAATATTGCAGTTTTTAATCAGGAGAAAAAGGTTATGTTTACTCTTAAATTTGCTTTGCCCGTACTATTGTGCGTCTCAGCGTTGACTTTGGCAGGTTGTTCTGGCACAAAGCCTGTTCCGGTTGAACCTCAGGTCATCGATGAGACTGAAACTATCGGCGTTGTAGAATCTCTTGATTCTATTCCTTTGACTACTGGTATTGGAGAAGGACGGACGACAAAAGGCATGTTGCCCGTCTACTTTGCGTTTGACTCTTTTGGAATCCCGGCCGATCAGATTCCCCGCATGGAAGAAAACGCCAGTTACATGAAGAAAAATGGCACTGTTTCAGTACGTATCGAAGGGAACTGTGACCCTCGCGGAACCAAAGAATACAATATGGCCCTCGGCGAACGGCGTGCCCTTACTGCCAAAAACTGTTTGCAGCGTCTTGGTATCGGGGCCGAACGTCTGAGCACCGTAAGCTACGGGAAAGAACAGTTACTTTTCTCTGGCTATGACGAAATGGGCTGGGCTCAGGACCGTCGTGACGACTTCGTTGTCGATGGCAGTGCCAGCATGAATTCAGCACAGGGAGAAAATGAACAATGAGAATCCACAATTTTTTTGCCGCTGCCATTGTTGTTGTAACCCTTGCCTGTTTCAGTGGATCTGCTTTTGCTGCCGCTGCGACTAAAATTGGTGTCATTGACGTGCAGAAAATTTTGCTCAACAGCAAGGCTGGCAGCAAAGCAACGAAATCTCTTGATGCCAAAATGGCTTCCTATAAGGACAAATTTAAGGGGGAAAGCGAAAAGCTGAGAGCACTTCAGACCGAGATTAAAAAGAAAAGTTCTGCCTGGAGTGAAGAGACGAAAAAGGCCAAACTGCATGATTTTGAAAAAGCTGCAAGAGCTCTTCAGCAGAAGACGAAAGATGCTGAATTTGAAATGAAACAGGCTCGTGATAAAGAACTTGCGCCCCTGTTTAAGACTCTGCAGGGAGTTCTTGATTCCTATGGCCAGAAAAAGGGCTTTGCTGTTATCATCGAAAAGATGCCCGGGATTCCCTTTGTTAATCCTGCCAATGATATTACTGATGAGATAACCAAAGCTTTTAACAAGGTTTCAAACTGATTGCTGAAATGACAGCTTTGCAGTAGGTTGTGAATGGCGCAGAAGCTCGACTTCTGCGCCGTTTTCTTATTTATGGGCGGGGTGCAGACGTCCATTTTTTTTTTCAGGAGCAGATATGGCAGTGCGAAGTATGACCGGTTTCGGCCGGGGGGAAAGAGAAGAAGGCGGGCGGGTCTTCAGTGTAGAGATTCGCTGTGTGAACAACCGCTACCTTGATGTGAAGCTGAAACTTCCCCGGGGAGTTCAGGCCTTTGAAGAACGAATACGCAAACTGGTCGGCGCTGTTCATCAACGTGGCAGGGTAGACCTGCAGCTCACTATAAACGGCGGCGGGGTCCGGAACCAGCGGGTATTATTGAATGAGGAGCTTGCTTCGAGTTATTACGAGGCGATAACGCGCCTGTCTGAACGTTTCGGGCTTGGTCTGGAATTGACACCCCAGCAGCTTGCCTCTTTTCCGGACGTAATGGTTCGCGAAGAGGAGCCGGAAGATATTGAAGCACTATGGATACCGGTGGAAAAAGCTCTTCGGGAGGCGCTGGAGAACTGTGATGTCATGCGGCAACAGGAGGGTGGAGCTCTTGCCACGGACTTGTTTCAGCGGCTTGACCATTTTGCCGATGTGGTGAGCATTATTGAAGAGCGGATTCCGGAACTTGTCCTTCAGCGGCAGAGTGCCCTGCAGGAGCGGCTTGCCAAACTGCTTGACTCTGTTGCTCTCGATCAGGATCGTCTCGCCCAGGAAGTGGCTATTCTTGCAGACAAGACAGATGTTACGGAAGAAATTGTCCGTTTGCACAGTCACATGGAGCAGTTCTCTTCCTTCCTTAAAGAAGATGGCGCCATTGGTCGTAAACTCGATTTTCTTATTCAGGAGTTTCTGCGTGAGGTGAATACAACTGTCTCCAAAATTAGCGATGCCGGCATTGCTCAGCACACCGTCGAGCTGAAAAGCGAGCTGGAGAAAATACGCGAGCAGGTGCAGAACATCGAATAGGAGAGAGGGATGCAGCTGTTAAATGTGGGACACGGTAATACCGTTACCATGGAAAGAATTGTTGCCGTTATTAACACCGGTTCCTCTCCGGCACGCAAGCTGAAAGAGATTGCGAAAAATGATAACCGCCTGCTTGATGTCACCGAAGGGCGGCGCACCCGTTCTATCCTCGTACTTGATTCCGGGCATATCGTTCTCTCTTCAGTTCAGACGGAAACCATCGGGCTGAGGATGCAGGCCCTGCAGCAGGGGGCGCAGTTACAATTACTGAATGATGAGATAACAAAACAGGAAGAAATATGAAAGGACGACTTTTTGTAATTTCAGCACCCTCCGGTGCCGGGAAGACTACGCTTCTCAAGCGGGTCATGGCGGAATTGCCGGGACTCGCTTTTTCTGTTTCTCACACTACACGCCAGCCACGACCTGGAGAGAAGGACGGCATTGACTATCATTTTATCAGTCACGATGGTTTTCGCAGGATGATTGCTGCCGGGGAGTTCCTTGAATTCGCGGAAGTGCATGACAACTTTTACGGCACCAATCGCCAGTCAGTGATGGCTCAGGCGAAGGGTGGCAGTGATGTCATCCTTGATATTGATGTGCAGGGTGCGGAGATAATCCGCAATGAGCGGATTATCTCCGCTGCCCATATCTTTATTGCCCCGCCTGGTCTTGAAGAATTAGAGCGCCGTCTGCGCGGGCGTGGAACCGAGGATGATTCCACCGTTACGCTGCGTATGAAAAACGCGGAACAGGAAATGACCGCCGCCTCGGAGTATCAATATCTTATGGTCAACGACGACCTTGGTTCGGCGGTGAATACTCTAAAATCGATCATTATTGCCGAGCGCGCAGCGGCCCACCGCCATCCAGATGGCCGTGGGATTGAGCTGGGTCTGCATCTGTAAAAAAGCTGGAGAAAAAAATGGCAGAAAATAAAAAGGGAGGCAGGGGGGATAACCGCCGCCGTCCACAGGGTGAAAAATCGCCCCGCAGTGATGCTGAAAAACGACGTTCGGAGAAGTTGATTCGCTTGAGCGATGATCTGCTCTGGGGTGTGCATCCTGTCTATGAGAGTCTCGTCGAGGAGCCGGGACGTATCAACGAGATCATTCTGCAGAAAGAAAGGCATGGTGAGAAGATTGATGCGATCATCCAAATTGCCAAAGAGGCAAAGATAAAACTTTTCTTTGTGGATTCCCTGCGTATCAACGGGGAAGGGGCAGAGCAGATTCGGCATCAGGGAGTGGTCGCCCGTACCACCGAAGCCGGTTTTATCGAGTTTGCCGATTTTGCCGAACGCCTCAAGGCGCGCATTGAGGCAAAAGAGCCGTGCCACATCGTTGCCCTTGATACCCTGCAGGACCCTCACAATGTGGGAGCTATCATCCGTTCAGCGCTGGCTTCGGGTGCTGCAGGGGTCCTTGTTACCCGTGAACGCAGTGCGCCGCTGGGCGGTACTGCGGCCAAGGCCTCTGCCGGGGCCATGTCTCATATTGATATCTGCCAGGTCACCAATCTTGTCAATACTCTTAAAAAATTGAAGGAGATCGGCTTTTGGGTTTTCGGTAGCGTGAAGGATGATTCGGCGATAAATCTCTACAGCAGTGATCTCACCCCACCGGCCTGCTTTGTGATCGGGGCGGAGGGAAAAGGGGTTCGTCCGCTGGTGCAGAAAGAGTGCGATGTGCTGCTCTCTATTCCCATGAAGGGTGAGCTTGATTCCCTTAACGCATCGGTGGCCGCAGGCGTAATTTTGTTTGAAGCACTGCGACAGAAACTCGCAGTGTAATGGAAAAAAGATCCTTTGTGGCATTGTTGCTTGCCATTTTTATCAGTCTTCTCGGGATTGGCATTATCATCCCTGTTCTGCCAGTTTTTGCTGCAAGCCTTGGTGCCAGCGGTTTTGACCTCGGTCTCATCATGGCCGCTTTTTCCGTCTCGCGCGGACTGTTGCAGCCCTTTGTCGGCAACTGGTCGGATCGCTGGGGGCGGAAAGGATTTTTGATCACCGGGCTGGGGATTTATGGCCTTGTCGGTCTTCTTACTCCGCTGGCCAGCAGCATAACAATGCTGATTTTTATCCGCTTTTTGCACGGTATCGGTTCTGCCATGATCGGTCCCGTGGTTATGGCGTACATGAGTCAATTCGCCCCCAGCGGCCAGGAGGGGCGTTACCAGAGCTATCTCAACGCCGCCGTTTTTTGCGGAATTGGCTGTGGACCAATGATTGGTGGTGTCCTCTCGGATAACTGGGGTATGCCTTCGGTTTTTTATGGTATGGCGCTGATGAGTTTTATCGCCATGCTGCTGGTAATGTTCACCCTGCCGGGGAAGGCGGGCAGAGAAGGCAATGAGGATCGGCGTCTTTTTGCCACCCTCCGCATTATGCGGCGGGATACCCGTACCCTCGGTATTCTCCTTGCCCGATTCTCAACGATGCTGGTACCCGTGCCGTTGATGGCTTTTCTCCCGCTTTACATGGCGAGCTGGGATGGTGAAAGTTACAGTGGTTTCGCTGTAGGGATGGTTATCGCCTGCCGGACGCTGGTTAATGCCGGGCTGCAGGTTCCCTTTGGCAGACTGGCTGACCGCTGGAATCGAGAACGCATGCTTTTACTCGGGTCGCTCACGCTTGTGGTACTGTTTTTCTGCATCCCATTTTGTCGTACCTTTCATGCACTGATGCTGGTCTATCTGCTGATTGGTACTGCCGAGGCTCTGATATGGGCGGTACTCGGGGCTCTTGCTTCTGTGGAAGCGAAGAATCACTATGGACACGGCACGATGATGGGCATTTACGCTTTATCTATGAGTTGCGGCGTCTTCTGCGGAGCAGTGCTCTCAGGCAGCAGTATGGACTGGCTGGGAATTGATGCCGCCTACCGGGTGGTCGGAGGCTCCGTGCTGGTGCTGATTTGCGTTGCCCTCTGGATGATGGGGCGCAAGAGGGTGGAGGAGACAGCTGCTGATTGAGTGACAGGCAGAAAAAACAAAAAAAACAGGCGACGGGTAATTTCCCCGTCGCCTGTTTTTTTTCCTGTGCTTTACAAAAAAACTTACTTCACTTTCTCTTTAAGCTTTGCCTGCAGCAGGGCTCCGAGGCTGCCCATGCTCTTTTCGGCTTTTTGCTCTTTTTTCTTCGCAGAGAAGGCCCGGTATTCACTCTTTTCTTTCTCCGCTTCACTCTCTTCAGAGATATAGTCAGTGGGGGCGAGGGAGAGACGATGGCTTTCAAGATCGATACTCTCCACCCTGACCTCGACATCCTGTCCCTCTTCCAGTACCTCGCGGGGATGATTGATGCGTCGGCCTCCGCCGAGACGGGAAATATGTATCAGCCCGTCAATTCCGGGGGCGATGGTGACAAAGGCTCCGAACTGTGCCAGTCGCGCCACTTTCCCGGTGACCGTGGTCCCTTCGGGAAAGTGCAGGGGAATATCTTCCCACGGATCTCTCTGCGTGGCTTTGTAGCTCAGGGAGATACGCTCCTTATCCCAATCGAGAGATTTAACCACTACCTCGACCTGCTGACCGACAGAAAAATAGTCCTCCACCTTGTCAACCCGGCTCCAGCCGATTTCAGAAACCGGGATCAAGCCGTCCACTCCGCCCAGATCAACAAAGGCGCCGAAGTCACGGATAGAACTGATCTCACCCTTTACCACCTGCCCCTCTTCAAGGGTTTCCTTCAGTTTCTCTTTTTTCTCCTCACGCTCCTGCTCCTGAATTGCCCGCGCCGAAACAACAATATTGCGGCCGTTTTCTTCAAAACGCGTGATGAGGAAAGTCATGTGTTTTTCCAGGTACTCTGTCGCCGCATCTTCCACCCGGCGCAGACCCATCTGTGAGAAGGGACAAAAGGCGCGGATATTGCCGCCAAGGGTGATGTCGAAACCACCTTTAATCTCACTCTTAACGAAACCTTCCACGGGAACTGCCGCTCGGAAAGCCTCTTCTATATGCGCAGCGGAGGCACCGGAGCCAATGCTGCGAGTGAAGAAACGCTCGCCACCTTTGCTCTGCAGAAAGTACACCTCGACCTTGTCACCAATCTCAAGCATCGGGTTGCCTTCCGCGTCAGCAAATTCGGAGGTGTTCATCACGCCTTCGCTCTTGCCGCCCACATCAACAAAGGTGTTCTCCCCGCGAATACCGACAACGGTCGCCGTTATCTTCTGACCGGGGGTGAGTTTTTTGACTGTTTTCTTCTCTTCAGAGGCGAAGAGGGCTTCAAAGCTGTCGCTGGATTCCGTCATGATTCTCTGCATCAAAGTTGAGGCTTAATCTTTTCGTCCTCATCAAGAGGGCGCTCTTCGAGGGCGTGGACGGGGACAATGGAATCAAAGATGCAATCTCCAATTCTGACCCGCTGGACAGTCCGCGTATCCGTATTATACAGGACAAAGCCTGCGTCATCGTGTTCCCCGAGCATGGAGCCGGGGTTGATCACTACTGTATTTCCCGTCTTTTTTACTTTATATCGATGAGTATGTCCGCAACACACTACATCATAAAGACCGCTTTCGGCAAGCTTTTGCGCCTCTTCGGGGTAGTGAACCATGGCGATGGAGACGCCGCCTTCCACAAAACTGCCATATACCCCGTGATGGGTTATCTCCGGGAACTGCTTGAAACAGCGGGGAATAATAATATGGGTGTCACCAGGATTATTCCCATAAATGAGGTGAACCGGGCCGAGAAAATTGGCCAGTCGGTGGAGCATGAAGGCTGAAATCAGGTCGCCACAGTGTATCATTACGTCAGCGTTGGCCTCGTTGGCATAGCCAACTGCAGCATTGAGACGGGTGATCTGGTCGTGGGTGTCTGAGATGACAGCGAGAATAGACATTACTGTTTGATGATCTCCGTACCTGTCGGCGGGGTGAAGCTGAAAAACTTTTTCAGTTCTGAGGTGGACATGTCACTGAGAGCATCCACTCTGATGTCACTGAGGTTCATGGTCGTGACGGTGCCGAAATGGTCACGGATGGCGAGACGGAGGATGAGGTCCTGGTCGTCAACCCAGATGTGAATATCCTGTACCTGCTCCGCCCGTTTCGGGGTAAGTTTGAGAACGGTCATACCTGTGACTGCTTCACTGTACTCCTCGTCTGGCCCGGCGATGATGAAATCGTCGGTGAGCCTGCCACGTCCGGAGAAGAAGGAGCAGGTGAGATCGGCTGATATGCGGTCAGCAGGGGAAACAATCATCTGCTGCAGTTTCTTGAAATACATGGAAAGAGTGATGCCGTTGGAGATGATGATCTGTTCATCCGGCTCGGTGTATTCCCAGCGCATCTTATGCACCCCGGCTTTGCGCAGGAAGGCTGTGTGTCCCGCTCCACGCTGAGGACGACCGGTCATCTCGCCGCTGGTGATCTGATGGAAGTTAAAAGCGAGACTGTGCATCCTGTCGTAGGTCTGCTGGATCTGCTCTGCAATGGCAGGGCGGTCAACGGTTGTTGTGCCGGTTGTTTCCGCCTTTTCAGCGGCAGACGCAGGTGTGACTGCAGGAGAGAGCAGGCTGAGGAACAGGAGTGTTATGAGAAGCACTTTATTCATGGAATTTCCGAAGTGTCATGGGACAGGATCAAAATATAAATAAACATATACCAGACTTGCGGGAACCTCACAAGAGAAGGGCTGTCCTCTCATGTCTGCTGCAGGACTCAGGTCTGCGGAGTTGACAGCGGAACACCCCGGCATTACCTTTGCATTCGCCGGGGGGTGGGAGAACCCGGCAGCCTCTGCCATTGCCGCATTGAGAAGAGGTTAACCTGCATTTCGTCGATCTGAAACAGACATGACAAACACGAAATGCGGAAAAGAATATAATAATGGAGAAATGAGATGCCTCTCTACGAGTATGAATGTAAAAAGTGTAATAAAGTGTTTGAAGTTCAGCAGAAAATTAGCGAAGCACCTCTTAAGGAGTGTCCCGTGTGTCACTCTCCGGTGAAGAAAATTATGTCGGTCAACAGCTTTCGACTGAAGGGTGGCGGCTGGTATACAGACGGTTATGCCAGTACCGGTTCAAGTTCATCCGGTTCCTCTTCGACTGGTGGGAACCTTGAATAATATATGAACGAAATACAAGATTATTCAAGGGACCCTGGTGGCAATTCCACTTCAGGAAGCTGAGAAAAACCGGGCTTCACCGGGGGCCGACGACAGCCATCGCGTCCCCGTAAGAAAAAAAGCGATATCCCATTTTCACCGCCTCGTCATAACTCTCCAGCAGCATCTCCCTGCCCTTGTTTTTTTCGCCCACTTTCTCTCTGTCACAGAAAGCTGAGACAAGAAACATCAGCGACGAATCGGGGAGGTGAAAATTGGTGATGAGATTATCTACAACCCGGAATGTAAAGCCGGGATAAATATAGAGATTACACCACGCTTCTACTGCCTGCAGTTCCCCTTTTTCATTCTGACGTGCACCGAATTCCAGTGAGCGTACCGTTGTTGTTCCCACAGCCCACACCTTTCCCCCGGCGGCTTTTGTCCGGCGCACTGCGTCGACCGTCTCTTCGGAGATGGTAAGATATTCCGTGTGAATCTGGTGTTCGCGGATGTCCTCCACACGTACCGGTGCAAAGGTTCCGTAACCCACGTGCAGGGTGACGGCAGCCATCTCTATGCCCTTTTCGTGAATCTTCTCCAGCAGGTCCGGCGTGAAATGAAGTCCTGCCGTTGGGGCTGCAACCGCTCCGGGAGTGCTGGCATACACTGTCTGATAACGGGTCCGATCTTCTTCTGTAGCGCCTTCTTTTCGACCTATATAGGGTGGCAACGGTACTTCGCCGCAGAATTCCAGTTCTGCAGCCAGCTTCTCCGGTGATTCGCAGTGCAGTTCCAGCAGTGCTTTGCCGCCCTCAAGCAATTCCAGAACGGTGCATTGCAGTGATTCACTTACTTCAATGCGACTTCCCGGCTTTGGTCGTTTCGATGCCTTGAGGAGTGCGGGTGCGGTGAAACTTTTACCCTCCACCCGGCACAGGGGATACTCCAGCAGAAAGACCTCCACCTTGCCGCCGGTCTCTTTGCGGCCGTGCAGGCGGGCGGGAAAGACCCTTGTGTTGTTGACCACCAGCAGGTCCCCCGGGGCGAAAAAGTCGATGACATCTGCAAACTGCAGGTGCTCCCGCCTTCCGCTTTCAGGATGGAGAACCAGGAGACGGCTGGCATCACGGCGATCAGCCGGATGCTGGGCAATACTCTCCTCGGGAAGATGATAGTGATAAGCGTGAAGGCTGAAATTCTCGGAAATATCAATGGGCATGGTGAAATGGACAGGAAAATGTTGTAAGTTGCGCGCGCAAACTCGAACAGCAGGATGTACCACAGATTCATCAGCACTCCAAGGATTGAAGTATATGTCTATAAAAACAATCTGCCGTGAAATGAGCACGGCTGGTCTGCAAAAGAGGGCTGTGAAACAGTCCTGCAGGAGCAACTCGTGATTCTTCTTGTTGCTGCCACCGAGCGGGAAATGGCACCTCTGCGCGCTCTTCCCGGGTTTCGCGCTTTGCAGCGTGACTGCTGCGGCCGGATTAAGCTGCTGGTTACCGGCGTGGGACCAGTGGCTGCGGCGATTCGTCTCACCCGCTGGCTTGCCGATAGAGATGTGGCACCCGGGGCGCTCAGCGTCGTGCAGTTCGGTGTTGGCGGTGGCTGGGCAGAGGAAGGCGCAACGCTGCTGGATCTCTGCATTGCCGAGCGTGAGGTGTTTGGCGATCTTGGCGTGGCTGTGGGGGAGAAGATGGAATACTTTGACGAAGGAATGATTGCTTGTCAGCAGTATCTGCCTGATGTCGCGTTGAGACAGCAGCTGCAGCGCTCTGTTGCGGGGGCAAAGTCCGGCACCTTTGTCACTGTACAGGCGGTAAGCGGCACGAGTGCGCGGGGGAACTTTCTTCATCGTCGCTGGCTGGGGCTGTGCGAAAATATGGAGGGGGCGGCGGCGGCGGCCGTCTGTGAGGAATTTGCACTGCCTTTTGCCGAAATTCGTTCCATCTCCAATTATGTAGAAGATCGCAATCCCTCCCGCTGGCAACTTGATGCAGCCTGCGAAACCGTCACGGCCGCTCTTCCAGCCGTTGTTCACTCTCTCCTGACCCTTGAATCCTGACCTTTCTGGAGCAGCCATGAACCCGCTTTCTCTCGGCTTTTCGCCCTGTCCGAATGACACCTTTATCTTCCATGCTCTGGTCCACAACCTTGTCGAGTGCCCGGTGGCGCTGGCCGAGCCGCAACTTGCCGATGTGGAACTGCTCAACCAGCAGGCTCTTGCGGGAAAACTTGACATCACCAAACTGAGTTTCAATGCCCTCGGGCATCTGTTGGAGGAGTATTGTGTACTCAGTGCCGGTGCGGCCCTTGGACGCGGATGTGGTCCGCTGCTCATCACTCCGGCGGAACACTCGGGGGGAATTTCTGCCCTGGCCGGGAAGAAGATTGCCATTCCGGGAAGATATACTACTGCGGCGCTGCTTCTACAGATGTTTCTGTCTGAAAATGCCGCCGGGTGTGAGCTGGTGGAACTGCGCTTTGACCATATCATGGATGCTGTCAAGAGTGGCACAGTGGCTGCCGGAGTCATCATCCACGAGTCGCGTTTTACCTATGCCGACCAGGGGTTCGTCTGTCTGCAGGATCTCGGTGAATGGTGGGAGCGCCTCACCGGCACGGCCATTCCGCTGGGCTGTATTGCGGCAAAACGCACTCTTGGCGGGGAGACTATCGCGGCCCTTGAGCGGGCCATCGCTGCCAGCGTGCGTTACGCCTTTGCCCACCCGGGGGAGAGCCTGCCGTGGATTCGCCAGCATAGCCAGGAGCTGGCTCCGGAGGTGGTACAGAGTCATATCAGCCTCTATGTGAATAACTGGTCGGCAGACCTTGGCACGGAAGGCATGGCGGCTATTGAAACCTTTCTTGAGAGGGGACGGACCGCCGGAGTTCTGCCCCCCTCTTCCTTACCTGTCCGTTATCATTGAATCTTCTTAAAGCAGCGATTCTTATTGGCGGTCGCAGTCGTCGCATGGGGCGGCCGAAACATCTGCTTGGCGTTGACGAGTACACTCTGCGGGCGACCTGGCTGGAGCGCACTGTTAAACTGGTGCAGCCCTTCGTGGCAGAGACGGTGCTTCTCGGCCAGGGTGAGGTCCCTCCTTCCTGTGCGAACCTCTGCCGTATTGCCGACGTAGAGGGCATCAGCGGGCCCCTGGCCGGAATCCTTGCCGTCATGCGCAGTGAGCCGAAGACTGACTGGCTGGTTCTTGCCTGTGACATGCCGGCTGTCAGTGCAGAGGCTGTGTGGTGGGTGCTTGAACAGCGCACAGCGGAGAACCGGGGGGTCGTGCCACGCCTCTCTGCCCGGGACTGGTATGAACCTCTTTTTGCCCTGTACACCCATCGCGCGCTGGAACTTTTCGAGGCACTGTATGCGGAGGCCGACTGCCGCATTGGTCGTGTTGCCCGCCATCCTGAAATCGCCAATCCCATTGTACCTTGGGAGCTGCGTGCCGCCTGGCGCAATGTCAACACTCCGGAAGATCTGCACCTTTTTTACTCGGAACGCCGCGAAGTGCGGCTTTGAATATTTTTTTTCCGGTTCCCTTCCTTTTTTTCCTCCTGCAAGTACTGGAAATCTTTTCATAATATCCGAACCAACGTCTTCTTTTCAGGGCATTTTTCAAGAAATTGTGAGTGCTTTTGTTGTAAAGTAGGTTACACTGCACAATTATTGAAAGAAGGGTTATTTTCATGTCATCCTTCAGATGACACAACTGCAGTTAATCCTGCGGCATACTCTTAACAGGAGGCGATTTGTCGGTTATGTGCCGCGCCGACACACCCGACACACCATAGGAGATTTTCTCAAGACTAGACTACTTCAAACAGGAGGTACGGTATGGCAGGAACTGGACAAGGCAACCCGGCAGTCGTAGGTCTCGCAGGCTTCGGTATGACAACGCTGCTTCTTCAGCTTCACAACCTCGGTCTTTGTGGCACGGGGGTGGTGTTCTGCACGGCGCTGGCGCTTGGTGGAATGGCACAGCTTATCGCAGGTTTTCAGGAGTTTAAGTGTGGAAACAACTTCGGTTACTCCGCATTTGTTGTCTATGGTGGTTTTTGGATTGCCCTTGCACTGATCTGGATGCTTTTTGATCTGCAGAATATTGGCGGTGACAACAGTATCGTTAAGCATCTCAGCGTCAACGGGACAGACCTCGGCTGGTTTCTCTTTGCCTTTACTCTTTACACCCTGATCATGTTCTTTGCTTCACTGCGGGTGCATGCAGCCATGGTTTTCACCTTTTTCACCCTCGTGCTCGGCTTTATCGGGCTTGATCTCGTTTTCCTCTGCGGAATGAAAAGCATTCTTACCATTACAGCGATTGATCTTATCTTCTGTGCACTGGGTGCCTGGTATATGATGGCAGCCATCATCCTGCAGACTCTGGCAGGGAAACCGGTTTTACCAGTTGGCGGTCCGTTTATCAGTAAAAGCGTCTGATATTGATTGAAGGGTACCTCTCCCGGCCTTGCTGAAAGGGGGAAAGGGTGTCATAATAAAAGCTGTCGTTCTGAGGAACGGCAGCTTTTTTTTATTCAATTTGCAATCCCCCTCTGGAAAATTCCATGAAAGCTTTTTCCACCGTCACTTATGACGAGCAGTGTCGCGAAGATTTTAAAAGATTTTTTGCCAGCGTGCAGTACAATTTCGGAAGTATTTCAGTAGATTGCCCATACGAACTGCCGAAGGTTGCCACCTTCTATCAGGGGGCGGTACAGCCGCCGGGGTCAAGAGAGATGGAGCTCTTTCTCTCGGCAGGGTTTCGGCGCAACGGCAACTGGCTCTACTCCATGCACTGCGCTGACTGCACCGCCTGTGTCTCCATCCGGCAGCACGTCCCTTCATTTGTTCCCAACCGTAATCAGAAAAGAGTCCTGAAGAAAAACAGTGGCGTGACCATGGAGTTAAAGTCTCTCACCCCCGATTCGGAGAATCTTTTTCTTTGTGAAAAGTTTCTTCGCACCCGTTTTCCAAAGGATGGCAATGCCGCCCTTAAATACTTCCATGATTTTTTCCTCAACAGTATCACGATGAGTTACATGGTGGAATACAGAGTGGGTGGAAAGCTGATGGGCACCGGCATCATTGATGCCGGTAATAACTGGATGAGCGCTGTTTATTTCTATTTTGATCCTGATTTCCACCGCCGTTCCCCTGGTACCTTCAATATTCTTAAACTGCTGGAGCTCTGCCGCGAGGAGAATATTGAATATCTCTATCTCGGGTATCAGATTGATGAGGTGCGTGCCATGAACTACAAAAAGCATTTTAAACCCTGCCAGCTGCGTATCAAAGACCACTGGAAAACTCTCTCTTAAGGGTACCTTGAGAAATGCGGCAGATGAGGTGGGAGGAGAGTCAATACTTGCCGGTTGTCTTCGCCTGCTTCAGATACTCTTCGCGGGCGTCCTGGAAGCGAACATCTTTTTCAATCAGTGCACGGAAGCTGAGAAAATCTTTTTCGGAGATGTGAATAAGACCGTTCAGTGCATATTCCATGATATGGGCGGGCGGGTTGATTCCTTTTGCCGGGAAGTGCAGCAGATACCTGCGATTTTTAATGCTCATGTACAATGTTTCGCGGCCGATCACCTTGCTTTTCTGAATCTCTTTGAGGAAAAAGGTGTGACGCTGGAAGGCGCATGCACACTCAATCATGTCATGGTGGAGAATGAAGGGTGGATTGACGCGGAAGACATACAGCAACGGGGTAAACATGAAGGCCGCCGCGAGAAGGGTGCCGAACATGAGGGCGATATATTCACAGCTGAAGGAGAAGGGAGCCCTTTCTGTCATCAAATACCATGCTGTGGCGATGATTCCGCCAATGAGCACAAACTGAAAGCCGTCTCGCATTATGGATGAAGTGGTTGTCATGAAACGAATATTCTCTGAGCTGCCGAAGAGGCGTTTGAGAAACTCTTTCTGTATCTGCGTTTTGATAATGTTCGGTGTGGTATGCGCGAGTTGATCCATAGATTCCATGAAGGCGCTGTCGAATTTCTCTGTATGCAGCCAGGAGATGATATCATCAATGGTGGCGAAGAGTTCTTCCGCTTCAGGGAGGCCACTGATATCAAGCCGTGCGGGCTTTTTATCCTCCAGCGTATAGATCAGCAGTTCATTGAAGAGACGGTGTCGTTTGCGTTGAACAGAACAGCTTGTGGATACCTTGATAATTTCATCATAGTTGAATTCCCTGTTGCCGAAGAGAGAGGGGCAGATGATGCGGTCTTTTTTCAGAATGCAGCGCGGCCCGGGGGTGATGACAACGCGAAGACAGTGCACAAAAGAGCGCAGGGCGATGATGATCACTCCCAGTCCAATACCCCCCGTCGGCCAGATGAGCCAGTGGCTGGTGCTGTTGGGCAGCTCAATGATCCAGTTGACTGCTTCCGCTGTGCCCCGGGTGAAGAGAAGGATGAAAAGCATCAGCAGAATGGCGCAGCCGAGAAGAAAAAATCTTCCGCCTGCGCTGGTACGGAACTTTTGAGTTCTGCTGCCGAGAATTGACTGCACCGCATCAAGACGGATTTGTTCCGGGTTTTTATCGGGGATATTGAAAAACGCGTTTTTTCGTATATTTGCCTCTCGGCGCATGGCAATATTCTGTCGCACCGCTGTTGCTCTGGCGGCAGGGCTGAGTGTAGACGCTGCTGTGGCGCTGCTGCCTGCTGCGGAGGGAGATGTCAGCCCCTTTATTGTCTGCATTTCTATTGCTTCAAAATTCTGTACTGTCATGGGTACCTTGAAACAGCCTGTATTCGTTCATATTCGAAGCACAAAAGAAAATGTATCATACCATTCCTGTTAAGTTATACCCCGTTTTGTATCCTGTTTATCCATTCATGATTACAAACGACAAAAGGAACCACGAATAAACATGAATTATTACTGAAAGATGAGGTTTATCAGATTGTGGGCTGCTGCGCCATGGCGGTGCTGAACACGCTGAGCCATGGATTACTGGAAAAACCAGATGAGAATGCCCTTGTGGTTGAATTCGGTCTGTTGCCTGTTTTGAGGTAATTGATGTTTGAGAGCGTAAAACGCTCAACCCCGACTTTCGGATGACTCCCAAAGTTGATTAATACTCCTGGTGCACTGTACGGCTTAACTTCGGATACAAACGTTTTCGTTTAATGTGTTGTCCCTGTTCGTGAAAATTCGTGTCTATTCGTGGTTACAAATGACAAAAGGAACCACGAATGGACACGAATGGACACGAATTATTACTATTCGCAATCGCCAAAAAAGATGTCTACGCAGTCGCGTTCTCTGGTCAATACAAAATGTAAATAACGAAGAAGATGGACGATTATTCGATGTTCTCTTATTTTTTCTTTTCCTTTTCAAGTTGCTTCTCTTTTAATCCGTGCCACCATTCCAGCCGTTTGGCGATTTCTCGCTCAAAGCCGAATGTAGATGGAATATAATACTCTTTTTCCTCCATGGAATCGGGAAAATATTTCTGATAGCCATAGTTGTTTTCACAGGCGTGTGAGTAACGATATTCCTGGCCGTATCCCAGTTCCGCCATGGTTTTGGTTGGGGCGTTACGGATGTGCATCGGCGTTTTCAGATGGCCGCTGCTGTCAGCATCCTTCTTTGCCGCAAACCATGCGGTTTCGACGGCATTACTTTTCGGCGCGGTGGCAAGGTAGACTACCAGCTGGGTGAGGGCCGTGGTTGCTTCGGGCATGCCGAGAAAGTGGATTGCCTCCTTCGCTGCAATTGCCTGAACCAGTGCGTTGGGGTCGGCCAGACCTATGTCTTCTGAGGCGATGCGTACCAGCCGGCGGACGAGATAAAGGGGATCTTCACCCGATTCGATCATGCGTGCCGCCCAGTAGAGAGCGGCCTGCGGGTCGCTGCCGCGTATTGATTTCTGGAAGGCAGAGATGAGGTTATAATGTTCCTCACCTTTTTTGTCGTAAAAAGAGGAGCGTTGCGTCACGAGAGACATTGTCTGTTCGGCATCAATGGTCTCGCCGATCTCGGCGTTGCCAGCCACCATTTCGAGGTCGTTGAGTCCACGACGGGCATCTCCCCCGGCTCTTTCGGCGAGGATTTGCAGCGCCTCGTCAGTGAAAGAGAGACGCTTGCCAAGAAGGGGAATGGCACGACGGTAGATGGCGAGGAGATGCTCTTCGCTGAGGGGATCGAGTACGAACAGGTGGCAGCGGGAGAGCAGAGCAGAAATTATTTCGAAGGAGGGGTTCTCGGTAGTTGCACCGATGAGCACCACCGCCCCGGATTCTACCCAGGGAAGAAAAGCGTCCTGCTGCGATTTATTGAAGCGGTGGATTTCATCAACAAACACCAGAGTTGACTGCTTCTCAAAACGGCGTCGCTGTTCGGCTTCGTGCATCAGTGCCTTGACGTTGGCGATCTTGCTGAAAACGGCGGAGAAAGAGCTGAAACGGTGGTGAGTTGACTTCTCAATCAGACGGGCGATAGTGGTCTTGCCACTTCCTGGAGGTCCCCAAAGTATAAAGGAGGTGTAAATGTCTGTGTCAATCATCCTGCGCAGCGCGGAGCCTTCTCCGAGTATTTTTTCGTGTCCGGAGACGTCGGCAAGAACCTGCGGACGGATCTTTTCGGCGAGGGGAGCCCCGGCGGAGTTGTTCTGCTCAAAAAGGGAGGTCTGCATGTGTTGTTCCGAGAGGTGGGATAATACCATTCCTATTAAGTTCTAACCCGCTTTGTATCCTGTTTATCCATTCATGGTTACAAACGAAAAAAAGGAACCACGAATGGACACGAATAAACACGAATTATTACTGAAAGATGAGGTTTATCAGATTGTGGGCTGCTGCGCCATGGCGGTGCTGAACACGCTGAGCCATGGATTACTGGAAAAACCAGATGAGAATGCCCTTGTGGTTGAATTCGGTCTGTTGCCTGTTTTGAGGTAATTGATGTTTGAGAGCGTAAAACGCTCAACCCCGACTTTCGGATGACTCCCAAAGTTGATTAATACTCCTGGTGCACTGTACGGCTTAACTTCGGCTACAAACGTTTTCGTTTAATGCGTTGTCCCTGTTCGTGAAAATTCGTGTCTATTCGTGGTTACAAATTGCAAAAGGAACCACGAATGGACACGGATAAACACGAATTATTACTCATTCGTAATCGCCAAAAAAGATGTCCACGCAGTTACGTCTTCTGGTCAATACAAAATGTAAATGGTATAAATTGTCGGGGGCGGTTTTGCGGTTTTGTGCCGCCGATTTTACCTGAAATCTGGTGACCTGACAACTGCACTGGTGTTGTGGACAGAAAAAGGTCAGAGCAGAACAGCAGCCGCGCTGGCAATGAGGGTCATGATGAAAAGAAACCATTTCAGGGAGCGTTGACTGGCACGGATTGCCATCTTCACACCAAGCATTGCGCCAATGGTGGAGCCGACACCGAGAATCAGTCCGGGGATCCAGCGAACCTGATCCTGCACAATGAAGATGAGCAGTGCCACGGCAGTGAAAAAAAGGACAGCGAGTGCTTTGAGAGCGTTGCTGCGCACCAGATCATAGCGCAGTGAACCGGCAAAGACAGCAATAAGGGGAAAACCGACTCCGGCCTGAATGAAGCCGCCGTAGAAACCAGTGAGAAGGAGAAACCAGCGGGAAGAGGGCACATCTGTCACCCTTTTCGTCACTGTGCCGGGAGGGGGTGCAATGACATCAGGGCGGACAAGGGTTATCCCGGCAACAAGGAGCATTGCCCCGAGAATGAAGTATTTGAGCAGAGTCTGCGGAGCAAAGGCTGCAGCAAATCCGCCAGCTGCAGCGCCGATAAAGAGAGGCAGGAGCATTGCCTTGAAATCGTGCAGGGGCAGGCAGCCTTTCCGGCGAAAGCCTTCAGCACCGGCAAAACTCTGCATGAGAACACCGATGCGGTTGGTAGCGTTGGCGATATCCGGCGGCATGCCGAACACCATCAACAAAGGCACCGTGAGGTTGGAACCACCACCGGCAAGGGTGTTGATGACTCCGGCGACAAGGCCAAGAGCGAGCAATGATATTATCTGGATAAGACCATGCGTATTAAAGAGAATGTCCATGAAGAGAGTGCTGACAGGGGTGAGGAATTATTGAAGATCATGCTGTAACAGCATCTCCTGCTGACATATTGAGGATACCTTGAAGAACCTGGGATTAAGGCTCAATAACGAGTCCAGACTCCATCAGAGAAATTCGTTCGCCCATTACCCTCTGAAGAATCTGGCATGCCCGGTCACTTGTGCAGTGTCCGGTCCATACCCGGCCGGTTGTTTCAGCCAGCAGGTATTCACCGATACGGATGATTTCCTCTTCGCTCTCGTCAGATGCTTCATCTCCTTCTGTGGAGGTGAGGTGGAAACCGCCGATTACTGCCTTGACCGGCAGGTCGGGGAAGTAGTGTCGGGTGGTCTCTATCATATTACAGACACCGCTGTGGGCACACCCGGTGAAGATGACGAGTCCGTCTCCCTCATGAATGACAAGAATAAGTTCGTGCTGAAAGTTATCCGGGGAAGTTGTGCCGTCCGCGTGTCGAAGAAACTGGGAGCGGTTGCCTCGCGGCATTGGCCAGTTTGCTTTTTCAAGAGAAGCAGGAAGAATAAATACATTCGGCAGAATCTCAGTGAGCTGGTCTGCTTCGTTGAATTTTTTTACCAGGGCGGCGATGTCTTCACGGAGGTCAATTATCCGTGCGGGTTTTATCCCTTTTTTGCTGCAGCAGATTCCGTCAGGAAGAGAGGCACGCCAGCCCTGCACGGAACTGTTGCGCTGGAGGAGAGCACTGAAGCCGTTGCCGTGATCGTAGTGGCTGTGGGAGAGAATAAAGGCGTCAACGTTGCTCAGGTCGATCCCGAGTGTTTCAGCGTTACGGGCAAAGGCGTCGTCGGCTCCGGCGTCAAAGAGCAGATGGGAATTCCCGACTGAGATATGGAGGGAAAGTCCCCACTCAGAAAGGAGGGCCGGGGATGAGGTACGGTTGTCAACAAGTACAGTTATCTTCATGATGTTTAAGAAAATTTGAATATAAAAAATAGAGATAATGGGTTGCAGTATCTTTGAAAGATGGTACTCTTATTTTTTTTTAAAGTCCATTATTCTCTTTATCCTACATTTCATTTCATGCCGTGCCACAGTCGTGTGGTGCAGGAATTACTGCTCTGAATTTTTCTCTAGAGCAGGCGGCTCGAAGATGATTCTTACAACCAAAATACAGGAACCAGACTGGTTCGTGGCAGCAGAAAGGAGTCCCAATGAGCAGTGATTCCGGCTTTGCCGTACGCGGAAAGGAAGAGGCGTATTTCTATTCTTCAGAGGAGTTCAAGGCCCAGGCCAACCTCACCGATGAGGGAATATTTGAACGTTTCAAATATGAGAATTTTCCAGACTATTATGCTGAATTTTCCGAGCTTTTAAGCTGGTATAAACCATATTCAAAGATCTTTGACGGCAGTGACGCTCCCTGCTGGAAATGGTATGTTGATGGTAAACTCAATGCCTGCTACAACTGTGTTGACCGTCATCTGGCCGAGCTGAAAAATAAGACTGCCATTCACTTTGTGCCTGAGCTGGAGGAGGAACAGACCCAGCATATCACCTATCAGGAATTGTGGGTGCGGGTGAATGAACTGGCTGCTCTGCTGCGCGATACCGCCGGGTTGAAAAAGGGTGACCGGGTGGCTCTGCACATGCCGATGTGTGCTGAACTGCCCATTACCATGCTGGCCTGTGCCCGTCTCGGTTTGATCCATAACGTGGTCTTCGGTGGTTTTTCCTCCAGCGCCTGTGCTGACCGTATCGTTGATTCAGGTTCCCGCGTGCTGATTACTATTGATGCCTACTATCGGGGCGGCCGTCTTCTCCCGCACAAGAAGGTGGATGATGAGTCATGTGAACTGGCAGAGAAGAGTGGGCAGAAGGTGGATCATGTCCTGGTCTGGCAGCGTTATCCTGGAACAATTTCTGCGGGAGCAACTCTCACTGAGGGGCGGGATATTGTTATCAATGAAGAACTGAAAAAATACTACGGCGTGCGGGTGGAACCAGAAGAGATGGATTCCAACGATCCCTTGTTTCTGATGTACACCAGCGGTACTACCGGAAAACCGAAGGGGGCCGTGCATGGCACTGGCGGGTATCTCTCCTATGTCACGGCGATGACGAAATATATCCTTGATCTGCACCCTGAGGATGTCTATTGGTGCACGGCCGATATCGGATGGATTACCGGGCACAGTTTCACCGTGTATGGTCCGCTGGCACTCGGCGGTTCTTCGGTGATCTACGAAGGTGTGCCGACGTATCCCGATGCAGGACGCAGCTGGCGCATTGCTCAGGATCTTGATGTTAATATTTTTCACACTGCTCCCACTGCCATTCGGGCATTGCGCAAGGTTGGCCCGGATGAACCGCAGAAATATGATTTTCATTTCAAACACATGACGACGGTTGGCGAGCCGATTGAGCCGGAGGTATGGCGCTGGTATGAGTCCGTGGTCGGCAGGGGAAAGGCAGTGATCTGCGATACCTACTGGCAGACTGAGACCGGCGGATTTCTCTGTTCCACTGTACCGGCACTGCAGCCGATGAAGCCAGGCAGCGCCGGGCCAGGTGTACCGGGGATTCATCCCGGTATCTTTGATGAAGAGGGCAACATGCTTGAACCGGGCTGCGGCAAGGCTGGTAATGTCTGTATCCGCAATCCCTGGCCGGGCTGTATGCAGGTCGTGTGGGGTAATCGTGAGCGGTTTGTTAATGATTACTACGGCATGTACAGCAGACTCGACAGCAAAGACTGGCATGACTGGCTTTACCTTACCGGTGATGCCGGTTCAATGAGTAAGGACGGGTATGTTCGTATCCACGGCAGGATAGATGACGTTATTAACGTCTCTGGTCATCGTCTCGGAACCAAGGAAATTGAGTCGGCGGCACTTACAGTAGAGGGGGTTGCCGAAGCGGCTGTAGTTGCTGTCGCCAATGAAATCAAAGGGAAAGAGCCGGAGATTTATGTCTCGTTGAAACCGGGATTTGAATCTTCAGAGGAGTTTGTGCAGAAAATTGCCGATGCCATTACCCGTGAAATTGGTAAGATTGCCAAGTGTCGGAACGTCTGGATTGTTCCGGATATGCCGAAAACCCGTTCCGGTAAAATTATGCGCCGGGTACTGGCGGCTATCTCCGGCAAGTCGGATGTGGGGAATGTGATGACCCTTGCCAATCCGGAAATCGTTGAAACTATTCAGAACATTGTCAAATAAACCGGAATCCGACAGCGTAATGGAAATATCGAAGAACCGGTCTTTTACCCATTTCCTTCGTTACAGTTAAAAATTTATCCGCGAAGGTACGCGCCAGACTCTGGTATTTAAAGTTATAGGCGGTAAATTTCCTTGAAGAACCTCGAATATGAACGACATGCAAGGTTTTTCAAGGTACCCTGATGAAAGAAAAAGTTGTGGAAGGCGGGGGCTGAAAAGCTCCTGCCTTTTTTATTGCCGGGCTGTTGGCAGATGTTTTATACCATTCCTCTTAAGTTATACCCCGTTTTGTATCCTGTTTATCCATTCATGGTTACAAACGACAAAAGGAACCACGAATGGACACGAATTATTACTGAAAAAACCATAAGAGAATGCCCTTATGGTTGAATTCGGTCTGTTATTTACTTTGAGGTAATTGATTTTTTCCGTGTTCTTCCGTGTTTTCCGTGGGAGCAAACTGCATGAGAACTATGGCAATGTATTGTTTCTGCTTATCGGCCCATAAGGAGCAGGATCTGTTCTCATGTTCCAGGTAAACCACGGAATATGAGAGCGTAAAACGCTCAACCCCGACTTTCGGATGACTCCCAAAGTTGATTATCCTGGTGCAATGTACGGCTTAACTTCGGATACAAACGTTTTCGTTTAGTGCGTTGTCCCTGTTCGTGAAAATTCGTGTCCATTCGTGGTTACAAACTGCAAAAGGAATCACGAATGGACACGGATAAACACGAATTATTACTCATTCGTCATCGCCAAAAAAGATGTCTACGCAGTCGCGTTATCTGGTCAATACAAAGTGTAAATGGTATTACTGCGGTTACTTTATGGGTATCTTCTTAGAGAAGGCTGGCATTTTTTGCAGGGAATGACTCCTGAAAAATGAGTATATTGCAGTAAGGCAGAAAAAAATGCGGGAAAAAAGCATTCAACGCGTTCTCCTCGTCCTTTCTTCTTATAAATTTCCATGGTGTTGAAAACACGGAAAACTGCTCTGTAGAGGGGGCATTTCCTCTTCCAGCGGAAATTTCGAAAATCAAGGTGAACTTCATTCGTTTTCTTTTTCGGCAGTAGCAGGAATAATCATGCTTTGTGAATTGCGTATAAAAAATCTGGCACTGATTGAGGCGCTGGAGTTGAATTTTGAGCAGCCGGGCAGTGGAGCTGGTTCTCTGGTGGTAATGACTGGTGAGACTGGTGCGGGCAAATCGGTCATGCTCAGGGCTATTCATCTTCTTTCCGGCCGCCGCGCTTCAGTAGAGTGGATTCGCAGTGGTGAATCAAATTGCGAGGTTGAGGCTCTGTTTGAGATTGATTCGCATCATTGGCGCCTTCTCGAACGGTTGGAAGAGGGCGGTTTTGGTGGAAATACCAAACTCATTATTCGGCGGGTGCTGAGTGCAAACGGACGCAGTCGTTTCTATGTTAATGGTTCGCTGGCCACGGGAAAACTGGTTGGTGAGCTGGCAGTGGAACTGCTCAACGTTGCCAGTCAGCATGATCAGCAGCGTCTATTGCAGACCGGGGTTCATCTCGACCTCCTTGACACCATTGGTGATCTTCAGGGTCAGAAAAAGGCCTATACTGAGCACTACCGTCAGTGGCAGGAAAAGAAGGCAGAGATGGCGGTTCTTCTGCAGGAGGAGCAGGAAAAAGAGCAGCGGCTTGATCTCCTCCGCTTTCAGCTTGGTGAGATTCACGCTGCCAGCCTGCAGCCGCAGGAAGACGATGCACTGGTAGTGGAAAAAAAGCGGTTGAAGAACGGTCAGTCTCTGATGGAGTTGTGCAGGGAAAGCCATTATCTGCTCTCCGGTACACTGATGGATGAGTTGTCGCAGCTTCGTCAAAATGTTATTCAGATCGCGACGCTGGATGACACTGCTGATAAACTTGCTGAAGAAATAAGTGATTATACCTTCAAGGCGGAAGATCTGGTTCAGGAGCTGCGAAATTACCAGGGAAGTCTGGAGAGCAACCCGGTCCGGCTGGAACATATCCATGAGCGTCTTGATCTTCTTTCACAACTCAAACGCAAGTATGGCGAGACCCTTGAACAGATTTTCGAATTTGTCGCCAGCGGTGAGGAAGAACTGCAGCATTTGGAGAATATGGAGCGGGAGATGAATGCCCTTGCAGCTGAGGTGGCTGCGCTGGAGGAGGAAGTTTTTGTTCTCGGCAGTAAACTCAGCAGCATGCGTCGGAAGACGGCGATTGCCATGGAGGGCGCAATGGTGGATGAACTGGCTTCGCTGTCGTTTAATCGACCGATATTTGAAGTCAACTTTGCGGCTCCGGACATGTCTCGGGAGGGAGCTCTTGCTGTGGCAGGTCCTGACGGCTGGGATACCGTGGAGTTTTTTTTCTCGGCCAATCCTGGAGAGGCAGCACGGCCACTGGCAAAGATCGCCTCCGGCGGCGAGCTCTCCCGTCTGCTGCTTGCCATAAAGTGTCTTCTGGCAAAGAAAGATATGGTGGAGACGGTGATTTTTGATGAGGTTGATACCGGGATCGGTGGAGAGGCGGCCGAGGCTGTGGCGCGCAAGATACAGGAGCTGGCGGGACACCATCAGGTCTTCTGCATTACTCATCTGCCGCAGATTGCCGCCAGGGGCGGCCTGCATCTTGAAGTGGTGAAGTCGGTGCAGGGGGAGCGCACCCGCACTGATGTGAAGGTGCTTGGTAAAGAGGAGCGTGTTGTCGAGCTGGTGCGAATGCTGGCCGGAGATTCAGCCACTGAGCAGACGGAGGCCTGGGCTCGGGATCTTCTTGGAAAAAGAATGAAAAGGAGCAGTTTACGTGATTGAAGCAGTATCTGACAAGGTGAAGGCGCTGGCACTCTATTCCGGCGGTCTGGACTCTATTCTTGCCACCCGGGTGGTGATGGCCCAGGGAGTGGAGGTGGAGGCGGTACAGTTCGTAACCCCATTTTTTAATTATGATATTATAAGGGATATTCCAGCATATAAAGATTATGCATTAAAACAGTTTGGTATAAAAGTCCATGTCGAGGATATCAGCGAGCCGTACCTTGCCATGCTGCGGCATCCCGATCACGGATTCGGCAAAAACTTCAATCCCTGTATCGACTGTAAAATCATGATGATAACGAGGGCAAAGGAACTGCTTGTCGAGCGTGGTGCCTCTTTCCTTATTTCCGGAGAAGTGCTGGGTCAGCGCCCGATGTCACAGCGTCGCGATACGCTGAATGTTATTGAGCGCGATGCGGATGTCCATTCGCTTCTCCTGCGGCCGCTTTCGGCACAGTTCATGCCAGAGACTGAGGCGGAACTGCAGGGCTGGGTGGATCGTTCGCAGCTCTATGGCATCAGCGGTCGAGGGCGTTTTGACCAGATAGCTCTGGCGCGGAAAATGGGCATTACAAACTATCCCGCTCCAGCTGGAGGCTGTATTCTTACCGATCCAATTCTCAGCCGGAGAATCAAGGGGTTATACAGCAGAGTGAGTACCCTTGACAATGATTCCGTGAGTGTCGGCGATGTGCGTTCACTGTTAATCGGGCGACAGGTCCATCTCCCCTCGGGCGGGTGGCTGATTCTCGGACGGGATGAAAAAGAGAACGACTGCCTGGAACTGCTCGCCGGAACGCAGGATATGCTGCTCACCATGGAGGAGTGGCCAGGGCCGTCAGCAATCCTGAAAAAAGCGGAAGAGTACAGTGACAAGGAACAGCTTTCATCTGATATTGAGCTGTCCGCCTCTTTGATGGTACGCTACGCGCGAAAGATCCCGCCTGATGATTCCCGCCGTGGCCGGGCAGTTCTTGTTTTCCGGGGAGGAGACCGCAACTCTGTTCCGGAATCTCTTGAGGCAGAGCCGTATCCAACCGAGGAGTTTCGTAAGTGGATCCTGTAACAGCTTTCTGAAGCTGCACCATTGCAAACCTGCAGGAATCATTTTTTTTCAAATTTTTAAGAGGAGAATTCGCATGGCCAGAGAATCGAAACCCCTTGTTTTCTTTGAAGAGACAATGGAAAAACTTGATATTCGCACGGGAAGGATAATTACAGTAGAGCTGGAGACAAAAACGCCAAAACTGACGTATAAAATGACTATTGATTTTGGGAAATTTGGTACCAGAACGAGTTATGGGCGTTTTACAAAACATCCTGTTGAAGAGGTGAAAGACAGGCTTGTTCTCGCTGTCCTGAACTTCGGTCCCAAAAAGATGGGGCTGGTTACATCAGAAGTTTTGGTTTTGGGCGTGCAATATCCAAAGGCTGACAGTGGCGAGGCAACTTTTGTCTCTCCTGCGGTAAATGCGAAAATCGGCAGCAAACTTTTTTGAAACGCTGAGATGCAGCCAGTTGTATAACCGCTGGTGGCAACGCATGGAGAAAAGTAAAGGGACCCTAAAGCAAAAAAGCAAAAAAACGACAAATCCTGCACAACACACCGAATTCTCTCTGCGGGTCGGAATACAGTCATCCTGATTTGAAGAAACATCTTTCGGCAACCCCTTAAAAACAGGCACAAAATGACTATTACCAGAACATATGAAAAGATGGGCCTGCTCTATCTCGGTCGTGAACTTGATATGAACGGTGTCCCCGCTGGCGAAGCCCCCTTTCTCTATAAAAATAAAGATCTCACCACCCACGGAATCATCATCGGTATGACCGGCTCCGGTAAGACTGGCCTCGGCATTGATTTGATTGAAGAGGTGAGCATGGACGGGGTTCCCTCCATTATCATCGACCCGAAGGGCGATATGGGGAACCTGATGCTCACTTTTCCCGAGTGTCGGGCGGAGGATTTTCAACCCTGGGTTGATCCGACTGAGGCAACCCGCAGGGAACTCTCGGTGGAGGCCTTTGCCGAGCGTACCGCCACGCAGTGGCGTGAAGGACTTTCCGAGTGGGGAGAGGATCTGAGTCGTATCGGCGAACTGCGCAGGCGTACGGAGGTGGCCATCTATACTCCGGGAAGCTCTGCGGGGCTGCCGGTGTCGGTTCTTTCCAGCTTTGAGGCCCCTTCGCAGGATGTGATGGACGATGCCGACACTCTTCACAGCATGGTCAGCGCCACCGTCACCAGTTTGCTGGCGCTCATTGGTGTCAGGGGGGATCCGCTGCAGAGCCGCGAGCACATTCTGCTCAGTTCCCTGCTCCTTCACCACTGGCGGCGTGGCGAATCGCCGAATATGGAACGGCTTATCGGAGACATCGTCAGCCCTCCGTTTGACAAGGTGGGTGTTTTCCCGCTGGAGAGTTTTTACCCGCAGTCCGAACGCATGAAGCTGGCTGTTGCCCTGAACAATATCATCGCCAGTCCTGGCTTTGCCGCCTGGATGCAGGGCGAGCCGCTTGATATCCAGCATTTGCTCTACAGCAGCGATGGTCGGCCGCGTACCGTTATCTTCTCCATCTCCCATCTCACCGACGACGAACGGATGTTTTTCGTCACCATGCTGTTGAACGCCTTCATTGGCTGGATGCGTCGCCAGCAGGGCGCTTCATCTCTGAAGGCGCTGCTCTATATGGATGAGATCTTCGGCTATTTTCCGCCTACCGCCAATCCTCCGTCGAAAAAACCGATGATGATGCTGCTCAAACAGGCGCGTGCCTTCGGTGTGGGAGTGGTACTGGCAACGCAGAATCCAGTGGATCTTGACTATCGAGGCCTGGCCAATATCGGTTCGTGGTTTGTTGGCCGCCTGCAGACCCGGCAGGACCAGGACCGCGTGGTCGAGGGAATTGTCGGGGCCAGCGATGGCAACGTGAAGACGGTTGAGGTGCGGCGGATGCTGGCCAGTATGAAGGGCCGGCAGTTTTTGCTTAACTCCGTTTACCTTGAAGAGCCGGTGCTCTTTGAAACACGCTGGGTGATGAGTTATCTGAAAGGGCCGATGAGTAAGAATGACATCAGGCGGTTGATGAAAAATCGGCAGGTTACAGAAAGTCTTCCCCCGGGTGAAAATCGTCCATCAATGACTGCATCCCGTGATGCGGGGAGTACGGGCATGGCTCCGGTATTTAAAAGAGAAATGGCGCAGCGCTACCATCTTGCCTCTCCTGTTGAGGTTCCGGATTTTGATCCGTGGCTCGGTTTCATCGCTTCGGTGCGGTATTATGACGCGCGTCGCAATATTGACATTGTGGAGTCATGGAACCGCCGCCTTTATCTTGACAGGCAGTGGAGTCGTCCCGACTGGGACCTGCTGGAAGAGGTCTCGTCTCCGGATGACTGGGCGATGAGTGCGCCGGAAGGGGCGAAATACTATCCGCTGCCAGGGGCATTAAGTGCGCTGTCGAGTCTGCACCCGCTGGAGAAGGAGTATGCCGACTGGCTGTATCAAAACCGGAGGCTGGAGCTGTTTCGGGTGAAGGATTTGCGGCTGGAATCAACTCCTGGAGAAACTGAGGCTGATTTTATGGTGCGGGTGGGGGATTGTCTGCGCGACCGCAGGGAGCAGGCTGTGGAAAAACTGCGCCAGCAGTACGAAGTGAAACAGAAACGGCTGGAGGATCGGCTGGAAAAAGCTCTGGTAAAGGTAGAGAAGGAAAAACAGGATGTACAGACAAAGACTGCTGACACTCTCATTTCCTTTGGCACTGCAGTCCTTGGCGCATTCTTTGGCCGCAGGGCTTTCTCTGCCACCAATATCCGCCAGGCAGCCACCGGTGTGCGTGGAGTGGGCCGGGTTTCACGGGAGCGCGGTGACGTAAAACGGGCCGAGGACGAGGTTCTCCGCCTGAGGGAGGATATTGACATGATGGCCACCGAGATTGAGGAAAAGGTAACTGACCTCAGTAAAGAATATGCCGTCGAAAACTATACGACAGAGGTTTTTGCCATCAAGCCCCGCCGTGCGGATATTTTTGATCTGGAGGTGGTGTTGTTGTGGGAAACAGTATGAAAATGAATTGCAGAGTATAATGGAGAATGGAGTATGAAATATATTGGAGCCCACGTTTCCGCTGCTGGCGGAGTTGCCAATGCCCCTGTTAATGCCGCCGCCATCGGCGCAACAGCTTTTGCTTTCTTTACGAAAAATCAGCGTCAATGGAAAGCAAAGCCGCTGACGGAGAAAGATATCGATGATTTTAAGGCGGCCTGTGAACAGTATGGATTTACTCCGGCACAAATTCTACCGCACGATTCCTATCTAATCAATCCTGGTCACCCGGAAGATGAGGCGCTGGCGAAGTCTCGCACCGCCTTTAACGATGAGATGCTGCGCTGTCATCAGCTTGGCCTGCACTTACTCAACTTTCATCCTGGAAGCCACCTGAAAAAAATTGAGAAAGAGGCGTGTCTCGCCCGCATCGCCGAGTCTGTCAACCTGGCCCACGAAGAGGTGCCGGATGTGTGTACGGTGATTGAGAATACCGCAGGACAGGGAACGAATCTCGGCTGGCGCCTGGAAGAGATTGCCGCCATTATTGATGGCGTAAAAGAGAAAGAGAGGGTTGGGGTATGTATTGATACCTGCCACTTTTTTGCAGCAGGGTATGATTTGACCAGCGCGAAGGCCTGTACGAAGAGCTTTGCCGAGTTCGACCGCATCATCGGTTTTAAATATCTTAAAGGGATGCATCTTAACGATGCAAAGTCTACCCTTGGCAGCCATGTGGATCGCCACGACAGTATTGGCAAGGGGAATATTAGTGCGGAGTGTTTCCGCTGGCTGATGGCTGACAGCCGTTTCGACGGTATTCCGCTGGTGCTTGAGACTGTGGAACCGAAGATCTGGCCACAGGAAATTGCCCAGCTCAAGAGGTGGGCGGGGCAGCCTCCTCTTTCTACTCAATAACGAGATCGCGCAGTTCATTTTCGTCAGCTTTATTGGGCGGAAAGTGCTGTGCGGTCAGCAGGCCGATCTGTGTTACGGCCTTGCAAATCGCACCACTGTTGTGCTTTTTCCTGACGGTTACCGTCAGATTGTTGAAACTGTTCTTCCACTCTTCTTTTCCCCTTTTCCCCTTTTTGTATCCCCCCCTCATCGCCGGGGAGCCACGTCTGCTGTTCCAGTATTGAGGTGTATACAGTACACTCTATTCACCGCTGCTGTGTGGTGCAGGGGATGTGGACTGTACCGATGGACAGAATGTTCATGAGGTCTTCCTCAGATTGAATGTGCAGCAGGAGAAAAAATATTTGAAGAATATCGTATTGTTCAGATCCGGTCTCGTTATTTCCTGACGGAAAGAGCTGTAGAAATATGGTAATAAAAAGTATTTACCATGCAATGCGACTGAATCAAACCCAAGTGAGGATCTCTCCATGAAAAAAATACGTGCGATGCGTGATCCACGACTGCACACGGTCGTTTTTCTTTCTCTTCTCTGCCTGGTCTTCTGTTGCCTCTACTTTTTCGTGGTGTATAACCGTGCCACGGTGGAACTAAATCTTGAGATACATGATGCCCCGAAGGGCAGTCGAGTACGCATTTTTTTCGCCTCCGGGGAGCAGAGTTGGTCGGAATTGCGTTCTGTGGCAGTTCATATCAGGCCAGGGCTGGTCGTTTATAGTTTTCCTTTGCCCAGCCTCAGGAAAGTGGAACGGTTGCGTATCGATACCCATAATTACGCGGGAGAGGCAAAACTGTCCAGCTTCAGAATGATTCAACCGGGCCATACACCGATTGAGCTGAATGCTGCTGAACTTTCCACCCGTCTTCATCCCCTTGTTGCCGGGACTCAGATTGAACTGCAGGGGAAGACGGTGCTGGTGCGTTCTTCTGACAACGATCCGCAGCTTGAAATTTTTCCACAGCAGGGTTTTGTCGGCCAGGACTGGGGAATACTGCTGCCGCGTTTTCTGGTGATCTGCTGCGGGGTGCTGTTGATCTGGTTCGGGGGGAGACGTCTGGTGCCGGGAGTGGCCTTTGTACCGATGCTGCTTTTCGGTGTCTGGTGCCTTGCACTGGTCATGGCACTGCAGAGCCGGAACAATGCCCACCCGGATGAGTATGTCCATCTGGCGGCGCAGAAATATTATGAGAGCCACTGGCTGCCGCCAGCGGTGGACAATCCGGAAATCGCCTGTACTTTCAGCGTATATGGTAACTCAAGGCTCTCAAGCAAAGAAATTTATTATCTGTTCGCGGGCAGGTTCACCCGAGCAACCGCCTTCCTTCAACTGCCTTCCCCCCTGGACAGACGAGCTTTCCAGCTTTTTCTTCTCAGTCTTATTCTGCTTGCCACCATGCGCAGTACCTGTGCCCGGTTGACTGCTCTACCCCTGTTGCTGACCTCACAGAGCTGGTATCTCTTCAGTTACTGCAACTCCGATGCTTTTTCGCTTTTCATGGCCTGGCTGGTGGGGTGGCAGGTAGTGGATAAGGAAAGTGTGCTGCAGCGCTTTCTCTTCTATGAAGGCAGGTGGCGGATTCTGGGGGTGGTACTGGCGGGCATCGGCGCCGGGGTGGTGTTTATGATTAAACAGAATTATCTGCCCTTTACGGTGCTGGTCTGTCTGCTCCTCCTGCTGCAGCTCTATCGTGAACAGAGGTCGAAGGAGTCCACGTGGATGGCGTTGAGACGGCTGGTGGCAATTGGTCTGATCGGTGCGGCATTTTTCGGTTTGCGGATCGGGCTTGACAACTACATCAACGACGGGCAACTGGCCGAAAAGCAGCTCGCCATGCAGCGAAAATATGCCCAGCCTGCCTGGCATCCTGATACGCCTCCCGAGGAGCGCATAGGTTCTCTCGGCTTGAGAGCGAAGGGGGTGAGCTGGAAGCAGGCGCTGCGTGACAAGTTCTGGTTTGAGAAGAGTTTTCGCAGCGGTTTTGGGGAGTTCGGCTACTCCTGTATTTCCGGGCCGGTGCGGTGGTACAACCTTGTGCGCTGGTGTGCTGGAGCCTTTTTCTTCTTTTTCTTTCTCTATTATTTTTACCGTGGAAATTTCGCCGAAAATATTACGGCGCTGGGGGTCCTTGCCTTCAGTGCAGCACTGATTGTGGTCTCTTTTATTCACTCCTGGACGATGGATTTTCAGCCCCAGGGCCGCTACCTTTTTCCCATTTTGTCGATGTTTGCACTGCTCTGCGGATTACAGGGAAAGGTGTTGGAACGACGGCTGGTACTGGTGCCGCTGACAGTACTGTTTGTGCTCGGAGTGTGGTTTTTTGTCTTTATCGGGTTGAGCGGGATTGCGAAGGCATGACACCATTTCTATTAAGTTATGACCGTAATAAATGCCATTTTCACTTTCTATTGGCGAATGTAAAGGCAGGGGGATGGGAAACAGGAGAAAGGAGACGGGAGACAGGGAAAAGCAAAAGACGGAACAGCGAAAAACTTTAAAAAAATATTTCCACGCAGTTGCGTTATCTGGTTAATACAAAATGTAAATGGTATGAGATGGCGCAGGAATTTTTTTTCCCGTTTTTACTGATATCTGCGACCGGAGACCTCAAGCCAGCCACCAGGATGACTCGGAGTGTCAGAGGCATGGGTCCAGTGCAATACTCCGCCCTTGTCATTCCAGATATACTCACCGGAGAAGCTGATCAGATCACCTTTTTTCAGCCCCTTGATCTTCGGAGCAAGGTCAATGTTATGGGCAATTTTCACCGTTTTTGCTGCACCGTTGACAGTGATGAGAAATTGCTGGTGGCGCGGAGGATGGGTATCATCCCGCAGCAGTTTCACAACCCGGCCTTCACCTGTCACCTGTATGTGGTCGGCGCGATTGCGGATCGCGTTGCTTATGGAGAGTGGTGCACTGGTCAGTTGCGGTGCGGGCTGGAGGCGTTCTGAGCGGATCTGCGGTGCAGGCACGGTCGGTTCATTCTGAAACCGTTCTACGGCAAACAGCGCGAGGGCGATGAGCAGAACGATGAGCGGACGGGAGAGTCTTGAGAAATTCATGACAGTTTTCCGGGGAATTTTTTGGGGTGAACAACATTCGAAATCAGCCTGGCGCAGTACTGAATTGCACGTCATATTGAAAAAGTTTCATCCGTACAGCTCTTTGAATTCGCGTCTGGAAGGTGTAATATCAAAAATTGGTGTATTATTCAAGGAAACCTCCCTTTGGAACAGAGCCATGCCCTTCGTCCCCGTTATTGGAAAATCGATTAAGAAGCAGCTTGAGGAACGAGAACGTATCTGCCTTTCACCTCTTGCCACATTAAACTGTAACAGTGCTGGCAGGCGCAAACCCGAACCGGAGGTGGAGGAGGATATTCGTCTCCCGTTCCAACGCGACCGCGACCGCATTATTCACAGCAAAACCTTCCGCCGTCTCAAACACAAAACTCAGGTTTTTCTCGCCCCCACCGGCGATCACTACCGCACTCGACTCACCCATGTACTTGAAGTCTCGCAGATCTCCCGTACAATCAGCGTTGCTCTCTGTCTCAATGATGCGCTCACTGAGGCCATTGCCCTCGGTCATGACCTTGGGCATACTCCTTTCGGTCACGCTGGAGAGACTGCTCTCAACGAAATGCATCCCGGCGGTTTTCGCCATTATGTGCATAGTCTGCGGGTCGTCGATTTTCTGGAAAACAACGGACGCGGGTTGAATCTTACCCACGAGGTGCGCAATGGTATTATCTGCCATTCCAAGGGGCGGGGACCCATTATTCCGATACAGCGTTCCCGGCTGGCGCGTACACTCGAAGGACAGGTGGTGCGTCTCGGCGATATTATTGGCTATCTCAATCATGACATGGATGATGCTCTGCGGGCGGGGATACTCCAGGAAAATGACCTGCCGGCAAGTATCGTCAAGGTGGTCGGTGCCAATCATTCAAAGCGTATCGGAGCGATGGTCCGTGATCTTATTGTTGAGACTCTTACCGCCAATGACGGGAATCTGCACATCAGTGACAAGATGCTTGTTGCCCTTGACGAACTGCGAACTTTTCTCTTTGACCGGGTCTATACCTATCCGGCTGTGCACCGCGAATTCCTCAAGGCCAGGCGGATCATCCGTGACCTCTATGACTGGTTTCTTGAGAACGGTCTTGTTCAACTTACTGAACAGGGACTGCGGCCGGTGGACGGTTGTGAACACTGGGAAAGCGAGAAGATCGCACACCGTAAGGTATGCGATTATATTGCCGGAATGACTGATCGTTACGCCCTCTCCATCTATCGCCATATTTTTATTCCGGAGCCGTGGAACGTGCGGTGAGTCAGCATGCGGCACTGCTTGCAAAGTGCTGTTTTCAATGTATATTCACAGGCCTGCTGTTTTATCCATGCAGGAAATCCTGTATTTAAACTCCGCCGATACGCGGTATTTACGGGCAACGTGAAGATTTAATGAAAATCTTTCATTCTTCAAGGGCCCCTTATCTCAAACTGGACACAATTTTTACGATGACAGAGCAACAGAATCTCCTCCGTAAAGGGTATGAATTTAAGGAAGTGGAAGAAAAATGGCTCAACCGCTGGCTGGCGGCAGGAGCCTTTTCGGCAAAAATGGAGGAGGAAAAGGAGAGTTTCTCCGTGGTCATTCCGCCGCCTAATGTCACCGGAGTTCTCCATGTGGGCCATGCCCTGAACAATACGCTGCAGGACATACTGGTGCGATATCATCGCATGTGTGGTGACAATACCCTGTGGGTTCCTGGTACTGATCATGCGGGTATTGCCACCCAGAACGTATTGGAGAGGCAGCTTGCCACAGAGGGAAAAACCCGGGATGATCTTGGCCGTGATGCCTTTATCAAAAGGGTGTGGGAGTGGCGCGAAGAGAAGGGCGGAACCATTATCAATCAGCTCAAACGGCTGGGTGCCTCCTGTGACTGGGACCGTGAGCGCTTTACCATGGATGAAGGGCTGTCTAAAGCGGTACGCGAGGTATTTGTGCGCCTTTATGAAGAGGGGCTTATTTACAAAGGCGACTATATCGTTAACTGGTGTCCCCGGTGTCATACGGCGCTGGCCGATGATGAAGTGGAACACGAGGATGAACACGGGAAGCTCTACCATGTCCGCTATCCTTATGCCGACGGTTCCGGTTCAGTGGTTATCGCAACCACCCGTCCGGAAACCATCCCTGGAGATATGGCGGTAGCGGTGCATCCCGACGATGAGCGCTATGCCCATCTTGGTGCTATCGGTATTAAACTGCCGTTGACCGACAGGGTGCTGCCGGTGGTGTTTGACCATCACGTTGACCGTGAGTTCGGGACGGGAGCGCTGAAGGTTACTCCTTCCCATGACCGGAACGATTATGAGATCGGCCTGCGTCATGATTTGCCGCGACTGAAGATCATGGACGATTACGGCAAGATGAATGAGAACGCCGGAAAGTATGCCGGAATGGATCGTTTTGACTGTCGTAAAGCTATTGTGGAAGACCTTGAAAAGGAGGGCTTCCTCGTTAAAATAGAGGATTACGAGCACGCCGTCGGGCACTGCTACCGGTGCAAGACGGTCATTGAACCGATCACCTCGCTGCAGTGGTTTGTTTCGGTGAAACCGCTTGCCGCAGAAGCTGTGAAGGCTGTGCGTGAGGGGCGGATCAATATCTATCCGAAAAACTGGTACAACAGCTTCTATTCGTGGATGGATAATATCCGTGACTGGTGTATTTCCCGACAGATCTGGTGGGGGCACCGTATTCCCGCGTGGACCTGCGATACGTGCGGCGAGATTATCGTTGCCACTGAAGATCCGACCAGCTGCCCCAAATGCGGGGCAAGCGAACTTACCCAGGAACGGGATGTGCTTGATACCTGGTTCTCCTCGGCTCTCTGGCCCTTCTCGACACTGGGCTGGCCGGAGCAGACAAAGGAGCTGGAAACTTTTTATCCCACCTCAATCCTTATCACAAGTTTTGATATCCTCTTCTTCTGGGTAGCGCGGATGATGATGATGGGGCTGCATTTCATGGATGAAGTGCCGTTTCATGATGTCTATCTCCATGCCCTTGTGCGGGACAAGTTTGGTAAGAAAATGTCAAAATCCACCGGCAACGTTATTGATCCGCTGGTGGTTATGGACGAATACGGCACCGATGCCATGCGTTTTACCCTTACTGCCTTTGCTGCGCAGGGACGGGAGATTAAACTGGATGAGGAGCGTATTGAAGGGTATCGACATTTTATCAACAAGATCTGGAATGCTGCCCGCTTCGCTCTGATGCATGTCAGCGACTGTGGACCGGAGGTGAAGGATGCTCTTGCCGAGCCGGAAAAACTTCCGCTGGCTCACCAGTGGATACTCAGCCGGGCCAATGAAACCGTGCGAGAGGTTCGTCTGGCGCTGGATGAGTATCGTTTCAACGATGTGGCCAGCCTCAATTACCAGTTTATCTGGAAGGAATTCTGCGACTGGTATCTGGAGTGGATCAAGGCGGATCTCTTCAGCAAAGATGAAACGGCGAAAAAACAGGCGCGTGGGGTGTTACTGGAGGTGCTGGAAACGGTGCTCAAGCTGATGCATCCGATTACACCATACGTTACCGAAGAGATCTGGTCGGTACTGCCCGGGGAGCGCGGATTGCTGATTCTTGCTGATTTCCCGGTGGTTCAGGAGGTGCGTAAAAACGACACCGCTGTCGCTGAGATGGAAACCCTTATGGGGGTTATCACCGGGATTCGCAATATTCGCAGTGAGGCGGATGTGCATCCCTCGACGAAGATCAATGTGATTGTTCACTGCCCGGCGGAAGCAATAACGGTATTTATCCAGAAGTACGAAGCGGCAATCAGCGATATGACCCGCCTTGCCAGCCTGAGGGTGGAGACCGGCGGTGAAAAACCGGTTGATGCGGCAACTTATATTTTTGGTGAGATTGAGATCTTTGCGCCGCTCAAAGGATTAGTTGATGTGGATGCGGAACTTGCCAAACTGGTACGAGAGCACAAGAAGATTGATGGCAAAATGAAGCAGATTACCGGCAAGCTTGGCAACGAGAAATTTCTTGCCAATGCCCCTGCAGATGTAGTGGAGAAGGTGCAGGGAGAGAAGGCTGAGCTGGAGGCAAAGCTGGCTAAAATCGTTGAGGCGGAGAAGCGCTTTCGCAACATGTTATAAAGGTACCCGTAAAAGATGTTGCACGGCGGTATACGATTGCAGGCGATGCCTCCAGAGTTCCGGAGAAAAAACTTATCAAATTTATTAAAAAAATACTTGATAATTGCTGTCTGTTTTGTGATATTGAACATTAAGTCAGCGAAAAGTGCTCCAAAAACAAGGCTGAGGTGCTTGGAATTATGCTGATATTGGCAGCTTCGGAATTAGAATTGTAATAAGGGAACCTTGAAAAAGCCTGCATGGGTATTCAAGGTACCCATAAGTAAGTAAGTGAGGCAAACCAATGCGTTGTCCCAAGTGTGGCTATATCTCTTTTGATCAAGTTGACAAGTGTCTGCGTTGTGGAAAAAATATTAAAAGCACTTCTGTTGAAGTGAATGGCAGTGCTTATAACGTTCCCGCACCCGGTTACCTGGTGTTTGATGTTCATGAAAGACGTGAGCAAAATGATGCCGACTTCTCGGAGGAAATTGTTCTCAGTGAAGAAGACCGGGAGACAGCAGACCTTGTTGATTTTGACTTTGGTCATGAGAGCAGCGAAGTTCCTGTGGAGGTAAATCTCGACAGTGTCGAAGAAGTGGCTGATGATGATGCTGCTGCTGCTGCTGATGAAATTGAGATGGATATGAATTTCTTCGAAGAAAAGGGTGCCGTTCTCGAAGCTTCCACCCCTGCTTTGGATAATGATTCGAAAGAAGAGGGGATTGCCTTCGACTTTGATACTCCGTCTGCTGAACCGGTTGCTCCTGCCGAAGACATTCCGGAAGAGGTTGAAGAAGTCAAAAAGGTGTCTGATAAGGCTGAGGAGATCGAATTTAGTGATGTTGGACTTGATCTGTTCGATGATACTGAAGAGCCTGCCCTGACACCGGCTCATGACAGCAGTGAACTCTCTATGGATGACTTTGATATGGATCTTGATCTCGGTGATCTTGATCTCGGTTTGGACGATGAAAAGAAAAAATGAAAGAAAAGATTGAAACCACTAGAAAAATTGTTGACACACTTTGAATAGTTGTGTAAATAACTGACTTCCGACGCAGAACAAACGCAACAACATAGAGTACAGCAACAACATAGAGTACAAAAGGTGCCGGGATAGCTCAGTCGGTAGAGCAACGGACTGAAAATCCGTGTGTCCCTGGTTCGATTCCTGGTCCCGGCACCATATATGATTTAACAAAAAAGCGTTTAAGGCATGCATGCCTTAAACGCTTTTTTGTTTTCATCTGAGATGAACTTTAAACCCACACTGGTGATTTCCGAATCCGGGCAAGGCCATTGCCTGAAAGCCTTGTAACACCATTCCTATTAAGTTGTGACCTTACTTGATGCCATTTTCACTTTCTATTGGCGAATGTAAAGGCAGGGGGACGGGAAACAGGAGAAAGGAGACGGGAGACAGGGAAAAGCAAAAGACGGAACAGCGAAAAACTTTTTGCCAAAGGAAAGCTCTAAACATGCGAATAAAGGCAAAAAACTTTAAAAAAGATTTTAAAATTAAACAGAGAATTACTGTTGTTCTATCTTTACTCGCATTCTCTGGTTAATACAAAATGTAAATGATATAAATCCTCATTCTCACCGTTGTACACCACCTTTTATCTCTCACTCCCTGGGAGTATTCAAAATGGATGTACTGTCTTCTGACTCCAACTTCCCCTTAGAAATATTTTCAGTTTACGCGAATGGCAAGTTATTATATACTAGATTGAGAGCCAGGTTTACAAGTCTTTAATGACCTGTTATTAGTGTGTTAACATCTGTTAGAGTTGATCTGATTATCCGCCTGGTTATTATCACCTGCAAGAATTTTCATCCGGCAGAGAGTTCATTCAAGCTCTGCAGAAAGATGACTATTCCAGAGGCCTTATTGTACCTGCTGGTGACATAAAGCGCGCCCATCATATCCGACATTTGTTTCATAATTATGTAGAGAAACCGAAGTGTTGGGTGTTACACTCTACAAATGGAGAGACGATTATCAAAACCATGGAGTTCCCCATACGTTGTTTCTAACGGAAGGCAAAGGAGCAGAAAGATCTTTTGTCAGTAAAATTATCATCCCTGGTCAATAACGATATCTGTAATTGCTAAAAGGGTCCCTTGAAACAGCAGGAGAGAAAAAACAGACTCTCATGATCGTAGAAAAAATCAAAAAAAGCATGATGGAGCGGGGAGTTTCGCCGGGAGCTATCTCACATTTTCTCTCCTGCAGGGATTCGATCATTGCACGTAGCGGAAATTCCACGCAGTTGAACTGGGACGATATCGTCCCTTTTGGCGACGAGGACGTCAAGCAGCCAGGTACGGATCAGGAGAGTTACCGCCACTTTGAGAGAATCGGTGAGGATCATCTTGAACGTGCAGTTGTAGTCAAACTGAACGGTGGCCGTTCTACCTCAATGGGCGGAGCGTTGCCAAAGTGTTTTGTGCAGGCCAGGGACGGTCGAAGTTTTCTTGATATCTGCATGCACCGGATGATGCATCTCAATGATCGTTTCAAGGTGGAAATTCCGCTGGTTTTGATGAATTCCTTTTTCACTAACGAGGTGACCAAAAAGCTTGTCGGCCGTACTCCGCTGATGATTTTCAACTTTATCCAGAACGAATACCCCCGGTTGCTGGAGGAGAAGATGACTCCGCTGGCCACAGGCGGGGAGGTGGACTGGTGTCCGGCTGGACACGGAGATTTTTATATCAGCTTCTACGAATCAGGGCTTCTTGATAAACTGCTCCAGCTGGGTTATCGCTGGGTTTTTATATCCAATATTGATAACCTCTGCGCGGACATTTCACCAGCCATCCTCGGGATGATGATCGACAAGGGCCACGATTTTATGATGGAGGTGACCCGCAAGACTCCGGTTGATGTTAAGGGCGGATCACCCGTCTTTATCGACGGCCATCCCGGCCTGCTGGAGATCGCCCAGGTGGACCCGAAGCATGAGGCTGCATTCCAGAATATCAATACCTTCCGTTACTTCAATACCAACAACCTCTGGATTGACATGGAGGCGATTCGGGATTTGATCAAAAGTGGCGGTCTTAATATCCCAACCATCATTAACCCCAAGAGCATCCTCGGTCACTCTGTCATCCAGATAGAAACGGCGATGGGGGCTGCCATGGGATCGTTTTCAAAACCAGCCGCCATCAATGTCCCCAGGAACCGGTTCTTTCCCGTGAAGAAAATGAAGGATCTCCTCATTCTGCAGTCAGATGCCTTTCTTCTCAACAAGGCGTATCAGATACTTCCCAACCCGCAGCGGTCAGCAAAACTCCCCTTTCTGCCTGAGGTATCGTTTGGCGGTGGTTTTATGGATGACAACGAGCTTGGAAACTGGTTCGCCGATCCTGCCAGCCTTTCCCTTGTCGATGCCGAAGCCTTTGAGGTGAAGGGCAGGGTTTTTTTTGAGAAAGAGGTTAAGGTCCGTGGCCGGGTCAAGGTGGAGCAGGCTGGTGCCGATGAGCTGCGAATCTCCTCTGGCACCGTTCTTTCCAACTAAGAAAGCCCCAGAGGATACCATGACAGAGACACGAAACGACGAGCTGAAAAAACTGCTACAGCTTCATGGAAGCGGCAGAGGGCACAGGAAGGGCAGAAGGCTCCGCCTGTCTTTTCAACTTACCGCGTTCCTGGCTTTTATTTTCAATCGATTGGTGGAATTGCACCTCACCATTCCTGTGCTTATCCTGGCTACCCTGCCGGTTCACTTTGTTCTTCTGATGCGAAAACTGATCCGGGGCACGATGATTTTTTCTCCTCAATCGGTTGCCGGGAGCAATGCGAAACCTGTAACGATCTACTATTTCAACGTATCCCGCCCTTTAATTAGCAAACTCTCCCTTTTTTACCATGTGCTCTCAAGCCGTCTGGCCCTGGTTGGTCCTGAACTCAGGACCTGCTCAGACGGCTCGGGTCGGAAGAGACAGGCCTGTATCAGCGCCCTTAAGCCTGGCATCTTTTCCCTTACCCACGTGAGGCAGGCAAGCAAGATTGGCCACGAAGGTGAGGAGGCCATTGAGTGGGAATATGTGTTCAAGAAAAGCCTGCTCTTTGACACCCTGTTGCTTCTGCGAACCATCCCAACCTTCTTTTTTCAGAGTAAGGACAGGGCTAAACTCGATGTCCTTGAGATTTTCGGCCTGAAGATCGCCAATATGACCATGGCAGAGGCCATTGAGGATATCGAAGGAGTGATCAAGAACGATGAGCACAGATCCATTTTCTTTGTCAACGCTGATTGCCTCAACAAGATATTCAGCGACCATGATTACTTTGAGATCCTGCGGGGCGAAAATCTGGTGCTTCCCGACGGTATTGGCCTCGTTCTTGCTGGCAATATGCTGCAAACCCCGCTTAAGGAAAATGTCAACGGTACCGACATGCTCCCTTACCTGTGCGAAATGGTGGCGGCCCGGGGGTATTCCCTCTTTCTTCTCGGTGGCCAGCCTCAAGTGGCCGAGGAGATGGCGACCAGGCTCGCCAGGACCTGCAAGGTAAACATCGCCGGTACCCATCACGGTTATTTTGATCGGGAGAACGAAAATGAAAAGGTTGTCGCGGCCATTAACGCATCAGGGGCCGATATCCTCCTGGTAGCCTTCGGAGCTCCACTCCAGGAAAAGTGGATCAGCGAGAATGAAAAGTATCTTAAGCCCAATATTCTCATGGGCGTAGGCGGTCTTTTTGACTTTTATTCGGAGAGGACCAAAAGAGCCCCGCGATGGCTGCGGGAGATCGGGCTTGAGTGGGCGTTTCGCATGCGCCAGGAACCAGGGAGAATGTGGCGGCGCTATGTTATCGGCAACCCGGCTTTCCTCTACCGTGTCATGCACTGGAAGCTGTATCCGCGACCTCTCTTGCGAGCAAAATCGGCAGAATCAAGCAGCAGGGAGGCGATGACCGGGGATTCTGGAAAGAGAATGAAGCTTATTGAAAAAATAGAATCCACCGCAACGCATCGCCTGTCAAGCCCTCGTCGCGCCAAGATGGCGGTCTGGAAATATACGGTTGGTTTTTCTTACTTTCTCAAAAGAGTGCTTGATATCACGGTTTCGCTGACCGTGCTGGTCCTTCTTGTTCCCCTTTTCCTTGTCGTTGCCAGCCTGATTTACATCGAAGACCCCGGGCCGATCTTCTACAGCCAGATCAGAGTGGGGAAGGACGGACGCCATTTTGTTTTTTATAAGTTTCGTTCCATGGTGATGAACGCCGATAAGATAAAAGAAGAACTCATGGCTGATAACGAGTCCGACGACGGGGTCATATTCAAAATAAAAGACGACCCGAGGGTGACCCGAACAGGGCGATTTATCCGCAAATTTTCCATCGATGAGCTGCCCCAGCTGGTCAATGTTTTAAAAGGGGACATGAGCCTTGTCGGACCTCGACCGGCACTGCCGGGAGAGGTTGCCGAGTACACCCTGGACCAGCGCAAAAGGCTGCACACTACCCCGGGAATAACCTGCATCTGGCAGGTCTCGGGTAGAAGTGACATTCCCTTTTCCGGACAGGTGCAGCTGGATATGGACTACATTCAGAGTTCTAGTTTTTTCAAGGATATCAGCATTCTTCTCAAAACAATTCCGGCTGTTCTCACAGGGAAGGGCGCTTATTAATACAAAGAGGATCCTGTTATGCAATATTCTGAACAACATGTTGGAAATGTTCTGGTCGTCGGTCTTGACGGGCGGCTGGATGTCGAGGCAGAAGATGGATTGCTGAGCGCATTTGACGGCTGGATGAAGGATAAGCCAGATATCGTTATGGACTGCACTCATCTCGAATTCATTGATAGCTCGGGCCTTGGAATCCTTTTACGGCTGCTCAAACGTGCCATGGGGAATGACAGGGATGTGAGGTTTGCGAACATCAACGAACAGGTCCGCATGCTCTTTGAGATTACCCGCGCGGACCAGATTTTTCAGGTTTTTGCCACTACAGACGATGCGATTCATTCTTTTGCCTAAAAAGAAACGAAGAGAAGACGATGAAAGGGCTCATCATTATAAAGGAAGAACGATGCCGCTGGCTGCGTGAGCTGGTGCCGGTATACCATCCGGCCATGATCACACTCTGCAATAAACCCCTGCTTGAATATCTGCTGGAGTTTGCCATTTTATGCGGGGCGGACAAAGTGCGATTTGTCTTCGACTCTCCCGATGACAGAATAGAAGACTATTTTGACACCGGAAGCCGTTGGGGGATAGATATCTCGTACAGTTCGACAAGGGAAAACGACCAGCTTGAAGACATTCTCAAAAAAAACAGCAGTTTTAGGGGCGAAGATCCGCTGCTGATCCTGGATGGGTTCTTTTTTATCAGGTTTGATAAGGGTGGTGACTATGGTGCTCTTTTTCTTCCCGGAGGTGGCGGGGCTGAGCTGTGCTGCGAGGGGGGAGAAATTCGCTTTCAAGGGGAAAGCGGGCCACCTGCCATCATCAAAGGGGGAGGATTGGATCTGAGCATCCACCCCATAATGGAGATTGGAGATATTTTTTCCCATTCCATGGATATCCTTTCCCGCGATGCGCACCGTTATATCCTCCCCGGCTATAACAATGAGGAGGGCGTTTATATTGGCAGAAACGTTACCCTGCCGAAAAGCGTAAAAATCACCAGGCCCATTCTCCTTGGCAACAACGTGCAGCTCGGAAAAAACTGCGAGATTGGCCCCGGTGCTGTCATCGGCAATAATGTCATCGTTGACGGAGGGTCGCGTATCGAGAATTCCATCATTTTAGACAACACCTATATTGGCGGTGACCTGACCATAAAAGAAAAGATCGTCCACTCCAATATGGCCATCTCGGTAGAAACCGGTAATGCGTTCAAGTTTGTTGACCAGCATCTCCTTTCCGGGATCAGCAATGCAACAGGATGTCACCCCCTGAAAATACTGCTGCACTGGTGCATGGCTCTTTTTTTCTATGTTGTCGGTGTTGTTCCAGCCACTGTAATGCAGTTTTTATTGAAAAACGGGGGCAACTGGCAGGAGGAAGAAAAAAGCATTCTCCTTGCAGATGGAACACCGTTTACCGTAAAAATCTGCAGAATCAGGCGGGCATCTCTGGGGGCCAGAATTGCCAGCGGACTGGCCCTGGACAAAGTCGTGCTCCTGCCCGGGGTCCTCAGCGGCAAACTTGATCTGGTGGGCAACAAGCCCATTGTTGCCACATCGGAAGGGAAAATTTTCTTTGACGATTTCGCCGGTTATCTGCCAGGAGTTTTTTCTTTTTCTGAAGCTGAAAATATTGTAGAAGGAAATTTCCAGGAGGAGATAACAGAGCGTTTCTTTACCGCCAATCGTAGTCTCGTCATGGATATCAAGGTTATCTTCAAAACCCTCATCAACCGATGGCAACTACAGGAGAAAGACTATGCCGATACATAGCAGTCAGACAGGAAATATCACGCAGGTCCAGATTGAGGACCGCCTGGAGGCGGACACCGCCCAGGAATTTCGTGATGCCATGGCACAACTTGCAGATGCAGGAAAAATCATGCTCGTTCTCGATTTCAGCAAGGTTTCTTTCATGGATAGCAGCGGCCTTGGCTGCATTGTCTCAGCACTACGCCAGTTCCGACAGAAGGATGGAGACATCAAGCTCGCCTGTATTACGGACGATATTCGTCCCCTGATTGAGATCGTCCGACTGAACCGGGTGTTTGATATCTATGATTCGGTTGAGGAGGCTGTGAAAAGTTTTGATTGAAAACAAGACAGGCATGGATACCCTGGAACTGACTTTTCCTCCTTCGACGAGATACGTGCGGGTTGCGGTTCAGTTCGCAGCCAGCACTGGCGCGATTTTCTGCCGTGATATAACTGAACCTGATGCGATTAAGGAATTTTTGTCTGTCCTTGAACTTGTGGTCAGTGAGGCCTGCACCAATGCGGTTAAACATGGTTCCCGCAAGGACAGCACAAAAGATGTAATCATACAGATCAGGTTTGATGAACAGGCCATGGTCATCAAGGTCAAGGATTTTAACGAACCTTTCGACTTCGCCAGCATCAAGGACCCTGACCTGGAGAACCATCCGGAAAATGGCTACGGTGTTTTTCTCATGCGCAGCTTCATGAATGAGGTGAATTACACTCACGAGGATGGCTGGAACTGTATCACCATGGTGAAAAAAAAGCCTGCTGGCGAAGAGAGACAAGGCCAGGCCCCCCTTTCATCTCTTTAACAACGGAGTGTCCATGAAGGTATCCGTCATTATTGTCAGTTACAACACAAGGGAAATCCTGGCCAGATGTCTGCAGGATTTGTTTGATAAGTCGGGTGAAGAGGAGATGGAGGTTTTTGTCGTTGACAACGACTCCGCCGATGACTCCGCAGAGATGGTCGCAAAAAAATTTCCACAGATACATCTTATTGTCAACAGGGAAAACTGCGGTTTTGCAGCCGCCAACAACCAGGCATGGGAAAGAGCGGGTGGAGAATTTATTCTCCTTCTCAATCCTGACGCCTATATCCGTCAAAACGCCGTACGAAATGTCCGCAAATTTCTCGAATCCCACTCGGACTGCGGGCTCTGTGGCGGTCGACTGGTAAATCTGGACGGCGACCTGGATCCTTCCGCGCGCCGCTTTCCCAACGCATGGTATAAACTGCTCACTGTCTCCGGTATCAGTGCGCGTCTGCCGGGCTCCACTTTTTTCAACCGCTGCAACTTTGGTGGTTTTCCCCATGACCACCCGATTGAGGTCGACTGGGTGCCTGGCACCTTTACCATGTATCGGCGGCAGCTGTTGGAGAAAATTGGTTTTTTTGACGAACGTTTTTACATCTACTACGAGGAGACTGATCTCTGTCTGCGTGCCAAACGGGCCAGCTGGAAAGTATTTTTTACTCCGGACGCCGAGGTTCTCCACATCGGTGGGGCCTGCAGCAAGACGCGAACGGACAAAGAATACGACCCTGCGGCCTCCCAGATACTGATTTTCAGAATGCGCAGCGAGTGGCTCTACTTTCGCAAGAATTACGGCCTTGCCGCTGTTCTTGTTAATGCCGGTGTTGAGTGGTGCTGGCACGGTCTGCGCTATCTTGTTAACTGCATCCCAGGGAAAAAAAACAGGAAGGCAAAAAAAATCTCGTCTGTAACGATTATGAAGAAGATTCAGATATCTTTGAGAGAAACACAATGCGGCAGCGTTTCGCCGTCAACACCGTGGTAGGAATCATGTTTAACAATATTCGTCAGGATTTACAGACGCACCAGGGAAACTGGGGGTGCCAGGGCTTTTGGGTGATGGTTGTCTACCGCTTTGGCAGATGGCGCTATGGCTTGAAACCACCAGTTGTCCGCAAATTTTTCTCCGTTGTCTACAAATTCTGCTTCAAGCTGATTCAGATCGTTACCGGCATTGAGCTTCCCTGTGAGGTTCCGGTAGGCAGGAATTTTCGCATTGACCATTTTGGTGATATCATTATCTCCGGCTACGCGAGTTTTGGTGATGACTGCATTCTCAGAAACGGGGTCACCGTCGGCCTGAAAAATGTCGAGGTTAAGGCTGCTCCACGGCTGGGGAATCGGGTGAGCATCGGTGCCGGAGCCAAGATACTGGGGCCGATCACTGTTGGGGACGACGTTGAAATCGGGGCAAACTCGGTGGTGATCTGCAACGTTCCGGACCATTCTATTGCTGTCGGTATCCCGGCCCGAATTATCCTGAAAAAAAGAAGGGTGAACTGCGGGGAGAGCCACGGAGAGGGGCAAAACAAAACCAGGGAGACGCAAAAGTAGATGCGGCGACTACTGCACATGCTGTGTTGTACCTGGCTGATCTTTTTAGTCATGTTCACTCTGGTGACAGGTCCTGCCGTTTGCCAGCAGCTGGGAATTAACCTTGCCGGTGTCCACGACTGGAACTCTGAACTCCCCTTTGTCGATTTTTTCCGTCTTTCCCGCTCCTGGGTCAGTCAGGAGCGCGATAAGCCATGGGGAAAGGGGCCGCCTCTTGAGCTTGACGAAAGGGGCTGGGTCAAAAGGCTGCCCCCAGGTACATGGGCGGAAACCTGCATCCTTAACATCCGCGAAGGACACTACCCTCATGGGACGTATACCCTTTTTTTTGATGGCAGAGGCAGGATTGATATCAATAACGTCGATGGTGTTTTCAAACAGAGCAGCGGCAAGGTTGAGTTTGAGGTCACCGGCGATGAGGGGATCGTCTGGATCCAGATAAAGGAAACTGAGCCTTCCGATTATATCAGGAATATCCGGGTTTACCCGCCAGGTTTTACTGAAAATGACGGTTTGCTTCGTCCCGGTTTTCTCCAACGCTGGCAGGGGGTGAAGGCGGTTCGCTTCATGGAGTTCCTGGCTGTCAACAACTCCAGAGAACAGCACTGGCACCAGCGGGCAAGGATAAATGACGCCAGATGGACTGTGCACGGGGCACCGATGGAGGTGGCTGTGGCCATAGCCAACGGTCTTCATGCCTCGCCCTGGTTTTCGATTCCCCACAAGGCCGACGATGACTATATCCGGAGGTATGCTGGCATGGTCAGGGAGATGCTGGATCCTGAACTGCCCATCTATATTGAGTATTCCAACGAGACGTGGAATCCCCTGTTCAGTCAGACACAGTATTGTCGTGAGCAGGGGCTGGCGCGGAAATTAAGTGACAATCCGGTCCAGGCTGGCCACCGTTTCAGCGTCCAGCGCTCCCTTGAAATTTTTCGTATCTGGGAGGAGGTGTTCGGCTCTCGTGAAAGGCTGGTCAGGGTGATTGCAGGCCAGGCGGCAAACCCGGCCGTCAACACCGAAAGACTGAGTTTTCGCAAGGCCTGGCAGAAGTGCGACGCCCTTGCAATAGCACCCTATATTACCCTTAACGTCTCAACCCGATCAACGCCTTCGCTCGCGCAGGTGCGAGACTGGTCCATTGTGTGGCTTGAGTACAAGGTAACGGGCAGCATCCTCGCCAGGAGTATTCAATGGATGAGAGACGGAAGAAAAACAGCGAAACGGTACGGGGTCTCACTGATAGCCTATGAGGGGGGACAGCATCTCGTGGGTATACAAGGCGCGGAAAATGATGAGCAGTTGACCTCTCTTTTTCTGGAGGCCAACCGCGCTCCCTGGATGGGCAGCCTCTATGATCGATATCTTGATGAGTGGAAGAAAATCAGCGCTGACGGGTTGCTTTGTCACTGGCTTTCCACTGAAATCTGGTCCAAGTGGGGGAGCTGGGGGCTTGCGGAATATTATGACGAGGATATCCGGTACTCCCCCAAATTAAAGGCTGTTCTCAACAGGGTTACGCCTGCAGGAGAAATGCATGAAAAGTGAGAAGAGTTACCTTGATAATATTTACTGGCTTTTTACTTGAGGCTGAGGCAAGAAGAATATCTAATGGGTATCCTGATATGAACGGGATCTTTATGTCTAAAAGGTGAAATAAATTGCTCAAAATCCAGTGTATTAATCTCAATTTTTGAAAATATATCTTTTTTGCCCCCCCAAAAACAGGCGTCCTGCGGATTGGAAATTTTCCGGGGATAAACTGATACGAGAGTACGTTTTTTGTAATCAATGAATACGATTTAAAACTTAAGTTATGCCAACTACTATTTTTGCTATTGACGACAGTGTAGAAGTCCTCTTGTCAATTGGCGCAACACTTGAACCTTACTACGATGTTCGTGTAGCGACATCTGGAGAGGAAGGCCTGGCCCTGGTAGCAGAAATACATCCAGCACTGATCCTTCTGGACGTTATGATGCCTGGTATTGATGGATATCAGACGTGTTCCCGCATAAAGGAAAACCCTGCAACGGTAGATATCCCAATTATTTTTCTCACCACCATGCAGGACACCGCTGACAAGATAAAAGGGCTGGAGGTTGGTGGCAGGGATTATATAACGAAACCCTTCAGTGGGGGGGAACTCCTGGCGAGAATTCGTACTCAACTGGAAATCAGTTCGCTCACCGACCAGCTCATGAAGGTGAACAGGAATCTGCGGCGAAAACAAGCTTTGCTCGAAAATGACCTCAAAGCCGCAGCAGAGATTCAGAAAAGTTTTCTGCCATCTAAACCTCCGAAGGATAATGCCATAGAGGTTGCCTGGCAATTTCAACCGTGCGATGCTGTAGGTGGCGATATTCTTAATATCTTTCGTTTGGATAAGGATCATTATGGGCTGTATGTCCTCGATGTCTGCGGCCATGGAGTTCCGGCTGCCATGGTCACTGCCTCTGTCCACCAGCAGTTGCATTCCAATACAGGAATGATTCTTAAGATGAACACCAGTCAGCCACCGTACTACGAAATAGTGTCTCCTGCAGAAGTCCTGGCTAATCTTGACAAGAGTTACCCTTTGGAGCGATTTGATAAGTATTTTACCATCTCGTATATGGTGCTCAACACCCGAAATGGACAAATTTTGTACAGTAGCGCCGGTCATCCTCCACCTCTTCTTTTAAAAAATGATGGAGAGCTCCTCATGTTAAAAGAGGGGGGAACGATAATTGGCCTGGGAGGAATCCTCCCTTTTGATGAAGGAAAAGCTCAATTGGAACCAGGGGACATCCTTTTCCTCTATACGGATGGACTGCCTGAGTACAGAAACGGAGGAGGGGAACTTTTTTCAGATAAACGCTTTCAAATCACAATTGGGGAGCAGAAAGGACGTTCAGCAGAAGAGGCGACTGAGGCTGTGGTCAAGGCTGTAATCTCCAATTTTGGTGCTGGTATCCCACCTCAGGATGATATCACTCTGCTTGCTGTCAGGTACCTTGGCGGAAGCGGTCAACAAAAATAGCTACTGATTGCGTACGTTACGAATTTCCCCGATTTTTATTCAGAAACTGAGCGGTATATGAAATTTCTCCATAATATTCTTCTTATGGTTCTCTTGTTTCCTCTGCTCCAGGGATGTCCTGGGCTCAGCCCCAAACCGACGGCCTTTGGAGAATTAACTCCGCTTCCGACGACAGCCTCCTTTGAAACCTCTCCCCTGAAAAAGACGAAAGCCTTTGCTGCCGCAGATGTTATTCGTCAGTTTTCAAAGAGCAATAACAGAATCTACCTGCTTGGACCTGGAGATGTCCTCTCCCTCAAGGTCTGGCGTCGGCCGGAGTTGGATGATGAAACCATGGTGGTCTCGCCGGACGGGACCATAGCCATTGCAAGGATTGGTCTTATTTCTGTAAACAAGAAAAGCCTCAGAGAGGTTACTGAGGAAGTCGCGACAAAACTTGCCCGCCTCTACGAGAGCCCCGAAGTACATATTGCTGTCAACGAGTACAACAACAACAAGGCCTTTGTCCTGGGTCGCGTCGTCAAGCCCGGGGTCGTGAGATTTCCCGGCAACGGCACGTTGCTGGAAGCCCTTGCCCTGGCCGGAGGGCTTCCTTACCAGGGCAAGGAGACCTTTCTTACCAGATGCGCGATTATCAGGGGCAACGACCTTGTCATCTGGATTGACCTCAAGGATCTTTTGCAAAATGGTAATATGGCCTTGAACTGCGCTATCCAGAACAACGATGTCATCTTTATCCCGGCCGCTGAAGAGGCCATGGTCTATGTCATGGGCGAGGTCGCTAAACCTGGCGCAATTCAGATCAGACCAGGTATCAATCTTATTGATGCCATCATGAGGGCAGGTGGTTTCACTAATCACGCCAACCTCGATAAGGTCTACCTGATCCGCCGCAATCAGCAGCAGGACGGGACCGTCCGCCAGATCAACCTTGCCCGGATGATTGAAAACGCTCAGTTTGCCGAGAATTTTGTCCTTCAGGATGAGGATATCGTATACCTCAGCCCCAAAGGGATGCATAAGTTCCGTTACCTGATGGAAGAAATCATGCCTGCGTTTCAGATTCTCTACTTCAGTAATTCAGCTCTTACGGACTATCAGGTACTGGGAACGAGTGAATAATCAAGGGACGGTGAGACAAGTGAAAAAAGATGTGAAGGCAGCAATTGATCAGAAAAACATCAAAAAGGACTCCATGGTCCACAATTCAGCAGCGGGGCTTATCGCAACTGCGATCTATCTTGCCAGCCGCCTGCTCATCACACCGTACGTCCTCACCTGCCTTAGTCTTGAGGAGTTTGGCCTCTGGTCCATCTGCTTTGTCATTCTCTCCTATGTTGCCCTGGGGGCCTTTGGTGTCAATACGGCCTATATCAGGTATTGCGCCCAGTACCTGCGGGAAGGGCAGCATAACAAGATCAACTCCCTTTTCTCCACCGGCATCATCTGCATGGCTGTACTCTGCTCCCTCTTTGTTCTCGTGCTCTACCTGCTGCTGCCCTTTCTTCACCAGCTTTTCAATATCGAGCCGGTTCTCAGGCCGCTTGCCTCCTTCATGTTTATCGGCACAGCCCTGATTTTCTGCTTCGATTTGACTGTCGGCTGTTTCCGCAGTCTCCTGGAGGGTATGCAGCGGCTGGTGATCGTCAATAAGATCACCACCCTGGCGTCGTTTTTCGAGATTGCGGCGATCCTCATTCTCCTTTATATGGGTGTTGGCCTGCAGGGCATGCTGTATGCCTATGTCATCCGGACCCTTATTACCACGCTTTTGTGCATGGTTGTCGCCTTCCGCCTGCTGCCTTCTCTGAGGCTGTCTCCTGCTCTTTTCAACAGGGAACATTTCCAACAGCTTTTCGTCTACGGTGGCAAGATGCAGGTTCTCGGAGGCATTGCCATGTTCCTTTCATCCCTTGACCGGATGATTATATCTGTTGTAATCGGCCTTTCGGCTGCCGGTCTTTTTGAGATAGGTCGTAAGTTTCCCTACACTGCCAGGAGCGTCTCCGGGGCGGCTTTCGGAGCTTTTCTTCCAAGAGCCGCGCAACTGGGTGGCGGTTGGGAGAGGGACGAGATCATTACGCCCCGGAAGCGTGCACTGAATTATCTGGAGATTATCTTGTTTGCCTTTTTTCTTTCAGTCGTCCCTCTGTTTTTCTGGTGCGGCCTGACGGCACAACAGTTTACCCCGTCCCTCGCCTTTATCCTGGCGGTATCGGCTGCCGGGATCAGCCTTGTCTTTGGCATAAGAATCCGCAACACGTCGCTTCTCCAGGACCGTATCAATGACCCGCAGATGCGTACGCTTTATCTCCAGGGAATTCGCCACATCAATATTCTCAACTTTACCCTCTTTCTCTTTCTCCTCCCTGTTGCTCCGGTTTTGATCAGGGCCTGGGTCGGGGAAGGATATGAGTCAGGAGTGCCTGTGATGATTTTTCTCGCTCTCACCTATATGATTCATCAGGGCACCGGACCTGTGGGGCTGATTTTTCGAGGTATCGACCGCTCTGGCAGGGAGCTTGAATACCTGCTGGTCCAGCTTGTTCTTGTGCTCGCCTGGCTGCCTGTTGCCGCGCTACAGTACCAACTTACAGGAACAGTGCTTGCCATCATGGGTTCGACGCTTGCGTCTTCTTTCTTTTTTTTCTGGCGCTCCAATTTTGTTTTTCAGGTGGGCTGGGGGGAATTTGTCCGGAAGACTATGGTTCCAGGGCTTGTTCCTGCAGCGTCAGCCCTTGTTGTCTACCTGTTGCTTCCGCTCGTTCCGTACAACGGGAGAATTGCCGATGCCGTCACGGTGATTGCAAGCGGTGTGTTATACCTTGGTCTTACACTTCCCCTGCTCTGGAAGCTTGTTTTAACAGATGACGAACGCGAGACAGCCATGGGCCTTATCCCCTCATTTCTTCGAAAAACCTCGGCAGCCTCTTGAACAGGATTACCAAAAGAATGCACATGCCTGAGCGAAAGGCGATAAAACCGATCGACATCTTTGGTTTTATCAGGAGGTTTGCCTTCAGCATCGTGGTCTGTGCGCTCTTTATTTTCACCATGGTAGCCCCCCTGGCCCTGCTCGCTGAACGTCCGACGTACACCGTGGCGGGAAAATTGATAATCTATCCGGTAATACCTTCTCTTATCACCAAGTCGGAAGATCCCTCAATCATCAATTTCTTTCACGACTACGTTCGCACCCAGGTGGAACGCATGCGCGATGACAGCATTGTTGAGACTGCCATAGAAAAGATGACCAGGAAGGAAAAAGAGGCCTTTTTCCCCCCTTTCCTTGATGAAGTTGGCCGCATAAATATGCTGCGCGGGCGGGTCCAGATCAAACCCGTGTCGCGTACCCATATTATTCAGCTCACTCTGACAGGAGGCCGGCAGCTGGGCCTCGCTGGCGCCCTCAACAGCCTTATGGCAGCCTATCTCGACAAGCTCATGAAGGAAGATGAAAACAAGTATTTCTCCCGCCTCAAATTCCTCAGGGAGAAGCGTGACGGGATCGAGCGCGAGGTCATTGACCTGGAAAAGGCCGTCAAGGAGGTCGCCGAAAAGATCAACTCTTCTGCCTTTGTCGAAGACTACAACATGGTGCAGAAGCAGGTTGAGCAGTTGCAAAAAATCTACCTGCAGCAGATGGCGGTACGGATTGAAAAAGAAAGCAGTTACAACCAGGCTCTGAAAAAAGGTAAGGCGCTCGCCAGTCTTTCCCTTGCTCCCATGATCGACGAGGTGGTTCTGAAAGACCAGTCGCTTGATTTCACTGCCTCCTGGACCTACCAGCAGCTGCAGAGCTTGCGTGCCTCCATTGACGGCATCACCAGGGAGAACAAAGATCGGCAGTATGTCGAACAACGGATGGCAGCCATGAAGAAGTACGAGGCTAAACTGGGGGAAGAGGTGCGCAGTAAGGCCGAGTGGATCCTGACGGGTAAGCGGGATTATGAAATAGAGCGGGAAATTCTTTCCAGCCGAGCCCAGTTTCAGGCGGCCAGCGATACCGAAGGCCAGCTCAGGATTCAACTGGAGGCCACAAGGACAAGAGCCAACGAAGTCTCCCTGGGGATCCTCAAGGGCAGCGCCCTTGAAAAGGACCTTTACAACAAGCGAGACTTTCTCTTTCGCCTCGACACCAGGATTCTGGAGTTGGAGTCTGAGTCCAGCGCCTCGCAGCGGGTTAGCATCGAGTCCAGGGCTCGTTTTCCAGAGTCCCCCAGCGGTTCCAACCTGAAAAAACTGCTCATGGGCTGCGTGGCCCTCTCCCTTGCCTTGCCAGGAGGTGTCTTTCTCCTTATCGAATTGCTCGACAACCGTATTCACCGCCCCCAGGATATCGAGTTTGCGGTGGGCAGCAAGCCGTTGTGGCCCATTTCCATGGCGCCGGAAGGGATTAATTTCCTTAACATCCTTGAAGAAGCACCGGATCACCGTTGCGCCAAGGCGATCAGAAGCCTTGCGATTAACCTTCTTGTCGAGCATAAACAGCACCAGTCGAAGGTCTTTCTTTTTAGCGGTGTCAGTCGGAATGTTGGCTCCTGTTCAATCATGCTCAACACCGCCCGTGTGATGCAAAAACAGATTTCTCGCATCCTGCTGATAGACGGGGACTATTCAGGTGGCAACCTTTCCAGGATGCTGGAGCTGGCAGATGGCGGCAGGCCGGGGATGGGTGAGTTTCTCGCAGGTGAGGAGCCCTTGGAAAATTGTCTTTTCCATGAGGGGGAGAGAGGTCTGGATATTATCCCATCCGGCAGGCCCGTCAGCGCCCTGGAGGCCACCAGTCGTAATTTTATCGACCTGGTGAGCGAGATGCGCGGCAGGTACGATGTGATCTTTGTGTACACCTATCCCATCCTCACCAGCGACCTCACTGAGCTGCTTTGCGGGGTGGCTGACGTGGCTGTCATAGTCAGCAAAGGTGATACGACCCTGTATAAAGACCTGTATATGACTGCGTCATTTTTCTTCCGTTTAAAAATCAAGGCCCTGGCCCCAGTTCTTAACTGGGGTGGGACAAAGGAAAAAGATATGGTGAACAATCTCATTGAGGGGGTCCAGAAACGCATGGCCCGACGAGTTGTCAGAAAAAAGCGAGAAAAAGGTGGGGAGCGGAAAAAGGAGATGAATTCATGAAGTATCTGCCGGTTCTTTTTGGATTTCATGCAAGCAACCTCGGCAACAGTCATGTTCCCCTGTCTCTGTGCCGCTGGTGGAATGAGACGCGGCTGTCATCCAGGCTCTACGTACCGAGCGTGGATGAGGCACATCGCTTTCCCTGGGTGATCCCTGCCGCGAGGGGCATCAAGAAAAAGCTCATGTACCGTTTCGGGGACAGCCAGAGTCCACAAAAAGCCGTGATAAAACTCTTTAAGCAGAAAGAGGGCGACGCTGACATCGTCTATCTGTGGGCTGCCCTGCCTGTAGAGGTCTTCATTTTTTTCAGGGAAAAGGGGGCAAAGATCGTCATCGAACGAATCAACTGCCACCGGAGAAGCTCCCGGGATATCCTCCGCCAGGCATACGAATCTCTCGGCCTGCCGGACGCCTGTTCCATAAGTGACAGGGATATCGAGCAGGAAGAGGAAAAACTCGCTTTATGTGATGGTATTTTTTGTCCGAGCCCCATGGTAAGCCGGACCATGCTCGAAAACAATGTGCCAGGGGAGAAACTGCTCGCGACCAGTTATGGCTGGGATCCAGCCCGTTTCCCCGAGCGTGACAAACGAATTCCCAGGAAAGGGCGACCAATTTTTCTTTTTGTGGGTACCCTCTGCGTACGAAAAGGTGTTCCCCTGCTGCTCAAGGCCTGGCAAGAGGCGAACATTGACGGAGAGCTCATCCTGTGCGGGGGGATTGCCGACGAGATCCGGCAACATTTCGGCAACCTGCTGGAGGGAAAAAACGTCCGCTATCTGCCCTATACAAAAAATATTGGAAACCTCTACAAAGAAGCTGATGTCTTCGTTTTTCCAACCCTGGAGGAGGGTGGGCCGATGGTTACCTATGAGGCAATGGCCCACTCCATACCCGTCCTGGTGACTGAAATGGGAGCTGGTGCCATTGCCCGTGACCAGCAGGATGGCCTGATCCTCCCAGATCAGGATATCTCGGCCTGGGTAGAGGGTTTGCGCAGGATGGCAGAAGACCATGATTTGCGAGTTTACCTGGGAGAGCAGGCACGGGTCAGGGCGGGCGAGTTTACCTGGGAGCGGACGGCTGCTCAGAGAGCCCGGCTGCTCAGAGACAAATTTCCAACCCTGTGGCGCTGATATGAAAAACGAGATGCAGACAATTTCAGCTGAAGTTCCCGATTGGGCAAGGGAGGCAATCAGGCCAGGCCGTTATGAGCCCTGGAAGAGATTGCTCCGCACCATCCGCGAATACCAAAACCAGGAAGGCTGGCTGAAGCGACTGATGAGGCCGCTCATTGTCCTCCGCCATCGTTTCTGGTCTGTGGTCTGCGGCAGTGATATTCCCGTTAACGCGCAGATCGGTGGCGGGGCCATCATTCTTCACCCACAGGGCGTGGTCATCCATCCGGATGTAGTGGTGGGGCCGAACTGTCTGATTTTGCAGCAGGTGACGCTTGGTACCGGACCTGTACCGGGGCTTCCCAGAATAGGCGGGCATGTGGATATCGGAGCCGGAGCAAAGATCCTCGGTGGTGTGACCATCGGCGACCACGCAAGGATCGGCGCCAACGCCGTGGTTCTTGAGAATATACCGCCAGGGGCCACGGCTGTGGGGATTCCAGCACGTATCATCTCAGAAAAGAGGAAGAACGGTGGCTGAGAAAAAACGAAAAGATATATGCCTCATGTACGCCGCAGGCCCCGGGGACGTGGTCAAGACCTTTCAGTCCTGGAATTCAGGGAAGGAGGATCTCCATCAGGTAGCAGTTACCTATTCGGGGCAGTTTTTTCAGGCCTGCAGGGAACTGGGCGTCAGAGGCGTGGCCGTCTCCTCGAACCCGAGAATTGACACGTTTAAGACCGACCAGTTCGTCGTCGAGAACAGGCCCAAATGGTCAGGGGGAGGAGAGGCACAGCAGGCCACTGGCATCAAGTACCACCTTCAGCAACTTTCCTACGCGAAAAGACTGGTCCAGACCGCGAAAAAGCAGAGGGCGGACGTCCTTATCGCCGCCGAGAGCACGGGCCACCTTTTTGCCCTTGACTGGTACAGCCCCGGAGATTTGGCCATCGTTCCCACTATTCACTGTACCCTCTGGCCCAAATTCAGCCCTGTGAGTGCCAGGCAACGGCTGCTTAATTTTTTCAACCGCAGTTTGTTTACCAGGCGGGCTCCGGGGATACTTTGCATCTCTGAAGACATCCGGAGTCAGCTCCAGCTGATCGGAGGAAATCGACTCCGGCCAGTGCACCGCTTCTATCCCTGCTATCGCCGGGAAACCTTTGAATCGATTCGAAAGCCTGTCTATTACGGCAATACATTCCATATTCTTTTTGCTGGCAGGTTGGAGGTAAACAAAGGTATTTTTGATCTTGTCGAGATCTGCACCAGGCTGAAAGGTGAGTGTAAAAACAGGATCATCTGGGATATTGCCGGGGATGGTTCCCAGGAGGATGAACTGCGCCGACTGGTCACAGAAAGAGGCATTGCTGATATCTTTCGTGTCCACGGTTATTGCCATCGGTCGAAGATGCTGGAGCTCATCCAAAACTCCCATGCGTTCATCGTTCCTACACGAATGGAGTTTGAAGAGGGGTTTAACAAGGTGGTGGCCGAATCTATCCTCAACAACCGCCCGGTTCTCACTTCCGCCGTCTGCCCGGCTATTGACGATGTCAGGGCGGCTGTGGTAGAGGCAAGACCAGACAATGTTGATGACTATTGCCGGGGGGTGAAACGACTGGTTGAGGATGCAGCGTTCTATCAGGAGAAAGTCTCCGCCTGCCAGACGGTCCAGGAGCAGTTCTACGATCAGTCGAACAGCTGGCGCGAAAAACTCAAGCTCGTGGTGGAGGATATTCTCTAATGCTTGGAGCACGCGGAAATGCACTGGTGCCTCTTGCCCTGATTTCCTGGATGCCATTTGTGGTCTGGGCTTTTTCAAAGTTTGAGAAAAGGGTTGTGGTCTCCGGTGCCTTTGTTCTCGGCTGGATGTTTCTGCCGGAGGCAACCATTCCCATCCCCGGTTTGCCGGATCTGTCCAAGATGTTCTCCACATGCGTTGCCGTTCTTGCCGGTGCTTTTATCTTTGACCGTAAAACCCTGATGTCGGTCCGCCCTGGCGTGGTGGACATCCCCATGATTCTCTGGTGCACCTGTCCTTTTTTTTCATCGCTGGCTAATGGCATTGGTGCCTATGACGGCTTGTCCGAAAGTCTCCAGCAGATCGTCACCTGGGGAATGCCGTATTTTGTCGCCAAGGTTTATTTCGCTGACCCAAAGGGATTGAAAACCCTGGCCCTGGCTATTTTTATCGGTGGCATCATTTATATCCCGTTCTGTTTCTTAGAGATGGCTATCAGCCCGCAGCTGCACCGGATGACCTACGGTTTCAGCCAGGCCAACATTCTACAATCCATACGGTCGGGAGGTTTTCGGCCGGTGGTCTATATGCAGCACGGCTTGATGGTGGCCATGTGGATGGTCTCTGCTTCTTTTTTCGGGATCTGGCTCTTATATTCCAAACAGTTACCGCAAAAGCTGCCCATGGTGCCCATTGCGACCAAATGGTTTATCCCGCCCCTTCTTGTCACGACCCTGCTGATGAAATCAAGCGGCGCTCTCGGACTTTTTATGCTTGGGATATTCACCCTCCTTACAACCTGCCGGTTCAGGAATCCCGTTCTCTTTATCATTCTGCTCCTCATTCCTCCGGCTTATATAATCAGCAGGAGTACTGGTTATTGGGATGGCACCAATCTCTCCAGCTGGATTGAGCGAAAATACAGTGCCGAAAGGGCCCAGTCCCTGCAATTTCGGTTTGACAATGAGGAAATGCTGATTGACAAGGCCAAGAAGGGCAGCTTCTTTGGATGGGCAGGATGGGGGCGGTCCCGGGTATATGACGAGGACGGCAAGGATCTCACCATCACGGACGGCTTATGGATCATTGTCTACGGGGTCCGGGGCATCTACGGGATCGTACTCATGACGGTGACCATTGTCCTGCCCATGGTGCTTTTACTGATCAAGGTGCCGTCCGGTCAGTGGACCAGTGAGCGCTACGCCGCTGCCTCTGTTTTTGCAACCATGCTTACCATTTACATGATTGATAATTTGCTCAACGCGATGGTGAACCCGATCTTCATGCTCTTTGCCGGTGGCATTAACACCATGTTGACCCAGGGGGTGCAGGATACCGAGAGCGGGGAGTTGGACCTGGAGGAAGAAGACATGGAAGAAACGTTTGCCACACGCTTGATAGGAGGTGATATTTGAACATTCAACTGCCTGAGACAAAATCGGAAAAATTAAGTATAATACTCTGGTTAGTCATCCTCGTTGTCATTACCGCAGGTTCTCTTGTGCCGAAAATGAGCCCTCCAGGTGAGCAGTTCGGCATAGACAAAATTCTCCACGCCTTTTTCTTTCTGCTCCTTGCTGCCCTGCCTCTTTACGGGATTCCAGAGCGCAAGACGGCTCTTCTTGTGGCTCTGAGCGTTGCGCCTTATGGCTATCTTCTTGAGTATATGCAGAGGTCAGTACCGGGCCGCGAATTCAGCGCCCACGATCTCATTGCCAATAACCTGGGTGCCCTGGCAGGGCTTTTTATCGGCGGTATTATCAGAATAAAGATAAAATACTTTACTCCTCCGGGGGATTCCTCATGAAACGCATTGTCTACCTGTGCAGTGTCTATCCCGCACTCAGCCATACCTTTATTTTCAGGGAGATCTGCTCCCTGCGAGAAGCAGGCATCGAGGTCGTAACCGCCTCCGTAAATCCGTCTCCAGATGTGGAGCAGATGACAGAAGAGGAACAGAGAGAAGCGGCCAGGACCCTGGTCATGAAGGCAATGATGCCTGTGGCGATCCTTTCCGCCCAGATGAGATGTTTTTTTCGCTCGCCCGCAGGTTACCTTCGCATGGCCGTCACCGCGCTCTCCTTTGTCTTCAGGGGCCCGAAAAGCCTGATCAAGGCGTTTGGCTACCTTGTTGAAGCCGCAATCCTCGTGGATTGGATGCGCGAAAAAGGAGTCGATCATGTCCACGAGCATTTTGGAGATTCCACCGCCCTGGTGGCGATGCTCGGTAAGCGGTACGGAACCATCACCTACAGTTTTTCCGTACACGGCCCGGACATCTTTTACGGGGTGGAGTCCAGTCTTTTAAAGGAAAAGATTGAAAACGCATCCTTTGTCCGCTCCATCAGCCACTACTGCTCCAGCCAACTGATGCGCATTACAGAGCACAACCTGTGGACAGGTTTTCACATCATCCGCTGTGGCATCGACCCTGAGGTGTACACAGCCCGTTCCCTGCCGGGAAATGAGGTGATGCAGCTGCTCTGCGTCGGTCGTCTGGTTCCGGCCAAGGGACAGCACATCCTGATCGAGGCTTGCTCCCGGCTTATCGAAAGGGGTGCATGTCTTCATCTTAACTTTGTTGGTGGCGGGCAGGATATGGAGTCACTCCAGCAGTTGAGCAGGGAGCTGGGTATTGAGCAGCACATCACCTTTGCCGGTGCCATGGGCCAGGACAAGGTGCGGGGCTACTATGACCGGGCAGATATTTTTGTCCTGGCAAGTTTTGCCGAAGGCGTCCCAGTTGTGCTCATGGAGGCGATGGCCAAGGAAATCCCGGTCGTTTCCACGAGGATTACCGGAATCCCCGAGTTGATCGAGCATGGCCGCGACGGTCTCCTGGCCACTCCGGGTGATGTCAACGATCTTGCGGCCCAGATAGCAGTTCTCCTCGAGGATGATGGCCTGCGAGAACGCCTGGCAAAAGCGGGCAGGAAGAAGGTGAAACGGCTCTACACTACGGAGATCAATAACAAGGACCTGACGGAAATTTTTCAATCCCTCTGATACCATTTACACTTTGTAACCACGAATGGACACGAATTTTCACGAACAGGACAACACATTATACCATTCCTATTAAGTTGTGACCGTACTAAATGCCATTTTCACTTTCTATTGGCGAATTCAAAGGCAGGGGGATGGGAGAAAGGAGACGGGAGACAGGGAAAAGCAAAAGACGGAACAGCGAAAAACTTTTTGCCAACGAATAAAAGCTCTAATCATGCGAATAAAGGCAAAAAACTTTAAGAAGTTACGCTTTTATAAAAAATGCCCTTTTTCGCATGATTAGACCATTTCTATTAAGTTATGCTCTTTTTACATCCTGTTTATTCATTTGTAATCACAAAAAAAGATGTCCACGCAGTCGCGCTCTCTGGTCAATACAAAATGTAAATAGTATTAAACGAAAACGTTTGTATCCGAAGTTAAGCCGTACAGTGCACCAGAATTATTAGGCTAACTTGAATAATCAGTCTTTCGCCCATCTTCTTCGTTACAGTAAAAAAATTTATCCTCGGAATATCAATCATATACCTGCGGTAAATTTCTTCCTGTGCCTCGAATATGAACGAAATACAAGATTATTCAAGATACCCATTAATCAACTTTGGGAGTCATCCGAAAGTCGGGGTTGAGCGTTTTACGCTCTCATATTCCGTGCCTTCCGTAGTTTAGAACTTATATTTCGCACCTTGCAAAAAAAATATTTTTTTAAAAAAAAACGTCAAACATTCAAGATGTTGTCAAGCAAGAGATGATCTTCATTTTAACTCTATACTAAGATGAGTGATTTACGCTTTAT
>NZ_JAFFPZ010000148.1 GCF_016918505.1 Desulforhopalus vacuolatus
TTCACCATGTCACACCACTTTCACCGTTACAAGTAAGGATGTTGGAACTTCTTGGTCTGGGACCAGAAATCTATTCCGGCCTGGAGAGTAATTCCGGATAGTTTTTCAGTTTACGCGAATGGTGAGTGACTACTCGTTTTAAGCCTTTCTCAACATACTATTTAGCATGATTGATAGCTCCATGTGCTGACCGTCTTGGACGGAATCCATAACTAAACTCAGTGGTGTCCGGTTAGAAAATTGCATGTTTCTTTTTTAACCGTTTTCGTGGTCGTGGACTGCATTTTCGTTTGTGTATTTGCATAGCTGCTGCCTGTTCTGCTGCCTGCTGTCTTGCTTCATTA
>NZ_JAFFPZ010000149.1 GCF_016918505.1 Desulforhopalus vacuolatus
GCGTAACATTGGACATCATCCATCAGGGTCTGTATGTTTACCTTCATAGTGCTGGCCTCTTTTCAGTAGTTGGTAAAAGGAAAGCGTTATTTTACCAAATCACGACCCCGAAACGCAACATGAGCCTTTCTTAATACCTCAGCGGCAACGAGGTCCGTGTTGGTTATCAAGGGAAAGACCCCATCACTCTTTAATTCTTCAGACAGGGCTTGTTCGTTTAACTTCCACTGAATGCTGTATGTGGATTCCCATTTATTTTTATAGACGCTGTCCAAGCCCGGTCTGCCAGGAGATACCTTCACTTTGATCTGTTTTCGATCTGTTAATATTTGGACCT
>NZ_JAFFPZ010000150.1 GCF_016918505.1 Desulforhopalus vacuolatus
ATCTCCATTACTGTCCAGTGAAACCGCAGTGGCTCCCGTTCGAGAGTTACCCGCATCACCACCACTGATAGTGGTACCGTTAACTATATCATTAACAGCAGCGACTGTATTGATACTCAAATTATAATCTGATGTATTACTTTTATAAGGATCGACCTTGACGTAATAGATCTCTCCTGAGGTGAGATTATAGGATATAGATTCACTGGAACTTCCACCCGAATATGAGGAATGCGAAGAGGAGGAATCCAACCGTGATCCAGAGCTGCTCAATAACCTTAAATCAATATCTGAACTCAATCCCGTTAAATCAATGGTCGCGGTGC
>NZ_JAFFPZ010000151.1 GCF_016918505.1 Desulforhopalus vacuolatus
GCGGCTCAATATCGGGGAAATCATCAGGGGCAATACCCGCCTGGCTAAAGGCATCGGCCATGGCGGTTCTTGTTGTTTGCTCTGGGGATTGTTCCTGTTGCGCAGGACCATTTAGGTCCCGACTGCTGCAGGGAGGAACAAAGGCGAACGTATCAAACTTCACAGGCGTGAGTTCAACATCCGGATAGACAGCTTTTAACCTGAAAGTCGGATAAAGCGTACACTACTTGGTGTCTACCCCCAAGTAGTTCAAAAACAGTCTGTCTCTAGCCACTGATTCAGTGGACCATCGATAGTTGCCCATCACAGTCTGTACCTTTGTGGTT
>NZ_JAFFPZ010000152.1 GCF_016918505.1 Desulforhopalus vacuolatus
TGGATCACGGTTGGATTCCTCCTCTTCGAGTGGAAGTTCCAATGAATCGGTATCCTATAATCTTATCTCAGGAGAGACCTATTACGTCAAGGTCGATCCTTTTGGCAACAATACCTCAGATTATAATCTGAGTATCAATAGTGGCAATATTGATATAATTAACGGGACCACCGTCAGTGGTGGTGATGCAGGTGACTCTCGAACGGGAGCCACTGCGGTTTCACTGGACAGTAATGGAGATGCCAGCATTACAGGTTATGCTGGGGAAAATGATTTTTATACGTTTGTTGCGCAACACCCTGGCACCGCGACCATTGATTT
>NZ_JAFFPZ010000153.1 GCF_016918505.1 Desulforhopalus vacuolatus
GTTTGAGAAGGCCAATCAGCAGGACAAAATCATCAATTCTTTCGGTTAAAACTTTTGGTATAGTAGTCATCTCGGCAGTTAATCAAAAAAAAGAATAAATTGAAATAATTTTACGCGAATGGTGAGTAATAAAGATATCAATACAATCTGCATTGACGGGCCGGGAAAGGTGAGTCTTGATCCCCGGTATATTCTCATCTGAAGGGAATATTGAATAATCGACTATCTTCTTGGTTACAGTCAAAAATTTATCCTCGGGATACAAGGTTATGCCTGTGGTAAGTTTCTTCCTGCACCTTGAATATGAATGAAAGACAAG
>NZ_JAFFPZ010000154.1 GCF_016918505.1 Desulforhopalus vacuolatus
CTTGATGATGCCCATGGCGTGGGAGATGAGCATCAAAAAGCTCTACCACACCCATTCGTTTGAGAAGGCCAATCAGCAGGACAAAATCATCAATTCTTTCGGTTAAAACTTTTGGTATAGTAGTCATTTTGGCAGTTAATCAAAAAAAAGAATAAATTGAAATAATTTTACGCGAATGGTGAGTCACTAGGAGCCTGTCCGAGAATAGAAAAAGCAACCTGACCTGTTATGAAAATGGCTACTTTTGGTATTTACATTATTGACGAATGAATAAACAATTATAGTCAGTAACATACTGTAATATAAACAAAAA
>NZ_JAFFPZ010000155.1 GCF_016918505.1 Desulforhopalus vacuolatus
AGCCACAACAGTGATTCCAGCAATGGTGTTGTAGAGACAAGGCATGCCTTGTCTACACGGTGACGACAAACGTAACGATAACGATGGAACCGTAACCGACTCCGAAAACACCGATACCCCGCGAAACGTACACGCCACATTGTCACCACGGGGTGATAACAGTGACCTCACACATCATTGGTGAAAAATAGCCACAACAGTGATTCCAGCAATGGTGTTGTAGAGACAAGGCATGCCTTGTCTACACGGTGACGACAAACGTAACGATA
>NZ_JAFFPZ010000156.1 GCF_016918505.1 Desulforhopalus vacuolatus
CTGACCAGTTGAGCTTTGAAAACGCAGTGCTCACATACCGCGACGAGTGGACAATCGAAAGAGGATTTCATCGTCTTAAGGGAGCTCCGCTCTCCTTAGATCCTGTCTTTGTCAAAAGAAATGACCAAGTTGAAGGTCTGACAAATCTTCTGAGTATAGCCTTGCGAGCCTTAACGCTGATTGAGTTTGTCGTTCGTCGAGGTTTACAGCAAAATAGCGAAAAACTCACAGGCCTCCACGCAGAAAATCCCAAGA
>NZ_JAFFPZ010000157.1 GCF_016918505.1 Desulforhopalus vacuolatus
AACCGTCGTGGTAACGTCCGCGCCAGCAATCGGAGCATCGTTGGTACCGTTGACCGTGATCTGAATTTGCACCGTATCGGTACCACCCTGATCATCAGTCACCGTAACAGGAACCGTTAAGATCACGAAATCGCCAACGTTCAAATGGTCGTACGTCGCATCGGTTGGATCGAAAGTGTATTGTCCATCTGCGTGCAGCGTAAACCCTGCCGGAGCAGTTGAACCTGGAGTGACAGCAAAGGTAGCCGTCGAATC
>NZ_JAFFPZ010000015.1 GCF_016918505.1 Desulforhopalus vacuolatus
CAACATCACACACCTGAGTGCGCCTTCGTGGCACACAGTCGTCCGCATAACGGACGAAACACAAATTACGCTTTTCAAGCTCTTTATCAAGCTCGTCCAGCACAATATTAGACAACAACGGAGAAAGTGGGCCTCCTTGAGGAGTACCCTCATCGACAGCTTGTATAATACCATTTCCATTTTGTATTGATTCATCACCATTGATGGAAAATCGGCACGGCGGTGGTTTCCCGCGATGTTGTTCTGTAGACAAGGCATGCCTTGTCTCTACGGTGGCGGCCATCAGCGAAATGGCAAGCATTACCGATAACCCGCTGCCATATCATTACCATGGGGTGATAACGGTGACACTACACATCCCTGGTGAAAAATCGCTACAACAGTGATTCCAGCAATGGTGTTGTAGAGACAAGGCATGCCTTGTCTACACTGTGACGGGAAACGTAACGATAACAGTGGAATTACACAACCATTGGTGGGCTAAACTGGTAGTAATTCCCGGAATTATTAAGAGCAGATACAACCGCGATTGAGCCCCCAAATGAGGTATAACTTAATAGGAATGGTATAAAACCACCGATCATTACTCCGGATGTGAGGAACTTACGTATGAGTTTCAAGAGCCGTTTGTCATGCACTTTTGTAGCGAGTCGGCTCATCAAGCGGTCGTGATTAACCCTGTCGAAAAATTTCGACAAATCAATACTGACTACTCGTTTTAAGCCTTTCTCAACATACTGTTTAGCATGATTGATAGCTCCATGTGCTGACCGTCCCGGACGGAACCCATAACTGAACTCAGAAAACGTTGGATCCCAGATCATTTGAAGAACCTGCGCTATGGCCTGCTGAATCAGCCGGTCAAGTCTCGAAGTCTTCGCTTATCTGCAGGTATACCCAGTAATCTAACGCCTCCCTGTGGTTTTGGGATTTCCTTCCTTCGAACCGGTAACGGTTGATATGTTCCGGCAAAAAGAGCCGTCTTCGGAGTCTGCGCTTACCTATCTCCTCCCAATGTCGTCTCAGGTAACTCGGTAATTGATCGACGGTCATTCCATCGATACCTGGCGCACCCTTATTTGACCGAACCTGTTTCAAGGCCCGGCGCATGTTCTCCCGCTCAAAAATGATTTCCATGAGCCGGTTTCCTCCTGTCGAGGGATCGGTTAAATACGACGCTATACCCATTTCAGCTGACTGCTGCGCTATGATCATAAGTACGTACCTCCATCTCTCTTTTCATTTATCCCCACCATTCGGCTGGGGCCACCGTTCGGGCCTTCATCCAGTCTGCCACCTCCCGGTTTTTTTTTTCTATTCACCGAGCTCATTTACTGGCCTGCTATGCCCTCTGCTGACTTCCGTTGTACGATAAGCGCACCTTGCGGTTTGCTCATTCATCACATCAATGAGACACAACGGATCTCCGGGGGTGAATACATGTCTTTCCATACTGTGCCAACCACGCACCTGATCCTTAAAGATGGATAGAGGACTTAAGACTGTCTCGAAGTCTCCGCTATCTGCGCCATGGTCCCAATCAGATTCGCCTGACTCGATTTCTGTACGTCGCCCCGTACATTCGCGTTACCCTGCCGTAACTGGGCTGTCTCCTTCAAGCCACCGTTACCGGATAACCGTTGCAATAACGCTACACCGTTACCGTTCCTTTCAGTCTCTCTCCACTTCGTGTCGTGGTCTCCGCTTCGCTCCGGCTCGCCTCCATCAGGCTGGGTCTGGGACTTGCTCATTATAGTCCGAGTTACTATGATGAACTCACCCTTAAGAACGTGTGCCGTGCCCGGCACACAACCATACCATGCACGCGGACGGTAATTTCGCTGCGCTCCATTCCCGCCGGTGATGGCCGCGTTGGAAAGACTCAATACATAGCCGTGCATCTTTGGCTAAAACAGTTTTGTCGTAGCTGGTCTTGATATTTTGTAGTCCATGGGCTACTCTATCAATATGGAATACGAGATCGAAAAAACTGAAAGCTTTGATAAATGGCTCAAGAAATTAAGAGATCGCAAGGCGGTACTCGCCATTACCGCCAGTATGCTGTGTGGCGGAGACAAATCAACGCAGAAAAAGGATATCAACAAAGCCAAAGAAATTGCTCAAACTATTTAGAGAGGTGAAATTATGGCTAACCAAACAACTCCTTATAACCCTTTCGACTACCTGGAATCCAAAGAGGAAATCAACGAATACCTGAACAACGCCTTTATGGACGATGACCCACGAATATTTATTGTCGCTCTTGGTTACTTGGCAAGAAAAAAAGGTATGGCGCAAGTTGCTAAAGAAACAGGCCTTAATCGTGAAAGCCTTTATAAATCTTTGTCTGGCGACGGTAATCCAGGCTTTGCTACCATAAAAAAAATAACCAAGGTACTTGGTGTTAATCTGGTGGCGCAACCTGAATATACTCACTAATTTTTTTATTTTAGTGATGAATCAGACCCATTCTTTTATTAAAAAACGACTTTCCAGCCAAACGCTGAACCCGACCGGGAGGACTGAGCCGCTTTGAAAAGGTGTCTGTTAAATCAAAGTCCCAGGTTTTTGAGAGGCTGTACCTGTTTCGCTCCCGGCCGGTTAGCTTAACGTTGTGTGTTGAAAGAAAATTGCCATAGCATGATATCCGTGTTATTGTGAATCTATGATAAAGACATTCAAGGACAAAGGCACAGAAGATATATTTAATGGTAAAAATTCCAAAGATGCAAGGAATATATGCCCTCAAATCTTATGGAAAATTGCCTCAAGAAAACTTGATCAACTCGACTCGGCAACCAGATTAGATGACCTAAAAGTACCGCCAGGCAACATGCTCGAAGCTCTCAAAGGTAATCGTCAAGGCGAATATAGCATAAGAATCAATAACCAATTTCGCATTTGCTTCGTTTGGTCTGATTATGGTCCTGATCTGGTTGAAATTATAGATTATCACTAAAATACAGAGGTCAGTTATGGTAAGAGTACCGACTCATAGAGAGCCAACACATCCAGGTGAGATGCTAATAGAAGAATTTTTGAGCCCCATGGGTATAACACAAAAAGATCTTGCAGACTCAATACATGTTTCCTATCAGCGGATAAATGAAATTATTAATAAAAAACGAGGCATTACTCCGAGTACAGCTCTGCGTTTAGCTAAATTCTTTGGGGTATCCGAAGATTTTTGGATGAATTTACAATTAAGGTGTGACTTATATAAAACAAAACAAGCCGAAGAAAAAACTCTAAACGATATTAAACCGTTCAGCAATAAATCCAATCAAAGAAAAAATAAAGATATCACACAACCAGGCGTTTAACTGGACCCGCAAAACAGCGCGGTCCGGTTAACTCAACGTTAAATGAGACCGCTCTGCGGCCTCATTTAACGGGGCTTGCAATCGTGGATTGCCTGGCCAAGTGTCCCGCTCCGCGCTCCACTTAACACTTAACAGAAGGTCGAACGAGGCGAACGAGGAACGAGGCGGCGAACGAGGGTCGGGACAAGGTAAGTGTTTGTATTCGTGTGACTCTTATACCTGTCAATAATGCGTTTTTTAGGCTCAAAAACGTTCATATAGATCTGCATTAGAAAATAATTTCTTATGGCGAGAGCAAAACGGCATTATATTCCTGGTCAAGTATGGCATCTTACCCACAGATGCCACAAGAGGTTTTTACTTAAATTGAAAATGGACCGTCGGAATTGGGTCCAGTGGTTGTATGCTGCCAAAAAGCGATACGGTTTGGTAATTCTCAATTACTGTGTTACTTCCAATCATATTCATTTACTCGTTCAAGATGCAGGAAAGAGATGTCATACCTCGATCTCTGCAGTTGATTGCTGGAAGAACCGGGCAAGAATACAATATGAGAAAAAAGAGGAAAGGAGCTTTTTGGGAGGATCGATACCATTCAACTGCAGTGGAGACCGAACAGCACCTGCTGAGATGCCTTGTCTATATTAATTGTAACATGGTTCGTGCTGGTGTCGTTGTACATCCCTCTGAGTGGCCTTTTTGTGGATATAATGAAATCCAGATGCCTAAAAGGAAGTCAGTGCTCATTGATTATCAAAAGTTAGCGAAACTTACAGGGTTTGCATCTTATAGTACCTTCCGAGAGACTCACAAAGAATTGGTAAGTGAATCCGTTACCAACAGGACCTGCGGCAGGCAACCGGGTTGGAGTGAAAGTGTAGCTGTAGGAAACCGAATTTTTGTAGAAACAATTCATTCGAAATTGGGATTTCGTGGTAAAGGTCGGAAGGTTTTAGAACATGACATCGGATTTCAACTTCGTGAAAAACACATAATCTATAATGTCGAATATGATGGTAGAAATGAAGATATAGGCTCAATAAACACCTCTGAATGGGACGTTAATTTGTAATCAGAGAGTTAACGTGGTCCGACCCCGTTTGACGATCATACTTGGCACCCGGTCACCTGTACGTTAACCATTTGAAAATATCCTCCTTGCCAAAAGCTTTTTTATGATCTATATTAAAACCAATAAAAAAACTTTATATAGATCTAAAGGAGGTCGAAATGGAATCAGTTTTGGCAAAATGCTCAGCAAGTATTTCAGAGCTAAAAAAGAATCCTTCCTCTCTTATCGAACAGGCGGAAGGTGAACCTATAGCTATCTTAAACCATAATAAACCGACGGCATATCTTATCCCCGCTGATACATACGAAATAATGCTTGAACAAATCGAAGATTATCAATTTGGCTTAATTATTAAAGAACGGCAGCATGAAAAAGAGTTTGCTGTAGACGTGGACATAGATGAGCTATAGCCTTAAATTCCTTCCATCGGCATTAAAGGAGTGGAAAAAACTCGATAGTCCTTTGCAGAAGCAATTCAAGAAAAAACTTGCTGAAAGACTTGAAAAACCACGAATTATTTCAGCTAAACTATCTGGATTTGAAAATCATTACAAAATCAAACTGAAAGCAAGTGGGTATAGACTTGTTTATGAAGTTGTTGACTCTGAACTTATTGTGTATGTGATCGCTGTTGGGAAGCGAGAACGCAATGCTGTTTATAAAAAAGCGAAAAGTAGATGAATTCGGTTAACAAAACGCTGCAGCCGACCCGGGGGGCTAACTTAGGCTCAAAAACGTTAATATAGATCTGCATTAGTGCATTAGAAAATAATTTCTTATGGCGAGAGCAAAACGGCATTATATTCCTGGTCAAGTATGACATCTTACCCACAGATGCCACAAGAGGGACTTTTTACTTAAATTGAAAATGGACCGTCGGAATTGGGTCCAGTGGTTGTATGCTGCCAAAAAACGATACGGTTTGGTAATTCTCAATTACTGTGTTATACCATTTCTATTAAGTTATGCTCGTTTTACATCCTGTTTATCCATTCGTAATCGCCAAAGAAGATGTAAAATTGATCTCATTGTAGAAACGTCCGTTGTGCTGGAGACGCCCAAATTGGTCGTCTCTACAAAGACCTTTTGCTTTTTCCCGTCCCCCTGCCTTTAAATCTACCAATACAAAGTGGAAATGGTGTTACTTCCAATCATATTCATTTACTCGTTCAAGATGCAGGAAAGAGAGATGGGTTCCTTGAATAATCTTGTATTTCGTTCATATTCGAGGCACAGGAAGAAATTTACCGCAGGTATATAATTGATATCTCGACGTCTCGTTCTTCGCTTTGTCGGAGGATAAATTTTTGACTGTAACGAAGAAGATGGGCGAAAGACTGATTATTCAAGGTAGCTATTCGTGCCCATTCGTGGTTCCGTCTTTTGCTTTTTCCCGTCTCCCGTCTCCTTTCTCCCTGTCTTTCAATTCTCACCCTTTATGATTGACATCCCCGGGATAAGGGTCTGGGTTGAGCTGACTCCGGGCCACTGACGGATAGTCTCCTGGGTAAACTGAGAGATCAGTTCGGCATCAGAGCTGAGCAGGTCGCGATGAAGGGTGATGCGGATCAGCAGATCGAAGCTGCCGTGGACGGTGTGGATCTCGCGGATCTCATCGAGCTCTTTCATCCTGCGCAGGAGTTCTTTCTCTTCCTTGCCGTCGATATTGAGCAGCATGAAAACGGTAATCTCCCGTTTCATCTCGGGGTAATCCTGTTCACTGCGGTTCATCATATCCATGCGGAAGGCCTCCATGTCGGTGGGGATGAGTTTGTCGAATTTTATACCATATTTACGTGTCCTGCCGAGTTGCCACTGGTGGGTTGAGATGTAAAGACAGAGGTCAGCGGAGGTGCGCCGGGGAAAGGCCTCCAACAGACCGCTGCGTTCAACAAGTATATTCAGCGGCAGGTAAATGGTGTCATACCAGTCGCGGGCCGCTTCCCCAATATTGCTGCCCCATTTTTCACTGGAGACTAAATGTTTCTGATGCTCGGCAATCTGCCAGTCGAAGCGGGCAAACTGGCCGGGTTCGGTGAGGTCAATGATCTCCGGCAGATGGTATTTCTCTTTGAATTCACTTTTTTCACGGTAGAGAATACTCTTCAGGGAGTTGTCAGAGGGCAGCAGCTCGATGATGCGTGAGAGAATCTCCCTGCATCCCAGCTCCCGCGCAGCCTGGTAGCGATGGTGCCCGTCGAGGATATAGAAATCATCCTTGATTTGATAGAGGGCTATGGAAGGGATGGCGCGTCCGTCACGCATGGCGCGTAAGATTCCCTCCAGGCGTTCGCTGCGGTGGTGTGAGCCGCGGCGCACCTTAAACTCGCGGTCAAAATCGTGATATCGGCCGACGCTGCCGACGATTCGTTCCAGCGGAACCATCAGGGTGCCGCGTTTCACTGCGTCCCAGGCGCCTTCCTGCTGCTGGCGGAGATTGAAACTGCTTTCCGGAGTTTCCTTTTTCTTTTTGCCGGTGACAAAGGAGGAAACCTTTTCAAGGATCGATTTCGAGGACATAAGATCCGAAACAGTTAATGATGGTGGTTGAGCCGAGGGTGATAATACGCTCGGCGTCGGAGGTGAAATGCCTGTGGATGTGGCCATGGAGCAGGTATTTCGGACGATAACGGTGGATAAATTTCACGAAGCAGGGGAAGCCGCGGTGGGGCTGATCCTCCCGATCTCCGAAACCGCGCGGCGGGGCATGGGTGATGACGATATCGGGTGCTCCCCGACGCCAGAAAAGAAAACGCATGCTGCGAATAAAGCGGGTCATCTCCTTCTCGGAATATTGATTGACTCCGTAGTTGTACCAGCGGGATCCGGAGAACCCGACGATGCGCAGTCCGTGGAGGGTGACCATGCGCCGGTGCAGCGGAGTACAGCCCACCGGAGGTCTCGTTTTATGGCGGTTATCGTGGTTGCCGAGGACGTAAAAAAGCGGGGCGTCGTAAAGGTTCCGCAGGGAGATGAGATATTCCGGGGGCAGGTCACCGCAGGCGATTATGGCCTCGAAGCTGCTGCGGCGGGCGCAGGGTGCTTCGAGGAGTTTTTTCTCGACGATATCTGAGACCACCAACAGTTTCATGCGGGCTCTTTGAGGTTGAGGGAGAGGGCAGCCTGTTTGTTTCCCCGGAAAGGGGCTCCGCAGAGCCCCTTTGCAGTTGATAAACGAGGTTGAACCAGTTGTTGACCAGTGCCTCTCTGTTATTTTTATTTACCGTTGAGAAGGTCTTCGATACGCCTGCCTTCTACAGTGGCGTTGAAAATGGAATCGAGCATTCCCTGAACCTTCTCGTTGTTTTCCTCGCTGATAAGAAAGCCCGGCAATGGTTTCCCCGCACGTACGCGCATCTTCGCCTTGCTGATTTCTCCGGGGTATTGGTCATTTATTATTTCGCCTATGCTGCGAAATTCCCGCAACTCGGCAAGAGCACCGAGAACATCATAGAGATTTCCCCAATACTCTTTCTGGTCGAGGTGCTCAAGGAGCTGGATGGTGCAGGTTGCCGCTTCAAAATAGAAGTCGGGAACGATAGCCGGTTGTTTTCCACTGCATACCACTGAAGAGATAAACATGCGGCAGGCAAAGGGGCGTACCGGGTAGATAGTGCACAGGTTGTCCTGCAGGAAGGGGCAGGGCGCGGTGGAGGGCTCCGGATCGTCAGGGACGTCGCGCTCACCGAGGCAGGCGTCTGCAAATTCGTTGGCGGTGCTCGCTGGTCCGGAAATGGCGGGTTGTTCTGAAAGCGTTTTACCGAGTGCCAGGGCGAATTCTCCGGTAAGGTCATTCTCCTGGACGTAACGCAGTATTGCTTCTCCTTCGAGAGCCGTGACGGTGATGTTACGGGTGCAGCAGGTGTCACAACCGCTGCGACAGGCTGGTTTCAACTCTTTGCAGGTGTTGCTCCATTCGGCAAATGCCTTCATTATTGCCGCAGCTGTTTTTCCTTTCATGGTTCCTGTCCTTGTTCTGGAATACAAATAAAAAAAACCGGTGCCGCCCTCGTGGGAAGTAGAGCGGCACCGGCGTTGTGTGCGGCGTAAAGCCGAAAGCTGAATTCCTTCCGTTTTTTACTGTTCTACAGACTGAAGCTGTTTCAGCGTCTCTTTCAGAGCTTTATTTTCACGTATGAGTTTGTTGGTCAGCTGTATCAGCTCACTGGTACTCTGACGCATCTCAATGAGAGCCTGGCTCATTTCTGCGGGACTGGCGGGACGTGTTTTGACCTCAACGTTTTGTTTTATGGCAGAGACCTTGTCTCCTGTCTTCTCAGTAGTGGTGGTTTTGGTGATGGTCTGCACGACGGTGTGATCACCCTTTACCTTGAGCACCTTGTTCTCATCCACAACAACCTCAACGGCCTTGTTGTCTGAGATCTTTGCGGATGAATCGACACTCGTGCAGGGTTTTTTTGACTTGGCGGGGCAGGCAGGGCCACTCTGTACGGTTTGTACCGTGTCCATTTCAGAGGCAGGCTGCTCTGCCTTGAGATTTTCTGAGAGACGTTTTTCTCCTTCGTCTGCCAGCATCGACATAATTCCTTTGGGGCTGGTTTTAACCATCTTGTCCTGCTTTGCGTCAGCAGGTGTATCGTCGAGAGCCTCGGGGACGGGGGCCGGAGCGGTAACTGCCGGAACGTCGGTCATGGCGGCAGGAATCTTCGGTGCGGGTGCATCGTCAAGAGCCTCGGGAGCAGGGGCCGGAGCAGTAACTGCCGGAACGTCGGTCATGGCGGCAGGAGTCTTCGGCGCGGGTGCATCGTCGAGAGCCTCGGGAGCAGCGGCTGGAGCAGTAACTGCCGGAACTTCGGTCAGGGTAGCAGGAGTCTTCGGTGCAGGGGTCTCACCGGGTGTTGCCTCTTGAATGGGTACTACCGGAGCGGTCTGCTGCTGAATTTCTTCAGAGGTAATCAGGGGTTCAACGACAATAACTGCAGCTTCCTGCATGGCAGGACAGGCAATATCTTCATCCAGATCCACAATGATAACTTCAACAGCCTCAGGGGTCTGTTGATCTTCTACGGCAGCCACGTCGGCAACTGCATCCTGGATTTCATCAGTTACCGGCAGAGTTTCTTCAGCGCCGGTCTGTTGTACTGCAGTCTGTTCCGTGTTCTGAACGTGTTGTTCCACTTCCTCCGTTTTATTACATCCGTAAGCAGTGAGCAGATAGACAGCAACGATGGTCATAATGGCATACTTCATGGCTTCTCCTTCTTTAGCGTGAGAGTAAAAAAAACTTGAAAACTATGAGGAACCTCGTATGATTCCGCCTCAAAAAAGGAAGAAATGCACTTCTGGGAACATCGAATAACCCGTCTTTCGCCCATTTTCTTCGTTACACTCAAAAATTTATCCTTAGAGCTAAGCGCCAGACTCCGATATCAAAGTTACAGGCGGGTAAATTTTCTTCTGTGTCTCGAAGATGAACAAAATACAAAATTATTCAAGGTACCCTGCTGCTTAAGGGACCTCTAAAATATAAAAAAACCTGGGAAAAACCGGGATAACAAAAAAAAGTGGTACAATAGAGCGGCGCGTGGCTGGCTGTTTGCCGACGGGCATGTCGCCTTGCAGTGTTCTTCCAACCCCAGTCTTTGCGGATGATACCATATTCCCTGGTGAAATTTTATCTTTTTCCAGAAAAAGAAACAACTCCTGCAGGGAAAAATTGAAAAGCGCAGACTCTGGTATTATTGTAAAAGGAGTTCAGCCGATTTAGTTTATCGGTTTATCGGGGCTCGGGTGTTCCGTGCCTCAAAATTTTACTCACAAGGAGAAGGCAAATGGCTGTAAAAATTGATGAAGAAGAATGTATGGGATGTGAATCATGTGTAGAAATCTGCCCGGCAGTATTTGGTTTCAACGAAGATGAAACCAAAGCCTTTGTTATCGAAGGTGCTGATCTTGAGGCCAACGCTGATTGTATTGAAGAATCTATCGGCTCCTGCCCCGCAGCCTGCATTACCAACGACTGAGCAGGGAAACCTGTTTGGACAAAAGAGGCGGGCGCTGAAAAGCGTCCGCCTCTTTTTTTGTCCTGTCAGCGCTCCCGGCGGTGTTTTACCGGGGGAATCTTAAGTTGTTCACGATATTTGGCTACCGTGCGTCTGGCTATTTTGATATCGCTTTCTGCCAGTTTTGCGGTAATGGCAGAGTCAGAGAAAGGCGTCTTTTTGTCTTCTTCTGAGACGATGCGGCAGATGATGGTCTTGATGGATTCAGCTGCCATGGTACTGCCGTCCTCTTTCTGGATGGCAGTGGAGAAAAAGTATTTCAGTTCAAAGATACCCTGAGAGCAGTGAACATATTTGTTGGAGGTTACCCGACTGACGGTGGATTCGTGAACGTCGATATCCTGCGCTACATCTTTAAGAATCAGCGGTTTGAGATGTTCGGGACCTTTCTCGAAAAATTCCTGCTGAAAATTGAGGATTGAGTTCATCACCCGATAGATGGTTTGTTGCCGCTGGTAGAGTGACTTGATGAACCAGTTGGCATCTTTGAGCTTGTTGTGAAGGTAGTGGCGTTTGTCCTTGTCGATGTTCCTGCCTTCCTTAAGCATCTCCTGCAGGTCGGTGGAGAGCTTGAGGCGGGGAATATCGTCCTCGTTCAGATGAACAATATACGTGCCGTCAATTTTGTGCACATAGACATCAGGGACGATATAGTTGGTGCTGTCGTTGTTCCATGGCAGGCCGGGCCATGGGGTCAGTTCCTCAACAATAAAATTGATGGCCCGCTCAATTTCCGGTTTCTTGCGTCCGGTACGCCTGGAAAGTTCTTTGTAGTTGCGGGTCTCGAGCAGCGGCAGGTGGTCGCGGACAATTTTCGCGGCGAGGGTGTCGCTTTTGCCCATCTGTTCCAGCTGAAGGTAGAGTGATTCACTGACGTTGCGTGCTGCGATACCGGGAGGGTCGAGGAGCTGAATGACATCGCAGAGCACATATTCCGCCTCATCCGGATCGCAGTTACAGTCGGCGATAATCTCGTCCATATCTACTTCCAGAAAACCGTAACGGTTGAGGTTGCCGATGATAAACATGGCAATCTCCTTCTCTTTTTCGTCCAGCTCCTGATGGGCAAGCTGCCAGGCAAGGTGGGCTGTCAGGCCGGGTTCTTCGGAGATGAAGTCAAACTGAGAGGGAGCATCGGCAGGCGGTGTCTCTCGGGAAAAGGAGAGATTGGAGTCGAAGCTGTTTTCATACTCCTCCCAGTTGGTCTCGGGAAGGGTTCCTTCAGTGGTGTTGAGCTTTTCGGTAACCTCGGATTCCTGTGCGGGACCGATGTCCTCGCGGGTGGAGGAGAGGGCGGCGGTGTTCTCAGGTTCGAGAACTGAGATATCTTCTTCCAGTCCGGGATTCTGTTCAAGCTCTGCCTGGAGGGCGTCAGACAACTCTGTCCGGTTGAGCTGGAGCAACTGGATTGCCTGCCGGAGCTGCTGGGTCATGACCAGCTTTTGCTGGAGTTTGAGCTGTTGCCTGAGTTCGAGAGCCATTTGGTTGAAGTTTTTCCTTTATGCCGTCTTACATGTGGAAGTTTTCGCCGAGATAACCTTTTCTCGCCGCTTCGCTTTCAATAACATCTTCGGCGACACCGCTGGTGAGGACCTGTCCCGCACTCATAATGTAGGCAAAATCGCATACCTCGAGGGTTTCCCGTACATTATGGTCAGAGATAAGGATGCCGAGCCCTTTCCCTTTGAGTTCGCGGATAAGCTTCTGCAGGTCAATTACCGCCAGCGGATCTATACCGGCAAAGGGTTCGTCAAGGAGGATAAACTGCGGCCGGGTGGAAAGGGCACGCATAATCTCCACCCGCCGTCGCTCTCCGCCGGAAAGGGCATGGCCCTTGTTGTGACGCAGATGTTCAATCTTGAGCTCGGCAAGCAGGGTGTCAATGCGCAGGTTTATTTCGCGTTTCGACAACCCGAGCGGTTCAAGAATGATGCGGACATTGTCTTCTACTGTCAGCTTTTTGAAGACTGACGGTTCCTGAGCGAGATAGGAAATCCCCCGTCGTGCCCGCTGATGGATAGGCAGACAGGTAATATCTTCTCCGCTGAGGAAGATATTACCACCGTTGGGGCGGATAAAACCGGCGATGGAATAAAAGGTTGTGGTTTTCCCCGCGCCGTTGTGGCCGAGCAAACCTACTACGGCGCCGGTATTAACCTGCAGGCTGACGCCGTTGACTACGGTGCGGGGACCGTAGCGCTTCACAAGATTGCGAACTTCGAGAACGGCCATGATTATTTCTGGAAGATGGTCATGCCGACGCGGCCGGCTTTCTTACCACCGCTTTCCTCTTTTGTCCGGCCAGCAATGACCTGGGTGCGGCCTTCATCAAGATAATAAATAATTTTGGAGCCGGCGACGCTGTTGTCACCTTCATAGACACGGGCGTTATCGGAGAGGATCACCTGCCGTTGTTTCTCAAGGTAGTCCATGCGTTTTGCGGTGCCGAGCCATTTACCGCGGGTCACCTGCACCTTGCCGGTGCAGACCATTTTCTCCACCTGTTGTTTCCCGGTGCTGTCAGCTGGCTGGCTTTTTTTCGTCTTCTCATCAGTGGTGTAATAGACAACCATCTTGTCCGAACGGATGCGGATATCACCCTGGGTGGCGTCAACGTTACCGGTAAAGGTGACAGAGCTGGATTTCTCCGTAGAGATCATGTTGTCAGCGTAGATGTTGATGGGAGCCTTCTCTTCTTTGGCTGTGGCAAAAGAGACGCTGCAGATCAGCAGTGTCGCCATGAGGACTGCCTGCAGAAGGGGTTTTACTCTGATTATAAAGGGGGGGATGCTCATCGTTTTTCTCCTGAATTCAAGTTCAGCCTCGTACCTGGTTAAGAATTTGCATAGGGCATTACCAGTCAGCATCCTATCTCATGCGCTGAAAAATGTAAAGAGAACCGTGTCCGGGATATTTCACCTGGCGGAAGCCTTCCTGCCTTTCTTCGAAGTTATTGATGTTGTGACGAAATTTGAATTTTTTATTGATTCTTGCACTGTTCTTGAGAGAAGGAACCCTGAGGAACCTGTCCTGGAGGGGAGATCTCTTCCCTGAAGATTGGGGACTTTACTAAAACTTTGCCAGTCTGTACAATACCTTGCATATAGAATTTGGCGGGTTTTGTTCTCTGCCGGGCGTTCATTCATGAGGAGACGATCTCAGGCAGTTCTTTTCCTCTCTGTAAATTCAACTGAAGAAACTGATACAATCATGAAAAAAAAAATCATGGGGGGAATTGAGAAGGCGCGAGTGCTGCTTGATGCCCTGCCGTATATGCAGGAGTTTCGCGGAAAGACCCTTGTTATTAAATATGGCGGTCACGCCATGGTGGACGATGAGCTCAAACGACAGTTTGCCCTGGATGTGATTCTGCTCAAACAAATTGGTATCAATCCGGTGATCGTTCACGGTGGGGGCCCGCAAATCAACCTCCTCCTCGACCGTCTGGAGATCAAACCCTCTTATGTCGAAGGAATGCGGGTTACCGACGGGGAGACCATGGATGTGGTGGAGATGGTACTGGTTGGCAAGGTGAACAAACAGATAGTTGGTCTGATTAACCATTGCGGCGGCATGGCCGTAGGGCTCTCCGGTCGCGATGGAGATCTTGTCTGCGCCGAAAAGCTCCAGGTGAGTCGCAGGAACGAGATTGTGCTGGAGAATGCACCGCCCGAGCTGATTGATGTGGGACGGGTGGGGCAGGTGACGAAGATCAACACCGAGCTGCTTGATATCCTTATCGGGAGCGACTTCATCCCGGTAATTGCGCCCGTTGGCGTGGGTGATGATGGTGAGGCTTTCAATATCAATGCCGACCTCGTTGCGGGCGCGGTGGCGGGTGCTCTCAAAGCGGAGAAGCTGATGCTGCTCACAGATGTTCCCGGGGTGAAAGATCGGGAAGGCAGGCTTCTCACCTCAATAACCTCGCAGCAGGCGGAAGAGCTGATTGCAGATGAAACCATTTTCGGCGGGATGATTCCCAAGGTGCGCTGCTGTAAAGACGCACTTGAAGCCGGGGCGGTAAAAACATATATTCTTGACGGCAGGGTGGAGCACTCCATCCTCCTTGAAATCCTGACCCCCGAAGGGGTTGGTACGGAGATACGATGATGGAAAACAGACAGAGTAATGCAGAGTGGAAAAAAAGAGCGGATCAAGTCATTGTCGGCAGCTACACCCGCTATCCGGCGGTAATCGTAGAAGGGCAGGGATGCCGGGTGAAGGATGCCAATGGAAAAAGTTATCTTGATTTTCTCGCAGGTATCGCTGTAACCGCCCTCGGCCACTGCCATCCCAAAGTGACAGCCGCCATTACAGAACAGACCGCGAAACTGGTGCATATTTCCAACCTCTGGTACACCACGCCGATGGTTGAACTGGCAGAGATGCTGGTCGCCAACTGTTTTGCCGATAAGGTCTTCTTCTGCAACAGCGGGGCGGAGGCCAACGAGGCGGCGATTAAGATGGCGCGCATTGCCAGTGCAGAAGGCCGCTATAAGATTATCTCCCTTGAAGGTTCCTTTCACGGACGGACTCTTGCTACAGTAGCCGCCACAGGGCAGCCCCGCTTCCACAAGGGCTTCGAACCGATGCCTGCCGGGTTTGTCTGCGCACCCTTTGGTGACCTTGATGCCCTGGAGAAGATGGTGGATGATGAGACCTGCGCCATCATCTGTGAGGCCATTCAGGGTGAGAGCGGGGTTCGGCCGATGCCGCAGGAGTATATTGAAGGTATTCGCGCACTCTGTGACAAATATGGAATTTTCCTCATCTTTGACGAGGTCCAGACTGGTATGGGGCGTATCGGACATCTCTTTGGACATGAATATTTTGGCGTGACTCCAGACATCATCACCCTTGCCAAGGCACTGGCCAACGGTCTGCCAGCGGGGGCCATGCTTACCACCGACAAGATTGCGGCGAAGATGGTTCCAGGAAGTCATGCTTCCACCTTTGGTGGTAATCCAATTGTCTGTGCTGCGGGTATAGTTGTAGTGAAGGAGTTGTTGTCTGAAGGCTTTCTTGAAGATGTACGGGACAAGGGCGCGTGGATGATGAAGCGGCTTGAGGATTTTGTTCAGCGCTTCCCTGATCTGATTACCGGCTCAAGGGGATCCGGTCTGCTGGTTGGCGCAACCTTGACGGAAAAAGGAATTGAGCATGGTGCCGAAATTGTCAATCGCATGTTTGAAAACGGCGTGCTGATCAATTTCGCTGGCGGAAAGGTGCTTCGTTTTGCACCGCCGTTGATCGTAACCCGGGATGAGATTGACGAGATGCTGAATGTTCTCGGCGAAGTGCTGTCAAAAATCTAAAGGGTACCGTGAAACACTTGTATCTTATTCTTCTTTGAGGAACAGGAGGAAATGTACCCGCCTATAACTTTGATATCGGAGTCTGGCGTTTACCTCCGAGGATAATTTTTTGATTGTAACGAAGAAGATGGGCGATTATTCAAGGTGCCCTGAAGTAAAAATCTTTGCAAAGGGCGTATCATTCAGGTAACAATGAAAACTTCGCCTTGTATCAGCTATCTTTAAGAATAACCGTAGAAAAGGAGTCTTGTCGTGATAACCCACCTTCGTTCCCTTGCGCAGTTTTCTCTGGAAGAACTCTCTATACTCATTGAAAGGGCAATTGTTCTTAAGCATGAGAAGCAGCAGGGAATTCTTCATAATGTCCTTGAAGGGAAAAGTATTGCCCTTATTTTTGAAAAACCCTCCACCCGTACCCGCGTCTCTTTTGAGTCGGCAGTGTATGGCCTTGGTGGACAGGCCCTTTTCCTTGCGGGTCGTGATACCCAGCTCTCCCGCTCGGAGCCGCTGAAAGATACCGCGCGGGTGATGTCGCGCTATGTGGATGGAATGGTGGTGCGGACCCATGGCCAGGAGGTCATTGAAGAACTGGCGGATTACGCCACCGTCCCGGTAATCAATGCCCTGACTGATCTGCATCACCCCTGCCAGATTCTTTCCGACCTGATGACTGTGCTGGAGAAGAAAGGCCAGCTGGACAAACTCAAGGTGGCGTGGATCGGCGATGGCAACAACATGGCAAATTCCTGGCTTGAAGCTGCGGCAATCCTCGGTTTTGAACTGGTACTTGCCTGCCCGGAGGGATATCATCCAAACGAAAAAATTCTCAAGTGGGCAATGGAGCGCAACGATAAAATTCTTCTGCAGCACAGCCCTGAGGTGGCGGCAGAGAATGCTGATGTCTTCAACGCCGATGTCTTCTCCTCAATGGGTGATGAGGGGCAGGAGGAGGAACGACTGAAGGCCTTTGCAGGCTATCAGCTGAACCAGGCGCTGCTCGAAAAGGGTCAACCGGATGCCATCGTCATGCACTGCCTGCCTGCCCACCGCGGGGAAGAGATTACCGAAGAGGTGCTCGAAGGGCCACAGTCGGTGGTTTTCGATGAAGCCGAAAACAAAATGCACATGCACAAGGCGCTGCTTGAAGCGCTGGTTGGTGGTCACACAGCCTCCTGAGCTCAGCTCTATACATTGGGAAGTTTTTACATGCCTGAAGCGGAGTGCTTCCCTTCAAGGTATTATTTATAGTTTGCAGTAATAAGGAAAACAGAAAAAATGTCCGTAGAAAAAATCGTACTTGCCTATTCTGGAGGTCTTGATACCTCTGTTATTCTAAAGTGGCTGGCAGAAGAGTATAAATGCCCGGTGGTGGCCTACGCTGCCAATATCGGTCAGAAAGAGGACTGGGCAGCTATCGAGAAGAAGGGACTTGCCACCGGCGCGGAGAAAGTAATTATCTCCGATCTGCGCAAAGAATTTGTTGAAGATTACATCTTTCCCGCCTACCGTGCCAACGGCATTTACGAAGGTTCCTATCTTCTCGGGACCTCCCTTGCCCGTCCGCTGATCGCCCGCGAGCAGGTGCGCATTGCCCAACAGGAGGGTGCCAATGCTGTCAGCCACGGTGCTACCGGCAAGGGCAACGATCAAGTGCGTTTCGAGCTGGGCTATATCAGCCTGGACCCGAATCTGCAGATCATCGCCCCGTGGCGTATCTGGGATCTCACCTCCCGTGCAAAACTGGTACAGTTCGCTGAAGAGCACCACATCCCCGTGCCGGTGACCAAAAAGAACCCGTACAGCTGCGATGAAAACCTCCTTCACATCAGTTATGAAGGTGGCCTGCTGGAGGATCCGTGGAATGAACCGGATGAGGATATGTTCAAATGGACAGTATCCCCGGAGAAGGCCCCGGACAAGGCGACATATCTTGAGGTTGAGTTTAAAAATGGTGATCCCGTCGCCCTTGATGGCAACAAGATGGAACCGCTGGCTCTTTTCACTCGTCTGAATGACCTCGCTGCGGCCAACGGCATTGGCCGTCTCGACCTTGTTGAAGACCGTTTTGTCGGCATGAAATCCCATGGTGTTTATGAGACCCCCGGTGGTACCCTGCTGCGTGAGTGTCATCGCACCCTTGAGACCATCTGCCTTGACCGTGAGGTTATGAAGATTCGTGACAGTCTCATTTCCCACTACTCCGAGCTGGTATATAACGGTTTCTGGTTCTCCCCCGAGCGGGAGCTGCTGCAGAAGACCATGGACGAAACTCAAAAGGTGGTTAACGGTGTTGTGCGCATGAAACTCTATAAAGGCAACTGCACTCCGGTTGGCCGCAAGTCTGCGGAGTCGCTCTACCGCGAGGATGTCGCCACCTTTGAAGAGGATAGCGTGTACGATCAGGGTGATGCCACAGGCTTTATTCGTCTCAACGGCCTGCGTTTGAAGATCAACGCAAAACTGAATCGCTACAAGCGCTGAGGACAGGGAATGCCACAGGAAAAGAAGAGAGGCTCAGAAAAGATGTGGGGCGGGCGGTTCAGTGAAACCACTGCCGCTTCCATGGAGGCCTACAGTGAGTCGATAAGCTATGATTCGCGTCTCTATAAGTATGACATTGCCGGCTCAAAAGCCCACGCCGCCATGCTGGCGGCCAACGGTATTCTGAGCGATGAGGAGTTGCATAAAATCACCACCGGTCTCAGTGAGATTGAGGCGGAGATTGATGCCGGTACCTTTACATTCAAGGTGGAGCTGGAAGATGTTCACATGAACATCGAGAAGGCGCTGATTGATCGTATCGGTCCCGCTGGAGCACGGCTGCACAGCGGCCGTTCCCGCAATGATCAGGTGGCAGTGGATTTCAAAATGTATCTCCGTGACCAGTGCGATTTTATTGTCGAACTTCTTGATGGTGTCCGCGCCGCCTTTGTGAAACTGGCACGCTGGAATCTCGGGGCGGCAATGCCTGGTTACACCCACATGCAGCGGGCGCAGCCGGTGCTCATCTCCCATCACATGCTTGCCTATTTTGAGATGTTCAGTCGTGACAGGGGGAGGATGAAGGACTGCAGGCGGCGGCTCAACCTTTCGCCCCTTGGCAGTGCAGCGATGGCTGGTACCGGTCTGCCCATTGACCGGGAGATGACCGCGAAGGCACTGGGATTCGAAAGCTGGACGCGCAACTCCATGGACAGCAGCGGCGATCGCGATTATGCCCTTGAGTTTCTTTCCACCTGCACCATGATTCACCTGCACCTTTCCCGCCTTTCGGAAGAGCTGGTGTTGTGGTCCACGAGTGAGTTTGATTTTGTCAATCTTCCGGATAAATTCTGTACCGGCTCCTCCATCATGCCGCAGAAAAAGAACCCGGATATTGTCGAGCTGATGCGGGGTAAAACCGGACGGGTAGTAGGCAGTCTGATGACACTTATCACCATTATGAAAGGTTTGCCGCTCACCTATAACCGCGATCTGCAGGAAGATAAGGAGCCGGTCTTTGATGCAGCCGATACGGTCAGTGCCGGGCTGTCCATCATTGCTGAGCTGCTTACCGATCTCAAGTTCAAGAAGAAACGCATGGACGAGGCAACCCGTATCGGCTGCATGACCGCCACCGACCTTGCCGACTACCTTGTGCTGCACAATGTGCCTTTTCGTGAAGCACACGCTATTGTTGGCCACGCGGTTGCCTGGTGCCTGGATCATGGGAAAGAGCTGCCTGATCTTACTCTTGAGGAGATGGCACAGTTCTCGCCTGTCATCGGCAAAGATGTTTATGAGGTTCTAAGTACAGAGGGTTCAATCAACAGCCGTGTTTCCTACGGTGGAACGAGCCTTGTCCGTGTAGAAGAGGCGGTTGCCACCGCTGAAAAAGAACTGGGAATACAAGCCTGAGAGGAATGGAATGAAACTTCAAACTGCTGCCTGCATTGTCGCAGGTGCCACGACCCTGCTGCTTTCCGGATGCGGCTATAAAGATGATCCGGTTCCGCCGCAGTCTGTTGTCCCCCTCGCGATTGAGAACCTGCGCTACACCATTAATGACAAGGGTGTGGAGCTTACCTGGAGCTATCCCTCAAAGACACTGAAGGGTGCTCCGCTGGAAGATATCTCCAGCTTTGAGCTCTTTCGTACAGGTGTCCCCATGGATGAATACTGCAAGACCTGCCCGATTCCCTTTGGCAAGCCGCAGGCTCTGCCCGGAGGAGCGGTATATGACGGAAATCAGCTTCGGGACGGTGCATATCAGGCCAGAGGTTTGAGTTCCGGCTACCGCTACTTCTTCAAGATCCGCTCCAAAGACAGCTGGTTTGCCGAGAGTCCCGATTCCAATATCGTTACCTTTGTCTACTCCATCCCTCCGGCGGCACCCTCTGCACTCAGGGCAGATACCGGTGATGGTGAGGTGAACCTCCACTGGGCGGCAGTGAACATTTTACAGGACGGTGCAAAACTGCCCGCACCAGTGCACTATCAGGTGATGCGCAGCACAGGCGGTGACCTGTCTCCAATCGGCGCACTGCAGGACGGCCTGAGCTGGAAAGACACTACAGTCAACAACGGCGGTACATACAAATATACCGTTCGGTCAGTGATGAATTTCGGCGGCTCCCTTGTGCCGAGTCTGGATTCCACCACGGTCAGCGTCAGCCCGGTTGACTCTACTGCACCGGAGGCTCCTGCCAATGTGCAGGTCGTGGCAATGACTCAGGGTGTGAAGGTCTTCTGGGAACCTTCGGATGCCGCAGACCTCGCCGGTTACCGCGTCTATCGGAGTGCCACCGGCCAAAATTACCAGTTTGTCGGCACGGTGGAAGCTATCTCAACCCTTTTCAATGACAGTAAAGCGGATGCCGATTCTTCCTGGTATTACGTTATCACCGCAGTCGATAAGACCGGGAATGAGAGCAGTCGCTCGCAAGCCGGTCACACGCGGGACTGATTGCATGCGTAGTCTTCGTTATATCCACCGGAGGCCATTGATCTTCAAGGAGTTTTATCCATGGCAGTAGAATTTCCCCTCCCCTTCGAAAAAATGAGCGGCGCGGGTAACGACTTTGTACTTATTGACAACCGCAAGGGGGCCATCCCTCTTGCGGAACAGGCCGATTTTGCCCGTAAAGTGTGCCGGAGAATGTTTTCCGTCGGAGCGGACGGCCTTATTCTCATTGAGGATTGTGGTGAGGCAGACTTTCGCTGGCAGTTCTACAATGCGGATGGTTCGGTTGCTGAAATGTGTGGGAATGGTTCACGCTGCGCAGCCCGCTTTGCCTTTCGTTCCGGGATTACCGGCCGGGAGATGACCTTCTCCACCCTTGCCGGAATTATCTCAGCGAAAGTCGGTGAGCAGGAGGAGATTGTCAGTGTCAAAATGACTGCTCCCTGTGATTTCCGTCTCGGGCTTTCGGTGACTCTTGATGAAAAAGAGTTTCCTGTCTCTTTTGTCAACAGCGGGGTGCCTCATGCGGTGATTTTCGTGGAAGGTGAGGTCCCGGTAACAGTCTGGGGACGCAGTGTCCGCTATGACAAGCAGTTTGAACCGGCAGGAACCAACGTCGATTTCGTCTGGCTGAAAGATGACGGTATTAAAGTGCGAACCTATGAGCGCGGAATCGAAGGCGAGACCATGGCCTGCGGTACCGGCGCGGTGGCCGCAGCTCTCTATGCCGCAATGCAGAAAGGATATGAATCGCCTGTGTCGGTGGAAACCCTTGGTGGTGATACCAATACAGTCTATTTTGATCTTCAGGACGGCCCGGTGGCGAAGGACGTTTTTCTTCAGGGTCCCACACGACTGGTCTGTACCGGACAAATAACCCCCGAGGCTCTTATCTGAGCCCGGTCTGGAGGAGATATGGAAAAATTCTGTGGTGCTCTTGTTGCCCTTGTTACCCCCTTTAAGGATGGTGAAATAGACGAACAGGGCTTAAAAGATCTTATTGAATTTCAGATTGCCGGTGGCACTCACGGTATTGTGCCGATGGGTACTACCGGTGAATCCGCCACCACCGATTTTGATGAGCACAAGCGTGTCATTGAACTGACTGTGGAGACCGTGGCGGGGCGGGTGCCGGTTATCGCCGGGACCGGAGCGAACAATACCCTTGAGGCCATCGAGCTGACCGAGAGTGCGAGAGAAAGCGGGGCGGATGCCGTGCTCTCTGTCGTTCCCTACTATAACAAGCCAAACCAGGAGGGGATGTATCTTCACTTCAAGGCGATTGCCGAGAAAGTTGATATCCCCATGTTCCTCTACAACGTTCCGGGGCGGACGGTGGTCAATATTCTCCCCGAAACCACAGCGCGACTGGCGCAGATCGACAACATCATCGGTATCAAAGAGGCCTGCGGAAGTCTTGAGCAGATCAGTGATGTTATCCGTAAATGTCCGCAGGATTTCATCGTCCTCTCCGGGGACGACTTTACCGCCATGCCCACTGTGGTTATTGGTGGTCGGGGCGTTATCTCAGTTATCTCCAACGTGTATCCCCAGGGGATGTCGCAGATGATGGAGAAGGTGCTGGCCGGAGACATTGCCGGGGCGCGTGAACTTCACTATAAAATGTATGATATGATGAAGCTGATGTTCTCTTCTCCCAGCCCGGGACCGTCGAAAAAAGTGCTGGAACTGATGGGTATGATCGGCGATGGTTCGTCGCGTCTGCCCATTCCGCCTGTGAATGACACCGCTGCGCTGGAAGAGGCGATGCGTGACCTGAAATTGATTTAAGGAGACCATTGTGATAAAGGTTATTGTAGCCGGTGCCGCCGGACGCATGGGGAAAATGCTCTGCAGGATGGTGACTGAACATCCAGAACTCGAACTGGCCGGAGCGTTCGACGCCGTGGGAGGGCCCGCTGTCGGTCGTGACTCGGGAGAACTGGCCCTCGGTATCGCCAACGGCGTTGTTATCGGTGAGGGACTGGAATCAGAGATTGATCGCGGCGACGTGATCATTGATTTCACCTTTCATACTGCCACCCTTGAGTTTGCCCGTATTGCCGCAAAGCATGGGACCGCCATGGTTATCGGCACCACCGGGCTTGCTGCGGAAGAGCTTGCCGAGCTGAAGAGCCTGGCAGAAAGCTCCTTTCCCTGTGTGCATGCCCCGAATATGTCTGTCTGCGTCAATGTCCTCTTTCAGCTGGTGAAAAAAACGGCGGCGATTCTTGGAGACGATTTCGATATTGAAATTATCGAAGCCCACCACAAAATGAAGAAAGACGCCCCCTCCGGTACCGCACTGAAACTCGGTGAAATGGCAGCTGAAGGTGTTGACCGGGATTTTCTCAGTTCACTCGTGACTGAGCGAAGTGGTATCATCGGTGAGCGAAAAAAAGGTGAGATTGGCATCCAGAGTATTCGTGCTGCGGATATCGTCGGCGAACACACGGTGATGTTTGCCGGACCGGGGGAGCGGATTGAATTGAGTCATCGTGCCCACAGCCGCGAACATTTTGCCCAGGGTGCCGCCCGCGCAGCCGCATGGGTGACGAAACAGAAAAAAGGAATGTACACGATGTTCGACGTCCTTGGACTGGAAAACTTCTGATGGAAACTTTAATGCCGGCGTGGATTGGTTTCGGTTCCAATATCGGCAGAGGCCGGGAACAGCTCAGTGCAGCCTGGCGTTGTCTCGGCGAGTTCCCCGGCATCCGTACTGTCAACATTTCCCACCCGTGGAAATCGTCACCGGTGGATATGGTGAGTGACAGATGGTTCACGAATGCTGCCGGATCTCTTGAAGTGTGTCTCTCTCCTGAGGAACTGCTGGACGCACTGAAGGTGGTGGAGGCCGATTTTGGTCGTCTCCGCGCAGAAGAAGGCGTTGGATATCAGGACCGGCCCCTTGATCTGGACCTGCTTTACTATGGCGTGGGTGGTGGACATATTGTTGACAGTTGCGATCTGGTAGTGCCGCATCCCCTTATCAGCCGGAGGCTCTTTGTCCTGCTGCCCCTGACGGAGATTGAACCACTGCTGGTCGATCCGAAGACCCGCCGTACTGTTTCGGAGATGGGGAAGGATCTGCTCAATCGGGAAACCGGTCAGCAGCTTGAAGTCTGCGACTGGAAAGAGTAAAGGAGAGAGAATGGGAATTATTCGATTTCTTGTCATTGCAGGACTGATCTGGTTTGCCTGGCGAACCATGAACAACTGGCTGAAGGAGCGCAACCGCTCTCTTGAGAAAGACGGGAAACCGCCCCTTCAGGCTGATGAATTCAGTGATATCCTCGAGGAGGATCCGGTTTGTGGTAAACTGGTACCCCGGAGCCAGGCGGTGCGGCTTGATGTTGACGGCCGCGTATTGTATTTTTGCAGTAAAGAATGTTGTCAAATCTTCCGAAAGGAAAAAGGAGAAAAGTCATGAAGTTTTTTATCGATACGGCCAACATTGATGAGATTCGAGAAGGTGTTGAGATGGGACTGGTCGATGGAGTGACCACCAATCCGACCCTCGTCTCAAGAGAGAACAAACCTTTTGAAGAGTTGATTCCCGAGATTTGTGCTATTGTTGATGGACCGGTAAGTGCAGAAGTCGTGAGCCTTGAGGCGGACGGCATGCTGGAAGAAGCGAAGAAGCTGGCGAAGATTTCAGATAATATCGTCATCAAGATTCCCATGATTACCGAGGGGATCAAGGCGGTGAAAAAGCTGACCGCCGAGGGTATCAAAACCAACGTCACCCTTGTCTTCTCCGCCATGCAGGCACTTCTCGCGGCCAAAGCGGGCGCAACCTATGTCTCTCCTTTTGTAGGACGGCTGGATGATATCGGGGTGCAGAGTATGGACCTGATCAGTGATATTGTCACCATTTATGATAACTATGGTTTCCAGAGCGAAATTATCGTCGCTTCCGTACGCAGCCCGCAGCATGTTCTTGATTCAGCACTTCTCGGCGCGGACATTGCCACTATTCCGCTGAAAGTTATCAAACAGCTGGCACAACATCCTCTGACCGACAAAGGCATGAAACAGTTTCTTGCCGATTGGGAGAAGAGAACCAAATAAGGGCGAAGTCCTGCGGAGAATGCCTTTGAACAGGAACAGCTGGGATTTACATAATGTACACTGGCTGGCGGTTGGAATAGTTGTTCTGCTTGCCACTGTAATCGCGTGGCAGGAGGCGGAGGCGGGGTTGTATGTCTGTCACGATTCTCGCGGCGGTGTTTTCTATACCAACGTGCGCAGTAATGCTCAGTGTAAAACGATATCATCTAAACGTGACATCGTTACCATGGGCTTCTCGTCTCATAAACGGGGGACAAAAAAATATGACAGTGAGATCTCAAGCATTGCCACGCGTTATGGGGTTGATCCTTCGCTGATCAAGGCGATTATTCATGTTGAATCAGGTTTCAACCATCGTGCGGTTTCACGTATGGGAGCCAGGGGACTGATGCAGCTCATGCCGGGAACAGCGCGGGAACTGAAGGTTTATAATCCCTTTAACGCGAAGCAGAATATCGACGGTGGTACCCGCTATTTTCGCCAGATTATGGATGATTTCAACGGAGATGTGAGACTTGCTCTTGCCGCCTATAACGCGGGACCTGGTCTGGTACACAAACTGCACAGGATTCCGGCAATTCCGGAAACCCGTAATTATGTGCGCAAGGTGATGCGCATGTACCGTTTTTATAAGAGCGGGGCTATATAAGGTACCTATAAGTAAGGGCGGATTTCAGTACGCTTTCCCCTTGACGTAAACAGGTAAAGCAGAGTATAAACAATCTTTACGCCGGAGTGGTGAAACTGGTAGACGCACTGGACTCAAAATCCAGCGGGGGCAACTCCGTGTCGGTTCGATTCCGACCTCCGGCACCAATGCCAGGTACGCAGTAGATTTATAGAAGTTTATTAAAGCCCCTGACCTTAACTGGTTTGGGGCTTTTTTGGGCCTTTTTTTGCTCTTTCTGTCCTTTTTTTCCCTTTTTTTAAAAGAAATCCCTTGTCAAAAAGGGATATCAAGAAGTATATTCAAGACTAAAATTGAATTATACATAGGAAATAGTCCCTAAACAGAATGCGTTATGTATAGGCTAACGATTTTAGATATTTAAAAGGACATCCTTCGGAGTGAGACGTTAACTGTATAGATTTAAGATCAAAGGGAAGAGTGGTCTGTATATAGTTGGCCGTTATCTTGATTGTTCTTTTTAAGAAGCCCAAGGGTTGCCTCTATTTTAAGTTACCGTGGGGGGAGTTCCGTACCATTTAGCTATAGTCCTTGGCTGGTGAAGCGATACTCTTTTGAATTTACAATTATCGACACATTGGTAAGTTAGCGGTATCTGATGGCTCAACTCAGCTGCTATGCACTATAGTTGGTAGGGTAGTGCCTTACCAAAGCAACGATGGTTAGCGGGTCTGAGAGGATGATCTTGGAACTGAAACACGGACCAAGCTCCTACAGTAGGCAGCAGTGAGGAATATTCTCTCATTGCCGCAGCTAACGCATTAAGTTGACCGCTTGGGGAGTACGGTCGCAAGATTAAAACTCAAAGGAATTGACGGGGGTCCGCACAAGCGGTGGAGTATGTGGTTTAATTCGACGCAACGCGAAGAACCTTACTTGGTCTTGACATCCCAAGAATCCCGATGAAAGTTGGGAGTGCCCTTCGGCGAATTCGGAGACAGGTGCTGCATGGCTGTCGTCAGCTCGTGTCGTGAGATGTTGGGTTAAGTCCCGCAACGAGCGTAACCCTTATCTTTAGTTGCCAGCATTAAGTTGGGCACTCTAAAGAGACTGTCGGTGTCAAACCGGAGGAAGGTGGGGATGACGTCAAGTCCTCATGGCCTTTATGATCAGGGTTACACACGTACTACAATGGCATAAACAATGGGCAGCCACACCGCGAGGTGGAGCGAATCCTCAAATTATGTCTCAGTCCGGATTGGAGTCTGCAACTCGACTCCATGAAGTTGGAATCGCTAGTAATCGTAGATCAGCATGCTACGGTGAATACGTTCCCGGGCCTTGTACACACCGCCCGTCACACCACGGGAGTTGGTTGTACCAGAAGCAGCTAAGCTAACTTTTAGAGGCAGGCTGCCAAGGTGAGGGACGAAATGAAATTATTTTTATTCATGAATGGAGAAAAGAGAGAGATGGTTGATAAATCTTTTGCAAAAAAATTTAAAATTAAGAAATCTGGAAAACATAATCGGACTTCTTTGAAGACGAAGGAAATTGTACGTACCTTGGCTCGACGAAATGTTACGATCAATCAGAAAGGGAAAGATTACGTCCGAGGGGAGATGCGGTTGTTTGGTGGTTGTGTACAGTCGGTTGAATTAGATTGAGTCATGATTCTTCTCATTTAATATAGGTAGTTGAATAAAAAGGGTGATCCAATTGGATCACCCTTTTTATTTGCTGTTTAACCTAAAAAATTACGGGAATTATGACTATGGAATATAGAAATATTGATGCCAAGAAAGAGAGCTTTTTTAAATTGTCTGAGGAATATGGGAGCATTGCTTCCTTTAGAAGAATACTCTCTTTGTTGCGGTTGAATAAAATGGAGAAAGTCTGCGAAACTATTGCCATTAGAGAAGCAAATGTGTCAGTAGATGGCATGTTTTGTAAAAACAAAATAGACCTCTCTAGACAGTGTAATAGTTGTTTTAGGTATATCAAACAAATGCGTGTGGATCACTCTCCTATTTTAAAAGATAAGAAGTGTACAAAGTTTTTTTTCCTAGACATCAAGATCCCAAATGGAAAAAAAATAGACAAAGAGGAGTATAAAAAAAATCTAATTGGTTACTGTATCGTACATCAGGACACATTGATACAAACAAATGGGGGGAGAGAAAAAGAAGAGGTTAGATATTACGTACCAGAATGCATATTGACCGGATTGGTCAAAGATCAATATGGGACATTCAAAGATACTGTTATCTTAGATGGAAATGAATTTACTATAGATAGAGGTATTTATTTTGCACAACAAAATGGATATACTAATTGTTGTGCTCACGCTGCGATCAAAACCGCACTAAGAGGCTATGATAAAGATATTTCATGCGATGCAATAAATAATTTTCTTGTAAAAGATAAGCCTGATATAAAAAAACAGGCTATTCTGTCAAGGGTTTCAAAAGGATTAAGGATTCAGGAAATGATCACGGTAATTAAGGGACTTTCAAAAAAAAGTGATCACATTGATGAGTTGGATCCTATCCAAGTCAGCGCTCATGATTTACCGATTACATCTTTTATTGAAACAATTTACAGAGCAATAGAGTCGAAAATACCAGTCATATTATTATTGCGTATTCCCAAAAAAGAGGGCGTAGGTGCCTCGTTTGATGGGCATGCAGTTTCTTTAATTGGTCATACTTTTAATGAAAATGACTGGAATGCATATGGTAGTGGTTATTTCTCCGATCAAAATGTCCAGTCGTTTTTGTCAAGCTATTTGTGGTGCGATAATTATGTGATTCAGGACGACAACTTTGGCCCAGCATATCAAATTTCATGTAGTTTTTTAGCTGACTATTATAACTATGCGGTCACTCTTGAAAAAATAAATTTGAATATATCTTCAAATAGCGCATCTAATAAATTTACCTCTGACTACCCTCTTGCAGCGTTAATCATACCTCCTAAGGGACTAAGAAAACTAACAGAAAATCTTCATGAAGTGGAGAGAATTGCAGCAACATTCTTCGTTGAGCAGGTTAATATATTTGCCACAGACAGACTTTTTACAAAACTTTCCGTGAAAAATAAAGAATTATTTGATAGGTATTTTTATTATATTTTTAAAAACAATCTGGGTAATAGAAAAAGAACTTTTATTTGTAGAACGATTCTTGTAAGCAAAAATGAGTACCTTAGCAGCAAGGATATCCAAAATATTTATTCTGATCATATAATGTGTGACTCCGACGTGTCTCTAGTGGAGGGACTTGGCTGTTTCTTACCTGATTATTTTTGGCTCACTGAAATAAGTGTCCCGGAGTTATTTTGGATCAATCACGCAAAAATAGGAGAAATAATCACTGATAGAGAAGAAATTCCTGATATAGAAGAACTAGAATACAATGAAAAGAAAAAAGATTCCATCTTGAAAAGTGAGGATGATTTAGCTGGCCAACCCACTCAAGAAAAAAAAACCAATGCTTCTTTACTGGAAAGCATTGGCCTCAGATTAATAAGGTTGCCTTATCTTGTATGTTTGTTTCCTAAAGGAGATGATAATTACTATCCTACATATCTTTCGAAACAAGCTAACCCTCACCAGCCAATGTTGGAAAAAAAAGAAGGTATAATAAGACAATACAAAAAAGGAAAATAATTAGTCATGAACAGAGAAGAATATATTGAAAATGTACTGAATGAACTAAGTATATTCGTGCAAGAGGAAACGGAACAAGATTTATTTGCTTTAGGTTGGAAAAATAAAAATTTAGGTTGGAAAAGTGAAGACGTTTCATCAATTGCAAAATTGCTCACAACATTTTTTTGTAATAAAACTAAAAACATAGACGGTGATAAGGCTGATATCGCGGCAACTTTATCAGGTATAGTTTATGATGCTACCAACGGCTCATTGCCACCTGAGGCTTTAATAGCCGTAGTCGCACTAAAAGTGTTTAAGTATGGAGTAATATATGTTTGTGAAGAGTTTAGTTTTATTGTATAGTTGGTTTTTTAGACCAGACTGGAAACTAGAAGGCTGCTGAATTCAAGTAATAAGTGCAACACGTTTGCCAGTGAAGACTTCCAGCGTAAGATCTTTCTCGGTGTCAAATTCAACAACAGAACTCCGTTGTCTATTTCCTCTTGAGAAAGAGTCACCATATCAAATTTTTTGGGCCAGAACCTTCTGAGTCTGCCATTAGTATTTTCATTTGTTCCTCTCTGCCAGCTTGCGTATGGTTTTGCAAAAAAGACATCGATGGAATGGCGTTTATTGATTTTGGCGTGAGCCGCAAATTCGCTACCATTGTCCAGTGATATGTCAACACTTTTCCGGACACAATATTACACAGCTTCCTGCATCATCTCAAAGACCAGCGGAGCCTCATATCCGTTAGAGGAATGCAGGCGCTGACGGTTGTAAAAAACTTCAATGTATTCGAATATTGCAACCCTTGCTTCGTCGCGAGTTTCGAAGTCGCAATGATGAATCAGTTCGATTTTCAGGGTATGGAAAAAGCTCTCGGCTACAGCATTATCCCAGCAATCACCTTTTTTGCTCATGCTGGCGTGAATACCGTAGGTTTTGAGGGTCTTCCGGTAAAGATCAGAAGCATACTGGCAGCCTCGGTCGCCGTGAAAGATAAGGCCCTTGTCTGGCTTTCGTTTCCAGACGGCCATCAGCATGGCGTCATTGGCCAAATCAGCCATCATACGTGCCCCCATGGACCAGCCGACCACAGCCCGAGAAAACAGATCAATAACAACGGCGAGGTACAGCCAGCCTTCGCGTGTAGAAATGTAGGTTATATCGCCAACATAAACTGTATTCGGCGTGGTGACGATAAATTCACGATTAAGAAGGTTCGGTGCGATTGGCTTGTCGTGATTTGAATTTGTTGTCACCTTAAACTTTCGTCTGGTTTGAACTTGAAGATTTTCTTCTTCCATCAACCGCCCGATACGGCGGCGACTGACAATATTTTTTGTTTTCTCCAGAGCCTTTTTTATTCGTCGGGTACCATAGTTCTTTCGACCTTTTTCGAAAGCAGCTTTGATCTGAGGACGAAGCCGGTCATCCTCAGTGCTGTGGACGCTGGGCAGTCGGTGTAAATATTCATAGTAGCCACTTCGGGAAACTTGCAGAACACGACACATCGGCTGAACACGAAACTCAGTCTGTTTTTTCATCCAGGCGTACTTCACCGACTGTTCTTTGCAAAGTACGCTGCCGCCTTTTTTAGAATATCGCGCTCCTCTTTCAGTTGAGCGTTTTCCCGACGAAGGCGTTTCAATTCTTCATAAGGGTGGTTCTCACCGGAGCCTTTATTTGCTGAAGGTTTCACTTGGCGATACTTCCTTATCCACGTGTAAAGAGTGTTACCATTCACGCCTAAATCTTTTGCTGTCTGGGCTATTGATTGGTCTGATTCAACCGCCAACTTGACAGCATCCTGCTTAAATTGGGACGAATAATTTGAATTCACGGGACACACCTCCATTATCAGGCATTATACCTGTATTTGTGTGTCCGGGATAGTGTAGCCATATCACTTTTGCAGGATGCGGGGTCGTGAACAACGAACGCGAACCGTGCCGGGCGGGTAATGGTAAACATCTCAGACAATTACTGGGCGAACATAAATCCTATGTGTTTTCACTGATTCAAAAATTTAATCAGGATGTCGATGCTGGTGAATGTTATTCCGAGCGTGATGATGTGATTGTCATTACCGACGAGGCGCATCGCACCCAATATGGCATGCTGGCCTTGAACCTGCGCAATGCCCTGCCCAATGCAAGCTTTATGGGTTTTACGGGTACGCCGCTCTTTTCGGATGAGGAGATTACCCGCCGTGTCTTTGGTGACTATGTTTCTACCTATGATTTTCAGCGGGCGGTTGAGGATGGTGCAACAGTGCCACTCTATTATGATGCCCGGGGCGAACGCTTAGGCATTGCTACACATGATTTGAACGAGCGGATTGCCGATAAACTAGAAAAAATTGAATATGAAAACCTTGATCAACAACAGCGATTGGAACAGTCGTTAAAGCAAGATTATCACATTATCACTGCGGAAAAGAGGTTGTCTCAGGTGGCTGAGGATTTTGTGGAGCACTACTCAACGGGCTGGGAAAACGGCAAGGCGATGGTGGTCTGTGTCGATAAAATCACCTGTGTGAGGATGTATAATCTGATTGTAAAAGAGTGGCAAAAACGAATTGAGCTTTTGACCCGAGAGCTGACACAAACGTTTGATCAACAAGAAGAAGTGTATCGCATGCAGCAAATTGCCTGGATGAAGGAAACACAGATCGCAGTAATGGTGAGTGAAGAGCAGGGTGAAGTGGAAAAGTTTCGTAAGTGGAAGCTGGATATTACTCCCCACCGGCGACTGATTAAAGAAGGCTTTGAGATCCCTGAAAAGTTAAGAAGCCAGCCTGCATTTATTGGGATGCAGCGGTTGGATATGGCTTCTGCCTTCAAAGAGCCTGCTCATCCGTTTCGTGTTGTTATTGTCTGTGCCATGTGGCTTACCGGCTTTGATGTACCAGGTCTTTCAACCTTGTATATCGACAAACCACTCAAAGCGCATACGCTTATGCAGGCGATTGCTCGAGCGAACAGGGTGAGTGAGGGGAAGAATAACGGTCTTATTGTCGATTATTGTGGAATATTGAAGGGGCTGCGTAAAGCTTTGGCAACGTTTGCGGGTCATGGCGATGGTGGCCGTGGAGGTATGAGTGGGAGAACTGATCCGAGTCGTCCAATGGAAGATTTGTTGGAGGATTTGGCTGAGGCCATTGGCTTGGTGCGGGGTTTTCTGGATGATAAAGAAGCTTCCCTTGAAGATATCAAGTTAATGACCGGTTTTGCACGTAATGCAGCTATTGTAAAGGCTAAGGAAGCGGCCAATGAAAACGACGAAACACGCAAACGATTCGAGATTATGTGTCGCGCTGTGTTTAAGAAATTCAAGGCATGTATTAACGACCCACGGGTAAATGAGTATCGCCCAAACCGCGATGCCATCAATGTGGTGTATAAACATTTGCAGAAAGATCGTGAGAATGCGGACATTAGCGATATTATAAGAATATTGCATGGTGTGATTGATGAGGTTATTGAGACCAGTCCACCTTCTCTGCCTGAAATCGTAGAGGAACACCCCGTCTATGATATCAGTAGAATTGACTTTGAACGTTTAAGGCAGGAGTTTGAGAGAAGCCCGGCGAAGAAGACAGCTGTGCAGTGTCTGAGTGCCATGATTGGGAATCGGCTCAAAAAAATGCTTGACCGTAACCCGTTACGTACCGATATGCAGGCACATTATGAAAAGATTATTGCTGAGTATAATAGTGAAAAGAACCGGGTGACTATCGAACACACGTTTGAAGAATTGTTGAGAGTGGAACAAGGTTTAGGGGAGGAAGAAAATCGCGCTGTTCGTGAAGGGCTGACGGAAGAGAGTCTTGCACTTTATGATTTGCTGAAAAAGTCTGAACTCAGTGTCATAGAAATTAAGCGCATCAAGGAAGTCACTGTAGACCTGCTTGCTGTTGTTAAGGCTGGAGTAACTAAATACCATCATTGGCGTGATAAAGAATCTTCTCGTGATGCGATACATACCACTATTTACGATTTACTCTATAGTGATGAAAGTGGTTTGCCGGAGAGTTGTTATAGTGAAGCCGATGTTGAAGATGTTGCAGGGGCTGTTTATCATCATGTTTTTAGAGCTTACCCAGATGTTCCTTCTCCCATTTATGAAGCTGTTGCTGCTTAAAAAGAGGGTGAGGAATGGTTACTTGTAAACCAGAGTCAAAACATTTTACTTTTTACTGTAAATATCCTCTTATACCAATCACATTTTTTACTGACCAGAGAACGCAACTGCGTGGACATCTTTTTTGGCGATTACGAATGGAGAAACAGGATGTAAAATTGATCTCATTGTAGAAACGTCGGTTGTACTGGAGACGCCCAAAGTGGTCGTCTCTACGGAATTTTTTGCTTTTTCCCGTCTCCCGTCTCCTTTCTCCCTTTTCCCGCCCCTGCCTTTGAATCCGCCAATACAAAATGTATCCTCGGCCTTGCCGTGCTATAAATGTGATGCTCATTACCCTGAAATAGAGGCTATGAGCATGTTCGTGGGCGGCGTAAAATTTTGATAATTAGAAATTGCCTGCGTGGAGCTTCTGAAGCTTATTGTACAGGGCACGACGGGAGATACCGAGTATTTCTGCTGCCCTGGTGCGGTTATGTCTGGTGTATTCCAGGGTTCTGATAATGACTTCATTTTCCACTTCGCCAAGACGCATCCCGACGTGAATGGGTATGGTGATATCGTCATGCTGACTGTTCATCAAACGTTCAGGGAGATTAATAACATTGAGAATATCCTCCTGGCAGTTGATGACAGCCCGCTGGATGACATTTTTAAGCTCGCGCACGTTTCCTGGCCAATTGTAGCATTCTATGCAGCTGAAAAAGTTGGAGCTTACACCGCGAATAACCTTTTGAAAGTCTTCAGATGACTGTTTGATAAAATGGTCCACAAGCAGGTGAAGGTCACCGTGGCGTTCCCGCAGGGGTGGCATGACAATGTGCAGTACATCAAGCCGGTAGTAGAGGTCTTCGCGAAACCTGCCCCTGCGAATTTCACTCATGAGATCCGCATTAGAGGCGGCGATGACCCGCACGTCGACATCGATATCGTTCTGGCTGCCGAGACGGTGGAACGATTTTGTATCGAGCAGCCGCAACAGGCTCACCTGCATTTTCTGGTCTATTGTTGCGATTTCGTCAAGAAATATTGTACCACCAACGGCCAGTTCAAAGCAGCCTTTGCGCAGTGCGTTTGCGCCGGTAAATGCTCCTGCTTCATGACCGAAAAGTTCGCTGGCGACAAGATCAGATGGCAGGCTGCCGATGTGTACAGGGATGCACGGTTCATTTGTGCGATCGCTCAATTCATGGATTGCCTGTGCAGCCAGCTCTTTCCCTGTTCCTGTCTCACCAGAAAGGAGAACAGGGATGTCTGTTGCCGCTGCCTGGCGGATCTGGCGATACACCTGGTGCATAGGGGTTGAACGGCCAACCATTTGTTCAAAAGTCGTTTTTTCTACCTCAGACCGGAGCAGCAGGTTCAGTCCGAGCTGAGGCTTCTTGTCCATCGCGGTTTCAATAAGCATCTTTAGCTCTTCGTCACTTACCGGCAGCAGGGAGTAGTGAAATGCGCCAGCACGCAGCGCCTGATGGGCAATTTTAAGCCGGCCGGGATGGGCGAAAAACAGAATCTGTGTCTCCGGACATTTAGCCGTAATTATCTCAAGGATTTCAAGCGCCGACAATGGGTGCTGGTGGGTCACTGAGCTGGAGAAAAGCATAATGTCAAAAGATTCATGCTCAAATCGATCAACCACCTCTTCGATGCTTCGTTCGTAGGCAAGATGCAGTCGGGATTCCAGATAAATTTTCCTGACCTGCTGTGCAAGGCCTCTCCCTTCGTCAACACAGATAATTTTTATTTTTTGGGGGTCGTTTTCCATAGAAGAGTTGTTGTATGAGGGGAAATGGATTCAGTAAGGTCTAAAAATTAAGATGCTTTGCCCTTTATTGAGCAGATAGTTCACATATTATGTTTCTGATATATTACAAGAGAAAACATATAAAAGCTATCGGAGTAATGCCATCTCTCTATGGTTAATACCTTGATTTTATGTATTTTTTTTCGATTTCCTTTTGCTGCTCAACTACTGTGTGTTGTTCCCCGCACTTATTAAGAGCTGCTTCATTTGGGAAAAATATGCTCACATTGTTTTTACCATGGTAAAAATGTGGCACATTTTTCTCACCATACGTCTTTCCTCGTTTGCATGTTCCTGTAATTTTAAACTGTTATTGATAAATCATTGGGCTGTATATCCTTGCCACGACAGGTAATCCGCCCATTTTGGGTTGCCGGGAAAGCACGTTGGTACAAGGTTGGAATGTTTATTGCTAAAGAATATTGTCATGAAACCCGTCATCTGTGTTGGATCGCCTGTTGTTGATCTGGTGACACCGGATGCCATGAGGAAGCAGCCCGGCTGCACCTGGATAAACCTGGTGCAACCCTTACCAGAATGACTCCTGATCAGACCGACGATATCAATGTCTCCGTGGATGGACCATACAGGCCGGATCATTATCGATATTAAACGGTACCTGGCAAAAGGGTAACTTCAGAATTGTTTCCGCCTGGTAATATTCCGGCGGGAACCGCAGACGCTGATGTATTTTTCAAATTAAAAAGTATCAATGCTGAGAAATAAAAGAGGAGAAAAAGATGGGTAAGACAAAGATCAGTGATAACAAGACGCTGGACAGGGTTTATACCGCCACAAATTATCAGGAACTTATGAGCGCTTACGGTGACTGGGCCAAACAGTATGAAAACGATACTGTGGGTGCCTTCGGTTACGTCGCTCATATTGCTACAGCAAAAGCTCTTACCGATGTGGTTGACGATAAAGACAGTCTGATTCTTGATGCTGGATGCGGTACCGGCCTTGTTGGCGAGCAGCTTGTTGAGCATGGTTATACAAATCTCGAGGCTCTCGATTATTCAGCGGAAATGCTGAAAGAAGCTGAGGGAAAAAATATATATTCCCGTCATATACAGGCCGATCTGAGTAAACCTCTGGATATCCCGAACAATAAATATGATGCCATCGTTTGCACCGGAACGTTCACCTATGGACACGTGACACCCGACGGCTTTGATGAGCTCGTTCGAATCACAAAGCCTGGGGGAACAATTTGTTTTACCGTTCGGGAAGGCGCATACGAGGACCACGGTTATGGTGAGCGACTGGAAAAACTGGAGTCAGACAACATCTGGAAGTTACTGAACAAGTTCGATACAGATTATCTGAAAGAGGAAAATGTCAGCTGTAAAATGTGTGTGTATCGGGTTTGCGCGGAATAGTTTTCGCGAGATACAATCTTGCCTTTTTGAGCACAATATTCTCACTGCAACCCTGTAACACTTCTTATTAAAGCGGAAGATAAAAAATAGAAAATTCATCTAAATACCTATTTTAAAGAATAATTATTCATTTTTTTCGTCCATGATAATTTAGCAGGGATATTTGCTTCATTTGTTAACACAAACGCAGCCGATAAAATGTTGTCCATCTTATTCTGGTATCGTTAATCGAGTGGCACTCTTTGCCCACTTTCGTTTTTTTATCTTTTTATATCTTCCCCCTTTTTCATTGAATCAGCGATTGGTGATTCGTTTGTCATCTTAGTAGCCAAAAGGGTTTGCACTCTCTTCAGCTCCCCAATTTTTCGATTTATGGACGGGGATGCTTCATTGATTGCAGCATGGCGTGAGGACGTTATGACTTCGAAAACTGTATCTCGGTTAATCCGTATCGAGATTATACAAACGTAATATATAAAGGAACATTATGAGTAAACTGAAGAGTAATCACGTTTTCACCTCAGAATCAGTTAGTGAAGGCCATCCAGATAAAGTTTGCGATCAGATCTCAGACGCTATTCTTGATGCCTGTCTTGAACAGGACAGCAAAAGCAAGGTGGCTTGTGAGACCGCAGTTACTACAAACTTTGTCGCCAACCTGGGTGAAATAACCTGTGATGGCTGGTCGAATATCGATCCGGAGAAAATCGCAAGGGACGTTGTAAAGGACATCGGCTATGACCGTGCTGAGCTTCTTTTCTCCTGCGACACATTCAAATATCTTTGTCATATTCATACGCAGTCAGCAGATATTGCTCAGGGCGTGTTGGAAGGTGAAGGGCTCTTTGCTGAGCAGGGTGCTGGCGATCAGGGGATGATGTTTGGCTATGCTACAAGCTCTACCCCGTCTCTGATGCCTGCACCGATTTATTACAGCCATCTGCTGCTGGAAGCTCTTCAGAAGATAAGGAAGAAGGGCGATATTGGATATCTCCGTCCGGATGCAAAAACCCAGGTTTCCGTGGAACATGTTGACGGCACACCCACCAGAATCACCTCCATTGTTATCTCACACCAGACTGATGATATCGGCTTGAAGACAATTCGCAAGGACCTGATCGAGGTCGCTAAATCTGTACTCACTCCAACCGGTCTCATTACCAAAGATACCCAGTTCTTTATTAATCCCACCGGCAAATTTGTCATTGGCGGCCCTCACGGTGATGCTGGCCTGACAGGGAGAAAAATTATCGTCGATACCTATGGCGGTGTCGGTTGCCACGGTGGTGGCGCATTCTCCGGCAAAGATCCATCCAAAGTGGATAGATCCGCCGCCTACTATGCACGCTATGCAGCCAAAAATGTTGTTGCGGCAGGCCTTGCAGAAAAATGCGAAATCCAGGTTGCCTATGCGATAGGTGTTGCCAGGCCTCTTAGTATCAATATCGAGACCTTTGGCACAGGAAAGGTTGAGGAGAAGAAAATACAGGAGGTTCTTGAAGCAGGAGAAATCTTCGATTTCCGTCCGGCATCCATTGCCCGTGAACTGGAGCTGACCACCCCTCGTGGTTGGAGCTACCGGCAGACCGCAGTGGCCGGCCACTTCGGCAGAGATATTTTCCCCTGGGAGCAAACCAACAAGGTCAACCAGCTGCAGGAAGAGCTCAACCTTTTTACAATGGCGGTCGCGTAGCGCAACACCTTCAACAGAGCAATACCGTCAGATAGATTTCGGCGGTTTTCTTCGGTAGTAAGAAAGTAAAGCAGTGGTGGAGGGCCTCGTTCTGTCCGCCTCCATGATTTAACTGTTCATTGCTGCTTTATTTACCAAGAGGCGATAAGAGCGAAAATTTTTCGGAGTGATGTCTTCATGAAATTATGGTGGGAGAGAAAAGGATTAGCCTACAACGAGAACAACCAGGTTATTTTTGCGGATCAAAATGTACAAAAACTTGGAGAGCAGCTCGGAACACCGCTTTTTTTATATAGTGCGGATAGAATTCTCGAAAATATAGAGCGGGTACAACGAGCTCTTGAAAATACAGGGCTGCCGAATAGAGTTTACTATGCGCTGAAAGCTAACCGGTTTGAACCGCTGCTCACATGGATCAAGTCATCAACCACATGCGGGGTGGATGTCTGCTCGCCGGCAGAAGTGCGGCATGCAATGAGCTGTGGATTTTATTCTTCAGACATATCCTATACTGCAACCTCAGTATCCAATGCCGATCTTGATTTCCTCACAAATTTTCCCGATTTAAAACTCAACGCCGATGGTTGCAGCATGATCAGACGTATCGGCGAGCGTACTCCAGGCAGGTCAATTGGTATCCGCATCAACCCCGCCATAGGCACAGGATACGCTTCTAACGAGCTGCTTCGTTACAGCGGGGAGAAACCTACCAAGTTTGGGATATATATTTCTGAACTTGAGCAGGCTCTTCAACTCGCACAGCAATACGATCTGCGTATTGACAGGGTGCATTTTCATACAGGCTGCGGGTATCTCAACGATCAACTTCCGGCGTGGGAGAAAATCCTCCGGGAATGTTTGAAAATGATTGAAAGGATTCCGACTGTAGAGGCAATTAATCTCGGTGGAGGACTCGGTGTTCCGCTTACGGCGGAAGATAATCACCTGGATCTCTCAGAATGGGCTTCAGTCATCAGGCGGGTTTTCGGAGATACATCGTATGAAATCAACGTTGAGCCGGGAACCTACATAGTAAAAGATGCAGGTGTGCTGGTGCTGGAGGCCAATAGTGTAGAAACAAAGGCTGAGAAGTGTTTTGTGGGCGTGAACGGTGGCTTTAATCTCACTATGGAACCGGTGCACTACAAACTTCCGTGTGAACCCGTTCCATGTATCTTGCCTGACTCAATAAAGAAGTCTTTTGCCCCCGCTAACCTTTCCCCGGTAACCGTTGCCGGCAACATAAACGAAGCGCTCGATGTACTCATCGAAGATTTTATGGCACCACCAATAGAGGAAGGGGATTTGTTGGCGTTCATTAACGCCGGAGCATACACCTCTTCCATGAGTTCCAATCACTGTATGCGAGGAGAATTTTCAGAATATCTTTTGCTGGGTTAAGCGACAGTCGAAGAATAACACGTTGAATATATGAGATGTACATAAAGGAGGATCACAATGCTGATATACCCCCATGATTTTGGTTTGGACCCGAACTTCGATTACCCGAAAAAAGAAGATTTTACGGTTTGTCGACGTGAAGATGGAAAAGGCGCCGGTGTCTACACCAAAAAAGACTTAAAGCGCGGAGAAATGATTACCAGGATTACGGGAAACATCGTTCCCACTGTAATGCAGCATACCCTGCAGATTACCCCCACAACACATATGTACGACCCGTATTTCACCGGGTATATTCTGCACTCTTGTGCGCCCAATATTTACCTTGATATGACCGAGTTTGAGCTATGGGCATTACGTGATATTGATGCGGGACAGGCACTGACCATGGACTATGCGCAGACTGAAGATATACTGTTTAAACAGTTTCCCTGTTTGTGTGGAACCCCAAACTGCCGTTTCTGGATTACCGGACGCAAAGAAGAGGTGAGTCCAGAGGGGATTGCCTACATTGAACAACAACTTGAGCAGCATGACCGTGAATCAAGTGAAATTGTGATGGTCGCATGCTGATGGAGAAAGGATATATGAAAGCCGAAAGCGGGACAACCGAAGAATTAAGTACAAAAGACAAGCGCCATACTATCCACCCATGGGCCGACCTTGCTACTGCCTCAACAAAAGGAGATCATGTAATCAAGAGAGGTGAGGGGTACCATGTGTATGACAGTGACGGTAAAAGGTATCTCGATGGCATTGCCGGTATGTGGTGTGTCAATATCGGATATGGCAACCAGGAAATGGCGGAAGCTATAAGCAAACAGGTTAAAGAGCTTGTTTACTATACGCCGTTTGGCGCGATGACCAATAATCTCTCTGCCGAACTGGGAGAAGTGTTGGCAGGGTTAGCTCCAGGAGATTTGAACCACGTCCACTTTACCACCAGCGGCTCCTGTGCGGTTGACTCTGCAATTCGTTTTGTCCATTTTTATTTCAGCGCTCTTGGCAGGCCCGAGAAAAAACATATTATCTCGAGAACTGAAAGTTACCACGGCAGTTCTTACCTGACTGCGTCTCTGTCCGGTAAAGCGGTTGACCGGACATACTTTCATTATATATCTGATATCGTTCATCATGTAAGCGGGCCGAATCCATACCGCCGTGACGAGGGGCAGTCCCTTCGTGAGTACTGCGATCAACTGGTCGATGAGTTTGAGAAAAAGATTCTGGAAATCGGCCCTGACAAAGTTGCCTGTTTCATTGCTGAGCCGATCATGGGTTCAGGCGGTGTTCTGATTCCACCCCCAGGCTATCACAAGGCAATGAAAAAGGTGTGTGAGAAATATGAAATTCTCTACATCCTCGATGAGGTTGTCACCGGTTTCGGCAGGCTTGGGCAATTCTTCTCTGCAGAACCTGAATGGGGGATTGTTCCCGATATTATCACAACGGCCAAGGGGTTAACCAGCGGATATCAACCCATGGGTGCGGTGATTATCTCCGACCGCTTGTACGATCGTATCTCGGGCAGCAACGCACCGAAAACTGCCTGTTTTACCAACGGATACACCTTCTCGGGCCATCCGGTTTCCTGCGCTGCAGCGCTCAAGAATATTGAGATAATGCGCAGAGATAAGATCTGTGAGCATGTGCAGGATGTCGGCCCTTATTTTATCAAGCAGCTAAAACGTCTCGAACGGTACGAAATTGTCGGTGAGACCCGGGGTAATCACCTTATGGCCTGTGTTGAATGCAATATCAGCGGCAATAAAGCTGCAGCCGAGGAAAAGGATATTACAGCGGCCCAGACTGTAGACCAGTTCTGTGATCAACAGGGGCTTATAGTTCGTCCTTACGAGGCGCTTTTGATTTTGTCGCCACCCCTTATCATCGATAAGGCCGGGATTGATGAGATGGTAGCGATACTCGACTCCAGTATTGAAAAAGCAACCTCGGCTTTACGGTCCAAAGGGTTGATCCAATAAACTTTTCTTACAAACTGCACCAAATGATGGAGACCCATGCAGCAAAAAATATTGATTAACGGCGCTCTTGTTGAAGGAAAAGGAAACGTCGAACATATAGTACGTCCTGAAAACGGTGAAAAGATAGCGAAAATAAGAATGTTGATGAATAGACCACTGGTTATTGTCGAACTGATACTCTCTTTTTTTCTGGAGAAGAATACTCGCGAGAGCAGTAAAAATTCCAGTTTAAACAGTAAGAAAACGGAAAGGTTCTCTCTGAAAGATGATAGTTCCTTTTCCACACTATCAGTGGGATGCTTTGGAGTTATATATGCGAATACCTGAAAAAATTAAGCAGTCAGGGCCATTTGTTTCATTGGAGTTTTTTCCGCCGAAAACGCAAGAAGATTGGCCCGAGTTCCTGGAAATTGCGACCAGGCTCAAAGTGATGAACCCTCTTTTTGCGTCGGTAACCTATGGAGCTGGAGGGTCTACCCAGAACAATACCCTGAAAATCTGTGACCAGCTTATTGGCCAGTGCGGTTATGCGGTAATGCCTCACCTGACTGGTGTCGCTGCTGATGAGAATAAGGTCGACGGTTTCCTCCGTGAGCTTGGTTCCATGGGTATCGACAATGTTCTGGCCCTGCGAGGAGACAGACCAGGTGATTTTAGCGGGACAGATGAGGAACTGTTTGCAACCTTCCCCTATGCCTCTGACCTGGTGCAGCATGTGAAGCGGAACTACCCGAACCTCTCCATAGGCGTTGCAGGATTTCCTGAAGCTCATTCAGAATCTCCCTCCATTGCAGCTGATTTTGACGTAATGGCCACTAAAGTTGAATGTGGTGCTGATTTTATCATCACCCAGCTTTATTTTGATAACCGGGTTTATTTCGATTATGTTGAGCGGCTGGAAAAGCGTGGGATAATTGTACCTGTTATCCCTGGTGTTTTGCCTATTCGCAACCTGGCCTCTCTGCGTTTTATTCTTGAGTTATGCAATGCAAAGGTACCAGGGCAGCTGATCAATGCATTGATGAAGGCAAATGATGAAGGGGGCAACAAAGCTGTGTATCAGGCAGGGGTCGAATATGCTCGCAAGCAGGTCCGTGAGCTCCTTGAAGGCGGTGCCCCGGGAGTACATCTCTACACCCTGAATAAAGCGGGAATGTGCCTGCAGGTAATGGATGGCCTTTATTAACCTGTTTACAGTGTTACACGTATTATACTAATCCAGCTCTCGCCTGACATGAGGCCCTATGGAACTTAAAAATGCCGAAAAAATAATATGGGAAACTCAGCAGTATGCTAAAACAATCCTCAATTCGCTCTCTGCCCATATCGCCATTATCGATAAAGATGGGATGATCTTAGAAACAAATGTGGCGTGGCGTCAATTTGCCAGCTGTAATGAGATAGGCATGAGACCGGATACACTGAATGTCAATTATCTCAAAATATGTGATGCTGCCACAGGAGACTCTTCAGACAAATCTGGAGAAGTGGCCGCCGGGATAAGAAGCGTTATCAAAGGAGATATCAGTGAATTTGTTATTGATTATCCCTGCCATGCACCCGGCATGCAGCACTGGTTTTACATGCGGGTAACAAGAGCCGTCGGCGATGGTCCCCTTCGTGTTGTCATCAGTCATGAGGATATCACTGCCCTGAAAATTGCTGAAGAGCAGCTTAAACAGAAAGAAGATCAGCTCCGGGAAAAAACGCAACATCTGGAGGAAGCGAATGTGGCTCTGCGCGCCGTCATACGAAAAAATGATGAGGATGCCAGGGAGATGGAGCAGGCGATTCTTCAGAATATTCGAGATTCGATTCTGCCTGGAATCAAACGCTTACAGGAGCGCAGTGAAGCACCAGAAGTCCGCAAGCTGGCTCTTCGGATTGAATCTGACCTTCAGGATATTGCTTCGCCATTCCTGCGATTACTCTCTAATATTTCCTCCATACTGACTCCCCAGGAAATGAAAATAGCGCTTTTGATCAGAGAAGGGAAAACCAGCAAAGAAATTGCAAATTTCCTTAATCTATCAGAACCAACCATTAGTTTTCACCGGCAAAACCTCCGCACAAAACTCGGCCTCACAGGTACTTCATCCAACCTCCGCACCTATCTGCTCACGCTGGAAAAATAATGGGTTTTACCTGTCATTTTGCCAGCAATCTTCTCGTATTGTCTTCCCCGATCTTCTGATTTATGTTTTAGACAATGAGCGATATGTTCATAATCTAAAAATGATGGTGCTATACCATTCCTATTAAGTTGTGACCGTACTGAATGCCATTTTCACTTTCTATTGGCGAATGTAAAGGCAGGGGAATGGGAGACAGGAGACAGGGAAAAGAACGGAATATTAGAGCGTAAAACGCTCATCCCCGGCTTTCGGATAACTACCAAAGTTGATTAATCCTGGTGCACTGTACGGCTTAACTTCAGATACAAACGTTTTCGTTTAATGCGTGGTCCCTGTTCGTGAAAATTCGTGTATATTCGTGGTTACAAACTGCAAAAGGAACCATGAATATACACGGATAAACACGAATTATTACTCATTCGTCATCGCCAAAAAAGATGTCTATGCAGTTACGTTTTCTAGTCAATACAAAATGTAATTGGTATTATAAGTACTGGCCTTTTCTTGCCATGATATTCAGCCAGCCTTCGTCAGTGTTGACAAACTTACTAAAACTCAAACTCTTGAGAAAAAACTTGGAATATCACTGTTAGCTGTACAAAATGCCAACGAACGATTTCCCCGAAGTCGTCTAAAAGAAAAAGGAGATACAACAATGAGCGAATGGGAAAAAGCAAAGAATGAAGAAATTATTGGAGGCATTTGTGACCATTTCAATCCACAGATCGTTGAAGATCCCCAAAAAGCTCTCTTCCTTATTGAACAGGAACTCGCCTGCCAAAACATCAATCTGGGTAACGATTGGCTCGGCCGCGGTGTAGTGGGAGATACAGTCCTCAACGCAGCCATTACCGGGTTGGAAATTGCTCGAGGCAAGTGCCTGGCAGCATTAAAAGATCTTAATAATAAAATATCATACACATAAATATATTTAATACCATTCCTATCAAGTTGTGACCGTACTAAATGCCATTTTCACTTTCTATTGGCGAATGTAAAGGCAGGGGGATGGGAGACAGGAGAAAGGAGACGGGAGAAAGGAGACGGGAGACACGGAAAGAACGGAATATTAGAGCGTAAAACGCTCACCCCCGACTTTCGGATGACTCCCAAAGTTGATTAATACTCCTGGTGCACTGTACGGCTTAACTTCGGATGCAAACGTTTTCGTTTAATGCGTTGTCCCTGTTCGTGAAAATTCGTGTATATTCGTGGTTACAAACTGCAAAAGGAACCATGAATATACACGGATAAACACGAATTATTACTCATTCGTCATCGCCAAAAAAGATGTCTATGCAGTTATGTTTTCTGGTCAATACAAAATGTAAATAGTATTATACCATTTCTATTTTGTATTGGTGGATTCAAAGACAGGTGGGACAGACGCCCAATTTGGGCGTCTTCAGTACAACAGGTGGCTCATCTCACAACAGGGTCTCTTGAATAATCTTGTATTTCGTTCATATTCAAGGCTCAGGAGGGAATTTACGGCAGGTATATAATTGATATCTCGACGTCTCGTTTCTCGCTTTGTCGAAGGATAAATTTTTGACTGCAACGAAGAAGATGGGCGAAAGACTGGTTATTCAAGGTAGCCATAAACCAGCCCGTTAACAGCATTAATCAAATATTCATTTATCCTCATTGTAGCGTTTCATCAAATTTTCTACCGAAGATCTTATAAGATCTATCTGAAAGGGTTTGTCCAGAAATTCTGATGCGCCCAGACGCAATGCCTGAATGGCCTGCTCTTTTTCACCATAACCTGTAATAACAATCGACCTGGTAGAGGGATGGATCTTTTGGACCTTTGACAACAGCTCAAGACCGCTCATCTCAGGCATACACAAATCCGTAATCAACAGGGGGAAAGGATGTTTTTTGAACACCTCAAAAGCCTCGACAGGATTACTGAACCCCTGCACATCAAAATTCAGACCATCCAAAGCTTCTGTAATAAATCGCACAATGGCAGACTCATCGTCCACCACCATAATCCGATGGTCTTCCTTGAATAAAAGGGTGAGAGCTATGTCTATCACCTGCTCTTCATATATTTTTCCGCGACCGCGTAACAATTCTTCTTTCAAAACACTTTTGCGAAGGGCTGGCCGGTAGGGCCGGTGACTGATCATGGCATCCGTCACGTCAGCTACGGACAGTATTCGCGCCCACTTGTGGATGTCATCGCTTTTTAACCCACGCGGATATCCACTGCCATCCAAACGTTCGTGGTGCTGATACACAACCTCGGCTACCGGCCAGGGAAAGGGAATGTTGCACAATACATCATAAGCCAGTTTAGGGTGCTCAGCGATTATCCGCCACTCGTTGTCAGAGAGTTTGCCAGGCTTGTTCAGTATTCCCGAAGGGATAGCTATTTTCCCAATATCATGAAGCATGGCACACACCTGGATGCCGTGCACGGCATCTTTATCCATACCCATCTGCCGGGCAATATTGACAGCCCACTGGGTTACCCCCCTTGCGTGTCCTGCCGTATAGGCGTCCCGTATTTCGGCCAGTTCGCTAATGGCTGCGGTAACTCCTTCAAAACTATTGGCTAAAGCCTCATTCAAATGTGAATTTTCACTCTCTGTCTTCCTTTGGGAAGAGACATCTCTGATAATTGTCACAGCGCTTAAAGATTCTCCTTTATCGTTCTTTATCGGAAAAAATCTGTGCGTAAAAATACCCTTTAAATACGGTTCTGGCTGTTCTGTCGTCTGGGGTATACTCGTCTTCAATACATCTTTCAGCGGGCAATAGGCGGGCGGTTTTTCTGTTCCGTGAATCAAGCGGTAGCAACGCTGCCCGGAAATTTTTGTTCTTTCTATTCCCAGGATATCGGCGACGGCCTTGTTGGCCCGCAGTATTCTGAAATTCTCATCAAGAATGAAAACCATATCAGAAATACTATCAAAGCAATTTTCCCACTCCTGTGCTGCATGGTGCAGAGTCTTTTGTACCTGTATTCGGCTTGAGATATCCCGAAGAGATGCCAGCCAGGCACTTTCTCCACCCCAATTTGTTTCAACAACGCGCATTTCCACATCGACTGGGAGCTGCCCCTTTCTGACAATATTTAATTCCGTAACATTATCAGCGACCAGGGGAGATCCGAAAAGTTCGCCCACAAAATCATCTGCGCTGATACCGAACAGCACCTCCGCTGCCGGATTCATAAATTTCACAATCCCTTTGTGATCTATAATAACAATGCCGTCTGCATTGTTTACAATCATATTAAGATAATTTTCTTCACTTTCCCGTAAAGCTTTTTTTATGGAAATATTATTCTGCATTGGCTCTTCCTTTTTTACGCATTTTCGATATGTTGCCAATTTTTTTCTCATTCAGCCATCGGGAGGATCTGCAAATATGATTGCATCACCATAACCTGACCGGAAGTCAGGTCCCAGTAACTCACTCTCTGAGAAGAGTACCAGATCATGGCCTTTCTTCAAACAGGAAGATTGCAGATTGCGATTTCTGGTGCGCTGAATCGGTCTAAGAGGACAATTTTACGAGAAATTCGTCGTAAAATCCGAAAACGAAGATCTGAACGCCGTAAAGAATATCCTAAGGGCAGGTGCCCGGTCAGCCCGAATTCAAACGGATCTGCACAATTAATGCCCGTAAAATAAATCCACTGACATCGTAGAGACGAGCAGTTTGGTCGTCTCTACGGAGACTTTTCCCTGTCTCCTGCCTCCTTCTTCCTGCCTCTCTTTCCTCAATCAACCCTTAACCTTATCCAGAATCTCTCTGATTTTAAGGGCCAGTTCCTTGTTTGAAAAGGGTTTCTCTATAAAATTAACACCCTCCTTCAGGACGCCCCGGGGTGCAATGATGTCAGCCGTGTACCCGGACATAAAAAGGGTCTTGAGATGAGGATAATGGCTTTTCAGGCGCTCGGACAGCTCTCGACCATTCATCGCGGGCATAACGACATCCGTTATCAGAAGATGTATATCGTCTGCATGTTCTGTTGCCAATTTGACGGCCTCCACTGGACTGCTGGAAAATAATACAGCATATTCAAGTTTTTCGACCATTCTTTTAACCATTTTCAGTATTGAGTCATCATCCTCAACCAGCAATATCGTCTCGCCTCTGCTTAATGGAAGTTGTATCTTTTTTTCACTTTGTACTTTAACTGTTTGTTCTGTATATACGGGGAAATAAATCCTGAAAATTGTTCCTTTTTTCATTTCACTGCAGACGTTGATAAAACCATTGTTCTGTTTGACAATACCATAAACGGTGGACAGTCCCAGTCCGGTCCCTTTGCCTGTAACTTTGGTCGTGAAAAACGGCTCAAAAATCTTGTCCCGGGTCTCTGGTGTCATACCGAAGCCATTATCGCTTACAGAGAGTTGTACATACTCGCCTGGAACAAATCCCTCGTAACAGGTGCAGTCGTTTTCATTAAAGGTGATATTTTTCGTTTCGACAGTAACCTTGCCCACATTGGCTATGGCATCTTTGGCGTTAACGCAGAGATTTGCCATGATTTGATTAATTTGGGTTGGATCAATTTTAATCGGTCGTATTTCATCTCCAGGTTTCCAGACAATATCGATATCTTCACCGATAAGCCGCTGGAGCATTTTGAGCATATCTCCTATTGTGTCATTCAGATCAAGCACCCTGGGCGCAACCGTTTGTTTGCGGGCAAAAGCCAGTAATTGCCGGGTAACGCTTGTCGAACGTTTTACGGCTGTGTTAATCTCCATAAGGTATCCATACAAAGGATCACTCTTTTCAAGCCTGGCCAAAGCTAATTCCGAATAACCGAGGATGATACTGGATATATTATTATAATCGTGTGCTACTCCTCCTGCCAGTCGGCCCACAGATTCCATTTTCTGGGCTTGCTGTAACTGGTCTTCCAATATCTTGTGCTCCCTCTCCGCCTGCTTTTGTTCTGTGATATCGTCATAGATACCCAGCACACCAATGACTTTTCCTTTTGAATCGTGGAGTGGCACCTTGGATGAATGCAAACACTTTGTATGTCCGTCGGGAGTACTTTGCGGTTCTTCATAACCAATTTTTGGTGTATTGGAATCAATCACAAGTTTATCATCTAAGTTGTACAACGTGACTTCTTCACCCCATCCCAGCTGAGAATTATCCTTACCAATCACGTCTTCCGGGCGTAACATTCCCGCATCAAAAGCAAAGAGTGTATTGCAGCCAAGATAGCGAAAATCTGTGTCCTTCCAGAAGACACGAATAGGTATGTTTTCCAGAACAGAGCGTAATAGATCTCGTGATTCAGTGAGCTCTTTTTCTGCCTGCTTTTGTTCTGTGATATCTACATGCGAAACAATAAACTGACTCTTGTTTTCGTTGTTGATTCTGGCCGCACTTACCAGAATATCTCGAACGTTGCCATCTTTTGTAACCATTCGGAAGGGATAATTCTGCAGAAAACTTTCACGACTACTGTGATCGACTGCTCCCATAAGCGCTTTTGTCTCTGCTGCAAGATTATTTTTTTCCCCGTTGCCACTCAGAATTTGAACCCTTGAATATCCGAAAATTTCTGCATATTTATCATTGATGGCAATTCTTTCACCTGTTTCAAAATCCGTGATGGCTAATGGAATTGGCGATTTGTTAAATGCACTCGAAAACTTTTCTTTACTTTCGCGAAGAGACTGTTCAGACAGCTTACGCTCGGCAAGTAATTTCGTTTGTTGAATGGTGCTGAAACTCATGCGGGAAATTAATTTGGCCAATTCGGATAAGAATGCCATCGACGCATCAGCAGTTTGTCTGGTCAGCCTTGGAACACGCCCGAGCGCAGCCAGGTATTCGGCCTCATCGAACCCATATTGAAGTGCCATCTGCCTGAAAATATTGATATCCGGCTCTTCGTCGGTATAAAAAAACTGTCCGATGAAGACATTTCCGAAATGCTTGCCATTAATTTCGACAGGCGCAGCCATGTTCCGCATGTTATTTTTACAGTGGTAGTTTTTAGATGTACCAAATGGCACACTGCTGGCAACTACCGTGTCGTTTTTGTGGCAGTTCAGAGCTGTTTCTGGATGACATCGATGGAATTTTGTGCAGATATCCTGCCAGCCTGCTGAAACCAAAGACTTTCCCGAAAGATCACTAATAGAGATTGCAACAGGTACTACCTTGTAAAATTGAGTTATCAGCGACTGTAAAACATCGACATCGATGATGTCATTGAGATCAAGTGATTCAATATCGCCCTTGTATTCTGTAATAGCTTTAAGTTTATTTCGAATGGTGGATTCACTTTTTCGGAGTGCTTCTTCCGTCTTTTTACAGTCGCTGATATCTATTAAATTACCGTATATTTTGACAACTTTTCCATTTTTAACTAAAGGTTGTCCAAGAGTTCTCACAAATAAAGTATTTCCTTGTGCATTTATAAATCTCACTTGCAAGTCATACGGTTTTTGTTTTGTGATTGCTTCGTTAAATGAATTCCAAACTCTTTCTTTATCATCCGGATGATAAAATTCTATCCCTTCTTCTGTTGTTGAAAACTTTTTCCCATAAATCTCGTAAATAGTATCGGTAAAAGTTGTTTGTTTGCTTTCTACATCGTAAATCCAGCCACCCATTTTACTTATTCTTTGTGTTTCTCTATAAAGACTTTCACTCTCTTGTAATGCGTTTGTTAAATCAATGAGCTCTTTATTTTTTTTTAATAATTCGGAACTTTGCTTTTTAATTAAGGTTTTGGTTCTCTCTTTTTGGATTATTTCCGACGGTAACCATTTATTTATCAGGATTGTTAATATTAAAATTGCTGCAATTAAATTGATAATTTTTGGGAAAAATACAATTTGTGGTTGTGCAAGAAAATTAAAAATATGTATTGGTATTAATCCGGAAAGGGATGTATACCAAAGACCAAAATACGTGCTTTCAAGAAGAGTTCTAAACGCATCAATTGACAGGATAATTAATAATAATCCTAATAATTCATCTCGTTTCCATCTGCGCTTTAATTTTAAAAAATAAAAGATCAAAATATAAAGCCAAATTATTATCAAAACCCAATAAATAAGTGGTGTAAAATATTTAAAAAGATCTTCCATTTTTATTTATCCCAGATAAAATTCTTTATGCTTTGCAAGCAACTTTATAAAAGCAGTCCCGTTTCTCAAATTGATATTGCAATATCTTTTTCATTATAAAATATCTCCAATATATTGATATTAGGCAGGTATATGTATAAAATGAGATAAATTTATCGGAAATTACTGCAATAAATAATCCTGCAGGTTTGTTTTACCATAATTAATTGCAGCACTGCTATCCTTTATTTGTTTTGCTACTCTGGCCATTAACATTTTCACCCCGGGGGTTTTTTCTGGATCTGTTTGAGGCAATAAGCGAACAGTCAGGCTTGTATCTTTTTGTGATAACTGGATAAAGAAACGCTGATTTTTAGAATTCTCAACAGCCAAAGATTCGATCAAAACTATGGTTCCTGTGGCATTGATATACTTCTCGCCAAGTTTGAGAATGCCTGTGTCTGTCTTTAAGGTTAGTGTTTCTATCGCTTGAAAGAGCTCCGGTGTTAATTTGGCGTGTTCAAGCACAACATGCGGCATGATTTTTCTCCCCGGTTTTGTCTGTCGATGAAATTTCTTTTTAAAGGTACCTTGAATTCATTTGATGGGAACCTTGATATGATCTTGAGACGTTTGCTGTCTCTGGGATACCCATAAATCCTCCATATTCTCGATATAAAAAATATGGAGGATTTACTGCGCACCTTCTCAAATTACACTGTTACGGTTTTTCAGGGGTGTCGGGACAAGACTGGTCTCGTATCAGCTGCACCAGTGCCTGGCTCTGGCTCTTCGCCCGGGCTTTCTCTTCAGCACCCGGTGCTCCAAACCATTCGATTGGTTCCACAAATTCCCACTTGAGTTTTTCTGTCAGTCGATCCAGCTCGCGTTGTGCTCCACCTGACCAGCCAGCGGAACCAAAGCGCAGCACTTTTTTATTCCATACCTTTTTACGCCGGAACATATCCAGTACCCAGGCCATGGGGGGGAACATCTCGTATTCGTAGGTTGGCATCCCTATAATAATTCCCGACGAGCGCCACGCCGAGGCCAGAATTATCCCCACGTGATCTTCCGGCACGCGATGTACATGCAGTGTCATCCCCGTGGAACGTACACCTTCAATAATGCTGTCCACCACCTTGCCTGTATTGCCGTACATGCTCGACCAGATCAGAGTGATCTCCGGCTCTGCCGGGCCGTTCATATAACCGGCAAAGTGGGTATAGGAATCTATAATAGCCTGGGGATTTTCCCGCCAGATAATCCCGTGCGAGGGGGCAATTACTTTAAGATCCAGTCCACTGAGTATATCTATGCCCTTGATCACAAAGTTGGAAAAACTGGCAACTATGTTGGCGTAGTAGCGCAACGCCTCGTTGTGGAAAAACACACGTTGCTCCGCCGACAACTGATCATCAAAATAGACCCCATCCAGTGTGCCATAGGAACCAAAAGCATCACAGGAAAAGAGCACGCCACTGCTTTCTTCGTATGTCATCATTGTTTCCGGCCAATGGATATTCGGCGTCTCGTAAAAGTGCAGCACCTTGCCCTGTCCCAGATCAAGGCTGTCGCCAGTACCCACCAGATGCAGGTTGCTCTCAATACCAAAAAACGACTTCAATACCCCTGCCGCCTTTTTGGTCAAACAGATCTGCAGATTGGGGTTTTTCTCAATCAGTTTCGGCAGCCAGCTGGTATGATCCGGTTCCATGTGGTTAATAATCAGATAATCAATTGTGCGCTCATCCAACGAGATGGAATGCAGCTCGTCCTGAAAATCTGCCGGTTTATCATCGGTATCCTCAATCAGGTCGATAAGGGCTGTTTTATCGCCTTCAACCACATAGGCATTGATCGAGATGCCATGCGGCATCGGCCACATTCCTTCAAATAATTGATAATTTTCCAAATTAACGGGGAGACAATGGATTCCATCGGCAATTTTTACAGCTTTCATGACCTCTTTCCTTTTTGGTTGATATGAAACAAAGTATATTTTTCTCTATAGTGTCCCACCTCCAGTTTGACTGGAGGTGACACTGGCCATTTTCCTGACATTATAACACCAATCACATTTTTTACTGACCAGAGAACGCGACTGCGTAGACATCTTTTTTGGCGATGACGAATGGATAAACAGGATGTAATACCATTTCTATTAAGTTATACCCCGTTTTGTCTCCTGTTTATCCATTCATGGTTACAAACGACAAAAGGAACCACGAATGGACACGAATAAACACGAATTATTACTGAAAAAACCATAAGAGAATGCCCTTGTTGTTGAATTCGGTCTGTTATTTGCTTTGAGGTAATTGATGTTTTCCGTAGTAGCAAACTGCATGAGACCCATGGCAATGTATTGTTTCTACTTATCGGCCCATAAGGAGCAGGGTCTGTTCTCATGCTCCTGGTAAAAACCACGGAAAACACGGAAAGCACGGAATATGAGAGCGTAAAACACTCAACCCCGACTTTCGGATGACTCCCAAAGTTGATTAATACTCCTGGTGCACTGTACGGCTTAACTTCGGATGCAAACGTTTTCGTTTAATGCGTTGTCCCTGTTCGTGAAAATTCGTGTCCATTCGTGGTTACAAACTGCAAAAGGAATCACGAATGGACACGGATAAACACGAATTATTACTCATTCGTCATCGCCAAAAAAGATGTCTACGTAGTCGCGTTCTCTGGTTAATACAAAATGTAAATGGTATAAAACGAGCATAACTTCATAGAAAAGGTCTAATCATGCGAAAAAGGGCATTTTTTATAAAAGCGTAACTTCTTAAAGTTTTTTGCCTTTATTCGCATGTTTCGAGCTGTTATTCGTTGGCAAAAAGTTTTTCGCTGTTCCGTCTTTTGCTTTTCCCCGTCTCCCGTCTCCTTTCTCCCTTTTCCCGCCCCTGCCTTTGAATCCGCCAATACAAAATGTAAATGGTCTTACAGCTCAGACCGTCTCGCACAGCCAGTAAAATTCAAAGGCGGGGATCACGAGACTGTTTTTGAAAAGATCGGGGCTTTCTCCACGATAGATATCGACCAGCGGCCGGTCCTTTGTTCCCCAACTTCCCAGGTCTTCAAGATTCAAGTGCTGTGGTTTGTTGCTGAAATTACCGACAACCAGGACCTCTTTTTGTACTTTTTGCAGCTGGTAGCGACCAAATACAAACAGGTGTGGATTCTCTACTTCAATCAATTCGCGATTGTTGAAATCGGCGAAAACACCAATTTCTTTCCGTACTGCAATCATCCGTTTCAAGGCAGTGAAAATTTCATACTCGACGGTTCCCGGGGTTTGCCTGCGCTCAGCTTTTTCCCAGTCAATGGAAGGTCGATGAACCCATCGGGTATCCCCTTTTTTATAGGGATCGTCGCGATAGGAATCGTCGTTCAGGGTGCCAATTTCATCACCATAGTAGAGCAGTGGCAGGCCGCCAAAGGACATAATCATGCTGTGGAGCAGCAGGATGAGTTTGATGGCATCCCGAATCGCGTTGTCATCTTCAATTTCCAGGGCATATTCCAATCCGACCAGGGAGGCAAGAGAACCGGAAATACGCGCATCGCCCGTTTTAGCGTTCTCACCGAAGGGCAGGCCGCGTGCGTGCGAATCATCAAACTTACCGGTGAAATAATCAATCAGAAATTTGCGATGTCTGGCTGGTTCATAGTTGCACTGGAGAATATCCCGATCATCAAAGCCCAGGCCGATATCATCGTGACAACGAATGTAATTTAACCATGTGGCACGCTCCAGTTTGACCGGCAGGTTTTTTATCCCCTGATTCAGCAGACGGGCATTTTTTGTCGCGACTGCATCCCAGAGCAGTGCCATATACGTTGCGTTATAGGCAATCTCACACTCCTTGGCGATAACCGCATCTTCGCCAAAATATTTAACCATCTCCACCGGTCCAACAATTGCCTCGGCAATAAAAACAACCCCCGGGGCAGTCACCTGGCAGCAGTCTTTCATCAGTTGTAACAGCAAATGTGCTTCACGCTCATTCTGACACGTGCTGCCAATTTTTTTCCAGAGAAAAGCCACTGCGTCCAGCCGCAGGATGTCGGCTCCCTGGTTCGCCCAGAACAGGACGACGTTGAGCATATCAATGAAAACCGCCGGATTGCTGTAGTTGAGATCCCACTGATAATCATTGAAGACGGTCATTACCCAGCGGCCCATTTCCTCATCCCAGGTAAAATTACCTGGGGCGGTTTCCGGGAAAACTTCTGGCATGCTCTGCTCGAACATGTCCGGGATATTGCGTGTCTTGAAGGTGTAGTAATACTCCTGATACTTTTTTTCGCCAGCTTTGGCTCTGGTCGCCCAGTAATGTTTGTTGGAAGTGTGGTTGACAACGACATCGAGCACCAGCAGAATGTCACGCTTTTTCATCTCTGCGCTCAGGGCCTGCACATCTTCCAGCGTGCCGACTTCCGGATTAATTTCCCGAAAATCACTCACGGCATAGCCGCCATCACTGCTTCCTTCCGGGCAGCGCAGGATTGGCATTACATGAACCAGATTGATGCCCAGTTCCTGGAAATAGTGCAGCCGTTCCTGCAGGCCCTGCAGCGTTCCGGCAAAGCCCTTGCAATACAGAGCCATCCCAACCAGTTGTTGACTGAGAAACCAGTTGTAATCTTTTTCCCGTGCCAGGTCGAGCTGGCGGAGTTTTTCTGGCCGCCTGATATATTGCTGTGCCATGGTTTCGACGAGGTGCTGGGCCTGTTGGGCAAAATCGTCGCGCTTGCCATAGAGACGCTCAAAGAGGGAGTGAATGCCGTAAAAGTTCGCTCCCAGCCGGGTGTAAAAATGGCGCAGATCCTGTTGCGAAATTTCTGGTTTAATGCGGTTGAGAATATCATTCAAAAGAGTATGGGAAATCTGTTCGTACATAAGCCGCCTTGCTGGGTGTGTTGTTTGTGGATACCTTGTGTTGTACTTCTCAAATGTTTTTGCCGTCCTTCGTGTTCCTTCGCGTTTTATCTTTTATGGGTAGCCTTATGACAATTTCAGCTGTGTTCCTGTCTGCGGGGCGAAAAAGAGAACTCCCTGCAATACCCCGGCAGCGTAGTTACCACCCAGTGAAAAGTTCTCCTGAGCAAGATAGAGGGCATGCGTACACCCGTTTTTTCGAGCCCCGCTCTGCGCCTGCTGCCTGACCTCCGGCTCGGCATTGGCCACCAGTACCGACTGGATGGGGCTGACCAGTACCGGGAGATCGTTGCCACTGTCACCGGCAAAAATAACCTCGTGGTGTTCATATCCCAGGTGGTGCTGTAAAAATTCGATGACGTGCAGCTTGGTGGCATGGCGTGGTAACACATCAAGAAGGCCGATCTGTTCCGGCTCGTCAATGCTCCAGATCAGGCTGGCATCTACGCCCAGCTGCGTCAATTGATTTTCGACTGCAGCAAAAATATGTTCTCGATTGGCACTCAGCGGCAGGTAATAGCTCAGTTTAAAGTTGTTCTGCCTGCTGCGTTCCTGCAACACCAGTTCCGGGCAAAACTGCAGCGCCTGCTGCAGTTCCTCATGCGTTTTTCCCCGCCAGTCACTGGCAATCTGTTTCTGCCAGGAGAGCATCTCGCGCCACTCCCCTCGAACCAGCCGATAGATTTTTGTGCCGACATCAGTGACAGCGTAGTCGGGTTGGGGGAGTTGCCAGCTCACAATTGCCTGTTGAACCAGCTGCCGGTGGCGGCCGGTAACATAGACCAGACACAGTTCCTCTAATGCGCACAGCTGTCGAAAGCGCTGGCGGGCGTCGGGGTGTTCCGGCTGGCGGCCATTGGGGATAACCGTGCGGTCCATATCGGTACACAACAGCACTTTATTCATCGGCGTCACTTTTCTCGATATCCTTTGGATCGCAGCAGCGACCGAAAAAATCGTAGAAATCGAGGGCTTCAAGAATTCCGGCGGCGTTCGATGTCTGGGAAAAATAGATGCGTTCAATGTCATCCAGCTGCGACAGCTCTTCACGGTGGCGATTCGCCACCACTGCGGCCAGGGTGTTGCCTCGCATCATATCCTCATCTGCTCCTGACCCGCCAGCGACAAAAACATTATGCAGCGGAATATTGAGCTGGCCGACGATGTAGCGTAAGGCCATCCCTTTGGAGGCTCGCAGTGGCAGGATATCGAGAAACTGGCCAAACGCGACCTGTACAAAAACAGCCAGTTCTTCCTGATGCAGCAGTTGCTTGAGCTCCTCAATATCCGCCAGTTTCGGGTCGATATAATAACTCACTTTATAACGGCTTTGCTCAATATTGCTCTGAATCTTTAGACCAGGGTAATCCTTCAGCAGAGCCTTTACCCTGCGCAGTCTCCATTGATAATCGATATGCCGCGTCCAGGCTGCATCTGCCGTCAGCAGGGGGGCATGGTAGATCTCCGTCCCGCTGCTGGTGATCAATACATCCGGCCGCGGAATTTTATGTTTTTTCATCACCTTTAATGCGGAATCAAGCCGCCGCCCGGTAGCGATGATAAAGTAGCTGTTTTTACGTTGCTGGCGCAACAGTTGCAGTAATTGTTCAAGCGATGTGTCATCACCGATCAAATTATGACCAAGATCACTGACAATCGCCCGATCACGATACAGGCCGGTACGCAATTTCACTGGTTGGCGTAATAACTGTTCCGAGTGTGCGGCGATCGGTTTGACAATCTTGAGATAGCGTCTGGCATGGGCATCCCAGGAATAGTGTTCTTTCACTTCAGCCAGTCCCCGCTCAGAAAAACTGTGCCACAACGCCTGATCTTCAAGGAGTTTCACCAGGGCTTCACTTATTGTATCAGGTTCAAGTGGATCAATCAAAAAGCCGTTCTCGCAGTTACTTATGATATCCTGCGGGCCGCCATCTTCGGTGGCGACAACCGGCAGACCACAGGCGGCAGCTTCAATCAGAGTCAGGCCAAACGGTTCGGTCAGCGCCGGGTTGACAAAAACACCACCAGACGCTGTCGCAATCCGGTAAATCATTGAGACCTGATCGCGTTGATGGTGTTTCGGTAGAGTGACTTTACCGTAAAGATCATAGCGGTCGACAGCGGTCAGCAGCTCGTGAAAGACCTCCTGCGCTCCCTCTTCCAGTTCATCAATATCGTCCCGGTTGCCAGCAATGATCAGTAGATTAGCCAGTTCCTGGAGTTGCGGAGATTGTCCAAATGCCTCGATCAGTGCCTGAATATTTTTTCGTTGATCCGGGCGTGACAGAGCCAGAATAATTGGTTTGTCAGGTTCTTTCAGGTGACAGGTCAATTGCTGAAAAAGAGGACTGTCCAGTTCGTTTCCCCGGGGTGGAATAAACTGGTTGAGATCTGTCCCTGGCGGGACGACACGCATTTGATCCGGTTGATAGTGATTGGTATTTTGGACAGACTGGAAGCCAAGGGATTTATTACCCGGGAGCGCAGCCGAACGGACCGCCGCCAGGTTTTTGTGGCTCTCACAGCGGAGGGTCTCAAGCTTACAGAAGAGATGCCCTGGCCTTTACAGGAAAGATTTGCACAGGGGTTGGATTCTCTGACCGCTCAGGAAAAGGAGCAATTCGATATCATGCTCAAAAAACTGGTAGAGATGATGGAAGCTCCCAAAATCCCCCTGTGGAACCTCTGACGCAATGGCACAGGACGCAATGCCCCATGATGCTTTTCAGGAGACCAGAGTGTCCCCGGATGACGCTGTTCTCTTTGAGAGCAAAAAAACGGAATGAGAAGAGGAGAGATGTAGATGGACAAAATACGTATAGAAAATCTTTATAAAATTTTTGGACCCAGTCCGGGAAAAGCCATGAAGCTGCTGGCCGAGGGTATGGACAAAAAAGCTGTACAGGAAAAAACCGGGATGACCGTAGGGGTGAACAACGCTTCTTTCTCCATCCAGGCCGGAGAAATTTTTGTCATCATGGGGCTTTCCGGTTCAGGTAAATCAACCCTGGTGCGTATGCTTAACCGCCTCATCAAACCGACCTCGGGCAAGGTTTTTGTGGATGACCAGGAAGTAACCGCCATGAGCCCCGGGGAGCTGGTATCTTTCCGGCTGGGCAACATGAGCATGGTTTTCCAATCCTTTGCTTTGATGCCACACTTAACGGTGTTGGAAAATACGGCCTTTGGCCTTGAGCTGGCCGGAACAGACAAGGCCAAACAGCGTGAACGGGCCATGGAGGCATTGGAACAGGTCGGACTGGCAGGATGGGAGGATTCGTATCCCAAAGAGCTCAGTGGAGGTATGCAGCAGCGGGTGGGCCTGGCACGGGGATTGGCTGTTGATCCGGATATTCTGCTCATGGATGAAGCCTTTTCTGCCCTTGATCCCCTTATCCGGAGGGAAATGCAGGATGAATTGCTTAATCTCCAGGAAGAGCAGCAGCGGACCATTGTCTTTATTTCTCATGACCTCGACGAGGCGCTGCGTATCGGCGATCGTATTGCCATCATGGAAGGCGGTCAGGTTGTGCAGGTGGGCACGCCCGAAGAAATTCTGCAAAATCCTGCTAATGATTATGTTCGGGCATTTTTCAGAGGTGTTGACCCGACCAGTATTTTGTCGGCCGGGGATATCGTACGTGACAGCCACCCCACCATCATACGGACAAAGTCGGGGAGCCTGAGGGCAGCCCACGAAATATTGAGCGGCAGCGAACATGATTACGCATATATTTTGAACGCCAAACGGCAGTTTCAGGGGATTGTTTCTTCCGACACCTTAAACGATGCCCTGGAAGCAGGGGCCACAACACTTGATCCGGCGCTGATCCCCAACACCCGGGCCGTGGAGGCTTCCGTGAGTATGCAGGATATTCTGCCTATTGTGGCTTCCAATACCTGGCCCGTTCCGGTGGTGGATGAAAATGGCAGGTATAAAGGAGTCGTTTCCAAAAATCGCTTCCTGCGTACTCTTCATCGTACGGAAAAAGCACGAAATGGTCATGCCGCAGAATGATCACCGTCCGGGATGAAATCAACCTGTATAAACGTTGAAAGCGGACCCGTTCCAGGGTCTCAGGAGGAACTATAGATGTTTGCAGAAAGTGTTATACCCCTCGATAGCTGGGTTTCCCAGTTTGTAGACATGCTGGTGGATAACTACCGGGGTGTTTTTCAGGCCATGAAATGGCCGGTGGAATTTTTGCTGAATGGACTCGATTCGGGGCTGAACAGTATCCATCCTTTAATTGTTATTGTCGTGTTCGCTCTTGCGGCCTGGAAATTTTCAGGTATCAAGCTGGGAATTTTTGCTGTGGTGTCCATGGTGCTGATAGGCTTGCTGGGGCTGTGGGAAGATTCCATGACCACCCTGGCCATGGTTTTGGCTTCAGTAATCGTCTGTACCCTGCTGGGCGTCCCTCTGGGGATCATTGCCGGACGCAGTGACAGATTCGAGGCTGGATTGCGCCCCGTACTGGACGCCATGCAGACGACACCGGCCTTTGTCTATCTTGTGCCTATCGTGATGCTTTTTTCCGTGGGTAACGTGGCTGGTGTTCTGGCGACGATCATTTTTGCACTCCCTCCCATTATTCGTCTGACCAGTCTGGGAATCCGGCAGGTTCATCCCGAGCTGGTGGAAGCCGCTCAGGCTTTTGGCGCGACCAACTGGCAGGTTTTGCGTAAAGTGCAGATCCCCATGGCTCTGCCAACCATTCTTGCGGGACTCAATCAGACCATCATGATGGCTTTGTCCATGGTTGTCATTGCCGCCCTGATCGGGGCTGGCGGATTGGGATCGCCCGTAGTTCTGGGGCTGAATACTCTGGATATCGGAGGCGCGGTCGTTGGTGGACTGGCTATTGTACTCATGGCTATTTTGCTTGACCGACTTACGCAGGGCATTGCCCAAAAATAATTTTTCAGGAACCATTAATTTACAGGAGATAAACATGCGTATCCGCAACTTACTGCTTTCTCTGGCGATTCTCTTTCTCGGAGTATCGTCCGCCCATGCCTTGAACATGAAACCCGGAAAGGGCGTCACTGTGCATCCGGCCCGGGCTACCTGGAACACCGGCTTTTTTCAGGAGGCTCTGGTTCGTCAGGGACTGGAGGAACTTGGATATAAGGTCAAGCGTGCCAAAGATCTGACCAACCCCTTGTTCTACAAATCCTTGTATCTCGGTGATGTAGATTATTGGACGAATGGATGGTTTCCCATTCATAATGCTCAGCTCCCGAAGAATTTTTTCGAAAAAGCCGACATGTATGGCTATGTTGCCAAAGCCGGTGGCCTGCAGGGATACCTGGTCTCCAAGAAAGAAGCCGATAAATTCGGCATCACCTCTCTTGCTGATTTTAAACGCCCCGAAGTAAAGAAGGCCTTTGACGAGAACGGTGACGGTAAGGCCGATCTGACCGCCTGCCCTCCGGGATGGGGATGTGAAAAAGTCATTGCGCATCATCTGGAAGTGTACGGGCTCGAAAACGATATTAATCCCATCAAGGCTTCTTATGAGGCGGGTATGGCTTCAACTCTGGGCAGATACAAAAGTGGTGGACCGGCCTTTTTCTATACCTGGTGTCCCAACTGGACTGTTTTTAAATTCAAACCGGGCAAGGATGTTGTCTGGATCAATGTTCCGGAAATTAATCCCACGGAAAGTCAGAAACCGGTAGTGGAGAAATTGACGGCTTCCGGTGTGGAAGGAGCGGTCAGCGATCCGGTTAAACTCGGTTTTGTCGCTGCAGATATTCGTATTGTGGCCAACAAAAAATTTATCAACGCCAATCCGGCAATCAAAAAGTTTTTTGAGGTTTTTACGCTTTCCCTGGCTGATATCAATGAGCAGAACAGTCGGATGAACGAGGGTGAAAAATCTACCAGTGATATCAAGAAGCATGTGGCCGAATGGATTTCCAAGAACCCGGACACGTGGAATAGCTGGCTTGAACAGGCTAGAAAAGCGGCTGAATAATACCTTCCGCTTTCATGCTGTGCCGAGAGATGTTGAAAAAAGGACCGATCCAGAGAGGATCGGTCCTTTTTTTTCACAAAAAAAACGGGGAGGATGTCAATATCCATGTGCAGTTTGTAACCACGAATGGACACGAATTTTCACGAACAGGGACAACGCATTAAACGAAAACGTTTGTAGCCGAAGTTAAGCCGTACAGTGTACCAGGATTATTATGAATAAAATTGGCTACCACGGAAAACACGGAAGGACACGGAAAACATCAATTACCTCAAAGCAGGCAACAGACCGAATTCAACTACAAGGGCATTCTCTTATGGTTTTTTTCAGTAATAATTCGTGTTTATTCGTGTCCATTCGTGGTTCCTTTTTGTCGTTTGTAACCACGAATGGATAAACAGGATATTCCTTAATCGGAATGGTATTACTCCCCGGTCATCATCGCCGCAATGTCTTCTTCTACCGTACCAATAGCCTTGATATTAAATTTTTCCACCAGCACCTTAGCTACATTCGGTGAAAGAAACGCAGGCAGCGTCGGTCCAAGTCGAATGCCTTTTACCCCGAGAAAGAGGAGGGCCAGGAGCACGGCTACTGCTTTTTGTTCATACCAGGCAATATCGTAGGAGATTGGTAATTCGTTAATATCTTCCAGACCAAAAACTTCCTTGAGCTTAAGGGCTATGACAGCAAGAGAATAGGAATCGTTGCATTGTCCGGCATCAAGCACACGGGGAATACCGCCAATATCACCAAGATTGAGTTTGTTATATCTGAATTTGGCGCAACCAGCGGTAAGTATCACCGTGTCCGCAGGCAAATTTTCGGCTATTTCCGTATAGTAATTCCGACCTTTCTGACGCCCGTCACACCCGCCCATGACCACAAAGCGCTTGATAGCACCGGATTTAACTGCATCAACAATCTTATCTGCCAGAGCCAGTACCTGATGATGGGCAAAGCCACCGACAAGAGTGCCGGTCTCAATTTCGATCGGAGGTTCACACGTTTTAGCTTTCTCGATGATGGCTGAAAAATCCTTGGCTCCACCTTCCGGGCGGTCACCAATGTGTACGGCATTTTCATACCCGACAACACCTGTGGTAAACATCCGGTCAAGATACGTATTTTTTTTTCTTAACGGCACCAGGCAGTTTGTCGTGAACAGTATGGGACCGTTAAAGGTCTCAAATTCTGTATTCTGATGCCACCATGAACCACCGTAGTTGCCGATGAGATGGTCATATTTTTTAAAGGCGGGATAGGAGTTGGCGGGCAGCATCTCACCGTGAGTATACACATCTACGCCTGTGCCTTCTGTCTGCCTGAGCAGTTCTTCCATGTCCTTCATGTCGTGGCCGGTAATCAGAATTCCGGGTTTTGTGCCGACGCCGAGGTTTACTTCAGTAATTTCAGGATTGCCGTAGGCCGTCGTGTTGGCCTCATCGAGCAGGGCCATGGTGTTGACTGCTGCTTCTCCTGCTTTCATAACCAGAGCAATCATTTCATCAACAGGCAAATCTTTGGTGGTTGAAGCGAGGGCTTCCATAAAGAAATCATTGATATCATCTTTGTGAAATCCCAGAATGGCTGCATGGTCAGCATACGCGGCTATGCCTTTCAGCCCTATAATCAACAATTCACGCAATGAACGAACATCCTCATTTTCGGTCGACAAAACGCCAACTTCTTTTGCTTTTTCGGCGTATACTGACGAGTCCTTTGCAGCCCAGGTTGCGGCTTCAGGCAGAACCTCATCAAAATCCTTTCCTTTCTTTTCCTTATATGCCGCCAAAAAACGGTCCCTGGCCTGATCGCGACGTTTGAGGCCGTCAGTGACCATGGAGGTGAAGCGGGCATCATCCCAATTGGCATTGGTAATAGTGGCAAAAAGACCCTGGGCAACAAAATCATCATTTACCCGATCAGGAACTCCGAGTTCTTTAAGCTTTTCGCCGTAAACAGATATTCCTTTGAGTACAAAAATCAATAAGTCCTGCAGGTTGGCGGTCTTCTCAGGCTTTCCGCAAACTCCTTGTATTGTACAACCGGTATTGTGAGCAGTTTCCTGGCATTGAAAACAAAACATAATTTTTCTCCATCCTGGGTTATCTGGCTTTCGTTATAAGGACCTCTTAAAAGTCAAAGTCCCTGTTCCATTTCGGGCAATATCAAGCACTCTTTTATTGCGCTTTTACATAAAGGTCCATTACGTGTCAGTGTACCATTCTTTTTGAAATTCCTGTAAAGATTGTTCCCGGACTGTAGAGAGCTGAACTGGTCATGTTTCAGAGAAGAGAGAACACATTATTTGTTGAGTATTTTACAGCAGATATGCCAAAAGATATAACATGCCTTAACCATTACAAATATTTTTCCCAAACACATCTTATAATGTTCTCCCGCGCGGTCATAATCGACAACCTTTTTTGTCGAGGACACGACTACACCTGTTGTCTGATAACCATCACCTTTACTCTGTTATTGATCCTTGTGATGATCCTGAGTCTCCTCCAGAGAATTAAGTAAATTTTTGGCACAATCTTGACAATTAGCTGAATAAAAATTAGCCTGCTAAAAATAGAAAACCGATGTGTTAAAAGAGACTGTAGAGGCCCGTCAGGTGTCACTGGGATGATGAGATTCAGTGGCGTAAATTTCGAATCATCAATGGCTCCTCAAGGATTCATAAAATACGATAAAACAGTTGAATATAGATTTTTTTACCCTTTTGCTGTTCCATCCGTTCTGGCTTGTTGTTCCGCGTTTCTTTGCGTCAGCGGAGTCTCCCCTGTTGATGCTTTTATCTCCATCATCATACTGAACCAGGGGGCATGCCTGGCAGGTTTCCTTCGCTATCGAGGTCTTCCTGTTGAAAATCTCCATGTCTAAAAAAACACAAAAAAAGCCAGCGAGGTTATACATTGCAAGTTTTTAAACACCCAAAGATATATTTCGCCGTACGTTTATGAAAATTGCCGGTGGTACCGCAGCGGTGTCAGCAATTACTACCATGGAATTCCCCCAGATCGGGGAGAGTGTCTCACCCTAATATCTCTAAAAGTGATGTGGATAAAATGATTGATACAGAAAATGAAACAGTTGTCCTGTCTGTCGACGCAGCAATGGCAGGATTATTTGCAGCAGCCAGAGCATCTGATGCAGGTGCCCGCGTGACAGGGGAGGCAGGATGACCATGCAAAAGAAGAACTGGTTTGATCTGGCTCCACAACGGACAGGGCGCCTGTACCCGAGAGCCATGGTGACCCTGGTGTTCATAATGCTGGCGGTCCTGATTTCAGGCTGCAGTGTGGCAAATCACGATATAAAGATGCCACTGTCCGTTCCGGACCGGTTCTCGGAATCCGGTCATTCAGCCCTGCCGGACCAATGGTGGTTGTCGTTTGAGGATTCGGTACTCAACGGGCTGATGGATCAGGCTCTGGCGAACAATTTCAGTTTAAAAACCGCATGGGATCGCCTCAGCCAGGCCCGGGCCCTGGCAAAAAGTGCCGGGGCCGATCTTTTCCCGACCCTCGATGTTGAGGCTGAAGACTCACGAAACTGGTCGTTCGACTCCGGCGAGACTACTGAAGGCCACACCTATTCCGTGGGGCTTGCCGCAAGTTACGAGGTTGACCTGTGGGGCCGCATCCAGTCCAGCCGCGATGCAGCTGCATTTGCCGCACAGGCCAGCGAACAGGATCTGCAGGCGACCGCGCTGACCCTCTCGGCGGAGGTAGCCTCTGCCTGGTATCAGCTGGTTGAGCAGTACGGGCAATTGGACATACTGAACGCGCAGATTCTGAACAATGAACAGATCCTCGAGCTGGTGACACTCCAGGTCTGCACCGGTCAGGTCGGCATTGCCGATATGCTGCAGCAGCGACAACTGGTGGAATCCAGCCAGGGGGAAAAAACAGAGGTCCTGGCTCAGGCCGGGGTTTTAGAGCACCAGCTGGCAATTCTGCTCGGACAGCCTCCCCAACAAAACGTGGCACCCCGGGTGACGACGCTGATACATCTGCCAGCCATGCCGCAATCAGGTCTGCCTGCAGAATTGATGAACCGCCGTCCGGATATCCGCAGCGCGTACTTCAGTGTTCAGGCTGCTGACAGCGATCTGGCTGCGGCCATTGCCAACCGCTTTCCCCAGTTAAGTCTTACCGCCGATGCAGAGACCTCGGGTGTGCATACCCGTGACCTGTTCAACAACTGGCTGGTAACACTGGCCTCCAACCTGGTGGCTCCCATTGTTGATGGGGGGGCGCTCCGGGCTGAGGTCGATCGGACCCGGGCTGTTGCGTCCGAGGCCCTGCATACCTGGGGGCAGACTATTCTTGATGCCCTGAAAGAGGTGGAAGATGCCCTTGTACAGGAACAGCGCCAGCGCGAATTTATTATCAGCCTCGACAAGCAGCTGGCTCTGGCCGGCCAGGTGAGCGAACGGGTGCGGGACAGATACCTTCAGGGCATGGAGGATTACCAGCGAGTGCTTGATGCACAGCTCTCCCTGCAGACGTTGCAGCGCAGCCTTTTGACCGCCAGACAAAATCTGATACAGGATCGAATTGATCTGTGTCTGGCCCTGGGTTCGGGCTGGGCGCTGGAACAGCCGGAACAGGATTTGTCCCGTACTGCAGGGGACCCTGCAGAAGAAAAAACAGTAACAACCCTGCACGTGACAGAAAAATAAAAGGTGAAACCCATGTTGTTGAAACAAAAAAATCCCAATCCCGTGAACCTGGAAATATCTGAGACTAAAATGAAAAAACGCCCTCAGCGGTCCCTGGCCTCCCTTGTGCTTCGGAGGCTGCTGCCTCTGGCAGTCATCATGGCAGGCGCAGGCACTGCTTTCTGGCTGATGGAAACCGGTCCCCAGGCAAAACCGAAAGCCCGGGTGCGCAATACGACGCTGGTGGAATACACGAGCGTGAATTACGGCCCCCGGCAGACAATGATCACCGGCATGGGCACGGTTGCGGCGGCCCGCACTGTGGAACTCAAACCACAGGTTACCGGCAGTATCACCGAACTGAGCGCTGAACTGATACCCGGGGGTCATTTCCAGCAGGGTGAGACCCTGTTGAAAATTGATCCTGCAGACTACCGTCTGACCGTGAAGCAATTAACGACAGATGTGGCTAAAGCCGAGTCGGATTTACAGCTTGAGCAGGGCAACCAGCTGATCGCCCAAAAAGAGTACACACTGTTGAATGAAACAGTGAGCGATGTAGAGAAGGCACTGATACTGCGTCGCCCCCAGCGGGAAAACCTGCGCGCCACCCTTGAATCGGCCCGGATCCGGCTCGAACAGGCCCGGGTCGACCTTGCACGCACCGAGATCAAGGCCCCGTTCAATGCGGTGGTATTGTCACGCGCTGTGGATATTGGTACCCGGGCCGACGAATCCACCGTGCTGGCTACTCTGGTGGGCACCGATGCCTGCTGGGTGACAGTGTCCATCCCCGTGGATCAGTTGCGCTGGATCAAAATTCCACAAAAGCAGGCCGACCAGGGAGCTCTGGTCCGGGTTTACGACTCGGCCGCCTGGGGTGACGGCGTTTTTCGTGAGGGTCGGGTAATTCGCCTGGAAGCAGGTCTGGAAGAACAGGGCCGGATGGCGCGACTGCTGGTCCAGGTGGAAGATCCCCTGAGCCTGAAGCCAGACAGTGCGGAGCAGCCTCAAATGCTCATCGGTGAATACGTGCGTGTGGAGATTCAGGGGCAGGGGATGACTTCGGCCGCAGCCATTGATCGTGCGTTCATCCGCAACGGCAACAGCGTATGGATTATGGACGGTGACGGAAATCTTGTAATCCGCCCTGTGGAGATTGCGTTCAAGGGAACGGATCAACTGCTCATCACCAGTGGGATAGCAGCAGGGGAAAAACTGATTACCACAGATATTGCTGCCCCCGTTGCAGGGATGTCGCTGAAAGCAGTGGACAATACCGCCAGTCGGATGGCAACAAAAGAAACGGCTGGTCAGGGAGATCGGTCATGAGCGATAACTCTGTGCCAGAGGCGCATGGTCCCATTTCCTGGATGGTTCATAACCGGGTTACCCCCAACCTGTTGATGATTTTTTTGTTACTGGGTGGACTGTTCATGACCTCCCGCATCAAGCAGGAGGTCTTTCCCGAATTTGACCTGGACATGGTAACAGTGAGTGTTGACTACTCCGGGGCAAGCCCCGAAGAGGTCGAGCAGGGAATTATCCTTGCGGTGGAAGAGGCCATCCGCGCCATCGTCGGGGTCAAAGAGCTGACCTCCATTGCTGCCGAGGGTAACGGGACGGTGACTGCCGAGCTGGAGGAAGGCGTCGACCAGCAGAAAATCTACCAGGAGATTAAGCAGGAGATTGACCGAATCACCACCTTTCCAGAAGATGCTGACGAACCTGAGGTCTCCCTTGTCACCCACCTGCGGGAGGTGATTGCCCTCAGCCTCTACGGTGACGTGTCGGAAATGGCCCTGCGCAAGACCGCTGATATTGTGCGTGACCGGTTACTGCAGGATTCCCATATTACCCAGGTCGAACTGCACGGGATTCGGAACTATGAAATCCAGGTCGAAGTGCCCGAGGATCGGTTGCGTGCCTATGGCCTCACCCTGGAGGAGATCGCCGATGCCATCGACAACGCCTCTGTCGAGATTCCCGGTGGCTCGGTGGATACGGCCAGCGGGGATATCCTGTTGCGGATAAAAGATCGCCGTGACTGGGCCGATGAGTTCGCCCGGATCCCCATTGTGACAACGGCAGCCGGGACCGTGGTGTATCTGGAAGATATTGCAACGGTGAGTGAGGGTTTTGAGGACAGCGATCAGGCCGCCGTCTGGAATGGAAGCCGCTGCATCAATATCGATATTTACCGGGTCGGAGCCCAGACCCCCATCGGAGTTGCCGGGGCTGTTCGCGCGGCTATGAGTGAAATCGAACAGGATCTGCCCGCCGGCATCTCCTGGCAGATAAGTCACGACCAGGCTGAAGTGTACCAGCAGCGTCTGGAACTGCTGTTGAAAAACGCCTTCATGGGGTTGTTGCTGGTATTGGTTGTCCTCGGGTTGTTTCTGGAATTCAGGCTGGCCTTCTGGGTCACCATGGGGATTCCCACCGCCTTTCTCGGCAGCCTGCTCTTTCTCCCGGTCATGGGGGTGTCCATCAACATGATCTCCTTATTTGCCTTTATCGTGGCCCTGGGGATTGTGGTCGATGATGCCATTGTTGCCGGTGAAAATATCTACGAGTACCAGCAGCGGGGACTGGGGTTTGCCCGGGCCGCGGTCCTCGGTGCCCGGGATGTGGCCATGCCCATCGCTTTTTCCATCTTGACCAATGTGGTGGCTTTTTTGCCACTTTCCTTTATTCCCGGGACCATGGGGAAAATCTGGAAAGTTGTTCCCCTGGTGGTCATCACTGTTTTCCTCATCTCCTGGGTTGAATCGCTGCTGATCCTGCCGGGCCATCTGGCACATCTCAAGCATCGTCCGGCAGGGGATGCTCTTTCCCGTCTGCAGCGCTGGCAGCAGGCGTTCACAAAGAGGGTTGCTCAATTCATTAACCGGGTCTACGGCCCCTTTCTGGACTTGTGCCTTCATTGGCGGGGGCTGACCGTGGCCTTCTGCCTGACGGTACTGATTATTGTGCTCAGCTACGCTCTCAGTGGCCGCATGGGCATAATTCTGATGCCCCGGGTCGAGTCAGACCATGCCGATGTCACCGCTGTCCTCCCTGTGGGAAGTCCCCTGAAAAAGGTTGAGGCAGTTCAAAAGAAACTCACCGCAGCCATGGCAGCAGTGGCTGCCGAAAACGGGGGCGATCGCCTCCTCGAGGGGATGTACTCGAGGATTGCGGAAAACAAGGTGGAAGTAAACGCCTGCCTCACTGATGCCGGAGTGCGTCCTTTAAACACCGGGGAAGTGACCCGGTTGTGGCGGGAAAAACTCGGTCCAATGGCTGGTCTGGAATCTTTGCTCTTTGAGTCGGACGGTGGAGGACCCGGTTCCGGGGCAGACTTGACTGTTGAGCTCTCCCATTCTGATATCAATGTGCTTGACCAGGCCAGTGCTGCTCTGGCCGCAAGGCTGGCCGGGTTTTCCAACGTCAAGGATATTGACGACGGCTATACAGCGGGCAAACAGCAGCTGGATTTTTCTATCAAGATTGAAGGGCAGAGCCTGGGCCTTACATCTGCCGAGGTGGCCCGTCAGGTGCGCAACGCATTCTCCGGTGCTGAGGCTCTCAGTCAGCAGCGGGGGCAAAACGAGGTGACCGTTCGTGTGCGACTGCCCGAAAATGAGCGTACCAGCGAATACAATGTAGAGCATTTGATGATCCACACCCCGGATGGAGTTTTTGTGCCGCTGGCTGAAATTGCCACGGTCAGGCGGGGCCGTGCCTATACCAGCATCAGTCGCCGGGATGCCCGGCGCACGGTGACGGTAAGTGCCAGCGTGGAACCCATGGGGGAAACCAGCCAGGTTCAGGCCGCCCTCAGCCGAACTCTCCTTCCTCAACTGGCTCAAGAGTTCCCCGGTCTTACCTGTGGCTACGAGGGGCGACAGGCTGACATGAAAGAGAGTATGCAGAGTCTGATTGGCGGGTTTGTTCTGTCCATGATGGCCATCTATTTTCTGCTGGCGATTCCCTTTCGCAGCTACAGCCAGCCTCTGATCATCATGATTGCCATTCCCTTCGGCATTGTCGGGGCAATACTTGGCCATCTGCTGATGGGATACAACTTAAGCCTGATGAGCATGATGGGAATTGTGGCCCTGGCCGGGGTAGTGGTCAACGACTCGCTGGTGTTCATTGATTACGCCAACCGGCAGCGGCAGAATGGCGCGGGGGCTGTGGAGGCGGTTCGCCTGGCTGGCCTGCGTCGTTTCCGGCCCATTATTCTGACCACTCTGACCACCTTCGGAGGCCTCGCCCCGATGATTTTTGAAAGCTCCCGGCAGGCCCGATTCATGATTCCCATGGCTCTGTCACTGGGGTTCGGCATCCTGTTCGCTACGGTAATCACCCTGATTCTGGTCCCGTGTCTGTATCTGCTCATTGAAGATTTTCATCAATGGAGGCTGGCTGATACCAGGGCAAAAGAGTAAAAAAGGATAATCCCGCAAACGGTGGGTATCACCGTTTGCGGGAACTCAGCACGGCAGTAGTTCCCCCAATGTCTTTGTAGAGACAGGGCATGCCTTGTCTGATGTCCATTTGTGTTGTGCCCTCCTGAATATTTAAACAGGAAAGATGATGTATTCACTCGTGAAATTTTCTGGTTTTATGAAGCCGTATTGGAAAGTGGCCATGCTGGGCCCCATTCTGATGGCTTTGGAAGTTGCCATGGATCTGTTCCAGCCCCGGCTTATGCAGCATATTGTTGATGTGGGCATTGTTCAACGTGACAGCTCAACCGTGTTCAACACCAGCGGGTTGATGATCTTTGTGGCTTTTCTCGGTGTTTTGGCGGGGCTGGGAGGAGGTTTTTTTGCAGTTCGTGCATCTCAGCTTTTTGGTGCTGACTTGAGAAGTGCCCTCTATAAAAAGGTGCAATCTCTCTCTTTTGGGAACCTCGACAAACTCGGGACAGGGGAGCTGGTTACCAGATTGACCAATGATGTGACCCAGGTGCAGGACGCAGTGTTTTTATGTCTCCATATACTTGTGAGAGCGCCTCTTATGGTAACAGGTTGCGTTATCATGGCAACTTTCACCAGCCCCGGACTTTCCCTGATGTTTTTGATCCTCGTACCTTCACTGATTGCTGTACTTGTGCTGGTTGTAAGGAAAACATATCTCGCATTTGGAGCCGTTCAGCAGGGGGTTGATTCTCTTAATACTGTGATGCTGGAGAACCTGGCCGGGGTGAGGGTGGTCAAGGCCTTTGTTCGCGGGAAATATGAAAAGAGTCGCTTTTATGACAGCAATACACGACTCAAAGACAATATGGTTTCGGCCCTGCGAGTGGCAGCACTGACCACGCCTGCTGCCATGTTACTGGTAAATGTCAGTATCGTTTATGTCTTATGGGCCGGTGGTTTGCGGGTAAACAATGGTTCTCTGCAGGTAGGGGAGATCATCGCTTTTACCAACTATCTGACTCAGGTGTTGTCTGGTCTCATGATGTTCAGCATGCTGGCCTCCAGGGTTTCAAGGGCAGCAGCGTCTGCAAAGCGCTTGCTTGAAGTACTGGCTTCCACCCCTGAGGTCAGATATGAAGGTGATACCCGACAGGCCGCCATCAGCAATGGTAAAGTCGTATTTGAGAATGTTTGCTTTACCTATGGCGGCCAAACCAGCAGGGCCGTTTTAAGCGGGATACGTTTTACCGCTGAACCCGGCCAGACGATCGCCATCGTGGGGGCCACCGGTGCAGGCAAGTCAAGCCTGATCAACCTCATTCCCAGATTTTATGATGTCTCTTCGGGCAGGATCGTAATCGATGGGGTGGATGTTCGTACTCTTGCCCAAAAAACTTTGCGGGAGAATATTACTGTTGCCATGCAGGAGGTAGTCCTTTTTTCAGGGACAATCAGGGAAAATATTGCCTATGGCAGGCCTGATGCAGGGAAGGATGAAATTATTCAAGCCGCAAAAGCCGCCCAGGCCCATGAATTTATTTCTACTTTTCCCGATGGTTATGAAACGGTTCTCGGGCAAAGAGGCGTAAACCTTTCCGGCGGGCAAAAGCAGCGAATATCTATAGCACGGGCCCTGATCACCAAACCCAAAATTCTTATCCTTGACGACAGCACCAGCGCAGTCGATGTCGAGACCGAATCAAAACTTCAGGAGGCACTTGCAGATGTGATGAAAGGGAGGACCTGTTTTGTAATTGCCCAGAGGATAAGTACCGTTTTAAACGCAGATAAAATTGTTGTTCTTGATGAGGGCAAAATTGCTGCCGAGGGAACCCATGAAGAACTTCTGTTATCAAGTCCTCTTTATGGTGAGATATTTGACTCTCAGTTGGGGCAGGGGCTGGGAGTAAATAAGGTGGCAGGACATGGTTGAACAAAGGACAGGAAGAAAAGAGATGACCACCCCTTTGCCCTTTACGCCCGGGCCTAAAATGGTCATGACTGAAAAGGTGGTGGCAAAAGATAAAAAGGGAACGAGTCGCCGTCTCTGGCACTATCTGAAGGCCCAAAAATTCGGACTTGTCATGGTGTTTGTGACGGTTGCTGCCACCAGCATCTTTGGATTGTTTGGCCCGTATCTCATGGGTATGGCCATTGATCAATATATTTTAGTAGGGGATCTTCCCGGTCTTGCCAGAATATCTCTTGTGATGATTGGGGTTTACCTTATTTCCGCTCTTACTTCATGGTTGCAAATATATATCATGGCCCCTGTTGCTCAGAAAACAGTTATGGCCATACGAGTAGATCTCTTTGCCAGACTTCAGACTCTGTCCCTTCGTTTTTTTGATAAACAACCCCATGGCGAACTTATGAGCCGCATCTCAAATGATGTGGATAATATCAGCAATGTGCTTAATGAAGGTGTCCTGCAGTTTATTGGCGGTATCATTATGCTGATATCTGTTATCACTGTCATGTTTTTATTAAATGTATGGCTGGCCATGGTGAGCCTTATCTCACTTCCTCTGATTGTGCTCCTGGGCAAAGTTATTTCTAAACATACCCGCACCCGCTACCGCGATCAGCAGGCCAGCCTCGGGGCTCTTAATGGTATTATTGAAGAGACAATAACAGGAGGAAAGGTCATAAAGTCCTATGGTCAGGAGGCTGCGGCAATTGATAGTTTTGAAGTGGCAAATCTTAAATTTAAGAAGGCCGCCATCAAGGCTCAAACATTTTTGGTTATCCCGGGACCTTTTATGGGGTTTTTCAATAATATAAGTTTCGCGATTATTGCAAGTGCCGGGGGGCTTTTCGTTATTCACGGGCTCGCATCAGTGGGAAATATTGCAACATTTATCAGTTATTCCCGGCAATTTGGCAGGCCAATGAGCCAACTTGCCAACCTTTACAATACGTTGCAGGGGGCAATTGCCGGTGCCGAGAGAGTTTTTGAAATAATCGATGAAATACCAGAAATCGTGGATGCAAAGGATGCAAAAGCGCTGGTTGATATCAAGGGAGATGTGGTTTTAAAAAATGTGACTTTTGGTTACGATAAAAGCCAGCCTGTATTAAAAGATGTGAGTCTCCATGCCAGACCGGGGCAAACCATTGCTCTTGTTGGGCCAACGGGTGCAGGGAAAACCACCATTATAAATCTTCTCACCAGGTTTTATGATATCGACCAGGGAGAAATTTATATAGATGGCTGCAATATCAGGGAGGTGAAGAAGGACAGTCTTCGTTCGCAACTGGGTGTTGTGTTACAGGATACCTACCTCTTTACAGGGTCGGTTATGGAAAATATTCGCTACGGTCGATTGGAAGCAGGTAATGAGGAGGTCATGGAAGCGGCAAGGCTTGCCGATGCAGATGGTTTCATAAATCGACTGCCAAAGGCCTATGAAACACAGCTTTCTGAACGGGGTGGGAATCTCAGTCAGGGACAGAGGCAGCTTCTCGCCATCGCCCGGGCAATTCTGGCTGACCCGGGAATACTCATCCTCGATGAAGCAACCTCAAGTGTTGACACGAGGACAGAGATAAATATTCAGAACGCTTTGCTGAGATTGATGCAGGGCAGGACAAGTTTTGTCATTGCCCACAGGTTGAGCACTATTCGTGAAGCAGATCAGGTCCTTGTTATCAATGACGGGAAAGTTATTGAGCGTGGAACACACCAGCAATTACTCAACAAAGATGGTTTCTACCATAATATGTATATGAGCCAGTTTAAAGGGCACGGAGAGACTCTCCTGCCTTTGAATGGGGACAAAATGCTTGAGAATGTCGAGAGCTGAAAGCCGGGGCTGATTGCGTGTCAAAGCCTGGACTCAAGTAATAAGCGAAATACGTTTGCCAGTGAATATTTCCCGTGATGTCAGCCCTTTTAATCCTCAGTAATTGCCCATGGTCAAGGGGAAACAGAGATGCTGGCAGTAAGAGGGCGCATTTCCATTTTCCCGGTCAATAAGAACTGTCCGCTAAAACTCACTAAATAAACAAAAAATCAAATAGTTATACAGCAAATCATTCCAGTATGATTTTTAAGATGAACTCTCATTACGCCTCAACCAGATGAAATTTTCAGACATAAATTAGCTAAAACCCTCAATTTTGCTAGGTTTAGCCTGCCCGGAAAATGGGAATGGCGTGCCTCTTAATTGTTCTAACTTGCTTATTTTGTGGTATTTTTCACAAAAAGCTCTCTTCTGGACTGATATTGTTGCTTTTTATGTTTATGGGTACAGGATCATGATAGCCGGGAAAATGGGAGTGCGCCCCAGTAAGATCCTGTAGATATTCAAGTCTGATGTCTTTTTCTTCAAGAGAAATTATCCCGGTATAATTCCAGGACTTTTCCTGCATTGTTGTATCCTCTCTGAAATCAGCCACTGCTGAGTTGAGATTATCCGCTGTTCCAATATGAAGTGTATTGACTTGTAATCCCGCCACATGCCCGCGAGGATGACAGTATGTCAAGATGTAAATCCCACCATTTTCAGGCAGCTGAGCACTTTTAGAAAAGAGATCAAAAGTATAGTTTTTCCCCGTCGCTCCTTTAAGATCTATCGAATTTTGAATATGCATATTTTCTGCTCATCTCTCCCATATCGTATTTGACCACGGCATTCAGTGACCATCGTACGGGATAAAAGTTTCGCGTATTTCCATCGAAAATGATTCAATAACCTGATGTATATCCTGAATCCATTTTTCTGGATTCATGTGGGTTCTGACAAACACGATCAGCCTGGAACAATCATATTATCAAGAAGCCGTACCGGATTCAAGTAATAAGTGAAACACGTTTTTCCGTGAAGACTTTCAGTGGCGTCAACCCTTTTAATACCATTTACATTTTGTATTAACCAGAGAATGCAATTAAAGAGAGAACAACAGCAATTCTCTGTTTAATTTTAAATTTTTTTGCCTTTATTCGCATGTTTAGAGCTTTTATTCGTTGGCAAAAAGTCTTTTGCTTTTCCCCGTCTCCCGTCTCCCGTCTCCTGTCTCCCATCCCCCTGCCTTTACATTCGCCAATAGAAAGTGAAAATGGCATTAAGTACGGTCATAACTTAATAGGAATGGTATAAGACCTTTCCCGGTGCCAAATTCAACAACAGGATGCCGTTGCCTCTTTTTTAGAAAGTGTTGCCCGCTTGCGTATGGTTTTGCAAAAAAAAACATCAGGGAACCTTGAATAATCAGTCTTTCGCCCATCTTCTTCGTTACAGTCGAAAATTTATCCTCGCAGGTAAGCGCCAGACTCCGATATCAAACATATAGCTCCGGTAAATTTTCTCCTGTGCCTTGAATATGAACGAAATACAAGATTATTCAAGGGACCCATCAGTGGAACCCGTTTATTGATATTGGCGTGATGAGCACGTTTCAGCTGCGGATATTGAGTGTCGCCGCGATATTTCTTGCCGTGGCGCGGAGATTCTCTTCTGCAGCGACAAGGGTGTCTTCAAGGGACCCGAGGCCGGGCAGGATGGGAAAGAGGGCAGTAACGCCGTGGTTAAGCACCAGCTCTGCCCCTTCTCCAAGACAACCTGCCATAGCGATGACCGGTATCCCCTTTTGGTTTGCCAGTCGCGTTACTCCAATGGGTGTTTTACCAGCAATACTCTGTCCGTCGATTCTACCTTCTCCGGTAATGACCAGATCGGCTCCTTCCATTGCCTGCTCAAGTTGCACTGTCTGGAGTACGATGTCGCTTCCGGATTGTAATTCGGCGCCGAGAAAGGCAAGCAGTGCCACGCCCATCCCGCCAGCCGCTCCTGCTCCGGCGACGTTGCGAACGTCTCGTTGAATCTCTCTTTCGATGAAATCTGCCCAGTGGGTCAGGTTCCGGTCAAGCTTTTCCACCATGGCGGGGGTGGCTCCTTTCTGCGGACCGAAAACAGCCGAAGCGCCGCGTTCTCCGGTGAGAGGATTATTGACATCACAGGCTACTTGAATGCGGCATTCCTTCAGTTCGGGGACAAGCCCGGAAGTATCAATCTTTGCCAGTTCTCCCAGACAGCCTCCTCCTGGCGCGATGACCGTGCCGTTTGCATCAAAAAGGCCCATACCGAGAGCCTGCAGCATGCCTGCGCCGCCATCGTTGGTAGCGCTGCCTCCAATACCGAGAATGAGGTGGCGAAAGCCGCGGCGCAGGGCATCAAGGATCATCTCTCCTGTGCCATAACTGCCTGTAAACAGAGGGTTTCGCTGTCCCCGCAGAATCAATTCCAGACCGCTTGCCGCTGCCATCTCGATATAGGCGATTTTGTTCTTTCCGTCGACACCGTAGCTCGCCTCAATCACCTTTCCCAGGGGATCGTGCACTGCAGTGGAGATAAGATACCCACCTGTTGCGGCGACGAGGGTTTCAGCTGTGCCTTCACCGCCATCCGCCACAGGGATCAGCAGGTATTCGGCATCGGCGAATACCTGCCGGAAACCAGCCTCAATTGCCCGGGCGACTGCCGGGGCTCCAAGGCTCTCTTTGAAAGAATCGGGGGCAATAACAATTTTCATACTTTCTCCATGGAACATGTTTCAAATGGGATATACACTCTTGCGACTCGCCTGTTTCTCCTCATTTATCCTCCAACTGGTCAAGGACGGTATTAATCCGTTTGAAGACCTGCGGCTCGGCACGTTCCATCGCCTGACGGTTAATTGCCGCAAGTTGCTGGATTCCCCGTATCGTTTGCCCTTACTCCCGCTGAGGCCGTAAAGGATCAACGCTGATGATGTGTCCACTCTGACGAATTCCTGCCACCATAATCTTGAGGAAAGGCTGCGGTAAATTTCTTCCTGCACCTCGAATATGAACGAAATACAAGCTGTTTCAAGGTACCCTGAAGTGATTGAGCGCTTTGATAATAACGATTTGAAACTGGTTCAGAAGTGGTTTGAAGAGAAGCTTGCCGGAGGTTGCAGTCAGGTGAATATCCTCGCTAAACTTGATATGGCGAAGGTGCGCCAGACAGAGGTGAATGCCTTTTTCGAAAATAACCTTTACTCCCTGCGGTATATCAGCGACCTCGGACATATTGCCGTTGTCGCCCACTCAAAGTTTATCAAGACGCTGGTTCCCATCGACAATCTCTTTTTTTGAGCGTTCTTCCAGGAGAAAACTGGAGCGCTATTTTGATGTCTCTCAGCTTGAGGATGCCCTGGCTTTTGTGGAATAGAAGTAAAGCAATTCTTTCCCGTGGTGAGAGTGAGTTTCACCCCGGGGAAGTTTATCTTTTCCTTATTAAGTGAGCTGATGGTACATGCTGCATGGCAGCCTCTCCTATGTGAAAGCGGCAGAAGAGGTTTTTTAACCCCTCCTGTGCCACCGCATGGGGTGGTTTGCATCAGCCCGGAAGTTTCTCCGGTGTTGCCATATTCTCCTCCATCAGTCGCAGCTCTATCTCGCCGGGGATAATTATTTTGGGGTCGGTGGTGAGATCCTTTTTAGAGATTTTTCCTTCATAATCAAAGCTGCTAAGGATGTGTTTGATGCAGTTGATTCGGGCATTTTTTTTATGATCTGAGCGAATGATTGTCCACGGAGTATTCTCCCGCTGGGTGGCGGTAAGCATCTGAAATTTTCGCACGGAATACTGATCCCACATCTTCTGTGCCTTTTCATCTACCAGGGAAATTTTGTAGTGTTTGAGCGGGTCTTTTCGTCGGGACTCAAAACGTGCTTTCTGCTCCTCCCTGCTCACTGAAAAGTAGAATTTGAAAAGCCTGATACCACTCTGCACCAGCATCTCCTCAAGAGAGGGTACATTTTTGAGGAAACGGCTGTGCTGCTCTTCTGTGCAAAATCCCATCACCGGCTCGACCATTGCCCGGTTATACCAGCTTCGATCGAATACGACGAATTCTCCTGCTGCAGGCAGGTGATTGATATATCGCTGAAAGTACCATTGACTCTGTTCGCGGTTATTAGGCTTCGGCAGGGCGACAATCTTCACATTCCGGGGATTGAGGTGCTGCGTGAGGCGCAGGATGGTTCCCCCCTTTCCCGCAGCATCACGTCCCTCAAAAATAGCGAGAGCCTTTTCCCCTTTTTTTATCATGCTGCACTGCAATTTCAACAGTTCGATCTGCAGTTTATGCAGCTCAATTTCGTAGTCAAGCTGCGTGTTTTTTACCCAGAGAGCTGTTTTGTCTTCGCTCTTTTTGTTTTTATAAGAGTCACGTGCGGTACCTTCATAAAGGTTCAGATATTTTTTCTTTTTATGTCCCATAATAGTATTCTCCCTGCCACGTTTAAAGATTGTGCTGAAAGCGGATTGTGCAACTCGCCATTCAGATTGATCAATTCTCAACACTATGCGTTTACTCAGAGATAATCAAGAATATCTGTTATCCCATTCCAATTAAGTTATGCTCCTGTTTAAGGAGGCTCAACCCCGGTTGTATCTGCTCTTAATAATTCTTGGAATTGCTACCAGTTTATTCCATGCGTTACAAGTCATTCTACCGTTATCGTTACGTTTATCGTCACCGTGTAGACAAGGCATGCCTTGTCTCTACAACACCATTGCTGGAATCACTGTTGTGCCGAATTTTCACGAACAGGGACAACGCATTAAACGAAAACGTTTGTATCCGAAGTTAAGCCGTACAGTGCACCGCATGAGAACAGACCCTGCTCCTTATGGGCTGATAAGCAGAAACAATACATTACCATAGTTTTCATGCAGTTTGCTACCACGGAAAACATCAATTACCTCAAAGCAAATAACAGACCGAATTCAACTACAAGGGCATTCTCTTATGGTTTTTTCAGTAATAATTCGTGTTTATTCGTGTCCATTCGTGGTTCCTTTTGTCGTTTGTAACCATGAATGGATAAACAGGAGACAAAACGGGGTATAACACGTTTGCCCGTGAATATTTCCAGTGTTGTCAAATATTTTGGACTAGAATTTTCTGAGTCTGCCCCTGGTGTTTTCCTTTATTGCTCTCTGCCTTCCTGTGTACATTTTCGAAAAAAAATCATGTATCACTAAGGTATTTTCATCCTTGAACTTCGTCTGCGTTCAGCCACAAAACATGAAACAACTGCTACGCTCTACAAGGGGTAACAAGGGACGGATTCTACCCATAAAATTTTTTTCCCGGGCCCCCATCTGTTTTCTCTCATTCACTCTCTGAAATATTTCTGCTTGAAGAAGGGCCATGATCTGGTATTCTTTTTTTAAAGAGAGATTTGCTGGCAGCGAGTGCTGCTACCTGAACGAGCTTAAATACTCCGACTTCGTTTTTACAATAACGGCGTCTGTGCAATCAAAAATGACTTCCTTCACAAGATCTGGAATACCACCAGCAAAAATTCTGCGATGATCGTTCTTGAAGAATCCCGCCCTTGAGGCAGGGGAAGATGTCAAATACCGAGGTCTGTTCTTTCGGAAAAAGAGTAAAATTGGCATAAACCTGTCAACTTTTGGAGATATTATGCAAAACATTTTCGATTCTTTTTTTAGCCCGGTTCGGAAGGAATTTCTTCGGTCAACAATCAGGCTTGCCCTCAAAGAAGACGGACAGGATTTAACTTCTGAGGCAGTCTTTGATCTGGAGGATATGGCCAGTGCCCTGATTATGGCTAAAGAAGATTGTGTCCTTGCCGGTTTGCCCGTTATCCCCATTATCTTTGAAGAAATGGGACTTGAACCTGAGATTGTTTTTTTGAGCCATGATGGGGACCTGATCTTAAAAGGACAGGAAATTTGTCGAATTAAAGCTCCGGCCCGAAAACTTTTAAAGGCGGAGCGGGTGATAATGAATTTCCTGTGCCACCTCTCCGGAATCGCCACTCTGACCAGGACCTTTGTCCAAAAAATATCCGGGTATTCGTGTCGTATCCTGGATACCAGAAAAACCTTGCCAGGTCTTCGTTTCCCGGAAAAATATGCGGTCCTTACAGGTGGAGGAACAAACCACCGCCTTGATCTGGAAGGAATGCTTATGCTCAAGGACAATCACCTGGACCGTGCAGGAGGAATTCTTCCTTCGGTGCAAAAGTTGCGTGAAACCTGTGTCCCCTGTCCACCAATTGAAGTTGAGTGCCGGAATATGGACGAGGTCGCTGAGGCCATTAAAATGAAGGTTGATCGGATTATGCTGGATAATATGTCCCTTTCAGAGATTCGTGAGGCCCTTACGCTCATTCCCCAAAATATAGAATCAGAGTTAAGTGGTGGAGTTGACCTCCATAATATTGAGAAACTGGCTGCCCTTAACCCGGACTATATCTCCTGTGGGGCATTGACACATTCGGCCAGATTTGCTGATTTGAGTATGGTTATCGTTACCACCAACGGATAGAGAAAAATAAATATTTGTATTTTTGGAGTGTTATATGAAGGATGAGATCATGGCCATTAAAAAGTGTATGGGCAAAGACCTGTGCATTTTGGGTCACCACTATCAAAATGACCAGGTGATTGCATGTACCGATATTCAAGGGGATTCTCTGGAACTGGCCCGCAAAATTCCTGATCTTGAGGCAAAAAACATAGTTTTTTGCGGTGTGAGCTTTATGGCCGAGAGTGCCGCCATCCTGGCAACAGGCTCACAAAGGGTATTTGCTCCGGTTCCAGATGCGAGATGTGTTATGGCTGGCATGGCCCCTGGTTATTTGGTGCGCAGGGTCGTAGAGCATATTTCGTCTTCGGGAAAAAAAATCATCCCTTTGGCCTATGTGAATTCTTCGGCTGAGGTAAAGGCGATTTGCGGACAATTTGCAGGGGCAGTGTGTACCTCGGCCAATGCGGACAAAATGCTTTCATGGGCGTTAGACCAGGGTGATTTGGTCCTTTTTTTGCCAGATAAAAATCTGGGCCGAAATACAGGTAAAAATCTGGGGCTGAAAGACCAGGATATGGCCATTCTCAATCTGAAAGAGCCTGAATTGTCTTCAAAAATCTCTCTTGCCCTTTGGCCGGGACTTTGTGCTGTCCATTTTCGTTTCAAGCAGGATCACGTTTTAAAGATACGCAGGGAAAATCCTCTGGCCAAAATTGTCGTCCACCCGGAATGTGATCCCACCATTGTCGCTTTAGCCGATGCATCCGGTTCCACCTCGTTCATTATTGATTATGTTCAGGGGCTTAAACCAGGATCAACGGTTTATATCGGTACGGAAACAAATCTTGTACATCGGCTTGCTGCCAAATATCTTCATGAAAAGACGGTTTTACCCTTAGTTGAAAGCTATTGCTCCAATATGAACAAAACCATGGAGGTGGACATTTTAAACATCTTAAGGGCTGTCCATGCAGGCACAGCCACAGAGATAACTGTCCCTGGAGAAACCTCCAAACTCGCTCGAAAGGCATTAGAGACAATGCTTAAAGTTTGTTAATAATAAATAGAATAAACCAGTAGTGTCCGGTTAAGATTTTGCATGTAGAAAAAAATAAATTACAAGGAGAAGTTTTTTTCTTGACAAATAAGTGAAATTCCGAGTTTGCCCTCCTTAAAAGACTAATCTTCTAAGGAGGTTACGATGGATTTTGTAACTTTTCGCTCCCGGCGATATGCTGTCCCATCACAAACACACTTACTCAAACCAACAAAGCAGGCCTTGGTCAATGCACCACCGCTTCGATCAA
>NZ_JAFFPZ010000158.1 GCF_016918505.1 Desulforhopalus vacuolatus
AATGTTTTCTCTAATTCAGTGATTGCATCCTCCTGTTTTTCCACGGATGTAATCTGGTATCGGACTTGTGTGACTTTTTTCTTTTTGCGGTTCTCACTGCCGCGACCTTGTCCTATATATTGAACGATTACTTTTTCTTCACGCTCAGAATGATAGCGAAGCAATCCCTGGACTTTGTATTGTGTCAATATGGTTTCAGCTTTTTCTTCAAGCGTTTTTGCATCCCGAATCTGACGTTTTCCGCGAGCAGGAGCG
>NZ_JAFFPZ010000159.1 GCF_016918505.1 Desulforhopalus vacuolatus
AACGTATAAAAATCATTTTCCCCAGCATAACCTGTAATGCTGGCATCTCCATTACTGTCCAGTGAAACCGCAGTGGCTCCCGTTCGAGAGTTACCCGCATCACCACCACTGATAGTGGTACCGTTAATTATATCATTAACAGCAGCGACTGTATTGATACTCAAATTATAATCTGAGGTATTGTTGCCAAAAGGATCGACCTTGACGTAATAGATCTCTCCTGAGGTGAGATTATAGGATATAGATTCACTGGAA
>NZ_JAFFPZ010000160.1 GCF_016918505.1 Desulforhopalus vacuolatus
TTTCATGATTTTTTTGATATTGTGGGCAGTACACATAAGAGAGAATTCGCCGCTTGTTTTTTCATATCCTCTGACGTTGAATCCTCGAAATCCTGTATTCTTGATTTGTCCGAACACTGGTTCAACACAGTGGTGTCCGGTTAGAAAATTGCATGTTTCTTTTTTAACCGTTTTCGTGGTCGTGGACTGCATTTTCGTTTGTGTATTTGCATAGCTGCTGCCTGTTCTGCTGCCTGCTGTCTTGCTTCATTAC
>NZ_JAFFPZ010000161.1 GCF_016918505.1 Desulforhopalus vacuolatus
ATCACTGAAGGCGAGCTGGACTTCCTTGCTGAAGGTGAGACTGTTACGGCTGTATTTACGATAACCGTCGATGATCAAAACGGCGGAACCGATACGCAGGATGTAACAATTACCATTACCGGAGCGACCGATGCGCCGGTGATCGCAGTAGTTGACGTGGCTGGCGATATTATTGAAGGGACGACGTTGAGTGATACCGGTTCGATCACCTTCACTGATGTGGATCTGACGGATCTTCCGTTGGCAACAGAAG
>NZ_JAFFPZ010000162.1 GCF_016918505.1 Desulforhopalus vacuolatus
AGGTCCAAATATTAACAGATCGAAAACAGATCAAAGTGAAGGTATCTCCTGGCAGACCGGGCTTGGACAGCGTCTATAAAAATAAATGGGAATCCACATACAGCATTCAGTGGAAGTTAAACGAACAGCTATTCCCGGTTGGAGCTAAAAAACGGCCTGAAATTGATTTTCGTACCATCGGCTGTGAATTCAGCACAAAACCAAACAGTATAATGTGGTTTTTGAGCAACAATATGCAAATCGGGTGGGAAC
>NZ_JAFFPZ010000163.1 GCF_016918505.1 Desulforhopalus vacuolatus
GAGAAGCTCCCTTTATACCTTGGTTTCTTCGAGTTTGTTCATAATGTTGGCAAGCGCGGGAAAACCTTGCTTCACTCGCTGGTTGAAGTGCTGGTTAAATAAGACCCTGAAACACAACATGAGCCTTAAGAAAATATAAGAACCAACCATTTATCGAAAAACGCATGTATACCAAAAAAACCATTTTGGAAGTAGCACCAGTTTTTTTGAAGAAAGAAAAACGCATTGAAGCCATGCTCTTTTTATATTTTT
>NZ_JAFFPZ010000164.1 GCF_016918505.1 Desulforhopalus vacuolatus
AAATGATTTTTATACGTTTGTCGCGCAACACCCTGGCACCGCGACCATTAATTTAACGGAATTGAGTTCAGATATTGATTTAAGGTTATTGAACAGCTCTGGATCACGGTTGGATTCCTCCTCTTCGAGTGGAAGTTCCAGTGAATCTATATCCTATAATCTCATCTCAGGTAATACATATTACGTCAAGGTCGATCCTTTTGGCAACAATACCTCAGATTATAATTTGAGTATCAATAGTGGCA
>NZ_JAFFPZ010000165.1 GCF_016918505.1 Desulforhopalus vacuolatus
CACAAGTCCGATACCAGATTACATCCGTGGAAAAACAGGAGGATGCAATCACTGAATTAGAGAAAACATTGGGTTGGAAAGCGTACGTCACAAACGAATCTCCTGATCAGTTGAGCTTTGAAAACGCAGTGCTCACATACCGCGACGAGTGGACAATCGAAAGAGGATTTCATCGTCTCAAGGGAGCTCCGCTCTCCTTAGATCCTGTCTTTGTCAAAAGAAATGACCAGGTTG
>NZ_JAFFPZ010000166.1 GCF_016918505.1 Desulforhopalus vacuolatus
TTGAGCAGCTCTGGATCACGGTTGGATTCCTCCTCTTCGCATTCCTCATATTCGAGTGGAAGTTCCAGTGAATCTATATCCTATAATCTCACCTCAGGAGAGATCTATTACGTCAAGGTCGATCCTTTTGGCAACAATACCTCAGATTATAATTTGAGTATCAATAGTGGCAATATTGATATAATTAACGGGACCACCGTCAGTGGTGGTGATGCAGGTGACTCTCGAACG
>NZ_JAFFPZ010000167.1 GCF_016918505.1 Desulforhopalus vacuolatus
TCAGTGGTGGTGATGCGGGTAACTCTCGAACGGGAGCCACTGCGGTTTCACTGGACAGTAATGGAGATACCAGCATTACAGGTTATGCTGGGGAAAATGATTTTTATACGTTTGTCGCGCAACACCCTGGCACCGCGACCATTAATTTAACGGAATTGAGTTCAGATATTGATTTAAGGTTATTGAACAGCTCTGGATCACGGTTGGATTCCTCCTCTTCG
>NZ_JAFFPZ010000016.1 GCF_016918505.1 Desulforhopalus vacuolatus
GCTTCAGCATACTTTAAGTATGTTTCAACTGAAGCGACAACTACCCTTGCTTCGATGGACAACAACTCAATTCCAACCAGAGATACTTTGACCCAGGCGTCAATCACAATACCTTTGTCAAGAATCCGATCAACAACTTCTGCCAAACTTGAAGAATCAGTCGACTTTTGTACTTTTGCCATAACAATCTCCTTAAGTTAAAATAAACTTTTATGGTAGCCCATTATCTAATAATAAAATTCGATCACTACCTATACACTGCCAAGCAAAGTGTGTGCCAAACGACAAAAATACTAATTATCTGAGTCATATCAGTACTTTTGGCAATTCAGGTGTCCTGGATTGATTAAACAAACAAGAAACTATGGAAAATTTTCTATGGAAAATTTTCCATAGTTAGGTGAAACAGGTCATATTTCAGCAGCAGGAGAGGAGCTTTATAATTTCGTTATTATTGAAGGGCTTGGCGATAAAGGCTGAGATCGTACCATCTTTCAAGGCCTCTTTTACCTCATCTCCATCCTTATAAAAAAAACCGGAGATCATCACAATAGCTATATATGGATTATTTTTTCGGATCAACCTTGCCAGCTCAAGGCCTTCAATGTCAGGCAATTTGGCATCAACAAAAGCCATCTGGAATCGGAAACGATTTGTTTCCAGCAGGGCAAGCGCTTCACCAGCGTTGGATGCTGTCGAAGAAACAATGTCATTATGTTTCAGTATTTGTTCCAAGGCCCAACACATATCAGGCTCATCATCGATAATGAGAAATCGTTTTTCATCGTCTTTCATGTATTCTCCTGGTATATGCTTCTCCCATCCTTAGTGGGTAACCTTACAATAAAGGTACTACCGTTGCCTTTCTCACTTCTCACTTCAATGACACCGAAGTGCTGTTTTACAATGGAATACGAGAGGGCAAGGCCCAATCCTGTACTCATTCTGGTGGACATAGTCGTGTAAAATGGATCAAATATTTTACCGATTTCATCTTCAGCAATACCTACCCCTGTATCGGTTATATAAACGGAGACGGTTGTTGGTGTTTGTTTCATGGAAATAGTTAACGTTCCTCCCTTCGGCATTGCTTCTATAGCATTCAGAAAAAGATTCATGAATACCTGTTGGATAAGATTTCTTATCCCTTTAAACCTAATGGACGAATCCTGAATTTCTGAAATAATGTTAATTTTTTGGATTTTGGCCTGATTGCGAATCAATAACAATGTATCTTGCAGGAGAATTGAGAGAACCATCGGTTCCATATCAACATTCATTGATGGGCGGGCATATTTCAAGAGGTTCTCAATAATGCCCGAGGCCCTTTGAATACCTGAATATATCTTTTCAGCGCATTCCTTACGGAATTCTTCCGTGATATCACTTTCCATCAGGAACTGGGCCGATGACGAGCTGATAGCCAGGGGATTTCTGATCTCATGGGCAATGCCTCCTGCCATTACACCCAGGGCTGCAAATTTCTGAGAACGGACAAGATCCATCTGCAATTTTTGGTATTCACTGAGATCTCTGCCTATCGCTACGATTCCAATGACATTTTTTTGGTTATCAAACATCGGCGAGCAAACCCAGGAGGCCCTGATAGTTACACCCTGTTTTGTTATAATATCCCATTCACCAATTCTTTGTGAACTTCTACCAGCCAACTGGTCAGCAAGAACTTTCTGAATATCCAGGATAGACTCCTGGGAAAAAAAGTCGAGAAAATTCTTATTGATTGCCTCAGAGTATGAATAACCGATAATTCGTGTGGCAGATCGATTCCAGGTTAAAATATGACTCTGGATATCTAGAGATAACACCATGTCGCTGGCATAATTAACTACACTTGCCAGATGTCGTTCAACACGATTGAACTCCTCATTCAGTCGTACCTGTTCCGTAATATCGTCCATGAGAAAAATTACACCGTCAACAATCCCGTTGTGAGAATACGGTGAGATTCGATAATAATAATTTGTCAGGGGAACCCCGGGCGCCCGATACGTCATGCGGTGTCCCTTCGTGGGTTTATTACTCCTGAAAACCTGGCGTATTTGTTCGATAATATCCAGGTGTTCCAAGATGATTTGAGGGAACACATCAGGCAGGCTTCGACCGACAGTGTCTGATCTTTTGAGTCGATTTTTTTTCAGATAATTTCGATTGGCAGAAAGGATACGTAAATTCTTATCGAGAAATAAAACAGAGGAGGGAATGACATCCAGCAACATGAAATCAAGATCGTTATAGTTCTGCATGATGTTACTCCTGGAATTCGACAATACAATTATTTTAAAAAATACGAAAAGACAGCTGTTATCTCTTTTCTACAGCTTAATCACAGCTATAGTCCCTGGCTGGTGAAGCGATACTCTTTTGAATTTATAATTATCGATACATTGGTAAGTTAGCAGTATCTGATGGCTCAACTCAGCTGCTATGGTAACACAAAATTATAAGGCGGCCATGGACCGCTTAAGAGAAATTTATGTACCTGCCCGGAGCAAAGACCTTTAAAAGCTATGCGAAAGGACGCAACAGCGTCTCGAGGGACGAGAAAATAGAGAGAATAAATATCCTGAAATTCTGATTGTTGCCTGGCAGGACGATGAGGATATTCCTCTTTAAATTTCACAAAAAGACCTGAAAAGGTAACCTGACATTGCTTGACCAGCTGTGCCAATTCTTGAGTTACTCGTTCTCCCGAAGCATGCTTTACCTTGAGTGCAGCCAGGAAATCACGTCCGCTGGAAGGGCCTTTGGGCTTACAGTTTGCGGCTTGCAAATCTGGTGTTCTGGAATTCTCATTACGTGCACTACCGGAAATCAACACTCTGATCCCCATCTCCACATTATCCCCTATCTCTTCTAGAAGTAACCGGTATTCATTGCCACGTTCTTCCAACAGTCTGGCAATTTGCTGCTCGTTATCAAACAGACAACCATAGCGCATTGGTATAATTGAGTGGTCATGATGAAATGTCTCATTAACCTTCTCGTACGCCAGGATTTGTGAGATGGCAGGAATGCGCTCAGCAACATATTCAATCGTGGAAACTGCGGCACCAATTTTGTTTCTCACGATCAAAGAGACAGGCCGACCATCAACTCCCACAAAGTTTTCAACTGATTGCTGGTCAGAACAAGATACAATACAATACAATAAAAATTTCATTCAAGAGTTCCGTTGTGAACCTAAGTATCTACAAAATGGCAAAACTGCTTTCTATCGCATCTCTTGTAAAAGAGCATTCGCCTGTATTTTTAAGAGTACAATAAGCCGTTACTATCTGATAGGCTTCGTTTATCTCCTTGAATTTTTCTTCCCCACCAGAATTCACATCAGGGTGATACTCTCGAGAAAGTTTCTTGTAATTTATTTTCACATCATTAAGAGTGCATGTTTCCTTGAGCATCAGCAAAAGCCTCGCATTATTAATGAGCTCAAAACCACCCTTACTGAATTCTAAAGGTACAAAGTTGTAAGGAGGTAAAGGGCCTATGTAATGAAAGGCAAGAACATCATCACTTTTTTCGGCAATTGTATTGATAGCCTCGTCAAAGGCGTCTTCCTTCTCTCTTTCAATAAGATAACTATTGTTTATTATCTGTGTTTCATTGATTTTATTCGTTTCTACATAATCTACAACAAGAGGAGACAACCCGCTTTTTAGAGCCCCACTAACTTCAACTTTGTGTGTCTCCGCCAACTCAAAGAACGCCTTACCTACAGCCATAACATCAGTTATATCTACAAGTTGAGCAACTTTCTCTCTTGCCGCATTGAGATCGATTTTTATCTGGACTAAAAATTCAACTTTTCCTTTAACCTTTTCGATTAAGGCTTTGAGTTGGATATAGGTATTGGTTAAGAAAATTTTTATTTCATCTTCAGTTTCGACGATATTTCCAAACCTTAATGGAACCATAGTGTAATCAGAAAAATAACTTGAATTGATATGTTTATACCTTTCAATTGTTTTGTTTAACTCATCAGGGCTTTCCAGGCTTACACGATTTTCTATGTAATAACCGATCGCAGTAATGTCCTTTACTGCTATAGCTACGGTGCCCTCTTTCACTTCGCCTACACTGCCATCCACTATACTGCAAAGTAGTATCGCCAATTGTCACATCCCCATTATCAATAATTTAATCATCTTTTCGTAAGACTTTACACGCGTTTAAAGATACCTGTATTTATTACGTCTCAAGGGTTGGGCAGAAGCTATATGCGGGCCATGGCCCGGACAAAACAAATTTCAACCCGTGGCAATCATGTTTTTCATTGGCTTTCTCGACGAGGTTACGAAATGCTGCCACATCCTCACAAGGAACCAGTAAAGCCCAGTTCAGAATCATATCCATATCCATTCCCGTTGCCTCGCTGGAAAGTATCTGTCGCTCTGAAAAATTGGCCGCATAACTGTTCAAGTCACCGGCTATAGTATTACATAGTCCTTCCAGCCAAAGGGTAAACTCCTTGTCCACATTACTCCTGATTCGCTGTTCCTGAAAATAGCGTTTGCCTGGAGACAACAGGGAAAGAGTCTCATTTTGTCTGGAAAGTTCCAATGTAATACGTTCCTCCTTTGCTTTTTTTCGATCGAGAAAACCTTTAACAGACCATTCCTCTCGCTCCACCACTTGATCGAGAAACTGCGAAACTTTGTCATGATTATTCTTCAGGAACTGTTTCAGGCTGGCAAGCGACAAGAAAATAGTGCCGAATCTCGTTGGTAACACCGGCGAATGAGACATAACCTGCTCCACGACAGCTTCGTGCTGGTGTATTCGAGGACCCACCCAGGAAATATCTTTTAATCTTATCTCAGCACCTTCACCACAAAATTCTGCAAGAGAAACCTTGCTCCAGACAGCCACGATATCTCCCAGTCTCTGCAGCTTAAGACAATAATTTCCATCCACCCCGGTTCCTTCCAGCGTCGGTAGAGAATCAGTGTACCCCAAACAATAAAGATATACAGCCTCATCGGAATTGTTCATCTTCTCATCTTTCCCTTGCTCTTCAACCACAGTATTCTCCACGTCAGACATGTGCCCCATGTATCTTCATCCCAATCTTTGCCGCACTTCTTCCAGGGCGTTATTCATATCTTCGACCGTTATGCGGACCTCTACCCTGGCAGAGGAGAGTTCTTCTTGCCAGCTTCCGCTATTCACTACGCGCCGAACAGCTATAATAGCCGCAGTGTTACAAACAGAAGCTATCTCTGCACCACTCAATCCTTCAGTTTGGGCAGCAAGGTCATTGTTGTCAATTCCAGGGGCAAGCGGTTTGTCGCGCAGGTGCACACCAAATATTTCCCGACGATCTTTTTCATCTGCCATTGGAATTTTGATAATTTCATCAAACCGGCCTGGCCGAAGAATAGCCGGATCAAGCATATCTATTCTGTTGGTCGTACCAAGCACCAGGACACCTTTCAATTCTTCTATGCCGTCGAGCTCTGTCAAAAACTGACTGAGAACCCGTTCAGCAACTCCTGAATCCATGGAACCACCGCCCCGTATAGGAACTAAGGCATCAATTTCATCAAAGAAGACAATGCAGGGAGCAGCCTGCTTGGCCTTATGAAAAATTTCTCGCACCCCCTGCTCTGATTCTCCAACAAATTTTGAGAGAAGGGCGGGTCCTTTGACTGAAATAAAATTAACTTTGCTTTCATTGGCTATTGCTTTTGCCAACATTGTTTTGCCACATCCGGGCTCTCCTGCTATGAGAAGACCCTTTGGCGGTCGGCAACCGGCCTCTTCAAAAAGGTGCGGGTATTTCAGTGGCCATTCCACCGCTTCCCTTAAACGTTCCTTAATGATATTGTGACCGCCGACATCATCCCATTTGACATCTGGTACCTCAACAAACACCTCCCGGATAGCCGATGGTTCAACCTCGCGCAAGGCAACCGCAAAGTCGTCACGATGTACTTCCAACTTTGCGAGCTGATCATACGGAATACTGGTCTGGGCAAAATCTATATCTGGCATAATTCGCCGCAAACAACTCATGGCCGCTTCCCGGCAAAACGCCTCAAGATCAGCTCCGACATAGCCATGGGTAATCTCGGCGTTATAGTTCATATCAACATCTTTTCCGAGGGGCATGCCGCGACTGTAAATATCAAGAATTTCCAGTCTCCCGTTACGATCGGGAATAGGAATAGCTATCTCCCTGTCAAAGCGGCCGGGCCGACGCAGGGCCGGGTCGAGTGCGTTCGGAATATTGGTGGCGGCAATAACAATGATATTCTGCCGTTTATTCAGACCGTCCATAAGGGCTAAAAGCTGTGCCACCACCCGTTTTTCAACATCTCCAACCACTTTTTCACGTTTTGGCGCGATGGCATCAATTTCGTCTAAGAAAACGATACTTGGCCCCTTCTTTCCTGCCTCGTCAAATATCTTGCGTAAATGGGCCTCGCTTTCCCCATAAAATTTATGGATAATCTCGGGACCGCTGACCGAAAAGAAGTTTGCTTCCGTCTCCTGGGCAATTGCCCGAGCGATGAGTGTTTTGCCGCAGCCCGGAGGCCCGTGGAGAAGAACACCTTTAGGGGGATCAATCCCGAGGCGTTCAAAAACCTCGGGGTAACGGAGAGGCATTTCTATCATCTCCCTGATTCGCTGCATCTGGTGTTTGAGTCCGCCAATGTCTTCGTATGATATGGCGCCTCGTGTTACCGTCTCTTGTGCCCTGACCTTACTGATTATCAGTTCGGTGGTCGGATTGATAAATACAGGCCCTTTCGGTGTCGTATTGTTCACCATGAAGTCAGCGGAACGGCTGCCGAACAAGGTAGCCCGGATGCGGTCGCCTATTTGTACGGGCAGTCCGTCAAGCAGGCTGCCAATGTATTTCATGTCACGTTCTGCCGGGGCGATGTTTACCGGAGTGAGGGTTACCTGGTCTGCTGGCTGGCAGGAGATCTTGCGTGCCAGAACAAATTCGTCAATACCAGCCCCGGCATTCTCGCGGGTTATTCCATCCAATTGAATCCGAGATTGTCCCCGAAGTTCCCTGTATGCGGGCATAGCTTTGCAGACACTCTTTTTCTTGCCTGTTATCTCAATAAAATCGCCGACCAGAATATTCAACCTTTCAAGATCTTCTGGGCCCATTCGGGCCAACGAACGCCCCATATCTTTACTCAAAGCTTCAGTTACTTTAAGTTTCAACTGCTCACTATTTTTCACCATTTCCCCCAACTTTACCTTTAAAATTTGGTAACTATTCAGCAAATAAGCGAATATTTCGATACTTTTGTATGCTGGGCGGGCAGAATAATTACTCCAACGCAGTAAATCTGCCTTTTTACGAAATCAGCAATTATGGAATACACTTAATCTCCAAGATACCGTTGTTGCAACTGACCTGCATTTTTTCCTTTTGATACATCCTGGGCAATAATATTTCCTTGCTATATTTTTTTTCTCCCTTTTCAGCATAAATGGTCAACAAATCATCCTTGATATCGATTTGGACATCCTTTACGCCTATTCCGGGCATCTCAGCGACAACTAATGTATGATCCTTCTCTTCAAATATATCGACCAGCGGTTCTTGAATCTCATGGACCACCGAATCTCCGGTTTTTTCATCTCTCCGGATATTTCCAAAGGGTTCCACCTTAATCTCATTGTCTTTGTCTTTCCCTCCGAGACCGGTTTTAATGGAGAAGCCATACACCCCCTTCAAATCCTTATCTTTGCCTTGAAATGTACCGGATCTGGAGAGTTGTTCACCTTTCTCGGCCAAGTCTCCGAGTTTTTCCAGGATATCGGTAATTCCCCCAAGTACTCCTTCAAAGCCACCACTGCGACCTTTTTTTTCTTTGTCATCTTTTACCATTTTTCCTCTCCGACGTTTGAGATGCCTAATAATTTCAGTTTAGAATGAATCGTCTTATAATCTATCTTCAACATACGGGCAGCTTTAGCCTTGTTACCCTTTGCAAGGATTAATACCTGGGAAATGATTTTTCGTTCTATTACCTGGGTGTGTTGTCGCATAATTGTTTTAAATGAATAATTATCGTCCCATATAAATTCTTCATCAGGTATCAAATTAATGCTCTTTTTGGTGGACTGTGTATCTAACTGGGGCAACTCCTTCTCTGTAATCCTTTTGTCGGCAAGGAGCACTGCCCGGCGTATAGTTGAACGCAGCTGACGAACATTCCCGGGCCAATCATAAGCGAGGAGAACCTCCATGGCTGAAGAGGTAATTCCAGTTATTTCTTTGTTTAATTCAACGAAGGCACTCTTCATAAATCTATCAACGAGGCAGGGAATGTCTTCCTTTCGTTCGCGAAGTGGCGGAATTCGAATGACAAATTCGTTTAATCTGTAATAAAGATCACTACGGAACGTCCCATCGGCGATAGCGACCGTCAGATCCTGGTTGCTGGCGGCAAGAATACGGACATCTAATTTAATGGGTTCAGTACCGCCGACCCTGTACATTTCCTTTTCCTGGAGCACTCTCAGGAGTTTCGCCTGCGCATCTAATGGCATATTGGTAATCTCATCGAGCAAAATGGTTCCACCTTTTGCCTCCTCGAGCTTCCCAGGTTTCTCGTCCACGGCGCCAGTAAAAGCCCCTTTTTCGTGGCCAAAAAGTTCGCTCTCCAAAAGCGTCGGAACTATGGCCCCACAATCGATTGCATAAAAGGGGCCCGCTGACAGATGACTGGCATGGTGAATTGCATGAGAAACAAGTTCCTTGCCACTACCAGTTTCCCCAATAATTATTGTAGAAAAATTTGAATTAGCGACCTTGTTCACTTTGACAACAAGCTCTTGTACAGCCTCGCTTGATCCCATCATTTCTCTCAAGCAAAAAGACTCACCGAACTGGCAGGAGAGATTCCTGAATTTTTTCTTGAGATTACGTTCAGAAACTGCGCGTTGCACGATTCGGATTACATCATTATTATCAAAAGGCTTGGCCAGATAATCGTAAACTCCAGCCTTCACCATCTCCACCGCAGTTGAAATATCTGCATAGCCGGTTATCATGATGATTGGTAAATCCGGGTCAATATACTTCACTGCCTGCAGAACCTCCTTGCCATCCATCCCCGACATCCGAAAATCCAGCAGCATGACATCAGGCAATTCAGACAGAATTAACTGTAAGGCTGTCTCCCCACCTGAGGCTGTTACCACTTCAAAATTTATCTTAGTCATCAAACGAGTAAGGACGCCACGCATTCCTTCCTCGTCATCAACGATCAGCGCCTTGAATATTTTAGGTTTCATTTTAACACCGTAATATCGCCACGAGGTTGAATAAATGGATACTTCACTCGAATATCTTTGTTAAGTAGATTCTCTATTGAGTGTAGCATACCCAAAAATAAAATTCCTGTTTCTCCGCCTGCGAGGGTAGTATTAATTTGCCCGGCGATATATTGATCACGTTTCTTCAACAGGGTCTTAATTACTTTCTCTCGAGAAACCTCTGGAGTAGCAGCTTCCTCAACATTACCAGGAACCAGGGTATTTTTAACCAGGTTGTATTCTTCCAGCAATAAGTCTGCTGATTCCGTTCCCATGAGAGTTGCGCCACTTTTTATTAAACGAAGGAGAAGTTGGTGATTCAAACTTCCTGTCCTGGCCACGTCCGTTACAATTTCAAGCTCTCGACCACAAACCGGCAAACCATCCTGGTAAAGACGAACCTTTTTGTCCTTTAGATCCAAACTCGTGACTATCCGGTCAATCTCCCCCCAAATTTCATTTATTAACCACACTTTCTGATTCCAGGATTTTTCTCCATGCTCTTTAAGACTCGCCTCCCGAATCAGTTCACTGAAAGATCCCATATCTTCCTGGGTATGGATGATCGGAATATGTATCAGTGTTCTTTCTTGAGCTTGCGATCCAGAGTCCTTGTTTTTAGTTTTCATTAAATCCTACCTCATTACCCCACTTGGCCCCATGCAATCTTTGTGGAAAGATCCCTTGGAACATAAAGAAACGGTTAACCTCTTGATTCTAATCGGTGGAGTGGTCAAGAGTCTGCCGGAATTAGATATCCTATGGGATTAAAAAAAAACAGACAGTTTTTTTAAATTACAACAAGTAGAAATTGTATCCGTATTGGGTATGTTTTGGACCGACAAGAACTAAAACCGCTTATTTGTGCCGATCTTTTAAAAGAGTTACCTTTTTAAGACAAACATTCGCTTTAAGTTCCAAGCCATGGAAACAAGCGTCTATTCGCCGATAACGGATTCGACACCACGAAGAAAAAATTGCCGGAAGCCCATTACATGTTTGATAATACCGAATACTGGTTCCATTGCCCTCTTTCTTTTTGTATAAAGATTGCTCCCTTCATCAGTTCTCATTTTATATCACATTTTACAGACTGAATCTGCATCTTCTGACAAAGCGTTAACACCGCCCTGGGCATTGCACGCCTGCTCAAACCCTTTACCAGACGTGAGCATGATTCGAGAATCCTCGTCAGTTAAATTGACCTGGTCTTTCTTTCGGGGACCAGATTCAGGTGACCTGGGTTCAGGTCCGCGTGTTTTTTTACCAGTCTTCTTTGCTTTTTCTTTACGTGTGGCTACTTTTCCTTCATATTCCTGTTGGAGACATATCGTTCACCCGCACGTTGCTCAATCTTTTCTTTGGCTTTGGCAATAGCAATAGCAATAAGACGATCTTGACGCCGAGATAATTCTTCAGGGATATCCATTTCATCAGGAGTCTTTTCTGAATCAGATTTTTCGGCAAGCCGCATAAGATCCTGAACTTCAGCTTGCAATTTTTTTCAAGCTTACAGGCATGCCCCCCAGCTCAAAGCATGATTTTTGGAGGCGTTGGCTTTAACTTTGGTTCCATCAAGACTAACCTTACCACGTTTTATGATTTCCATTTCACGGGCAAGTGCCAAAATCTGAACAAAAAGAGGTTGAAGTTGGTTGAGAAAGCGTTTGCGGAATGTGGCTATGGTATCATGATCACTCACCATTTGCGTAAACTGAAAAACTATTCGGAATTACTCTCCAGACCGAAATAAATTTCTGGTCCCAGACCAGGGAATTCCAACATCCTTACTTGTAACGATGAAAGTGGCGTGACATGGTGAAAAACTTGCCCGGCTAACTCGATGATCGTCAGAGTGATATGGGAACAGGCCTTCAGGATTCTTTCCGCTGTTGGAGAAGCCGTTTCCTTCCTGGGATTTTCTGCGTGGAGGCCAGTCAGCAGGACAAAATCATCAATTCTTTCGGTTAAAACTTTTGGTTTAGTAGTCATCCCGGCAGTTAATCAAAAAAAAGAATAAATTGAAATAATTTTAGGAGAATGGTGAAAAATAATACTATTATTACAAGAAAAAATCAACTATTTTAACGTTAAAACAGTGAGTTAATCCTATTTTTTTGTAAATTAAGTTTTCGAAACCTGGTTTTAAGTCCGCCAGGCTCCTGGTGCGCTGTATAACTTAATTCCTCGCATTTGCAACGAAGTCTGCTATATCTTTCCCCCAACAAAGGAGAAAACATGGCACCTCGCTACAGAGTGACACTCACCGATGAAGAACGAAGCAAACTTGAGACTATTTCATCAAAGGGAAAAAGAGCAGCCCGCACAGTACTCTATGCCAGGGCATTGCTGTTACTCGATGTCGGGGAGCCGGGCCCCAGGTGGACCGTCGTCAAGGTGGCAGAATCCCTGGGAGTAACTACTCGAAGCCTTGAGCACCTGAAAAAACGTTTTGTTGAGGAAGGCTTCACAGCAGCCATTACTCGCAAAAAACGTGTCAAGCCACCGCGGAAGATTCAATTTGGTCGAGAGTTTGAAGTTCACTTGTTAGCATTGGCGTGTTCTCCAGCCCCTGAAGGTCACGAAAGATGGACGGTACGGCTTTTGGCTGAGAAAATGGTGGAACTCAAAATGGTTTCCAGTGTTTCTCTTATGACAGTTTGTAATACTTTAAAAAAAACGAACGTAAGCCTCACCTGAGTAAATACGAAAGATTCCACCAGATAAAAATGCAAGCTTTGTGGCGACAATGGAAGATGTGCTTGAGGTGTACGCACGTTTATATGACACTGAGTATCCAGTGATTTGCATGGACGAATCAAGCATCCAGCTCATCGGTGAGGTTCACGAACCAAGCCCTGCAGAGCATGGAGCAATTCGAGATAACCGCCAAATTCCAGTGAAATGGCGTTTTATGGCCAAAGACGCACGAATTAAACTGAAACGTCTACATCCGAATATTTAAGTTTTACTGTATATTAGATTATAAACAGGGTTAAAGATATACAGAATACCCTGTAGATAAAAAGAAAACTCGCCTTCCCGGAGAGTTACTCCAGAAAGGCGTGTTGTCTTTTTTAAATGGTGGAGGCGGGGGGAGTCGAACCCCCGTCCGAAAATGCTCCCCTCCCGTATCTACATGCTTAGTTCCAAATTTTAATCTCACTCCAGGAACTCAGTCGGAACATAGATTTCCTGGAGCCAGCCTGTAAAATCTCGCCGTTTGAAAGACAGACAACCGTCAAACAGCCAGCCCGTTGAGTCGACGCCCCGGTTCCAGACTTACGGACAAAGTCTGGTGGAGCGGCTATATGACTGCTTCTTAAGCAGCTACAGCGTAGTTATAATCGTCTGCGATTATATTAAAGTTCTACCATTTAACGAGAAGATAGAATCTCGGCATGCAACGATGAGCTTACACATCCCCGTCGAATCCGTTTCGCCCCCTTGATTATTTTGTTTGACTCAAGTGAAGATCACATATCGATTCCCGATACCCGATCTTTAATATTTCTGACGCATTTCGCGCTGCATATCACGAGTGCTTTGTTTTTCCTTCAGCGAAGCTCGTTTGTCGTAAAGCTTCTTCCCTCGGGCAAGGCCCAGTTCAACTTTGGCTTTACCACTCTCAATAAAATATATCTTCAATGGAATAAGCGCAAGGCCCTTCTCCCGTAATTTTCCGATTAATTTATTAATTTCGCGACGTTTCAACAGCAATTTGCGCACTCTCAGCGGTTCATTGGGGTTGTGGGTGGCGAAATCATATTGAGAAATGTGGACGTTATACATCATCATCTCACCGCGGGCATCGATGTTACAATAGCCATCCTTCAGGTTGGCTCTGCCAGCACGCAGAGATTTTACCTCTGGCCCGGAGAGCACCATTCCCGCCTCAATCTTTGTGTCAATCTGGTACTCATGCCAGGCTTTCTTGTTCTGTGCAACTACTTTAATTCCCATAACATCTCCTCCCCCGTGGACTCTTTCCACACGGGCTCTGCCGGCACAGGCCGGGTTTTGGGTTTTACTCTAAGGTTACCCGCAGGGCCTCCTGCCAGGTGGTGACACCGTGTTTGACCTTGTCCCAGGCGTCCTCTCGCAGGGTAGTCATCCCTTCACGGATGGCAACCTGTTTCATCTCCCTGGAATCGGCCCCGCCAGAGATCATCTTCTTCAAATGACTGGAGAATGGCAATACCTCAAAGACACCGCAGCGTCCACGATATCCGGTATTGCGACACTCACTGCATCCTTTACCCCGGGTCAGCTCCAGCTGTTGCCCCGGTTCTACAGGAAAACCAGCCCGCGCCAGTTCATCGCTCTGCATGGTGTATTTTTCGGTGCAGTGCGGGCAGACAGTTTTCACCAGTCGCTGCGCCATACAGCCTGTCAGTGAAGTAGATATCATAAACGGTGGAAGCCCGAGGTCAAGGAGGCGTACCACAGAAGAGACAGCATCGTTGGTATGCAGAGTGGAAAAAACAAGGTGACCGGTCATCGCTGCCTGTATCGCATGGACCGCAGTCTCCTTATCACGAATTTCACCAACCATGATAATATCCGGATCCTGTCTCAGGATATTCCGCAGGATGGTGGAAAACGTCACATCAATGGCCGGCTGCACGGCAATCTGATTAAACTCCTCGTACACCATCTCCACCGGATCTTCAATGGTGATGATATTCTTCTCCGGCGTGGCAACTTCTTTAAGGGTGGAATAGAGGGTGGTTGATTTTCCGCTGCCCGTAGGTCCCGTCACCAGCACGATGCCGTGGGATGCGTTCATGAAGCCTTTATAGACGCTGAAATCCCGCTCGCTGAAACCGAGGCCATCGAGATTCTGAAAAACTGTCGTCGAATCGAGCACCCGCAAGACTGCCTTCTCCCCGAAGGAGACCGGTACGGTAGAGACACGAATCTCCACATCCCTGCCGTCCATACCAACCTTGATGCGACCGTCCTGCGGGCGACGCTTCTCGGCGAGATCGAGACTGGCAAGGAATTTAATACGCGCCACTACCGCCGCATGCACCGCCTTGGGCAGAGTGTAAATGGTGTGCAGCAGGCCGTCAATGCGAAAGCGTACAAGGCAGACGTCCCGCTTTGGCTCAATATGGATATCACTCGCCCGCTGTTCCAGCGCATAATGAAAGAGGTGATTCACCGCCTTCTTAATGTGCTGATCGGAGGAGGTGAGCTCGTCCGCGTTTGAGATCTTGACGTAGCGTTCAAGGTTGCCAATATCCAGCGACGCACTTGAGCCAACGGAGGAGAACTGATCCTCAGCGGCAGAGATCGACTTCTGGAAACCAAAAAATTCCTTAATGATGCGCAGAATATCACTGCGGGTGGCGATCACCGGAGTGGTCTTCAGCTGACTGGTCTGCTCAATATCCGCCAGCACCGACTGTGAATCAGGGTTGTAAATCGCCATCTCCAGCAAACCATTTTCAATGCGGAGGGGCAGGATAGTGTGGTTGATGGCGAAGTTGCGCGGGATGGTACTGGTCGCGACACTCATGTCGAGTTCCAGCGGATCAAGTTTGCAGAAGGGAAGTTTCCGGGATTTGGCGACAGCCCGCATGATCAGCTCTTCGTCAATCTTCCGCCTGCCACCGGACACCGTGAGATTAAGCGAGGCAATAATATCGACCATATCGGGGTAGTTCTTGTCACGCTGCCCATTCTTTACCGCCTGCCGTGTAAGTTTCTGACGCTGTTTCGGTGCCTCAACTTCGATAAATTCCCTCTGACTCGCCGTCAGCACCTGCATTTGCTCCAACAGCTGCACAATTTTTCCACTCTGCAGAAATCTCATTTTCTTCCACCGATATTCTTCTCTTTTTACACGTTTCTCTTTACCGTTTTGTCTTCTTTCCCTTTAATTCTCTGGATAATTCGCCCGTATGTTGTACCGCTTCCTCATAAGTTTGTACACTGAATTTTTCACTCTGTTTTTGATAGTACGGGGTGCGCCCGGGGTCAATCCGCATCGCCTTCCGCTCCGCCTCAAGAGCCAGATCAGTCTTGCCGTTGGCCCAGTAGACCGAAGCAAGAGTATCGTAAAAAAAACCTGTCGGCTGCATCTCCACCGCCTGTAAAGCAAGAAGGAGCGCCCTTTGAGGATCGCGCAGGGCGAGGTCGTGGCTGGCGACCAGCATCCAGGCGAGGTTATTGACGGTCACGGGATTGGTGGGATCAAGCAACAGTGACTGTTCATAGGAGACAATACCCTCAGCCTCCCGCTGCCGTTCCACCAGCACATCACCGAGCTGCCGATACCAGGCGGCCGCTCTGACAAGAGAACGCTTCTGGTGTTCGACAAGAGCCTGATCTTCCAGAGTAAATCTGGGCATATTACCCCCTCCCGCGACGGAGAGATCCTGCTGCGGAGAGAAGATATTGCCGCCCACACTCACGGCCACGATGAGAAACCAGAAAGCAATAGTGCTATAAATCAGGCGGCTGTGTGCCTGTTGCAGCTGCGGATCAGCATCTACCCGATGGAGGAAATCAATGCGTTCGGCAAGACCGTAGTGGTGCCAGTTCTTCTCCTCGCGGGTGCCGGTGATCCGGGCAATCTTCTCAAAGGTGGAGATGAGCGGTGCGGCTGTACCCATTGCTTTGCAGCTGTAGAGGTCAGCCTGGCGCTCGAAGTTGCGGATAAACCAGCCGAAGATGAAGCGGAAGAAGAGTACCAGGGCGAGAAGTGCCGGAATTGAGGTAACAATGGTGGCAGAACTGGCCGGGGAAAAACCCAGGGCGAGAAAAATTGACCGGGGAAAACTCCACGACAGAAGCATGCTCGAGAGCGGATCAAGCAACACATCAATTATCCCGGAAAATCCGACGATAATCAGCAGGTAAAGGATGAGATGCCCTTTCTTTACGTGACCGATCTCATGGGCGAGTACCGCTTCCCGCTCTTCTACGGTGAGCAGATTGAGGAGGGCGGGGGTAAGGAGCACCGCGCGGAATCCAGGCAGGATTCCTACTACCGCCGCAGTGATCGCCCTGCCCTCATGCAGCGGCCAGAGAAAAAGATTGGCGGTGAAGTGCTGACTGCGACAGAAGGCCTCCAGCTGGTCACGGATCTCCCCCGGAGGCATTGGCGTACAGCCCCAGATGCGGCGGAGAAGTGTCGGCAGCAGTAACAGCACCATGAAGGCGAGGAGGATAAAACCGCCGATGCCGTCGAGAAAGGTTCGCAGGGGAGACTGCGGGAACAGCCCAACCAGATCATAGAGCAGCGAGATCAGCAGCCAGGGGAGCAATATCGGCAGGGTGTTCCTCAGGTTGGAGACCATCGTCTGTCTCACGGTGAAGTGTATCCCGGTAACCTGTGACATCGCCAGTCGGCCAGCGACCCAGACCACCGACAGCAAACCGAGAAAGAGCGCCAGCCCGCCAGCACCCTGCACTGCGGTAAACGTTTGAGCCAGCGGCAGCCGGGCGAGATACCAGCCGGGTTCACACAGGAAGAGAATCAACTCGAAAACACCCAGTGCCACCCAGGAGAGTACCGTTTCTGTGCGGCAGGGGTTGTCGCCACACCGCATCCGCCAGGCAAAGATTGCCCTGGCAGCGCGTTTCCAGCAGTAAAAAATCGCCACGAGCAAGGGCAGAGCGAGGAAAAACGGCAGCAGGGGCTGGTCGCTGGCTCCCCTCGCATTGAAAAGAAAAATAGCGACGATGAAAAGAATTATATTGTTGTACATAAGAGCAGTCCCCAGGGCTGCAGGTACCCGGTATTCAGAATGGAAGATCCTCATTGGAGGTGAGAAAATGTAACTCCCTTCTCCATCCTTCCCTGTTTAATTTAAAAAATCTTTATTCTCAAATGCTTTTACCTTCCTTCGTGTTCCTTTGCGTTCTTCAATATTTTTTTGTTGTCCACGGGTTTTTGAGAAGACAGTCTCTGTGGCAGCTGATGTCAAAGGGAAAGCCGCCTGCCACTGTCGTTTGATTTTTCGTCAGATATTTAGATTTCGGTTGACTTTTTTTCCCCACTGCATTTTATTGGTAAGTTTATCATTTTATGATACGGGCGCATAGCTCAGTTGGTAGAGCCATCGGCTCATAACCGATCGGTCGCAGGTTCGACCCCTGCTGCGCCCACCACTTTTTTCAGCAGGCATGAGTGCATGAAGCCTCTTCGTTTGACCATACCGCCGTCAGTTAAGGCGGGACAAACAGCATTGTCCTCCGCCTCCCAGGCAAACAAAACCCACGGGATCAAGGCGGAAACAGCAGGGACGCAGAGGCCAACAAGGTGAAAGGTACATTCCAACTGGAGTGTACCTTTTTTCATTTTATTTGCAGTCTGTCCACGGACACTACAGCAGAACATCAGCCATGAGCCTTACCGCCGGAAAACTTCTTGAAATAATTGATAAAATTACCCCGTTCCGCCTCGCAGAAAGCTGGGACAACGTCGGCATGATGACGGGCAGCTCCACCTGCGAAGTTCGCGGGGTGCTGACCGCACTTGATGTCTCGCCTCCGGTGCTTAAAGAAGCTGTGGAACGCGGCTGTAACGTTATTCTCTCCCACCATCCGCTGATATTCCATCCGCTGAAGCAGCTTCTTACTGACAGCGCCGAGGGCCGGATGCTGCAGGAGATTCTACGCGGCGACATCGTCGTCATCTCCAGCCACACCAGTTTTGATAACGCTGCCGACGGTGTCAGTGACTGGCTCGGTGAATGTCTCGGCCTTGTTCACCGGCAACCATTGCTGCCAGGAGAATCCGCTGACACGGGCACCGGCACCGTCGGAAATTTTGCCTCCCCGATTACCGGCCATGCCTTCCTCAGCCGTCTGCTTGAGGTTATCAACCTTCCCGGCGTACTGGTGGCAGGCGAACTTCCGGAACAGGTGCAGCGCGTGGCGATCTGCGGGGGCAGCGGATCCGGCTTTGCCCGCGAGGCAAAAGACACGGGCGCAGATCTCTACCTCAGCGCCGAGATAAAACACGACACCGCCCTGTGGGCGGCAGCAAACCGGTTCTGCATCATTGACGGCGGGCACTATCCCACCGAGAAACCGGCCATGAAACTCCTCGCGAAGCATGTTTCCGAGGCGCTCGCCAGCCTCGGTGAAAATCTTCAGGTGGTGGAGTCGGCAGCGGAGCAAAATCCTCTGCAATACATGGAAAAACTATAAAGAAAAAACAGGCACAGACGTGCCCTAACCAGACCCGCTACAGGAGAGAAACTTTGATTCGAGAAAAACTGCATAACCTGACCACCCTGCAAAAGATGGACCTTGAGCTGGACGAAATTGACAAAGCCGTGAAAGAACAGCAGGTGGTCCTCGAAAAGCGCGTCGCGGCCCTTGCCACCCGCGAAGAGCATATCACCACTACGGAAGAGAGAATCGAAGCACAGAAACGTGAGAGCCGTATCCTTGAAGGTGAAATGAGCGATAAAATGGCGCATATTCGCGAGCGCCAGGCGAAAATGATGCAGGTGCAGACCGGCCGTGAACAGACCGCTCTGCTCAAAGAAATTGAAGACGCGAAGAAAGTGGCCAAAGAGAGTGAGGAGAAAATTATCTCTCTTATGGAGTCAGTGGAAAAAATAACCAACGATATCGCAGAAGAAAAAAATCTGCTCAAGGGTGAGAAAAAACTGGTCACCGAAGAGACTGCGACCGTACGGACAAAGATTGAAAGCATCAACAGAAAGCGCAGGACCAGGGACAAGGCGCGTGCAGCGCAGGCCGCACTGCTTGATGCCGAGACACTGAAAAAATATACCACCCTCCGCGCACGGCGCAATGGCCTTGCCATCACCAACGTTGTCGGTGGTGTCTGTCAGGGCTGCTACATGATGATGCCGCCTCAGCGCTTCAACATGTTGATGAAGGGCGACCAGCTCTTCGACTGCCCCACCTGCCAGCGGATGATTTATTATAAGCCGGTTGTTGAAGATTGATTTGTCCTGGTTGAAAAAAGGGACGGTTCGCATTAGTGTGGCTGAGTTGTATGACTGAATTACTGTTCAGCAGCATGACAGTTTGATTTTTGGAGCGGGTGCATGATCGCTCCGACCCTTGCGGTCGGGGAGGAAAGTCCGAACTCCACAGGGCAGGATGGTTCGTAACACGAACGCCGGGCGATCGGCGGACAGTGCCACAGAGAACAGACCGCCTCCAGTTTTTTCGGAGGTAAGGGTGAAACGGCGAGGTAAGAGCTCACCGCGCTGCGTGGTAACACGCACGGCATGGTAAACCCCATCCGGAGCAAGACCAAATAGGGAGATGTTTGAGGGCTGCCCGTCCGAAATCTCCGGGTAGGTCGCTGGAGGCGTCGAGTAATCGACGTCCAAGTTAAATGATCATGGCCCCGCAAGGGGTACAGAATTCGGCTTATAACCCGCTCCATTTTTTTTTCAGGATCCCCCATGACTCAAACTTCTTCCACCAGCGACGATTCAGCTGGCAGGATCGCCGTCGTTATTGCCGCAGCAGGCATGGGAAGACGCATGGGGGGGGCTGTCCCCAAGCAGTTCCACACGATTGCCGGTGGTCCGCTTTTTCTCCACACCATACGTGCCTTTCTTGCAAGTCGGCATATTTTCGAAGTAATTATTGTTACGGCGGCTGATCACCTGGAGACAACACGAACCCTCTGCGAGAAGTATTTCGGGGAAGATTCGCGGTTAAAATTTGTCGTCGGAGGCACACGCCGACAGGATTCCGTTTTTAACGGACTGAAGGCGACTTCCGCCCCTTTCACCCTTGTTCACGATGCGGCACGGCCGCTGGTCAGTGAAAGAATCATTGCCGACTGCTGTCACGCCCTGCGCCTCGGCAAGGCCGTACTCACGGCAATTCCGGTAGTTGATACAATCAAGCGCGTGGCTGATGGCATGGTCACCGCCACCATTGACCGCACCGGCCTCTATCGCGCCCAGACTCCACAGGGCGCAGCCACCATGGTCTTGATCGGTGCCTTTCAGCGCTTTGGCCAGAAGAATATCACCGACGAATCCTCACTCCTTGAGCTGGCCGGGATACCGGTGGAGATCATCCCCGGAGACGAGAAAAATTTCAAGGTAACCCTTCCGGAAGACCTCGCAAGAGCAGAAGAGCGGCTGCGGGACAATCCTCTCGAAATAAAGCTCCGCCCGTCCACATCTTTCAACACCACCCTGCCCCGTATCGGCCACGGCTTTGATGCCCACCGATTCGCCAGGGGCCGTGACCTCATTCTTGGCGGAGTAAAAATCCCCTGGCCTCTCGGCCTCGACGGCCACAGCGATGCCGATGTGATCACCCACGCCGTCTGCGACGCCCTGCTCGGCGCCAGCGCACAGGGTGATATCGGCAGGGCCTTCCCCGACAGCGACAACCAGTATAGAGGAATCAACTCCCTGATTCTGCTTGAGAGGGTGATGCAGAGCCTTGCTCCCCTGCTGATCGGCAATATTGATATCACCGTCATCTGTCAGGCGCCGAAACTCTCGCCCTTTCTTGTCGAGATGCGGCAGAACCTGCTGATTGACACACGCTTCTTCGCCGACCAGATCCACACCGCTGAATGCATCAACATTAAAGCGACAACCGAAGAAAAGATGGGCTACACCGGCAGAGGCGAGGGCATAAGCTGCCACGCGGTTGCTTTGCTTGTCCCTGCCCCCCAACAACCACGAGATTGAGATCCATGAATATTCCTGTAAACAGCGAGCGTCTCGCCCGTAATTTCATTGAACTCTGTGAGATTGAAAGCCCTTCTCGCGAGGAAGGCCGCATCGCCGCCCGCTTGAAGGAAATCTTCACCAGACTCGGTGCCGAATCCATCTATGAGGATAACTCTGCCGCAGCAACCGGCTCAGAGAGCGGCAACCTCATCATCCACTTTCCAGGCCGCGGATCCAAAGCAGAAGAGAAGGGTTTTTTCCTTTCCTCGCACATGGATACTGTCCGTCCCTGCGCCGGAGTAAAGGTGGTGCGTAAAGACGACCGCTTCACCTCCCTCGGCAACACCATCCTCGGTGGTGATGATAAATCAGGTCTGGCAGCGATAATCGAACTGCTGGAGATTCTCCGGGAAAATGAACTGGAGCATCCGCCGCTGGAACTGCTCATTACCACCTGTGAAGAGCTGGGACTCCTTGGAGCAACCGCCCTTGAATATGACAAGATACGCTCCCCGTACGGCTACGTCCTCGACGCCAACGGTATCAATACCGTTATTGTCCAGGCCCCTGCTGCCTGTAAATTTGAAATAACCGTTCATGGCCGGGCTGCTCACGCCGGCATGGCTCCGGAGAAAGGAGTCAACGCTCTGATGCTGGCGGCAAAGGCCCTCGCCCCCTTGTCCACCGGACGTATTGGCAACAATTCAACCCGTAACTTCGGGCATATTGAGGGCGGCGTCGCTTTCAACATCATTCCCGACGAGGTGAAGATTCTCGGTGAGGTCCGCAGCCTCAATAATGACATGCTTCCCGTCTATCTTGATGAAATAACAACCTCCTTCCAATCCGTCATAAATGCCTGGCTGCCGACGAAAGAAACAGTAGGATTTCATCCCTCCTTCACCTTCAAACAGCCTGGCCACTACCCCGCCCTCAAGCTCTCCGGCGAAAGTGAGGTGCTTGAAAGGGTGCGCACTGCGGAGCGGATGCTCGACCGAACTATCACCGAAACAATCGGCGGTGGAGGAAGCGATGCCAACATCCTTTCCCACAACGGCCTGCCCACGGCGGTACTCTCCACCGGCATGGCGGCGGTACATACTGTAGAAGAAAACATCACGCTGAAAGACATGGTTGCCGTCACTGAGATTCTGGTGGCGCTGGCAACAGCTGAACAACATTGTCCCCGGACTACTTGAATTTCCCTGATTGATAGTATAGTTTTGCTAATTTACCGTTCCTTTCTCCCTCAAATCCAGCCTGTGGGAAGTAAGAGCAGAGCACAATATTTGGCCCTGTTGCACATTCCCTGAAGAGAGCGTACATGCAGACTCAGATTCCCTCCATTGATGAGCCCGAGTTTTACAAACCACGCCACGAATGTGGCGTCTGCGGCATTTTCAACCATCCGGATGCAGCCAAACTTGCCTACTTTGCTCTTTACGCCCTGCAGCACCGAGGCCAGGAAAGTGCCGGCATCGCGGCTTCCGACGGCAGTCACGTCAACATCTACAAGGCAATGGGACTGGTCCCCGATGTTTTTTCCGAAGAGCATCTGCAGGAGCTGAAAGGTCATATCTCCATTGGCCACGTCCGCTACTCCACCACCGGAGCCAGCAGCGTCGTTAACACCCAGCCGCTGCTGGTCCGCCACCGCGGCCACACCCTTGCCGTCGCACACAACGGCAACCTCGTCAACGCCAGAGAGCTCCGCCATAAACTTGAGGAGCAGGGCTCCATCTTCCAGACCACCATGGACAGTGAAGTCGTGCTGCACCTCATGGCCCGCTCCGCCTGGCAGGGACTGGACACCGCTCTGCAGTATGCTTTCTCCTCAATCAAGGGTGCTTTTTCCATGATCCTGATGACAGAGGACTGTCTCGTTGCCGTGCGTGACCCGGACGGCTTCCGTCCACTCTGCCTCGGCCGTATTCTCAACGATGATGGCAGTGAGGGCTGGGTGGTTGCCTCTGAGACCTGCGCCCTCGACCTGATCAACGCCGAATATGTGCGCGATGTGGAGCCCGGCGAGATGCTGATCGTTTGCAATGAAGGATTGCGCTCCATTTTTCCCTGGCCGAAGCAGACGCCCCATCACTGTATCTTCGAGCATGTCTATTTCGCCCGCCCTGACTCGGAAGTTTTTGGCATTAACGTCTATCGGGCACGCAAGGAGATGGGTAAACTTCTCGCCCGCGAGGCAAATATTGACGCCGATCTGGTGATGCCTTTCCCTGATTCCGGCAACTACGCCGCCCTTGGCTACGCCCAGGAGTCAGGTATTCCACTGGAGTTCGGTGTCATCCGCAACCACTACGTGGGGCGGACCTTCATTCAGCCGACACAGTCCATGCGCGATTTCAGCGTACGGGTAAAGCTCAACCCGGTACGTTCCCTGCTCAAAGGCAAACGCATTATAATTGTGGAAGATTCCATCATCCGCGGAACCACCGGGAAATCACGGGTGGCCGCACTGCGCCGGGCGGGGGCAAAAGAGGTACACATGGTGGTAAGCTGCCCTCCCACCCGCCACGCCTGCTATTACGGTATCGACTTTCCTTCCACCAGTCAGCTTGTGGCCTGCGGAAGAAATGAGGAAGAGATTGCCGAATATCTCGGACTGGACTCCCTGCACTACCTCAGCCTTGAGAAACTTGTCGAGGCCACAGGACTCTCCCGCGATAAGTTTTGCCTCGCCTGCTTCGACGGCATCTATCCGGTGAAACCGGATACCAGTTTCTGCAAGGAGGCTCTCGAGAAGTAATACTCTTTATCTTTTGTATTGGCGAATTCAACGACAGCTCGGGGGCAGTCAATGTATAGAACAGGTTCCAGCCATGTTCTTATTACAGACAGCAGGGTACCCGGCAGAGATGCCCAAATTGGCAGGACAGACGACCACTTTGGGTGTCTCTGCAATGAGATCAATTTTATCATCCTGTACATGTTTACGTTTTTTTGTGCAAATGGTAAAAACAGGCAATGTTCCGAATGTAATTCCATTTCCACTTTGTATTGGCAACCCGGGGAGCAGTCAATGTAAAAGCAGATTCCAGCGGCGTTTTTTGGTCAGTAAAAAATATAAATGGCAGTATATTTCCAGGCACAGGAATCATGGCCTTTATCAAAAATGCCAGAGACTACCCGTCACATTTTTTTGACGCAGGCAACGGAACTGACCCCATTGGGGAAATTCTTCACCTTGCAAGAGAAATGACAGGTTCAGACGTTCTTGCTTCGATCAAGCGTCTGCATTACGATATTGTTGCCATGTTCTCCGGAAAAAATCCGGAGTTCAAGCGCAACACCATGCCCTACCACACCCTCCGTCACACCCTGATGGTGGCACTCGCGGTAATACGTTTTTTCTACGGTCTGCATTTCAGCGGTCACCGCATCTCCGGGCATACCCTCTTTCAAGGGATGCTCTGCGCCTATTTTCACGACAGCGGCATGCTGCTCAAGAGTGATGACCCCGCTACCTCCGGTGTGGGTTATATCTCCATCCACGAAAAGCGCTCGGCGCAGTTCCTCACCGAATATGTGAAGAAAAAAGAACTCCTCCCCTCTCTCTCCGACGGTGTCGATATCATTATTGCCTACACCTGGCTGGGCCATAATCCAGCCACCTTCCCGCTGCATTCAAAACGGCAACAGATGCTGGGGCATGTGGTGGGTGCCGCCGACCTTCTCGCGCAGATGGCCGATTGCTACTATCTTGAGAATCTGCCGCTGCTCTTTGATGAATTGGAAAGGGGAAAGCTGAATACCAGCAGGAATGTGAGAGAATTCATGGAGCAGACAGAAACCTTTTATCGGGACGTGGTTCTACCACGTTTCACCTCCAAATATTCCGAGGTGTTCGACGCCATGGTGAAGCACTTTGTGTTGCGTTACGGCATCAACCGCAACCTTTATATGGAATCAATCAACAAAAATCTCAAATATCTGCAGATCATTCTTGATCAGTGCAAAGATCTCGACTGTATATACGCTCGTCTGCGCCGCAGGCCACCGAGAATAGAGTAAAAAGGGAGACGGGAGAAGCAAAAAGCGGTAAGACAATTTTTTTACCGCGAAGAACACTAAGAAACGCGAAGAAAAGCGGAAAAGACAGGGAAAGGCAAAAGCCGGGACAACAGATTTTTTTGCCAACGAATAAAAGCTCGAATAATGCGAATAGGGCAAAAGACAATTTTTTACCGCGAAGAACACTAAGAAACGCGAAGAAAAGCGGAAAAGACAGGGAAAGGCAAAAGCCGGGACAACAGATTTTTTTGCCAACGAATAAAAGCTCGAATAATGTGAATAGGGCAAAAGACAATTTTTTACCGCGAAGAACACTAAGGAACGCGAAGAAAAGCGGAAAAGAATTTAAGAATAAAGATTTTGTAATTTACAAGCGGGAAGGACGGGAAAAGTAAAAGGTCTTTGTAGAGACGACCAGTCTGGGTGTCTCCGGCACAACAGGCGTTTCAGACTTTTCAGCGACTGCGCGGATCTTTGCCGGTCTCAAACATCTCAAAAAGATCGTAGAAAAGTTTGGTGATAGTACTGAAGTTGGTGGCCGAACCCGAAGCCGCGTATGCTTTCGTCAACTCTATTGCCCGCGCAAAACTCTCCTGCGACTCCACAGCATCCCGGTTATTGACCGCCGCCACCAGGCGGGCGCCGATATCATCTTCCGCTTTCATTTTCCTTCCTCCTGCTTCTTACCGCGAACACTAACCACAGCACCGGTAACTTTCTCCAGAAGGGCATTCAAGCGGTGTTCCGCCTTGCGCACCACGCTGGCCACTTTCACATCATCCAGTACACCCACAACCGTGCCACAGGCGACACACTGCACGAGGCAGAATTTCTGCCCGGACTTCGTTACAACAGGAACCGCCTCAAATTCATGACACTCACAGCAGGGACATTTTGATCTTGCCATATCAACCTCTACAATTGATCTCAGTTACCACTCCGGGGAAGGAATATTCGCTTTCCTGACATGGATATTGTAACGTGTAACTCTTTGAAAAGATAGATGCAACAGGAAACCCATGAAAATCCTTCACCTCATCAGTCAGTATTCCGAAAGCACCGGTTCAGGATACCGCCTTCAGAATATTCTCCGTCAGGCACACACCGCCGGACATGAAAATTTTCTTGTTACCGGAATTTCCGCAGGTATTATCCCGTCACTGAAGGGAATCGACGCCGGACAGTGCCGCTTTGTTCACTTTGGCGAACCGCCGCTCATGTTCCCCCTCCCCGGGATGAGCGATGTAATGCCCGGTAAAAGCAACCGCTTCGAGGACCTCTCCGACGATCAGCTCAACCTTTATGAAGAGGCATGGAGTACCGCTATTGCCGACGCCCTGCAAACCTTTCAACCGGACATCATCCACAGTCACCATCTGTGGATCGTCAGCGCCATCGCCCGTCGACTCAGTACCGGGACAAACATCCCGCAGGTCATCTCCTGCCACTCCAGCGACCTGCATCAATACCGCAGCCACCCGCAATTGAGGAAACGGGTTGAGACATGCCGCGAGGCGGATCAGATCTTTGCCCTCAGTGAAGAACAGAAGAGAGAAATCATCAAGTATTTCGCCATCGCCGAAGAAAAAATTACCATCGCCGGTGAAGGAATCAACACTGAGATATTTTATTCACATAAGGAAAAGCCCGCTCCGCCGCCGGTACAGATCGTCTACGCTGGTAAACTGAGCCGGGCCAAAGGAGTCAACCGGCTGCTTGAGACCATGACCGGCTTCACCCCGGAAGAGGCTCATCTGCACCTTGTCGGTTCCGGCACCGGCGAAGAGGCCGTCCAGTGTCTGCAGCGGGGGAAACAGCTTGAGGAATGCAATCTGGTAACGGTTCACGGCACTCTGCCCCAGCCGGAACTGGCCCGGCTGATGCGGCAAAGTCACATTTTTGTGCTGCCATCCTTTCATGAAGACCTGCCACTGGTACTGCTGGAGGCACTGGCCTGCGGCTGCCGTCTCGCCTGCACCGATCTCCCCGGCTGCGTGGAGTTGCCCGGCAGGGCCGAAAGCAACCCTGCAGAGATTGTCGCCCTGCCCGATCCAGCCAGCCCTGGCATGCCGAAAAAGAGTGACCAGAAAGTGCTGCAGAGCAGGTTGTACAAAACTCTCCGCACCCTGGTGGACAAGATCACACAATCGCCGCAGCTGAGCATGAAGGAAAAACTGGAGAGTCAGTCCATCATCGCGCACAGCAGCTGGCACCACGTATTCACCCGTATAAGTAAAGTCTATACTGAAATGACAAATCAAACCTTTGACCAGATAAACAGCCCCATGCACTATACATCTATCTCCTTTCAGGGCATCGCCGGAGCCTATTCCGACCTCGCCTGCCGTACCGCCCGCCCCGATCTGGAAACTGTTCCCTGCAAATCCTTTGATGACGCCTTCCACGCCGTCCGGGAAAAGCAGGCCGACCTCGCCATGATTCCAGTGGACAACACCATTGCCGGACGGGTAGCCGACGTTCATCACCTGCTGCCGGAGAGTCGGCTGCATATCGTTGGTGAACACTTTCAACCCATCAGCCACTGCCTTGTCGGACTGCCGGGAGCAAAGCTTGAAGAGATCACCGATATCCACAGCCACATTCACGCCCTGCCCCAGTGTCGCAACTATATCCACGACCACAATTTCACCACCCATGTCGCTGCCGACACCGCCAGCGGTGCCGCCAATCTGAAAAAGGACAACGACCCCACCCAGGGGGCCATTGCCTCGGAACTGGCCGCGAAACTCTACGGGCTGGACATCCTGGATCGAGATATTCAGGACAACAACCTCAACACCACCCGTTTTCTCATCCTCTCCCGCGATAACTTCGTGCCAATGTATGAGGAAAATATCCGCTTCCTTACCACCTTTCTCTTCGAGGTACGCAATATCCCCGCTGCGCTCTACAAGGCACTCGGTGGTTTTGCCACCAACAACATCCAGATGGTCAAGCTGGAAAGTTATGTGGACGACCACTTCAACGTTGCCCGTTTCTATGTGGACGTTGAGGGCCATATTGAAAGCCGCTCGCTGCAGATGGCCCTTGAGGAACTGCATTTCTTCGCGAAAAACCTCACCGTAATGGGTACCTACCCTGCCCATCCCTTCCGCATCTCCCTGTAGGGAACGAAGAATATGGGCGAAAAAAACAAAGACAAAAAGGGAAAAAGGAGACAGGAGACAGGAGAAAGGAGGCAGGAAAAAGCAGGGCGACAAAACTTGATGACGTTCTTTGTGGGATGAGGCTGTTTCAAGGTACTCTTGTGAAAGACGGAACAGCAAAAAGATTTTTTTGCCAACGCAAAAATACTCTAAACATGCAAAAAAAGGATTTTATACCATTTTCATTTTTTACTGACCCCAACAAACGACAGGACAAACAGTGTGATACATTAATTCATTGCAGAAACGTCTGTTGTGAGATGAGCCACCTGTTGTGCTGAAGACGCCCAAATTGGGCGTCTCTACAAAAACCTTTTGCTTTTGCTTGTTCCTGTCTCCTGTCTCCTGTCTCCCTTTTCCCTTCCCCCTGCCTTTGAATCCGCCAATACAAAATGTAATTGTTATTACACAAGAGACCCATAAGAAAGGCCCCGTTTCCAGATGGAAACGGGGCCTTTCTTTTTCACAGACAGAAAAACGGATTCTCAGTCTTTTCCACCGCTGAGGAGACGAAGCATGAGCAAAAAGAGGTTGATAAAATCAAGGTAAAGGGTCAACGCGCCCATGATGGCACCCTTGCGGATCGCCTCATCACCGGCTTCCATAATTCCGGTTTCACCAATTCTTTTGATCTTCTGAGCATCCCAGGCGGTGAGGCCGAGGAAAATGATCACTCCGAGATAGTTCAATGCCCAGGCCAGAGCAGAGCTGGCAAGAAAGATATTAACCACACTGGCGATAATGAAACCGATCAGCCCCATCACCATGAAAGAGCCCATGCCTGTGAGGTCACGCTTTGTCACAAGACCATAGACAGCCATGGCCGCGAACATGCCGGAAGCGGTAAAAAAGGCACTGGCAATAGTTCCAGTACTGTAGAGCATCAGGATGATTGACAGGGTGATACCATTCAATGCCGAGTAGCCAAGAAAAGCCCCCGTCGCGACGGCAGCACTCATCTTTTCAACCCTGAACGAAAGCCACATGACGAGGCCAAGCTCAGCAAACATCAGGCCGAAAAAAATCGGCTGGGATATATAAGAGACCAGCCCGCTCGCTGCGGTCATCATGGCAACAACACCGGTGAGAGCAAGACCGGCTGTCATCCACACAAAGCATTTTGACATGAATACCGATGCAGCCCGTCTGGTGACTTCAGCGGGAACAGCAACATACGATAATTCTTTTGTCCTTCCAAACATGGGATACTCCTTTCAAGGTGATTAAGTCCGCCGTGTACGAAGCGGGATTGAAATTTCGGCACATTTTCGCCGACTCAGAAGTACTATAATATTCATTGAATCAAATTATCGCAACTGTCGCAACACCATCTCACAACGCTGGCAGTCAAACTCCAGCTCCTTCTCCCCGGTCTGATCCGCGAGGATGAGTCGGCTGTCCTCAATTGCCCTGCCGCCTTTTTCATGGGGACAGAGACCGAGCTGATACTTCACACAATATTTTGTCTGCATCAGCGGCATGCCCTCAACCTGTTTCGCGTCAAGCTCTCCGCTCACCTCCGCACAATGCCGCCGATAAAAGGCGACCGCACGGCTGTTGCGGATATTGTCCAGCACCGAAACAACAGGTGAGAGCCACGGCGTCTCACTGCGTACCACTGTTGCCTCTTCCCGGGGATGCGCCCTCCGGCGCAGCTCTTCATGAGCGGCAACCGCCTTCCGGCGCAGGTTGTTGAGCAGGGCAGCGGAAAGAAAGGGATTACCCTCAAGTTCAACAGAGAGATTTTTCAGACGGAAAAAACTGTCACCGAGTCGCGCGAGCTGTTTCTTCGCCGACCGCTCTCCCTGCCCCTGCTGCCTGGCCAGCTCAAAATCCATTGTCAGCACACTCTCACTGCACAAACCATCTTCATCGACCAGTTCCAGCAGCACCCCGTCCACACCCTGGCGCAGGGTCATGGAGAGGCCGATGGTCCGTGGTGTCTCACTCCCTTCCAGTTCCCGGTTGAACTGCACATCCCTGTTACGGAAAAGCTCTGTGCCGGGAGTAAACTTCACCTGCTCCTTGAGAGATATCCACTCACTGTCCACCCGGTTGATGCGCATCCCCTGCAGATCGCCATAGCGGTCAAAACAACAGAGTCCGTCACCGTTGGCCAGCACCACAGGATTCTTCAGGCGAAAAGCGTTTCCACGCACCTCCGCAACCACCCCGATAGCTTCACCGGTAGCCTTTGGGGTATGAATCTCTGCTGCACGATTACGCCTTTTTTCAATGTAGTAGTCTGTTCCGCCACGGTGAAAGGACTTATCGAGATTCGGTTCAAAAGTAAAGAGGCAACGGCCGGATGAGGCCGCACCTCCCCCACCCTGTTCGAGCAGAGCATCCAGCTCCCGCCGATAACTGGCGGTCACATTCTTCACATAGTTTTCGTCCTTGAGCCGCCCCTCAATCTTAAAGGAGGAGATACCCGCACCGGCCAGCGCAGCAAGGCGGCCACTGAGATTCAGATCCTGCATGCTGAGCAGATAACCGTCCGCGAGCTGTTCCCCGTTCTCCCGCCGCAGGGTATAGCGGTGGCGGCAAAACTGGGCACATTCCCCGCGGTTGGCGCTGCGTCCCTGCAGGACCTCACTGATATAGCACTGACCGCTGTAACTCACGCAGAGCGCCCCGTGGATAAAGAACTCCAGTGGCACAGTCGTTGCCGCGCGAATCCTGTCTATCTGCTGCAGGTTCAATTCACGGGCGAGAACGATCTGGCGAAAACCAACCGCCTCAAGAAAGGCAGCCTTCTCCGGCGTTCGGGTATCGCACTGGGTAGAGGCGTGCAGCGGAATGGGCGGCAGATCACACTCCAGCAGTCCCATATCCTGAATAATAAGGGCATCGGCACCGATATTCCAGAAATCGCGGGCGAGGGCGGCGGCGCGTTCCAGCTCCTTTTCCTCAAACAGGGTATTGAGAGCGATATAGACCCGGGCATGGAAGAGACGGGCGTGGTGCACCAGTCGTTCCAGCTCCGCCAGGGAGTTGCCCGCCGCCGAGCGGGCACCAAAGGCGGGGCCACCGATATAGACGGCGTCGGCACCGTGGTTGATGGCCGCGATGCCGATCTCTGCGTTCTTTGCCGGAGCAAGCAGTTCCAGTTTTCTGCCGTTGGCCTGCTCAGATTTCAAGACATTGCCCTCGACGGGGGATCACGGTGTTAAATCCCTCACTGTTCAAGTATTTGGCGAAAGCGGTGCTCTGTTCCTCCTCACCATGGACGATGGCGATACGTTTCACCTCGAGACCGGAATCCTTCAACAGGCGCATCAGGTCGTTGCGGTCACCGTGCGCACTGAAGCCGCGCAGGTTCGCGACATGGGCACGCAGGGGATACTCTTTGTTGTAGAAACGAACCGTCGGCGGCTCTCCCTTGCGGCCATTCTTTTCATAGGCCTCTCCCTTCTCCTGCAGCAGGCGGCCAAAGGTCCCCTGCCCCATATAACCGACAATAAGCACGGTATTACGCTCGTTGTGGATCTTGTGACGCAGGTGGTGCAGGACACGTCCGCCCTCACACATGCCAGAACCGGCGATAACAATATGGGGCCGCTCGTCACGGTTAAGTTCCATTGATTCCTGCACCGACTGCACAAAATTAAGCTGTGAAAATTCGAAGGGATTAATACCCTTTTCTAGGAAGATATCGTGGGTCTCCTGGTCATAATTTTCCGGATGTTCCCCAAAAACGCGAGTGATTTTAGTCGCCAGCGGGCTGTCCACCCATATCGGCATCGGCGGAAGCGCATCCTCCAGCACCAGCTCGTGGAGGAAGTAGATCAACTCCTGGGTCCGTCCATAGGAGAATGCAGGAATGATTACGGAACCGCCCCGCTCCCAGGTCTCCTGTACCACTTCTCTCAGCTTCTCCTTCATATCCCGCACCGGCTCATGGAAGCGGTCACCATAGGTCGATTCAAGAATCATCAGGTCTATTTTACGATGTTCAGGCGGGAAATCAAGAGTTGGATTATTGATGATCGGCTTGTTAAAACGGCCGACATCACCACTGTAAAAGACATTTATTCGCTCACCGTCACGCACCCGGGAGAGTACGGTAAAGGCCGAACCAAGGATGTGACCGGCGGGGTAGAAGGTTGCCTCGATATCACGCCCAACGGTCATCGGTTCCTCGAAGGGAACACCAGAGAAATATGCCAGTGACTTTGTGGCATCCTGCGTACTGTAGAGCGGCTGAATGACCTCCAGATGCTGTTCTTGAAGCAGGTTCAGGACAACCTCGTCGCGCACCTCATAGTCGTTTGATTTGAGGACGCTGCGAATCTCCTGAGCCTGCGCCTGGGTAAGCTCCTCCGTGCCACGGCTTTTCACCTTGGCGAGAAAGTGCTTGGCATTGCGGTAGTTGAGAAAGGAGGCATCCCCTTCCTGGATCTTGGCGGAATCAAGCAGCAGATATTTACAGGCATCGGCCGTGGGGGGCGTGCAGTAGATTCGGCCGTGAAAGGTCCCCTCTCGGGTCAGCAGCGGGAGACGTCCGGAATGGTCAATATGGGCATGGGAGAGAACTACGTTGGTAATGGTCTGCGGGTCGATGGGAAGCACCCTGTTCTTCATCTCTGTCTCCTTCCTCTTCCCCTGAAACATACCGCAGTCGAGCAGGATATGATCTTCACCGCTGACCAGACAGTGACAGGAACCGGTGACTTCGCGCGCCGCGCCATAAAATGTAACATTCATACGTTTTCTCCTGGTTGAATCGACAGACGTTTCCTCTGCCTCAAATAGGGATGGTATGGCTGATTATCCAACATCTCTTTATTTCTTTAAATGTACCGCACCCTGTCAGGGAAACAAAGCTGGAAGGTGGTGAAAGGGGGAAAAGGGTTGACGCAATTCATCGCAGGAGTTACTTTGTCCGCCTGTTATACTATATAAGGATATATACATATAGACATTTTATGCAGATAAACACCTTCAGCAAGGCTCTCGCCGATCCTACCCGCGCCAGACTTCTCGCCATCCTGCTCAAGCACGAGTTGAGCGTGGGCGAAGTTGTGCGGGCAATCGGCATTTCCCAGCCGCGGGTATCACGTCATTTGAAAATCCTCCACGAAAGCGGCCTGCTCCGCTCGCGCCGGGAGGGACTGTGGAACTTCTACCGCATCGGCGATGAGGGTACAGCCGGCGAGTACGTCAAAGCAATTTCCTTTCTCCTGGAAAGTAAAGAGTTTGCCGCCGACCGGGAGGGTGTGCGCAAAGTGCTGGCTGAACGCAGCCGCGAGGTACGTACGTTCTTTGATGAAATTGCCGAAGATTGGGAACGCCTGCAGCGAGATATTTTCGGAGACTTTGACCTGAACCGCGAGGTACTCGCCAGTCTCTCCCACTGTACCTGCGGAGTCGACCTCGGCTGCGGCACCGGCGAACTGCTGGAGCGAATGGCCAGCTGCTGCGACAAGGTAATCGGAGTGGACAGTTCACCCGGCATGCTGCAACAGGCCAGAGGACGGCTCGGCGATCGTGCCAGTCTGCGCATTGGAGCACTTGAACATCTGCCACTGGCGAATGCGGAGGCGGATTTCGCCGCCATCTCCATGGTGTTGCACCACCTGTCCGACCCCGAAAAGGCGGTGGCCGAAGCAATTCGGGTACTGCGCCCGGGCGGTCGCCTCGTGGTCGCCGATTTTACCGCCCACAATAATGAGAGGATGCGGACGCTTTATGGCGACCGCCGCCTCGGTTTCACCAAAGAGCAGCTTGTCAGCTGGCTGCAGACTGCCGGAATGCAAATGGAAGGAATACATTCCTTTCCTGTTAATAAAGGTCTGACTGTACTGGTCAGCACAGCACGTAAGGGCAACATGCCCGCAAATGGAGGAAAAAATGCTTCAAGTTGATCCCATCCTTAACCACAAAATTGCCGACATGAACCTCGCAGAGTGGGGCTCCATGGAAATGCAGCTCTCTGAACGGGAAGTTCCCGGCCTGATGTCTTTGATCGAAAGATACCGCGATGAAAAACCCCTCAAGGGTTTGAAGATTACCGGCAGTCTCCACATGACCATCCAGACCGCCATGCTCATTCAAACCCTCTACGAACTCGGTGCCGACATCCGCTGGGCATCCTGCAATATCTTTTCCACCCAGGATCACGCCGCAGCCGCTATTGTGAAAAAAGGCTACGCCAAAGTTTTCGCATGGAAAGGAGAAAAACTTGATGAGTACTGGTGGTGCACCGAGCAGGCGCTGACCTGGCCTGATGGTTCCGGTCCCGACCTCATTGTTGATGACGGCGGCGACGCCACCCTGCTCATCCACCAGGGCGTCAAGGTGGAAAAAGACCCCTCTCTTCTCGACAAGAAATATGATGTGAAAGAATTTCAGATCATTATGGACCGCCTGAAAGAGTCAGTGCACAATAATCCGCAGAAATGGCAGAAGATTGCCAAAAAGGTTCGCGGCGTCTCCGAAGAGACCACCACCGGTGTCCATCGTCTCTACCAGATGGCCAGAGACGGTGAACTGCTCTTCCCGGCATATAACGTCAACGACTCGGTCACAAAATCCAAATTCGACAACCTCTACGGCTGCCGTGAATCCCTCGCAGACGGGATCAAACGTGCCACCGATATCATGCTCGCCGGAAAAGTTGTTGTGATTGTCGGCTACGGCGACGTCGGCAAGGGCTGTGCCCAGTCCATGCGCGGCTTCGGCGCCCGGGTAATCGTCACTGAGATTGACCCCATCTGCGCCCTGCAGGCGGCCATGGAAGGCTATGAAGTCACCACTTTTGAGAAAGCAGCTCCCCGGGGGGATGTTTTCGTCACCTGTACAGGCAACTACCACGTCATCCGCAGCGAGCACATGGAAGTCATGAAGGATGAGGCGATTATCTGTAATATCGGCCACTTCGACAGTGAAATTGAGATGACCTATCTCGAAGAAACATCCGGTGCGAAACGGGTGGAGATCAAACCGCAGGTAGACAAGTGGATACTCTCCTCCGGGAAATCACTGATCGTGCTCGCAGAAGGACGCCTCGTTAATCTCGGCTGTGCCACCGGCCACGCCAGCTTTGTCATGAGCAACAGCTTCACCAACCAGGTGCTGGCACAGCTCGACCTTGCCAAAAACAATTACGAACCGAAGGTTATGGTTCTGCCGAAAGATCTTGATGAAGAGGTGGCCCGACTGCATCTCGGCCGTCTCGGTGTTGAGCTGGATGTGCTCAGCAAGGCACAGGCGGATTATATCGGCGTGAAAATTGAAGGTCCGTATAAAGAAGATATGTATCGCTATTAAGACCGTCTGAATGTCTGTTTGCAGACAGAAATAAAAAGCCGTCCCGGAAACGGGACGGCTTTTTATTTTTCCTCATCCCCGAGGGCGTGGTAGAAACACCCCACGGTGAGCTCAGCACAGTGGAAGTGGGTCGCCGGCAGGGTTTCCAGAAGCTCTGCCACGGCATCCGGGGTAATTTTCCACGCCTCCTCCACACTCCGCCCTTCGGCAAGTTCCGCGAGAGCGTTGCAGCAGGCGTTGGTATTACGACACCCCCGCACCTCAAACTGCATCCGCGCAATTTCTTCTTTTTCGCCGTCCAGTTTAAGGTAAATCTTCACCGAATCGCCACAGTCACCGGTCTGATCGGCAACGCAGTCGGCATCCCCCATCACCCCGTGGCGTTCATAGTCATAAGCCGCCGCCAGAAAGACGCGGGAGTGATCGTTCCAAAAGTTGAACTCTTTACTCTTTTCCATCATCACTGCTCCTCCAATTCCACCGGCCCCCGCAGAGGTCAACTTTTTACCAGAATCGTGAAAAATATTGAGAAATTCGCCCCTTCGTACCACAATGAGAGCACACTTTCTACGAGACGTAACACCATTTACATTTTATATTGACCAGAGAACGTAACTGCGTAGACATCTTTTTTAGCGATTACAAATGAGTAATAATTCGTGTTTATCCGTGTCCATTCGTGATTCCTTTTGCAGTTTGTAACCACGAATGGACACGAATTTTCACGAACAGGGATAACGCATTAAACGAAAACGTTTGTATCCGAAGTTAAGCCGTACAGTGCACCAGAATTATGAATCAACTTTGGGAGTCATCCGAAAGTCGGGGTTGAGCGTTTTACGCTCTCATATTCCGTGTTTTCCGTGGTTTACAAGGACATTCTCTTATGGTTTTTTCAGTAATAATTCGTGTTTATTCGTGCCCATTCGTGGTTCCTTTTGTCGTTTGTAACCACGAATGGATAAACAGGATACAAAACGGGGCATAACTTAATAGGAATGATATTAAATGTTTTTGCCTTCCTTCGTGTTCCTTCGCGGTGAAAAAAGCCTTACCGTCTTTTGCTTTTCCCTGTCTCCTGTCTCCCTTCTCCTGTCCCTCAAAAGCCGTCTGACCATGACGGTCAGGCGGCTCAATATTTCACCAGCATAACCGGCGGACTGATACTCAGCCCTGCTCGGCCTTGATCTCTGCAAGCATTCTTTTTCCACCGGAGGTCAGCACCTGCTCGCCAAGGCGGGTTCCCAGTGCTGCCGCCTCCGCAAGTTTTGCACCACTCAACGCAATCGTCTCCTCCCGGTGAATCATCTCTGCGCCGTCGAGGCTCGACAGCCCCACCCGCAGCAGCAGTTTCCCGTCGTTCAGTGTGGCATAGCCGAAGGCGGGGATGGAACAGCCACCCTCCAGCTTCTTGAGAAAAGCACGCTCCGCCACCAGACAGACCTCGCTCTCCTCATTATTTACTGCCGCACGTACTGCCGCACGCTTCTCCGCGTCCAGCCCCACCGCTGATTCCACGGCAATGCAGCCCTGCCCCACCGGCGGGATGAACTCAGCGGGATCAAACTGGTGCACAATCATTGACTCATAGCCCATACGCAGTACCCCTGCGTAGGCAAGAATCAGCGCATCACAGTCTCCGGCGTCCATCTTGGCTATACGGGTCTGCAGGTTGCCACGCATATCCACCAGTTTGACATTGGGAAAATGGTGTCGCAGAAAAGCCCGGCGGCGTACTGAAGAGGTGCCGATTACCAGTGGTTTTGTGGCGTCGTTGAGATCAACCTCTCCTCGGGAAAGGAGTACATCGGACACCCTTTCGCGCTCGGTGAAGGCAATCAATTCAAAACTCTCCGACAACACCGACTGCAGGTCCTTGGCGGAGTGAACAGCAATATCCGCCTCCCCGGAGGCGAGCTGCTGTTCAAGCTCCTCGGTGAAGACTCCCTTACTGCCGATTTTGGCAATGGAGGTATTGAGCACCTTGTCGCCAAGGGTCTCCATGGAAAGAATCTCACTCTCAAGTCCAGCCTTCTTCAACATCGCGGCAACGCTCTCCGTCTGCCACATGGCAAGTTTGCTTTTACGAGTACTGATGGTTATCATAGAAAAGTATTTCCGTGGTTAATTTTGGGATGCTACGGGCGGGTGGATCCCGTCGCAGACAACAAGCTCAAGACACTCTACGGAGGTTCAATTTATCACAAAGATGCCCTGAAGAACAGCGGATTTACAGGAAGCCGCCCAATTCGGGGCGTGTAACTCCCTCTTCTAAAAGGTTAGAGAATGAGACTCCTGCTCTACAACATCCGTTACGGCACCGGACACGGCAGCAGGTACCATCTTCCCCTTCCCTTCGCCGGCTTCTTCAAACATACTGACAACAACGTCGAGAAAATCATTAAATTCACCCAGAACATTAACCCGGATATTGCCGCGCTGGTGGAGGTGGATACCGGCTCCTACCGCTCCCGCTACAGTTGCCAGGCGGAAACCATTGCCGATCGACTCGGTTACTACTACATTGCCGAAAACAAATACGACAACAAATCCCTCATTCAGCATGTGCCGGTTATGAACCTGCAGGCCAATGCCCTGCTCAGCCGCACTCCGCTCTCCAACGTACAGTATCACTATTTCGAGCAGGGAAGCAAGCGGCTGGTCATTCAGGTGGATGTTGAGGATGTGAGCATCTTCATCGTCCACCTCAGTCTCAAGTTCAACCACCGTCAGTTTCAGCTTGAGCAGCTGCGGCAGCTGATGGAGAAGAGTCAGAAAGAGATCATCATCGCTGGCGACTTCAATACCTTCCAGGGGAATCGCGAACTGGATCTTTTCCTCGCCGCCTCCGGCCTGCGAAGTGCCAACAGCAAAAACCTCTCCTCCTGGCCCAGCCACTCTCCCCATCGCCAGCTCGACTTCATCCTGTACAGTGCAGGGCTGCACATTGACAACTTCTTCATCCCTGATATAACCCTCTCCGACCACGCGCCGCTGGTCTGCGACTTCTCCTGCGTCATGGAAATAAACCATCCCTGAGCCCTGCTTCAGCCAGGCAGCATCACCTCAAAGACCGCCCCCTTCTTCAACTCACTCTGCACGGTGATATTGCCACCGTGGGCCTCCACCACCGCCTTTACATAGCTCAAGCCCAGTCCCAGTCCCTTCTCGGTGCGACTGCGGTCGCCGCGATAGAGTCGCTCAAAGATACGCCCCTGCTCACTCTCAGAGATCCCCATGCCGTCATCAATAAAACGCACCCGCACACCGTTTTCCACCCATCCCTCAATGCGTACGGAGCCTCCGCGACAGCCGTACTTTAAGGCATTGTCAAGCAGATTGGCCCACACCTGCACCATCCTTGTCTCATCCACCACCGCCGGCAGTGCCTCCGGTGCCACAAGCTTCAGGGTAATTTCCTTTTCCTCCGCCACATACTCGTAGAGGATCAGTGCCCGGGAAAGGCTGTCACGCAAATCAACCTGCTGCTTCTCAAGGCGCATGGTGCCGGACTCCGCCTCCGCCACGCTCATCATCACCCGCAGCATCGCCTGTACCTGCTCGGCCTCCTCAAGGCAGTCCGACAACGCCGCCCGCAGCCGCTCCGGATCCTCCTCCTGAAGGCCATATTCAGCCACCGAGCGCAGACGGGTCATGGGGGTACGCAGATCATGGGCGACGTTGTCGAGGGACTGCTGCATCTCCATCACCAGCTGACGATTGCGACGCAGCAACCCGTTTATTTCACAGTAGAGCTGATCAAATTCCGGACCGTTCCCCTTTTCAGGAAGGCAGCCCGGATCACTGCCCGCAGCCAGTTCCGCCACTCTCCTCCGGGTCGCCAGCAGCGCGGAGATTGACACCTTCACGAGATAGAGACTGAGGAACCACAGCAACACCGCCGAGAAAACCAGCACCAGCAGGGTGTTGCCGCAGATATTGTGGTAAAGGTGGAGACTCTTCACCGCCACCCTGCCCGCCTGGACCTGCACACCGTCGGTGAACCGGCGGGTGACAATTGTCATAACCGGCAGGGAACCGACTTTAAGCCACACCCCGCTGCTCGACTCAGGAAGCGGGGCAAGTTCGTTGAATCCGAGATCAACACTGCCGTCAACCAGCAGCATCTGCTCCCGCCCCCTGACAATACGCACAAAGGTGAGTCCCTGGCCAGGTCCGGGAAGGCTTTGCAGGCCGGCGGAGACATTTGAACCAGTCATCCGTTCCACGCCAATGCTTTTGAGCGCCCTGCCAAGTAGATTTTCTGTCTCACTTTTTTCGATGGTCTGAAGGTGAAAACGAAGGGAGAAGAGGCAGATCAGCACCATAACCACCGCGCCACCTTCGAGGAGGAGGAAGAGCGGCAGTGCCTTTTTTGCCCGAGCGAGGGTGAAATCACCCCGGCCAAACCTATTTTTCTTTGAGAACATAACCGGCACCCCGCACGGTATGAATCATCTTCGGCTCATACTCTTTGTCGATACGGTTGCGCAGGCGGCAGACAAGAACGTCCACCACGTTGGTCTGCGGGTCAAAGGAGTAGTCATACACCCGTTCAAGGATTGAGGTCTTGGAGATGACGATACCGGGATTACGCATGAGATGCTCCAGCAGGGCATATTCCCGCGTCGGCAACTCCACCTTCTCGCCGTTGCGGAATACCTCGTGCCTGAGCAAATCCATTTCGACAGCACCGACGGCAAGCTGCATCGGCGTCGCGCTTTTGTGTACCCGGCGGATAAGAGTCTGCACCCGCACCAGCAGTTCAGAAAAAGAGAAGGGCTTGACCATGTAATCATCACCGCCCTGCTGCAGGCCACGGATACGGTCATCAACACTCTGTTTCGCTGAGAGAATGATCACCGGAGAATCAACGTGGTGCTCCCGCATCTGCGAGATAACCGAAAGGCCGTCGAGACCGGGAAGCATCAAGTCGATCACCGCAGCATCGTAATTCACCGAAAGGGCATGCTCCAGGCCACTCTCGCCATCGTGACAAACGTCTACCGAAAATCCCGCCTCTTTCATCCCGCGTTCAATGAACGCAGCAATCTTGACGTCATCCTCAATGAGAAGCAGCTTCATTTCTCGTCTCCGTCCAGAAAAATCACGCTGCAGTTGCGGCCGGTGGTTTTGCCTCCTTCCCGCACCGTCCGCCGCCAGGAAAAGTAGTTTTCATCGCAGGAGGTACAGATATTCAGGGAACGGATATTCTCTTTTTGCAGACCGGCTTTGGTGAGCTGCATGGTAGAGATGGCAGGGAAATCAAAGAAGTTTTTCCCAGAGCGAAAGGGGAGAAAACTCTCCGGCAGTTCCTCGTGATAGTGAACAAACTCGGCACAACAGGCACCGAGGGCCGGGGAGATAACGGCATGGATATCGTCCGGATTACTGTCGAAATCCTGCACCATGCGGGAAACAACAGCTGGCAGGATACCACGCACACTGCCACGCCAGCCACAGTGTGCAGCAGCGATAACCGAATGGACCGGATCATGCAGCAGCACCGCCTGGCAGTCGGCGGTCTGGATGGCGAGACCAACGTGCGTCAGTGCGGTAATCATACCGTCACAACCGTCACCAGGATCAATATCCCCGTAGAGACTTCCGCCCTGCAGATTACCTATGGTAAGAAGAGTGGTGCCGTGAGTCTGGTGAACAAAGAGCAGAGTGTTCAGGTTGAGGGCCTGGCTGATACGGTGACGGTTCTCCACCACCTTCGGATACTGGTCATCCACCTGAAGCCCGACGTTGAGCGAGTCGTAGATGCCCTCGCTGCAGCCGCCGTGTCTGTTGGTGCAGACCCAGACAGCCCTGTTTTTTTTGACGCGTTCTCCCGCATCGTCGACTTCTTTGTCGACGGAGGGAAAGACACCACCCTGCCATCTGTGTTCGTTATCGTGTTCTGTCAGGTTCAAAGATTTCTCCTTCATCTGAGGTTGATCTTATACCATTCCTATTAAGTTATACCCCGTTTTGTCTCCTGTTTATCCATTCATGGTTACAAACGACAAAAGGAACCACGAATGGACACGAATAAACACGAATTATTACTGAAAAAACCATAAGAGAATGCCCTTGTAGTTGAATTCGGTCTGTTATTTGCTTTGAGGTAATTGATACATGAGAGCGTAAAACGCTCAACCCCGACTTTCAAATCGACATCCTCCGGCCGCAGCTCCCCGAGGGAAAAGCGCGGCGGAGGCAGGGTGCCGACAATCAACAGTCTCGTCCCCGGCGGAATAAAAGGGCTGACAGGGGTGGAAACAGATCACCGAACGTCATCACACCATTTGCGGGCATTCTGGAACATCCGCAGCCACGGGCTGACCTCCAGCTCCTTCATCTCTTCGGGGAGATAGTGACACTGCCAGGGGAGGAAACAACGTTCCGGGTGAGGCATCAGCGCGAGGTGACGGCCATCCGCCGAACAGAGTCCAGCCAGCCCTTCCACTGAACCGTTGGGATTAAAGGGATAGGCCTCAGTAGCCACGCCACTGTCATCCACAAAGACCATCGGCGTCTGTCCGCCTGTCTTTACCATATCGAGAATAGTGGTATCAGGGAAATGAAGCAGCCCCTCACCGTGATCCACATGGATACCGAAGGTGAGTCCCTCCATGCCCTGCAGCATCATCGCCCTGGAGTTCTGCACCTTCACCGTCGCCCAGCGGGACTCGAAACGACCGGAAAGGTTGTGGATAAAGCGCGGCTGACGCTCCGCCGGAAGCCCCGCCTGCGGTACCCAGCCGAGCAGACCGAAAAGCTGGCAGCCGTTGCAGATGCCGAGGGTAAAGGTGTCCGACCGCTCATAGAAAGCGGTGAACATCTCCCGCATGGTATCGTTGAACAGAATAGTTGCCGCCCAGCCTTTGGCTGATTCCGGCACATCGGCGTAGGAAAAACCACCAACAGCGGCAAGACCTCGGAACTGCGACAGATCAATGGCACCGGAGAGCAGGTCGTTCATGCAGATATCCCACGCCTCAAATCCCGCGAGGGTAAAGGCTGCAGCCATTTCACGCTCAGAATTCGATCCTTCATCGCGCAGAATGGCCACCTTCGGTTTTTCCGCTGTCTGCAGCAGGGCGGGATCACTGACATCCGGGGTATACGGCAGGTGATACTGCGGCCCTCTGCGGTCGCGAATGTTATGCCGCTCTTCATCAGCATATTCAGCATTCATCTGCAACCGCTCCAGCTGCCAGCTGGTCTCTTCCCACATCTCCCTCAATTCCGGCATGGCGCGGTCAAGGACGACTTCGCCGTTACAGCGTACGACGATCTGCTGCTCCGCTTTCGTGTCACCAATTTTTAACAGCGGCACACCGGCTTCGCGGAAGATCTTCTCTACCGCGAGGCAATTCTCTTCACGACATTCCAGCACCAGACCAAGCTCCTCGCCAAAGAGTGCGGAAAGAGATGACCCTTCATGGGCAAGCTCAACCTCCAGCCCGCAGTTACCGGCAAAAGCCATCTCCAGAAGAGTGGTAATCAGGCCGCCGTCGCTGCGATCATGACCGGCAGACAGCAGTTCCTCTTTGATGCAGCTCTGCACGGCAAGGAAAGCATTTTTCAACAGAGAACCCTTCTCCACATCCGGACTCTCATCTCCCACCTGTCCGTAAACCTGGGCCAGCGCGGAACCACCGAGACGATTTTTACCCTCACCGAGATCGACAAACAACAGCGCAGAACCGAGCTGTTTGATATCCGGAGTTACTTTGCAGCGGACATCGGGCATCGCCGCATAGTTGGAGATGACCAGTTCACGCGGCGATTTCACCATCTCATTTTCCACCATGGTGGCCATGGAGAGGCTGTCCTTGCCACCGTCCACTGCAACGCCGACCTCCTTCATCAGCGTACTCATTGCCTCACAGGCGTCGTAAAGCGCAGCACCCTCGCCAGGGAGTTTCGGGGCCCACATCCAGTTGGCCGAGCATTTGATCTGTTCCATATCAGCAATGCGTGCCCAGACAAGATTGGTCAAACTCTCTCCCACCGCCATACGTGCCCCGGCAGCCGGATTGACCAGCATTTTAATCGACTGCTCACCAATGGAACTGGCAATGCCGCTGAGGCTGAAATGACTCTGTGCCAACACCTGGGTATTCCCGACGGTGAGCTGCAGCGGCCCGCAGCATTGCTGCTGGGCAACCAGACCAGTAACAGCACGATCCACCTTATTGGTCAGGAAGCGCTTGGAGCCCACGGAGACGAGGCGCAATACCCGCCCGAGAGCCTCATCCACACTCACCTGCGGGAGCTGCAGCGGTGTGGCGGCGAGACTGCGCCGGTTGTCGCTGAAGGTTTTCTGCGGCATTTCACCGAGCAGCGCGGGGATATCAATATCCACCGGCGTAGTATTGTCATTTGCATCATGGACAAGAAAACGCAGATCGCCGGTGACCTCCCCGAGGATCTCACACCCAACCTTCTCACGAATGCAGATCGCCTCAAACTGTTGTACCTTTTCCGGTCGAATGAGAAAACCTGTGCGCTCCTGATATTCAGCGACATAGATCTCCAGCACTGACATGGTAGGATCTCCTACATGAATATTACGAATCTCCACCCGGCCGCCGCTGTGCTCCACCAGCTCTTTGAGCACGTTGGCGGGGCCCCCCGCACCCTGATCGTGGATCACATCAACGATATTATGTGCGCCCATTTCAATACAGGCACGCACCACGCGGCTCATCTTTTGTTCCATCTCGGCGTCACCGCGCTGCACGGCGTTGAAATCGAGACTGGATTCATTCTCCCCCTGCATCATTGAAGAGGCCGCGCCGCCACCGAAGCCGACGCGATAGGCGGGACCGCCCACCTGGATAATGATCATTCCCTTCTCTTCTGCAGCCTTCTTAATGTGGCGTTCGTCAATTTGTCCGATGCCGCTGGTAAACATAATCGGTTTGAGAAAAGCCCAGCGTTCGTCGCCCACCCGCATATCAAAGCTGCGGGTAAATCCGCCGATGAGCGGTTCGCCGAATTTATTCCCGTAGTCGGAGGCACCGTTAGAGGCGGAAATCTCAATTTCCAGCGCCCCCGCAAGGGTGTCGGGACAGGGGTAGTCCTGTTCCCAGGCCATTTTATAGCCGGGGATGTGCAGACTCCCAACACAGTACCCGGCGGTTCCAGCCATGACAAAGGCACCTTGTCCGGTGCCAAGGACGTCACGAATACGGCCGCCGGAGCCGGTCTCCGCTCCTGGAAAAGGAGCAACGCCGGTAGGAAAGTTGTGCGTCTCGGCGGTAAGGAGCGGATCCATTTCGACAGTTTCCAGCTGAAAGGCCGAGGGATGACCGGGCCGTCCAGGGCGCAGCACCTCCACCTCACAGCCGGCGATGGCCGAAGAGTTGTCTTTAAAGGCGATACGGCTTCCTTTGGGGCTGGCGACAAGGGTCTCCTTGACCAGGTCAAAAAGCGTGGCTGATTTCTCTTCCCCGTCAATCACCTGCCTGCCGCGGAAAAAACCGTGGCGGGAATGCTCGGAATTGGCGTTGTTGAGGTCCATGAGCTCCACGATAGTGGGATTGCGGTCATTCTTTTTTACAAAGTAATCGTAATAGAGGTTGCGATCCCACTCGTCCATGGAGATTCCGGGAAGCGCATCAAAGGCGGCGAGTCCCTCTTCCTTGAGAGGCACCTCGTAAACAGCCTCCGGTTTCACGCCAGTCTCAAAGGTGGTCAGCGGCTGAGGATAGAGACACTCGGTCATGCGGTCGTGACTGCGGGCGACAAAAGGCTCGACATCTTCCCCTTGAGGTACCACGAGGCGGCGCGAACGCTCCACCCGGATAATACTCTTCAGCCCCGCCGCATGGCAGATGGAGACCATATTCGAGGACCAGGCGGTGGCGAAGTTCATCCGCGGTCCGACTTCCACCACCCGCTCACCGGTGAGCACCGGCTGCAGCTGTACCGTTTCGGCAAGCAGACCATCGGCAAGGATCAGACGCAGGGCATGCCCCTCCTCCTTCTTCAGCGGGCGACTGCTCGCAACGTTAAAACACCAGGCCTTGCTATCGTTGACTTTACGGTAAAGCTGGAACAGGGTAGACATAAAAGTCTCCTTCTTGAATAATTATGATGTTAAAAGGATAAAAAATATTAATTATTACTTTTTTTTGTAATCGGAAACAGATCAGCATTTTTTTCTTATGGGTAGAGCATTTTATCCACAATCGGCCCGATCTTCTTCCAGTTGACGCAGGGACGTTTAAAACCCAGCGGCTGGATAAGCGGACAGCCGGCAGCGGAGTCATCCACATAGACATCGGCGTACGCCTTGGGACTGGAGGTCCATTCGGCCTGTCCGGGATTCTCGTTGATCCCGCTGAGAACAACACCATTCTCTTCAAGGTACTGCACCGCATTACTGAGCAGGGAAGCCTCCTCACTGTCAGAACGCATCGTCCACAGGATAAGAAGGGCACCACGATCCTGCAGCCGGAGCAGCCAGTCAATTGCCTTCGGTACAGGCTTGCCAATTTCGGGATATTCGTGATCCACGATTGTTCCGTCAAAATCTATACAGACATACATACACTTCTCTCCTTACTGGAATTTTCCCTAAAGAATACGGAAACCATCCCCGACGCAAACATCAGGGTATCTTGAATAATCGCCCATCTTCTTTATTACAGTAAAAAAATGATCTTCGGAGGTAAACGCCAGACTCCGATATCAATCATAGCTGTAATAAATGTCCTCCTGTGCCTCGAATATGAACGAATGCAGGCTGTTTCAAGGTATTCATCAGTTAAAGGGCAGTACCACTTTGTCCAGCCCGGCCAGTGCCACAAAGATAAAGCTGTAGAGCGAGGTGATAAAGAGCAGGCCGGAAAGACTCACCGTGACAATATTGCTGAGGGACGCACGCAGGCGGTAAAGAACCACCGAAAAAATTCCCAGCATGGGCAGAAAATAGCGGCCCTGGGCCTGGAAGTCAGCAGTCCAGGATCGGTAAAAAGCCATGGCGATGAGAATTATGCAGCATGTTGTTGCCAGTGCCGCAAGACTGATCCCCTTGAAACCACCACTGAGGCAGATTGAAACCACAATTGTTCCCCCCAGTGCCAGCATCAGCGCACGCACCAGGTCGTAGTAGTTAAAAGAACCCGGTACCGAGGTAAAGCCATATTCCCCGACAGAAGTACGGAAAGAAAGCTCCCCCCAGCACATCTCAATAAGTGTGCTGAAAGGCACTCCCCGATCCTTCATTTGCAGACGACAGAATTTTTTATCCAGCGGAGTAGAAGGTTTAAAGGCAGGTTCAGCGTACTGCTCACGGGCGGCCAGCATCTTCTCACTTTTATGAAAATCATTGTTCCAGGCATCAAAGAACTTCGCTCCGCCGAAAATGGCAAGAGCGAAAACAGCCACGGTGACAATGCGCAGGACCATATCCCGCCTGAGCGGTATTTCTCCCAAAAAGAAACGCCAGCAGATAAAGAGCCCAACGAAAAGCAGGAAGACGAAGAAGTTGAGCTTACAGAGCAGCAGCATGCCGAGCAACAGCCCCAGGCCGAACAGACGCAGCAGAGAAAAGGGAATCTTCTCCCCTGCGAGGAGACGGTTCAACGCCGAGTGCTCCTCCACCAGCTGCGCGGCTGCAATCATGGTAAGAAAAAGGGCAAAGGCTTCAGAGTTCCAGTAACTGAAGATATACCAGATCTGCGGTGAAAGCAGCAGCGGCAGAAGAACAATACGATAGACCTGTCGGACGACGGCAAGGCTGAGCAGGATCAGCAGCAACACAGCGTTGAAAAACCGGAAAGCCATATAGTCAGGCAGATCCAGCGGTGCCAGAAGACGGGCAAACTTGCCAGCAAAGAGGTAGGCGATCTCACCGTTATAGAGGCGGGAAACCCCGTAGCAACTGTAGGTGTCTTCCACTCGCAGATCGCCCACCGGGGGAGGCAATGTATATTTTGTATAGTATTTTGCCGCCGCTGCATGCACTGCCTCATCGGGGTGAACGTTAAACCTGCTCACACCGGCCATTACACAGACAAGAGTAAGCACCACCAGCAGACCTCCGGGAACGAAGAGCCAGCGCGGCAGGAGCTTCTGCGCGAAGAGAACCAGCAGGAAGGAAAGCAGCAGCAGAACGGCAATGCGGGCGACAACCCAGGGAAAGTTCTCTACCGGAGACAGCTGTGGGATTGTCCAGGTGAGGGCAGGATCGTTGCCAGTACTGGTGATGGAGAACCCTCCCCCCCCGTCCAGCGTTATCTCTCCGATATCCCTTTCCTGCACCAGCCGCTTCATCTGCTCCGGCGAGGTGAGGACGAGCGGGGCAAAACCATCCTGGTGGAGAACCAGAGAAATGACCCTGATCACCCCTTTCCTCGCCAGCGGATCAAGACGCAGCTCACTGATATGCCGCAGGTCAGCAAGGCGAAACTCAAACTCAGATTTTCCGCGCCCGAGGGAGACAATTTTCACCCGATACTCAGACCAGCCTTCGTCGGCGTTGCGGTAGTAGATTTTGAAATGAGACCGCTGGTTCGTATCAACATGCAGAAGAACCTCAGCTCTGTCGGCGAAGAGAAACTGCCAGAGACCAATCAGCAGCAGCGCCACAAACCCCACCCTGCTCCAGAAACGCAATTCACCCATGTTATCACCTTGAAAAGGTTGTTTCTTCTACCGGCATTGCCCGCCGACGGCACCGAAAGTACTACCATATCGCTGCACTTCCGTCAATTCTGCCCATTTTCCTGTGGATGGGTAACAGCACTTCAGCCAACCTGCCTGAGACCTGCTGTCGATGATTATGTTCAAAACCTGGTCATGGATTCAGAGCGAGTTGAAACGGTGTGACATTCATCTCACCGTGAGCTGCATGGGACCTTGAAAAACTGATTATACCATTTCCACTTTGTATTGGCGAATTCAAAGAGATCTCGGGAAAGTCAATGTAGAAACGGATTCCAGCCGCGTTATTTCGTCAGCAAAAAATATAAATGGTATAAGGGTACCTTGAAACAGCCTGTATTCGTTCATATTTAAGGAACAGGAGAAAGGAGACAGGAGACAGGAGACGGGAGACAGGAGACAGGGAAAAGCAAAAGACGGAACAGCGAAAAACTTTTTGCCAAAGGAAAGCTCTAAACATGCGAATAAAGGCAAAAAAACTTTAAAAAAGATTTTAAAATTAAACAGAGAATTGCTGTTGTTCTATCTTTACTTGCATTCTCTGGTTAATACAAAATGTAAATGGTATTATATTCCCCTTCAAAAGAGTCACGATGAATTTCACGTTAAATTGGACTCTTAGAACGATTTATCACATCAGCAGGATCAATCTGAAAACTTCCTGTTTGAAGAAAGGGCATGATCTGGTACTTTTCTCAAAAAGTACATTGCTGACAGTGTGCTGACAGTGATTGTCTGTATATGTATGCATGGTAACTTCCGGTCAGGTTATGGTGACGTAACCATATTGGCAGCGCACTCTTTTTTTTATCACTGTGTCGCACGTATTGTACTCATCCAGTGCTCCTCCTCGACCTGCCGGAATATATGAATATTTAATTATTTTTCCAAATACCTCTGCATTGCTGATAATTTTAGAAATGAACATCACATATAATACATATTAAAAATGTAATTAAGGTTTTACACATGAGATTCTCTTCAAAGCTGTCCCTGACTATTTTTTTCACAGGTTTACTCCTCGTTCTTGTCATTTCATATATCGATTACAGATACGATAAAGAATCTGAAATTACATTCAATATCTATTACACGTCAATATTAACAGATACGATATCTGAAAATATTGAACAGTTATTGATAGAAAAAACGAAAACAGCATTGATACTGGCAAATACGCCACTGATAAAAAAATCATTGGAAGAAAGTAATCTTTTTTACTCAGAGATAAAAGAATCAAAAAGAAAAGATGTGATCAAAGCACTCGATATGAAATGGAAAAATTCGAGTACGGTTAAAGATCCTTTTATTCTCCAATATACTGACAACCACGTTTCCAACTATTTTAAAGAACAACAGGAAATCCTCCCGGATGAATATGGTGAAATTTTCCTGACCAATAAATTCGGGGCTCTTGTCGCCTCTACCACCAGACTCTCCACATTTGCCCACGCACATAAATATTGGTGGCAGGGTGCATACAACAACGGATTGGGAAGTGTCTTCTTTGACGATCGTGGTTATGATGACAGTGTAGATGGATATGTCCTGGGAATTGTTGTCCCCATCAGAAATGCACAGGGAATAGCCGGGATTTTAAAATGTAATGTCAATATTATGGGTGCTATAGATAAATTTATATCACCTTTGCAAAACAACGTATTTGGGAAGTTCAAACTGGTCCGTTCTGGAGGGTTAATCGTTTTCGAAAAAGACGCCAGGCCGTTAAGCACCAAGGTGAGTGATGCCGTCCTCGAAAAGCTGAAAAAGCACGATAACGGCTCAGCAATTGTCACCATCGCCGGGGAAAAATGGATAGTCGGATTTTCGGAAATTAAACTGACCACAACCAGGCCAGGCTACCAATTTGGTGGAAGTGCTCAATCTATTGATCACAAACAGGGCAACACGGGTGAGTCCTGGTATGTACTGAATTTTCGAGACATGAAAACTCTTTTACTTCCAACAATTACGTCCATAAAAAAGATGGCGGTAACCATCATTTTTATACTTTTTATTCTTGCAATTATTGCGTTCATACTTGGACACCGATTTTTCAGTCCTGCGTCCCTCTTAATACAAAGATTTGGAAAGGTTGCAAAAGGGGATTTTAAGGCCAAAATAAATCTTCATAAAAAAGATGAATTTGGTATTCTTGCTCAAAGCTTCAACGATATGACTAAAAAACTTGAGCATACGACAACATCCATCACAGCACTTGAGAATGAAATTCTATTCAGAAAAAAAACCGAGACTGAAAATAAGGATTTGATACAAAAACTTTTGCTCCGTGAAAAACGTCTCAAGAAGCAGGAAAACGAACTGCAAGCGTACAAAAACATGGTTTCCTTTTCCAATGACATTATGTTTCTGATCGATACAAATTATAAATATCAGATAGTTAACGGAAAGTACGCGACGTACAGGAAGCAACCTGTGGAATATTTCATAGGAATTGATATCTCCGACAAAGAAACCAGAAATCACATTGGGACCGAAAGAAAGGATATCGACAGATGTTTGCAGGGTGAAATATTCAGGGTTCAAAAATGGATAGAATATCCTGAACAGGGTAACAGATATATGGATATATCCTATTCGCCGTACAGGGATCAGGAAACCATAAAAGGCGTAATCGTAGAATGCAGAGATATCACCGATATTATACAAGGAAGGGAAGAGAGAGAGGAATTACGCAAGCAACTTTTTCAATCACAAAAAATGGAATCCATTGGTACACTTGCTGGAGGTATTGCCCATGATTTCAATAACATTCTTTCCTCTGTATTGGGATATAGCGAATTGGCGTTGCTGGATGTCGAGCCGGGTTCAACCCTGGAAGAAAGATTAAAGACGATCTATGCTGGCGGAATTCGAGCCAGAGATCTGGTCAAACAGATTCTACTTTTTGCCCGTCAGTCCGACGATAAATTGCGGCCCGTCCACGTAGCGAATCTGGCAAGAGAAGTGTTCAAACTGATACGCTCTTCGGTTCCTGCAACAATCGACATAAAATTGAATAGTACCACTGATTCCATAATCATGGGCAACCCAACCCGGATACACCAGGTCCTTATGAATCTGCTCACCAATGCTTCTCAGGCTATGGAAGAGGATGGCGGTATTATGGAGTTGACTCTGTGCGACGTTCGGATCGAAAGCGATGAAGCAGCTCCAACCATGGGCATGAAACCCGGAGACTATATCCGGATCACGGTATCAGATACGGGTCAGGGCATGCCGCCGGAAATCATGAGCTCCATCTTTGAGCCCTATTTTACCACAAAAAAAGGGGGATCCGGAACGGGCCTTGGTCTGGCCCTTACCCACGGCATTGTCGAAAACCATGGCGGGACGATTCAGGTCCAAAGTACGCCAGGACAAGGAACCATCTTCACCCTGTTCCTGCCGATAATAGAAGAGCAGAGCACGACGGAGTCTCATCAAATGGCATCTCATCCCGCACCTCTGAAGAGGAGCACGGAACGAATTCTTGTTGTGGATGACGAACCTTCCATTACAGGTATGATTCACGATTTTCTGGAAAAGCTCGGATACACCGTCACTGTCAAAAACTCCAGCCTTGAGGCTTTAGATCTGTTCACCACAAACCCACAGGCCTTTGATCTGGTTATATCTGATATGACCATGCCCGATATGACCGGGGATAAACTCAGCATTCAACTCCTTGAAATCCGGGCGGATATCCCCATCATCCTGTGCACCGGATACAGCAGTAAAACGCTTGGGCGAACGGCTTCTGAAATCGGAGTCAGGGCATTGCTGGATAAACCGATTGTAAACGCCAGTCTGGCTGCAATAATGAGAAATATTCTGGATAAAATATAATATTGAGAGCCTGGAGAAAACTGGAAGAAGAAAAGGCGGGAAAGCATTTTTTCACCGCGAAGAACACGAAGGAACGCGAAGAAAAGTAAAAAAGATTTGAGAATAAGGATTTTTTAAATTAAAATCTGGAAGAAGAGAAAAAGGCAGGAAAATTCTTCATCTCTCATGGGAGATTGAAGAACCTTGTATTTCGTTCATACTCGAGGAACAGGAGGGAATTTATCGCAGGAATAAAATTGGGCTTTGGAATCTGCCATTTATATTGATCACTATGGGATCTGTGTCCTGCCTGCGGATAATTAAATATTTCTGAGGGGATATGATGAAAAGAGGATTTACACTCATTGAACTGGTAATTGTAATAGCAATAATCGGGATATTAGCAGCAATCGCGATACCACTATATACTGGGTACATAAGTAGAACGAAAATTGTAGCCTGCAATGAAAGTATAAACAGGATAAAAAAAGAATACGATAGCGATAATGCCCTCAATAAGAAGGAGAAACTAACAGGCGATTATCTTTTAAGTGATTTTACAGCTGAGCTAACAGGTACATATAATTATACTGAAGTTTCTGACAATACGTATCAAGGCCCTCAGAGTAATAGTGCGTATGTTTCAGTTTCATTGAGTACTGATGATACTAATCTGGAAACAGAATGTTTTACTGATGGAGTGGCAACGGCAAGTACTGTTTATGCAAGTACAACAGCTGCTCTTGAGGGTTTTAGCGCAGCCTTAGAGGCTCTGCAAGCTATGCAAGAAGGTTATAAAGGCGGCACAGAGTTGATAGAAGGGTATGAAAAAAATGAAGGAGAGTTACAGACAGTAGATAATTCCTTAATCGAAGCAGTTAACGACTTAATTGGAGAGGCGTATACTCTTCCAGACACTTTATATTGGAAAGCTAATACTACTTGGACTCTTCAAAATAAAGAGAAAGTCGATATTGAAAACCAGTACGTTATGTTTGCGACAGAAATAGATTCGAGTGGCTGGAATGGTTATTTAGCCTATTATAATGGCACATACTATTACAGTGATAATGATAGTGGGAGTTCAGTAATTACAGGATCTACAACTTCGTCTGGGATGGCAACCTGGTTAACAACCAATGGGTGGACAGCAATTGAATAAATCGAAAACACTAAGTTTACTGACCACAGAACGCAACTGCGTGGACATCTTTTTTGGCGATTACGAAGGGCTAAAAGACAAAAAGGGAGAAAGGAGACGGGAGGCAGGAGACAGGGAAAAGCAAACAGCGGAAAAACAGTTTTTACCGCGAAGGACACGAAGAACGCGAAGAGTAAAGATATATCATTAACCCGGTGGATAAATAGATCCACGCCGGATAAGTCTAACTTACTGATAGCAGGTCACTAAACGCTGTGTGAAACTTGTAATTTTAAACTTAAATGCCCACAGGGTTAATAACAACAGCAAAGCCCTGTTTAGTTTTAAAATCTTTTCGCTGTTCCGTCTTTTGCTTTTCCCTGTCTCCCGTCTCCCGTCTCCCGTCTCCCGTCTCCCGTCTCCCCTTTCCCATCCCCCCACCAGCCACCTCATCTGCTCCGGTGAGGTAAGAACGAGCGGGGCAGGCTGAGAGAAACATAACCCGTCCTGCTCTTTTATTTGTGAAAAAATTAGTATCCCTGTAATATATTTTATTTGGGTTCGGGCAGATTGGCCTGACATGTACTTTTTCTATCTGATTCAATGTGAGCAGAAAGCAGTGAACGTCCATCAGAAATATCTCGGCAACATTGGTATATTTGCCATGCTGGCACTCATCAGTGCCTTTCCGCCACTCTCCACTGACCTGTATCTGCCAGCCCTGCCGGAGATGGTTCACGCTCTCAACGCCAGCGAGGCCGCAGTTAATTTAACCCTTGCCGTCTTCTTTATTGTTTATGCCGGATCACTGCTTTTCTGGGGCCCTTTGAGTGAAAAATACGGCCGCCGGCCGATGCTCCTCTCCGGAACATTTATTTATGCCCTCGCCTCTGTCGGCTGCTCTTTCGCTTCCAATATAGATACACTGATCTTCATGCGCATCGTCCAGGCCTTCGGCGGAGGCGCATCCACCGCTATCGGCACAGCCATCGTCAAGGACATCTACACCGGGAGAGAGCGCGAACGGGCGATGGCTCTGGTCATGTCCCTGGTAACCATAGCCCCGGTCGTTGCCCCTCTCCTCGGGGCGATACTGCTCAAGTATTTTTCGTGGCGGGCGAGCTTCATGCTCCTTGCCGGCGTTGGCACACTCGCGTTCTTTGTCACCCTCTTCTTTATAGAGACACTGAAGAAGGAAGATCTTTACCAGGGGTCTCTGCTGCAGTCGTGGGGGAGACTTTTTGTCGTACTGGGCAACAGGGGTTTTCGACTTCTTCTGCTTCCCTTTACACTCACCCAGGCGGTAATTCTCGGTTTCATCGGTTCAGCCTCCTATATTTATATAGGTCAGTTTCATCTCAGTAAGCAGGCCTTCAGCATTATTTTTTCCTTCAATGCCCTCTGTGCTGTGGCTGGCCCAATGCTCTATGTGTGGGCCTCAAAGCGGATAAGCTGGCAGAGTATAGTCAGCGCAAGTTATGGCATGATTATCCTCTGCGCCCTCATGCTCGCCACCCTTGCTCCTCTTTCACCATATCTTTTTGCACTGTCAATGATTCCCGGAACCCTCGCGGTCACGGTTACCAGAGTACCGAACACCAATCTGATGCTGGAGCAAATGGATACCGACACAGGCTCCCTCTCCGCTCTGATCAGTTTTTTCACCCTTGCCCTCGGCACTGTGGGGATGATAATCACCTCCCACTTCCCGGGTCACCAGATTCAAGCCATGGCGGGATCCAACCTGATCATCGGCACAGTCTGCGGGCTCCTCTGGCTTTATGCCCGCAGGCAGCCAGCTGTAAAAATGCTGCCAGACCACGTCTGCAACGTCCCTCCCGATAAATAAAGAATAAAGAGAAAAAGAAAATCTACGCTGATACAAAAAAGCTGAACCCTCAACAAAAAAGGAGAACCATGAAAGATCAGTCTTATCCCGCAAGTTTCCTGAAGCTCTTCCTCGGGAACACTGTCCTGTGGTACAAGTTGGTGATTCTCGCCTTCCTTGTAGCCAACCCGTTTCTGTTTATCTATGGCAGCCATTTTGTCGCTGGCTGGGTACTCATTGGTGAGTTCATTTTTACCCTCGCCATGGCGCTGAAATGCTACCCGCTGCCAGCGGGTGGTCTGCTCGCCATTGAGGCGGTAGTCATCGGCATGGCACCTGCAAAGACCATTTATGAAGAGGCATTGATCAACTTCCCGGTCATACTGCTGCTGATCTTCATGGTTGCCGGTATCTACTTCATGAAGGATTTCCTGCAGTTTACCTTCACCCGTCTACTCGTGCGGGTGCAGTCGAAGAAGAAGATATCTCTGCTCTTCTGTGTAGCCGGGGCCTTCCTTTCCGCTTTCCTTGACGCCCTTACTGTCACTGCGGTTATCATCGCCGTGGCCTACAGCTTCTACGAAGTCTATCACAAATACGCCTCAAGTGCCGCCTCCCGCCCGGCGAAAAATCTCGTGGACGATGAGGCCTTCACCAGCGCCGTTCGTGCTGACCTTCTGCAGTTTCGTGGTTTTCTGCGCAACCTGATGATGCACGGAGCTGTAGGAACCGCTCTCGGTGGCGTCTGCACCATGGTTGGTGAGCCGCAGAACCTGCTCATCGCCGAAACTATGGGATGGCACTTTATCCCCTTCCTGAAAGAGGTCTCCGTAGTCTCCATGCCGGTACTCGTTGTCGGTCTGCTCACCTGTCTGGGCGTAGAGCATTTCAAGATCTTCACCTATGGCTTTACCATGCCTGGCAACATCCGCTCCCATCTGCTTGAAACCGAGGTAAAGATGGAGGCACAACGCGGCACCGCAGGAAGACTGAAACTTGTCATCCAGGCACTTGTCGGTATTTTCCTCATCGTTGCCCTGGCTCTGCATCTCGCCGAGGTTGGTATTATCGGTCTGGCAGTCATTATTCTGCTCACCGCTTTTACCGGTGTGACTCAGGAAAATCAGATAGGGCATGCCTTTGAGGAAGCCCTTCCTTTTACCGCCCTGCTGGTGGTCTTTTTCTCCATCGTCGCGGTAATCCATGAACAGGAACTCTTTGTCCCGATCATTGACTACGTCCTCTCCCTCAAGGGACAGATGCAGTTACTGGCCTATTATGTGGCCAACGGCATACTCTCAGCCATCTCCGACAACGTCTTCGTCGCCACAGTCTATGTGAGCCAGACCAAGATGCACATTGCCGAAAATCTCGGCATGCTGCCGGATATTCTTACCATTGGTCAACATCTTGGTGCCGTCACCTCCAATCAGATTGCTTCTCTCTCTGACCTCAATTCCCAGGCGCTGATCGCGCAACTCAGCGATCCTTCTCTCAACCGCACCGAGTTTGTGAATTCCCTCGTTCCGGAAATGGCAGAGAAGGCAAAAGATATCATTGCGATCATGCACAACATTGGCGCTGAGCTGATGTCTGAACTGACTGATCCCGAGATGGAACGGTCCACGGTCTTTGCCAATCTGACACCGGAATCGGCAAAAATTGCGGAAGGAATCATGCTCCATTTCGATAAACTCGCGGTTGCCATCAACACCGGGACCAATATTCCAAGTGTAGCCACCCCGAACGGCCAGGCGGCGTTTCTTTTCCTCCTGACCTCCGCGCTGGCTCCGGTTATCCGCCTCTCTTACGGTCGGATGGTCGTGCTCGCCATGCCCTACACCATCACCATGTCAATCACCGGTGCTTTTGCCGTCTACTACTTCCTGTAAGAAGCTGAGGACAGAAGATGAAAAAGGACCTTTTTCCATTGGGAAAAGGTCCTTTTTTTGCGCAACGAAAAAATACGCTAAACATGCGAAAAAAGGATTTTATACCATTTATATTTTGTATTGATTCATCACCATTGATGGAAAATCGGCACGGCGGTGGTTTCCCGCGATGTTGTTCTGTAGACAAGGCATGCCTTGTCTACACTGTGACGGGAAACGTAACGATAACAGTGGAATTATACCAATCACATTTTTTACTGACCCAAAAAAACGACAGGACAAACAGGGTGATACATTAATTTCACTGCAGAAACGTCTGTTGTGAGATGAGCCACCTGTTGTGCTGAAGACGCCCAAATTGGGCGTCTCTACAAAAACCTTTTGCTTTTGCTTTTTCCTGTCTCCCGTCTCCTTTCTCCTGTCTCCCATCCCCCTGCCTTTGAATTCGCCAATAGAAAGTGAAAATGGCATTTCGTACGGTCACAACTTAATAGGAATGGGATTATACCTGCAAAGGCTGTCAGAAACTGCTGTATGCAGATCGTGCAGAGAAGAAATAAATGATCGGAATTTCACCAGATATCTGCCAAAAAGAGTGAATTCCGCAGATTCCATGGTATCATCAAGGTAACGGACGGGGTTCTTCAACCCTGATAATATATCATGCCTGCAAGGGAGACCACGATGAAACGTTCTATTACGGGGCTGGCACTTTGTTCCTCCATCCTGCTTCTTTTTTTATTCATATCCACCGGCGTGTCTGCAAAGACAACCAATATAAAATTCTCCACCTGGCACCCGGCGGTGAGCAGAGAAGTGCAGACCGTCTGGCAACCGCTGATGGAGAAGATAAAGACAGAGAGCGGCGGACAGCTTGACTACACCATGTACGCCGGAGGGGCTCTCGGCAAAGGGCCAGCGCACTATGAACTGGTGAAAAAAGGCATCAGCGACATGGGTTATTTCACCCTCACCTGGACGCCGGGTAAATTTCCTCTTTCTGAAATACTCTCCATGGCCATGTGGGTCGACGGCAAAGATCTGGCTGCGGATATCGGTAATGAACTCTATGCAAAATCTCTGCAAGAGGAGTTTAAGGGAATTCATGTACTGGAACTGAATGGCTGTATCCAGTCCTTCCTGTGGACCCGCAAACCGGTCACGCAACTGGCCGACCTGAAGGGAATGAAAATCAGAACACCCGGGGGAATGCAGACCCGCTACATCAAAAACCTCGGAGCAGAGCCGGTCTTCATGCCTCTCTCTGACGTTTATACCTCGCTGGATTCCGGTGCCATTGACGGCGTGGTCACCTGCCCGCCACTGGTTGAGGCCTTCAAACTCTATGAAGTACTCCATCACGGTGTTATCGCCACCTTCGGCTGTGTTACCGAGGGAGTGGTCTATAATCAAAGGAAGTGGAAGAAACTCACCCCGGAGATGCAGGAGCTGATCACCCGCCTCGCCCATAATCCCTACCGCACCACCGGTGGATTAAATAAGGCGAGCTACAGTGAGATGATGACCGACCTTCAACAAAAGGGAATGATCCTCCATGAACTCGACCCTGCAACGCAGAAAGAATGGTTCAAATCCTATCAGCAGGTAACCCGCGACTGGGTTCAGGAACAGAAAAATCCGGCGAAGGCGAAGGAAGTTGTACTGCAGCTCACCGGGATTTTACAAAAGCATGACGTCACCCCCGTAGCAACCCCCGAAGAGTGGCTTGGGGACGCGGCAAAGGTCTCTGACTGAGACGACCGGGAGACGTTATGGATACCTTTCAACGAATGGTTCACAGGAGCACGCGCATGCTGGCATTTTCGGCCATGTTTCTGCTCCTGCCAATGATGTTTCTCACCACCCTTGATGTCAGCCTGCGCCGCATTTTTTCTCTCACCATTCCCGGCACAATGGAGCTCTCCACCATGATGCTGGCGGCCTTCATTCTGCTGGGGCTCTCCTATACCCAGCAGTGCCGGGGCCATGTGAGGATAACCTTTCTGGTGGAGAAACTGCCGACAAGAGTACAGGCAGGTATTGAGATTTTTCTTTCTCTGCTCACCCTCCTTCTGCTCTTTGCCCTTGTCTGGGAGGGATGGGTTGTCGCCATTGAGGAGGAGCAGGTCTCCGACATGTTGCGCATTCCCCTCTGGCCCTTCAGGATGCTGGTTGTTCCGGCGTTTTTCTCTTTCGCCCTTGAGGTTATTGTTGACTTGATCAACAGCAGCAGAATCCTGCTGAGGAGAATCTGATGGAGCCGGTTACCACAGGTCTTCTCGGCATTCTCCTGCTGCTGGTACTGCTTGGTCTCGGCATGCCCATCGCCTTTGCCCTGATGTTCACCGGCTTTGCCGGAATCTCCGTTCTCGCCGGACTTGACTCGGCCCTCCCGATAACCGCCATGATGGTATACGATGAAGTTGCGATCTATCCTTACATGGTCATTCCGCTTTTTATTGTCATGGGATCGTTTGCCGGAGTCTCCGGGTTGAGCCGAAAGATGTTCTCCTGCCTCAATCTCTGGATGCAGAAGATGCCCGGTGGACTGGCAGTGGTCTCCATTGCCGCCTGCGCCCTCTTCTCGGCGGTCTCTGGTTCAGCGATCGCCACCACGGCCACCCTCGGCAATATCGCCCTGCCGGAAATGAAACGCCATCACTACTCTGACGCGCTGAGCACAGGTGCAGTCGCCGCCGGTGGAACGCTGGGCTTTCTCATTCCGCCCAGCCTCGGCTTTGTGGTCTATGGCATGCTTACGGAACAGTCCACCGGGAAACTCCTCGTCGCCGGAATTCTGCCCGGAATCCTTCTGGCTGTCATCTTCTGTGGAGTGGTGACAGTCTGGGTGAAACTGCAGCCGCAGGCCGCGCCACAGATAGATGTCGAAGCCAGCTGGCACGAGCGTTTTGTCGCCCTGAAGGATTTGCTTCTGCCCCTCGCGGTATTCGTTATCGTCATGGCGGGGATCTACGGCGGCGTGTTCACCCCCACGGAGGCGGGAGCAGTCGGAGCGACCATCCTCTTCTTTCACGCCTTGTTCAGCGGCAGTCTGAGCTGGAAGAACCTGATGACGATCCTCGAGGAGTCTCTGCGCATATCGGTGATGACGCTGTTCCTCGTCACCGGAGCCTCCATCTTCACCTCTTTTCTGGCGCTCTCCACCATCCCCATGGTGATGACAGCCAAAGTTCTCCATCTTGGTGTGGCGCCGGTCTTCATTCTGCTGGCAATAATTATATTTTATCTCTTCCTCGGCTGCTTCCTCGACGCCATCTCCATGATGGTGCTTACCATGCCCGTGGTGCTGCCGATTCTCTCCAGTCTGCACTGTGACCTCATCTGGTTCGGCGTTGTCTCCGTACTGATGATGCAGGCCGGTCTGATTACCCCGCCCCTCGGACTGAACATTTTCACCATCACCGGCATCGCAAAAGATGTGAAGGTTGAAACTGTTTTCAAGGGTGTTACCCCCTTCCTGCTCGCGGTACTTGCTGTTGTTCTCCTTCTCCTTTTCTTCCCTGCAATTGCCACCTGGCTGCCGTCAAAGATGATCTTCTGACCTCAAATCTGAAAAACTGCTTTATGGTTCCCTTATATCATTCCTATTAAGTTGTGACCGTACTAAATACCATTTTCACTTTCTATTGGCGAATTCAAAGGCAGGGGCGGAAAAAGGGAGAAAGGAAACGGGAGACGGGAGACAGGAAAAAGCAAAAGATGGAACAGCCTTGACAATTAGCCAGATAATAATTAGTCTGCTAAAAATTTAACACGAGGTTGCCATGTCGAAAAAAACGAAAGACAGACCCTTAATGAACCTTTTTATGCACATAGGAAAATTGTTGAACGACAGACTGAGAAGTTCCCTCGGTGAAAAAGGAATTCACTTCGGGCAGGCGCGAATTCTTACCGCCCTGCTGAAGCATCACAGTCTCTCCCAGCGGGAAATTGCAATCGGGCTCCACATAAAACCTGCCACGGTTACAAACATGGTGAAAAAAATGGAGGCATCTGGACTGATTGCCCGCAATCGAGATGACAATGACGATAGAATCATCAACGTTACCCTGACCCCGGAAGGAGAGGAGGCTGCGCATTTCGCTGAAGAGATAATTCAAAAAATTGAGAGTGAGATTCGGTCAGGATTCAACGCTGAGGAGCTGGAGCACCTGCGTGTTCCCCTGGAAAATGTCCGTAACACTCTCGGTGGAACAGATCCGAGTCTTTGACCTCCTCAGGAAAAAATACGGTACAGGAAGGATGATAAGAGTCACAGAATGAAGGGTCCCTTGAAGGGAAAAAAACTGCCGTTATCCCTGCAACAGTAAATGTTTTTTCTCCCGGGACTGGGCATCAGCCCCACAACAGTTTACCCCTGCTGCGTGCAATCTAAAATTCTGAGGATTTCTTCACAGCGCTTTTCAGCAATGGTATAAAGACCTTCAGCTTCCTGCAAAACCTCCTTTTTCCAAGGCTCATCATCTATATCAGGCGTATTGATCAACACATTCTGCCACGCACCCCAGATTCCAGTTTTCAAAGAGACAGCTCCGACAAGGGTATCCGATTTTGATGCGGGGTTCCCGTTTTTCGCCACAATCTCCAGCGCATCCCAGGAAGATCCCGCAAGTCGCATGACGGAAAGAGGTACCTTCACCGCAGTTTTCAATCCGGCCTGCATCTTTTCATGGCGGACCGCCTTCTCAGCATCCGTTTTTTTCGGCATGCGGAGCCCTTCCATATATTCGTTAAAGGCCAAAGTATCCCTGTCGATCATTGCAATGAGATCCTGCGTCAGCTGATGCAGCACAGGAATGGCCTTTTCGAGTTCTCCCTGCACACTTTCAAACTTGCGCACCCCGTACGTCAATTTGGCAACCATCGATCCAAGCCCGGCACCAAGAGCCGCAACAACCGCAGAAACTGAACCACCTCCGGGAGCAGAACTCCGGGCGGCAACTTCCGTTATCAGATCACGGGCAGAAAGCGAGGCAAGCGGTTCTTCGGGTTTTTCCGCTGTTATATACTCCACAATCCGCTCCTCCGGCTTAAAGGAAGCAACGGAGTTCAACCCCAGACGCTCAATAGTAAGGCGGAGTTTCTGGTGCTCTTCATAGAGAAAGAGCTCCTCTTTTTCAATGTAGTAATCCGCCGCCATGAGAAGAGATTCGAGAGGAACAATGCCCACAATTTCAGAACCGGCAATCCCGAGTCCAAGCTCCTCCGCCTCCTGTTTCACCGCCTCAAACAGCGTATGGATACCAGTGACATTGTAATCGTTGAGATTAACGCTGACCTGCGCCATTTTATATTCCTCAACATACCATCCCATCCCTTTCACACATTTCAGCCTGCCGGGTTTCCCCTTGCCGCGCCCGGCTTCCCGCAAATTAAGAGCAATACGGTGGGCCTGATTGGCGGTTGCCAGCAAATTGACGTTGTACGCAATGAGAAACATCCTCGCACCAACAGCGGACGCCCCCCACTCAGGAATAAACTCGGTTGGCCCGAAATCGGGCTTCCACCTCGGATCCTTCAACCGCTCTTCCAGCCCTTCATACTCTCCCTGACGAACATCAGGCAATTTCGTGCGATACGCCTCCGTTGCGGCATGTTCATAGAGAAAAGAAGCAATGCCCAGCTCCTCAGCCGCACGGGCGGCGAACCTTTTGGCGATCTCCACACAATCATCCATGGTGACCCCGGCCACGGGGATAAAAGGACAGACATCCATGGCACCCAAACGGGGATGCTCTCCGTGGTGTGTTCTCATATCGATGAGTTCCCGGGCTACCCGTGCTCCGGCAAGTGCACCCTCGATTACTGTCTCAGGATCACCAACAAAGGTATAGACCGTCCGATTGGTGGACCCCCCGGAATCGACATCTATCAGGCTCACGCCCTCCACATTGCGAATCGCAGTCGCGATCGCCTCAATGGTTTCCGTATTGCGTCCTTCCGAAAAATTGGGCACACACTCGACTATTTTACGCATTTTTTTTCTTTCACCTGATGCTCTTTTTCTCAAAATTTATACAGGAAATCCTGAAGTCGAACCTCTAAACCTGCCATCTAAAAACTACACCTCTCTGTAAGGCTTTTCATTTTTCCTCAGCCAGGGCCATTTGAACAACCACCAGGACTCAACGTTCTTCACCATAGCTTACAGGCGGGACAAACACTGCCGTCCTGGCTTTCATAAAGTTTAACCCGAGAATGGTAAATACAAGTATCGCCCCGAAAGTAATGACACCGAGATGACTGGAGACAAGACAGAGCCCTCCAATAGTCAGCAGCACTTTTCCCCACACAGAAACAGGCATGCGGAAATAACCGATATAGGCTGCAGAGAGAGCAATGATACCAAGAACTCCACTGACGATGGCGATGGAAAATTCGCCGAATTTAAAGTCAATGAAAAGCATGGAGGGGGCGTAAACAAACATGAAGGGAACCAGCGCCTTTCCCATGGAGAGTCGAAAAGCCGTCATACCTGTGGCCATCGGGTTGGCTCCGGCTATTCCCGCACCGGCATAGGCGGCCAGCGCCACTGGTGGAGTCACATCCGCGAGAACACCGTAATAAAAAACAAAAAAGTGCGTCGCTACGAGAGGCACACCGAGGTTGTTCAACGCCGGCCCCGCAATAGAGGCGAGAATAATATAGCATGGGGTCGTAGGGATGCCGGCGCCCATGACAATACAGGCAAAAGCAACCAGAATGAGACCAAAAAAGAGGGTACTCCCCTCAGCCGAGATGTAGTGAAACGGATCCATGGAACTTAAGAACATACCGATATTAGAGGCAAGCTCCAGAACTGTGCCGGAGAATTTAAAACCGAGACCGGTGAGCGTAATCATGCCAAGGATAAATCCCACACTGGCACAGGCCGCACCAATGGCAAGGGCATAGCGTGCTCCCTGGTCAAGACCGTGGACAATATCCCTCGGCGTAAGGGTGTGGGAGGCATCGAGATCACCAATCCCAAGTTTACGGGTAACCAGTGGAATCCACGAGCAGACAATAGAAAGAATAATTCCCCAGAAAGCAGCAAGATACGGTGTGTACTGCATAAGCAGCAGAGTCACCATCACAGTAAGAGGAACCATCAGATGCCATTGCCGTCTCAGCAGATTCCCGAGGAGCGGAATCTGATCCCGGCTCATCCCTTTGAGACCAAGCCGCCGCGCTTCAAGGTGAACCATGCTCAGGGTCGCAAGATAGTGGAAAAGTGCGGGAACGATGGCGATCAGAATAATCCTGTTATAGGGAATACCAAGCATCTCCGCCATAACAAAGGCGGAAGCTCCCATAATCGGTGGTGTTACCTGACCACCACAGGAAGCAGAAGCCTCCACCGCCGCAGCAAAAGAGGGAGAGAAACCGTTTCGCTTCATCATGGGGATGGTGAAAGAACCGGTGGTGGCAGTGTTGGCGATGGGGGAACCGGAGATCATGCCGAAAAAACCTGAGGAGACAACCGACACCTTGGCGGGTCCTCCGGAATAGCGGCCGGCGAGGATCATTGCCAGATCAATAAAGAGCTGACCAAGTCCGGAAGCCTGTGCCAAAACACCAAAGAGAACAAAATGGAAAACGTATGTGGCAACAACCCCGACAGCGATACCGTAAATTCCTTCGGTACCAAGGTAGAGATGCTCCACAATGCGGATAATATCGTAGCCCCGATGGGCAATCATGCCCGGTAAAAACGGCCCGAGAAGACCATAGAGAAGTGCAAAAGCACCAATTACCGGAAGTGTCTCCCCCATGACCCGACGACAGGCCTCACTCACCATGATAATTGCCAGCAGACCGAGGACATAATCTTCGGTTTGCGGGAAACCAACATTGGAGATGAAGATCTCTTTGAAAAAGATAATGAGATAGAGGGAAATTCCGGCTCCTGCAATTGCCAGCGGCCAGTCGGCGATGGAGACGCCCTTCCCCTTCTCACGCAGGTATTCCAGAGGAAGAGCGGTAATGGAGATAAGCAGTGTCACCAGCAGAATGCTTACGCTCGCAAGAGGGGAAATCCGGTCACCGAGGCGATCAACCAGCTGCCAGCCGAGGAAGAGATAGAAGCTGGCAAAACAGAGACTGAAAAACCATCCTCTTATTTTATTGGAGGGTACATGACGGGGAAAAACAAGAAAAGTAAGGCCAAGGACAAAGCTGAGATGCACTGTGCGGTGCATGATTTCATTGAGCAGTCCAAAACCTGCGGTATAGATGTGAAATACGGAGAGACACACGCAGAGAATCAACACGATGGAGGCGGTTACTCCCCGCAACTCACGAAAATTGGACTCTGCATCATACTTTTTTACAATCTCTTCAACCTCAGTTTCAGAGAGTTCGGGTTTGGGCGTGGTACTGGAATATTTTTCTTCGCTCATACATCCTCTTTTTCTCTTATGGGTACCTTGAGGGACCTTGCATTTCGTTCATATTCGAAGCACAGGAAAAAATTTACCGCAGACATAACGTTGATAACGAATTCTGGCGCTTACCTCGAAATCTCGTTCCTCGCTTTGTCGGAGGATAATTTTTTGACTGTAACAAAGAACGTGGACTATTATTCGATGTTCCCTTATTGGGTTATGCGACAGGGAACTCCCCGCAACTCGATGGCCCCGTCGGGCCACTGATTAAGGTTGATAGTCTTACGTTTAAGGTGGAGACGATTTTTGTATCTTTTGTCCGTGCGCACGACCAGTTTTGGGATTGGTCTGCGCATCTCAACAATGAACGTATCCTTCACCCGTCGCCAGCTCGTTATATTTGGTTCATCAGCCTGTGATGGCAAACCGGCTCCGTGAGTTTCAAATATTTCTCTCGCCTGGGTAATTTTCCCCTCTGCAAAGCGGTAGTCATCACGCACCGGCGTATTTGATACGGAATGGATGAAAGAGAGGGAGAACCTCCCATCTTCCGGAAGGCTGAAGTTGCCCAGCACTGATCCATCGGGAAAGGAGGCAGCACATAGACATTCTTCTGCCCGGCAGGAGGTGCCGAACAGAAGAAGGAGTGCGGTGAAGAGTGTCACCGTCACGATTCGCATCATTACTTGATAAGGCCTTTTTCTTTATAGTATTTCTCGGCACCCGGATGAACAGGAACAGAAACTGAGTCCAGAGCCTTGTCCAGGGAAATTTCTTTTCCTTTTACATGTACCTTGGAAAGAGTATCAAGGTTTTCATAGAGCGCTTTAGTAACCTCATAGGCAATCTTGTCATCCAGGCCTGCATGGGTTGCCCAGATGGCACGGACAGCAAGTGTCTGGACATCGGCTTCCTGGCCTTTATAGGTATTGGCAGGCAGAGTTACAGAAACGTAATAGGGCTGGTCCTTCAAAAGCTTTTCTACGGCCTCTCCGGAAAGAGGAATAACAGAAATTCCATGGTGATTGGCCAGCTCCATTACAGAAGCGGTGGGAGTTCCGGCGGTGATCAGAGTAGCATCAAGGTTGCCGTCTTTGATCTTCTCAACGGATTGAGCAAAAGAACTGTAGTCCTCTTTAATATCTTTGCGGGTCATGCCATTCACGGTGAGGAGATCACCAAGGAGTTGCCACTGCCCCGAGCCGGGAGAACCGGAAGATACAGACTTGCCTTTCAAATCGGTAAAAGTTGTAATTCCTTCATTTTTGCGAACAATAAGCTGCACCGTTTCGGGATAAAGAGCACCGAGAGCACGGATATTTTTAACAGCCTTCCCGTCGAACTGCTTCTCCCCCTTGTAAGCAGCATCAAGGATATCGGCAGCAACAAAAGCTGACTCAATGCCCTCGCGCCCCAGAAGGGAGGCATTGGCAACCGAGGCATTACCGGTTTCCGCTGTAGCAGAAAGATCTTTTCCATCGATTGTGACCTTGTTTGAAATCATCTGAGCGAGCATGCCGCCAAGGGGATAATAGGTCCCCCCAGTACCACCGGTAGCAATACCGAAGAAAATACGATCTGCGGCAAAACTGGTGGAGAAGATGAGAACTGACATGAATGTCAAAAGCGTAATAAGTGTAAATTTGCGCATTGTGGCCTCCATAAGGTTGGGATTATCTTGCAAAACTGTCATAATCAAAAAAGTATTCTACTCATCCGAATATGTCAAGTTTCATACCCCTGCAGGACGGGATGAAAATTAATGCGATGGATTAATGAGTTGTGAAGTAACAGAGGGGATCAAACCCATAAGCGAAGCTGATCCCCCTTGAAAAATCAGAACCCCAGACTCTCCAGCCATCCATTGGCTTTCGCGAAGTAGCTCATTTGAGAACCAACCCCTTTTGCCTGGGCACTCCGGTAGACCCTGTACCCTTCTGAAAGATCGTGAATTCCCATACCAATGGGATTAAAGAAAATTTTGTCTTCAGGGGAGAGACGCCCTTTTTTGCTTCCGGCTACAACCTCCCCGAGGTTCCCGGAAATACCCTCCCGGGTGATAACGCCCTGATCCACCGCACGCCAGCTGACATCAACCCCATGATGCTTTACCTGTTCCCAGTCATCAACGAAGATGCGGTCAAAAACATCAAGCGCCTCTGGAGGAGTATCCCAGAAAGAGATCTCAGCATGGAAGACCCCCGGCTTGTACCATTCCTTGTTGACGTATGGCTCTCTTGCCATAGTTGCCGTAGAGATAACATCCATATCAACAAAGGCCTCTTTCACGGTTTTCACCGGGATAACATCCATGTTGAGAACGGGAAACATTTTCTCCGCAAATTTCACGGCCGTGTCATAGTTGAGATCATATATTCTGAGGGTCTCAAGACTGGGCAGTGCGGCCTTCATCGCCACAGCCTGGGTCATTCCCTGGACGCTGCCACCAACCAGGCCAAAGAGTTTCGAATCAGGGTTGGCGAGGTATTTCGCAGCAACGCCACTGGCGGCCCCTGTACGCATTGCGCTTACCACCGCGCCGTCCATGACACAAACAGGAATAAGTGTTTCCGGGTCTAAAATAATGATAATTGCGGTTGCTCTCGGCAGACCTTTGGAGGGATTCGGAGGACAGCTCGGAATATATTTGATACCGGAAGTATCCACCGGTCCCAGCAGATCCCGTTTGATCAGCTCGTCGGCAAACTCTTTTCCACCAAGATAACTGGGCATTGACATGATTCGGCCGGAGGTCTCTTCTGTTTCAGGACCGCCCCACCGCACAACAGGTTTTCCAGGTTGAATGAAAGCCCCTTTCCCATGCAGGAAAAAAGAGCGCTCTACTGCCTTGAGCGTTTCTCTCATCTTTGTTCCGCCAGCTGCGACACAATCTTCCTGACTCAGATACAGCAGTGACCAGTTTTTTTCAGACATAACAACACACCTCCGTTGACAGGCGAATCGCCCCACGATGAAATTTACACGTCTGGGGACCTTGAAAAACCTTGCATTTCGTTCATATTCAAGACTCAGGAGAAAATGGGCGAAAGACTGGTTTTGTAACGTTCCCGTTTGTGTTGAAGGTCTTTTCCTTCAGCACGTTCCTGAGGGGTAAAAGTACGGAAATATTTTCAGGGAAACAAGATAAAAATACCTATGCAAAAAGTATTATCTATAAAAATGCAAAATAATACAATTATATCATCACAATACAGCCTTAAATTTTATATATGAAGTATAATATTCTTATATGAATTTTAATTATTGATAGCAAAAGCAGCTGATTTAGCAAGAGATAGAATTCCGGCACAGTTTAAGCCAGTCATTTTCAGAGAAAAAAGTGAGGGAATAATGGAAGAAATCGAACACAAGACAAAAGGAGACTATCTTGTCCCGGCATTGCAGAAAGGACTGTTGATTCTGGAGATGTTCACCCATGAAAGAAACGTTCTCTCGGTAAACGATTTTGCAAAACGCCTGGGAGTAAGCGCCTCAACCATCTATCGCACGGTGGTAACTCTCACTGAGATGGGATACCTCATAAAAACAGAGCGAAACAGCTACAGCCTGGGAAGCAGGGTTCTCTCTAACGGCTTTACCTTCCTCGCTTCACGGGGGATCGTGGAAATTGCAGCACCCTATCTGCTTAAATTACGTGATGAATCAAGTGCCTCCTGTCATTTAATGGTGCGGGAGGGAGTGGAGGTCATTTATCTCTATCGTGCGGCCTCCCCGCAGAGACTGGCGGTAAATGTCCCCGTTGGTACGCGGCTGGACTGCCATGCCACCGCCGGTGGAAGAGCACTGCTGAGGGGACTTGCGCCTGAAGAACTGTCCGAACTCTATTCCGGAGTGGCACTGGATCGAGCCCTGGGGCACACCCCAGCCTCTCTGCCCCTCCTGAAACAGATGCTGAAGGAGGAAGAAGGGCTCGGCTACTGTATCAGCCGTTCTGATTCCGCCACCGCCATCGGCGTACCACTTATTAATTACGCCGGTGAATACGTCGCCGCCATAAATGTGTCCGCCCCGGATACCCTGATGGGAAATGAAGAGATCCGTTCTTTAATGATCTCTCTTCTGCAGAAAACAGCGGAGGAAATTTCGCGGGAGCTGGGAAATCCGGGGTGAAGCACACGCAGGAGTAAAAACAACATGCGAACCACACGTAAAAGTGGCTTTTGTTCAACATTGGTCTAAAAGGAACCGGCGAGTTTGCTCGTCGACAGATATTGGACTCATTTCTGAAAAAAGAGTCTGTATTTATGGAAAATGATGGGAATTACTCACCATTCGCGTAAACTGAAAAGCTATCCGGAATTACTCTCCAGGCCGGAATAGATTTCTGGTCCCAGACCAAGGAGTTCCAACATCCTTATTTGTAACGGTGAAAGTGGTGTGACATGGTGAAAGATTTGCCCGGCTAAATCGATGATCGTTAGATTGATATTGGAATAGGCCTTCAGGATTCTTTCCGCGGTTGGAGAATCCGTTTCCTTCTTGGGATTTTCTGCGTGGAGGCCTGTGAGTTTTTCGCTATTTTGCTGTAAACCTCGACGAACGACAAACTCAATCAGCGTTAAGGCTCGCAAGGCTATACTCAGAAGATTTGTCAGTCCTTCAACTTGGTCATTTCTTTTGACAAAGACAGGATCTAAGGAGAGCGGAGCTCCCTTAAGACGATGAAATCCTCTTTCGATTGTCCACTCGTCGCGGTATGTGAGCACTGCGTTTTCAAAGCTCAACTGGTCAGGAGATTCGTTTGTGACGTACGCTTTCCAACCCAATGTTTTCTCTAATTCAGTGATTGCATCCTCCCGTCTTTCCACGGATGTAATCTGGTATCGGACCTGTGTGACTTGTTTCTTTTTGCGGTTCTCACTGCCGCGACCTTGTCCTATATATTGAACGAGTACTTTTTCTTCACGCTCAAAATGATAGCGAAGCAATCCCTGGACTTTATATTGTGTCAATATGGTTTCAGCTTTTTCTTCAAGCGTTTTTACATCCCGAATCTGACGTTTTCCGCGAGCAGGAGCGGGAGTTAATGCCTCCAACTTTTCGGTGGCCGTGGCGAGTCGTTTTCTTAGATTTTTCGACAGTGTTTCCCGGTATTTGGAGGAGCAAATAAGAAGAACGCGCTCTTCCCATTCGACTCTCTTTTCATCTTGGTCTATTGAACAGGTTCGAGTGAATTCATAGCCTTGGCCAAG
>NZ_JAFFPZ010000168.1 GCF_016918505.1 Desulforhopalus vacuolatus
TACAGTCGCTGCTGTCACACCTGTTCCCAGTACCAATAATGATATAATTAATGGCACCACCGTCAGTGGTGGTGATGCGGGGGACTCTACATCGGAAGCCGCTTTGGTTTCATTAGACAGTAATGGAGATGCCAGCATTACAGGTTATGCTGGTGATAATGATTATTATACGTTTGTCGCGCAAAACAGTGGCACCGCGACCATTAGTTTAACGGGA
>NZ_JAFFPZ010000169.1 GCF_016918505.1 Desulforhopalus vacuolatus
CTGAGATAAGATTATAGGATACCGATTCATTGGAACTTCCACTCGAAGAGGAGGAATCCAACCGTGATCCAGAGCTGTTCAATAACCTTAAATCAATATCTGAACTCAATCCCGTTAAATTAATGGTTGCGGTGCCAGGGTGTTGCGCGACAAACGTATAAAAATCATTTTCCCCAGCATAACCTGTAATGCTGGTATCTCCATT
>NZ_JAFFPZ010000017.1 GCF_016918505.1 Desulforhopalus vacuolatus
TTGATCGAAGCGGTGGTGCATTGACCAAGGCCTGCTTTGTTGGTTTGAGTAAGTGTGTTTGTGATGGGACAGCATATCGCCGGGAGCGAAAAGTTACAAAATCCATCGTAACCTCCTTAGAAGATTAATCTTTTAAAGAGGGCAAACTCGGAATTTCACTTATTTGTCAAGAAAAAAGCTTCTCCTTGTAATTTATTTTTTTCTACATGCAAAATCTTAACCGGACACTACTGGGTTCTTTGATGTTCCCTGAAGACTTTTCGACAGGCGGGGCAGTCGTGATTACAATAGCTCACCTGCAAAAATGGTCAGTGTAAAAAACGGATAAAGGATACCTTGAAGAACCTTGTATTTCGTTTATATGCGAGGCACAGGAGAAATAACTTTTAATATCGGAGTCTGGCGCTTACCCGGAGTCTGGCGTTTACCTGGAGTCTGGCGTTTACCTGGAGTCTGGCGCTTACCAGCGAAGATAGATTTTTGACTGTAACGAAGAAGATGAGTGAGTATTCGATGTCCCCCTGAAATCGATAACAATAACAGCCGGTACCTTTACTCCACACTTTCAGGAGGGCAGGGTGCTGTTAATCAGAAAAGGAGCATGTATGAAAACAGAGAACCTTGTCAAAGAAATAAAGACATATCTTCCCTTTGCCGTCCCGGAGACAGACCAGGCGTCAGCCGTAGAACTGGTGGAAAAATATGGCAAGGATGAAATTGTCCTTTGCCTGTTGCGTGACTACTACACGGCTCTGCCCGATGCCTTTGAAGAGGCAGTAACCCGTGTGTCGGAACTCAGTTTCAAGCAGGATGTCCACTTCCTTGTTCTCACCACTACTGGCCATAGCTGGCTCTACGCGGTGACAGTGGACAGCGTGGCGTTGATCGGCGAATACGGTGTCGAGGTCCCCGGGGAGGTTCCGCCGGAGGTGATGTATTTTCTTGGCTGGAGCACGTTGAAAGAGTTTCATGAAAACTGCCCGTCAGTGGAGAAGCTGAAGGAGTATCCGTGGGAGGGTATGCCCCTCACTCACTGCCCGGTCTGTGGTGTTCCGGTGGGAGAGGAGCACCTGCTGGGCTGTGTGGTAGAGGTCTGCCCGTGGTGCAAAGGTCAGTTGAAGTCCTGCAACTGCCGTTTTGAAAAACTTGATGTAGAGGAAATTGAAACTGCGGAACAGGTGGCGACTTTTGCGGACCTGCTGGCTGAGAAGGGAAGGATTCCGTTCTTACCAGAACAGGCCCCTGCTTATCCGGGGACAAGCAGGGGGCTGGATGAAGGTGACAAAAAAGCTTAAAAGTCCTGCTGCTTATTTGCCGCTTACACTCTGTATATACTTGTAGAGTTCTGAATCCGATGAGAGAATCATCGTGGAATTTTTACCCACGATTTTGCTGTAACTCTCGAGGGTTTTCTGAAAAGAGTAAAACTCCGGGTCAAGGGAATATGCGTTGGCATAGATGGTGGAGGCTGCGGCGTCCGCCTTCCCTCGAATGGTCATTGCATCTTTGTTGGCGCTGGAGGTGATCTCCTGCAATGTCCGTTGCACCTTCCCGAGGATGTTGGCCTTTTCTCCTTCCCCGAGGGAACGCTTTTTAGCGGCAATCCGCTTCCGTTCTGAAATCATCCGGGCGTAAACTTTCTGACGCACCGACTCAATGTAGTTGACCCTCTTGATCATTACGTCAATCAGTTCGATGCCATACTGCACCGTTTCCTGCGACGCGGCTTCACGAATCAGACGAGTTAACTCGTCGCGGCCCAGTTTCGGCTTAACTCCGAGGGCATCCCCGGAGATGCTCTTGGACATGGTCTCGGGAGACCAGTCCGAACTGCGGATGATCTCAATCAGGTTGTTCTTACTGACATAGTCTCGTACCGTACCATCAATGATGTCGGAGAGCAGCGACTGTGCCCGCTTTTCATCGTTTACCGCCTGTAGAAATTTCAGCGCGTCGGAAATGCGCCAGCGGGCAGTGACATCAAGATAAATGTACGTTTTGTCATTCGTCGGGATCTGATTTGGATCTCCGTCCCAGATGAGGATTTTTTTCTCAAAAAGCGCGATTTTCTGGATGAACGGAATTTTGAGATGCAATCCCGCCTCAGTGACCGGCTCGCCTACCGGTGCACCGAATTGAGTGATTACCGCCTGACGTCCTTCCACAAGGATAAAGAAACCATCATAAAAGACGGCAATGGCGATCAGAATGAGGCCTATGAGGGCCAATGGTCCATACTTTTTCATGGCTTCTCCTTAGTGCTCTGCGGCAGTACAGGCTGGCCGAGATTGAGCAGTGGAATTGGCGATTGCTGCTGATTTTTATCAATGACATAAACGTTTTTCACACCTGGCATAACCTGCTCCATGGTCTCGATATACATCCGACGGCGGGTGACTACCGGCGCAACCTGGTAGGCCTTGAGAATGTCTCGGAAACGCTGGCTTTCACCAGTAGCTTCATTTATTCGTTGCGCTTTGTAACCGTATGCTTCTTCAACAATTTTCTTGGCGTTACCACGGGCTTTCGGAATCTCGCGGTTATAAACCTCCTGGGCGGTGTTGACCAGACGTTTCATATCCTGATCCGCCTCGTTCACTTCGTTGAAGGCTGGTTTTACAGGTTCAGGCGGGTTGATATCTTTGAACTGGACGGTCCCAATATTGATACCGCTGCGACCTTTCGGGAAGAGCCCGTCAAGCATATCCTGCAGCTCTTTCTTTACCCTGGCTGCAAGGAGTTCACGGTTACTGAGGACATAGTCAAAATCCATATTGCCCACAATTCGACGAGTTACACTCTCCGACATGTCGTGGATCGCCTGGCGGGGATTCTGGACGACAAAGAGCCATGCCCAGGGATCGCCAACGCGATATTGCACAATCCACGCAACGCTGATGACGTTTTTATCTGCGGTCATCATGAGGGCTTCCACGCTGGGATCATCGTCGCGGACGGAATAGTTACTTCCTCCGCGGGCACCGAAGCCGAACTCTTCTTTACGCACCCGCTCTACGTCAACCTTGGTGAGCTGGTCGACGTAGGGAATCTTGAAATGCAGGCCAGGCTGGGTGGTACTGTAATATTGGCCGAGGCGGAGGACAACACCCACCTTGCCGGGTTCAATTTTATAGAAAGAAGCGTATACGCCATAAAGGACCACGAAGGCGAGGGCTACAGCAAGCACCCGGCTGACGGCGGCAAAGGGTGATTGTGGTGAGCCTTCAGGTGGCGGGGTATTGATGGAACCGCCCTGTTTTTCATTGGAGAAGAAATCTTGCAGCCAGTCAATGAGCTGGGCAAGGAAATCCTCTGTTTTCTGCGGCTTTTTCTTGCCCCAGGGTGGTTGCTGATCCTGATTGGACATGTAAATTCTCCATGTTGTGGTGGTTGGTTGATAACGCATCTTTCAACCTAATAATTTGCAGGTCTGATTGCAATATAATCGTTATCAGGCCGGGGCTTCAACGAATTGAGAAAGCCATTCGCCAGCAGAGGATAACGGTAAAGAGTGAGGCGGCGACGAAAAGAGTCTGTAGAAAAGCGCTGCGCCGCCAGTGGTTAAACGCATCTAAATGAACAACGTTACCGACTGCAAGTCCCGTGAGCAGACCGAAGAAATGTCCACCGAGGTCGGTGCGTTCACCGCTTGAGCCGAGCATGGCGAGCAGGGAAAGCCCGCCCATCAGAGGCAGAAGCAGACGAACACATCGACGCCGCCATGATTCTCCTGCTTCTGTCGGGCGGCTCAAACCGATGGTACAGAGCATTCCGGCTACCGCAAAGAGGGCCGTGGAAAAGCCGACAAAAAGGTGGTTACCACCATGAATGAGAACATTGAAGAGGCTGGCCAGCGCGCCGGTGAAGAGAATGGCAGCGAACCCGAAACCGCTGCCGGTAATGGCGAAGAAGTAGTGCAGGAAGACTGCCCCGATGGCAAGATTGCTGAGCAGATGCAAGGCATCTGCATGGAGAGTGAGGGCCGTCACCAGTCGATACCATTGACCGTCGAGGATCTTGTCCGCATCCCCTGCACCGGCTGTAAACCAGATATTCCGGGTGTTCCAGTCACCGCTTTTCATATAAAAAAGGGCAAGGGCTGTAATGAATGTTGGCGTCATCGCCTTGAACAGCGGTTGAAAATCTACTGAGAGATTCACCGGTTTCGGCGGCGGCCAGTGGCGGGACTCTTCCTCATAGGCGGCAAGCTGATACTCGGCTTTCTCCAGCCAGCGGTGTTGAATATAAAGGGAAAAGTTGTGTCGGTCGATGATAACTACACGATAGGGCAGAGAGGCGGAAGAGAGGACGAGGGAAGACGTGTTGAGTTGCTCGGGATCGTGGAAATGGCGGAAGAGCATCTCTTCGTTTTCAGAACTATGGTCAGCGGGCGAAGGATTCAAAGCAATCGGGAGTGAAGTGTGAAAGAAGAAAAATTATCTTCACACAGTACAACACCCGCACCTTTCGTCAACTCTCCCCGCGCTCTTTAGAACGATGAAGTCCGCACAAAAAACCCGTCGCAGGAGGAAAATAAACCTGCGACGGGCTGCCAGAGAATTATTCAAATTCTTTGATTTGCACGATGGAACCAAATTTTTCTTTAAGCTTTATAAGCTCAGCGCGCTTTGTGGCGAGAAGATCGAAGAAGTGCACCGAAATGTGCTGCTCCTTACGGTATGCATCACTTTGCATATCAATGCGCTCAATGATTTTGTCTACATAGATGGCGAACTGCATGTCATAAATTTCGCGGGGATACTCTTTATCTATTCCGGCAAAAAGTTTTTTCAGATCTTCATATTTTGGCATGTATCCGATCGGGGTTTCCAGTGCCTGCACATCTCCGTGGACATAGAGGTCAAGCCAGCCAAGCCATACCTTCACATCTTTTTTCTCACCAAGCAGTCCGTCACCACTTCCACCACGATTACCATAGGTAAGGAAGTAATTGAGACCGGCGATGATCGGACGGGTTTCGTCAGAGAATTTCTTTGAGTTGAAGAATTGGAACTGTGCATTCATATAACCGGCGAGAGAACCGGGGATGAAGGGGGCGTTGGCCCATGGCTGACGGCGAACCCCTGAAACACCAACTTCCGTGGCAGTCGCTTTGGAAACAACAGAGGCACCAATAACTACGCCTTCATCGGAGTTACGGGCTACCCGTACCGGCGGCATGGTATCACCATCACGGCCGGAGTAGGTGATAACCTTTACCGGAACCCCTTTAGGATCTTCTGCCAGTTGAGTGTTGTGGTTGGAAATGGCAGAGGCAAGCAGGGTACAGCGGGAGTTCTTACTGGACATGGGAACGGGGTTGCCATCCTTGTCCTTTTTCCCTTCATACCACTCGCCTTGAAAATTAAATCCGGTGTTTGGGCAATTTTCACCGTTACCTACCCAGTAGGGAGAGCCATCGTTGACCATGACATTAGTCCAGATAACCTCAGTACCGTCACCACGCAGACAGTCCATCAGATGGGGATCACCTTCACGGTTGACATCCTGGAGAATTCCAAAGATGCCGTTTTCCGGATTGATGGCACGGAGAACACCATCCTTGTCAATCCATAACTGCGCGAGGTCGTCGCCGATAAAGTCAGAACCGACCATGGCAGTAGTTGTCTTGCCGCAGCCGGATGGAGCAGAACCACAGAAAAAGGTTTTGCGGCCGTTGGGGCCGGTCATGCCGGTGATAAACATGTGTTCGGAGAGCTGTTGTTCCCGCTTGTAGTAGGTGCAGTAGTCAACGGCGAAGCGGTGATTCCCTTTTTTCAGCAGCAGGGTATTCCCGGCGTAGGTGCAGTAGGTGCAATAGGTGGTGAACCAGCTGCGATCCATGAAGATACGCGCCTTCGGCACGTTTTCAGAGATATTCTCACCCTCGGAGTGAACGTTGGTGAAGAAGAAGCCAACACGTTCAACTTCTTTGTCGAAGTCGGCAAAACAGTTGCGGTAGAGAATCTCGGCGGAATGGAGAACATATCCGGAAGATGACATTTCAATAGCCGGGATAGCTCCCTCAGCGCCCACCGGACCACGGCTGTAAAAACCGACAATAAGAGTCATTCCCTCCATGATGCCGGGCATTTCCTCTTTCACATAGTCCATGGCATCTGTGCGGGAAATCCCCTTTGCCAGAGAATTCAGGCTTTCGCCTTCGTTGGTGATGTAGAAGGTCTGGTTGACAAGGCGGGCCTGATCTTCGGGAAGATCGAAGTGGATGGTGTGACCATCTTTGGTCAGTCGTTTCTCTTCTTTTTTGGCAATGGCATATTTGCGGATGCGATTACGGTCAGCTTCGGAACCACTGTTGACCAGCACTGTATCCGGGTTGCACATGACGATGGCATTGGCAATTTTAATCAATGCCTCTTCGTTTTTGATGGTGTTCAGCTTGGTAAGATTTTCACGGTTCAACTTGTCGGCGAAAACTTCCTGAGCCTGTTGCAGGGTTCGTATTCCACCGATAGTGGAAAGCAGATCTTTTCCTTTTTTTAATTCCAACATGACAATCACTCCTGTTACTGCAAAATTTATAGAAACGGACACCTATGGGGGCTGCTTTTCAGATGTCCATGAAGGGTTATCGATAACAATGAATATACTCCCCAAAATAACATTACTCTAACATAGTATGTAGCTTTAGAGGACGAGTCAAGAAATAACTGAACTAAATCATATAAAAAAATGATATAGAGATAAATTGTGTAATTCTATATGCTTATAGGATATTTCTCCACGGAGAGGGGACAAAAAGACAAAGAAAATGTCACCAAAAGAGCTGATATACGGTTATCTTTACCAGTTGTCTTCCCCCCAGGAATCTTCCTCCTTTTTATCAAAGTCCCAGCCGTCCATTTCCTCTTCCGGGCCCCAGCCGCCGATGCCGGCATCAGGCTTCCACTCTCCAGAGAGTTCGCGCTGTTCAAAGCCGACGATTTTTCCCTTCTCCTTTAATTCGTCATAAGCGGTGCTGGCAAGGGTGCAGCGGGGGGAAGAGGCAAGCAGTTCTTCAAGGCGATTCGAGACATAAACGCGCGGGACGTGTTCCTTCTGGATGGTTTTCCATGCTTCCTGATAACACTGCAGGCTCAGGGTGCGGGTCAGTTGCGGGTCTTTGAGCAGACGCTCGTGCATTCTCATGGCGACTTCACTCTGCGTGATTTTTTCCAGCTTCCCTGCCCGGCCGAGGATATAATAACTGCGGCGTGCGGCAACGCACTGGGGATCGGCGCTGAGCAGTTCGGATCGGCGCACGGCGGCCTTTTCGGCGGAGAGATCTTCCCGCATGACCTCGAGGGTGGCGGCGGCCATACAGTCGATGGTTTTCCCATGGCTGAATTCAGGATGTTCCATGAAGTAATCAGCGCTGTGCTCTATGGAGTAATTGGGATGCGCTGCACAGCCGCAGAGGGTGAGGGCTGCGGCAAGGGGGAGAAAATATGTGAGGGGTGTCATGATCTGTTCACCTGTGATGGAGGTTGGAGAATTGCGGGAGAGAGCCCGCACCAGTATTTCTTTTACCCTTGCTGGCGGAGAAAATCCAGCAGGAGAGTGCGAGGCAGGCAGTGGCGGGGAGGGAAGAAGAGATAAAAGTGCAGTTCACTGAAAGGTCGCTGAGATTGCAGCGCAAGCCTGCAGGGGATCTTGACAGGAGAGAAGAGGGCGTTTGCGCCGCAATTTAGCAAGAAAAATAGAGTTAATTGACACAAAGTGTGTTTATTTCCAAGCAATAGGATAATCTTATTATCGAATTGATTCACAAAGGTGCTCGAAGGCTCCGGAAATCAATTATCGGGTGTTTTAATGTCGGGCCGGGGAGGGGTGATTTCCTCTCTTTTCTCGAGAAGAAGCTGCGAATTCAAAGTAAGGCCTGCCTGGCAGTTCTACCTGATTTTGTGAAGGCCAACAGAATGGTGAACACCTTGAAGAACCTTGTATTTCGTTCATATTCGAAGCGCAGAAGGAATTTTACCGCATGCATATAAAGTTCTATATACGAGGATAAATTTTTGGCTGTAACGAAGAAGATGGGCGAAAGGCTGGTTCTTCAATGTTCAATGGTGTCTGACAGAGAAAAACAGGGTGAAACGACAGTAAGTGATATCAGATTGAAAATGACCGTATTTAATTGTATTTACATTCTCAATGCGCTGGTAATTGTGTGGATACCAGGGAAATAGATATTAACTTGTTATGTTTCAGACCAATGTCAGGTCTATCTGCTACTCTAAACAAGGAGGAAAAAACTAATGAATATCAAAGATCTTAAACCAGGTGACATTCTTCTCTTTTCAGCAGAGAAGGGAAGCTTTATTTCATGGGCAATAACATATTTAACAGATGCATCTGTAAGTCATGCAGCCATGTATTATGATGATAAAGAAAAATCTATTATTGAAGAAACACCCCCTCAGGTTACAACAAATAATGCAGATAAACGTTTTAAAGGAAGAAAAATTAATGTACGACGTCTAAAGGAAGACTTGCCTCTAGATCCTGTAATTGAAGCATCAAAATCTTATTTAAATGATAATGAGCCGTATGATAATAGCGGCCTCTATATCGTTGGTTTATTGTTGATGTATAAAAAGTTTACACCAGATAGTTTGGTACAAAGAGCGATGGTGAAAATTTTAAAAAAGATAACGGCATCTATCGTTAAATACTTAGAAAAACACCAATATCCAGATAAGTCACCAATGGTTTGTTCTCAGTTCGTTGCACAATGCTATGCTAAAGCTGGGGGTAAATATAAATTAAAAATTGAACATGGTGTTTTACAAAAAACGGCGACGAATCAGATTGACAGAAACAATAATATAATAGGCCAGGTAATGCAAATTATCGAGAATGGTGAAAGATCACATTTACAAGCCTTACTTACGCCAAATCTAAAAATACAGGATGACTCATCTCTCTCAGGAGAAGAACTGTGCAAAGAACTAAAAGATGCTTTTCATTTATTAAGTACCAACGCATCTTCTACGAAGATTACAGATGAGCTTGTGGAGGCTGTTGCTCAATTCGCCCATGCGTATGATTTATCTCTTTCAAATCCCCAAAAAATGAATGGCTCCCACCACAAAAACACACATGAAATTCTACAAAATATAAGTGACAATGAAAATATGTTTACATTTCCAGGAGATTTACTAAATCACTGCGATAGCCTTAAGGATGTTGGAGTAATTGAGGCATAGATATAACTCACCATTCGCGTAAAATTATTTCAATTTATTCTTTTTTTTGATTAACTGCCGAGATGACTACTATACCAAAAGTTTTAACCGAAAGAATTGATGATTTTGTCCTGCTGATTGGCCTTCTCAAACGAATGGGTGTGGTAGAGCTGTTTGATGCTCATCTCCCACGTCATGGGCATCATCAAGGTTTAGGCTGGGGGTGGATAGGTACTATTTGGCTTGCTCATATTATCTTTCAAGGTGATCATCGAAAACTCACTGTCCGTGATTGGGTGAGGCAAGCGCATTCTACTCTGGAAAAAATTACCGGACAGGACATCCGTGAAACAGATTTTACCGATGATCGATTGACTCTCCTGCTCAGAAAACTGAGTAATCCCGGACATTGGCAGGATGTCGAAATCGGGCTTGGGAAGAATTCTATTCAAGTTTACGATCTTGATCAAAAAATAGTACGTGTCGATGCTACAACGGTTTCTGGTTATCATGATGCCGGATCAGGCAGCTTGTTTCAATTCGGAAACAGTAAGGATAATCAGGCACTTAGACAGGTAAAAATCATGATGGCAGGCCTTGATCCCCTGGGATTTCCACTGGCGACATCAACAGTATCTGGAGAACGCGCCGATGACGGTTTATACGTTCCCGCCATTGATAAAGCGTTGAAAGCATTAGACAAAAAAGGACTCCTGTTCGTGGGAGACTGCAAAATGTCAGCGTTGGCTACACGGGCTCATCTGCATGGCCTCGAACATTGCTATCTCAGTCCTTTGCCTCAAACCGGTAAGACAGCCACCCAAATGGCTGTCTGGATACAGTAAGGCCTGGATGGAAGCCGAGAACTTCGTCCTGTTTTCAGCCGAAAGCTGGACAAAAACGGAGAGCAAATATCTCTTGGCCAAGGCTATGAAGTTAGATCCTGTCTTTGTCAAAAGAAATGACCAGGTTGAAGGTCTGACAAATCTTCTGAGTATAGCCTTGCGAGCCTTAACGCTGATTGAGTTTGTCGTTCGTCGAGGATTACAGCAAAATAGCGAAAAACTCACAGGCCTCCACGCAGAAAATCCCAAGAAGGAAACGGATTCTCCAACAGCGGAAAGAATCCTGAAGGCCTATTCCCATATCACTCTGACGATCATCGAGTTAGCCGGGCAAATCTTTCACCATGTCACACCACTTTCACCGTTACAAGTAAGGATGTTGGAACTCCCTGGTCTGGGACCAGAAGTCTATTCCGGCCTGGAGAGTAATTCCGGATAGTTTTTCAGTTTACGCGAATGGTGAGTAAATTGTTTGTTAGTAACCACATGAGGAGATGAATGATGTCTGATAACACAATATTTATAGCCCTTGCAGCAGTAGTTGCTGGAGGGCTCGTGGCTGCTATAGCATACTATATAGCCCGATTCATGCGTGGATCTCTCAAGCTTTCGCTCCCCCGGACGGTTTTTAATCCAGGAGATACCATCGCTGGCAGCTTTCATCTGCACACTAAAAAGGTCATTGAGGGCAATAATCTTATTGTGAGGCTGGTTGGAACACAGCACACTAAGACCTATGAGGATGGAGAATCGGAGACACATTCTCGTGAAATATACAGGGATGAAGTTTTTCTGGAAGAAGCAAAGGTGTACGCCGCTGGATCTACAGCTCAATATGACTTTGAAATCTCAACACCAAATGTACAATCTCCGGAATTCCTGAACTCTACGGCCGGTCAGTTTCTTACAGCAGCGGTCGGCCTCCTCAGCAATAAGTCAACGCATCTCAAGTGGGAGATAGAAGCTCGACTCGACGCAAAGGGCGTTGACCTGGCAGCGACCAAATCAATCTCGATCAATACGAGGCAACTGGTTTAGCTCAGGCTGGATTCAAGTAATAAGTGCAACACAGGGATATTAAAAAGAGTGAGCTGCAACTTCCGGGGGGGCGTAGGACTCTTGTGCGGCTGATACAAAGAAATATTTCACAACTTGCAAGAAACGGCAATTAAAGGGAGGGACGCTTTCTCTTCTTTAATTGCCGTTTGTCAGGTTTTTCTCTTATTTGTAAGTCAAGAGACTTTAGATCAGGTATCCAGCCAAATATCAGCCTCTCCCCCACAGTGACTGCAAACAGCGTGTCCTTTCGTCTTTCCTTCTTCTTTGCTGACCACCTTGGGGTTCGGTGCCTTTTCGTCAACTTGATCCTCTACCAGAGAACAGGTAATAGTCATTTCGGCTTCGCTGCCGCAGTTCTCACATTTACACACTTGTTTAAAAGTTTTTTCTGCCATCTGCATTCCTCCTGAGGGTTGAATGTCAGGGCTTTTCGCCCCTATGGTTTTCTTTATTTGTGCGTTGGGATATTGCACATACAAAGAAACTTCCGCAGAGAAATTCTCTTTATCTACACCCTTCGTCTGCGGGAAAAAAAATTCTTCTTCGGCCCCATATTTTGGGCAGGCCCAATCATCTGGAACATCTGAAAATCGGTTCCTGGAAGGAGGTTCTTTTCAGAATCTCCTTCTCCGGGTTATAAATATCGTGACAGGAACATTCCCGTTTCTATGCGTTCCCTGAACGCTCTTCCCTGGCAGGGAGCGTTGAACAACTGCCAGCTTAAAGCTGCCCGCCTGAAAAGTGTAGATGTAGAACGCTCAAAACGGACGAATTAAACTATGAAATAGAGTAAAGAATAATGGTAGAAATTATTCTTTCTGCTGTCAATAAAAAACGTGAAAAATCTACGAAAATATGGGGATATAACCACCTCTCCAAGAGGGTTTCCAAAAAGTAAAAGGGTAGAATTATCAGCATGGTACGTTTGAAAAGAGGGTACCTTGAATAATCGCCTGTTATCTTTGTTACAGTAAAAAATTTATCCCTGGAGGTAAGTGCTGAACTCCGATAGCAATTGTGGCTGTAATAAATTTCGTCCTGTGCCTCGAATATGAACGAAATACAAGAATCCAGGGTACTTGAAAACCACCTGGCAAAAAACTGGGAATAACAAAATGATTGAAAATGATACAAAAAGCATGAAGGGTGTCGGGCGGGCACGATTGCAGAAACTGTCTGTGTTCGTTTGTGTTGGGCTGCTGGCAGGGCTGTTGGGCGCAGCGACAGTGGCTGTTGCAGATAGCGAGTGGAAGCCCTTGATCTCAGAGGCAGACTCGTCAGTGGTCTACGAACCCTCTGCCGTTCGCCAATTGCCCGACGGAGGGCTGTTGCTCGTACAGGATGAGTCCGATGATCCCTTCGTAATAGTGCAACTTGCTCCGGATGATCGAGGAATTACTTTCCAACGCCCGCTCCTCGCTGAGCAGGATCAGCCGTCTGGGATATCTGGCCGGGCTGAGTCGCGGGGTCTGGAAGACCTGGAGGACCTGGAGGGACTGGCAGCTGGCATTGACGGTTACCTGTATGCGATTACCTCTCACTCCCACACCGAATCCGGTGAACGCCGAAAATCCCGCGAAAGGTTTGTGCGCCTGCGCATTGAGAGCGGGCAGATTCGCGATTATGCAGTTTTCGGCAAACTGCGGAAGGCAATCATTACGGCGTATCCTGAATTAAAAGCGGCAGCTCGCTCAGGTCACGACAAGGGACAGAAAGGATTCAACATCGAAGGTTTGTGTTCGCAGCGGGACAAGAGCCAGCTGCTTATCGGCCTTCGATCTCCGATCCTTGACGGCGATTCGCTGATTTTGGTTATGCGTAACCCGGCGGCCGTATTTGATCACGGTGAAGAGCCGATGTTTGAATCTGAACCATTGCGATTGAACCTGGACAAGGGAGGTATTCGTGCTATCACTTACGTGCCCAGACTCGACATCTATCTGCTGGTTACCCAAAAGGCCAGGAAGAAGGGAACATCCGATCGGCCGTTTCAGCTTTGGTTGTGGGACGGGCGCGATGGCGCTGCGGTGCGTCCACTTCAGATTCCTGACATAAGCCTCCGTAACACCGAAGGCATCACGCCCGTCCGCCTCGGCGGACGTGATTACCTGCTGCTGGTGAGTGATGACGGAAACCGCAGTCGAAATATTCCCGGTCACTATATGTTATTACCCCTGTCAGCCCTGGGGTTACCGTTGCAGCCTGAATAACCTGCATTTCGTCCATATTCGATGTTCCCTCATGTCACAATATCACACAATTTAGAAGAAGAGTTGACCACACAATAGATCTGCAGAGGACCCCAGATAGGGTATCCCTATGTGATTTGTGTTTTTGATCACAAATAACAATTAGAATTTGGGGAAGAAGTGTGACATTACTCTATTTAAAAATGAGTCATGATTCAGAAACATGTGATCTGTCTTTTCATCCACAATTGGAGGTTATCTGGAAATGGTTAAAAATGTTTTTGCCACCCGGTGGGGCATCATCGGAGTTGGCGCCTTTATCGGCATTGCAGCAGCCTTACTGCAAAAATTTGGGAATCCCGGAAACATGGGTATCTGTGTGGCCTGTTTTGAGCGTGATATGGCAGGTGCCCTGGGGTTTCACAGGGCAGCGGTGGTTCAATATATGCGTCCGGAGATTATCGGGTTTGTTCTCGGTTCCCTGATTGCAGCCCTCAGCTTTAAAGAATTCCGACCACGGTCCGGGTCAGCGCCCGTAGTACGGTTTGTCCTTGGCATGATCGCCATGATCGGCGCTCTGGTGTTTCTCGGCTGCCCCTGGCGCGCCGTGCTGCGCATTGCCGGCGGAGACTGGAATGCGGTTGTCGGTCTTCTGGGCCTTGCCACAGGCATCTGGATCGGGGTGCAGTTTTTGAAAAATGGCTATACCCTTGGACGAACCCAGCCAGGCCCCAAAGCCGCAGGTTTCACGCTTCCCCTTATCATGGTCGGCCTGCTTGCCCTCATGATCATCTACCCCTTTGTAGACGGTCAGGACAAAACCGGGGTGCTTTTTTACAGCCTCAAGGGACCGGGAGCCATGCATGCACCCCTTCTGTTCTCCCTTGGTATTGCTCTTGTGATTGGATTTATTGCCCAGAGAAGCCGGTTCTGCACCATGGGAGCCCTGAGGGACCTGATACTTTTTCGCCAGGTGCATCTGTTCTCCGGATTCATGGCTCTTCTGGTGTTTGCCCTGGGAACCAACCTGATTCTCGGTCAGTTTCATCCGGGATTTGAAGGGCAGCCCGTGGCCCATACCATGCATATCTGGAACTTTGCCGGCATGCTGGTGGCTGGTCTTGCCTTTGCCCTCGCGGGTGGATGTCCCGGACGCCAGCTTTTCCTCGCAGGTGAAGGGGACGGGGATGCGGCCGTGTTTGTATTTGGGATGATTGCAGGAGCCGCCGTTGCCCACAATTTCGGACTTGCAAGTTCCCCTAAGGGGGTTGGTCCTCACGGTATTGCAGCCGTTTTTGTCGGGCTGGTGATTTGTCTTTGTATCGGTTTTTTCATGAGAAGAAAAGTTCAGCAGGGTTAAAAAGGAGAGTTACGATGAGCGTTACCGTTGATGCCAGGGGGCTTTCCTGCCCCCAGCCGGTTTTGATGACCATAAATGAAATCAAGGGCGGATCAGAAAAGGAAATTAAGGTCCTGGTGGACAGCGAAGCTTCCAGGGAAAATGTCTCAAGGGCTGCCGTAAGCCAGGGATGTCAGCTTGTGGATATCACCCAGGACGGGGAGGAATACACCATCCTGCTTGCCAGAGATTGATGGGATAAAGATGGGACGAGCCGGAGTGTATCTGCCATGTTGATTCATCGTTTGCTTAATCGTTTTAAACGGCAGGAGCCGCCAAAAAAACGGGATGATCTGGGAATACTTGTGTTTGCAAACACAAGCGAGGTTATCCAGGCCGAAAGGGTGTTAAAGAAGGGGGGATGGCCTGTCCGGGTTATGGGGCCGCCACCGGGAATCCAGAGCGGATGCGATCTCGTCATCGAGTTCCCGTTGATGGAAGAACTCCATCTCCAGCGCCTGCTCACGGATGCGGGGATTCCTCCCCTTGAAGTGGTTCCGGTGAACGATCCTCTTTTAAAACCGGTGGATCTCTTTCACACGAAAGACTTTGGTGGTTATCTCATGGTCAGGGCCGCCAACATGAAACTTACCGTGGACAAGGAGAGTCTTGTCATCGTCAATGTTTCCGGGGGCGGGTGCCCGGACGTCCCCTGGCTTGCCGGTCTCATGGTGGGGCAGACTCTCATGGATACCCCGAGCCCCGGCACCATGGGCCATACCCTGTGTGGTTATGCCCTGAAACTTGCACTTGAGGAGGTAGAGCGACAATGCCTGCCATAGTTGGAACTGTTCCCGATGACGCCTTTCCCCTTGTGTCGGGAAAGGTGCGTTTAAAGGGGGATGTCCTTGAAATTCAAGGCCTTGATGTGCCTGTCAACCGGGGAACTCCGGCCCTTGCAGCTGCGGTTCTCAAGGCCTGCGAAGTCCTTGGAAATTGCGAGGTTACGGGATTTCTGGTGGGAGATATCGGGCTGGGAAAGGGCAGCCGCAAGCTTTACAGTCATCTTGTGGATCACCTTCCGGCCATGGAGATTCACACCCTGGCCTTTCACTATCTTCAGCCCGATGTGGACTGGCACAACCGGATTGTTTTTGCCGTGGAAGCCATGGCGAAAAAACCTTTGATGATCGCCGATGCAGGTTTCATGTATGCGGCCAAGATGAGTGGCCAGGCCGGTTTTTATGATCTCTTTACCCCGGATGCAGGAGAGCTTGCCTTTCTTGCCGATGAGACAGCCCCCCATCCCTTTTATACCCGGGGGTTTATTCTCCATGACGAAAACAGGGCCGAAGATCTTATCCAGCGGGCCTATTTCCACAACAACGGGGCAACCTGTCTCCTTGTAAAGGGAAAAAGTGATCATGTGGCCAATGAGAAGGGCATTCTGGCAACCGTCGACTCCCCGGAAGTTGAGGCCATGGAGGCCATAGGAGGAACCGGAGATACCCTCACGGGTATCGTAACGGCTCTGGTGGACAGTGGCATGGCCGTCCCCCTGGCCGCAGAAATTGCTGCAAAGACAAATCGCCTTGCCGGGTTTTATGCCAACCCCACCCCTGCCTCGTCGATCGTTGAGATAATACACCAGATTCCAAGGGCCCTTGCCGAGGTGCTGGCCGCCACTTCCTGAACTTTTGCTACACATCCGCCATCACTGTGATTGCGCATGTTTGATTGTGCAGATCTCAGACAGAGATTTCTGGTGCCCTGAATCGTTCTCAGGATTCAAGGTACCCTGACATCTCTTTTTTTGACTTAAATATCAACAATGCAATATAATACCATTTACACTTTGTATTAACCAGAAAACGCGACTACGTAGACATCTTTTTTGGCGATTACGAATGAGTAATAATTCGTGTTTATCCGTGTCCATTCGTGGTTCCTTTTGCATTTTGTAACCACGAATGGACACGAAGAACACGAAGGAAAGCAAAAGCGGAAAGACTTTTTGCCAACGAATAACTGCTCGAATAAGGCGAATAAGGGCAAAAAGCATTTGAAAACAAAGAATTTTTCTATTTAAAGCGGGAAAGGCGAAAAGCGGTAAGGCAATTGGGGGCGATTACGAATGAGTAATAATTCGTGTCCATTCGTGTTCATTCGTGGTTCCTTTTGTAGTTCGTAACCACGAATGGATAAACAGGATGCAAAACGGGGTATAACTTAATAGGAATGGTATAATAGCTTGGTTTGGCCCCGAGTTTTGAGTTCCCTGGTTATAAAAGGTGTTCGGAGATATAAATATGAAGAGATACAAGCGACGAGATTTTCTGATAACAACTGGACTGGTCGCAGCAGCAATGCTGGTGCCCTGCTCTTTGCTCACCCGGGAAACCAGGACCAGGCCTAACATCCTTTTTCTGCTTATCGATGATCAGCGTAACGATACTTTGGGCTGTGCGGGGCACCCAATTATCAAAACCCCCGTCATTGACGACCTTGCCGCAAATGGTGTGCGGTTTCAGAACGCCTTCGTAACAACCTTCATCTGTGCAGCCAGCCGTGCGTCCATTTTGACAGGTTTGTATGAAAGAACCCACGATTACACGTTTGGTAAACCGCTACTCAGTGCAGCTGTCATGTCGAAAAGCTATCCGGCTCTTCTGCATAATGCCGGATATCGAACCGGTTTTATCGGCAAATATGGGGTCCAGACCATGGGCAAACCAGAGCCCAGGATGTTTGACTACTTCGAGCCGCATAACCGCAATCCCTATTTCAAAAAACAACCAGATGGCACAATCAGGCATGAAACAGAAATAGCTGGTGACAAAGCGATTGAATTCCTGAAAAGCAATCCCAAAGGAAAGCCCTTTTGCCTCTCCATAAGTTTCAATGCAGTTCATGCAGAGGATGGTGACAAGAAGAATCCCTACCCATGCCCTAAAGCCGTGGAGGGGATGTACGACAATATAGAGATCCCGCCTCCTCGACTTTCAGACCCGGCTATTTTTAAAAATCATCCGCAGTTTTTGAAAGAATCTCTGAACCGCCAACGTTATTTCTGGCGCTGGGACACCCCCGAGAAATACCAGAAATTCATGAAGGACTATTACAGAATGATCAGTGGCGTGGATCGGGTGACTGGTCGCATCGTCAAGGAACTGGACAACCTTGGCTTTTCAGACAACACCGTTATTATCTACATGGGTGACAACGGATATTATATGGGAGACCGCGGTTTTGCCGGGAAATGGTCGCATTACGAACAATCACTCCGAGTTCCTCTGATTATCTATGACCCTCGCCTGCCTCAGAAGAAACGCGACATCATTAATGACAAGATCGCCCTGAATATCGACGTGCCTGCTACAATGCTCAATCTCGCCGGAGTCAATATTCCCCCTCATTGGCAGGGGTGCAGTCTGATGCCATTACTGCAGGGCCAAAGCACGCCTGACTGGCGAACTGATTTCTTCTGCGAACACTTGATGAACCATAAAGATATTCCAAAATGGGAAGGCGTCCGGGGAGAACGTTATGTTTATGCCAGATATTTTGAGCAGCAACCAGTCTTCGAGTTTCTACACGATCTTAGAGCCGATCCGGACCAACTTATCAATCTTGCCTCAAATCCCGAATACAAAAACGTCCTTGAGCGGATGAGAAAGAGGTGTGATGAGTTGAAAGACAAATACGAAAAGGCCGAACAAATGGAAAGCAAAGCATTTGAGAAGGCTAAAAAAGTAACAACACCCCCAGCCCTGCAATGGTGACAGCCAGTAAGATGCTTCCCACCCGAAGCCCAAATTTCCATCCGCCTGAAAAAAAGGCAATACCGCTTTTAACAGCACTGTTGGCAACTACTGCAATCGTAATGCCGACAGCTCCGACAGTATGGCTCAGCTGGGCAGTTTGGGTCTGCTCTGCAATGGAAAGCGTAATCGGGTCCACATCCGCCAGTCCGGAAACAAGAGAAGCCAGGTACAACCCCTTATCCCCCAGATACATTTGAGCAATTTTTGCAACGAAGAGGATACACACAAAAAACAGGGAAAACTTGATGGCCGGTCCAAGAGAGAAGGGGTTTTTCAAGTCGAGTTTTTCTGATCCTCTCGATTTCCCGGGAGCGTTGTTTTTTGATCGCAGCCACAACAGGGTTACCGCAACAGCAGCACCGGCGGTCATGGTGCCAAGAGACCATACCAGCTGCATCATTAATGCGTGGTCCAGAATGGCTGCCACTACCAGAACCCGGCAGAACATGGTGGCATTGGCGATAATGGTCGCAAAAGTACACTGGTTGAGGAGAGCGGGGGTCTGCCTGGCCTGGTTTGCCATCGCTGCCGTTACCGCAGTTGAAGATGTAAGACCACCAAAAAGTCCTGTCAGGCCCAGGCCTCTGTCAACACCGAGAAATTTGGTCAAAAAATATCCCACAAAGCTGATTCCGGATATCAGGATAACGAGAAACATGACCTTGTGGGGATTAAATACGCCATAAGCGTCTAATGCCCGATTGGGAAGAATGGGTAGAACTATGAGAATAATGGCCAAAAATTTTAAAGTATCTGTCAATTCAACCCGCTTTAATTTCAAAAGGACCCGACCCATGGACCTTTTTAATGCCAGCAGGATTGTAATGAGCAGTGCCAGCACACCGGCCTCAAGGGGCCAGGTATAGCAGAGAGAGCCCAGACCGCAGCAGATAACAGCAGAAATCTCCGTCGTAATCCCGGGATCGGTATGTCTTGTTTGGGAATAACTGAAGAGAATAAATGCGATTAGTCCGGCAACGATGACCAGCGCGATAAACGGCTGCACAGCACCGATCATGGCGGCAGAAAATCCGCCGAGGGAAAGAATGGAAAATGTTCTCACCCCTATCAAAATATCCGGAATCTCCCGTTTTTGCTCTGTGTCCGTGGCATCTGGATCACATGGAGAGCCAAACGGGGGGGTAAGGGATCGTTCCAGGCCAATGAGAACACCAATGCCCAATGCGTAGAATATCTTCAGGAGAATGGATATGTCTAAATTCATTTTAACCTTTCGGATTGAACATATTTAACCAACCACGATGTTTTTCAAAGGCAGTAACCTGTCCCGATACATCCCGGCGCCTCATGTATTGTCACAATATCACAATTTGCAGGAAGAGTTGACCACGCAATACACCGGAAAGGTTCCCTTACGGGGGATCTCTTTCTGTTTGTAAATGAGTCATGAGTCATGATTTAAAAAAATGATTTTGTATTCTACTTCATAATTGGAGGTGATTTGTAAATGGTTAAAAATATTTTATCTATAGTATTAGTCTTAACTCTTTTCGGTTGTGCTGATGTTCAAATTGACAATAACTGTCAATTTGTTGATAGTGAAGAGATTTGTTTGGGAAGTTCTACTCTTCCAAATAATATAGCCAATAAATTTGAAGCAGTCAAAGATAAAACGCTTTTGAATAAGGCCTTGGGAAGTCCTCAAAAAGGGGCTCTTTGCCAGGGACAAGTTTATAAAAGTAAAAAAGGCTCAAAAATTATTCTTTATCGAGCGTGGAACAGTACTAACCCTAGGAGTAAATTGGGCCAATGGTGGGCATTTAATAAACCTCTTGGTGAAATTTCGAAATATCGTTCTGATTATGAAATATGCTATCAATGGTCACCTCTGGATAAATTAGTTCGTTGCACTCTCAAGGATGATATAAAAGTTGTTGTCGGTACTGGGCAAAGCGCTGAATGTTCTGAATATTTAACGTATCCTGTTTCCGATAAGCAACAAATTTATATAGATGATCCTGCCAATTCACTCATTGATTGTACTATATTTAGTGGTGAATTCAATTGGAAGTAATCCCGTCGAAAACGACAAACTTAACACGCCGATCCACTGGACGCTTTGATCTTGTCACGATTTCTGTAAAAAGCGCTCAAAAACAGCGCTCATCCCAGGCACCAGCAAACAAAGCATTCTCGGCGACTGTGTCTTTTCGTAAAACGACTGGTTCTGACGGTTCATCATCTTATCATCTCCTGTCTTATGCTCAATCACGATAAAATTTTGTTGCATTGACATTGCACTGATAATAAGGTATGCCCGTATATAAAAATCGAGTAAACTTACTAATACCATTTACACTTTGTATTAACCACAGAACGAGACTACGTAGGCATCTTTTTTGGCGATGACGAATGAGTAATAATTCGTGTCCATTCGTGGTTCCTTTTGTCGTTTGTAACCATGAATGGATAAACAGGAGATAAAACGGGGTATAACTTAATAGGAATGGTATAATAGGTGCATTGAAACATCCTGCATTCGTTCCTTCGAGGCTCAGGTTAAATTTTATCATAAGTATATGATATTGATATCGAAGTCTGGCGCGTACCTCTGAGGATAATTTTTTGAATGTAAGGAAAAAAATGGGTAAAAGAGTGGTTCTTCGATATTCCCATATAATAGATAATATAATTCAGGAGGTTTTTTATGAAATTACATTTAGGAGAAGCCTGGGGCGTGCTGATGAAAACGCTTCCGTGTGTACTGGTTCGCATAGCCGTTTACGCTATTGTTGCTCTTGGATCGGCCATCTATGTCGGCGTATTATTGCTGATGGCAAAGGTTTTCGGAGGAGCTGGCGGCATTCTGGTCCTGGTTGGGATCGTGGTCTTGTTCGGTCTGTTGAAGTTGCTGCAACGCTATGTTCTGTATCTTATAAAAGCCGGACATATTGCCGTTATTACAGAGATTCTGCAAAATGGCCAACTGCCTGAAAATGTTGGACAATTCGTTTACGGAAAGAACGTTATAACTGGTGTGTTTAAAGAGGTCTCCGTTTTGTTTGCTGTAGATCAATTGGTTTCAGGAGCTATCAAGGCCTTTAATAAAACAGCCGTTCGAGTGGCAGATCTGATACCTCTTCCAGGAATTGAAGCTGTTGCGAAATTTGCTGGCATGATTGTCAATTATGCCGTCACGTATGTGGATGAAACCATTTTGAGCTTTAACCTGACCCGTAAAGATCGCAATATTTGGAAAAATGCTGAAACCGGTTTGGTACTGTATGCCCAGAACTGGAAACCGATACTTTCAAATGCGGTGGCGCTGGCTGTGATCAATATCGCAGGTCTGGTGGTCTGCGTCCTCATCATGCTCATTCCTTTTGGCATTCTGGCGGCAATCACCAGCAACGAAACGTTAAAAATAGTATGGCTGTTTCTGGCGCTGGCGTTTGGATATGGCCTGAAACTCTCCATTATTAATCCTTTTTGCCTGATTTCTACAATCATCGCGTACAACCATGCGATTGAAGGGCAGGAGCCAAATGTGGAATGGAAACGCAAGCTGGAACAGGTGTCGGAAAAGTTTCGTGAATTGCAGTCAAAAGCTGCAGACTATGTATCTCCTCCGCCAGCATAAGGGTACTTTGAATACTCACCCCTCTTCCTGGTTACAGTAAAAAAAATTATCCTTGGAAGTACGCGCCAGACTTCGATATCAAAGTTATAGGCAGTACATTTTCTCCGGTTCCTCAAATATGAATGGATGCAGGTTGCTTCAAGGTCCCCGATACTCCGACATCCACGCAGTATCAACACCATGGTCATGCCGATGCTCGCATCATCTGCAGGGAAAATGCCTCTTCAAGACGTAACTCCATGGAACAGGTTGTCAGCAGGAAAACACGAGAGCCGATTTTTGGGATTGTACCGAGAATACGTTTGATTTCCGTCAGGGAAGTAGAGCAAGGATGATTTTGACCTGAGGCGGCTTGACAATGTCCATCTATTGCCTACACTGTTCCGTTTGACTGTGCTCCAGAAATGACTTTTGAAGAGTTGGAGGGAAACTTCCAATTCTTCCCTTTTCTGGTTGTCCGGGCCAGCAATCGAAGGCCTGTCGACGCGACGGACAGCTCGGGAACAGGCTCTGATTCCTGGGTCACTTTTGCCCTGTAGTATACGCAGCTTCAGGTGCTGTTGGTAAAGAGTCGCAAATCGTTTTACTTCAGTGCCCTTCATGGTATAGTCTTCAGTGATGTACGTGTCCAAAATCAGATAAATACAGGAATATACACCACTTTAATTTTTTCCCGCCGCGGGCGCGGCTTCGGCCAATACGTTGTTGCACTCAAAATCGATACAGTTGTCGCGATTTTTGCTAAAAAAAAACAGCGTCAGCTTACTCAATAGTGAACAAAGGCGTTATGTGTCCAGGGTGAAAGAGCACTCTTGCCCCGGTGACCTCTCGTAACTTTGATATTGTGCAGGTGCTGTGAAAGCACCATCGGTTGAAAAATGCCGTATGTCAAACGCACCAAAACTAAAATTATAGAGAGAGAATACGAATGGCTAAACCCAATTACACTTTTGAAAAACGCCAGAAAGAACTTGCCAAAAAGAAAAAGAAGGAAGAGAAGCGTTTGCAAAAAAAAGCAAGAATCGACGAGAGTCAGCCGCAGGACGTTCAACCTATGTCAGGTGACGACGATAAAACGGCAACAAAAGGTGATGCATAACACAAGAATCAAGCGTAGCTCCGGGGAAACGGCGGCAATTCTTCTGACGTTATGAATCGTGTTGTTACATGATTCTATGAAAACATTAGAATAATTAAAGTCAATGAAAATACTAAAGACACAAAGGAAAAACACAACATGAGTACAGGTACAGTAAAGTGGTTTAATGCAGACAAAGGTTTCGGTTTCATCGCTCCTGACGACGGAGGCAAAGATTTGTTTGTCCATCATTCAGAAATCCAAAGTGGTGGCGGCTATGCTACTTTGAGTGACGGTCAAAAGGTTGAGTATATCGAGGGCGAAGGCAAGAAAGGACCCTGTGCAACCAAAGTTTCTGCAGTATAAAAAAGCAAAGCAGTACATAAGCAGACGCGCCACCCGGCCAAAAAACGCAATGCGGTTTTTGGTCGGGTGTTACCCTGGGAATCAAATTCCCAGGGTCTCACAGAACTGTATATGAAATTTTTTCCTCATACGGCTCTTCTTCCCTGTTGATCAGGATCTGTATTATCAGTATGTTCATCCTTGTGGGTCCTCCACATGGATTTCCCTTTAGCATCAAAACGACAGTTTCCCACCTTCCTGGTTACAGGTAAAAAATTATCCTCGGAGATAAACGCCAGGCTCCGATATCAAATTATACCGGTAATGAACGGTACGCCGGTATAAGTACCTTCACGTTTTTTACTGACCAGAGAACGCGACTTCGTGGATATCTTTTTTGGCGATTACGAATGGGTAATAATTCATGTTTATTCGTGTCCATTCGTGGTTCCTTTTGCAATTTGTAACCACGAATAGACACGAATTTTCACGAACAGGGACAACACATTAAACGAAAACGTTTGTATCCGAAGTTAAGCCGTACAGTGCATCAGGATTATGAATCAACTTTGGGAGTCATTCGAAAGTCGGGGTTAAGCGTTTTACGCTCTAATACATCAATTACCTCAAAGCAACCACAAGGGCATTCTCTTATGGTTTTTTCAGTAATAATTCGTGTTTATTCGTGTCCATTCGTGGTTCCTTTTGTCGTTTGTAACCACGAATGGATAAACAGGATGCAAAACGGGTTACAACTTAATAGGAATGGTATAATTATTTTTTTGGGAATACATCTCTAATATCATGAAGTTTATTTGAACCACTTTCCGCTCTTATAAGATTATAACTTTTATCTAATTTGGGCCATGCAAGAAGTTGCAACTTATGTATATGTGCATTGTCTTCAGTGCAAATGCTGTTATCTGGTGTGAACATTACATGACGGTGACAAACGTATGGTCGTGATTCATAGATTGAACAGGCCTCATTTTTTAAAAACAGGCATGGAGTACCGACCCTTTTCTTATCTGTATCAAATTGTTCTTTTCTTTTTATACCCTTATTTTTTTGTTCGATGAACTGTATTTCAATATCACTGATTGTTACGTAGTAAGAACAACAATATGAGCAACCCTTTTTACACGTTGTGTATTTATTTATGTGCTTATACACTTCATCCATAAAGCTATAGAGTTTTTCAAGCTTCTTTAAAGGTGATAATTGTGATTTTTCTATTTTTAGAAAAAAATCATCCTGGAGTTTTTCCAGATCCTCAGGGAAAGAATCTGTCATTTTTTTTATATTTATCTCAGTTGCATTTCTAATTTCTTTTATGTCCACGAAGTTATTTCCTTTCAGTGGCTGACGTAGCTCTTCAGCCGTGCGCTTTCTGCGTCGGCTGAAGAGCCACGTCAGCTTCATGTATATTTTTAACGACTAAAAAATAGAGATTCTTTCAATCAACGCCATTCCAAAATGGGTAATCGATATCAATAAATTCGTATTCATATTTTTCAGGGGAACATTGTTCTGCCCCTGAGATCAACAGAGAACAGGATGGCAAGGCGAAAACGGATTGTGAGCACAATGCCGTCAGGAGATTTTCGGGCAAACCACGGCAGGCTGGCCTGCCCAACACCCCAACCTCCATTTCATTATCAACGAGGATGCCCGAGGTCCTGAGAGCGGAACAGGTGACAAAACAGGGGACAGGCCACAATGTTAATTAATCGATCAATACGGTGATCGACATTGACATCGTGATCTGTCCCCTGTTTTTTTTCACCGTGAAAAATTGTTCTTTCACGGTGTTCAGCAATGTGTTGGGACTATCTCTGGCTTCCACCAAATCCTCCGCCACCTCGGCCTTTGCCCCCGCCAGTACCATCCCGACGTCCTTTACCGCCACCTCGGCCCAGGCCTCTGCCCTGGCGCTGAGGAGAACCGGATTGTGTATCTTCGTTTTCTTTCTGAACAGTGTTTTCGGACTTTCTTTCGTTTGGATTTTGAGATCCATTTCCGCCATTCTGTCGCATGCTGGTACCTCCAACCTTTAAATTTTTCTGGGGCATCCTTACACTTTTAGCTCTCTTTTCGCTATAAGTATATAGCAGTAGAATATGACCGAGAAAGTAATTTGTCAAAAAATATAATTGGGAGACAGCTTGTCATACCTTCTAAAATGATACATCTGCACGTAAGGAAATTACATTGAACACTTTTAATTCTATATTATTGGAATCCACAATTTGTAAATTCCAATTTTTATCACAGATAATGTGATCATAAAACCAGGATTGATTTTATAGACATGTATTGTGGAGGTGGAAGATGTATTTGCAGAAACCACCAATTTTGGCGTCTTTACAAATACCTTTTGTTGTCCCCTTTCTCTGTTTTTCCCGCTTTAAATTTTAAAAATCTTTGTTCTTAAATGGGTACCTTGAATAATCTTGGATTTCGTTCATATTCGAGGCACAGGAAGAAATTTACCGCAGGTATATGATTGATATCTCGACGTCTCGTTCCTCGCTTTGTCGGAGGATAAATTTTTTACTGTAACGAAGAAGATGGGCGAAAGACTGATTATTCAAGGTAGCCAAATGTTTTTTCTTTTGTATAATTTTAATATTGCAGGCAGTGAGACGCCCAATTTGGGCGTCTCCAGCACTCCATTATTCAAAAAACCGCGTAAATTCTTCCACCTCAAGGCGACTGGTACGGTAGTTGTTCCCTTTTGCGCCGGGATCTTCATAGCCCATGGCCATACCGCCTACCACCAGCATCTCTTCTCCGTAACCCAGTTTCTCCCGAACCAGCTCGGGAAACTGCGCCAGCGCGGCCTGCGGGCAGGTGGCGAGGCCTTCGTCCAGAGCCGCCAGCATGATTGACTGCCAGAACATGCCATAGTCGAGAAAAGAGCCGGTCTGCATAATTCGGTCGAGAAAGAAAAAGAGGATAACCGGCGCGTTGAAAGCCCGATAGTTGATCTTCCATTGCTGGAAACGAGCTTCTTTATCGTTGCGCTCAATGCCGAGTTCCCGGTAGAGCTGGGAGCCGGTTTCCACCCGACGACGCTTGTACTCTCCCTTCCACTGTACCGGGTAATACTGATAATCCATCTTGCCCTCACCACAAATTTTCAGGAAGGCATCTTCCATGGCATTGGCCATTTCAACACGTTTCTTTCCCTGTACCACCGCGACCTTCCACGGCTGGGCGTTGGTTCCCGAAGGAGCGTGGCGGGCGGCATCAAGCACCGCGACAATTTTCTCTTTTGGCACATCTGTATCAAGAAAAGCGCGCACAGATTTGCGTGCGAGCAGAGCCTGTTTAACGTCCATAGCTGTTCTCCGGTGTAATGTTGAGCGGGTGGTAATCGAAGGTTTTCTCGGGATATTCTGAGAAAAATGAAATGATTCAAGGTATTATTAGTGGCCCCGGAGCAGTATTTTCACCGGAACATATTTTCCATACCACACAGGCTGTGGTGTGGCAAGGGGGGCAGACAGGAGCCGCTGGAATTTTCCAGTACTTCGAGGTTTTCTGATGGCCCCGGGAGAAGATAACTGATATCTCAACGTGAAAGGAGCTCTCCATGAAGAAAAAGACTGTCATCCTTACGATTTTGTTCATCACTGCGGCATTCACCTTTGCCGGAGGCGTTTCTGCCAACACCTGGCACTCTTCCCACGACAGGAATGGGCACGCCAACCGTTCTTCTGTAAACAGAACATACGGCTGGAATATTCCCGCCGATAGAGCCAGGGGCAACTCTCAGTGCCATCGCTTTACTTTGAAAGTATCTGGAGGACAGGGTTTTGCCCGCCTCCACTCCATGCCGGACAGTAAACACAACACCCTGCAAAGTGGCAGGGGGACGACAAAAGGTTACGTCTGCTTTCCAGGCCACGGGAAGCTTATTCTCGGCAAGGATAACCCCAATGTACGGGTAAAGCTTGGTATTGCCGATTATGGCACGTGGATCTTTGATCCGGGCGATAGAGGAAACCTGCACAATGGCTGGTATCGTGCCTCGTGGGACATTTGACAGGAGAGATGAGGCCTGACCTGAAGAGTGTCTATTTCTCCGCAGTGTGGTGATGGTGTGCAATTTCGTGGTGATGGCCCTCCACAACTTTCAGTTGCGGTCCCTCCGGAGGTAATTCCTGCATACGCAGGGGAGGCAGCAGCCCGCACTGTTCCAGCAATTCCTTATTTTTGAAGACAGTCATCGGCGGGGCAACGGCTGCGACTTTTCCCTCATGGAGAACCACTACCCGATGACAGAGATCGAGCACCAGATCCAGATCGTGGCTGGCAATGAGCTGGCTGTGAGTAAAGCCCCTGAGCTGTTCGATTATCCGTCTGCGGGCTATTGGATCGAGGGCATTGGCCGGTTCGTCAAGCACCAGCATGGAGGGGCTGGAGGCTAGTACCGTGGCGATGGCGGCCGCCCGCTTCTGGCCGCCGGAAAGATGGTAGGGCGGACGGTCGGCGAGGTGAGCGATGCCTGTACGCTTGAGAGTTTCCAGTACCAGCGGGGTCAGCTCCGGCTCCTCAACACCAAGGTTGGCGGGACCAAAGGCGACATCTTCAAAAACGGTGGGCATGAAGAGCTGGTCGTCGGCATCCTGAAAGACAAATCCGAGAGTGCGGCGCACTTCGGCAATAGTGGACGGGGTTATCTTAAGGCCACCGAGATCTATGGAACCGCTCTGTGTCACGAGAAAACCCGCAAGCAGCTGGAGGAGGGTTGATTTTCCCGCTCCGTTGGCGCCAATCAGGCCGATACGCTCGCCGTGGTACATCTCAAAACTCACTTCCGAGAGGGCTTTGGTGCCATCTGGATAGGTGAAACTGACGGAATTAAAATGGAGATAGTGGTGACTCATTGTGGTTGTCCTGTGAGCATTGCTCCGAGCAGCAGTGGCAGATTGAAGCGGCAGAGCAGGGCAAAACCCGCCCAGCCCGCAAGCCAGACGGTGTCGCGCAGTCGCCAGTGCAGCGGTGCACCGGCAGGGACCTCTCCGTTGAAACCGCGGGCAAGCATGGCGTTATGGATACGGCTGGCGCGGGCAAGAGAACGCAGAAAGAGATTCTGCAGCAGCTGCGCCGCCAGCTTCAGCGGCATCCGTCCCCTGCGGGAACCGGAGCGCAATCGCCAGGCACGTTCCATGCGCTGAAATTCTTCGCCGATGACGAAGAAGTAGCGAAAGAGCATCTGCAGCTGGGTAATAAAAAGGGCGGGGACCTTCAGTCCGGCGAGCCCACGACTGAGATTAAGAAGTCCAACCGAGGCGATGAGCAGGAGGGCCGTGGCGGCACTGATCAGGGCGCGCAGAGTGATGGAGGCGAGGGTAAACCATCCTGTGGAGATTTCTGCGCCACCGGGCAGTGTGACCGTTCCCTGCTCCAGCCAGGGATTAAGCAGCCCGATCATCAGGGCGAAAGGGAGCACCGGCAGGATTCGTTTCACCAGCCATATTGGCGGGATGTTGGCCAGTACCAGCAGGGTAAGGGGAAAAGCGGTCAGCGGCAGCAGGACCATAACCTCGCCTTTCCCCGCTCCGGTCATGGCGATCACTGTGCACAGTGCAGAGAGGATGATGGTGCGGGGATCAAGGCAGCTGATCAGGCCTGCGGCAGCAAAGCTGTCGAAGCTTCGCCAACCTTCAATGGTAGAGGAAAGACGGCTCATTTTACCTCTTGGAGAACGGTACCGCGCTTCTTCTCTGCCGCGTTTTCAACAGCATGGCAAGAAGCAGTACGAGAGTAAGGGTAAGGGCGGAGCCAATGAGTCCTGCGGCTGAGGTTCGCCAGGCGATGACAGAACCTGCTGTCGCTGAATCCGCACTTTTTGGAGTCCCCAGCTGATAATCCGGCAACAGGGATGTGCTCCGCTGCAGCTCAGCACTCTTCTGGTGCAGCAGATCTGCTGCGGGCTGCTGTCCGACATCCTTTGTGCTCTCTACCCGTGCTACTGACCATTCCAGCCCATCGGGATTGCTTGAGGCAAACCATGAAAGCATTCCCGCGAGCAGTGCTGCGGCGATGGCGAAGGCAGCAACGGTGCGCCAGCTGCCGATTCGCCTGTTCTTCTGGTCGAGGAACAGTTCTCCACTTTCACTGGAAAAGGCAAAAAGGACGACTGAGGCAGTAATCAGTCCTTCACCAACGCCGATGAGAACGTGAATCGGTACAATTACCATCAGAAACTTGAAAAAAGGCAGGGTTGTGATTCCGCTGAAGACTGTTTCCACGGTGATGGTAAAGGCCCCGGCTGTCATGGCGATGATGCCGGTGATGAGGGAGACGGTTACTATCCGCCGCCGTGAAGAGTCGCGGGATACCAGCGGCCGCCAGAGAAAAGGATAGACGAGGAAGCAGGGGATGAAGCCCATATTAAACAGATTGGCCCCATAGGCGAGCAGTCCGCCGTCGGCAAAGAGCAGGGCCTGCACCAGCAGTACTGAGGCTATGACGATAAAGCCAGCCGCTGGCCCGAGCAGAACGGCAAGGAGCAGGGCGCCGGCAATGTGACCGCTGGAACCGGTGCCGGGAATGGTGAAGTTAATCATCTGAGCGGCGAAAACAAAAGCGCCGAGCACCCCCATCAGTGGGATCTGTGACAGCTTTTCTCCTGAACGGATTTCCCGGCTGCAGCGGTGGCAGGAGAGAGCCAGTGCTCCTCCGGCGATGGCAAGCATGGAAAGGCCAACCTCCGGGGATATCAGTGCGTCGGACATGTGCATGGCAGGGTTCCTCTTTTGTTCCTGGATGTAAAGTTATTGGGCCTGAAAAAGTGATACGGCATGAGTGCCTCCGGTGTTTTTTATCCCGGTGGCGTATATTTGCCCGACATACTGCAACTGCATTTTCCACCATTCAAGGTACTGCGTTAAAAAGAGTGCAGGATCCCCGCAGGGAGAGAGACAGGCAGAAACTGACAGACAGAGACCGCAAAAAAGGGAGGCTACATTGTAAGGGAACCTTGAATAATCGCCACCTCCTTCGCTGCAGTCAAGAATGTATCCTCGGAGGTAAACGCCAGACTCCGATATCAGGTGTATATCTGTGACAAATTTCTTTCTGTGCCTTAGATATGAACGAATGCAGGCTGTTTCAAGGTCCCCTTGAGCGTTTTAGACGCAAAAGGCCCTGCGCGAACGCAGGGCCTTTTGTTGTTTACACGTTTTGGCCAGGATTATTTTTCCAGGGGCTTATGGCAGAACCACCAGTCAAAACATTCAAATGTATCTGATTTTTGGAGGCGTTTTTCTGCATCTGCCTGGTTCGTTGCCGGTGGTATGATGATTCTGTCACCTATCAAATCATTATTGGGCCAGTCTGCAGCAAGAGCTCCCTGCTGGTCAGATACTTGTAACGCTTTGACCGCACGGACAATTTCATCCATATTTCTACCCACCTCTTGTGGGTAATACATGATCAGGCGAACCTTGCTCTCTGGATCAACGATGAATACCGCCCGTACTGTGTTGGTACCTTTACCCGGATGCAGCATGCCGAGTTTCAGAGCAACTGCATCATTGGCGGCAACAATCGGAAATTTGATTTCGATACCAAGCGCATCCTTGATCCACTGTATCCACTTAATATGAGAAAATACCTGATCAATGGACATGCCGATCAATTTGCAGTCAAGTTCCTCAAATTTCTCATATCGTTTTTGAAACGCTACAAATTCCGTTGTGCAAACTGGGGTGAAGTCTGCCGGATGACTGAACAGCACAAACCATTTGCCCTTCAGATCACCAGGAATATTCATGGGACCGTGCGTGGTCTGAACGTGTAACTCAGGAAAAGTATCTCCGAGCAAGGGCATGTTCACTTTCGTTTCTTCCATGATATATTTCTCCTATGCATATCCCGCCATGTTTGATTTTCGATATCCCAGATGGCGGTTAATCCGGGATGTCTGACATTGAGTCAGGCTGTTAAGTCTCCGGGGAAATACCTCCAGGCTCTCTGCTCAAACCTCACTGTCATTTCTATCAAACACAATGTCATTCCTTATGCATTTGTCAATACGGGTATATGCACATTCAGCGTTATTTCTTTTTATAGATTTTCCCGATATTAAAAGTCGTTTTCAATAGGGTTTCTTGAATAATTAATTTCTTTTAATTCTTTTTTACAAAGAAATATACGTAAAGTTATATGGTTATAAAAATCATATTGAGATTGATATAAAATATAAATTTATGGGTACCTTGAATAATCAGTTTTTCGCGTTATTCTCGGGAAAAAAATGCCTTACCCTTTTTTTTTCCATAAATACAAAGTGGAAATGGCATAAAAGCAGAGTCGAAACTGTCGTCAGGAAAGATCTTCGGAATGTACCTGCTTGCGGCGCCACGTGTGGAAGCGCTCAACGAAAGCGAGCATTTTTTGCGGTGCGTGGTCGCGTTTCCAGTTGCCGGCAACGTTTTTATTCGCTTCGGCCATAGTAGGGTAAATATGAATGGTACCCAGTAACGTGTTCAGGCCCAGGCCGTGTTTCATGGCCAGGACGAATTCAGCCAGCAGTTCACCCGCATTTGCCCCCACGATAGTGGCACCTAAGATTTTATCTTTACCTGGTGCAGTAAGCACTTTAACAAAACCACGGGCGTGATCGTCCGCCAGAGCACGGTCCAGCCCGCCGATGTCGTAACGGGTTACTTCTACTGCGATACCCCGCTTCCTGGCAGAGGTCTCATTTAAACCAACCGTGGCTATTTCAGGATCTGTAAAGGTTGCCCAGGGAATAACCCTGTAATCAACCTTAAAGGTTTTAAACGGTCCGAATAAGGCATTTACCGCAGCATACCAGGCCTGATGACTTGCAGTATGTGTGAACTGATACGGGCCTGCCACATCACCGGCTGCCAGGATATTCGGATATTTGGTTTGCAAAAAATCATTGGTAATAACGGTCCGGCCAGTCTCAATACCCAGTTTTTCTAAACCAAAACCGGTCAGGTTGGCCTGACGGCCTACTGCCACTAAAATCTTATCGAAGGGAATTCGTTCTTCTTTCCCTTCAGACTCGACCAGTAATACATTGCCTTCGCTGGTACTTTCCACTGCCATGGCGATGGTATTCAGACGAAGATCAATCCCGTCTTTTTCCAGTTGAATCTGCAAGTATTCAGCCGCATCTGGATCTTCTTTCTTGAGTATCTGATTTCCGCGCTGAATTTGCGTAACGTGTGTGCCCAGGCGGCCAAATGCCTGAGACAGTTCGCAGCCGACAGGGCCGCCCCCCAGAACGATCATGCGCCTGGGCTGCTCGCGGATTTCCCACAGATTGTCTGCGGTTAAATAATCAATGTCTTTCAAGCCAGGAATATCCGGCACAAATGCACGGGCACCGGTAGCAATAACAATATTGCGTGTGGTGAGTGACTGTACGCCATCTTTGGTCTGAATATCGACCTGCCAGGGTGACACTATGGTCGCACTGCCGAGAACAACCTTAACACCGAGTGATTCATAGCGCTCAACCGAATCATGAGGTTCGATAGCTTTAATGACCTTATGAACTTTATTCATAACGGTTTCAAAATCTATTGTTGGTACCCCATAGCTCACTCCTGCATTTTGCGATGTATGATAAATATGCGCCAGTTTACTGGCGTGCAGTAAACTTTTAGATGGTACACAGCCTGTATTCAAACAGTCACCGCCCATTTTGTGACGCTCAACCAGGGTTACTGATGATTTAACTGCTGCCGCAATATAGGCTGTTACCAGGCCGGCAGAACCTGCACCGATAACGACAAGGTTGCGGTCAAATTTTTTTGGTTTTTCCCAGCCTTTGTACACACGGTGCTGTTGCAAAGCGTTCAAAATAAATTTGGCGGCAATGGGAAAAATACCCAGTAACACAAGGGATAAAATCAAGCTGCCTGAGAGGATGTCAGACAAGTGTTTTATTTCAACCAGCTGCGTTCCGGCATTCACATACACTGCTGTGCCGATTAACATTCCCAGTTGACTGACCCAGTAGTAGGTCCAGGTTTTAATGCCTGTCACGCCCATAACCAGGTTAATGATAAAAAAGGGGAAGAGGGGAACAAGGCGCAGGCTGAGTAAATAGAAGGCGCCATCTTTTTCGATGCCTTTATCGACAGCTTCAAGTTTTTCCGAAAAGGTCTTCTTAATCCGGTCACGAAACAGGAAGCGCGAAGCGAGAAAGGCCAGTGTTGCACCGATACTTGAGGCAAAAGAGGCCAGCAGCAGGCCCCATCCGAAACCAAACAAGGCTCCTGCCCCCAGAGTTAAAATCACTGCACCTGGCACACTGAGGGCGGCGGCGACGATATAAATGCCCAGATAGCCGATAAATGCGATGAGCCAGTTTGCGTTTATATATTCAGTGAGTGCCTGTTGATTGTTCTTTAAACTCTCAAGAGTCAGATATTGGTGTAAGTTAAACACAAAAAAGAGGGCAATGAGCGCTGCAATGATGACGACTAATATCGTACGTTTGCTCTTCATCTGGAGTGTATCCCTTGAAATTGGAGATTCAGGTTAACTGAACATCTCTGGGACGTTCAGGAAAAACCAGGGTTAAGCTAAAACAGAGTCCTCAAAAACGGTGTGCAGCAGTATGTCCTGTACGCGCAGGAGGAGTTACCTCAACAGGCTTCTAAACAGGTATAAACTAAATTGGTCGATAATGGTACCTTGAAGGATCTCGTATTTTGTTCATATTTGAGGGGCAGGAGGAAAATTACCGCAGGTATATGATACTACCCGTGTTGTTGGCGTTACGGTTACCCAGGCTGCGGGTTTGCTCAAATATTGAGGCATCTGCGAGAGGGTTTTGTGTCGATGGAGGCGCATCTGTTTGACTCGTGCAGCTTGATGAAAGGACTGGACGTGAATATTCTTGCAGTCTGAGGCAGGAACGAATCAAAAAATTCAACAGGAAAGAAATCCATGCAACTCTTTGAAGAAACCAAAATCGGGAACATGATACTGAGAAATCGATTCATCCGCGCCTCTCTGTGGATGAAAGGTGCGAAAGAGGGCCATATCACTCCGGCACTGCAGCAGACCTATAACGATCTTGCCGTGGGCGGCGTTGGCCTTATTCTCAGCGGTTATATGTATATCAGCCCGGACGAAAGACCCAACGTGGGGATGGTCGCGATCTGCGACGACAGTTTTGTTCCGGAACTGCAGGCCTTTGTTGATGAGATTCATCAGCACGGCGGAAAAATCGCGGCGCAGATCTGCTACGGCGGCTCACAGTCGGACCATCCGGATGCGGCGCAGATGAAGATGATCGGCCCCTCTGCGGTGAAAAACCGTGTCTCTGGAATTACCCCGAAGGAGGCGACAACAGAGGATCTCGCAGCCATCAGGACACTGTTCGTCGATGCTGCAGTGCGGGCGAAGAAGGCGGGTTTCGACGGTGTGCAGCTCCACGCCGCCCACGGCTATTTTCTCAGCATGTTCCTTACGCCGTATTACAATCGCCGCACCGATGAATACAACGGTACCATTCACGACCGCGCGCGGATTATCTATGAGGTGGTGGAGGAGGTTCGCAAAGCGGTGGGGCCCGATTTTCCGGTGATGATTAAGATTAACCATGACGATTTTATGGATGAGGGCGAAGGGCTGGTGTTTGAAGACGCCCTTGAGGTGATGAAACACCTCGATACCATGGGGCTGGATCTTATTGAGGTAAGTGGCTCCAACGAAAGCTCCGGTAAGGGAATGGGTCCGGCACGGACAGAGATTATCCGTGAAGATGAGCAGAGCTATTTCCGCGAAGCCACCGAAAAAATTGCCGCTGCGATAAAAACTCCGGTGTCACTGATGGGAGGTAACCGCAGCATCAGGGTGATGAATAAAATCCTCAATTCGAGTGAGATTCGCTTCTTCTCAGTGGCCCGGCCGCTGCTCAGTGAGCCGGACCTGATCAATCGCTGGGGGATGGATATGGGGTATCGTCCAAAGTGTGTTTCCTGCAATCGCTGCGGAAAAACAACTCCCAACAGCTGCATTCTGAACCGTATGACGATGTAGGCGGATTCCTCGTAGAGACAGGATTCATATCATTTACATTTTGTATTAGCGAATTCAAAGGCAGGGGGATGGGAGACGGGAGAAAGGAGACGGGAGAAAGGGAAAAGCAAAAGACGGAACAGCGAAAAACTTTTTGCCAAAGGAAAGCTCTAAACATGCGAACAAAGGCAAAAAATATTTTAAAATTAAAGGGTATCTTGAAACAGCTTGTATTTCGTTCATATTCGAGGCACAGGAGAAAATTTACCGGATCTATATGTTTGGGATCTCGACGTCTCGTTCCTCGCTTTGTTGGAGGATAAATTTTTGAATGTAACGAAGAAGATGGGCGAAAGACTGAGTATTCAAGGGACCCTAAACAGAAAATTGCTGTTGTTCTATCTTTACTCTGTGTTCTTTGGTTAATACAAAATGTAAATGGTATAAAAGGCGGAACCTTAAAAAGATTTTTTTGGGTTTTCCGCTTTCCGCCTTTTGCTTTTTCCCGTCTCCTGTCTCCTGTCTCCCCTTTTTTATCCTTCCCCTTGCAGGAGTTCCCCTTGCAGGAGAGATCTCGCCTCGGCCGTCAGGGGAATAAGGTCTGTTCTGTTGACAAGAGAGATGTCAAACTTGCGGTTCAGTGCGGCAAAGTGCTTCAGGCCGAAACCTATCTTGTTGAGATAGGAGAAGACGCCGATGGCACCGGTGGAAAAATCATTTGCCTTTGTCCCATACAGAGCCCGCAGATCAGCAAGGTCGGCAAAAATTTCTTCCACGGTCTTACCGTATTTTTTGTACATGGGCGGAATATCTCCTGCTTTAATCTGTTCTCCTATCGTCTTCCCGGTCATGGCTGCGGCCATTGAGGCACGGCAGAGGCCAATACCCAGAACGTGGCCCTCACCGAAAGCCAGTCCCTTGTACACCTGATCTTCACTGGCAAAACCACCGGTCATAACAATTGCGGGCGGTGTCATGCCTTCTTCCTTCAGGCGGGAACACAGCCTTACGACAACATCTTCCAGGCAGACCGTGGGCAGGGACCACTCATTCATCATCTTCGAGGGACTGTACCCTGAGCCACCACCGGCTCCGTCAAAAGTTATCATGTCCACCTTTTCCGTACAGGCAATGCGCAGAACCCGCTCAATATCGACGGGATCAAAACCAGCCATCTTGAAATAGATGTTTCTGGCTCCCATATTTCGCAGGTCTTCAATGTGTCTGCTTAACGTTTCTTCTGTCCAGAATGGCAGACGGCCACAGGTGTAAAAATTGGGGCAGACGTTCTCGCGATACGCCTTCTGTACATCTGGATCTGTCGGGTCCGGATGAACGAGCTCACCCCGTGCTTTTTTGTCTAACGCGGTTTCAAGATCTTTCACCCGTTTTACAGGCTGAATTCCCTTGGCGGCCTGGCCAAACTTTATCTCAATCGCCTCCGCCCCATATTTTTCAATGGCGATCCTCGGGACTCCAGCGAGGTCGTCATCAATATTGCACTGCAGCACAATCTGTCCATATCCGCGGTGGTAGCGGCGGAAGCAGTCAAGGGCCTGCCCGAGAAGCGGAAATTCTGTTATCTGTCCCTTTTCCATCTGCAGAGCGCCATCGTTGTTTCTCGCATCCTCACCAATCACACAGGTTACTCCCGCCATGGCTGCCCCGGCAAAGTAGTCCCTCCAGTTCAGCTTGATCAGTGCGGGAAGGATAAAAGGCAGTGCCATTCTAACCGGATGAAGTATGCCATAGCTGCATTCGAGATTCACGTTGAAAACCGTACACTCTTCACTGTTTGCCGGCGCTTTCTGCGCTCCGAAGACTCTGCCGTTTATATTGAAGTGCGAATAATCAACTGGATAATCTTTCTCTGAGGCAATCTGATTGTTTCCCGTGGTCATGGGATAAACTGTCTGCGCACCTGATACCGCCGCCTGAGCAATTTCACAGGTTCCCGCACACTCATCCGTGCAGAAGGAGCACATCCCGGATTGAGGGGAAATGAAGGAACTTTTGTTTCTGGCAAAGGTAAATCCGGAGCTGAGTTTCGGCGACCAGGTCATGGAGCTGTCTCCTGTTGATTTGAGGGTGTTGTGATCCTGTTACAAAGATACGTTAGAAATAAATTCGTATTTGGAGGGGGCTTTTAGCCTGTAAAAAAGTGGAAATTTGCCGACAAGCCTCTGCTTGATGGTAGAATACAATATTTTTGGTATGATCTGATTATATATTTTTTAAACAAATGCTTATGCGTCTGGCATTACAACTTCCAAACTCCAACCTCAAGTAATTAAATCCATGCTGTTACTCAACCGAAGTGAACTGCAACAAATACTGACTGAAGAGAGTGTTATCAAAGCTGTTGAATGTGGTTTTCGAGCCCACCAAAAGGGAGAGACGACCTCTCCGTTACGGATGCACGTTGACCTGAAAGAGACGTCCGGAATTTACCTGCTGATGCCTTCCTATCACAATTCCGGATCCGCTTTCGGAAGTAAAATTCTCTCTCTTTACGCTGCCAATCCAAAGAAAAATAAACCCACCATCAGTTCAATGTATCTCCTGTGCGATGGCGAAGACGGCAGTTTTCAGGCGATAATGGACGGTGGCTGCATCACGGGAATGCGTACCGCCGCAGCATCAGCTGTGGCCAGCAAATATCTTGCACGATCTGACGCAAAGGTTCAGGGAATTATTGGTACCGGCACCCAGGCAATGTTCCAGGCAGCGGCAATTGCAACGGTCTGTCCCTGTGAACGCCTCGTCGTCTACAATATCCACAGGGATAAGGCTGTACAGTTTGCCGAAAAAGCTGCATTGCGCCTGGGGATACCGGTAGACGTTGCTGCCTCAGCCAGAGAAGTCGGACAGCAGGCCGATATCATCACTACCGTGACCTCTTCCACCACGCCCGTTCTTGACTTGAGTGACGTGCGGCCGGGCTGTCATATCAACGCCGTCGGTGCCTTCAAACCGAGAATGCAGGAAATTGGTGCTGACCTGATAACGGCAGCCCGGGTTGTTGTCGATTCCCTCGAAGCCTGCCTCGCGGAGAGTGGTGACCTGCTTGTTCCTGTTAATAACGGCAGTTACAGTGCCGAGAAAATTCATGGTGAACTCGGTGATCTTCTTCTTGGCAATATTTCAGGGCGGGTCAGTGACGATGATATTACCCTGTTTGAATCGGTGGGGCTCTCCTTTGAGGATCTGGTTACGGCTCAACTTGCCTGTACCCGCGCCCGTGAAAGGAATCTTGGCAGCGAAATCGACCTTACCCTGTAAAATTTTATCCTCTACTTCTCCTTCCGCTGCAAAAATGTGCGGCTGCTGCCATAATGAAAAAGAGTGAGCTGCGCTGTGGCTAATGCCAATCTCCTTTTCAAGAATCGGCATAAGGGGTGAGACAATCACCCGGACGGTGAAGCTAAGAAAAAATATCGACGAGAGAAGGAGCAGGGTGGGCAGTGCACTGCGGAAACTGCCACCGAACTGCAGTTGAGAATCAGTTGATTCAGCCATTATTTGTTTCCATATTCAGGCTCAGAAGATTATTCTGGGAAAAAGGGGAGACGGGAGACGGGAGACAGGAGACAGGAGACAGGGAAAAGCAAAAGACGGAAAGACAACGACTGAATGGCCAACGAAACACGCGAAATTTTCTCATATAAAATGCCCTTTCTCGTCTGTTTCGTGTATTTCACTGGCAAAAAATCTTGTGAGGAAAAAATATGAAGGTCGTAAATTTAGATACAACAAATGAATTCACACCGGGAGCGATGAAACGTTTCTTTCTGGTAGAAGATTCCGAGAATTTCAAGATCATCAACTTCAACCTGGATGAAGGAGTAACTTTTCCTGTACATTCACATGACCTTGATGGGGAGTTGTCTATTCTGGTGCTTGAAGGTGATGGTTTTTTCCTGGGAGAGGGAGATGCCCGAATCCCGGCGGTAAAAGGAGACATCCTTATCTCACAGATCAGAGAGCCTCATGGCGTACAGGCAAATACGAAAATGAGGATTCTGGTCACTATCGCACCTCCGATTTAAGCTGGATTAATACGCAATGAGTAATAATTCGTGTTTACAAACTACAAAAGCAACCACGAATGGACACGAATTTTCACTAATATCATTTACATTTTGTATTAACCAGATAGCGCAACTGCGTGGACATCTTTTTTTGTGATTACGAATGGATAAACAGGATGTAAAATTGATCACAATGGTGATAACGATGGCATTCATTATCAGTGGTGAAAAATTGGTACAACAGTGATTCCGGCGATGATGTAGAGACAAGGCATGCCTTGTCTACACGGTGACGGTAAACGTAACGATAACGGTGGAATGATTTGTAACGCATGGAATAAACTGGTAACAATTCCCTGTTTAATTTTAAAATTCTTTTTTAAAGTTTTTTGCCTTTATTCGCATGTTTAGAGCTTTCCTTTGGCAAAAAGTTTTTCGCTGTTCCGTTTTTTGCTTTTTCCTGTCTCCCATCCCCCTGCCTTTAATTTCGCCAATAGAAAGTGAAAATGGCATTGAGTAAGGTCATAACTTAATAGGAATGGTATAATGTTACGTATCATTCAGTTGCAGATTTCAAAAGTTTCCAAACTGCTTTTTCGTATACGGGAATTTGCGATTCCAGTATCTTTGACAGTTTGGATTGCCAGGCAATGGTTTCCGGTTGAATGGCCATGATATGGAGGTGCTCCGGCAGTTCCTCCATGACTTTTGAAATTTCGATGGTCTTGATCAGATCCCATTCATGAACGGAAAATCCACTGAACTGCTTTACGGAAACCAGCTCTTCCGGCGAAAAAATACGAAACTCACCCGGCTTGCCCCCGAAATCACCGGCATCCACGATGATCGCCGTATACAGTTTGGCCAATTCGTGAACGAGGGTCATCCCACCGGTCCCGCCATCAATGAAACAAACCGTATCGCTAAAAAGAGGGAAAGCGTTCAGTCTGTGAATCAGCACAGGGCCGATGCCATCATCCCCCATCTGCGGGTTCCCGACGCCGATGACACCGATTTTTTTCATAGTTTTACGTGAATTCCACGTTGAGATAGTGCGTTGAACAGGAAATGCAGGGATCATAGGCCCGCACCAGCATCTCAAGGGTCAGCTCGATCTCCTTTTGGGGCCGATTCATAATGGTTGGCACCAGAGCCTCCATATCCTTTTGAATATTGGCGTTATTCTGATTGGTGGGAATAATACAGCTGGCCTGGCTGCAATTCCCCTGCTCGTCAATGGTATAGTCGTGAAACAGAATTCCACGAGGCACCTCCAGCGCACCAATACCCCGACCGGGACGGATTTTGACTTCAGGCTGTTCCTCCTCCAGTCCCCGTGCCAGGAGTTCATCGATGATGGCGATGGAGTCCTCCATGGAATCGGCAATTTCAACCAGTTGGGCGATGGTATTCATGAAGGGGTTGTAATTGGGGGAAGTGAGATCAAAGCGTGCGGCGATTTCTTTTGCCAGAGAACCCAGTTGAGTGGCATTGATGTTAAATCTGGCCAGCGCCCCCACCATATAGGATTCACGGTTGTGGCGGGTAAATTTGGCCGTGGAATGGGGAAGAAGATATTCATTGGTGAGGGACAGGTACTCACTCAGCGGATGAATTCCGGTATCCGTGGATGCCACCGAGCCCTCATACAGGGCATAGAGGTTCTCAGCCGTCAACGCAATGTACTCGGTTTCCCGCGAAAAATCAGGCAGATGATGGACTTCCGCCTGGATGCTTTCTGCAGCATTCCGCAGGGTGTCGATGCCATTGAGAAGTTCTTCACGCAGGCTTTGCAGTTCCTTCAAGGTGGGCAGAAGCGTAAATCCCCCCACACAAAATCGCAGCGGATGGGTCGTGCGGCCGCAGATCAGATCAGACATGGAATTGGCCAGGCGGTGAATCCTGACGATATTGATCACGGCTTTGTGTTCATTTTTGAGCAGCGGTATGATGCTGTCCGCGCCAAACAGGTCCGGTGCTGCCAGATACCCGACGTGCAGAATATGGCTTTGCATGTTTTCTCCATGAAGAGCAAGACGCCTGAGCAGCACCGTTTGTTCGCTGATCTCAACGCCAAGGGCTGCTTCCGTAGCTTTCAGAGAGGCCAGAGAATGCCCGATGGAACAGATGCCACAGATTCGCGAGGTAATCGACTGGAGTTGATTAAAATGTTTGCCCCGCAATATGGCTTCAAAAAATCGCGGCGCTTCGAGAATATTCCATTGCAGCTTTTCGATCCGGCCAGCTTTGACATTCAGAACAATACTGCCATGGCCCTCCACCCGGGTGATATGATTAATATGGATATTGAGGTTGCGTTTCATTTTTCCCTCTTGATTTTACAGTTAAACATGTCGAAGCATTTCAGCCATTCATCCATGGGAATCTTATACTTGCGTAAGACGTCTTTAAACGCATCCATATTGGCATCTTCCAAAAATCCCCGGCAGCCGGCACAGCCCTTCCGATGGGTGGGGCAGATGGCGTTACACCCGGCCCGGGTGATGGGACCCAGACAAAACATGCCCAGTTCGAAAACGCATTGATTCTCTCTGAGTTTGCACTCTACGCAAACCGGATAACTGGGTAACCGGGGTTCCCTGCCCATAATTACAGCGGTAATGACTTTGGTGAACTCGGCCCGGTCAATGGGGCAGCCCGGCACGTAATAATCAACCTTTACGACTTCATCCACCGCCCTGGCCGGGAATATGTCAAACAGGGGATTGCCCTCAAGGTTTGCATCTCCATAGACCTCCCGCCTGACATTTTCCGAAGTCCACTGGTTTCGCAATTTGTTTACCCCGCCGATACAGGCGCAGGCCCCGAGGGCCACCACGGTTTTGGCCTTTTTCCTGATGATTTTGAGGCGCTCGACATCCATGGGCCGCATAATGGAACCATCAATAACAGCGATGTCATACAAATCAGAATGTTCCTTCATTCCTTCCCGAAAGGAAACCACATCCACGATTTTAATCAGATCAAGGAATTTTTCTTCCAGATTGAACAACTGGAGTTCACATCCCTCACAACTGGCAAAATCGAATACAGCAACTCTGGGTTTCATCAAAACGCCTCCGGCAAATCTTTGATATCAGCATAATTGAACACCGGCCCCTCAAGACAGACATACACACCGTTGATCTGGCAATGGCCGCATTTCCCCACCCCGCACTTCATTCTCCGCTCCAGGGATACAATGATGTTATCATCCGGCATGCCGCGGTCTTTCAGGTTTTTGATGACGAAACGATACATCACGGGTGGCCCCACAATGATGGCAGTCGTTTTCCCTGGATCGAAATCGATCAGCGGAATCAGATCCGTGATAACACCGATATTGCCGTCCCAGGACGCTCCAGCGGGACAATCATCGACGGTAAATTTCTGCACAATATCAGTGCGGGTTTTCCACACGTTCAAATCAGCGTTGAAAAGGATCGAATCCGGGTCCTTGCATCCATAAAGCAGAGAAACTTCGCCGAATTCGCTGCGATGGGCAAGCACATACTTGACAAGGGACCGCATGGGAGCCATGCCGCAACCGCCAGCGATGAACATGAGGTCTCTTTTCCGCAAACTCGCTGCATCAAAGCCGTTGCCAAAGGGTCCCCGTATGCCGATTTTATCGCCGACGGTTAATGATTGAAGGTGAGTGGTCACGTTGCCGACGCTGCGAACCAGCAGATCAAACGAATTTCTTCCCGGTTCTGGAGCGGATGCAACCGAAATCGGTGCCTCACCCATCCCGAAGATGGAAACTTCCACAAACTGGCCCGGTTGATGTCCCAGCGGTTTCCTGCTGTCCAGTTCAATTTCGTAGAAGGTATCGGTTTGGGTCATTTTTTCCCTGCGAATAATGGTCGCACTTTTGGGCAAAAAAATCGGCCCCTGCAAATGATGTGGCTTTTTATGGGGAATGGGCAGATCCAGTCTGGTTTCAACGGAAGAAGCGGCCAGCGTATTCATCACATTCAGGGGATCGGCGATATCACTCAGACACTGGGTCGCGCATCGTCCGCACCCCACACAGGCCACAAATCCAAAGCGCTGCGGGAGGTAAACACCCTTGCGGTAGAATCGATGGCGGTAGCGGTCGACCGGCGCCTGTCGGAAAATCTCACCGCTTCCGATCAGGGTGAAATCCCGGAGCAGACAACTGTCCCATGTTCTCACACGCGTTCCCTCTTTCATGTTTATGTCCATCACATCATCCACGTCATAACAGAAACAGGTGGGACAGACGAGGGTGCAGGTGCCGCATGAAAGGCATTTGCGGGCGTTTTTCTCCCAGAGGGGATGGGTGGAGTTGTTCAGCAAAAGCTCGGTCCATTGCCATTTATCGACCTTCAGCTTGTGCCTGTATCTTCCGGGAAGTTCGGCACGCAGCTGTGTTACCCGTTCAATCTCCGGCGTCAACGCTTCCCGGCATTCACCGAAGCTCTTGAGCAACTCCCTGCCTGCTGACGTGCCTTCGTCAATCACAACAATGTCTCCAAGATCGGTTACAAGAAGATCATATCCCGAAGTCACTACATGGTTTCCAAGGCTTCCTGCAAAGGAACGGCTGGCAATGGTGAGGATATCGGAAGCAATGATCAACGTATTTTTGCGGCGGGCCGCATAAATATCATCCACCGGCGGATTCTGATACACAGCATCCAACTGCTGAATGGCAATGACATCGTAGGGATGAACACCGATGAGAATCTGTGCTCTGTCCGGTTTGGAAGAGGAAACTTCAAAAGGCCTGGAAATATCAAATCGGATCAGTTCTTCATGGGTGGGAAGTAAAAATTTCTTGGGGGGAAGGAGGGTGACATCATGGTCCAGCCTGAGGTCATGAGCGTTTTCCAGGAGAGCAAAGTGAAACCGCTTTCCTTTAGACTGAACGCCGATAATATCCCGGGTATTATCTTGAATAAGGCTGTCTGTAAAGGAAAACCATTGGCCCCTGGTCATCGATTTCATAACGTACCGAATCCTTTGTTAAAAAGACGGATTGGCCGACTTCACGGGCAAATCCTCAGGAAGGTATAACGGGTACCTTGAAACAGTTTATATTCGAAGCACCCTGAAGAAAGTTGATCAGCTCCCGAATGTGTATAATAAAATTTGAATATACAATATAATTTCATCAAAAACAAATCAGGGCAGTTCGATTAAATCAATACCTTTTTAATCCCAGCCGATATCTTTCATGTTTAGAAAAGAAAAATACAGATGCTCGCTGGATTAATACCATTCCGATTAAGTTGTGACCTCACTAAATGCCATTTTTACTTTCTATTGGCAAATTTAAAAGGTAGGGGGATGGGAAGCAGGAGAAAGGAGACGGGAGACAGGGAAAAGCAAAAAACGGAACAGCGAAAAACTTTTTGCCAAAGGAAAGCTCTAAACATACGAATAAACACGAATTATTACTGAAAGATGAGGTTTATCAGATTGTGGGCTGTGCCATGGAGGTGCTGAACACGCCGGGCCATGGATTACTGGAAAAACCATAAGAGAATGCCCTTGTGGTTGAATTCGGTCTGTTGTCTGCTTTGAGGTAATTGATATATAAGAGCGTAAAACGCTCAACCCCGACTTTCGGATGACTACCAAAGTTGATTAATAATTCTGGTGCACTGTACGGCTTAACTTCGGAGATAAACGTTTTCGTTTAATGCGTTGTCCCTGTTCGTGAAAATTCGTGTCTATTCGTGGTTACAAACTGCAAAAGGAACCACGCATGGACACGGATAAACACGAATTATTACTGATTCGTAATCGCCAAAAAAAATGTTCACGCAGTCACGTTATAGGGCCAATACAAAGTGTAACTGGTATAAGGCCAACCACCCTGATAAAAGATCGCTAAAGACGTGTATATTTAGACTTCAGGGTGCTCTTCAATGCCCGCCGGGTTAATAACCACTCTTTTGCTTCTCTATTGCTCCTCCTGCTGCAAAAATGTGCGGCTGCTGCCAGCGAGCAGCGCCGCCATGATTGCCAGCACTCCTGCGACTGCAAATCCCGTCTTCAGGCCAGCGTGATCCCCCACCAAACCGATCAGGACGGGGATGCAGCCAGCTCCCATGAGGAAACCAATCGGAGCCCCGATTGACAGACCCATGCCGCGGAATTTCCCCTCGCCAAGTCGTGCGTAGCAGGCAAAGCAGGATGGAAAAAAGATGACAGCGATCAGCGGCTGTACGAAGATAAACGTCAGCAGCACTCCTCCTGAGCAGATTCCGATGGGGACGGTCAGCACCCCTGCCAGCAGCAGTACCCCCGCCATCACCCGGCCATTTCCGAAGCGGTCCCCGAGCCAGCCCCCGACCAGAGGCATAATGATGGAGCCGATGCGTGAAAACGACACGATGGAGTTGGCATGTTCAACACTCATCCCATGCTCGTTTACCAGCAGCAGCGGCAGCATGGAGTAGATACCCATGGTTGAACCGACCGCAAAGGAAAGCATGACAGTGATACGCCAGAAGAGGGGATTGGTGAAGAAATAACGCACCACCTGCAGGCTGACCGGCGGCTGTTTACGTTTTGCGTTACATCCGCGTTTGAGATAGACAAGGTTCCACAAAATAAGCAGCACTCCCAGTGCCTGGAGGCCGTGACGCCATCCCATGAGAATACCGAGCAGACTGGCAATGAGCGGGGCAAGGACAAAGCCGAAGTTTGGAGCCAGCTCGTGAATGGACATTCCCCGGGTGAGCCAGGCTGCCGGACTGATTTCTGCAATGGTCACCATTGCCGTCGGAAAGTAAAGACCGGATGCCAGACCGGTGAAAAGACCGGCGGCGAAGAAAGCTGACAGGCTGTGGCAGAGGGAGAAGAGAAACAGACCCAGCCCCGTCAGCAGTCCGGAAAGGACAATTGTCCGTCGATTGCCGATTCTTGAGCTGAGGTTTGGGGCAAAGAGGATGGAGACGACATAGCCAAACATGATGATAAAAAAGAGTGAACCTTCCGCGCTGTGGCTGATGCTGATCTCCTTTTCAATAATCGGCATCAGGGGTGAGATGATCACCCGGGCGGTAAAGGTAAGGAAAAATATCGACGCGAGAAAGAGCAGGGATGGCAGTACACTGCGGAAACTGCCACCGAACTGCAAATGAGAATCAGTTGATTCAACCATTATTTGTCTCCATATTTTTATGCCGTTTTGAGGCGCAAATTTTTTACTCTTCAGGGAAAACGGTGAAATTCAGGAACGGACTGCTGCAGTAACCGGGAACGGATGCTGCAGGATATCACTGGCAGGAATCGGCAGGTCGGGAGGGCGCAGCGGGAGGATGATCGGGAAGTCAGAATGCCTGGTTTGAAAATGAGAATGGAACCCTTCGTGGAAATGCTACTCTCCGATTTTTTTGGCAAAAACCCTGACAGAGCAGCGCACGAGTACAATGCAAAAAGATGCACATACTGTTAAAAACTACAAAAGTCAGACTGACGTTCGCTGTTGTTACTGTCTGCTCTCCTGTGCTGCAACATCAACCATCACAGACAGCATATGGGCCCCTCCTCCCATAACCACCCCTTTTACCGGAGCAACATCTCCGTAATCCCGCCCCCAGGCAACGGTAATATAGGAATCATTGACAATCAAATTGTTGGTGGGGTCCAGATCTATCCAGCCAAAATCAGGCACAAAAACAGAAAACCAGGCATGGGATGCATCTGCACCAACCAGTTTGGGCTTTCCAGGCGGAGGAATTGTTTCCATATAACCGCTTACATAGCGTGCTGCAAGGCCAAGCCCCCGCAGGCCGCTGATGGCAAGATGAGCGAAGTCCTGACAGACACCTTTTTTATTTATCAGCACCTGCTCGACAGTTGTATCGACAGTACTCGCAGTCTTGTCGTATGTAAATTCCGTGAAAATACGCCGAACTAAATCGATGGCTCCGTTCAGTACAGGCATCCCCGGAGGAAAAGACAGTCTGGCGTAAGTTGTTGCCGCAGCAGTGATGGTGACCAGCGGGCTGGCAAAGACAAACTGCGACGCCTCAAGTTCAATAGACTGCTTACGTTCTACCAGCCGCTGCACGGCTGTTTCATAAGGAACAGTGGTATTAGCTCCTGGAATGACAGGAGGTGACGTCCTGACGATGCTGGTGGCAGACATTATCAATTCATTATGTGGATGCTGCACCATGAACACGTGAACCGTATTGCCAAAATAATCAGTTCGACAATGCAGATACTGGGGCATGGGAACAATCGACAATTGAAAATCGATAACCTCCTGGGAGGGTGTTGGCCGGGGATGCAGTAAAAGTTCATTCTGAGACAGTGATGCCGGTGCAGAATACTTATAACTGGTGTTGTGAATAATGCGGTATTTCATACTGCAGGCTCATCTGAGATTATTGCGTAATGGCGTGTTGCAGGGACACGACTGAGATAATGCCCACTAATTTCCAGGGCGAACTTTTCTAAGAGAGCTGCCATGGAAGTCAAAAATGCTGTCAGTACTGCATCTTGAGGTGCCTTGTCTCCACACTCTATTTCTGTCAGATTGAGCAGTCGAACAGTTGTAAGCATTTCCAGGGCAATCCGTTCCTCCGCACAGGAGAATCGCCTCTCTCCCTGGCTGGGCAGGTGTTTAACATGGTTCACAAGCTGGCTGAACTGGAAAGCCAGTGACTTGGGATTGCTTTCATCAGCCAGCAGAAGATCCAGCACCGGTGCCAATTGAAATGTGGATTTGTATCTGGCCCGATATGTCATCAGACTGTCAGACGCTTCCAGCAGGGCTTGCAGGGTGTTCCGTATGTTGCTGCACACCTCAGGCAGACCGATTCGGAGAAGGACTGCCTGATTCAAGGCCCGCTCGATTCTACGGCCCATGTCCATGAAACGCCAGCCCAGGCCGCGGGTCATGCTTTCCATGGCCAGTCCGCTAAAAGCGCTCAGGATGAATAAGGTTTTATCTAAAAGCTCTAAAGGGTCACTGAAGGGATTATCAGCAAATTCCTCCAGTCGGTTGAGTGCCCGGGAAGAGTCGGCAGAGAGTCGATCCCGAACCCTCCTCGCTGTTTCCTGCACACGCCGTAAAATGAATACAACACTTTCCGGTTGATCCTTGCGGTACAGTGCATCATGGAGATAGTGCATCAACTCCTTGTAAAAGGGAGTGCCTCTCTCTGCCGCAAAAATCTTGGGAATGATATTCTTTGTCCGAAGAATATTGAGCAAAAAGGGCAACTCTGGAATTTCATCAAGTCGATCTTCACCTGATAATCTCAGGTATACTGCACGCAACAGGCGTATTATTCCTTCGGCGCGCTCAAGATAACGTCCCAGCCAGAGCAGGTTGTCGGCTACCCGGCTGGGGAGATCATTACTGCGTTTGAATTCGGTGATGGTATGGAATCCATCCAGCATGGAGAAAGGTTCGATCGGTTTATCCGACAACACCCAGATATCCTTACTCTGCTGTTGTTCAGGAGAACCTTTTGTGAGTGTTTCAACATCGCCTGCGGTAATCGCCAGACCTCCCGGCATAACAGAGAAGCCATGCTCCGTTGCGCAGGCAAAAACCCGCACAACATTATAGCAATGCCTGGCACCCTCGATATCCCATGCTGGAACTGAAGAGGGAGTCACCGGAGCGGAAACCATATACTCTGATGGATTTGTTTGTATCTCTGCTCTTACATCAGCTGATTGATCAATTACGGCTGATGTCTCCATGGCCGAACCGACGGTCAACTCTTGCAACCGGGCCATGGCATGATTGAGCCCGTCACTGTTGCCACACCACCAGGCAGGGTGGTTTTCCAGCAGCAGGTCTGCGTTGAGCAGTTGCTGACAAAGTTGAGGAAGGAACGTTTTTAATATTGGTGTCTCGACAAAGCCGCTGCCGATGGGATTAACGATATCGATGTTTTGTTCACGACAGACCTGGATGAGCCCGGCCACTCCATTGGCTGTTTCACGCCGCAGAGCAAAGGGGTCACTGCTGAGATCGGGAATGTGGCGGAAGATGGCCTCTACAGGCTCAAGCCCGGCCAGTTTTTTTAAAAATACCTTGCCGTTGCGTACGGTGAGATCCTGTCCTTCCACCAGTGGATACCCCAGATAGCGGGAGAGCAGGGCGTGTTCATAGTAGATACGGCTGTCAGGCCCCGGAGAAAACAACACAATACCAGGGTCTTTTTTACGAAGAGAGGCCCGTTGGATCAGGGCGCTGTGAAAGGTCTGGAAAAAAGGTGCCAGTCGGCGAATCTGGGTTTTATGATAGAGTTTGGAAAATACCCGTGACATGACAATGCGGTTTTCCAGGGCATAGCCGAGACCGGCGGGGCTGGAAGCATAATCCCGCAGCACTCGAAAATGACCGTCAAAACCACGATAAAGGTCTACGGCATAAAAGGTGAGAAAACGGTTTCCCGAAGGCTGAATTCCATGGCAGGAATGCAGAAAGTTGGGATTTGCAAAGACCAGTTCAGCGGGAAGACTGCCATTTTTTAACAAGGACTGTGGCCCGTAGGTATCCGCCAGAACTTTTTCGAGCAACTGTGCCCGTTGCATCACTCCCTGTTCAATGACTGTCCATTCGCCCTCTGCAATGGGCAATGGAATCATGTCAAGCGCCCAGGATGTGGTCCGCTCGGTGGAGTTATCGAAGGGGTTTATCGTCGAGCCATCTTCATGGCGCATGTGCCTGGCTTTCTCATGATGCTGCTTGAGATCTGCAATATTTTTGGCGTTCAGTGCGCTGAGAATTGGCTGCCAGTGCCTGCGGGGCTGAGCCTTACCAGAAAATGCTTCACAGTAGACATTTGCTGGTAAGGCTTCCATGTCAAAGATGGATGTCGATCTGACGTTTTGTCCGAAAGAACTGTTAAAATCCGTGTTACTCATATACTGCTGATGCCTCATTGCGGTTCTGACTGCATAATGAGCGATATAATCGTCGCTCCCGTCGCCTATTTACCGTTTTGGGGTCCGTAAATCAAGAGTATAAGGAAAATAACGATTGACCTCTTCAGGTGGCACAGTGATTACATTCCCCGGTGTATGCCCATGGGGAATGAATCGAGCATTGCGACGTCCTTCAGCTTCATAGGAATTAACCGGGAAATCTTCAGCACTGCGTCCGCCGGGATGCCCAACATGATATTGACAACCACCCACTGCCCGCCCGGTCCACGTATCAAAGAGATCAATGGTAAGCGGCGCATGGACGCCAATTGTTGGATGATAACAAGAGGGTGGCTGCCACGCTCGATAACGTACCCCTCCGACAAAGACTCCTGCGGTCTGCGTCGGCTGCAATGGAACACGGCGGCCATTGCAGGTAACAATATAGCGTTCTTCTGTCATCCCGGAGACTTTTACCTGGATCCGTTCAAGAGAGGAATCAACATAACGCGCTGTGCCACCACTGCCCTGCTCCTCCCCCAGAACATGCCAGGGCTCCAGAGCCTGGCGCAATTCAATCTCCATGCCCTGGCAGGTTACTCTGCCGTAAATGGGGAAACGGAACTCAAAATGCGGATGAAAAAAATCCATGGATACGGGATATCCTGCCTGATTAAGTATCTGTAAAACATCGGCAAAATCGTCGTGGACCATTTGCGGAAGCATGAAGCGATCGTGCAGGCGGGTGCCCCAGCGGACCAAATTTTGACGATATGGTGTTTGCCAGAACCAGCTGACAAAAATTCGCAGCAGAAGCTGCTGGGCAAGGCTCATCCGGGCATGGGGGGGCATTTCAAAGGCTCGAAACTCGAGCAGCCCCAGGCGTCCTGTCGAACTGTCCGGGGAATAGAGCTTGTCGATACAAAATTCTGCTCTGTGGGTATTCCCGGAAACGTCCACAAGAAAGTTCCGATACAGTCTGTCAACCAGCCACGGGGGACATGGAAAATCTGAACGTGTTTGTCTGTCCTGCTCGGCAAAGGCTATTTCCAGCTCATAGAGACTGTCATGTCTCCCTTCATCTATACGCGGCTGCTGGCTGGTGGGGCCGATAAAGAGGCCGGAAAACAAAAATGACAGGGAAGGGTGATTATTCCAAAAGGTCACAAAACTGCGCAGCAAGTCAGGCCTGCGTAAAAAGGGACTGTCTGCCGGAGTAGCGCCACCGATGACAATATGGTTTCCTCCCCCCGTACCTGTATGGCGGCCATCGACCATAAATTTTTCGGTGCCGAGCCGGGTCTCTCTCGCCAGTTCATAGAGTTTCGTGGTGCAGGCAACCATCTCCCGCCAGCTGTGCATGGGCTGAATGTTGACCTCTATAACACCTGGATCGGGAGTTACTTTTAAACTCTCCAGACGGTAGTCCTGGGGAGGTGCATATCCTTCGAGGACTACCGGCAGTTTCGTCTTTTTAGCGGTTGCTTCTATGCAGCTGACCAGGTCCAAATATCCCTCAAGCGAGGTAACAGGCGGCATAAAAACGTATAGCCGTCCATCGCGGGGCTGCACAACGAGTGCTGTTCGAACCAGCCAGGCTGCTGATTCGCCAGGCACAGGTTTGGGATCTTTAAAGGGTTCGGGCTGGGCGTTGATGTCATCGCCTGCTTTGTTTTTTTGAGAAGCCTTCTCCTTTTTAACACCCCTGCCTTTTTTATCGGCTTTGCCTTTTCCTCCAACTGGCAGCGGTTCCCGGTCAGCCATGGGATCCAGTGTAGAGTCAACCGGAAGATCTTTTTCGGCAACCCAGGGTAAAGAGTCGAGTGGCAGACGCAGGCCCACGGGCGAATCACCCGGCAACAAAAACATGTGTTTAGATCTGAGAGGCCATGGGCCACTTTTCCATGAACCATGCTGCAGAGGCAGGACATATCCCACGACTGCACCAAGACCGCGCTCAAAAGCGTTGACCATCCGCTTTCTTTCCTCAGAGTCCTCTAATTTGGGATCTGTGGGATCAACATTGACTGGAAGGTTCCTCTCTTTCAGCAGATAATAGAGAGTATCCTCAAAACTCTCACGGATATACTTTTTGTTCACCTTGAGGGTTTCAGCCAGGGTATTGATAAAGGTTTTGGCTTCAGTGATACCAAAACCATAATCCACGTCAAAATCAGCCATCCACTTATCGTTTTTCCATATCGGCTCGCCATCTTTTCTCCAATAGCAGCCCAAAGCCCATCTGGGCAGAGATTCGCCGGGATACCATTTCCCCTGGCCGTAATGCAGGAATCCCCCTGGAGCCCACTCCTTTTTCAATTTTTTAATAAGTGTTTCAGACAGCCCCAGTTTCTCTTTACCAAGTGCGTCCGTAGTCCACTGGGGGCTTTCCATATCATCAATGGATATAAAGGTCGGTTCGCCTCCCATGCTTAACCGAACGTCTTGATCCAGGAGTTCCTGATCAACCCGATCTCCAAGTTTGACAATATCCTCCCAGATCTTTTCAGGATAGGGCCGCGTAGAACGTGGCTCTTCAAGGATTCGGGTCACCGACATGGAGTGGCTGAATTCAACCTCACACTCATCCAGTGCCCCCGTTATAGGGGCCGCACTCTGTGGCTCGGGTGAACAGGCCAGAGGGATATGGCCTTCTCCAGCAAAGAGTCCGGATGTTGGATCCATTCCCACCCAGCCGGCGCCGGGGAGATAGACCTCAGTCCAGGCGTGAAGGTCGGTAAAATCGACTTCGGTGCCGGATGGCCCGTCCAGAGATTTAACATCCTGTTTCAACTGGACGAGATAGCCGGAAACAAAGCGGGCAGCGAGGCCAAAATGTCTGAGAATATTGACCAGCAACCAGGCGGAGTCCCGACAGGAACCACTTCGAAGCCGCAGTGTCTGTTTACAGCTCTGCACGTTTGGTTCCATGCGAATCAGATACTTTATGTCATTGCTCAACTTCGCATTCAGGGCCACCAGAAAATCAATTGTTCGCCGGGGAGTACAATCAATTTCTTTAAGGTATTTTTTGAGTCTTTTATCTGTCTCAGACTTTGCCAGATAAGGAATCAAATCTTCTTTAAGATTCTTTTCGTAGGTAAAAGGAAATTCTTCTGCATCCGGTTCCAGAAAATAATCAAAAGGATTGATAATGATCATATCCGCCACCAGATCGATCTCTACCTCAAACGTGTCTGTTTTTTCTGGAAATACCAGACGTCCCAGGTAATTGCTGAAGGGATCCTGCTGCCAGTTGATGAAATGCTCTGCGGGCGTCACCTTCATCGAGTAACTGAGGATAGGAGTCCGGCAATGAGGAGCCGGGCGCAGCCGCACTATCTGTGGAGCGAGATTGATGGCGCGATCGTAACTGTAGGTTGTCTTATGATTTATAGCGATATGAATTCCCACCGGTATTCCTTATAATATTAAATTATCCAGACATTGTTTCGCTTCCCGGTTGAACAATGTGCTTTCTTTCTGCTTCCCGGGACTCAGGATTGCGTGTGTGTCTGCGATTGCTTATCGGTTGTCGTGGTAATCTGGGGTTCGATATTAAAAAACGTTGAGCTGATTGTGCCTCCCATCGTGTTAAAACGACGCTGCAGATTGTCGAGAAACTCGTGGAGACCGGAATCAATAACCTCGTCAATATCAGTATATTCAAGGTCCGCCTGCATTCGGCCCAGATGCTTTTCGGCGCTGTTGGTGACCGACCCCGGGGGGGTCCCGGAAATGCGGTGCAGATAGACCTGTGCTCTGGCGATACAGTAGTAAATGGAGCGAGGGAAATTTTTGTCAAAAATTAAAAAATTAGCAACATTTCGAGGGGTTATATTATGAAACTCTTTTCGGTACATTTCAAAGGCACTGGCCGAGCGAAGCACGGATATCCATTGAATGTTATCAATGGGGGTGTTCACTAAATCTGCCTGCGGGAGTAACATGAAATACTTGACATCGAGGATTCGTGATGTTTTATCCGCCCGTTCGATCATCACTCCGATCCTGGCAAAGTTCCATGCCTCACCGTGACTCATAGTGCTGTCCAGCAGACCGGTGAACAGATGGCTGCGCATTTTAATAATGTTGTAAAATCGATCAGGATCCTGCAGGGCCATCTTGATACTTTCTTCCTTCATCAGCTCCAGATAGAAATTATTGAGATGTTCCCACATTTCCGAGGAAATGATTTCGCGAATGGAACGGGCGTTTTCCCTGGCAGCAGCCACACAACTGAGAATAGAGTTGGGATATGTTCGATCAAAGGTTAAAAACCAGAGGACAGCTTCCTGGTTGTAGTCCGTTTCGTTTTTCTCAAACAGCTCCTGATCTCCGGTAGTCATTACCAGTGGTAACCAGTGTTGATCCTTTTCCGAAGGCATATCCAGCAATAAATTGAGATTGACCCCGATAAAGCGTGCTACATTTTCTGCACGTTCAATATATCGGCACATCCAGTAAATTGAATTGGCGACACGGCTCAGCATTCCCTTTCTCCTATGATTGATGTGGTAACAAAACCCAGGTATCTTTACTTCCACCACCCTGAGATGAGTTAACTACAAGCGATCCTTTCTTTAATGCGACCCGGGTCAGGCCACCCGGCTGCACGTAAATATCCTTGCCAAAGAGAATATAGGGCCGAAGATCCACATGACGCCCCTCGATGCGATTACCGACAATAGTTGGTACCCGGGACAGTGAAAGGGTTGGCTGGGCAATATAATTACGCGGGTTGTCTGTAATCAGTCTGGCAAACTGTTCTCGCTCTGCTTTCGTGCTGTGCGGGCCAATGAGCATGCCGTAGCCGCCGGACTCATTGGCAGCTTTAACAACCAGCTCTTCGAGGTGGTCAAGAACGTATGCCCGGTCTTTTTCTTCCCGACAAATATAGGTGGGCACGTTGGGCAGGATAGGCTCTTCACCGGTATAATATTTTATAATCTCAGGCACATAGGCGTAGATAACCTTGTCATCGGCGATGCCGGTACCCGGAGCATTGGCCATGGCAATCCGACCTTTTTTATACACATCAATCAGGCCCTTAACGCCAAGAAGCGAATCCGGTCGAAATACTGCAGGATCAATAAAATCATCGTCAATACGCCGGTAGAGCACATCGATACGTTTCAGGCCCCTGGTGGTCAGCATATAGACAAACCCGTCAGACACCACCAGGTCGCGCCCTTCGACCAGCTCCACGCCCATCTGTTGCGATAAAAAGGAGTGCTCAAAATAGGCGCTGTTGTACATGCCTGGAGTAAGTATCCCGATAGTTGGCGACTGGATCTCATCTGGTGCCAGATATTCAAGCATCTGCAATAATTTACCAGGATAATCGTCTACCTGCCGCACTTGGGACTCTTCAAAAAGCTGGGGAAAGGTTCGTTTTAAGACCTGGCGATTCTCCAGCACGTATGAAACGCCGGAAGGACAGCGCAGATTGTCTTCCAGCACGTAAAAACACCCGTCACCGCCTCGGACCAGATCTGTACCCGTTACATGGCACCATATCCCGCGGGGTGGCGTGAATCCCTCACATTCCTTTCGATATGTCCGACTGCTGAAAATCAGATCTTCAGGGACAATTTTGTCTTTCAGGATCTTTTTGTCGTTATAGACATCCTGGATAAATTCATTCAGGGCAAAGATTCGCTGCTTGAGACCGGCTTCAATCTGCTCCCATTCATTACTGGGAATAATGCGCGGGATCAAATCAAAGGGGAAAATCTTTTCAGCCCCTTCATTCTGGCCATACACGTTAAAGGTGATGCCCATTTTAAGGAGCAAAGCCTCCGCAGCTTTCTGACGAAGGACCAAATCTCCCTCCGGCAGTGAGTTTATCTTTTCCACCAGCAACTCAACTCCGGGGCGGGGAATACCTTTTTCGTCAATCAGCTCATCATAAAAGCCTTCATGGTCATCATTCCTGAATATTTCCATCAAACCTTTCCTTTTTGAAGTGTATTAATTCTTTATGCTTCACTTTGTTTCTCTTATTTACGGGTATCTTGAAGCAGCCTGCATTTGTTCAGAGTTGAGGCACAGGAGAAAATTTACCATCTGTAACTCTAATAGCGGAGTCTGGCGTTTACCTCCGAGGATAAATTTTTGACTGTAACGAAGGAGATGAACGATTATTTGATATTCCCTTTACTCCAATTATTCATCGTCTATTTGCTCTACCCTGACCCTCTGGGTTGTCGGATATGCTGCAGGTCCAAACTGGTTATAAACAGCCACATCTGCAGCATCACGACCATAACCAAGAACGACATATCCACCTTTCACTTCGCTCTGAGTAGCATCGAAAGTATACCACCGTCCCGCCAGGTACGCTTCGAACCAGGCATGCAGATCCATAGGATGCAGATCATAAAGATAGCCAACAACCATCCGCGCGGGAATGCTCAGGCTGCGGCAGAGTGCTATTGCAAGGTGGGAGAGATCACGACAGACACCCCATTGTCGGGAATTGACCTCTGTTGCCGAGACAGGGGAATCATCCCCACATGATTCAAAACGTATATTCTTTCGCACCCAGGCTTCGATAGCCGCAACTTGATTGTAGCCAGGCCGTTGGCCCTCCGTAATGTCAGCGGCCATCCTGCCAAAATGTTCTGTCTCGCAGTAGCGACTGGGAAGCAGGTAAAGAAGTACCTCGTCGGGCAGATTCTGGATCTCGACAAAAGGAGCGTCCCTGGCTCGATCGACACTGTCGGCCAAAATTACTTCAGCACCGGTATTTATGGAAAAGATCCCTGGCGGGGCAATTAAACGCTGGCAGAGATTCCCGTACGTATCAGTAAATTCAGATACCGATTTTCTCGGTATGATGATGTATTTTTCACTGACTATCCATTGCTGCGCACCACTGCGTGGTCGCAGCATCAGCACAAATGGCGTTGGCACCGTAATTTCAAATGTTAAATCACACGTCGTATATAAGTGCATCTTCCTTCTCCCATGTACCAATCTCTGGAAACACACCTGTCTGCTCGTCAGGGATCACGCTCTTGAAGCACGATCCTGTTTTCTTTTCCCTGAATAATTCGTTACGCAAAATTCGTGCCAAATAAAAGGAAAAACGTCATCGCACCTGTCGTGGCCTATGCCGCATCGAATATTTACAGAGCAGATGTAATCAGCATGCAACTTTGTAATCATTTCCCAAATAAAGAACAAAAATGTAACGTATAGGGAAATTTTCACTGAAGGGTCCCTTGAAATCCTTTCTGCCGGGTCGACGTCTGGGAAGAGCAATGGAGTGGGTGATAAACGACAAAAGCTGCAAGATCGACAAGATTGCCATTATCGTCACTCAATTTTATATACCTGTAACAGCACTGGCCCAGCGCTGGCCGCATTTATGGGGGATTTTTCAGTCTCTCTCTTCGCAGGCAAAAACAGTTACCAATGGACATCCCTGTCTTTAAATTCTTTCTGAATATTAACAACCTTTGATTCTTCATTTATTAAGACATTAACGCAATCTCGATCGAGTTTCTTTTCACTCAGTTTTCTCAACTCATTAAACGCTTTTTCATTTGTCCACGCTTTTTTATAAGGTCGTTCACTCGTTAACGCATCAAAAACATCAGCTACACTAACAATGCGCACTGAAATTGGTATTTGATCTTGCTTTAGACCGTCTGGGTATCCCGAACCATCCATCTTTTCGTGATGCCATCGAATTATTTCGTTGAGCATTGAAATATGAGGAACATCTACAAGATTGTACGCATTAATCAGCTTTTTTGCAAGTTCATCACCTCTACTGGCATGTCCCTGCATGGTTGCAATTTCCTTCTTCGTCAGGTGGCCACGTTTTAATAAAATGTTATCGGCTATTGTTAACTTTCCAATATCGTGAAGTGGCGCGTACAGATAGATGTAATTAATGTCGATATCGGTTAATTGATACTTCAAGGCAACACCTCTTGCGATTATCAGAGAATATATCGCCATGCGCTGCTGGTGTTCAGCTGTTTCTGGATCTCGACCAAAACTAACTATTTTCATTGATTCAACAGTTGATTTTAAAACATTTAGTTTTTCTGAATTATATTGTAATAATAAAGCAAAAATCATTGATATCAGACGTAATCTTTGTACTATTTCTTCATTAAAAACGTTTTTTTTTCTCGAATTTGCAAATAAGAATCCGAGCAGCTGTCCGTTAATAATTAATGGGATAGAAACACTTGATAAATAACCTGCTTGACGAATTAATTCTGTGTGGTAATGTTTACTGTTATCTAAAATCGAAATATCGTTAATAATTCGTTCCCTTTGCTCCACAACCAACTCTTTGAGTGAAGTGCAATTCGAGAGAATCGCTTCATAATTATGAATATCAGTGTCTTTGTCTTCGTCATATACATACGTCTGAAGTACATCTCGCTCAACATGGTAAATCGCGATTGCCAGGCGATGAACGAAAGGAAAGGTCGTTGTGAGATCAACTCTAATCTGATGAGCTTTTTGTTTTAAATCGGAATGACCTGCTAAACAGGAAGATAATTCAACTTCCCGCACTTTTTTAACCTGAGATCGACTTTCCATGAAATCACCTGCATGATTGAGTGCTTGCTTTAATTGAAAATTTTAGTTTAATAAAATCAATTCCAATCCGCTTTCTCTTTTTCATTCTCGGAGGCTGTTCTGCACTGTCTGCGCGATCAGAAAGAAAAGAAACCTCGGCTCGTTTGCGTTTCCCATGCTTCCGGCGACATCTGGTCTGCCGTGGTTGATACGTGTGGATTTCCCCCCTGCCTGTCTTTGTTCATCCAGTTGGAGAGCGATTTCTAGTAAATTCAACATGAAATCAATACCTTATTGATTTACATAGCCATCCGGACGGAACCACGTCCGTGCAGTCTGCAATTCTTCGAGCCTGGGCTTTGCGGCCTTCTCAGTAAACCGCCGTCTGGCGGTCACTGTGACCAGAGCATGAGAAGGATTATACTCCCACTCAAAACTGTTGCGACAAATTTCACGTGAAATTGTACTCTTAAAACGATTCAGCACACCAGCAATCTCAGTTTGAGATCTTCCCGTTTGAAGAAAGGCCATGATCTGGTATTGTTTCTTTTCATATCTCGGTGTTGCACTTTTTGTGCTCATCCAGCGATTCTTCACTGTAAATGTGCAAAATAAGAAAGGTTGAAAAATGGTAAAAAACAATAAGTCCCTGGAAATTCTCAGCGACCTCATAGCACAAGAAAAAAAGATAGAATTAACAAAATTCATTGAAACACTCAGTCCCCAGGATACAGCCTGGACTATTTCAAGACTCTCTGAAAATGACAGGCTTCGCCTGCTCACTTTATTAAGCCCTGAAGATGCTGCCGATGCCATAGAAGACATGCCAGAAGCTCAGGCAGCAGATATGGTTGAGGATATGCCGTCTGCACAGGCTACTGCAATATTGGAGGAACTCTCCAGTGATCATCTCATTGATGTACTCGGTGAAATGGAGAGCAGTGCAAGTGATGCTGTTTTGTCGAATATGGATCCCCATGATGCCGAAGAAGCAAGGATCTTGCTGGCTTATGATACAAGCTGCGCCGGTGGATTGATGGTGTCGGAATTCCTTGCATATTCAGCTGACAGTACAATCAATGATGTTCTGGATGATTTACAAAAAAATCGCGAAGAATATGTTGATTACAATGTGCAGTATTTTTATGTGACTGATGAGAGTAAACAGCTGGTGGGAGTACTTCGCATTCATGATCTTCTTTTTCCCGCAAGAAATACCAAACTTGCTGATATCATGATTAAATCACCTCTCAGTGTGTCAGATACGGCCACCCTGAGAGAGTTGAAAGAGTTTTTTGAGGATCATCATTTATTTGGTGCACCCGTTGTCAACAGCGAGGGCAAATTCGTGGGTGTGGTTTTGCCCAAAAGTATTGAGGAAGCTGATAATGACCAGCATACGAAATCTTTTCTGCAATTAAGTGGAATTATTGGTGGTGAAGAATTTCGAACGATGCCTTTGCTCTCACGTTCGGGGCGACGCTTGTCATGGTTAAGCCTGAATATTGTCCTCAATATAATCGCGGCCAGTGTTATTGCTCTCTACCAGGATACTCTTGCAGCAGTTATTACATTAGCAGTGTTTTTACCAATGGTGAGTGACATGAGTGGTTGTTCTGGAAACCAGGCGGTTGCGGTCTCCATGCGTGAGCTTTCTCTTGGTCTGGTTCGGCCAAAAGAGCTCCTGTGGGTGTTGGGCAAGGAAGCCAGAATTGGAATAATTAACGGTTTGGTGCTCGGTTTACTTCTTGGCGGAGTTGCATATTTATGGAAAGGAAACCCGTGGCTGGGTCTTGTCGTTGGTGGAGCTTTGGCGGCAAACACACTTGTTTCTGTCAGTCTTGGTGGAATGTTACCCCTGATATTGAAACGTTTTAAACTTGACCCGGCTCTTGTTTCAGGTCCGCTCCTGACCACAGTCACAGATATGTGCGGATTTTTCTTCGTATTGAGTTTTGCAAGTGTCGTTCTGTCAAAATTAGGAGGAATGTGAAAATTGTGAGGTGATTACAGGGTTCGTTTCTGCAATCACCTCCCAATTTTATATGTTACTCCGAAGTCCTTATACCATTTACATTTTGTATTGACTAGAGAACGCAACTGCGTGGAAATTTTTTTGGGCTATTACAAATGGATAAACAGGATGTAAAACGAGCATAACTTAATAGAAATGGTCTAATCATACGAAAAAGGGCATTTTTTATAAAAGCGTAACTTCTTAAAGTTTTTTGCCTTTATTCGCATGATTAGAGCTTTTATTCGTTGGCAAAAAGTTTTTCGCTGTTCCGTCTTTTGCTTTTCCCGTCTCCTTTCTCCTGTCTCCCATCCCCCTGCCTTTGAATTCGCCAATAGAAAGTGAAAATGGCATTTAGTATGGTCACAACTTAATAGGAATGGTATCACTCCGGAGTCCTTATTCCTCCGGCGGTTCGGTTAAAAGAACACTGGAGCTTAATTCTTCCAGGACCTGCTGTTCAAGACCATCTTCTTTTGCACGCAATTTTTCGAATTTATCAGGGCTGTATTTCCTCGGTAATTTACCGAGGTTGCAGATAGGTTCCCCGGGACTGATGGAGGGCAGGCTCGTCATTCCCATCACAACACCATTGAATGGCGCATAAATTGTACTTTGCCCCTCTCCAATAATGGTTGTATTCGTTGCAAGAGGCTGATCTTTTTTTACGATATCACCGGGCTGAATATGAAAATCAAGAAATCCCCCCTGATCTGCCCTGATCCATTTCGATTTCTCAATCACAATTTGATAGGGAGGACTTTCTATCTCATTGTCCAGCATTTTCAGTTCGATCAGTACGTTCTTTATTCCACGAACTGCAGTTTCTACAATGCCCGGTTCTACTTTCCAAACCTCGCCACCTTCCATTATAATAGTTGGACATCCGGCAGCAGATGCTTCCCGGCGAAAGGAGTTCTTAGGGCCTTTTCCGTTAATTATGATCTCTGATCCGAATGCTTCAGCAATCCTGCGAACTTCAGGATTATCCAGGTCGGCTCGAACGGTAGGGTAATTTGTTCGTCTCACTGATGCAGTGTGTAAATCGATACCATAATCACACCGCTTCACGATCTCGTTAAAAATTGTAAATGCCATTCGACCGGCAAGGCTGCCATCGGGAGAACCGGGAAATGAACGGTTCAAATCACGACGATCCGGCAGGTAGCGGGAGTGTCGTTCAAAGGCAGGCAGATTCAGAACGGGAATTAACACAACAGTCCCTTTCAGTAATTGAAACGCATCATCCTGTATCAATTGTCGAACCGCTCCACAACCATTGATTTCGTCACCGTGTAAAGCGGCTGTTACAAAAACGACAGGTCCGTCTTCAATCGCACGGCGAATGTGAATCTGTATCTCAACATTCATACTGCTATAGCTTTCGCCTATAACAAGATGAACATTGCGTGATTCCCCTGGAGCAATTTTTTCACCAAACCAGTCGGTAATCGACTTTTGGGGTTCTGGTTTACTCATCGTCAGTTATCCCTTTATTTGCAGGTATTGAAACGGATTCAATCTTTCCAGATTCTTTAAAGACTTCATCCGCTACGGGAAGCTCAGGTAAATTTTTCACTTTTGGACGCCTTTTCCGACGTATTTTTGCCGGGGTCATATCACGCATTCGCTCGAGTTTACCAAAACAAAGCAGGCGATCTCCTGCGGTTAATTCTCGCACAGGTTTGGGGTTAGGTATAATTTTTCCATCTCGATGAAGGGTCAGTACTACGATATCTTTTTCTCGTAAACCTGATTCCTTAATCGTTTTTCCTATGTATTCAGACCCCTCAGGTATATAGATTTCAGCAACTCCGTAACCACTGCTTACGGTTAACCGCTGGCGGAGATCAATTTCTGAAAAATTCACCTGAGCAGCGATGTAATCAATTATAGATCCAGCAATATCAAGTTGTGTACATCCCTCAATTCCCTCTAAACCTGGTGAAGAATTGACTTCCATTATCTGTGGTCCATCTTTCCCTTCAAGAAGATCTACTCCTGCTACTCGAAGGCCTAAAATTTGTGCTGCCCGGACAGCAGTTTCTTTGTAAACATCGTCAAGATTTACAGGTTCAGTGATTCCACCTCTATGAACATTACTCCGAAATTCCTGTCCTTGAGCTACTCTTCGCATGGCACCTACGACCCTGTCACCAACAACAAAAGCGCGGATATCCCTTCCCTTGCTCTCTTTAATGAATTTCTGAATGAGAACACTCTGCTTCTGGCTCTGTAAAAGTTCTATGATCCCAGCAGCAGTATTGAGGGAATTTGCCAGGATAACACCGATTCCCTGAGTTCCTTCGATCAATTTTATTACAACAGGGGCTCCACCAACACGCTCAATTGCAGGGAGAACATCTTTTTTATCTCTGACAAATGTGGTTTGGGGAATGCCGATAGAGTGACGACTGAGTATTTGTAAACTTCGCAACTTATCTCTTGAAGTAGAAATACTAACGGAAGAGTTCGTACAAAATACATCCATTTGTTCGAATTGTCGTACAACTGCGGTTCCATAATAGGTGATTGATGAACCTATTCTTGGCAACACTGCATCATATTGAGAAAGACGCTTTTGACGGAAATACAGTTCGGGCAGCCCCTGGTCCAGATCAATAGCAAACTTCAGGGTATTTAAAACTTTAACGTTATGTCCACGTTCCAGAGCAGCTTCACGAAGTCTGCGTGTACTGTAACAGTTAGGATTACAAGAGAGAATAGCCAGTTTCATAGGTACCTTTATCTTTGAGATTTAGAAATCAATTTTTTTTGATTTCTTTTTTAGAGTGGCCTGCTTCATTATCTTCTTCCGTTTTGGCCTGCCACCATAATAGGATTTTCCAGCATCAACGAGGAATCGTCCTCTAAATGCTTCACGCCCGAGAAGCATTCTAAAACCCATATTATCTCGACTTGCAAGTGTTAATTCAACAGGCCATCTTTCACCAAGAAATTCGATCTCTGCCATTATCACGGGGCGCATTTTTGCAATACCACTTGAGCTTTTAACAGACCTGAACTCAAGAATCTCAGCTTCCACAACGATCTTTTTTTCCTGTGATCGCTGGAGAGGATGAACTTTAAAGCGGACCCATTGGCTCCCGTCCCGATCGAATGTCTGCACATCGAAAGCGTGTAATGACGACGATCTTGCTCCTGAATCAACTTTCACTTTTATCGCTTCAATCCCCAGCTCAGGAAGGGCTACCCACTCTCGCCAGCCAATAACTGTCAAATGTTTATTTTTTAGTTTAGCCATCTGTCCTCATTTTTTCATTTATGTCATAAAAGTATAAATAATCCCTGGCCTCTTTAACTTTTTCTACAATAAACACAAAATGCAAATATAATATAGTGGTATCTGTAAAGAGAAGGGGACAATCTGAAGATTAATTATACGCAATGAGAGAAAACAGGGTGCTGGATGAGAGTAATACGTGCAGCAGCTCTTCACGGTTTACATGTAACATATTGAAAAATCGATATTATTTTTGAAAATAAGGCGTGATTGCCAAAGTAGAAAGAACAACACGTGCATCAGCTGCCCGTAACGCTCTCTTTTTAAAAAGTACCAGGCGTATTGAGATCACTATGACAGCGGAAGGGGGAGGAAATCGTGAGGTGATATTCACTTGAGAGGCAAAGGCGTTGACTTTCAACCCACTGTTTTTATCCTTTATATTTAGAACTGAATGAATCAATGATCAGAATCATTCACGTTGAACCCGACTCAGTTACCAGGGAGGTCACTCTATGCAAGACGGGATGCGTTCATGGATTAGACGTGTTGTTGGGTTGCTGTTTGTTTTAAGTGCACTGAGTATAGCTGCCCCGGCATCGACAATGAGCAGTGGCGGTGTCCTTGTACTGCATCTGGATGGAGTTATTGGACCGGCAACCGCTGATTATATTCACCGGGGTCTCAAACGCGCAACCGAAAATGCCTCCGGACTGGCAGTCATCGAAATAGATACCCCTGGTGGCCTCGATACCTCAATGCGTTCAATCATTAAAGATATTCTTGCATCTCCGGTTCCGGTCGCCACTTTTGTTGCCCCTGAGGGTGCCCGGGCAGCCAGTGCCGGCACCTATATACTGTATGCCAGCCAGATAGCTGCAATGGCTCCGGCGACTACTCTCGGCGCAGCCACTCCGGTAGCAATCGGCATCGGTGGCCGCCAGCCAGGCGCAACGCAACGCGAACCATCCGCTACCGCCCCTGATAACACAACCGATCCAAAGAACAACCAGCCATCAGCAGCAGGGAGTCCTGCAGTAAAATCTCCAGCCACAGATATTATGAGCGCCAAGTCCGTAGAGGATGCCACAGCCTATATCCGAGGCCTGGCACAACTTCGTGGGCGCAATGTTGATTTTGCCGTGCGGGCGGTGCGGGATGCTGCCAGCCTGTCGTCGCAGGAAGCCCTGGAGCAGGGTGTAATTGATCTCATTGCCATCGACCTGACGGATCTCCTCACGAAACTCAACGACCGCAAGGTCCCACAGCTGAATGGAACAAGAGTGCTGATTACCAGGGATGCAGTGGTTGAGCATTATCATCCGGACTGGCGCAATCGTATTCTGGCAACACTTGCCAATCCCCAGGTTGCCCTGGTTCTCATGATTATCGGCATCTATGGCCTGCTTTTTGAGTTTACCCTGCCTGGATTCGGTATCCCTGGTGTGGCTGGTTTGATTTCGCTTTTGATTGCACTTTACGCCTTCCATTTGCTGCCGGTGAATTGGACCGGGGTGCTGTTGCTGGCAATTGGAGCTTTACTTATGCTGGCGGAAGCATTTGTTCCCAGCTTCGGTGCACTCGGCGTGGGCGGTATTATTGCTTTTATCGTCGGTGGAGTCTTTTTGATGGATACGGAAGCCCCGGGTTTCGGGATTCCATTGACGTTGATCATCGGTCTGGGGGTTACCAGTGTTGTCGTACTGTTTGCTCTTGGCAGCCTGGCCGCTCGCAGTGCTCAAAGACCGGTGGTGAGCGGTGGCGAAGAAATGATTGGTGCTGTTGGCACCATTATCGGTCCGGCCAATGATGGTGAATGGTGGCTGACAGTACATGGAGAAAACTGGCACGCCCATTCAGAGACATCTTTTCAACCCGGCGACAGGGTGAGGGTTGATCGTCTTGATGGTCTCACTGTGGATGTTTCACCCATACACGATTTTTCTCGTTCTTCTCTCAAACGGAGGTCCTGATTATGTTCGATTTTCAACTGGTCTATATCCCTTTTCTTCTGCTTGTTCTGATTCTCTTTGCTTCGATCAAAATTCTGCGTGAATACGAACGGGGTGTCATCTTCATGCTCGGCCGCTTTTGGAAGGTGAAAGGGCCTGGGCTGATGATCGTTATCCCTGGTATTCAACAGATGGTAAGGGTGGATCTTCGTGTCGTCACTATGGATGTGCCACCGCAGGATGTAATCTCCAAGGATAACGTCTCAGTGCAGGTGAATGCCATCGTCTTTTTTCGTGTGGTCGATCCCGAAAAAGCGATCATTCAGGTAGAAAACTTTTTGATGGCCACCAGTCAACTTGCACAGACCACACTGCGGGCCGTACTCGGCAAACACGAGCTGGACGAAATGCTGATCGAACGGGAACGGCTGAACCTTGATGTGCAGCAAATTCTCGATGCCCAAACTGATTCCTGGGGTATCAAAGTCACCAATGTTGAAATCAAACATATTGATCTCAATGAAAACATGATCCGGGCAATTGCCCGGCAGGCCGAAGCAGAGCGGGAACGGCGGGCGAAGATAATCCATGCCGAAGGAGAGAAGCAGGCGTCTCAAACGTTAATGGAAGCAGCGGAAATACTGTCACAGCAACCAGCCGCCATGCAATTACGGTATCTGCAGACGCTGACCCAGGTTGCCGGTGACAAAAGTTCAACTCTGGTTTTCCCAATACCGGTGGATTTAATTGGCGCTCTTATGGGCCGCAGTGAAAAAGATTCAACAAAGGAGCATTGATGATGTCACCAACCTTTTTTTGAGCTTCAACGCTTTGAAAGAGGGTACATCAATATCCTCTGCCTGGGGGGATATTGCAGCGGATAATTTTTCCTGGTGATGTGATTGCTGGTTCAGGATAAATTTTTTACTGTAACGAAGAAGATGGACGAAAAACTGATTATTCAAGGTAGCCACAAGGAATTGAATACACTCCAATTCCCTTCCGGGTACCTTGAAACAGCTTGAATTTTATACTTTTTTAATACAGGAGGATTCTTTGAAAGAATTAATATATTTAATAATATTAGTGGTATGCTTCTTTCCGAATACGGGATATTCACTTGATCGTAAAGGAAAGCCAGGCAAATTTGTTATTATATTTATTGATCCAAAAGTAAAATCATCTACCATACAAATGGCTGCGATGAAGATTCCATTAGAAATGGATATAAAGTGGTATGAACGAAATGGATACAACTGGGTTATTCGTGATTCCAGCAGGGATGATATAGCAAAATTTATATTAAATCCTCGAGTTAAATCGGTTGCATTTTATGGGCACGGGAGTTCAACAGAACCAACTTTTGGTGATTTTACAAGCAATGGCTGGCAACAAATAATAAAAAATAAAATAAAAGAACAACTGTTGAAAAAAGGATATAATCGTAAAAATGCAGAAGCTATTGCGTATCAAAGCAGTATGAATTTTGACTTGCAAGATGTCATTAATCGTGGATGCGGATCTTTAAAGAATCCCAATATAGCGAATAGATTTGTTCGAAGAGGTGAAAAGTATTATGGGTGTAAAGCTTCTAAATATGCACCTATGAGTCCTAAAGCATGGGTATACTCAGATGTTGACTGTATGATAGGAGAACATACAAGTGCAGGAACAATTACCCCTGAAAGACGTAAAGTGCACTGCAAAGGGCATCTCCTCTATTGCAAACAAAGAGGAACGGTCTATAGCTATCCCAAAACAGCAATAGATAAAAATTTAGATGGAAAATGTGATAAGTGTGGATTGCCTTATATGTTACAAGGGAAACTGGCACCAGGATTAAGAGGCGCACAAAGAGGTGATGTGTGGTGCAGGGACACACCTAATTTTTAAATATAAAGCTTATATTTCGCACCTTGCAAAAAAAATATTTTTTTAAAAAAAAACGTCAAACATTCAAGATGTTGTCAAGCAAGAGATGATCTTCATTTTAACTCTATACTAAGATGAGTGATTTACGCTTTATTCCCCGTTTTCACATTACACTAACCTGAGACTCTTCTTTGCCAAGTATTCGATGTATGCTTGTTGCCAGTTATAGCCCGAGCATGGGTAGTGTAACTTTTCTAAAATGGGTTTACGCTGTTGATCTTCCATTGGCTGCC
>NZ_JAFFPZ010000018.1 GCF_016918505.1 Desulforhopalus vacuolatus
CAGTTTGGGCCATTTTTCGTCTGTGGCTTTTTATAGTTTCTTTTATGTGACGGGACATTGCAGCCTCCTTGTAAGGTTTTAATATTGCTTACAAAAAGACGATTACAATCGCATCGATATGTCAAGGAAAATTTTACCTTAACTTCTGAAATGTTTACGAAGACTTTTTTTAAAAACTACGCTATTGCTGGGTTTCAGGGGTGCCCGGGAATCGCTGACGCAAGAGCTTTGTCGATACCCTCCTCCCAACAATTCATCAAGGGTAGGGTGTCCACTTGAAATAATTTTCCCGAGAGCAGTATTCTGCATTTTCACAGAGGGGATTGCATGAATAAAAATTCCACCTGGTTTTATAATATATGGAAATTCATTATGGCTGAAATCTGAGCCACGATATTTGACCACCCGCAACAGAGAAGTAGAAACTCTGTTGACGACCTCACTTCGCAACTGAATAACACAATTGGTCAAATAATCGAGAAACTGATAGTGTGAAACATTATTGACATGGTCTGCCGTTTTTACAGTCATCACCGCTGTCATGTTGTGATCAAGCAACCATTTATGAAGGATATAAAGAGACTTTCGCTCCAGGTAACTATCGTTAAAGTGCTGCAACAGGACATCAATTGCATCCACCACTATGCGTGTGGCACCCATTTTTTTTGCAAGCGCACCTACCATGACAAGTAAACCCTCAATGTCAAACTCCCCTGATATAATAACAGATGGGTCCAGCTGTGCCTCCATGATATAAAGCGTGTTGTTTTCCTCAACCTCAGTCAGGTCAAAACCCAGCAGCATGGAATTATGACGTATAGTTTCAGCCTTTTCTTCAAAGGTTATGAAAATACCACTATTTCCTTCTTGCGCTTCATTGTAAAGAAATTGCATTCCCAGGATAGACTTACCACTACCCGGTCCACCAACAATGAGGGAAACATGATTTTCTGGCAATCCACCCTGTAATATTTCGTCCAGGCCTTTTATATGTGTTGGAACCTTAGGAAGATTTTCTTTTATAGATTGAGAACGAGCAGCTTTCATGACTTCTCCTGAGTGGTGTTATCTGTCGTGTGCATTGATTGATCCTGCTGTTTTTTGGCTTTTGCAATTTCTCTTTCCCGTTCAGTAACATCTATAATGGATAATAAAATCTCCACCGTTTTACCTTCATTGTTTTTTAATGGTTTGATCACCCAGTCATACAGCCTACAGTCATCCCCAAGTTTATCTGCCGTGCGTTCACTTGCAAAAATAAAATGTTCTTCACCAGTTGTGAGAGCTCTTGCAATGATGTTTTTCTCATCTTTTGAGATTGGTGCAAGAGAAAAAAGTTTCATGCCGACAACATTGGCAGCATCAAGTTTATGGCGCTTAATAAACAGATCATTGGCTGCCAGGACAGTATACTTATCGTCAAGATGAACACTCATGACATGGATTGATGAAAAAATACTCATCAACATCTCACTTTTCTTCCGTAGTACCCTGGTCTGTTCGTCTACCATCGCCACTATTTCAAACTGGTTTTTCTTCAATCTGGTAATATTTTCGAAGGTCAACACAATACCTTCGATACGATTATCAGAGGTGCGATAGGGCAGGATTTTACGGTGAAACCATTCACCTGATTCGGTCTTAATCTCTTTTTCCTTAATCCGCAAAGTCTCCAGCACCATTTCACTGTCATGATGGAGGTCAGGATCAGAAAAATGTGGGGTGATATCATCCAATGAACGACCTATATCTGAAGCGATGAGGTTAAACAGTTTTTTTGCAGTGGGAGAAAAAAAATTAATATGAAACCTGGTACTTAAAAAGATCGCCGCGACACTGGTACTGTTAATCAAATTGTTGAGATCATTATTGGTTGTTACGAGAATAGATACCTTGTCCTGTAACTCACTGTTTACGGTATTTAGCTCTTCATTAAGTGACTGCAACTCTTCTTTTGAGGTCTCCAGTTCTTCGTTTGAAGATTGCAACTCCTCGTTCATGGACATAACCTCTTCATTGGAGGCCTTTAATTCTTCATTGGATGTTTCCAGCTCTTCTATGGTATTTTGCAGATCTTCTTTGGTTGATGAGAGTTCATATTCCAGTTGTTGGACAATGGGCTCTTCTGTCTCACCAGAGACCACTTGTTCAACTGAAGAGCCACTCTTCTTTATCCCTTCTTCAAAACAGATAAGAAAGAGCCCCGTTCCTCCCTTGTACTGTGTAAGGGATATTACTGAAAAACTAATTTTCACATATTTACCGTTGCGTTTGAGCCTTGCATCGGAAACAATGATGTCTTCATCATTTTGAACACATTTATAGATCGCTCCACGCAACTTTGTGACCAATCCATCCCGGATGACCGCAAAAAGATCGCTGGTCGGCTCCCCGGTGGGATACCGAAGATATTTCACTGTTTCGCCAAAATGATAAAGAATTTCTTTTTTACGGTTGATAAGTACTGTGGTTGGTGCATAGTGATCCAAAAGGGCCGTGTTAACAAGCTCCACAGGCTTGATCGCCCTCACGGTGGGCTCAAGAGCATAGAACGCAGGTCGATTTTGCAGCCTGCCTGGAAGGATAGGGAAACTTGCCCTTTGCGGCTGGGCAGAATCAATGCGTTGAAAAAAACGCCATTTTTTCGAGAGAGTTTCGAAGAGGTCAATATGATGGCCAATGGTTTCTGAGTTACCAAGCAGCAGATGTCCACCAGGACGCAGAGCAAAATGAAAGAGTTCAATAACCTTGTCCTGCACCTCGGCCTCAAGATAAATCAACAGATTACGACAGCTGATTAAATCAAGTTTTGAAAAAGGTGGATCACTGATGAGGTTCTGTTCAGAAAAAATAATTTTATCACGTAGTTGTTTGGATACATAATAATAATCATCTTTGTTTACAAAAAAACGATTAAGCCGGTCAGGCGAGAGATCAGTGGCAATACTTTGTGGGTACCTGCCGCTGCGGGCATGCTCTAAGGCTTTGATGTCAATATCAGTTGCAAATACCTGAAAATTTGCCTTCTTGTTAAGCTTGTTGAAATTTTCCATGAGAAGCATAGCCATAGTATAGGCTTCTTCACCGGTGGAACATCCAGCTACCCACACACGCAGGCTGGTTTCCGGGCTGGACTGGCGCACCAGAGATGTTATCAGTATCTCATCCAGGAGCTCCCAGCATTCACGGTCACGAAAAAAGTGGGTAACACCTATGAGCATGTCATTGAAAAGCTCTTCTATTTCTGCAGGATTGTCTCTTAAAAATGTTACATAGTCCAACATCCTTTCGATTTGTTTGAGACCCATTCTTCTTTGGACTCTACGCGTAAGGGTGTTTTTTTTGTAGTGATGAAAGTTATGTCCCAGCTGTGCGTGTAGAATGGCCAGTACATTGTTGAGGTCCTGATTATTGGTATCATTTGTCATATCTGTTCCAGGCCATCGGCCACGAACATAGGAATGATTGATATATTTTAAAATAGCTTCTGGCATTTCATTGACAGGCAGAACATAATCAACAGCTCCGGTTGAGATGGCACTCACCGGCATACCATCATACTGGGCGGTATTCGGAGACTGAGCCATGGCCATTCCACCGTAACTTTTGATCGCTTTGAGGCCCAGGGTACCGTCACTGCCTGTTCCTGAAAGTATGATACATACCGCTCGTTCCCTTTGATCTTCAGCAAGGGACGAAAAAAAGAAATTGATTGGCATCCGGAGCCCGCGTTTCTGGGCTGGTGGGGTAATATAGAGTTCACCATTACGGATCGCCAGATCATAATTAGGCGGAATCATGTAGACATAGTTGCTCTCCACAGGCATACGATTTTCGACCTGAACGACCTTCATGGCTGTATGACGGCTTAACAAATCCACCATCAGACTCTTGTGGGTCGGATCCAGATGCTGGATTAAGACAAAGGCCATGCCTGTATCACTCGGCATAGCTTCAAAAAGTTGCTTAAAGGCATCAAGACCACCTGCAGAAGCTCCTATCCCAACAATGGGAATATGCTGTTGCGTGCTTTGGGACGAGTTATCATCCATTATCTCTCCCGTAAGATGTTCGCCTGCATCTGTTGTCTCAGCAGTTGAGAGACTTTTCTTTGCTCTGTTTGTTTTTTTCTTTGTCATTGTGATATTTCCACGGAAGGCGGCTGAATTAGATCTTTGTATCGAGAACTTTTCTGACTAATTGAGCGAGTTCATGGAGCACGAAAGGTTTCATTATAAATGATATGTCCATTAATCTTGCCTTATTTTCATCTACTTGAGTACTATATCCGGTACAGAGTATTACCGGAAGGTGCTTTCTGTGAAGATGGATCTTTTGGATTAACTCCAAGCCTGAGATATCGGGCATAATCTGATCACTGATAACGAGATCAAACTTGTCCGGATCTGCGAAAAAACAGTTCAATGCATCCATTCCACTCGTCAAAGATACAACTGAATATCCCAGACCCTCGAGAATTCTTCTGCCGATCTCAACTATTTGTTGCTCATCATCAACATAGAGGATACATTCCGTTCCGGTGGGAACCGATTCGCAAATATTGTTACTTCTGTCTGCCACCACTTCTTGCGAGATGGGAAAATAAAGTTTAAAGGTGGTTCCTTTATTTACGATACTGTCAACGGTTATGGCTCCCCGGTAGTTCTGCATGATACCGTGGACAATGGATAACCCCATTCCGGTTCCTTTTCCGACTGGCCTGGTTGTAAAGAAAGGATCAAATATTTGTTGTCGAGTTGTCTCCTTCATCCCTTCCCCAGTATCGCAAAAGGAGAGAATTGCATAGTCCCCGGGGACAAGGTCTCGAGGCCTGTCACTATCAGTCTTTTTGAGCGTCACCTGTTTAAGAGCCAACAGGATGGTGCCATTTTCCTGCATGGCATGGATGCTATTTGAAAAGAGGTTCAAGATAATTTGATTTATTTCAACCTGATCGGCAAAGACGTTGAGACGATCACTTTGAATATCCTGTTTTATTGAGATGGATACAGGGATCGTGTTTCTCTGAACTTTGAGGGCTTCCTGAATCGCCTGGGATAAATTGATGGTTGCAACATTTCTGTCCGATTTCCGGCTAAATGTCAGGAGTTGCTTGACGAGTGTTTTTATGCGTCCTGCAGCCAAAAGTACCTCATTCAGATCTTCTTCAACCACCGTGTTCTCTGTCATTGCCTCTTGAGCGAGCTCGGTGTATCCAATGACAACTGCCAACATATTGTTAATTTCGTGGGAAATGCCACCCGCAAGTAAGCCAACAGCCTGCATTTTATGGGCTTGAAGGAGTTCTTCTTTGAGCTTTTTAGCTTCGCTGTTATCTATGACAGCCATCCGGTAGATGACAGTTTCATTATCAGGTGCTGTAGTGGGCGCATTCCCATTTTCCCGGTCAATAAGAGCTGTCCGCTGAAACTCACTAAATGAACAAAAAATCAAATAGTTATACAGTAAATAATTTCAGTATGATTTTAAGATGAACTCTCATTACGCCTCAACCAGATGAAATTTTCAGACATAAATTAGCTAAAACCCTCAATTTTGCTAGGTTTAGCCTGCCCGGGAAATGGGAATGGCGTGCTTCTCAATTGCTCTAACTTGCTTATTTTGTGTTATTTTTCAAAACAAGATCTCTTCTGGGCTGATATTGTTGCTTTTTATGTTTATGGATAACAGGCTCATGATAGCCGGGAAAATGGGAGTGCGCCCGCTGTAGTTATTTCACCATGCACAAGCCCCGATATAAAAGAGCCGTCCACCCTTTTGAATCTAATTTCAATATCACCAAATGAATTTTTCTTAAGCGACTCAACTAAATGAACATGAAATAAATCACTCACTTCAGTGAGCATAAACTCAACGAAACTTCGGTTAACTACGTCAATTTTGGGTCGGTCTAACATCTGCGCAAATGTATCATTTACTTTATTTATATATCCATCTACGTTCAAATTAACATAGCCGACCGGGGCTTTATCAAAGAGTTGCAGGTATTCATCGCAGGATTCTTCAATTTTTAATTGAGCCTGCTTCAAACTTTCATTTTGCATTTCAAGTTCAATTTGATGGACATAAAGTTCATGGACCACTTCATCAAAATCTCTACGAGAAAATGTTTTTTGTATCCCTTTCTTCTCTTTTAATCTTTTTTCAGCCTTTTTACGTAAGTCCATGTTTTCTCTGTGAGTGATAATGGATGTTTAGAAGACTCAAGTCAACGATACTTTTTCTGACAAAATTGTACCACGGTCTTTCATTATTATGCAACTTATGGATGCCTTGAATAATTTTGTATTTCGTTCAGCAGTTTCCGGAGCAAAATGACCTAATGTTTTGAAATCATTGCTAAAGACCAGGAAAGTTTACGAAGCCAGTTTCTAACTGTTTGATCTTACAGGATGTTTTTTTTGGTTTTTTATTGTAATATCGATAGGTTGTGGTTGTCTTTCGTAAGCTGTGAAGGGTTCATAATAACAATTACAAATATTTACAATGTTTTACGCCGGGAATATCTGTGTTTTGTTCATATTCAAGGCACAGGAGAAAATTTACCGGAGCTATATATTCGATATCGGAGTCTGGCGTTTACCTGCGAGGATAAATTTTTGACTGTAACGAAGAAGATGGGCGAAATACAAGATTATTCAAGGTACCCATAAGCTCGTCAAAAGGGATGATGCTGGAAATCTATTGGGGATGATGAAACCGGTATCAGGAACGATTGTCAACATACACATGACTGCGTCTCGAGAGCATAAACACCAGTTGTTGACATCAATGCCAGGTGCTTCTCGCTCAACATGATTTCAGCGGTCACAAACCGGGGGTGTTGCGGTTCATTCCACGTAAAAACAATTATTTATTACCAAATTTGGAAAAACTGCTGATTTTTTGAAGAGAAAATATCCTGACACCGGGGAGAGAACCTGGTCGAGGTGATCTCATCATCGCCGATTTAGACAAGGTGCAGTCACGCTTCCTCTCAAGATTCATCTGAGAGCTTAAGCTGTTGCAAGCAATATCTGGAGGGAGTATCTCTTCTCCATAACCTTTATCCACACGAGAGCAGCGATAAAGGATAGTGGCACACAAATTCAGCTCATTAGAGACGGTCAGCGAGGCCTGAGTTCGACTTCCCCGCCTCCACCATTTAAAAAAAGACAACCCGCCTCTCTGGAGTAACTCTCCGGGAAGGCGGGTTTTCTTTTTCTCTACAGGATTATGCCCGTCTGGGAGACTTTCAGGTAAACTCCCTGGTGAACCTTTAGGCTGCCCTCAAAAGAATGATGGAGGCGAAAAAGTCATGCCTGGCCATAAAATTGGCCGTTTGTGGAAATTTAAGAAAGATGAGGTCGATACCTACCGACCTGGGTCCGCAAAGGAAAAGCTGGCGAAGTGACTGAAGGAAAATAACAGAATCAGGAGTTTAAATGAAAACCATTCGCAGTGCGTGCCAATTACAGCCCAATGCCCTTGAAATCAATGTGGGTGATCAAATCGAGCAACTTGATCAAATCATCAACGACACCAATGGGCAGGAATATTACAAGAAAACGTTCATTACGGACGGAATGAAAACTCTCCTTTCGAAGGGGATGGCGCGTCTTGCCGGTAAATCTAACGATACCGTGTTTCACCTGAAACAGGCTATGGGTGGAGGTAAAACACACTTGATGGTTGGTTTTGGTCTCCTGGCAAAGGATTCAGCACTCCGCGAGGCACAAACAGGTTCGATCCCGTACCAATCTGATTTTGGTTCAGCGAAAATTGCGGCCTTTAATGGACGCAATAATCCTGACACCTATTTTTGGGGTGAGATTGCCCGTCAGTTAGGCAAAGAGAGTCTCTTTAAAGAATATTGGGAGTCTGGTGCGAAGGCACCGGATGAAAAGGCGTGGGTAACGCTCTTCGATGGAGAAGAACCCGTTTTGATCCTTTTGGATGAGATGCCTCCCTATTTTCATTATTACAGCACGCAGGTTTTAGGCCATGGCACCATTGCCGACGTCATCACCCGGGCCTTTTCCAATATGCTGACAGCCGCGCAGAAAAAGAAAAATGTCGCTATTGTCGTGTCGGATTTGGAAGCCGCCTATGACACCGGGGGCAAATTAATTCAACGTGCGCTGGATGATGCCACCCAGGAACTGGGTCGCGCCGAGATCTCCATTACCCCGGTTAACCTGGAATCGAATGAAATCTATGAGATTCTGCGTAAGCGCCTTTTTTTATCCTTGCCGGATAACAGTGAAATTGCTGATGTGGCATCCGTCTATGCTGCCAGATTGGCCGAAGCGGCGAAGGCCAAAACCGTTGAGCGAAGTGCCGAAGCTCTGGCCAACGACATTGAATCAACGTATCCTTTCCACCCCAGCTTTAAAAGCATCGTTGCTCTCTTCAAGGAGAACGAAAAGTTCAAACAAACACGTGGTCTGATGGAGCTGGTTTCCCGCCTTCTGAAATCTGTCTGGGAGGACAAGGAAGATGTTTACCTGATTGGCGCGCAGCATTTTGATTTGTCGATTTCTGAGGTCCGTGAAAAGCTGGCTGAAATTTCTGAGATGCGTGATGTAATTGCACGTGACTTATGGGATTCCACCGATAGCGCCCATGCGCAGATTATTGATATTGACAGTGGCAACCACTATGCCAAACAGGTTGGCACTCTGCTGTTGACGGCCAGCCTCTCTACTGCCGTTCATTCCGTAAGAGGCCTTACCGAAAGTGAAATGCTGGAATGCCTGATCGACCCCAACCATCAGGGAAGTGATTATCGAAACGCCTTTACTGAGCTGCAAAAAGCCGCATGGTACCTGCATCAAACCCAGGAGGGACGTACCTATTTCAGCCATCAGGAAAATTTAACCAAAAAGCTGCAGGGCTATGCCGACAAGGCTCCACAAAACAAGGTGGATGAACTCATTCGTCTCCGCCTGCAGGAGATGTACAAACCCGTCACCAGAGAGGCCTATGAAAAAGTACTTCCGCTACCGGAAATGGATGAGGCGGACGCGGTCCTGAAGACCGGGCGGGCACTTCTGATCATTAGTCCGGATGGGAAAACGCCTCCCGGCGTGGTCACCAATTTTTTCAAAGGAGTAGTGAATAAAAATAATGTGCTGGTTTTAACGGGAGACAAATCATCCATTGCCAGCATCGAAAAAGCCGCAAAGCATGTCTATGCCGTGACCAAAGCGGACCACGAAATTGCGGCCTCACACCCGCAGCGTAAAGAGCTCGACGAAAAGAAGGCGCAGTATGAGCAGGACTTCCAAACCACCGTACTTTCTGTTTTTGATAAGCTGCTCTTCCCCGGCTCCAACCGAGGCGAAGATGTGCTCCGTTCCAAAGCGCTGGACAGTACATACCCTTCCAATGAGCCCTTCAATGGTGAGCGACAGGTGGTGAAAACACTGGCTGCGGACCCCATTAAACTCTACACGCAAATTGCTGAAAACTTTGATGCCCTCCGCGCCCGATCGGAATCCCTGCTTTTTGGGGCTCAGGATGAAGTGCGTAAAACTGATCTGCTTGATAAAATGAAGCAGAAAACGCAGATGCCGTGGCTGCCGAGTCGTGGCTTTGACCAGCTTGCCATCGAAGCCTGTCAACGTGGCGTCTGGGAAGATTTGGGAAATGGTTATATCACCAAAAATCCAAAACCCAAAAAAACCGAGGTTCTCATCAGTGAAGACTCTGGTTCGGATGATTCCGGTACCGTACGTCTTAAAATTGATGTGGTAAACGCAGGCAACAGCCCGCGCATCCATTATAGCGAAGATGCAGAAGTGAGTGAAAAAAGCCCTGTGCTCAGTGACAACATGCTGGCCACCAACGCGCTGCGCGTTCAGTTCTTAGCCGTTGATCCTACTGGTAAAAACCTCACGGGAACGCCTGCAACATGGACAAACCACTTAACCGTGCGCAACCGATTTGATGAAGTTGCCCGCACCATAGAACTCTTTGTCGCACCGAAAGGGTCCATCAAATATACACTGGACGGCTCTGAGCCCAGGAATGGAACGGAGTACACCAGACCGATTCAGATTTATGATCAAGAAATCACCGTCCATGTCTTTGCGGAATGTGATGGCCTGGAAAAAAAGAACAGCTTCACCTTTTCAAAATCCGGATCAAAAGAAGTACACATTGTAAAAGAAACTCCTGCAACATGGTATAGCGCATCACCTAAACGCCTCGACAGCTCTTCCAAAACGTATAAAGGGCTGAAGATGGCGAAAGAAAAAAACATTGAATTTGAGCAGGTGACCTTGATGGTGGGATCTTCTCCGCAGGTCATTCATCTGTCGCTGGGGGAAATGAAGATCGATGCCGCGTTTCTTGAAACAGAGCTGGCGCATTTACAAACGCTGCTCAGTCCGGATGCCCCGGTCGTGATGAGCTTCAAGAAAGCTTACACACCGACCGGATTTGACCTGGAGCAATTTGCCAGGCAGCTCGGCATTGAAATCGCTCAGGGAGAGGTTGAGCAATAATGGACAAAACTGTTGATTTTGGCGCGTCTGCCGCCTTCGGAATGCACCACTTTTATGTGGAGATTCCCGTTGCGCCCCGCGAAGCCGTCTCTATCTATGAAGATTTTGGCTTCGATGGGGATGAAGCTCGAAGAGAAACCGTTGAATGCCGATTGATTCTGGCGCGCGAACTGTGGACCAAGGTCAGAGATGATGCCCGCCGCGATTTTAACGCCCGTCTGAAAATCAAAAAACAAAGCACTGGCAGCTGGAGCACCGGAACGGTGAAACTTGATCGCTTTCTGGGGCGGGAGCTCTGTGTACTCGGATGGGCGGCAGAACATGCATCGCCTGCCGAATGCCCCATGATTTGCCAGAAATGGCTGGCATTGCGTCCCGAAGAACGGTGGTGGCTCTACAGCAAAACCGCCTCGGAGGCAGGACTGGATCATCAGATGCAACGCGGCTGGCGCAAAGCACTCTACTGCGCGTTATCGGATGGGACAAATATTAAGCTGGCGCTCAAAAAAAAAGCCAAAACAAAACAAAAGAAATCCGAACAACAAGAGACCCCGTCCTTGTTTGATTTTGTAGAAAAAGGAGATCTCTGATGGCATTGGAACCATTCGCATGGAAAGACAAACCGGCACTGATTGAACATCTTTTTCCGGTGCAGAAAATATCCTCTGAAAGCTATAAAGAGCAAATGGCAAATCAAGGAAAGTCCCTCACTGCATTGGGCAGCTATTGGAAAGGGCGTAAACCGCTGATTCTCAATAAAGCCTGTATTCTTGGCTCCCTGCTGCCCACCACGGATGATCCGCTCAAGGATTTAGAGATTTTCGAACTCCTGATGGGCATGGATGGTATTGCGCTGGCCAAACGGCTTGGACGGATTACGCCAGAGGCCATTGCCCGCCGACTGAAAGGCCTCGATACCGCCTGCTGGTTTACCACCAGAGAAGAGGTCGAGCTGCCGGAGCAGACGCCGTTCGACATCAGGGATTATCCGGTTGAAGTGATGCACGCCGGGCAGATGCACACCGTTTTTCCCAGGCTGCTCTGGGAGGAGTCGGTTTCCGAAATAGATCGCCTGAACCTTGAAGCGAAAGCCTTACCCTTTCCTTGCTATCAGAAAAATGTGGCCAGGGCAAAACGTCCTGAAGAGCTGGGCGATCCGCTGTTTGATCATATCTGGCAACGCGTCAACCAACATCTGGGCACGACCGCCCACTCCATGCCGGAACTGGTAGAGCAGATGGGCATCGCCCGTTTTGGCCGTCGTCCCAAGGTGGCGGACGTCTTTTCCGGGTCCGGGCAAATTCCCTTTGAAGCCGCTCGCCTGGGGTGCGATGTCTATGCCTCTGATTTGAATCCGATTGCCTGTACGTTGACGTGGGGAGCTTTTAACATTGTTGGAGCCTCTCCAGAAAAAAGGGTGGAAATTAATGCTGCGCAAAAGCAATTGGCGGAACAGGTGCAGACTGAAATTGATGCACTGGATATTGAAACCGATGGCAACGAGTGGCGAGCGAAGGTTTATCTCTACTGCGTCGAAGTCAAATGCCCGGAATCAGGGTGGCTGGTTCCTGTAATACCCAGTTTGATTATCAGCAAAGGATACCACGTGGTCGCTAAACTGATCCCGGTTCCTGCTGAAAAGCGCTACGACATCGATATCTGTTATGTCGCTTCCTCCGAAGAGGTTAAAGCCGCCCAAACGGGTACGCTACAAAAAGGCGATTTGGTTCATTCCCCGGATGGAATTACGCAATACCGTGTAAGCATCAAATCGATTCGCGGGGACTATAAAGAGGGCAAAAAGAACCGCAATCGGCTCCGACTGTGGGACAAGAGCGATTTTATCCCCCGTCCAGATGATATTTTTCAAGAACGTCTCTACTGCGTGCAGTGGATGAAGCAGAAACCAAATGGGAAAAGGTTTGATTATGAATTCCGTTCCGTAACCGATGATGATTTGGCTCGGGAACAGAAGGTCATCGATTATGTGGGAGACCACCTGAAACACTGGCAGGAAAAGGGTTATGTCCCCGATATGATGATTGAGAAAGGCTATAATACTAACCAGCCTATTCGAGAGCGCGGCTGGACCTATTGGCATCATTTATTTAATTCGAGGCAACTCCTGCTCATTTGTTTTTTTAATCGTTATGCTACTGAAGCATATACTAAGCTGGGGATCAGTCAAGCTGCAAACTGGAATTCGCGATTATGCTCATGGGATGGCTCTCCAGGGGTAAATAACACGCATCAAGTTTTCTACAACCAAGCCCTGAACACTTTATACAACTACGGATCCAGGGCGTTTTATAATATTTTAAAGCCAATCTTTCCAAATTATAAAAACTTCCCATTGCAAACGAAAACATGTGTTTATTCGAATTTAGCCCAAGATATCGAAGTTGAAAACGACATCTACATAACCGACCCACCCTACGGCGATGCAGTCAAATATGAAGAGATAACCGAATTCTTCATCGCCTGGCTTCGCAAAAATCCACCCAAAGAATTCGCCCACTGGACGTGGGACAGCCGTCGCTCAATAGCCATCAAAGGCGAAGACGAAGGCTTCCGTCAGGGCATGGTGGCAGCCTATCGCAAGATGGCACAAAAGATGCCGGACAATGGTATTCAAGTGCTGATGTTTACCCACCAGAGCGGATCCATTTGGGCCGATATGGCCAACATTATCTGGGCCAGCGGTCTGCGGGTGACGGCAGCCTGGTATGTGGTGACTGAAACCGATTCAGCCTTGCGCCAGGGTTCCAACGTGAAAGGCACCATCATTCTGATTCTGCGTAAGCGACATGAGGAATTGGAAACCTTCCGTGATGATCTGGGCTGGGAGATTGAAGAGGCGGTTAAAGAGCAGGTGGAATCGCTGATTGGCCTGGATAAACAGGTGCGTGATCACGGTTCGGAAGGGCTCTATACCGATGCCGACCTGCAGATGGCCGGTTATGCCGCCGCGCTGAAGGTCTTAACCGCCTATTCCCGCATTGACGGCAAGGACATGGTCAGGGAAGCAGAGGCTCCTCGCCAAAAAGGCCAAAAGACATTTGTTGATGAGCTGATTGAATTTGCAGTGCAGACCGCCGTACAGTTTCTTGTTCCCGTCGGTTTTGAAAAAGGAGAATGGCAGAAACTGGAGCCGGTGGAACGATTTTACCTGAAGATGGCGGAGATGGAGCATCAGGGGGGCAAAACGCTGGATAATTATCAGAACTTTGCCAAAGCCTTCAAGGTGTATCATTTTGACCAGTTGATGAGTGATGCGTCGAAGGCCAACTCGGCGCGCCTGAAGCTGTCGACTGAATGTAAAGGCGCTCTGATGTCCGGGGATGCGGAGATTGCGGGGACGCCGCTCCGCGCCTTGCTCTATGCCTTGTTTGAGCTCTCCAAAGAAGTCGAGGTGGAGGATGTGCTGCTCCATCTGATGGAAAACTGCCCGAACTATCTTCCGAACAAACCCCTGCTGGCAAAAATGGCAGACTATCTTGCAGAAAAACGGGAAGGTCTGAAAACAACAAAAGCATTCAAACCCGACGTGGAAGCAAGCTGCGCTCGCGTGCTCGCGGAAGCTCTCAGGAATCAGAGGTTGTAAGCGATGGCTCTTCGGCGTTTTTCATCTCGAACGGAAAGACTGGATACGGAATTTCTGGCTGCGTCACTCAAGGGGGCATCCAAATATTTCCGTATCGCTGGCTATTTCAGGAGTTCCGTTTTCGAGCTGGTTGGTGAAGAAATTGCTCAAATTCCAGAGGTGAAAATCATCTGTAATTCCGAACTGGATCTGGCAGATTTTCAGGTGGCTGCCGGGCGAAATACGGCGTTAAAAGAACGTTGGAATGAAGTGGATGTCGCAGCTGAAGCACTCCTGAAAAAGGAGCGGTATCAGATCCTCGATCAGTTGTTGCGGTCCGGTAATGTGGAAATACGCGTTGTGCCGAAAGAACGCCTGTTCCTGCATGGTAAGGCTGGATCTCTTCACTATCCGGATGGAAGCCGTAAATCGTTTGTCGGTTCCGTAAACGAATCAAAGAGTGCCTTTGCGCACAATTATGAGCTGGTGTGGCAGGATGACGATGAAGCGAGTGCCGACTGGGTAGAAACAGAGTTTTGGGCGTTATGGAATGAAGGTGTGCCTCTCCCGGAAGCCATTTTGGCGGAAATCAATCGTGTAGCGAACCGCCGGGAAGTCTCTGTAGAAGTTCTGAAGCCGGAAGAAGTTCCGGCCGCCGCCATGGCGGAATCTCCCATATATAGAGGTGGAGAGCAGCTGCAGCCGTGGCAGCGCTCCTTCGTCGCAATGTTTCTTGAACATCGAGAAATATACGGGAAAGCCCGGCTGTTACTGGCCGATGAGGTTGGTGTAGGGAAAACATTTTCAATGGCAACCAGTGCGCTGGTGAGTGCTCTGCTTGGGGATGGTCCTGTGCTTATTTTGGCACCTTCCACGTTAACTCTTCAGTGGCAGATTGAGATGATAGATAAACTGGGTATTCCCACAACTGTCTGGTCTTCTCAAAAGAAGGTGTGGCTTGGGGTCGAGGGGCAGATTCTTTCACCACGAGGAGATGCTTCATCGATTAAAAAATGCCCTTACAAAATTGCCATAATTTCAACCGGCCTGATTCTGCATCAATGTAAAAAAGGCGTTTTTATCAAAGAAGCGGGGATGCTGCTCAAAAACAAATTCGGTATGGTCATCCTCGATGAGGCGCATAAGGCCCGTGTCAAAGGCGGTCATGGCAATACAACATCTGAGCCTAACAACCTTCTCTCCTTTATGCAGCACATCGGCAGGCGTACACGGCATTTGATTTTAGGAACTGCAACCCCGATTCAGACAGCTGTTCGTGAGCTGTGGGATCTTTTGGGTATTCTCAACAGTGGTGCGGAGTTCGTTCTCGGAGATGCCTTGTCTCCGTGGCAGGATCATGAACAGGCAATTCCACTGATAACAGGTAAAAATCAGGTCACATCTGAGCAAGAGGTCTGGCGGTGGTTACGCAATCCTTTTCCGCCTGCAAATGAGCATTATATTGTTCAGCAGATTCGTGATTCTTTATCGATTGACGCTGCGTCATTTTTTTGTGGCTATCGGTTTGAAGACCTGGGGTACATGATTCAGGAAATGTGGCTTTCCGAGTGTCTTATCCCCGGGTTCTTCAAGGAAAACAATCCGGTGTTGCGGCACACCGTTTTGAGAAAACGGAAGCAGCTTGAGGATGATGGCCTGTTGGAAAAAGTTGGGGTAAACACACATCCCGTTCCCCGAAATCGTGCACAGTACCAGTCGCGTTTTGTTGGATTAGGACTACCAACCAATACACCGTTCCAGGTAGCCTATGAGCAGGCGGAAAAGTTTAGCACACTGCTGCAATCCCGAACCAAAGTGGGCGGGTTCATGAAGTCGTTGATGTTGCAAAGGATATGTTCCAGTTTTGCATCCGGTCTGAAAACCGCACAGAAGATGCTCAAACATTCCATCTCGAATGAGGACGAGGATCGTATTGAAGAAGTTGAACATATCCTTTCTGAAATGACTCCTGCGGAAGTTTCCTGTCTCAAAGAAATAGAGACCCAACTTTCACGTGCCGAAGCCGTTGATTCTAAACTTAACACGGTGAAGTGGTTCTTAACCGAATTCAGGACGGATGGAAAAACCTGGATGGAACACGGGTGCATCATCTTCAGCCAGTACTATGACACGGTAGAATGGATAGCAGGAGAGCTGGCAAAATCATTCAAGGGCGAGGTTGTCTCTGTATATGCCGGTGTTGGAAAAAGCGGACTCTTTCGAGGCGAACAGTTTAACCGCGTCGACCGTGAAGTCATCAAGGCTGCCGTGAGAACGCATGAGATCAGACTGGTTGTGGCAACGGATGCAGCGTGCGAAGGATTAAATCTCCAGACGTTAGGAACTTTGATTAACATCGATCTGCCATGGAATCCATCCCGCCTTGAGCAGAGACTGGGGCGTATTAAGAGGTTCGGGCAGACCCGTAAGAGTGTCGATATGCTCAATCTTGTCTACAGCGAAACTCAGGATGAAAAAGTCTACAACGTCTTGTCTGAACGCCTGCATAATACGTATGATATCTTTGGCAGCATCCCGGACACCATCGATGATGAATGGATTGATGATGAGGAAGCGCTGAAAAAACGAATGAATGAATACATGCATGAAAGGAAAAAAGCTCAGGACGCTTTTTCTGTAAAATACCGTGAAACCATAGATCCTGAAGATCATTTATGGGAACGTTGCGCCTCCGTCTTATCCCGCCGCGATATTGTCAGCAAACTGAGTGAGCCCTGGTGAAATGGATTGATGGAGACCTTGAATAATCGTCTATCTTCTTTGTACAGTCAAAAAATTATCCTCGGAGGTAAGCGCCAGACTTAAAATTGAAGTGGAAACGTATTATTTTCTAACCATGTTCTTGAAAATTCGTGTCTATTCGTGGTTACAAATTGCATAAGGAGCGCTCGAATGAGAGCAGGGAATAAATCATGTTAACCGCAATTTTGGCTTTGATTACCGGTTTGCTTCTGCTTGTCTGGAGTGCAGACCGTTTTGTGGAAGGTTCAGCTGTTACTGCACGTCATTTCGGCATGCCGCCGTTATTGATTGGTATGGTGATCGTGGGGTTCGGGACCTCTGCACCTGAAATGATCGTTTCCGCTTTGGCATCAATTGATGGGAAGGGCGGAATTGCCATTGGGAACGCCTACGGTTCAAATATTTGCAACATTGCCCTGATCCTCGGGGCGTCCGCCCTGATCAATCCGATCATGGTTCACTCGACAGTCTTGCGCAGGGAGCTGCCTGTACTGACGCTTGTGACCATTCTTACTGTTGTCCTTCTTGCAGATCTTGATTTATCACGGCTTGATGCTGTTATCCTGTTGCTGCTATTTGGTGGCCTGATGGCATGGACCATTGTTCAGGGGATGACGCGAAAGAGCGATACACTGGCGAAAGAGGTTGAGTCTGAAACTGCTGAAAGAGAGATGCCGATTAAACGGGCCGTTTTCTGGCTTGTTACCGGGTTGCTGCTGCTCATTGTCAGTTCGCGCATCCTCGTATGGGGTGCGGTTGAAATTGCTCAGATTTTCGGTGTAAGCGACCTGATTACAGGTTTGACGATTGTTGCGGTTGGTACGTCCCTGCCGGAGCTGGCGTCATCTATCATCGCTGCCCGTAAGGGTGAGCACGATATCGCTTTAGGAAATGTGCTCGGATCAAACCTGTTCAACACACTGGCCGTTGTCGGTATTGCCGGATTGATTCATCCTTTTGCAGTTGAGCCAGAAACACTCTCGCGGGACATGGTTGTTATGGGAGCGTTGACCATTTCACTTTTCTTGATCGGTTATGGATTCAGAGGGCGTCAGGGGCGTATAAATCGTTGCGAAGGAACGGCTCTTTTGCTGGTATATATCGCATATACAGCCTGGTTGATCAGCACCGTATTGAAGGTTTCGACATGAGGGGATCTTGAATAATCGTCTCTCTTCTTCGTTAGAGTTACGTTTATCCTCGGAGGTAAACGCCAGGCTTCAGGTAAACGCCAGGCTTCAGGTAAGCGCCAGACTCCAGGTAAGCGCCAGACTCCGTTATCAATCATGGTGGTAATACATTTCCTCCTGTGCCTCGAATATGAACGAATGCAGGCTGTTTCCAGGTACCCTTATACCTGAATTTGTGTGTCCGGGATAGTGTAGCCACATTAGAAGGCTGGGCATCGCCGTTTCAGATTGAATGTCATGTCTTTTATAGGTCTCTTAAGTTCTATGAGCCTTTGACCCCGCCAAATTGAACGGAATCACTGCGTATACAACTCTATTTCACCGGGATGGACTAAACTGTCACGGGTGAAGCATGTTATTTGTCGATAAATAACAGCATCTTGAGTAATCCACTCTGCCAGCTGATCGCCGACCACTTACCACCGATGCGGAGGCAGATGATCTTGTTTTGTTTGGTGTAAAAATTCACCTGCACCAACACCAACGAATGACCAACCAATTGTCCAGTTTATAGTGCTAAAAACTGGACATTCACCGTTTGTGGTGTTATTCTTTTTATTATGAATATATCTGATATAATAAGGTCCAGGGTAGCTAGATTCTCCAGAGGCTATGTCTTTACCTTTAATGATTTTGTCGACATGGTAGAGAGCAGGGAGGGCTTGATTAAAGCTTTGAATAGACTTGCTGCGTCTGGAGAAATCGCAAAACTTGCTAAGGGTAAATATTATAAGCCAGAACAATCTCCTTTTGGAGAACTTCCACCGAATCAATATCAAGTCGTCAAGGATTTACTTGAACGTGATGGGCGGATTGAGGGATATATAACTGGTCTTAGTATCTACAATACGATGGGTTTGACAACTCAGGTGAGTAGTACCATCCAGATTGGAAAGAATGAAGTTCGTTCCTCAATGAAGCGTGGAAAATATAGTATTTCTTTTGTAAAACAGAAAAATACAATCACGAAAGAAAATATTCCACTCCTGCAGTTACTTGATGTCTTGCGTTTTATAAAAAGAATACCTGACTCGAAAATAGATCAGAGCTGTAAGGTTATACAGAGCTTAATGTCAAAGTTATCTGAAAAAGAGTTGGAGGTATTGGTTCGGCTTGCATTAAAATATCCCCCTTCAACCAGAGCTCTACTTGGGGCTATCTTGGATAGTTTGGGCAAAATAAGCCTTACAGAGAAGCTGAGGAAATCGTTAAACCCCATCACAATCTATAAAATTCCAGGGGTTTCTGGTGTATTTTCTTCAGCGTCCGAGTGGAGTATCAAATGAGACTGCATGAAGACAAACGTCTTTTTCGACAGGCAGTAACTGCAACGTCAGAGATGTTGAGTATTCCAGAGATATTTATCGAGAAGGATTACTGGGTGACATCTGCATTACATGCTGTCTTCCATGATTCTATTGGGGAGCAAAGCTGGATGAGTACAATAAGTGCAACACCGTAATAATCATACTTGACGTATAATTCCAAACTTCAATACCCTCCGGGTTAATAATTATCATTAGCTGAACTTAATTTTTCCACGTGTCTTTCAGGGACGATAAAAAACACTGATGGTGACACACCGGCGGTTGTTTCCTGTAAACTCTCTTGACAACAACTCTGTAGTCATTTTATCCTGTTTTTCAATTAAAATTTAATCTTCACCTGAGAGAAGGCCACAGCAGAATGATTGTCCATTATGGAATTTACGAACGGGGGAAGTGTTGATGTACAAATTGGACTTCAATACATGCCTTGCATCTAAGAGTTTAATCAAACTCCTGCATGTTTTAGTGGGTGTGCTTTTTGTTTTCAACCCGTTACCTCTTTTTGCTGAACAATTGGACTTGACCGGGTTGAGTCTGGAAGATCTGATGGGCGTTAAGGTAACTTCGGTCAGTAAAAAAGAGCAATCCCTTTCAGACAGTGCTGCAGCCATTTTTGTTATTACGAACGAAGATTTAAAGCATTCCGGGGTTACCAACATACCCGATGCCCTGCGCATGGTACCAGGATTGACTGTGGCCCGTATCGATTCAAATAAATGGGCGGTTAACAGCCGTGGTACCGCCAGCCGTTTTGGAGATAAACTCCTGGTACTTATTGACGGGCGCAGTGTTTATACGTCGTCTTTTTCCGGTGTTTACTGGGAAGTGCAAAACGTGATGCTGGAAGATGTGGAGCGCATTGAGGTCATCCGGGGACCCGGTGCCACCCTCTGGGGTGCCAATGCGGTCAACGGTGTCATCAATATCATAACCAAACATGCCGAGGATACCCTGGGCGGTCTGGCAAGTGTGGGTGGCGGTATTAATGAACCGGCCTTTGCCAGTACCCGGTATGGTACTTCTCTGGGAGAGAATACCTGGGGACGCATATACGCCAAAGGATTTAAAGAAGATGAATTCAAAATTTCCAGGGGGGATGATGCCGGTGACGACTGGGATATGCGCCAGGGAGGATTTCGCTGGGAGTCAAATTTAAACGCCAATGACAGCGTTAACCTCCAGGGTGATATCTACCAGGGGGATATCAACCAGCAGATAATTCTCCCTTCTGTGGCAGCTCCCTACCGTATATACGTTGATGACGATACCGAGGTGTCGGGGGGCAATCTGGTGGCGAGCTGGCAGTCCATCTTATCTTCTACCTCGGGATTTACGCTGCAAGCCTATTACGACTGGACAGAAAGAGAAGAAGCCTTTGTCCATGAACGACGAAACAGCTTTGATCTTGATTTCCAGCATCGATTTTCACCAGGCAACCGCCATGACCTTGTCTGGGGCATCCGATATCGTCATACCGACGATGATTTTGTCAATAATCCAGTTTTTTCAATAATACCTGAAAGCCAGGGAGACGACCTTTACAGTGCTTTTATCCAGGATGAAATCTCGCTGGTGCAAGATTACTTGCGGCTGACCCTCGGGTCAAAATTTGAACATAATGATTACACCGGCTATGAGGTGCAGCCAGGCCTCCGGCTGCTCTGGAAACCGTGTCCGTACCATCGGTTGTGGACATCAGTGTCCCGTGCGGTGAGAACCCCGTCTCGGGGGGAGAGTGATGGAATTGTTCTCAATAAAGTTATTCCGCCTTCAAGTGCCTCATCTGGTTTGCCTGTCGTCATCAATACTGTGGGAACGTCTGAATACGCATCGGAAAAACTGACCGCCTATGAACTGGGTTATCGTTTTGTGCCGAATCAAGCCTTTTCCCTCGATGTTACAACTTTTTACAACAATTATGACAAGGCTCGGACCGTTGAGGCAGGAGATTATGTAAATCGAGGAACATACATCGAGAAAAACCTTTATTTTAACAACAATTTTTCAGCCCATTCCTACGGTGCAGAGGTGTCAGGAACCTGGCAGGCCGCCTGGTGGTTGAAGCTGGATCTGGCCTGCAGTTACCTTGTCAGTGATATGGAAGATGGATGGCAGGTGGGCCAGGAGCCCACATATCAGGCATCCTTGCGTTCGGCCTTTACCCCTCGGGAAGATCTGGATGTGGATATCTGGTTTCGGTATGTCGATAATACAAGCGCCTTATCTACCGCTGCAGCTGATAATCTGTTTGAGATCGATGATTACTTCACTCTTGATATTTGCCTGGCCTGGCGTCCCAATGACAAGTGGGAGCTGTCCCTGGTCGGACAGAATTTACTGGAAAGCAGACATCTGGAGTTTGTGCAGGAAAGTTTTACCCTGCCCACTGAGGTTGAACGGGGTGTTTACGGAAAAATAACCTTCCAGTTCTAGGAAACTTTGATGAAAAAAGACAAAGAACTGGTCAAACGCTTGAAGCGGGTCTACGGTCTTGCTGTTTTGTTGATGCTTCTCTCGATTTCTGCAATTGCCAATGCGGTGAGTCCAGGTATGGATGAGTATGCGGTAAAAGCTGCATTTGTGCTCAACTTTGCCAGATATACCCAGTGGCCGGAAGAATCCTTTGCCAGTCCGGCCGAGCCTTTCACACTCTGCGTTTTGGGCAATAAGACCATTAAATCTGCTTTCCAGGAACTTAACGGTAAAAAGATCAATGACCGAACACTTGATGTGCATTTTATGCATAAGAGCAAAGATGTCGGGCAGTGTGATATGATGTTTATCGGTAAAGGGGTTGATCCTGTCCTCCTCCTTGACATACTTGCAGCCGTAAAGGATAAACCCGTGTTAACGATCGGTGAAACAAAGGCGTTTATCAATGATGGGGGGATTATTAATTTTTTCAGCAGAACAGGACGATTGCATTTTGAAATCAACGTGATCATTGCCCGAAAAAATCATTTAAAACTGAGTTCTCGCCTTTTAAAACTGGCTATTCTTGTGGGTGAGAAATGAGCAGGGATCCAATGAAGTGGCGGTGGGTGAATCTCTCCATTCGAACCAAGCTGTTTCTTCTTCTCAGCCTGACGGCGGGAGTTACCCTGTTGCTGGTATCAACCGGGCTGATGATCAACGAAAAATGGAATGCCCAGAAAAATCTTGTGGGTGAGCTGTGTTCCATCGCCGATGTGGTGGCCCTGAACAGTGCGGCAGCCATGGCTTTTAATGATGAGCAGGCTGCGGCGGAAACCTTGCATTCACTGGCGGCAAAACCTGAAATTGCAGCGGCTATTCTGTATGATAAAAACGGTGACACCTACAGTAAATATAACCAGAAGGGTGTTGATGCAGATCTTTTGATTGCCGATTTCCACGCCGCGTATCCTGCCCGAGAGAATATTTCCAGGCAATTACAGGAAGAAGGCTTCGTATCTTACCTGTTCAAGGGATACATACATATTCTCCGACCGGTTTTTGCACAAAATATATTGGTTGGCTCGATTCATCTGGTCGATGATATGCGGCAGGTTCGCAACCGGCTTCATGCCTATTATATCGTTGTTGCTTTCATCGTGGTCATTACGCTGATGGTCGTGCTTCTTTTATCTACGAGGAGTCAGAAAATTTTTACACGACCCCTGCTTGAATTAATGCAATCCATAAAAAAGGTGACACTAAAAAGAAATTATGATGTGCGGGTAAAAAAACAGGGCAAAGATGAGTTCGGAATATTGATTGACTGTTTCAATGATATGATCGGTGAGATCCATGCCCGGGATGAAGACCTGAAAATGTACAGTGCTGATTTGGAAAAACGGGTTGAATTACGCACGGCAGATCTTTCCATGGCAAAAAATGAGCTGGAAGCTATGGTTGTCACCCTGGAAAAGGCCAGAAAAACTGCCGAAGAAGCCAACCGTGCAAAATCCCAGTTTCTGGCAAACATGAGCCATGAAATCCGTACACCGATGAACGGTGTCCTGGGAATGGCGGAATTGCTGATGGAAACAACTCTCACCGAGGAGCAACACCGGTTTTCTAAAGCCATTCAGAGTTCGGGTTGTTCTCTCCTGGCAATCATCAATGATATTCTTGATTTTTCGAAAATCGAGGCGAGCAAGCTTGAACTTGAAAACATAAATTTTAATCTGCAAATACTCCTTGATGATGTGATGCAGATGCTGGCCTCCCGTGTCCATGCAAAACGGCTTGAACTGGCTGTTCTTATTCCACAGGAAACCTGCATTTTCTTGAACGGAGATCCGACCCGCTTCCGGCAGGTTCTTACCAACCTTGTCGGCAATGCAATTAAATTTACAAAGCAGGGCGAGGTCGTTGTTCAGGTCGCCACGACCGTTTCTAATCAGAATCGAGTGAAGCTGCATGTCTCGATCCGGGACACAGGGATCGGCATCTGTCAGCAGGACCTTCAACGGCTTTTCAGTCCCTTTTCCCAGGCAGATGGGTCGACGACCCGTAAGTATGGGGGGACCGGTCTCGGGCTGGTCATTTCCAAGGAAATTGTTGCGTTAATGGGCGGGGAACTGCGCTGTGAAAGTGAGCCTGGGAAAGGGTCTACCTTTTCCTTTACGGTGGATTTTGCAGCCAGTCCGGAAGCGGAAAGAAAAAAATACCGACTTAACACCGCCAGATTAAAAGGGTTTCGGGTTCTTGTTATTGATGATAATCTGACAACCCGGGAAATTCTCAAACGCCAAACCATCTCATGGGGAATGGCACATAAGAGCAGCAATTGCGGTGCTAAAGGGGTAGAGGAACTGCGTTTGGCCCGGCAAAAAGGAGAACCCTTTGATCTGGTACTTCTTGACAAGGATATGCCGGGTATGGGTGGGATGGAGGTGGCTCAGAAGATAAAGGCGGATCCGGCAATTGCCGACACCCGGTTGATCATGCTGACATCGGCGGGGACGGGCAATGATGCTGCCAAAGCGAAAAAAAATGGTATCTCAGCGTCTCTGAGCAAACCGGTTCCGCAATCAGAGTTGTACGCTGCAGTGATCAGGGTTCTTGGTGATCATCCTAAAAAGATATCTGACGAGATGAGCAATTCGACCGGGATTGATCAAGATACGCAGGTTTTTGATATTCATGTCCTTATTGCGGAAGATAATCTGATAAATCAAAATGTTACAGCTGCCATGCTCAGAATTTTTGGGTGCAGGGTAGATATTGTTTCAAACGGCAGTGAAGCAGTTGAAGCCGTATCAAAGACACCCTATGATCTTGTTTTTATGGATTGTCAAATGCCTGTGCTGGACGGTTACCAGGCCACGGCAGCTATTCGGAAATTTGAAAAAGAAAATGGTGTGGAGAAAAATATTCCAATTATCGCATTAACCGCAAATGCCCTTAAAGGGGACAGAAAAAAATGTTTGACAGCCGGGATGGATGATTACCTGAGCAAACCTTTTTTAAAAAGTCAGATTCTGGCTCTCCTTAAAGTCTGGTCTCCGGCAGGAGGAGATGGCGACAATGTTGCTGGTTCTAAAGATTTCCCGGGAATGAAATTGGCCAGTGAACAGGGAAGTGGTTCAGATTCTATTGACCGAAGCATGCTTCTTGCGATTCAGAATCTACAAATTGAAGGAGAGTCCAGTATCTTTGATAAAGTTATTAAAGTTTACCTGGAAAGTTCAACGGTTTTGATATCACAACTGCGAAAATCACTGGATGCAAAGGATATTGAAGTGTTGCAAAGAAATGCCCACAGCCTTAAATCAAGCAGTGCCAATGTCGGTGCGGCAAAATTATCTGAAATGGGTAAATCGCTTGAAGAAAAGTGCAGATTTAACCACCTTGAAGATGCTTCTGAGATGATCACATTAATTGAAAATGAGTTTGTTAAGGTTAACGAATGTTTAAAAATGGAGTTATTTTTACATGATTTGCAATAGCCATACTTCGAAAAATCCCCTGGCCCTGGTTGTGGACGATGATTTTTCTTTACGTTTAACCATGGGGGCAGCACTTGCCAAAGTCAACTTTGATGTCATTGAGGCGGAAAACGGTTGCATCGCTCTCTCTCTTTTTAAATCCAAAAAACCGGATCTTATTTTGCTGGATGTCGTTATGCCGGAGATGGACGGCTTTGAAGTATGTACAGCCATTCGCGAGCTCCCCGGAGGAAAATATCCTCAGATTCTCATCGTTACTGGAATGGATGATATCGAATCAACCGTCCGGGCGTTTGAAGTCGGGGCAAATGATTTTATTACAAAACCGATCAACTGGATAATGCTGGGCTACCGCGCAAAATATATGCTCAGGGCCGGTCAGGCCTTTCGGGAATTGTATTTAAGCGAGAATCGATTGCTTAAGACCCAGAAGCTTGCCAAACTGGGTAACTGGCAGATTGATCTGGTAAACAATGCCTTTTGCTGTTCCCCCGAAGCCTGTTCTCTCCTGGGGTTGAACGCCATGGACAAACCGTTGACCTTTGATGGTTTCTTTGAGTCCATCATTGCCAGCGACCAGGGCATGGTTAAAGAAACTCTCAGCAATGCTGTAAAAGATAAAGAAGATTTCAGCCTGAATTACCAGATAATAGATTTAAATGGCACGCAAAAGTATATTTTGAATCAAGGGGAAGTTTTTGTCGACGAGAATGGCGTTCCCGAAATAATGCTGGGCGTTGTGCAGGATTTATCCCAATTGAAACAGGCAGAAGAAAGAATTCGTTTCCTCGCCTTTTATGACGGATTAACCGGTTTAGCGAATCGAATGCTGTTTATGAACCGCCTGGATATGCAAATTGAAAATGCAACCCGCAATGATCAAAAATTTGCCTTGCTTTTTCTTGATATTGACCAGTTTAAAAGAATAAATGACAATTTCGGACATCATATCGGGGATTTACTGTTAAAGGCAGTGGCAGAGACACTCAAATCGTGTATTCGAAAAACAGATACTGCTGCACGACATGACAAGGATGAATCAGGTTTAATGATTGCGAGACTCGGGGGCGATGAATTCACAATTTTGCTTTCCGATATCAAAAATCCTGAACATTCGGCCATAATTGCCCAGCGTATTTTTAATGCGATTCCCGCGACCTGGAGTATTGAAGAAAAAGATGTATCAGTGACCGCCAGTATCGGCATCAGTGTCTTTCCTGACGATGGTTCGACATCTGAAACATTATTGAAAAATGCCAATTCCGCAATGTATTATGCAAAAGACCGGGGAAAGAATACGTATCAATTTTATATGGAATCCCTTAACCGGGCAGCTGTAGAGCGGTTTTCCATGGAGAGGGATCTTAAGAAGGCTCTTGTCCGTGACGAATTTGTCCTTTACTACCAGCCCCAGATTACTTTTGCTGACCGGAAAATTGTTGGGGCAGAAGCCCTTATTCGATGGATGCATCCAGACAAAGGGATGATTCCACCCGATAAATTTATCCCCCTTGCAGAAGAAACCGGCCTGATAATCGACATTAATAAATGGGTGCTTAAGGAGGCATCCAGGCAGAACGACAAATGGACAAAAGCTGGTTTGAACTCTATCCGTGTCGCCATGAACCTTTCCGGATATAAACTTGCCACTCAGGATATTATCCAGGACATCAAAAAAGCGCTGGAAACCGTGAAGTTTGATTCAAAAAAACTTGAACTGGAAATTACTGAAAATGTTCTGATGCAGGATGATGATGAGACCATGCAGATATTTCAGCAGATCAGGGATATGAATATCAGCATTGCCCTGGACGATTTCGGAACCGGTTTTTCTTCATTGAGTTACCTGACCTCTTTCCCCGTGAATACACTCAAAATTGATCGTTCGTTCATAATGGGAAGCATCGTGCAAAGGGATAATCGTATTATTATCAAGGCCATTATTGCCCTGGGCCACAGTTTGGGCAAAACGATTATAGCTGAGGGAATTGAAACAAAGGAACAATTCGACCTGCTGAAACGATATGGATGTGATCAAGCCCAGGGCTATTATTTCAGCCCTCCGGTTCCTGTAAAAGATTTCACAAATTTTTTGGCCAGAGGCTTTTTATAACAAGAAACTGGCCGAATCAAAAAAGGAAAGCTGAATGAGTAATCCGTCAGGTAATGAGCTCATTTCCATTTTGTATTGGTGGATTCAAAGGCCGGGGCGGGAAAAGGGAGAAAGGAGACGCGAGGCAGGAAAAAGCAAAAGATTTCCGTAGAGACGAGCAATTAGCAGTCTTATACCATAAATTAGTATTAGTGAAAATTCGTGTCCATTCGTGGTTACAAACTGTAAAAGCAACCACGGATAAACACGGATAAACAAGGATAAACAAGGATAAACACGAATTATTCTCCATTCGTAATCGCCAAAAAAGATGTCCACGTGACCGCATTCTCTGGTCAATACAAAATGTAAATAGTATTACACCGCCGCTCTATCACACCGCCGGTAATCTCCGTTTTTTTCTGTTTTGAAGTAAAAACAAGAAATACCAGAGGAAAAAATCATGCTTATTGTTGTATAACGGCGGACGATTTAACGTATTGTCATACGTGAATATGGTCGCAATTACAGCCATTCAAGTATATGCAGGAAAAGAAAAAATCACAGAGCCGGTGATTACGATGAATACTCTCAAAACCTTTTAGCACACCGCAACATGCGGAGAATCATTCCATATTTTTACTAAGAGGATGACCATGATCAACGTTGAATATCAAAATTTTGTAAAGGCAATATCAACTCGTATACCCAAAAAAAGAATTTTTACAGATACGCTTCGTCGCCTGGCTTATGGCACGGACGGTGGCTTTTACCGTCTGGAGCCGCAGGTCGTGGTTCGGGTTGCAAATGAAAAAGAGATGCAGCTTTGTCTGCGTGAAGCGTCGTCTCGAAAACTTCCGGTAACCTTCAAAGCCGCAGGGACCTCTCTTTCCGGTCAGGCCATCTCCGATTCTATTTTGCTTATGGCAAATGAAGGGTGGGAAGACTACGAAGTATTGGAGGATGGACAAAAAATCCGCCTGCAGCCTGGAATTGTCGGGGCAAAGGTGAATCGCATTCTCGCCCCCTATGATCGGAAATTTGGTCCGGACCCTGCCTCCATTAACTCCGCAATGGTTGGAGGCATCATTATTAACAACGCCTCTGGTATGAACTGCGGCACCCATGAAAATGCCTATCAGACCATTGAATCGGCTAAAATTATTTTCGCAGACGGGACCCTTCTTGATACCGCAGATGCTGACAGCCGTGAATCGTTTCAACGTGCCCGGCCTGGATTTGTGGAAAAAATTGAGGAAATTCGCGACAGGGTACGTGCAGATGAGGCCTTTGCCGCTCGAATAAGAAAAAAATATTCCATCAAAAACACCACCGGATTTTCCATTAATCCTTTCATTGACTACGATGACCCCTTCCATATTATCATCAACCTGATGATCGGTTCGGAAGGCGCACTGGCATTCATCTCCGAGGTGGTGATGCGTTCTGTGCCCATGTACAAATGCAAGGCAAGTTCCATGGTCTATTTCCCGGACATCATGACTGCATGCCAGGCAACAGTAGCGCTCAAAAAAGGACCGGTAGATGGCGCAGAACTCCTTGATCGACGGGCATTGAAATCGGTCGAGAACCAGGAGGGCATTCCGGGCTTCATCAAAGATTTTGATGAAACAACCACTGCGGTCCTCATGGAGACGATGGCTTCAGATGAAGATACCCTCGCTGGCAATATTGTCCAAATCAAAGATATTCTGAAGGACTTTACAACACTTCGGCCTGTCGAATTCAGTTCCGACCCCTTTATAAACGCACAGTTGTGGAATATCCGTAAAGGGGTCTTTCCTGCTGTCGGCGGCCTGCGGGAAATCGGTACGACCTGTATTATTGAAGACGTCGCCTACCACATGGAAACCCTGCCTGAAGCGACGAAGGATCTGCAGGATATCATGGTTGAGCATGGTTACGATGACGCCGTCATTTACGGCCATGCCCTTGAAGGAAATTTCCATTTCATCATCAACCAGGATTTCAGCAACCCAAAAGAGGTGAAGCGTTACGAGGCAATGATGCACGCCGTTATCAATATGACTGTCGATAAATACGACGGTTCGTTAAAGGCGGAACATGGCACCGGGCGGAATATGGCACCGTTTGTCAAAAAAGAATGGGGTGAAAAAGGCTACGCTCTGATGTGTGAAGTCAAGAACCTCTTTGATCCGGATACTATCCTCAATCCGGGTGTTATCATTAACGAGGACCCCGAGTGCTATTTAAAAAACTTCAAACCCCTGCCTCAGTGCGACCCTTTGATTGACAAGTGTATTGAATGTGGTTTCTGTGAAGTGAACTGCATGTCAAACCATTTCAGCCTCTCTGCCCGCCAGCGGATTGTGGTGCAGAGAGAGATCACGAGACTGAAAGAAAGTGGAGAAAATCCTGAACGTCTTGCTGAACTTGAGAAAGGTTTTGTTTTCCAGGGGGAGGAGAGCTGCGCAGGTGACGGTCTTTGCCAGACGTCATGCCCTGTCTCCATTGATACCGGGAAATATATTAAGCAGATACGAGCCGCAAATCGCAGTGCGTTTGGGAAAAAAGCAGGCAAATTTACCGGAGAGCACCTGGACCTGGTCTGTAGCGGCGCTTCTCTTGCACTCGGGATGGTCGGAGGACTGCATCGGCTCCTGGGTACGAAGACTTTTGGAAAAATATGCAGTACCGCACGTTCTGTAAGCGGCAATCGCCTGCCACAGTGGACACCTGCCATGCCGCATGGCGTCTCTTCTCCAAAAGAGACTCCGATAAATCCGCAGGCTGAACTCAAAGTTGTCTATTTCCCGTCCTGCATTGCCCGGGCCATGGGACCGGCTAAAGATGACCCGGTGACTGACTCTATACCAGAGGTGACCATTCGGGTGCTGGAGAAAGCTGGCTATGGTATCATTTTTCCTAAAGGGATGAAAAATCTCTGTTGCGGTACTCCCTGGGAGTCAAAAGGTTTTATGGAAACAGCGGACATGAAGTCCAGCGAGCTGGAAGCGGCGCTGCTTATCGCTTCTGAGCAGGGAAAATATCCGGTGCTCTGTGATACATCTCCTTGTTTATATCGAATGCGCAAGGTTATGGACAGCAGACTGAAACTCTACGAACCCGCTGAATTTGTGCATAAATTCTTGTTAGAGAAGCTGCACTTTACTCCCAAGCAGCAGACCGTAGCCATTCATGCGACCTGCTCAACCAAAAAAATGGGGCTTACCGCAATTTTGGAAGAGGTTGCCTCTATGTGTGCAGAAAAGGTGGTCTTGCCCCCTGATGTAAACTGTTGCGGATTTGCCGGAGATAAAGGTTTTTACCTGCCCGATCTCAACGCTCATGGACTGAGAACAGCGGTTCCTGTGATCAAAAAAGAGCACCCAGTGGCCGGATATTCAAACAGCCGCACCTGTGAGATCGGCTGTACAGAGCAACTCGGCATTCCTTATATGTCGATCATGTACCTGGTAGATGAAGTCACCACCAGGGTTGAGTAAAACAGAGAGCAGTGTTCCCCGTGAAAACGGGGACCACTACATGGTGATTTACTCCAATGGCCATCAAGCGCCCTGTTTGATGGCCATTGGTATAATAAGTGCGATACATTTTGCAGTAAAGATTTCACATGAAATTCTACTCTTAGAACGATTCAGTGTCCCAGTAATCTTTGTCTGAGGGATTCTCCAATTCACGCTGAACCAAAACAGTATGATATTATCTCTACCTATGTCGCCATCATCAAAAATCATCGTTGGCAGAGTCTGGTTTATTGTCTGCCTTATCTGGGTTGCTCTGGCCTGTGCACCGCTGACAGTGGAAGCCGGGACCGATCTGCACCTCACTCCTGAGGAAAGAGCCTGGTTATTGGAGCATACAGATGAAATCCGCTTAAGTGGAGATCCTGCCTGGGAACCAATTGAGTTTTTTGATGAAAACGGAGAATACAGTGGTCTGGCGGCCGATTACATAGGGCTTATTGAAAAGCGACTGGGGATCAAATTCAAGATTGTCCGAAATCGTTCATGGAGCGAAACTCTGGCCAGAGCAAAAAGTAAAGAAATTGATGTTATCCCCGCAGTTCAGGCGACACCAGACCGACGTAAATTTATGATCTGGTCGAACCCCTATTTACATATCAATACTACCATTATTGTCAGAAAAGAGATGAAGCAGCAACTCTCCCTGAAACAGATGGTCGGAATGCGTATTGGCGTACCAAGGGACTACGCAGTTGGGGCTTTTGTCCGTGAATCCTACCCTGCACTTACAATTGTAGACGTAGGGACCAATAAGGAAGGACTCACCAGGGTTTCCTTTGGTGAACTGGACGCCCTGATCACCGAAATACCTGGCGCTCTCTATGGTATTGAGAAAGAAAAAATCACCAATTTGCACCTGGCCGGTGACACCGGCTTTGAACTTGATCTCGGCATTGCAATTCGAAATGACTGGCCACTTTTTGCCTCAATTATAGACAAAACACTTGCTGATATCAGTGAGGCTGAGCATAAGGCTATCTACTCCAAATGGTTGCATCTGGAAGCTCCCCCGTTTTACAAAAACCACACGTTCTGGTTGTTTGTTTCTCTCGTTTTTATGATTGTCTCTGTACTTATTGGTACGGTGATAACATGGAACCGAACTCTGCAGCGCAAGGTTCGGCATCGAACGGAAGAGCTCAGATTCAATGAAATGCGTATGGATGCTCTGCTTCAGCTCAATGAAAGGCCAAACGACTCTATTCAAGAGATCATTGAGTTTGCCTTTGAGCAGATGATTCAGTTGACCAAGAGTCAGTTCGGATATCTTGCTTTTGATGACCAGGCGGGCATGATCTACTCCGTCAGGTCCGGAGGTTCGGCTTCTCAGAAACAGCCAGTCACTGCCACCACCACCGGATTTCCCGCTGAAACCCGGGGATTATGGGGCAAAGCGGTTCTCAAAAAAGAACCTGTTATCTCCAATTGTTATCCGAAATCCAATCCTGCAATGAAGGGGTTGCCTGAAGAGTGTCGAAAGACCTTGATTCGATATATGAACGTGCCCATATTCAAAGGGGACCAGATCGTTGTTGTCGCTGGAGTGGGGAACAAGTCCGAGAATTATGATACCTCAGATCTGCGTCAACTCAATCTTCTTACTCAGGGATTATGGCGTTGCCTCCAGAGAAAGCAGGAGGAACAGGTTCTGGCTCGGAGCGAAAAAAATTTACGGGATATTGTTGAAAATTCTCCCAACGGGATCACTATTATCCAGAACGGGCGGGTCGTCTATCGCAATACAAAAAAGGTTCAGCTGGCGGGAGCGATCAACCTTGGTCCAACTGTTACCTATGATCACATTCACGCTGAGTACAAAGAGAGTGTAGAAAACTTCTTTGAGAGTATTCTGAATGGAAAACCGGATAAACAGGAACTGGATTACAAATTTTATACCTCACTAAAAAAGCGAACCAAAGAAAACCTTAAATGGGTTACCACCCTCATCACTCCTATTAACTACCGGGACGATAGTGCATTTCTCCTCACCACTATTGACCGAACCAGGGCACGGGAACTTGAACATCTGCTCACCGTCCGTGATAAAATGGCAACCCTTGGCAGAATTTCCGCCGGGATAGGCCACGAAGTGCGAAATCCGCTGTCTGGTATCAATATATACCTTCATTCCATAGAAAAGGGCCTTGCCAACCCGGAAAAATATCACAAGATAGGTCCGGCAATAGAAGGTATCCGGGCTGCTTCTGAAAAAATGGAGTCAGTCGTTAAACGGGTCATTGATTTTGCAAAACCCATCGAACCAAAATTCGTAAAAATAGATATCAATAAACCGGTGATGGAAGCTGCCAAATTAGCAGAAATGAGCATGAAAAAATATGGTGTAACTCTTACTGCAAATTTAAGTGAGAAGTTGCCTCTCTGTGATGCTGAACATAACCTTGTTGAAGAAGTGGTGCTTAACATGATTAATAACAGTGTCGATGCCATGGATGGTCAAAAAGACCCTAAATATATTAGAATTTCGACATCTTCAGACAAGGATCATGTCCAGATCTTTATAGAGGACACCGGACCTGGAGTGCCTGTAGATATCATGGAAAATATATTTGAACCTTTTTATACGACTAAAAATTACTCAACGGGTATCGGTCTCGCTCTCTGCAACAGGATCATTACCGATCATAACGGCAGGATAAACGTAAAAAAAAGTTCAGAAGGCGGTGCCCGTTTCGTCATTGAGCTTCCCCTCTGTCAAAACAGCAACTGTCGCCAGCAACCCCCACCAACCAGGCAATCATGATAGATTATACGATTTTTATTGTGGACGATGAATCAGTCATAAGGGAGGGGATAACCTCTGACCTTGAAGATGACTACACTGTTTTGGCTTTTGAAACAGCTGAGGATGCACTTGATGCTTTTACTGAGACTCTTCCAGATTTAATTTTGCTGGACATCGAGCTGCCCGGACTGAAAGGGAGTGAAGCTCTTCCCAGATTCAAAGCCCTGAAAAGTAATGTTCTGGTCATTATGATAACAGCATACGAAGATATTAAGCTGGTTATCTCCTGTATGAAAAAAGGGGCTTACGATTACATTGTCAAGCCGATTCACATGGATGCTCTCAACTTGTCAATCTCCAATGCCCTTGAGACGATTCGGTTGAGAAAAGAGATAGCTCTACTCCAGGAAAAGCAAATCAGGGAAAACCTGCCCTGTTTTATCGGAGAGAGTCGTGCCATCCATGACATCATGGAGTATATCGACATGGTAGCCAAAAGCCCGGACACCCCCATCCTGATCCTTGGAGACACAGGTACCGGCAAGGAGCTGATCGCGTCCACTATTCATCACAAAAGTCCCAATTTCAAGGGGCCTCTGGTTACTGTCAACTGTGCTGCAATCCCAAAAGATTTAATAGAAAGTGAACTGTTTGGATATGAGCCTGGAGCATTTTCCGGTGCATCTGTAACGGGTAAAAGGGGACTCATCGAAGCGGCTGACGGGGGGTCCCTCTTTCTCGATGAAGTTGGAGATCTGGATCTTTCAGCACAGGCCAAGCTCCTCCGGTTCATGGAAAACGGAGAATTTTACAAGGTGGGTGGCACAGAAAAACTGATGATAAAAACACGGGTTATCTCGGCCACCAATAAAGATCTGGACGAGATGATCTCCAGCAATGACTTCAGGAAAGATCTCTATTTCCGGCTGGGCGTTATCAAAATTAACGTTCCGTCACTCAACGAGCGGCAGGAAGATACAGTCTTGCTGGGCAGATATTTTTTCCAGCTTTTTAATGACAAATTTGATAAAGGCCTCACAGGGATCAGTGAGCGGGCAATAGAACTCCTGAAGCTCTATACCTGGAGTGGAAATGTTCGGGAACTTAAAAATATGATGGAGCGTGGAGTGCTCACAGCCAGGGGTTCATTGTTGACACCTGAAGATCTGGATCTTGAAAAAATTGAGCGGGGACACGTCAATGAAGATGTTGACGACACGAGATTTCCGCCCCTCCCTCCGACAGGGATCAACCTGACAGAGATTCGCCTCTCCCTGGACAGGTTCTATTTCAAAAAAGCTATGGAAATGGCTAAAGGGAATGAAACCCAGGCTGCCAAATTGCTGGGTCTTAAACACCACACCTTTCGTTACCAGTTGAAAAAATTATCTGACGAGTAACTCCTGTACTGTCATCAACGGATGTTGATGCTTCAACGCTGACCTGATGTTGAAAGAAAGAGCCACAGTTCCCTTATACCATTTGCATTTTCCCGTCTCCCGTCTCCCTTCTTTCCTCCTTTAGTACCGGGTTCAACCCGCCTCTCTTTTGCCAACCCAGGCTTAGAGTCAACCTCACTCCAGGAAATAAATATCTTTTAGACGCCTTAAAAGTGCTGAATGCAAAATTAAAATTTCGTCACATTTTTGGAAGCTTACTTGTTTTCCTGCGGCTAAAATAAAATCAAAAATGTAACTATTTTTCAATTTGTATATTTGTTCGTGCAGCTCTGTCCAGGAGAGTCCTGCCAGCTGTGGTAGTCTCATAAACCACTGTTTATACATTTTAATAGATCTCATAGCGGATCCTTTTCTTTGTGATAAAATTTCAATTATGTGAGAGAATTTCAATTATACTTCTCGTTATCTCCGCCTGACCGTACGCTTCAGCAGGCAGTTCTCCACATCCCTTTAAATGTTGTTTCTGCATGGTATTAATCTCTTCTTGATCAGATATTTTGGTTTCGTTCACTTTATGGCACAGCCTTTGCAGTAGAGGGGACAGTACATGGATATCAAGACTCACAGGCAAGATACAATTTGAAGGAGAGAAAATGGTTTCATCGCGGTTTATTCAAATGCAGGACAAGCATGAACTCGAAGAGATTCATGAAGCTGCCGTCAAGGTTCTGGAAACCGTTGGTGTGGAGTTTCAGTCTGAATCTGCTCTCAACGTATTTAAAGCGAGAGGGGCTGCTGTTGAGGGAAGTCGAGTCAGGATCAACAGGAATTTGATTGAGACATCAATTGAATCTGCTCCTTCAGCATTTATGCTCCACGGCCGTAATGGTGATCAGTCCGTTACCATCGGGGAAGGGCAGGCTCATACTCTTGTCGAACCCTGTAACGGTTGCATTTATGCCCAGAGTCTTGATCGGGGGCGCAGGATTGGTGGTATCGATGATCTTGTCAATTTTATCAAGCTGTCCCAGGCAAGTGATGTCTGCTCCATTAATGGAGGGATCCCCGTCGTACCATCTGATGTGGACGGTAAAACGGCCTATCTTCGCATACTGTTTGAAACCCTGAAGAATACAGATAAACCCCTTCGTTCCAACCCGGGTAGCAGACAGGAGGTTGAAACAATGTTTCGCATGGTAGAGATAGCTGAAGGGCAGCCAGGCTTCCTCGAAGATCATGCGGCAATATATGTAAGCATCAACCCTTTAAGCCCGCTGGTTTTCAGAGAGGTTGAGCTTGAGACACTCATGACCTATGCCGAACACAGGCAACCTGTAGCTGTTTTATCATGTGCCATGGCAGGAGTCTCAGCACCAATGAGTCTCAGGGGAACGTGTGTTCTGCAAAATGCTGAAATACTTGCCGGGCTTGTGCTTACCCAGCTTGTGAACCCCGGGACACCGTTTATCTATGCTCCCGCATCGGCAGTCCCTGACATGAAGTCTGGTCAGTACGTCACAGGATCACCCGAGTCCAATCTCATTAATATCGCCAATGTACAGCTTGCAAGAGATCTCTACAGGTTGCCCACACGGACCATGGCAGGGCTTACCGACGCCAAAGTTGTGGATGTTCAGGCCGGTTTAGAAACCATGCAAAATCTGTCTTTATGCATGATGAGCGGGGTTTCCATAATCAATGAGTGCCTTGGGGTGCTCGATTCAATAATGACCAACTCCTATGAGAAATTTATCCTTGATCAGGAAATGATTTCGAGGGTTCTCACTATTATGAAAGGGTTTGAGGGGGTAAATGGGGATCTGGCCACTGAAGCGATTGAACAGACAGGCCCAGGTGGAAACTTTCTCTATCACCCTGACACTCTGATGCACTGCCGGGATAACTGGCAGCCGCTGGTCTCGAGTTGGGATCATTACGAAAAATGGGAAGAGAAGGGCAAAATGGATGCCGCTGTCCGGGCCTCCTCTATTTATAAAGCAATGCTGTCTGAAGCTCCGGATTCCATGCTGGATCCAGCAGTAGAGCAAGAGCTGGTGGCATTTGCCAGGAGAGTCGCTCCGGATGTTGATCTGGGGTGTTCCATAAAAAGCAGTTAAAGGAGGAAAAGATGAATTCGATGCACAAAAAGATGCCGCTTAAAGTCGAACCGACGCTGTTTATTTCAGCTTTGGTCGTAACACTGTTGACCTGCATTCCGATAGTTATGTATCAGGATCAGGCTCTGGAAACACTGACAAACATAAGAAAGTTTTTTACCGGTCCATTGGGATGGATGTTCCTTGTCTTTGGGGTGGCCTCCGTAATCTTTCTTCTCTGGCTGGTTTTTGGTCCCTATAAAGATGTCCGCCTGGGCGGGAAAGATGATCGGCCTGAGTTCAGTAATATCTCCTGGATTGCCATGCTTTTTTGCTGTGGTATCGGTACCGGACTGATCTACTGGTCATTTATTGAGCCTACATATTATCTGGCAGCTCCTCCTTTTGATCTTGAAGCCGGTACTGTTAAGGCAAGGGAATGGGCTGCTGCCTACGGAATCTATCACTGGGGTATTGTCCCCTGGGCAATCACCTGTATCTTCGCGGTGCCCATTGCATATTCTTATTATAACAGAAAAAGTAAACGTCTCAGTATCGGCTCAGCCTTTGAAGGCCATCTGGGCAGATATACCTGGCTTGGTACCGTTGTTGACCTGCTCGTCATGGTTGCAATCCTCGGTAACGTAGTAACAGTGCTCGGCCTTGGAACCCCCATGCTGTCGGCCACCATCGCTAAATTTATGGGAACCGAACCAGGATTCTCCATGGATGTCTCTGTGGTCGCTATCTGGACCTGTATGTTCTGTGCTTCCTGCTATTTCGGCCTGGATAAGGGAATAAAACGACTGAGTAATATCAACCTTATTATTGCCGTTGTTGCCATGGGATTTGTGCTTTTTGCAGGCCCCACCTCCTTTATCCTTAACACCTTCACCAACAGTATCGGCCTGATCTTTCAAAATTGTATCCGGATGGCACTTAACACTGATCCCATCGGAGGTGGTGGCTGGCCTCAGGGGTGGACGATTTTCTTCTGGGCATGGTGGCTTGGTGCCGCGCCTTTTGTTGGTGTCTTCCTTGCGAAAATTTCAAAGGGCAGAACCCTGAGAGAAATGGCCATTGCCCCGCTCGTTTGGGGACCAATCGGATGTGCAGTGTTTTTCGGAGTATTTGGCGGCTACGGTCTCCACGTGGAACTGTTCGGTGACGTTTCCATGACCACAATGATGGAGGCCAGCGGTCCCGCAAAGACTATAGCCTCCCTGATTTCCATGCTGCCTGCAGGTCACATAATGATGCCGCTGTTCATTGTTCTTATGTTCATTTTTTGTACAACGACTCTTGATTCTGCCTCCTATGTTCTTGCAACGATTTCTACCAGAGAACTGCCCGTAGGCAGAGAGCCCGCCAGGTGGAACCGCATGTTCTGGTCTGTCATCAACGGTGGAGCGGCAATCAGCCTTATGTTTGTCGGTGGGCTCAAGCCATTGCAGGCTGTAGCTGTACTCACGGCATTTCCTCTGATGTTTATTATGTTCGCTGCCGGATACTTCTTCATCAAAGATCTGAAAGCTGCCCATGGGCAAAAATCTGCTGCTCTTGTTTATAAAGTGAGCTTCGCTGAGCCGGAAGGTTCTGAGGTTGCTGCAGTGCCGGTAAGTGTGAGAGAGAAAGCATAATAAATTTGTTTCGGACAGACGTTCATCCGACTGAGTTTCATAAAGTTTTTCAACGCGGCAGGGAGTCTGTCGTTCAACCCATAACCCAAAATAGTAGGTAATACGATGGAATCAAGATCGATATTCTCCGAGATTGCCAATACCGCGGGCTTTGGCTTTTCGGTAATCGGAGATGATGAATTCGAGAGGATTCACCTGGCTACCCTCGAGATTATGAGGACGACAGGGCTGCACGTTGGTGACGACGAAGCTCTGGATATCCTTGATGGGGCTGGCGCAATTGTTGACCGGAAAACGAAAACCGTTAAATTCCCGGCATATCTTGTAGAGGATTGTATCCGTTCGGCACCGCCGAATATTGTTCAGTACGGACGCGATCCCAAAAATGATGTGTTTCTGGGAGGTAAGCGTGTCAACTTCTGTACCTTCGGTCAGGGTGTAAGTGTCATGGACACGGACGGTACTGTCCGCTCTTCTAAACTTCATGATGTAGGCCAGGCCGCTCGTCTCGCAGACGCCATGGAGGAAGTAAATGTCTGTGAACGCTCACTGACCGCAGGAGATGCTCCAGAGTATGTGGCACCTGTCTGGGAAGCTGAGATCGTCTTTGCAAACACTTCCAAACATACGGTGTACGGCCCCGGAAATGGCTGGCGTGCAGGCAAGATCATCAAAATGGCCCAGGCCATCGCAGGTGGAGAAGATGCGCTTCGGGAGAGGCCCATCTGTACAATTAACTGCTCCCCTACAAGCCCGCTCAGCCTTGATGAACCCTGCTGCACCGGCATTATGACCGCTGCAAGAGCAGGCGTCCCATGTAACCTTATTTCCATGGTTATGGCAGGGGCATCTGGTCCGATCACTCTGGCCGGTTCTCTTGTGGTACACAACTGTGAGATTCTTGCAGGTATTGTGCTTCATCAGCTCACCTGCAAGGGAGCACCGGTAATTTACGGATGTTCTTCTCTTATGTTTGATCTCAAGCTGATGGGAACCCCTGTTGGTTCACCTGAGTGCGGTATGCTTAATGCGGCCGCTCCCGTCATGGCTCAAAAGTATATGCTGCCGAGTTTCTCGGCAGGTGGATAGACGGATTCAAAAATACCAGACGCACAGGCAGGTCATGAAAAGACGCTTACTGCAATGTGTGCCGCCAATAGTGGCTCGAACCTGATATATGGTGCCGGGATGTTGGACTCGGGACTCATTTTCAGCTACGCCCAATTGGTGTTGGATAATGATATTTTTAAGATGGTAAGAAAGGTTATGCAGGGAATTCACGTAAGTGATGAGACCCTTGCACTGGAATCGATCAAGTCGGTAGGTATCGGCGGAGATCATCTGATGCAGGAACACACTATGAAATACATGCGAACCTTACCTTCCGCCCCGCACATTATTGACCGGAACAACTATCAGGGCTGGTTGGCCAAAGGTGGAAAAAGCATGGCTGAGAGAGCTGCTGAAAAAGCTGCTGATATTCTCGCCAACCATAAACCACAGCCGCTGACAGCTGAAGCAACGTCTGCTCTGCGCACCATTGTTGAAGATGCAACGGCTGAAGCTGAAGAGATGAACAAGAGAAAATAGAACTCTCGGTAATCAGGTGTTCCGGCCATGGCAGGGACCTGGAAGAAGACCTGAAACCCCTTTGTTTCTATCCAACAAACCAGGCGGTCCGCTACGTACAGTAGACCGCCCCTTGTTCACAATCTCTTCACCTTGATACTCTGCAAAGAATTTTTTGCAGAGTACTGGTTGAAAGAAAAAATGAAGGGTTCCTGTTCCTTATTTTTCAGGTGCCCTTCATGGCAGTTGCTCAAAGACTTCGGCAGATGTCGCGTTCAAATCTGCTCTATCAGGGATGCGATGCCTTTCAAGCAAATGCAGTAGATAGAGAATTATTTTATAGGTGAGAGCAGACATCTGCTCTTGCTCTGTAGAGAGTTAAAATTATTAGCAGGTGTATTTAACGATCTTTTGCACCTGATACAGGAGTGAGTAACATGCGCGGTAAGCAACTTATATTTGATGTACTTGAAGGAAAGACAGTCGAAAGAACTCCATGGGTGCCATACACGGGTGCACAAATTGCGAACTTAAAAGGCTATACCGCCGAAGAACTGTTCAAAAGTGCAGATAAACTCTACGAGTGCCTGATTGAAGCCGAAAAGCAGTATACGCCTGATGGCATGCCAGCCATATTTGACCTGCAGGTTGAAGCTGAGATTCTCGGCTGTGAACTCACCTGGTATAAGAACAGCCCCCCCACTGTCTCAAGCCATCCCCTCAGTGTGGAGTTTGAAATACCCACCCAGGTACTCAAAGAGACCGATGGCCGTATTCCTCTCATTGTAGAGGCTATGAAACGCTTTAAGGAAGCAAGACCGAATATTGCCATGTACGGTCTGGTTTGCGGTCCGTTTACTCTGGCTTCCCACCTTCGCGGAACCAGCATCTTCATGGATATGTATGACAGTGAAGATAAAGTAAAAGAGCTGATCAACTACTGTGAAGTGCAGGTCAGGGAACTGGCTAAAATGTACGTTGAAGCGGGTTGCGATATTATTGCAGCGGTTGATCCGCTGGTTTCCCAGATTTCCCCGGAGATGTTCGAGACCTTCCTGGCTGAACCCTTCAGTACCTTCTTTGCTGCCATGAAAGAGATCAATATGCCTTCTTCGTTTTTTGTTTGCGGTGATGCCACCAAAAACATGGAGCCGATGTGTAAGACCAAACCGGGCTGTATTGCCATCGATGAGAACGTTGACATTGTAGAAGCTAAGAAAATTACCGACAAGTACGACATCACCATGTCTGGAAACATGCAGCTTACCATTGATATGCTGCTTGGTACCCAGCAGGATAATCAGAAAGCGGCCCTCGTGTTGATGGATAACCTCGGCAAGAAAAATTTCATCCTCGCACCAGGCTGTGATGTGCCTTTTGATGCACCGGCAGAGAACCTCATCGCTGTCGGTCAGGCGGTTCATAATCCTGAGGCGGTTAAAATTGCCCTTGAGAATTACGTTGCCATTGATGACCTTCCAGAGATTGAACTGCCAGACTATGACAACCTCGACCACGTCCTCGTTGAAGTGGTTACCATCGATTCCAAGACCTGTGCAGCCTGTGGTTACATGGTTGCAGCAGCCAACGATGCGGCAAAGGATATTGGCATTGACGTGAAGGTGGTTGAACGCTCCATCATGTACAAAGAAACCCTCGCCTTTGCCAACAAAGTTGGTCTGAAAAATATGCCGTCCATCCTGGTCAATGGTGAGATTCGCCATGTCTCACTCATTCCTCCGGTGGATATCTTAAAAGAAGAAATTCTGGCAGCGAAGAAATAAAAAATGAAAAAGAAACTCATCATACTTTCCGGTTTCCTGGGCAGCGGAAAAACCAGTTTTCTCAGTCTGCTCCTGAAGCGGTACCAGCATCTGAAGCTGGCAGTTATTCTCAATGATTTTGGGGAAGTACCTGTGGACTCTACTCTTCTTGATATTTCTGATATCGAAAAAAGTGGGGTCAGGGATCGACTGGTGGAATTATCAGGTGGTTCTGTCTTCTGCTCCTGCTTGAAAGAATCCTTTGTCAAGGCACTTATCGCCATGGCAGATACCGATGCCGAGCTGCTGATCATCGAAGCATCGGGAATGTCTGATCCTGCCGGCATGCGTTCACTTATGTGGATGGCCAGGCTCGGGGATGATTTTGAAGAACCGGTGGTGCTGAGTCTTTTTGATCCGATAAAGAGCTTGAAACTTTCGCATGTACTGCAGGTAATTCCCCGGCAGGTGAAGGCGGCAGATGTCATTCTTCTTACCAAGGCCGATATAAGTGACAAGGCAGATTTGGATGCTGCCCGTGCTTACGTCCGTTCTCTGAACATTGGGGCACCGATCTATGAGCACGATCTGGATTGTAATGAGGCCCTGAACTGCCTGGATATGTCCGGTGGCCTTCAGAGTGAAAAGCTGGAAAAGGTAAACGACTCGTTAGGTTTTAACACCTTTGAAAACAGACCGGACAGCTTTGCCATTAAGGCTGCCCCTTCCGGAATCAATAATCTGCTGGATGCCTTAACTAAAAATGCCGATATCCTCAGGGTGAAGGGGTACCTGCCCGAAGAAAACGGCTTTGTATTTATCTCTGACACCGGCAAGGGGTTTGAGAAAAGAAAAACTGAAGCTGCTCCTGCACCGCTTACGGTTATTTGCAATACCGGGACAGGGACAGAGATCAGGCAAACACTGTTGAAACAGAAATTAATATCTCTATAAAGGAGCAATGATCATGAGTGTATTAACTGAGATGTCTGAAATGCTGCAAAAAGGAAAGAGTGCTGAAACCGCCGCGCTGGTCCAAAAGGCGCTGGATGAAGGAATGACGCCTCAAGACGTCCTTGATAACGGCCTTATGCCTGGTATGGACGTCATCGGTGAGCGTTTTAAAAATAACGATATCTTTATTCCCGAGGTACTGATTGCCGCCCGGGCCATGGGTGCAGGAACCGATGTCCTTCGTCCTTTACTGAGTGCTTCTGATGCTGCCGACAGGGGAACCGTTGTCATTGGCACGATAAAGGATGACCTGCATGATATCGGCAAAAACCTGGTTGCCATGATGATGGAGAGTAAGGGTCTTAAGGTTATTAATCTCGGCAACAATGTTCCTCCGGAAAAGTACATTGAAGCAGCAATAGAACATAACGCTGATATTATCGCCTGTGCAGCGCTTCTCACTACCACAATGGTACACATGAAAGACGTGGTCAGCCTGCTTGCCGAAAGTCCACTGGCTGGCAAAGCGAAGATTATGGTGGGTGGTGCCCCTGTAAATCAGGCATACTGTGATGCTATTGGCGCTGACGGTTACGCCCCCGACGCTACCATGGCGGCTGAAAAGGCGCTGGAACTCATGAAAGCAGCCTGAAGGCACCCACGTGAATTCTCAGAATAATACCATAATTGTTTCCTGTGAGGTGTTTCGGCATGAAATAGAGCTGATCGCCTCACAGATGGAAACTCCTCCGGTCGCGTATTTTATGGAACAGGGACTCCATGAGCGTCCCGATAAACTCCGTGAGACCATACAGGATTTTGTCCTTGAGCAGGAGGCCAGAAGGCAGGATGAATTCACCATTTTGCTGGGCTATGGTTTATGCGGTCAGGGGTTGACAGAGATTCACAGCACAAAGGCAACCCTGGTCCTGCCCAGGGTACACGACTGTATTCCTCTCCTGCTTGGTATCACACAGGATGCCGCCAGTGATTTTTCTTTAAATGGCCAGACATACTGGCAGACTCCCGGATGGGTCTGTTATGCCCATTCAGAGTTGCTGCGCAACAAGGAAGCCAAATACAACGAGTATTTAGAGAAATACGGAGAAGATAACGCTCACTACCTGATGCAGGAACAGCTCGGCTGGCTCAAGCATTATCAGACAGTCAGGCTCATCAGGTGGCCACAAATTGCTGAAATGGAAGTGAGGGCCGAGAAGCCCTCTGGCTTTTTTGAAGATGAAGCGCGTTGTTTTGCAAAGGAAGCGGAACTTCCCTTCTCAGAATGTGCAGGGTCGGACAATTACCTGCGGGCACTGCTTCAAGGCGGTAAGAATACTGATCTTTTTTTGCATATCCACCCCGGTTATACAGCCCGACTGACGGGAGAGGGGACCATAGTCACCGAGAGGTTATCATCCAATGCTTGTTGAAATCAAAGTTACCAATGACAAGGGCGAATATCTGATCGAGGCTGAAGCGGGTGTGCCGATCAGTAAAGTCTTACGGGAGCATCAACTCCTTGAGCTGCCCTGTGGAGGTTCTGGAACCTGTGGGAAATGTTTAATATATACAGATACCATCCCTACTGCTGAAGAGTGTAAACGCCTGGCTCCCGCCGCCATTGAGAGCGGTTTGCGCCTGGCCTGCTACACCCTGGCTCAAAAGAGTCTTTGTCTCTCCATACCACCGCAGGCGAAAACTAAAGTACTCACAGCATTTGCCAATACCAGCTACGATTTCTTGCCTTTGATTGAGCTTAAAGAATTTGCAATAAAGAAATCGACGATTGAAAATCAGAAAACGGATGTGCAGAATCTGCTGGAATCATGCAGTGCCCGCTCGTATCAACTCACCCTGGAGCAACAGGCTGGTTTACCCTCTTTCCTGCGGTCAAACGAAACAGGATATGCTCTTCTCAAAGAAGGGATCGTTTGCGGGTTTCGTACAAACTGTCAGCATACACTTCTTGCTGTCGATATAGGGACCACTACTGTGGCAGCCATGATTATGGATCTTACATCAGAGGCCGTACTTGAGGTCTATGGTGAACAAAATGATCAGGGAGTATTTGGTGCCGATGTTATCTCTCGTATCGAACACAGCACAGGTGGAGGAGCTGACGGTATCGCACAAATTCAAGCCACAATCGTCAGGCAGATAAACCGGATTAAAGATACCCTTATATCGATGCTGTCTGCCCGGGGCATGGAAGCTGCTGACCCCACTGTCATTGCCATTACCGGCAATACCAGCATGATTCACTTCCTCTGTGGTTTCCCCGCTGAGCACATCGGCAAAGCACCTTTTATACCTGTTACCCTTGACTCCCTTGAGTGCCATGCCAGTGAACTGAAAATAGATTCCCAGGCCTCTGTATATCTTATGCCCGGAATATCTGCATATGTAGGTGGAGATATAGTTGCATCTCTTTTAGCTGCTGATGCACATAAACAAAAAGAGCCTTTTATACTTGTTGATTTTGGCACAAATGCAGAAATTGTACTGGGTGATGGGAAGAATACATACTCTGCCTGTTCAACAGCAGCAGGACCCTGTTTCGAAGGTGCCACGCTCTCCTGTGGAATGGTTGCACAACCCGGTGCAATTGACACCATTTTTAAAACTAAAGATGGTTTTTCATATACAACAATTGATAAAGAGAAACCTGCAGGTCTGTGTGGTTCCGCCGTTATTGACTGTATCTCACTCCTTTTAAAAAGTGGTGATCTTGATGCAGGCGGCAGGCTTGAAGGAGGAGGGGAATTATCAGATTTCATCTCCAGGGGTGAAAATGGACAGGCACTGTTCTCGATAACGAGCGATGTTTTTCTCAGTCAGGGCGATATTAGAAAGATTCAGCTTGCAAAAGCTGCCGTGCGGGCGGGAATAGAGACGCTGCTGCAGGAGTCTGGTATAGCACCTGAGGAAATTGCGAACTTATTTCTTGCCGGAGGATTTGGAAATGCTCTGAATCCAGAAAGTGCTGTTCGTGCAGGTCTTGTTCCAGCTCAGATGGAACATGTAATACGTGTTCTTGGTAACGCTGCGGGGTGTGGAGTCATACGATATGCCACCGAAAAAGATGCCCGCAGTATTGTTACTCACATTAAAGCCTGTACCCAATATATTGAACTGTCAACCCATAGTGGTTTTACCGATGAGTTTATAAATCAAATGGTTTTCCCGGAACAAGAGAAAAAAGCTGAATTCTTACAACCATTGCCACACCGTGACATGCAAAAGATTCCTGAAAAAGTATTTGAGAGTGCTTTAGATGAAATTCTATAAGCGAAAAAGTTATCCCTTTTATGGGTCTCTTGAAACAGCTTGGATTTCGTTCATATTCAAGGTTCCCTTATATAAATGTGTTGAAGTTATTGCCTGAATCCAGGAGCTGTCTTCATCATTACCCGGACTCAATATGGAGCCCGATTTTACCCATAAAGATTATTCGGAAAAAGAAAATGAAAAATATTGAAAATGTCCACCCGGCCCTCCTTGGCTCCCTCACGACACCTGGTACATCTGAAAAGTTTATCAACTTCAGCCCAGGACCGACCTCCTTACCCACGGCTGTAGAGGAAGAGATTGCTGCAGGTTTTCAAAAGTCTGGACTTACCTCTCTGGCACTCTCTCATCGGTCGCCTGAGTTTTTGAGCATACTTGATCATGCCATTACTTCTATGAGACGTATTATGGCCATACCAGATGACTACGAGATCCTTTTCGCCCATGGTGGTGGTCACGGACAATTTGCTGCGGTACCGTTGAACCTCTGCCACGACAAATCAGACATCGCAACCTATGTTGTGAATGGTACGTGGACAAAAAGAGCTGCTGGAGAAGCGGAAAAATACTGCACCATTAACGAAATTGATGGAAGGGACCCTGAAACCGGGATGTACACCAGTTTCCCGGAACTCACTGAAGAGAATATCGACCCGGAAAGCAAATATATATATATGTGCTCCAATGAGACTGTAAATGGGATTGAACTGTTCAGACTTCCTGTACTTCCTGAGTCACGTAAACATATTCCTCTCGTCGTTGATGCAAGCTCCGACTTTACAACGAAGCCTGTCAACTGGCACGGGAACAATGTCGGGGTTCTCTTTGCCTGTGCGTCAAAAAATATTGGTCATCCCGGACTCACCGTGGCCATCGTGCGCAAGGACCTTCTCGGGGAGGATAAGGCGTCTCCTCTTTGCCCTGGAGTTTTTAATTATACTATCAATGCAGAAGCAGAAAATCTCTGGAATACCGCAGCGACCTTCAACATTGAAGTCGTTGGTTTCCTCATGGATTGGCTTGAGCGCGAAGGTGGTGTCGTGGAAAATGAGCGTCGCTCCATTGCCAAAAGTAAAATTCTTTATGATGTCATTGATAACTCCAACGGCTTTTATGGAACTCCTGTAGATAATCATGCCTTAAGAAGCCGGATGAATATTCCGTTCAATATCGATGGGGGAAACGAAAAATTAACGAATGAGTTTCTCATTGAAAGCTGGAACAAAGGCATGGTCGGGTTGCGAACCCTGACACCTTTTGGAGTGGGAGAGTATCTCAGGGCGAGTCTTTATAATGGCGTTACCGAAGATGATGCCGTCTACCTCGCTGACTTTATGAAAGAGTTCGTACACAAAAATAAGGCGAAGTGATTCGCCCTTGCAGGGTGAGCCGTTACGCCAGATTCCGCAGAACGATACAACGGGGATTCCCTCGCGTTTTCCCCGTTGTATCGTTTGAGAACACGATCCTGGCGCGTCTTCCTCTGCCAGTCAGCGAGGACAAAAGAAGAAGACCACTGGCTTGTTACGGTAAAACGTCCCTCAAAAAAAGAAGCTGGTTATCAGCACTGTGAAATAGTTGCTCAGGCAACAGGAAAACGTAACAGCAGACCCAGAAAATTCCTGAATTTCAAAACACCTTTGAAGTATTTTAAAAACTAACCGGGGTGAATATCAGAAAAGTAATGGGTTGTGCAATTATCACTTGAATTCAGGAATACAGGTTAGAAAAATGACAAGTATACTCATCGTCATGCTGGGCTGGTTCACCGGGGGATTTGTAAATGGCCTTGCCGGTTTCGGCGCCGCAATGGTAGCAATGCCACTTATTGCTTCTTTTATCGATTTCTCTCTCGCCGTCCCGAGCTGCGTTCTGATTGTCCTCACTCTCAACTGCCAGGTCGGCTGGGATTTTCGCCACGATATAGAATTTCGTTACATCAAAGGTATTCTTATCGGGGCTCTTCCGGGAATTCTCCTTTCAGTACTTTTTCTCCCCTTTATTCCGGAAAATGGTTTGAAAGGCGGCATGGGTATTTTTATTGCCTGCTATGCCCTCTACTCACTCTTCCTGGAAAAATCTAAACCAGGAGAGCATCTTATTCACCCGGTCTGGGGGTATATCACGGGTATCCTTTCCTCTTCCCTGGGCATGGCTTTTGGTTTCAACGGTCCGCCGCTCGCTGCCTATGTTGCATACTGCGGCTGTAACGCACGGGCTGTAAAGGGAATACTGAGTGCGGGTTTTCTTGTTACCGGGATTTTTATTGTTGCGGCCAAGGCCTCTGCCGGTCTGCTGACGGCAGACGTGATGAAAATCTGGATGTGTTCCTTTCCCGCTGTTATCGTTGGCAGCAAACTTGGGATTCTTCTGTCATCAAAACTGTCGGAACAGAAATTTCGAATGTTGCTCTTTATCGCCCTTGCAGCAATGGGAATCCGCATCGCCTGGTCCGCTCTCTTATGAAAGAATGAAGGGAACCGTATTTTCTCCATATTCGACTGGAGCCCTTGCTCTTTGGAAAAGAAAGTTCTGACCAGACAAAAAAAGAAGATATTTGAAAATTTATCACATTTTTGAAAAAATTTACAATCCATTCAAGCCGAAAGAGGCTCAACAAAAGATTCAATCACCCGAATTACAGGTGATTTCTTCACAGTGAAATATTTTCTGTAATCTGGCACAGATAATGCTTAAGTCAAAAGTTGAGTCTTGCTGCTTGTGTGGACATCTCCAGCAAGCAGACGTAAAGCATGTAATACGGAGGGTGGATCGGACGTGATCACATGGACTCTAAATCCATGCAGCCGGGTGCGACTCCCGGGCCCTCCGCCACTCTATTACAAAGATTTAAAATGGGGTCATATTTTGGAAGCTCCGCAGAGAAAGCAGGTGAAAAAGAGATTTTATCGAAAACGGGCCGAACTCTTTAATGTCCTCAACAAGATAAAACTCTGGCCATCTCGAAAAGGTGTCCTGCATGGGATTCGTTCGATCGAAATAAGAGGTGAAGAGGCCAAAATTACCACCCACTGCAACAAGGAATTTTACCAAAAAAATTCACGCAACAGCCGGGCCGGAAGATGGTTGCGCAACAAATGGTTTTTAAAACCCTGTTCCGCCTGTCGAATCCCCGAATGGAAACTGCAAAAGTACAGTTCTACGAGTTTTCAAAGACATCAGGGATCATCACTTACACATTCCGCCCCGGGTGGGAAGGTGTCTGCCCCATAAAGGTGTCATTGCGTTACTCTTCAAAGGAGAAGCTGAATTACTATGTTCACTGTTTCAAAAAAAAATACCAGTCTCAGTTTCGACATCATTGACAGGCTTGCTGCCCATGATGATGTGGGGAAGAAAGATGTAGAACTCCTGCTCAGTTTAAGCAAAAAGGATGAAATTGATTACCTCTTTGCTGCTGCAAGAAGGGCGAGGACGGCATATTTTGGCAACACTGTCTTTATCTACGGTTTTCTCTACTTCTCAACCCACTGTCGAAATGACTGCCACTTCTGTCAGTATCGCAGAACCAATACTGAGATTCGCCGCTATAGAAAGACCATGGAGGAGATACTCACGGCAGCGGATGAAATGAAGCAATCCGGAGTCCATCTGATTGATCTCACCATGGGAGAAGATCCGTGGATGTTTGCCCGTGGTTCTTCAAGGCTTTCCAGGTTTTCTGAAATTGCGGAACAGGTAAAGAAACGGACGGAACTGCCCGTCATGCTTTCACCGGGTGTTATGGAGCTGAATCAGCTTACAGAGCTTGCCCGGATGGGTATGGAATGGTTCGCCTGCTATCAGGAAACGTATAACAGGGTGCTTTTTAAGGAGTTACGGCCTGGACAGGACTTTGAAAAACGGATGCTTGCCAAGAACGTGGCACGAGAGCACGGCATGCTGGTGGAGGAAGGAATCCTGCTTGGAGCAGGATCAAGTCCGAGTGATATTATCGACTCCTTATATGCCATGAAACGTGAGGGCTTTGATCAGGTGCGGGCAATGCGGTTTGTTGAGAGTAAAGGGGTGACTCTTCCCGCAGCTGACAATTCCCCTGCGAATCAGGAATTTCTCACTATCGCTCTCATGCGCCTTCTCATGCCGGAAGTACTTATTCCCGCAAGCCTGGATGTTGATGGTCTTAAAGGATTGTCTGTCCGGCTGGCTGCGGGGGCCAATGTGGTCACTTCTGTGGTTCCGCCTGACCGGGGGCTTGCAGGAGTCGCTAACGCCAGTCTTGATATTGAGGAATCGCGACGCAGTATAGAGCAGATTCTTCCTATATTGAAGGAGGCAGGCCTGGAGATGGCAAGCCATGAGGAATATCAAACATGGGTGGATTCTCGGCGCAGAAGTTCTGGTGCAAAAAGCGCCTCGGAGAACCGCAGATGCGCATAGCGGTTGTTGGCGGTAAGCTTCAAGGGCTGGAAATACTTTATCTTGCCAGAGTTGCCGGTTTTGAGACCCTCCTCATCGATAAAAACAGTGATCTTCCTGCAGGAGAGCTCTGCGACAGTTTCGTCAGGTTCCATTTCAACCAGCAGGGAAGCTTCCCTGCTGACTGTGGTCAGATTCATCTGATTTTTCCCGCTCTGGAAGATCTTACGACTCTTAAGCTCATCAGCAGCTGGGGTGATGAGCTTGGTATTCCTGTTGTTTTCGATCTTGATGCCTATGGCATTTCATCCTCAAAAATCCGCTCTAACGCCCTCTTTGAAAAGCTCAAGCTGCCCAGGGCAAAGAACTGGCCTGACTGTAATGTTCCCGTTATCATTAAACCCGATGACTCCAGCGGGAGCAAAGGTGTTGTACGAGTTGATAACCGGGAGAGGGTGGAAGCGCTGCTTGCAGATTTTTCCGGGAGCCCGGTTGTTGAAGAGTATCTTGAGGGACCGTCCTACTCCATTGAGGTTATCGGCAGGCCGGGCAACTATGCAGCACTCCCTGTAACAGAGCTCTACATGGATAAGGATTATGACTGCTGCGGAGTGCTGGCCCCCCCTCTGCTATCCCGCGAAAATGAGCAGAAACTCCGACATCAGATATGCACCATTGCAGAAGCGTTGAACCTGCACGGGATTATGGACCTTGAGGTTATCCTGCACGCAGGTGAACTCAAAATTCTTGAGATTGATGCCCGTTTTCCGAGTCAGACACCGATTGCTGTATTTCATGCAACGGGGGTGAATATGGTTGAATTACTGGTCGAACTCTTTGTGAAGGGTCGGATAAAAGAGCCCCGGGTGAAAGGAGGATTTTGCCTTCTTGAACACATCAGGGTTACAGGTTCCGATGTAGAAATCCTGGGTGAGCACATTCTGGCCGACAGGAAAAACCTCCAGATGAAAACAGATTTTTACGGGGCGCACACTGCAATTACTGATTTCAACGCCAGTGATAACAAGCGTGACAGCTGGATTGCCACCCTGGTGTATAAGGGGAACAGGTCTGAAGAGGTTGACCTGAACCGTCGTAAATGCATGTCGCAAATAGCTCAAATTACAAAAAATTCAGGTTGATATGACAAGACTCTCCTCCTCCGATATTTCCGGTATCAATTCCAGGCTGCACTCTTATGATAAACATCTGGTGGACTGTACAGGACGAAGCATGCTGGATATCGCCTGCGTATGTTGCGGGGTAGATCCTGATTGTGTATGCGAGCTTGCTTCGGACTATAAAATTGGCGTTGTACCAGTGACAGCAGGCCTTGGTATTATCTCAAATTTTTCAGATGTGGTGGCGGCTATCCTTGCGTATCTCGGGTTCTCCGTAGAGGTTTCAGAAACAACCGATGTGACTGGTTTTGCCAACACTGTTGAGGCGGGTGTGGATGGAATCTTCATGGCCGATGACAATCGCTTTATCGGCTATGATATGAAAAGTGGCCGCCTGGCTGATAACAGCGAAGCTACCGGTAGAATTTACGCTACAGCCCTGCACCTTATGAACCGGCAGAACAATGATCGCCAGGCACTTGTCATTGGCTGTGGCCCGGTGGGGTGTAATGCTGCAACCCGGTTGCTGCAACTCGGCTGGAGTGTTGTGCTTTATGATACTGATACAGGTAAAGCAGAATCTGCCCGTCAGTTACTCCAGACTCTCCATGCGGATCCAGACAGCACTGGCCGGGCGAGGGTCAGTGTGGATAAAGAGGCCAGGCCCGAAGACTATCTTTTTATTGTTGATGCCACCCCGGAATCACAGTTGATCTGTGAGAACCAGCTTTCTGAGACATCTTACCTGGTCATCCCCGGTGTGCCGCCCGGGATCACTGCGGAAAGCTTTCGTTTTCTTGATACGCGGGTGATCCATGACAAGCTTGAACTGGGTGTTGCCTCCATGGCGGTAAGCCTTCTCAAGTACAGAATCTCTTGAAATACACGCTGTTCGATGCCCCCCTTTACAATTGTGAGATAAAACGACTATGAGTGACGATAAGAGTGCCGTCTGGAGTATAACTCAGCAGCAACGGCTGAAACAACTTGGCAGCGATGACGAGCTGCTTCAGCGTGAATTCAGTTCTACAGCTGAGAGAGACAGAGTGTATCAGGATGTTGAAAAAAAACTCGTCAAAGAGGCGAAAACAGATCTTGAAAAGCTGCTGACTGCAGGAGGAAGAACCGTACTTGATGAGCTGTGCAACCGGGTGAGTGACAGCCTTATTGCAGAGGGTTTTGTCAAGGTGCAGACTTCTACAGTGATTTCAGCAAAAGCTCTTGAGAAAATGACTATTACCATGGACCACCCTCTGCATAAACAGGTGTTCTGGATAGATAAAAAGAAGTGTCTGCGGCCCATGCTGGCTCCGAGTCTGTATAGTCTGATGCAGGATTTCAGTCGGTTGAAGCAGCGTCCCATCCGCTTCTTCGAGATAGGTTCCTGTTTTAGAAAGGAGAGTGACGGTGCCAGCCATTCTTCTGAGTTTACCATGCTCAACCTTGTAGAAATGGGGTTGCCAGAGGAGGAGCGTGAGACGAGACTGCGGGAGTTGGGAAGTCTGGTGATGAAGAGTGCCGGTTTCTCGTCTTTCAAGTTCGAGTTAGAAGAATCTGAAGTGTATGGTACCACCGTAGATATGGTGGGCGGACCTCACGATGTTGAAATTGCGTCCGGTGCCATGGGACCGCATCCCCTGGATCATGAGTGGGGTATTCATGATACCTGGGTTGGCTTTGGCATCGGTATGGAGCGGCTGTTGATGCTCCTCAATGATGGTGATTCCATTGGCCGCTGGAGTAAAAACAGCTCATATCTTAATGGCATTTACCTGAAAATATAGTTTTTCCCTCTGTGGAACTGTCTCTGAGACTGACAAATCAGATAGCATCAACAAAAACATAAAGAAGAGATGTGTCATGCATAAAACTGTTAACGTAAAAATATCCGCTGGTATTTGTGGATTCAACACTATAGTCCATGCTGAAGACTTAACGGATTACAAGGCATCTTTCAGATTAGATACTGAATGCCCGAACTGGAAGAAAATTGATCAGATCCTGGGGGGAAAAGAGTTGAATGTAATGACAGAACTCTTTAAAGACAGAGAAACAGGAACCCTTAATTCCCAGGTATTGGATGTGAGCCTGAACATGATTCCCCATGTGTCGTGTCCTGTTATAGCTGGAATTTTAAAGGCTTTGGAGGTAAGTGTCGGTCTGGCACTGCCCAAAGATGCGGCCATAACATTTATTGATTGATATCTCGACGTCTCGTTCCTCGCTTTGTCGGAGGATAAACACGAATTATTACTCATTCGTAATCGCCAAAAAAGATATCCACGCAGTTTCGTTTTCTGGTCAGTAAAAAATGTGATTTCGCTGCCATTGTTCAGCGCCAAGGTTCTCCGCCCGTCCCAATTCACTTCCTCTCATTCACTCTCGCAAGACGTTCTGCAATGTCTCTGCGGTCAGGAATAAAAAGCCACTCCGGCTCGTTTTCCTCCTTTCCCGCGTGTTTGCCATGCCGTGGCAGATACGTGTGGAATTTTCCTCCCTTTTGCCAGTTATAATAGAATTCCTCTTAATTTGTGCCTTCCCCCCGTTTAAGAAGGACCAATCCCGGTTATATCTGCTCTTAATAATTCTGGGACCTGTGCATGGTAATTTTCGGTCAAATTGTAGTGACGAAATCATACCGGCAGCTCACTTCCTGTACTCCTCCCGCTTTAAACAAACCATTGCGTCAATGAATTACATTCTGACAGGAAGAATAAAAAACACTGGCTGATTTCATAAATTTTAGTAATACTAACGAGAATGCAGTGTTGTTTTTTTCTGATCTTTTCCATGAAGCCAGGTAAAAATTCATTGTCAAACTCCAACGCGCATATCAGCAACCTGAGCCTTGCCAAGTATCGAATTTGCTGCAGAGCATCTGAAGAAATACCTCTGCCGAAATTTAAAGGTGCTGTCCTTCACGGCGGTTTTGGCTTTGCCTTAAAGAAAATCTCACCATACTATTACCAGCGTTTCTGCCAAATCCAGTCAGGTCCCAATCCATACTTTTTTTTACCGCCACTGGAAACAACCAGTCAATACATCCCCGGCCATGAATTTTCATTTGAGTTGAATCTGATTGGAGATACGGCCAACTACTTCCCCATCTGTCTGGACGCACTTAAATACCTCGGTGGAGAAATGGGCCTGGGAAAAAGACGGGGAAAATTTTCCGTATTAAGCATTGCCTCAGCAGTACCTCCGCAACAGTCAGGCGGTAGCGGGCAGAATGCGTTGCTCACCGGTGAGGCTATTGGCGCTTCCAGAGAATACACAGGCTGCGAGCAGATGCGGTTTCATTTTATAACCCCGTTGCGACTCAAAAACGCAGACAGAATCCTTTTAACCCCCCCAACATTCAGCACCTTGTTTGCCAGGATTATCGGTCGACTGAACAGCCTTGGCGTATTTTATGGATACGGACCGGTTATTGAACCGAAGTATAAGCAGGAACTGCTCGCCCTGGCACAGGATATCCCTCTTCATCAGGACCACTGCACTCTGCAGGAATTGAACAGATATTCCACCCGTCAGAAACAGTGGATGAAATTTAGTGGACTGCAGGGGCATATCACATATAACGGAAATTTTGAGCCGTTCTGGCCCTATCTCGTTCTGGGGGAATGGTGCCATGTGGGCGGTAAAACCAGCTTTGGTTTTGGTAAATATATTGTAGAACAGGGGTAATCTTTTTGAAAATACATGGAAAAAACATTTAAGAACAAAGAGTTAATCAAAATTAAAACGGGAAGGACGGAAGACGGGAAAAAAGAAATACTGTCATGGGAGGTCCCGGTCTGTAAACGGGGTTAAGCCTTTTTCATAACAACCGGGAGGGAACATGAATGGCAGCGTTAGTATGACCCTGGTCCTCTCCAACGTCAATCTTCTCCAGGCCTGGTTCAAGGTGAAGTTCAATTTGGGCGTCTCATCCCACAACGAACGTTTCCACAATGAGATCAATTTTATCATCCTGCTTGTCCCTCGTGATCGCCCAAAAAATGTCCATGTTTTCTTGTGCAAATGGTAACAAAACAGGCGGTTTTCCGAATATAAATCCATTTCCACTTTGTATTGGTGAATTTAAAAACAGTTCGGGGCAGTCAATGTTGACGCAGATATGCTTGTTACGGCAATACTTTCCCAAGAGACAGAAGCTGACTGACATCACTGTGAAACAAAGTTGTTAAGGCGAGATACAGGTTTAACCGCAGGCCCGAAAAATGCCTGAATTTCAAAACACCTTATGACGTATGTGAGAAACTAATTGGGGTGGATGTCACTTGAATTCAGCCTCTCCTTTTCAGAAAGCTGAGTAATTTCGAATATTTTTTCAGTTTACGCGAATGGTGAGTTATTACATACAAGGAGATGAAAATGTCACGAAAACACCCTCCAATTCCTGCCCCGAATTCCTTTGCAGGAGAGAAAAAATCTGTCCTGCCGTATCGAATTCAGCTTCTCACACCTGTCATGGGTGGCGGCGTCAAAAGTTTTTGTCCAGATGAAACAAATCCAATTCGAACTCCTTCCGTCAAAGGACAATTGCGTTTCTGGTGGCGGACAATGCAGCAGGTGAACAGCCCGGAAGAATTGATGCAGCGTGAAGCTGCCATCTGGGGAGGAGCAGTTACCCTGGATTCTAATGAGGGGAAGGCCTCTTCTGTTATCTTGAACATTACCGAAGTTGATAGTGTCAATAAGAGGCTGGAAAGGGATGAGAAAGGGATGATGGACTATAAAAACTTCCCAGGTTATGTCCTTTTTCCCCTGCAGGGACAGAAAGATAAAAACTCCTCTACTTTGATTCCATCCTTTACCTTGATTACATCCTGCTCTTTCTCATTGGAAATCCGTTGTCCACAGGAGATGCAAAAGGAGGTTGAGATGAGCGTGAAACTGTGGCTTCTCTTCGGTGGTATTGGCGCGCGGACAACACGGGGCTGTGGTTCTCTTTACTGTGAAGAGGTGATGAAAGAATTTTCAGACGGAGAGGCAATAGGGCAATTTGTTGAGAAATGTTCTTCTGTCAACTCTCCTGCCTTCGGTCAATCTCCCGTGCCATTACTGGCACAGGGACGTTTTGCTTTCTCTCCTGGCTATGGCAGTGATCCTGTAAAAATATGGAAAGAGTATTTGGAAAAGTATAAGAATTTCCGTCAGGATGATGCAAAAGAGAAAAAATTTGGCAGAACGAGCTGGGCAGATGCTGATGGGATTCGACTTCTTACAAAGAAATATGACAAGCATTTACCTCACTTTGAAAAGCCATACTTCCCCCGAGCCGCTTATGGTTTGCCTGTTCTGTATAAATTCAAGGACAACAAGGGGGATCCAGAGGGGACTTTTGAGGTGCGTCCTGTTGGCGGGAAAACGCGCACGCGCTGGCCATCTCCCGTGATACTCAAAATTATTAGATTGAGTGGAGATAATTATATAAACGTCTGCCTGTTGCTCAACAGTACAATCCCAGATCTGGAACTGTTTCAGAATCAATCTTTACATTCAGCAATTCCACAGGATGCACACCCGAGAAACTGGTGCAATCACAGGTTGCAGAAGGGTGCAAAAAAAGAGCGGGAAAGAGGTGAAAACCCCTATGATGCCCTCTTTAAGGCACTCGGAGTAAAGGAGGCCAAATCATGAGAGAAAAACAACAGTATCTGCTCTCCATTTCCGTTGGTCCAGTGCAGGAGTTTATTGCCTCCGCCCGTAAACTTCGCGACCTCTGGTATGGCTCCTGGCTCCTTTCAGAACTCTCCAAGGCCGTGGCGAAATACCTTTCCGACGCAGGTTGTGATCTTATTTTTCCAGGAATTGAGGACAAGGGTAAGCTGGAACCAAAATCCGAACTCAATACCGCCAATAAGATTCTTGCCAGAACAGGGGAAGTGAATGAGGGTGAAATACGGTCTCTGGTTGAAGAGGCACGAAAAGCCTTTGATGACTGCTGGAAGAGCATGGCACGGAGTGCGCTAAATGCCATTCCCAGGAAGGATCAGCAGAATATCAACAGAGAGCTTTTCGAAAAACAGCTTGATGATTTCGGGGAGTTTTTTGCTGCCTGGACTCCCCTGAAAGATAATTATTCAGACTCGCTGGAACGTTGTGAGCGGTTACTTGCCGGAAGGAAGGCCTTGCGTGAATTTTCAGCAGCACCCTGGAATGGTGCGGGAATACCCAAATCCAGCCTGGATGGAATCAGAGAATCGGTACTCAGAGGAGATCAATCCCAATCTTATCTGTTTAAAAAGGGGGAACATCTTGATGCCATGGGATTGATCAAGCGGTTCGGCCCCGTAAGAGAAGATTCCCCCCATTTCGATAATTTTGCTCAGCTGGCGGTGGAACCGCTGCTGGACAGACTGGCAGAACTGGCTGTTTCAGATCCCTCCACAGCTGCGATTATCTCTTCTCTCCCTTCGGCAGAGAGGCTGTATCCTTTTGGCGGAGCACCTGTGAAGTCACCCCAAAAGAAACAAAAACTGCCCCTTTCTGAGAACTTCCCGACAGAATTACTGCTCCCTCTCTCCTTCGCTGAGGAGTCTGGGCAGCACAGAGATAACGTGGAGGGGGTGGTCTGGGAGAGGCTGAAGAGGGATATACAGCAGTTGCACCGGAAAGCTGGAGAGCCTGGGCCCTATGTATGCCTGCTGGTTGGGGATGGCGACAATATGGGGCAGACTTTGAGTAAAATGAAAGAGGTGAACCACCATCGGCAATTTTCTGTAGAACTTGATCGTTTTGCCGGGGAGGTTAGAAACGTTTTTGCACAGTTTTCCGGCAAGGTGGTCTACAGCGGGGGAGATGATGTGATGGGATACACACCTCTCCATACAATGCTTTCCTGTGCGGAAGAAATTAACAGGTCTTTCCATAAGGTGATGAAAGCTGCCTGTGCCGGAACAGAAATTAAAAGTCCGCCTACCTTTTCATTGGGGGTGGCAATAGTTCATGTCAAAAACCCCATGGATCAATCCTTTTTGCTTGCTCGACAGGCAGAGACCCTGGCAAAGCAGCAGGGAAGAAACAGGCTGGCAATCATCCAGTCAAAACGGAATGGTTCTGATATTCAACTGTGTGGCCTCTGGCGGGTGGAAAACACTCTTAAACCATTCGTGACAAGGATGAATGAGTGGGTGCAGCGTTATCGGAACGGGGCCCTCAGTTCTCGACTTGCATATCAACTCAGGGCCCTGGTGGCAGAATGTGGTGATGAACTGAGATGGAAGTGCGGTGAAGCGGACAATTGTTATCCTGATTCACCTGCGGCCCTCGAGGCAATTCGCCTTATTTGCCATAAAGATTTTGAGTCCAGTTCCTTGACGGCGCAGGGTGCCGCAGAGTTGCTGTCTGGTCATACAAGCCTCTATCATCTCGCCAGTGAACTGGTCGTCGCGCATCAACTGGCAGGGGCAGAGTTGTGTGGAATTGAGAAAGGAGAATCCTGATGAAGAATAATATCTATATCGTACACTCTGAAGAAGCACTGGTCTTTCGTGACGGCCGTCCATTTGGCAACGATGCCCAGGTGCATGGAGGATTGCTGCGCTGGCCGCATCCCGGCACTGTTCTGGGCATGTTTCGCAGTCGTATCGGGCTTTCCCGCGACATGAATTTTTTTACAGGAGAAAAGAGAAAACAGAATATTGAGCAGATAAAAAAGATAGGAATGCTGCGAATGATTCCAATGTGGCAGTCAGAAAGAGCGGAGGTCTGGAAGCCTCTTTTCCCGGCACCGGCTGATGTGATTATCACAGAGGCGAAGGAACAGAGTGAACATAAATCATTCTCTCTTCATCCCCTGCATTATGAATCCCCTCGTAATGGAGAAGGGGTGAATCTACCTTGGAGTAATTGGCTCCTGCCAATTTCCACAGTGAGGGAAAAACCGGCGAAAGAGGCCCCGGACCTCTGGTATTGGGGGCCTTTTAAACGATGGTTGGAGGAAGGTTCTTTTTCACAGTCACTTACAGACAAAGAGTTGGGTACTGATTGGCCTGTGGAGGAGTTTCGTCTCCACACTGCAGTTAATAATGATACCGGGACAGTGCTTGAAGGACAGCTCTTTTCCTCACGAGGTATCCGTCTGGGGGTGAAATCCGGGAAAGACCAGCTGCCTGGGCGTTATGGCATAGGTGTGGAGCTCACTGGAATGGAGGAAGATGACAGCCCGCAAGGTTCTTATTTTCTCGGTGGTGACCGTAAGATTGCCCATATTGAGAGCGTTGCGGAGCTTTTGCCCCCATGCCCGTCCTTTATTACGCCTTCTCGTTATCTTCGATTGATTCTTGTTACTGCGGGAAATTTTGCTTCCTGGGCACCTTCCTGGCTTCATCCCGATGATGGCGGGCGGGAAATTGCATGGAAGACACTCCCAGGCAGTGATATCGATTTACGCCTGGTTTCTGCTTCTCTTCCCCGCTGGCAGGCGGTCAGTGGTTGGGACATGGAGACTCGCGGACCGAAGGCCACAGCCAGGCTGGTTCCGGCAGGAAGTGTTTATCTCATCGAGTTAAAAGATCCGCAGCAGGCACCCGAACTGGCCGCAAAGTTGTGGGGGAAAAATATTGCAATGACGGAAACTGCAGATGGGTACGGCTGTATCTGTATTGGCAAACAATCTATAGAAGGAGAATAAATCATGAAGATGCAGCTCTATTTTATGCAAACCCGGTCAGGTCTCCATTGTGGCGTTGGGCAGGGGCTTTCTGATATCGATCTGCCAGTGGCGAAGCACAGCCTTACCGGCCATCCGCTTGTTCCTGGAACATCTATAAAGGGTGTGCTGCGAGATTATTTTGAGGAGACTGAAGAGCAGGAAAAATTTGCTGCAGCCTTTGGCGGAATGCAAAAGGGAAAAAGTGATTTTGCTTCGGCCCTCTCTTTTACTGACTGCCAGCTGATCTGTCTCCCGGTACGATCCTATTTCGGTACCTATGCACATGCCGCTTCCCCGCAGACTTTACGACTTCTCAAGGAGGAAATGACACGGGGAGGGTATGAAAACCTTCCTGAAATTCCCCGCTTTGCTCATCCTCAGGACACAACTGAGTACCATTCGGCGGTGCCAAAGGATTCAAGGCTTCGGCGGGCTGGGGGAAAACAGCTTCTGTTGGAAGAACTTGACCTGTTAGTTGATACAGAATTTCAGAAAAATGCGGACGAGTGGGCAGCTCTCCTCGCAGAAGAACTCTGCCCGAATGATGCAGAAGGACAGAGCTTTTTCCATGAAGGATTTGTGGTTGTCGATAATGATGTCCTTAATTTTTTGTGTGAAACGAGCCTGCCGGTTTCTGCACATAATAAAATCGGTGAAAATGGAGTCGTGGAGGATGGGGCCCTCTGGTATGAGGAGTATGTTCCTGCCGAGACGCTTTTTCTCGGAGCTGTTTACGGTGAAAATGGCAGGGGCGAAAAGCATCACAATCTCTCTGCCGGGGCCTTGCTCGACCTGGTTTGCTCCACACCACTCTCCTTGCAGGTAGGGGGCAATGCGACCACAGGCAGAGGTCTGGTTTCCATGATCTTTTCTCAGAGGAGGGCAGAATGAAAAGTAAAAGCCAGCGCTACTCGGAAGTTGTGCTGCCCAATGTGCGGGAAGCGGCAGAGGGGGAATGGGCGGATAAATATAAATCCCTCTCCAAAAAGGCCGGGAGCCTGGTCCGGAACTCCGGTCTGATACAAACTCTTGCCTTTTTTAAATCCAAAACAAAAGAAAAGCAGCACGCCATACTGCTGAGGCATCTGCAGGATGAATTGCAAAAGCTCTCCATTCTCAAAGGGCAGGGTGATGATCTCCTGTATAAGCAGGTTCAGGAAGCTTCTCTCCCGCAATACATGGTGCTTACCCGGGAGACTCTCCACTTGCTGAACTGGCATAAAAGGTTTGCCGACACCCTTATATCAAAAGAGAAAGGGGGCCAGCCGTGATCTCTTCAGTACGTAAGGCCGTACAATGTTTTCCAGGTGCGAACACATCGAGTCAATCGACGGAAAATCTCTCTCTGCTTTTTAATAAGCTCTGTTTTGGAATTGATGAAAGGAGAGAAACGGGAGAAAAGAGAGAAACTGCTTGTAAGGAGGCGGTACTTACCTCTTTGGAAAAAGGGCTCAGCAAGAACACCTTTTCGTTATATAAACACAGCTTTGCACTGCGAAGAAAGGAGCTGGAGGACAATCCTGCAGTCGTCTGTTTTGAACTGCGGTTGACCAGCCCCCTGGTCGTGGGAATGGGCGATCAGAATATTCACGAGTTTGGTATCACCCTGCAATATCCCTGGGGGACGCCTCTGATTCCGGGAAGTGCAGTGAAGGGAGCTCTCTCTTCCTTTGCCCACCGCAATGGCGATACTGATTGGCAAAAAAGCGCCCTTGCCGCAGATGGGGTCGCGGGAAAAAACTCTCGTGTCATGTTTGGTGGAGGTGATGAAGAGGGGCGGGCCAACGGTGGTTTTCTGGATTTTCTGGATGCCTGGTGGGTTCCGAAAACGACCAGTCCTTTCAAACGGGATATTATCACGGTTCATAATGGCCCCTATTATCGAGGCGAGGACGGTGCCTGGCCTGATGGAATCGAATCGCCAATACCAAACGGATTTATTGTTGTTGCTCCGGAAGAGTGTTTTTTCTTCTCAATTCGAGGGGAAAAAGGATGGCGGGAACTGGCGAAAAAAATGCTGGTGAAACTTGGCGCGGAGTGTGGTTTTGGCGCAAAAACCAGAGTTGGTTATGGTCGTTTTAAGTATAAATATACTTCTCATGAAGTTGCAGTACGCATTAAGGCAATGAAGGCAGATGAATTGAAAGCTTTTCTCGAAGAAAAAAATGGCTTCCCGAGTGATCAGCAGGATGCTTTTACAGAAAAGGCGCAGGAGCTGCCTTATGAGAAAAGACTGGATGAGCTGTTTCATCGTTATTGCCCGGTCAAGGCTTTTCTCGGAAGATTAGAGGAGGCATCCGTTTCCAGCTGGCAAGATGTCTCAACAATCTACAAGCAGTTAAAAAAAAGATTACGGACAGAGGTGGATACCAGAGATCCTCTTGTGCAACAAATTTTTGCTCTGTGTGAACCTCTTGCCGGGGAACAGCAGAGAAAAGATCGTGAAATGTGGCTCTGGAAGTATGCACCTGCAGCTGTCGATTATCTTACCGGAAGATCTACAGATGAGATCTGCAATTTTTTACTGGAGTATAACCAGGCATACCCACCATTGGCAGATTTTGCTGAGGCTATCAAGTCCCTTGAAGCAGATGGGAAAAGTGAAAAGGAGATGCTTGAATATTGGGAGATGGGAATGGATGAATTGAATCTGGAAGTGAACAAGAAATGAAATAACAGGAATCCTGCCTTTCTCGAAGGTTTGAAATTAGCATTACTAGAGTTTGACACAATCGAGGGAAGGGTGAAAAAACTTTGTAATTATGTGCAATATGGGGATGAATTAATTTTAAAGTAGAGGAAAGGTCTGGTTGAGGGGGCACTTCGTGACAGACTGGAAATTGGCAACATCCAGATAAATCGTCCAAGGCCATCCAGGATCTGTTTGGCTCTGCGATATTTGACAGGAGCTTAGCCGCCCTCCCTATGTGTCAGGATACTTGCAAAGAATCGCCTACGGTTGGAATGATCTTCAGCAATCTATGGGTGGGGATGTCTATGATCTGGTAGACTTTGGTTACGCCTGGCTGGCAATGGCCTTCTCCTGCCGATTTGCGAGACTATATCAATGGTTTGCCGCTGGATGATGAGGAAAAGGAACTCCTGTTGGCTGAATTGGATGAAAAGATATCACTCCTGGTGAAGCAAAATAAAAAACAGAAGAAACATCTGCTGAATTAACCAAACTTTAATTGATACTGAGGGGTAAAATGCTATGCAGACAGAGTCAGCAAAAAACGGCAACAAACTAAAAATATGGAAAACATGGAAAAATTTTTTGTTTGAAAAGTCCTGTTGGTTGGTTTTGGGTCTGTCAGCACTATTCGCTCCCATGGCTTCTGATAGCACGCGTGCATTGATAGAATGTTGGATTTTATCCACTCCCCTCAGCAGTCACATCAGTCACAATGCCGTTATACTATATTGCGTCTACATAGGAATTTTCTTTATTACCTTTGGGTACCTGTATTGGATGCGAAGGTATATTTTCTATCCGCAGACGAAATTTCTTTTTACCGAAAAAAATCCAGAAAAAAGAAAAAATCTGATACTCTTTTTATCAAATATTTACATGTCCCCTGAGAATGAAAAAAAGGAGAGTTTTATTCCCGCTGGTCTTTCTCTATCCGGGGACATGTTGACAGAAGATTTAAAGCGCATAGAAAAACACAAGCAACAAACCAAACCCTGGTCTTGGCAAATGCCTTTGATAGGTCTCAAACATCATTTACCTGGACTGAAAAGTGTTACTATCGTATGCTCCCATGAATCGCTCAAACAAATGAGTGCATTTGTGAAAATCCTTAAGCTCTACAAAGAATTAGAAAATGTGGAAATTTATATTCTCGGGACAAAAGAAGGTATTGTCTGTCGTGACAAATATAGCGTGGATAATCATCTGGGTGGTTTTAATTTCGAGGGATTTGACGAATTATCTGCAGGAATGAGAGCATGTATTGACCTTATGAAAAAGGATAATGTTAAGGAAAAAGACATGATGATTGATTTTACAGGCGGTAATAAAGTAACAAGTGTTGTAGCTGCCACAATTACTTTTAACAGGCCCATTAAAGCACAATATGTCAGTACAACCAATATGAATGTTGTTGGTTACGATGTCGACTATGGAACTGTTTCCATTCAGGGGGTTACCGGATGACGAGAGAAATCGATTTATCTAAACTTTATGACAACCAGGCAAAAATAGACCACCTTGAGACGTATAAAAAAGAGGCCGTCAAAATGGCAGGCGAGGGTAAAGAAGTGATTCTCACCGGGGCTGCCCCGATATGGATGTACCTGGCCATTGCCCACGCATTGCATGGCAAAGCGAAACGCTTGTTGTATCGATCTCCGGTGGTGGATATAGAGATATTTAATCATGATCCCTTTTAGAAAAAAAGGAAAATCTAATGATATCAGCCTGATAGAGATGAAAATCAAAGAATATGCCGCCGGGCGTTGAAATCATTGAGAAAAATGGCAAAAAGGAGGGTGGATTTCGGTGTGACTTCGTGGCTGTTGGTCTGGTCGCCGGAAACACTGTTGTAACCTGTTGTTTTCAATGGGGAAAAAAGAGGTACAGTCGTGAAGGGTCCCGGTTTGTAAACGGGGTTAAGACTCTCTATGGTACTTAGAGAACTTTGATTTTCCTTGAGTCGTGGAAGGTCCCGGTTTGTAAACGGGGTTAAGACATTATCCTTCAAATCTTCAAATTGCTTCTAAAATAAGTTTGTCGTGGAGGGTCCCGGTTTGTAAACGGGGTTAAGACCCTTGTGGTCATTTTCATTCAAGAAAGGAACGTATCGGCGAGTGGCCTGTTTACGAAAAAGACAAAAAGGGAGACAGGAGAAAGGAGAAAGGAGGCAGGAAAAAGCAGAGCAACAAAACTCGATAACATCCGTTGTGGGATGAGACTGTTTCGCGTCTTTTGCCTTTCTCCTGCCTTCCTTCGCGTTCTTCGCGGTAAAAAAAATGTCTTACCGCTTTTTGTTTTAAAGCAAAGAATATACCGCCGGGCGTTGAAATCACCTTCAAGCCTGGTCACAAGGTGAAGTCAAATCAGGGCTGTGCAGAGACTGATGGGGTGACGTTGGGGGATTTTGAACGAAACCTCTTTTCCAAGCTGGCCCTGAGTAAAGATGAGGTTGAGAAAGGAACGTATCGGCGAGTGGCCTGCCTACGAAAAAGAGTGGGATGGCCATTCCCTTGAGGAAAAACGCAGGCGGATAAGAGATTTTTTAAAAGAGGTCCCAACAGTTGAAATCGAAAATATGTAATAATTTCAAGGGGTCCGGTAATCGTTAAAAAAAAAGATGAAAAATTTCCGAAAAAAAGGAAAATCTAATGATATCAGTATGATAGGGGTGAAAAGCAAAGAATATGCCGCCGGGCGTTGAAATCATTGAGAAAAATGGCAAAAAGGAGGGTGGATTTCGGTGTGGCTTCGTGGTTGTTGGTCTGGTCGCCGGAAACACTGTTGTAACCTGTTGTTTTCAATGGGGAAAAAAGAGGTACTGTCGTGAAGGGTCCCGGTTTGTAAACGGGGTTAAGACGTGCACCACATCACATAAACCATTATGGCTACCATACTGGCGTCGTGAAGGGTCCCGGTTTGTAAACGGGGTTAAGACAGTCAAACTACTAACATCCCAACTGCTAATATCAGCGTCGTGGAAGGTCCCGGTTTGTAAACGGGGTAAGACTCAAAGACGATTTCATCCGGCAGCTGCTTCGAAGTCGTGATCAGGTTACCATCTTCCGAGAAAGGAACTTATCGGCGAGTGGCCTGCTTACGAAAAAGAGTGGGATGGCCATTCCCTTGAGGAAAAACGCAGGCGGATAAGAGATTTTCTAAAAGAGGTCCCAACAGTTAAAATCGAAAATATGTAATAATTTCAAGAGGTCCGGTAATCGTTAAAAAAAAAGATGACAAACTGCCGGAAACAAGGAAAACCTAATGATATCAGCGTGATAGAGGTGAAAAGCAAAGAATATGTCGCCGGGCGTTGAAATCATTGAGAAAAATGGCAAAAAGGAGGGTGGATTTCGGTGTGACTTCGTGGCTGTTGGCCTGGCCGCCGGAAATACTATTGTAACCTGTTGTTTTCAATGGGGAAAAAAGAGGTACAGTCGTGGAAGGTCCCGGTTTGTAAACGGGGTTAAGACGACACCATCTCTGATTCTTTCTTAATCTGGATAGTCAGAGTCGTGGAAGGTCCCGGTTTGTAAACGGGGTTGAGACCCTTGTGTTCATTTTCATTCAAGAAAGGAACGTATCGGCGAGTGGCCTGCTTACGAAAAAGACAAAAAGGGAGACAGGAGAAAGGAGACAGGAGGCAGGAAAAAGCAGAGCAACAAAACTCGATAACATCCGTTGTGGGATGAGACTGTTTCGCGGTACTCTTGTGAAAGACGGAACAGCGAAAAGATTTTTTGCCAACGAAAAACTGCTCTAAACATGTGAAAAAAGGCATTTTATATAAAAAATCTTTCGCGTCTTTTGCCTTTCTCCTGCCTTCCTTCGCGTTCTTCGCGGTAAAAAAATGTCTTACCGCTTTTTGTTTTAAAACCTGAAAACAGTATAAAGCGTACACTTTAAGTCGAAAACGCAACTTCACGAGATCTATTTAGCTAAGAATACGTATTTTTCCCCTTGCACTATTGTGTGTATGTATTATATTTATACGTACACTTTAAAGGGGAATATACTCATGTCTAAACCATTAACAGGAAAAACTCACGTCGGCGAACGGCGTGAAAAGCGTCCCAATGGCGATATTTATGTCTATGAACGGATTACGGCCTACAACGAGAAGACCAGAAAGACCTA
>NZ_JAFFPZ010000019.1 GCF_016918505.1 Desulforhopalus vacuolatus
CTTGATGATGCCCATGACGTGGGAGATGAGCATCAAAAAGCTCTACCACCCCCATTCGTTTGAGAAGGCCAATCAGCAGGACAAAATCATCAATTCTTTCGGTTAAAACTTTTGGTATAGTAGTCATCTCGGCAGTTAATCAAAAAAAGGAATAAATTGAAATAATTTTACGCGAATGGTGAGTATATGCTTATCCACTTGTTGTGAACATTCAGTTTTGGCGCTGGCAGCAGCAGGATTGATTTTTTATTCTTAACACCTTATTATTCTGCTCTTAAATCCTTCAGGCACCGATGAAAATTCCCCACCCTTATTGATTTTCAGATATCCATGCACCTGGTGGTTTTTTTTGACGGCTGCACGGGGGGACTCTTGAAGAATTGTTCTCTGCCCGCTTCTTTGCTCTGCTCCAGAAATGATAGAGTTGTGTGAACATTCTGCCCCCCTCTCACTTTCAGAGTACCTTGAAGAGCCTTGTATTTCGTTTATATTCGAGGTACAGAAGGAAATTTACCGCAGGTACTTATACCGGCTTACCGTTCATCACCGGTATAACTTTGATCACGGAGTCTGGCGCTTACCTGGAGTCTGGCGCTTACCTGGAGTCTGCCGTTCACCTCGACGTCTCGTTCCTCGCTTTGTCGGAGGATAATTTTTTGACTATAACGGAGAAGATGAACGAAAAACTGATTAGGTTCCCATTATTCGATGTTCCTCCCAGTTAGAATTTCTTCACTCCCCCACACAGGCAACCACAGTTCTCCCACAGGAGAATCCCGCACTCTGCTTGAAGGAAGGTATAAAATTGACAACAGATAAAACAGCAGTAGAAAAAGAGCTCGAGCGACGTATTCTCATTCTTGATGGTGCCATGGGCACCATGATTCAACGATATAAACTCACTGAAGAAGATTTCCGTGGTGATCGCTTTGCAGATTCCGAGATTGACCTCAAGGGAGACAATGATCTTCTCTCAATAACCCGTCCGGAGGTGATCACTGAAATCCACGAAGCGTATCTCGCCGCCGGAGCGGATATAATAGAAACAAACACGTTCAATGCAACCACCACCGCACAGCAGGATTACGCATTGGACTCTCTCGCTGAAGAACTGAATCGGGCCAGTGCCGCTCTGGCACGCGCCGCCGCCGATCGCTGGACAACAGCGGAGAAACCCCGTTTTGTCGCCGGAATTGTCGGTCCGACAAACCGAACCTGTTCCATCTCCCCGGATGTCAACGACCCTGCATTCCGCAACATCACCTTCGCAGAGATGGTAGAGGCATACAGCCTCTCCGTAACCGGTCTCATGGATGGAGGTGCTGATATTATTCTCGTTGAGACGATCTTTGATACCCTCAACGCCAAAGCGGCCCTTTATGCTATCGACGAAGTTTTTGAAACGCGCGGAGAAAGGCTCCCCGTGATGATCTCCGGGACCATTACCGATGCTTCCGGCCGGACACTTTCCGGCCAGACGGTGGAAGCCTTTTATAACTCCCTGCGTCATGCAAAACCCATGAGTTTCGGGTTGAACTGTTCCCTCGGCCCGGCAGAGCTCCGTCAATACGTCTCAGAACTCTCCCGGATCTGTGAGTGTCCTGTCTCTTCCCACCCGAACGCCGGTCTGCCTAATGCCTATGGCGAATATGACATGACCCCTGAAGATATGGTCAAGCACGTCAAAGAGTGGGCTGAAAGTGGTTTCCTCAATATTATTGGCGGCTGTTGCGGAACAAACCCCGACCACATAAAGGCAGTCGCGGAAGCAATGACAGACATTCCCCCGCGGCCTCTGCCAAAAATTGCCCCGGCCTGCCGACTCTCCGGTCTGGAACCATTGACTATTACAAAAGAGAGTCTGTTTATCAACGTCGGAGAACGAACAAATGTAACCGGGTCGGCGAAATTCAAACGTCTGATCAAGGAAGAGAAATACGACGAGGCCCTGCAGGTCGCAACCGACCAGGTGGAAAACGGTGCCCAGATTATTGATGTCAATATGGACGAGGCCATGCTCGACTCAGAGCAGTGCATGGTCCATTTCCTCAACCTGATCGCCGCTGAACCTGATGTGGCACGGGTCCCGATCATGATCGATTCCTCGAAATGGTCTGTCATACAAGCCGGATTGCAGACCCTTCAGGGAAAAGGAGTGGTTAACTCCATCTCCCTGAAAGAGGGGGAGGAGATCTTCCTTGACCGCGCCCGGACAATTCGTCGCTTTGGTGCCGCAGTCATCGTCATGGCTTTCGATGAAAAAGGACAGGCCGACACGGAAAACCGCAAGGTAGAAATCTGTGGCCGTGCCTGGCACCTCCTGGTGGATAAGGCGGGATTTTCCCCCGAAGATATCATTTTTGACCCCAACATCTTCGCCATCGCCACCGGTATTGAAGAACACAATAACTACGGGGTCGATTTTATTCAGGCGACCGCACGCATCAAAAAAGATTTTCCAGGTTCGCTCATCTCCGGAGGTGTTTCCAATATATCGTTCTCCTTTAGAGGTAATAATCCCGTGCGGGAAGCCATTCATGCCGTTTTTCTTTATCATGCAGTGCAGGCCGGAATGGATATGGGGATAGTCAATGCCGGACAGCTCGCCATCTACGATGATCTGGACCCGGAACTGCGTGCCGCCGTTGAAGACGCCGTCCTCAATCGCCGCCCGGATGCAACGGAACGCCTGCTTGATATCGCCGAAAAATACCGCGACCAGGATAAGGAAGAAGACATTAAAGTCGCGGAATGGAGGGAGTGGCCGGTCGCTGAACGCCTCGCCCATGCCCTCGTAAAAGGGATCACCACCTTTATCAATGAAGATACCGAAGAGGCTCGACTGCAGTATGACAAACCTCTCGATGTAATCGAAGGCCCCCTCATGGCCGGGATGGACAGGGTTGGCGATCTCTTTGGCGCGGGAAAGATGTTTCTGCCCCAGGTGGTGAAGTCGGCACGGGTCATGAAGCAGGCGGTGACCTATCTTGATCCCTTTATCAATTCAGCAAAAAAAGAGGGGACATCTCAGGGAAAAATGGTTATCGCGACCGTCAAGGGAGATGTCCACGACATTGGCAAGAATATTGTTTCTGTTATTCTGCAGTGCAATAATTTTGAAGTCATAGATCTCGGTGTCATGGTGTCGTGTGAGACCATTATAGAAACTGCTCTTCGAGAAAAAGCTGACATCATCGGCCTGAGCGGCCTGATTACGCCCTCCCTGGAGGAGATGGAGCATATTCTCTCTGAACTTTCCCGTCAGAAAGTAACTCTCCCCGTCCTCATCAGCGGAGCAACTACATCAAAAGAACACACAGCCGTTAAACTGACCCGGCATTATGACTCTCCGGTCGTCTATGTTACCAATGCCTCCCGCGCAGTGGGAATTTGCCGCGCCCTTCTCAACGAGACCGGCAAATCAGAATTCTGGGCAGAGACACAACAGCAGTATGCCAGAATACGAGAAGCATTTGCAAACCGAAAAAGGAAACCCGCCCTCACCCTGGAACAGGCCCGGGCCAGATCCTTTGACGCCTTTTCCGGAGAGTGGGCCGAGTATCGTCCTGTCAAACCACTGCAACCGGGTGTCCATCTCTACACATCTGTTCCATTCAAAATATTACGTAAATTCATTAACTGGTATCCGTTCTTCAGGGTGTGGTCTCTCCCCGGAATGTATCCTGATTTTGACGATACCGTAAAGGGAGTGGAAGCACGTAAAGTCTGGGAAGATGCCAATGCCCTGCTGGACGTCATCGCTGAAAACGACTCGCTTCATCCTGGTGGAATTCTCGGGATTTTTCCTGCTCAGACCTCAGGAGATGATATTCAGATATTTACGGATGAGTCGCGCACCGGGTTACGAGGAACTGCACATTGTCTGCGTCAGCAGAAGATACGCGAAGACAGCCCGGGCTGTCGGGCATTGAGCGATTTTATCGCCCCGGCGGAAAAGTATCCTGACTGGCTGGGAGTCTTTGCTGCCACTGCGGGGATTGAAGAAACAGCCATGGTGAATGCCTGTAAGGAAGCCGGAGATGATTATAATGCGATCCTCCTGCAGGCGACATGCGATCGCCTCGCTGAAGCGATGGTGGAATATATGCATCTGGAGCTGCGAACACGCCTCTGGGGATATGCACCGGACGAGAATCTGGACCTCAGCACCTTACTTCAAGAGAGATTTGTTGGAATTCGCCCGGCCCCCGGCTATCCCTCCTGTCCGGACCACTCCGAAAAAAGAGTAATATGGGATCTCCTCGATGTGGAGAAAAAACTTGGCATGAAATTGACAGAAAACTGCGCCATGTTGCCCGCTTCCTCTGTGTCAGGGTGGTATTTCAGCCACCCTGCAGGCAAATATTTTGTCCTGGGAAAGATTCAGCCTGATCAGGCGAAAGATTATGCACAACGGAAGGGATGGAATGCCGCGCAGATGCGTAAATGGCTTGCTGTTTCCATGGAAGAGTGATATTTCCAAACCTGAAAAATAGAGAAAGGAGACAGGAGACAGGAGACAGGAAAAAGCAAAAGCAAAAGGAACCACGAATGGACACGAATAAACACGAATAAGTATTCATTCGTAATCGCCAAAAAAGGCAAAAAAGGAAACGGGAGGCAGGGAAAAGCGAAAGGCGGAACAGCGAAAAACTCTTTGCCAACGAATAACTGCTCTAATCATGCGAATAAAAGCGAAAAAGATTTAAGAACAAAGATTTTGTTTAATTAAAGCGGGCAGGACGGGAGGCAGGAGACAGGAGAAAAACAAAAGACGGAACAGCGAAAAGATTTTAAAACTAAACAGGGCTGGCTTTGCTGTTGTTGTTCTATCTTTACTCTTCGCGTTCTTCGCGGTGAAATTCTTTGTCTTTATATATAAAATGCCTTTATTCGTGTGATTCGAGCTTTCCTTTGGCAAAAAAATCTTTTCGCTGTTCCGCCTGAATGTTTCTGCTTTTCTTCGTGTCCTTCGCGGTAAAAATTGTTTTTCGCTTTTTGCCTTTTTAAATGATTAATAATTCGTGTTTATTCGTGTCCATTCGTGGTTCCTTTTGTTTCTGCCTTTCCTTTTTTCCTGTCTCTCTTTTTGTCTTTGCCTTTATTCGCATTATTAGAGCCTTTATTCGTTGGCAAAAAAAATCTTTTCGCTGTTCCGTTTTTCTTCGCGTTCTTCGTGTCCTTCGCGGTGAAAGCCTTTGTTCTCATCTTTTATGAATTTTTGTGGCCTTCGCGGTAAAATTCTTTGTCTTGTTTCATAACTTTTTGAGAAGTGACGTTATATATATATAAGCCACCCTTTTTCGTGTGACCTGCGTATTTTCGCGTAGTTAACCTGAACCTGCAATCTATTATGAACCCACGCTCCCTCTCCGTCGTTATCCTTGCCGCCGGCAAGGGTACCCGTATGAAATCCACCAGAGCCAAAGTGCTGCATGAAGTTTTCTACCAGCCCATGGCCGCCCATATCATCGCCGTCGCGCAGAGCTTGAACCCTCTGCAGGTCCTCACCGTCACCGGCCACCAGAGGGAAGCCGTGGAAGCGGCTCTTGCTCCCTGGAATTGCGATTTTATCGAGCAAAAGGAACAACTCGGAACAGGACATGCCGTCCTCATCAGCGAAACCTCCATTCCTGCCGCCGCCGAAACCGTTCTCATCCTCTGTGGCGATACACCGCTGATTCTCCCTGAAACCCTCAAAGAACTTTGTGACTTCCACTGCACATCCTCCAGCGACGTCACCCTGCTCACGACCACACTTGCCAACCCCTTTGGCTATGGCCGGATTTTGTCCGATGCCGAGGGTAATCTGCAGGCCATTGTCGAGGAGAAGGATGCCAGTGACGTGCAGCGCCAAATCACTGAAGTCAATGCAGGTATTTACTGTGTGCAGAAGTCTTTCCTTTTTGAGGCGCTGAAAAAAATCGGCACTGACAACACCCAGAAAGAGATGTATCTTACCGATATCATTGACATTGGCACAAAAGAGGGACGACGCGTGAAACGCTTTAACGTCTCCAATCCGGTTGAAGTCCTGGGTGTAAACTCACGCCGCCAACTTTCCGAGGCGGAGAGGGAACTGCAGATGCGTCACAACTTTACCCTCATGGCCGCCGGCGTTTCCATGATCATGCCGGAAACTATCCGCATCCAGCCCACTACCACCATCGCCTTCGACACAGTGATCGAGCCCTCTGTTCATATCTGCGGCAGCACCACCATAGAGTCAGATTGTCATATCGAACAGGGCTGCGTTCTGAAAGACTGCACCATCGCTTCCGGCTGTGTTATCGGCGCAGGTTCGCATCTCGACGGCATCACCTGTCCTGAAAACAGCATCATCCAACCTCACACCTGCAAGGTTCATGCCTGCAAATAATGATTAAGGAGCTCCCATGAGTGATTTAAAGAAGATGTATTCCACTATCCTCGGCGATAATTTTCCGCCCGAAATGACTATCACCTTTGGTGACCAGAAACTGGTGTACCACAAGAGAACCTGGGGCATTCCAAAGGAGGACGGCACCGTGGATGAACGCGGTTTGCGCTACGGTGAAAACCCTGATCAACAGGCAGCGCTCTATGAACTGATCAACGGCAACCTCACCCTCGGCGATTGTCACTTCATTGAGCCGGGTAACGGCCTGGTCTCCGCCATCGGGATTGAAGACATGCTGCGAGTGGGTAAACATCCCGGCAAGATCAACCTCACCGATGTGGATAACGGCCTCAACATCATCAAATACCTGATGAAGCGCCCCGCCGCAGTCATCCTCAAACACAACAACCCCTGCGGTGCAGCCTGGGACAACGACCTCGCCACCGCCTTCACCCGCGCTCTTCGCTGTGACCGCATTGCCGCCTTCGGTGGCGCAGTGATACTCAATCGTCCCTGTGATAAAGAGACAGCCACTCTGCTGGCAACTAATTATCTCGAAGTCGTCTGCGCACCGGATTTTGAGGAGGGAGCCGTTGAGATTCTCGCCGCCCGGAAAAACCTGCGCATCATCCGCATTGCCGGCATCAACCGCCTCGCCGATTTTGAGAAATACCGCTTTGTCGATTTCAAAAGCCTTGTTGACGGCGGGCTCATTGTACAGCAGTCAGCAGTCAACTCGATTCGCTCTATCAACGACATGAAACCGGCCGTCACCACAAGAAAAGGTGTGGAATACAGATGCGAACGCCAACCCACGGCACAAGAGATTGACGATATGATCTTTGGCTGGGCCATTGAACACGGCGTGACCTCCAATTCTGTTCTCTATGTGAAAAACGGCTGCACTACAGGTGTGGGCACCGGCGAACAGGATCGCGTCGGCGTCGCGGAGAGTGCCGTGCACAAGGCATATATCAAATATGCCGACATCCTGGCATGGGACAAATATGGTATTGGTTACGCTGAACTGGCCATGGCCATTGAACGGGGCGAACACACCCTTGCTGAAAAGAATGCCATTGATGAACAAACCCGCGCCGACCGCGCTGGCCTGCCTGGATCAGTGATGATCTCCGACGCCTTCTTCCCCTTCCGGGACGGCGCTGATGTGGGAATCACCCAGGGAATCTCCGCTATTCTTCAGGCGGGCGGCTCTTTGCGGGACTTTGAAACGATTGAGGCCTGCAATGAGGCCGATCCACAGGTGGCGATGATGTTCACCGGCCAGCGTTCTTTCAAGCACTGATCCCAGGAGAAAAGAAGGAGACAGGAGACGGGAGAAGGGAAAAGCAAAAGACGGAACAGCGAAAGACTTTTTGCCAACGAATAAAAGCTCTAATCATGCGAATAAAGGCGAAAAAGATTTAGGGACAAAGATTTTTTGAATTAAAGCGGGAAGGACGGGAGGCAGGAGAAAGGGAAAGGCGACAAGCATTTGAGAATAAGATTGGCTACCACGGAAAACACGGAAGGACACGGAAAACATCAATTATTTTAAAGTAACAAATTTAAAACCAGGAGTATTAATCAACTTTGGGAGTTATCCAAAAGTCGGGGGTGAGCGTTTTGCTCTCTAATATTCCGTGCTTTCCGTGTCTTCCGTGGTTCCTTTCCTTTTTGCCTTTATCTTTTTTTTATAGTTTATTTAAGAAGTTACGCTTTTATAAAAAATGCCTTTATTCGCGTGATTCGAGCAGTTATTCGTTGGCAAAAATCTTTTTGCTTTTCGTTTTTCTTCGCGTTCCTTAGCGTTCTTCGCGGTAAAAATTGCCTTTCCGTTGTTTGCTTTTTCCCGTCTCCCGTCTCCCGTCTCCCTTTATCCTTCCGTCTTTCACCCCTGCAAAAACACCACATAGCCAAGGGAAAAGAGCGTAATTCCAAGCAAAAAGAGAAGGCTCACGCTCAGCAGTAACACGCCGAGGTGAGCCTTTATCCACCCTGTAACCACACCTTTCTTTCCCGCTTTCCCGCTTCGTTTTTTTCCCTGCGCAGTTTTTTTACTTTTGCCTGTTGATCTGCTGCGGGAGGGGCTTTTTTTCGCAACGGCCACCCTACTTCTCCCGATGAAGTACAAACTGCCCCAGCGCCGCCAGCCGAGCCCGCGCATCTGACACCTCAGGTGCAGAGAAGAGATCCAGCGCGGAAATCCCCCGTGACATGGTTTTCTCCGCCTCCTCGCGGGCGGCGGTAAAACCACCACACTTCTCAATCAAGTCCTTTACTTCCACGAAACTCCCCGCCTGCTGCCGCAATTCCACATTGCTGATAATCTCCAGCAAACGCTCCCGTACAGCACCGGTTCCCTGCTGCACGGCGAGAAGCAGGGGCAGAGTCATCTTCCCTTCCTGCAGATCATTCCCTACGGCCTTGCCGGTTTTGCTGGTATCTCCAAGGTAATCAAGCTGATCATCAACAATCTGAAAAGCACGTCCCAGATTCTCTCCATAGCAACGCAGAGCGGCAACCTCCTCTTCACTGCCTCCGGCAAACAGGCCTCCCACTTCACAGGCTCCGGCAATGAGAAGGCTGGTCTTGCGCATCACGGCCTCATCGTAATCCCCTGTCTCCAGACTGATGGTATCGGCATTACGCTGCTGGTAGAACTCACCGTCCACCATACCCTTCGTTGCCAGATTAAAGGACTTCAACCCTCTCTGCCCGGTATACTCCCCAACAATCTCCATGGAATGGGTCAGGAGGAAATCTCCGGCGAGAATCGCCGCCACCATGCCAAATTTTGAGTGTACAGCAGGTTGCCCCCGACGAAGTGCAGACTGGTCAATAATATCGTCGTGAAAGAGCGTTGCTGCATGCAGATATTCAAAAGCAATGGCCAGCGCATCACACTCCGACCCTCTGCGGCCGCAGAGGGTCGCTGCGGTGAGCAGCAGAAATGGCCGAACACGCTTGCCACCTCCCAGCAATCCGTAACGCAACACCTCTATAAGCAGCGGCTCATGGCGTTTACTCAGTTGGAAAAGGTCTTCCTCAATGACCGCATTGATACGTGCGGCCTCCGTTGTCAACAGCGTGCGCAGGTCCATATTATTTATTGTCTGCCGCAAAGAAATCATCAACATCATCAAGCGAGCTGCAGCGGGGGGACGGTGGCAGACTCCGTAGAAATGTTTTGCCGTACCCCTTCGTCAACAGTCGCACATCCAAAATTGCCACCACACCACGATCTCCCGCAGTGCGCATTAACCGACCAACACCCTGGCGCAGAGTAAGCACCGCACGCGGCACCAGAAAACCAAAAAAAGCATTTCCTCCCTCCTCTTCCACTCGATGGCTGCGAGCCTCAATAACCGGGTCGTTGGGTACCTCAAAGGGGAGTTTGTCGATGACCACACAGCTCAGGGCCTCACCGGCCACGTCCACTCCCTCCCAGAAACTGGCTACCGCCACCAGCACAGAGTGGGTCTCCTCTCGAAAGCGGGCAAGCAGTGCAGCCTTCGACTCCATTCCCTGCACCAGCACAGGATAATCAAGCTGCTCCTCCAGCACATCGGCCAGCATTTCCATCCCGCGATAACTGGTGCAGAGCACCAGAGCCCGCCCCCGGCTGGAGTAGAGCAGCTCTACCACCCGGGCACTCACGGCACTGCGAAAATCCTTTGCCCCGGGATCAGGAAAGGTTCGTTCCGGCAGATAGAGCAGGGTACGTTCCTTATAGTCAAAGGGAGAAGCATATTTAAGATACTGCACCTCATCGCCAAGACCGAGCCGTTTCTGCAGATAGGAAAAAGATCCGCCCGTAGAAAGTGTCGCAGAAGTCATTACACAGGCAGAGACCCCGGTGTACAGGCTCTTTGCCAGTTCGGGCGCAATATCCACGGGAGTGGCCGAAAGCAGCAGCGAACGTTCCCCCCGGTCATACCAGCGGACAAAAGCTCCCTCTGTTTCACCCTTCGCCTCCCCGGCCACGCCACGCAGAGAATCGCGAAGCCCCTCCGCCCGTTTGGCATACCCCCTCCACATCTCCCCCAGCGGTGCCCAGCGGGTGAGACGGTCGGCAAGGCGACCGAGGCCGAACGCGAGCAGTTCCACCTCCTGGTGCCACTCCTCCTCACCGAAATTCTTCACAAACTGTACAAGGGGAAAGTGTCCTGGTTTCACCGGAAAAATTGCGGAAAAATTGTCGGTACGTTTTCGCAGCGCAGTGATATCACTTTTGAGAAGTTCAAGATGATCTGGAGGCAGCTCAAGGGCACCCTGTTTTTCCAGGTCTCCCAGCAGATCAACCACCTGATACTGACTCCAGCTCTCACCAAAAAAAAGGCTGGCCACGTTCTCAATATGATGCGCCTCGTCAAAAATCACCGCCTCACAGCGTGGCAACAACTCTCCATGACCACTCTGCCGCAGGGCAAGGTCAGAAAAGAAGAGATAGTGATTAACCACAAGAATCTGCGCACTGCCCGCCTGTTTTCGCAACCGGGTAATAAAGCATTCGTTATACTCCGGGCAGTCTCCACCCAGACACTGAGAGGAATTTGCCGAGAGCTTCGACCACAGCGGGGTGCGATCCCCCAGCCAGGTCAATTCGGCCCGGTCGCCCAGTGTAGTGGTTTTGACCCAGGCATCAATTTTCGCCAGATGCGGATCATCAACCAGTCGTCTCTGCGGATTGGCGCGATATTGAAACCAGCGGTAGAGACAGAGATAATTTTCCCGTCCCTTCAGAATCAAAGCCTCAATCGGCCGTCCGAGAATCGTCTCCACCAGCGGGATATCTTTATCACGAATCTGGTCCTGCAGATTGAGCGTCGCGGTGGAAATCACCACCCGTTTCCCGGAAAGCACAGCGGGGATGAGGTATGCAAGGGTCTTCCCGATTCCCGTCTCTGCCTCCACGACCAGCACCCGCGCCTGCACCGCCTCTTCTTCGAGAAATTCCGTGACCTCTTCCTCGGGCGGACCAGCCAGCACAGCGGCTACAGCCGCAGCCATCTCCTCCTGCCCCTGCCGTCGCTCAAAGCGTGGAAAACGGGCAGCAAGAAGGCCGTTTTCTCCAAAAATTTCATCTATTTCCATCGTATTCAGGTCATTTCTCAAAAAGTTGTGGAAAAAGAGAAAAAGAAAAAGGGAGACAGGAGACAGGAGACGGGAGACGGGAGAAAGGAAAAAGCAGGACAACAGAACCGCAACGTCCTGGTTAATTAAAAAAATCTTTTCGCTGTTCCCTCTAAATGTTTCTGCCTTTCTTCGTGTCCTTCGCGTTCTTCGCGGTGAAAAATGCCGTACCGCCTTTCGCTGTTCCCTTTCTCCCGTCTCCCTTTTTGCCTTTGCTTTTATTCGCCTTATTCGAGCTTTTATTCGTTGGCAAAAAGTTTTTCGCTGTTCGGCTGTTTGCTTTTCCCTGCCTCCCATCTCCCTTTTTGTCTTTTTAGGCGATTACAAATGATTAATTATTCGTGTTTATTCGTGTCCATTCGTGGTTCCTTTTGTTTCTGCCTTTCCCTTTTTCCTGTCTCTCTTTTTGCCTTTGCTTTTATTCGCCTTATTCGAGCTTTTATTCGTTGGCAAAAAGTCTTTCGCTGTTCCGTCTTTTGCTTTTGCTGTTCCCTTTCTCCCGTCTCCCGTCTCCCGTCTCCTGTCTCCCCTTTTCCCATTCTCAAATGTTTTACTCTTTCTGACACTTTTACGAAAGGCACAGAAGAGGAAAAACAAGGCAGCAGGAACGGAAAAGGCCCCGGTGGTTATAACCACCGGGGCCTTACTGTTGCATTGTGCAGTCGAAACTGCTTTCTCTCAGCTCAGATTAGAATTTAAGGGAGAGTTGCACACCAGCTTCAGTAACATCTTCTTCAACAACGTCGCCTGCGAAGAGATAGGCAACAACGAGGTCAGCGGTGAGATTATCAAAGATGCTGTAGGTCAATTTAGCATCAAGCTCAGTCCCGATGTAGCTGTCTCCTGCAGAATTTTCTTCTGCAAGGCATGCATACCATACGTCACCGGAGAGGGTCATTTTAGGCATGGGGTTGAAGGTTACACCTGCATTCACAGCAATGAGGTCAGAGATCTCATCTGCGCCTATACTAACACCCTCACCAACAGAACGGCTATCCAGCGGAGAGGCGTAATCAAACACGCCGTAACCAAGGATTTCAGACCAGTAGAAAGAAGTACCAGCAGTCGGAACAAATGCGTTCATGTCACCGTCACTGTCGTCATCATCACCAGTCGAATAAACAAAAGAACCGTGAGCTACACCAGCCTCAAGACCGAAGGCACCAAGAAACGCGCTGACGTCGATATCGTTATATTCACCGCCGTTGTAGATGAAAGTAGACCAGAGAGACATGGCATCGGTTTGCACATCAAAGTCAACACCAAGGTAATAGAGGTCTACATCACCCAGGACAGCCGGGGTGGTAACGTTATCGCCATCAATTACTTCATCAGCAAGAGTAACATCAGTTCCCTGGCTGTAGATGACATAGGGGGTAACAGCAAGAGTATCGCTCGGTTTAAGACTCAATTGTGCAAGGGCGATGCCATTATTGCTGCCCGGATCATCTGCACTGTCGCCAAGATCACTGTTACTGATGGAGATATAACCAAGGGTCAGAGCATTATCACCGAAGGTCGGTGTAACGAGGACACCGGAGAAGTCATCATCAAAGATGAAACCACGGCCAATGGTTGTACCCATGATACCTATTTTGGTATTTACATTGCCGAGAGTGAAGTCTGCATAGGAGTTTTTCAGCTCGAAGTTGTGACCGTCAGCACCGATATCACCAGCGTCATTATCACCCCAGGAACTGTCGAACTCAAACTTGTTGACGAACTTGAAATTTTCACTGAATTTAGCAGTGTAGTAAAGACGGGTACGGTTTGACATGATGAACTGGCTATCGTCATCCTGATTCATTTGATCTGCAGAATAAGCCCATGTACGCCAATATCCGCCGAATTGATTTTCAACTGCGAAAGCTGTGGTAGCAACTCCGCCAACCATGGCCAGGCCAAGTGCACTTGCAATAATTTTTTTCATTTCCAATTCTCCTGAAATATTTTTTGACCCGCCGGGTCCTTTCCAGCTCTTAGGCAGCTGCCAAACTCACTGTTTCAACGCAAAATATACGCCTTTAGAGCTGATGTCAAGTTTTTTTTACCCTTAAAGTACAATTTTTTTTACCCCGCCGCCCTCTTCATATCCAGTTGTTATTCCTTCACTTTGTACCTTGGAAAATTTGTACTTCCGCCCTGTTCCTCACTGCGGAAGGAAAGGAAACAGGAGACAGGAGACAGGAGACGGGAGACAGGAGAAAGGAGACAGGAGACAGGAGACGGGAGGCAGGAGGCAGGGAGAAAGGGAAAAGCGAAAGGCGGAACAGCGAAAAACTTTTTGCCAACGAATAACTGCTCGAATAAGGCGAATAAAGGCGAAAAAGATTTAAGGACAAAGATTTTGTTTAATTAAGGCGGGCAGGACGGGAGACGGGGGAAAGGAAAAGGTGAAAAGTGAAAGGCGGAAAGGCGGAAAGGCGGAAAAGCAATTTTCACCGCGAAGGACGCGAAGGAACGCGAAGAAAGGCAGAAACATTGAGGCGGAACAGCGAAAAGCAACAAACGGATGGCCAACGAAACACACGAAAGAAGGCAAAAAAAATTGAGAGATTGGCTACCACGGAAAACACGGAAGGACACGGAAAACATCAATTATTTTAAAGTAACAAATTTAAAACCAGGAGTATTAATCAACTTTGGGAGTTATCCAAAAGTCGGGGTTGAGCGTTTTGCTCTCTAATATTCCGTGCTTTCCGTGTCTTCCGTGGTTCCTTTCCTTTTTGCCTTTATCTTTTTTTATAGCTTCTTTAAGAAGTTACACTTTTATAAAAAATGCTTTTATTCGCGTGATTCGAGCTTTTATTCGTTGGCAAAAATCTTTTTGCTTTTCGTTTTTCTTCGCCTTCCTTCGCGTCCTTCGCGTCCTTCGCGGTAAAAATTGCCTTTCCGCTTTTTACCTTTTTAAATGATTAATAATTCGTGTTTATTCGTGTCCATTCGTGGTTCCTTTTGTTTCTGCCTTTCGCTGTTCCCTTTCTCCCGTCTCCCGTCTCCTTTCTCCCTCCTTACTTCTCCTCACTCTCCGCTTCAGTGGAAAAGTCAATTCGCCCGACGGTAAGGGTAGACTCTTTCGTTCCCGGCAGCAAAGAGAGCAACGTCCCACTGGAGGGCAGATTAGAGACGTAAAGAGTGCCAATCTGTGTTTTCCCCTTCCCTTTCCGCAGAGTCATGCCGAAATCAGAAAGGTAACCGCGAAAACTACCAGTCTCCCAAAAAGGAATAAAACTTTCTCCGTTCCAGGTCAGCCCGGTAATTGTTCCGGAATTGAAAAGCCGCAGACGGGTGAGAAACCCCAGCGATGGCATGCTGCTCTGCGCAACCACAATTTCTTTATGGCCATCCCCGTTAAAATCGACCACAAGGATACGTCCCGGCATATAGAGGAGCTCACGATCGGCATCCTCCTCTATGGAAAATGAGGAGCGACTCTGTTTGGCGGTGGCCTCTCCCTGAGTTGGGCCGATATAGAGCCTGCTGCCACCATAGAGTTTTTCACTCACAAAGAGCAACTCATTGGCACCACTGAAAACCTTGAGGTGATTATGTCTGCCGATAACGACCAATTCGGCGGTGTTGTCCCCATCAAGATCAGCATATTCAAAATCAAAGAGATTCACCGATTTCGGCAGCGACAGTCGTTGCTCCATTTTCACGTCCCCTTTGCTGTCAAAGGAGGAGATAAACACCCCGGGGCGACGCAGCGCAATTTTCGCCAGTCCGCGGCGCTGGACCAGCAACGTCATACCTCGGCCGGGCAGAAGAACGGGACGGATATAAAAGGGAATATTTTTCTTCTTCCAGGCAAAACCCTTCTGTTTCGACCAGGAGAGCACACCCGAGTCAGGCTTCAGACCTCTGGTGGCACTGAGGTAGAGACTTTGCATGCCATCCCTGTTGAGGTCAGCAAAGTTCCAGGCATGTACCCGCAGGCCGGAGGGCAGAGAGCAGGCATCTACCGGACGCAGACGATGATCGACGAGTTGTTGCACCTCAATCCGATAGGAGAAGAAGAGGAAAATATCCGAGATCCCGTCTCCATCGGCATCAACCACCTGTAAGCCGAGAAGTTTGTCCTCAAAATCAAAGCGACTGCGAGCGCCGACATTCTTTGCACTGAACCCCTTACTGCCCGTGATAGCGGCAAGACTGGAGTATTGTCCGCGTTTCCAGGCCTTTTCCGGGTGCCGTGTGACAAAGGCTCCCATGCCGTTCTTCTCTCCCTCGCCCATAACTGAACGCTGCTCTTCAAAGGCCCCGGCGTTGATCTTCCGTGCCAGCTCGGCCATATCAGAGATAAGACTGTCGTTCCTGCCGGACTGGGCCGAAAAACTCAAGGGCGGCGCGTTGTGATCGAGACCACCGTTGATAATGGGAATAAGGTTAACCTGAACCTTCACTTCTTTCTTAATCTGAAAAAGAGAACCGGTAACAAGATAGACATCAGTATTCTTCTTGTTGAGCCCCTTGAATTGTTTGCCACTGCCAAGCTGCTCAAGCTGCACCGCCGACATGCCATTATCAAGAACATTTACCCCGGCATGCGAGGCGAGGCGACTGATGAGCATCGTCTGGATACTGTCACGCATATCGCTGTATTGACCGCCATCCGAGACATCAAAAGGAACAATGAGCAGATTAATATTTTTAGCCTCTGCTGTAAGAGGCAGGAAAAAGACCGCCAGCAGCAACAGGAGTTTCAAACAAACTTTTTTCATGGTTTCAACCTCAGGTAATAAGGGTCAGAAACGCCTCGAACCTTTGTACGGGCGCTCAAAAGAATTAAAAATCAGCTGCGAACCACAAGCCCCATTTTTCTGGCAAGTAACTTCAGGTCATCCCAGGCTGCCCGCTTGAGACTCAGGTCGGCAAGCAGTGTCGTCGGATGCCAGGTGACCATCATGGGAATCGGGTTCCCCTCCCTGAGATTGTACGGGTAGAAACGCCCCCGGACCTGTGACACCTGATAGTCGGAATTGAGCACAGAACGTACAGGGACAACACCCATCAGGCAGATAAATTCAGGACGTACAGCGGCAATTTCGGAGGCAATGTGGACAAGACAGCTCTTCGCGTGTTTTGGGGCGGGGTGTTTCTCTTTCGCAGGAGCACACTTGATGGCATTGCTGACATAGACCGACTCCAGCGGCAGATGAAGGGCCTGCATCATGCGAATCAGCATCTCATCTTCGCGGCCACCAAAGAGGTGTCCATCCTCTGATTGCGGCCAGGTGCCGACCACCATCAGTTTTACCGGCCCCCCGCCCTCTGCCAGCCTCTTCCCGAGGGGACGCACGATGCATCCTTCCTGGAGTTCGCAGAAGGTACAGGTGGCAACTGCCGCATTGATTTTCGCAAGAGACGCTGCCATGGTATCCGTATCCCTGCGCTGCTGCACGGGACGGGAATGCAGAGGGGCAGTATGGACAACCTGCGGCCCCCCCCGCGCCACTCCGACCAGCGGGCCCGTTCTCTCCTCTCTCTCAACCCCGGGGGGAAGGGGAGGTTGAACAGCAAAAAACTCCTCAAGCGCCGCACTTTTCGGCCAGGGATCAATACCGAGTTGACGATGATAGCAGATGATTCCCCGCAGAGCGTCCATCAGTTCAAGACCCGAATACTCCGTGCATCTTCCCGCTGCTTCCGTCATTTCTGCGTCCCTTTCTCAAAAGGATAGGTAAAGAGCTCACAGCTGCCGTTATTATCTCTGCGCTCACTCTGAAACACCCCCTTCGCACTGAAAGCAAAAGCCTTTGTGCCTGGCGGGATATTCCCTGACTTTTTCACCTCGAACGGCTTGTCCACCGACTGCAGATAAATGTAGAACGGCGTAATGTCCTCCGAACTGAGAACCGTGCCCTCTTTATCTGCAAAACTGACAAGGAGGCGGAAGGAGGCAACATTGGGAAAGGTATTATAGAGAGACGGCAGCAGAGCAACCTTCCCTTTGAGGGTAAAATCATCCCCGTTGCAGGAAAGTTCCCAGGCAAGGGAAAAATCATCTCCCGCGAAGAGTCCTTTCTGCGTTGATTCACCCTGCCCCGTTGATTCCTCCAGGTTTATGCGACTCTCCGCCTTCACCGTCATCCCCGGAGCAGGCGGTAACGTCATCATCTGCCCCGCACAACCGGAGAAAAGAAAAGCCAGCACGACAACAGTAAAAACACTCATTTTCATTGAGCCACTCCTCAGTCAGGATTTTGAGACAGCTTTTTCCACAGAGACCCATCTTGCGGTCATCCCGTTGACACAGGGGATATCAAAGGGACATTCTCCACTCTCTTTGTACCATAGCAACATGCAATAATGAAGAGAACCAACGACAAAAAGGGAGACAGGAGACGGGAGACAGGAGACAGGAAAAAGCAAACAGCGATAAGACAATTTTTTTACCGCGAAGAACGCGAAGGAACACGAAGAAAGGCGAAAAGCAAAAAGATTTTTGCCAACGAATAACTGCTCGAATAAGGCGAATAAAGACTTTTTAGACAAAAGCATAACTTCTTAAAAAGCTATGAAAAAGATAAAGAATTTCACCGCGAAGGACACGAAGAACGCAAAGAGTAAAGATAGAACACCAACAGCAAATTCCTGTTTAGTTTTAAAATCTTTTTTTAAAGTTTTTCGCCTTTATTCGCGTGATTAGAGCAGTTATTCGTTGGCAAAAGTTTTTCGCTGTTTCGCTTTTCCCTTTCCCTGCCTCCCGTCTCCTTTTTTGCCTTCTTTGGCGATTACAAATGATTAATTATTCGTGTTTATTCGTGTCCATTCGTGGTTCCTTTTGTTTCTGCCTTTCCCTTTTTCCTGTCTCTCTTTTTGTCTTTGCCTTTATTCGCATGATTCGAGCAGTTATTCGTTGGCAAAAAGTCTTTTCGCTGTTCGCCTTCTTTCGTTTTCGCCTTTCTTCGCGTCCCTTCGCGTTCTTCGCGGTAAAAAATGCCCTACCGCTTTTCGCCTTTCGCCTTTCGCTTTTCCCTTTCTCCCGTCTCCCGTCTCCCGTCTCCTGTCTCCCTGTTTTCCGTTCCTTTCAACCACCGACTTGATGATCAGCTAAAGACTGTATATCATGTCACTGTTGATTCATGTCACTGTTGATTTCCGGAGTCAGTAGATGTTCCCATAACAAAAAAGGAGTAAAAAATGCCACTTTATGAGTACAAATGTAATGCGTGTAACAAAGAGTTTGAATACCTCACCACTTCAATAAAAGCTGCAGAGGAGGTAAAATGCCCTTCCTGCGGCAGCAGTGATGTAAAAAAACTCATCTCGTCAGGAGTTGTCCGCCCGGGCGCCCTCTCCGGACTGAAAACAGCTGGCAGCAGCTGCGGCGGCGGCGGAGGGTTTACCTGAGCTGGAAAATAATGGCTCCGTGAGAGCCATATTTATTCAGATCACTTTTTTTTGGAGAAATCAAAAACCCGTTCGTTTTTCTTGAGCATTTCCCCATCTTCCCGGGCATGATGCTCAAGAAAAACCGGATCCTTTTGCAGGTCTTCAATATCACTCTGCAGCCTGACATTTTGTTGTTCAATGCGGGCCATCTGCGCTTCGAACTGGTGTTGTTCCATTTTTTTGCGTACCAGAGAAACCACTCCAGCACCCGGCGCAAAGATAACCCACAGTAACGCCAGGACGACAAAAACAGCCAGCACCCGGCCAAAACGCCGACGAGAATCGACGCGATTCGTCATTCTCTGTCGATTATAAGAAAATTTCTGCATAATTTATACCTCCTGTGAAAACTCTCCTCGTCAGTGCCTGCATGGTCGGGCTGAATACTCGTTACAACGGTAAACTCAAATGTAATCCATCCTGCTCTGCCGCACTGAAAGATGGAGACGAAACGTTGCGCTGGATTCCCGTCTGCCCCGAACAGCTCGGCGGCCTGGCCACCCCCCGGGAGGCTGCAGATATTGTCGGCGGCACCGGCGACGACGTGCTTGACGGCAATGCCAGAGTAGTGACGCAAAGCGGAATTGATGTTACAGAGCATTTTATTCGAGGGGCGGAACAGGTCCTGCACATTGCCCAAATGACCGGTGCGGAAGAAGCCTGGTTGAAAGCCCGCAGTCCCTCCTGCGCGGTACAGGGCACCACCGGAGTAGCAGCCGCCCTTCTCGCGCGCAATGGCATCAGGCTGGTGGAGTATTAACCATTTTCTTCTGCAGCAGAACCGTGGCAGCAATTCCCGCCTCATACAGAAGGTAGAGAGGACCGCCCATCAGTGCCATATTCACCACATCCGGCGTTGGTGTGAGCATAGCCGCAAGAATGGCGATGGCCAACACGGCGTAACGGCGGTTTTTTCGATAGAAATCGAGGGTGAAAATCTTTACCCTGACGAGAAAAACCATAAAAACAGGTAATTCGAACACCCCCGCAAAACCGAGCAGGAACAGTGTCACGAAGTTGATACAGCGTCCTACCGAGATCACCGGCTTCAATTCCTCCGAGCCAAAACCAAGCAGAAACTGAATCCCGAATGGCAGGGTAATAAAATAGCAGAAGAGTGCACCGCTGTAGAAGAGAAAACAGGTGCAGAAAAGAAAGCTGCGGAGCTGCCGTTTTTCCATCTTGAATGTCTTGCCGAGCAGACGCCAAAACAGCGCCATGAACCACGGTGCAAGAAGGAAAAAAGCCGCAAAGAGCGCGAGTTTGGCATGGGCGAGAAAGGGACCGGCCACGGAGAAGAAATAGAGCGTACCGCCAAGGTGACGCTGCACCGCCTCAAGTATCCCGGGGGAGAGCAAAAATATTCCCAGCGCGAGTAAACCAAAGGTAAGGAGAAAATTTCGAATTGCACGACGCGCCCCTGAAAGGGCCTGGATAAAGCTGTGTAACAGCGGATGGACGGTTTCAGTAGTCATGTTCTGCGTTGAGGTATGCTGGTTCATAGTCGAGGTAGAGGAGAAAGGAGACAGAAAAAAGCAAACAGCGGAAAGGCAATTTTCACCGCGAAGGACGCGAAGGAACGCGAAGGAACGCGAAGGAACGCGAAAAGCAAAAAGATTTTTGCCAACGAATAACTGCTCGAATAAGGCGAATAAAGACTTTTTAGACAAAAGCATAACTTCTTAAAAAGCTATGAAAAAGATAAAGAATTTCACAGCGAAGAACGCGAAGAGTAAAGACAGAACAACAGCAATTCTCTGTTTAATTTTAAAATCTTTTTCTCAAATTTTTTTGCCTTCTTTCGCGTGTTTAGCGTATTTCTCTGGCTATCCAGTCTTTTGATTCCCGCTTTTCCCTTTATCCTGTCTTCCGTCTCCTTCTTCTGCCTTTCTTCGTGTCCTTCCGTGTTTTCCGTGGTAAAAAATTGTCTTTTGCCCTATTCGTATTATTCGAGCTTTTATTCGTTGGCAAAAAGTCTTTTCGCTGTTCCGCTTTTCCCTGTTTCCCGTCCTGCCCGCTTTAATTCAAAAAAATCTTTGTTCTGCTTTTGCCTTCCTTCGCGTTCCTTAGCGTCCTTCGCGGTAAAAAATGCCTTACCGCTGTTCCGCCTTTCGCTGTTCAGTCTTTTGCTTTTCCCTTTCTCCCGTCTCCCGTCTCCTGTCTCCTTCCTTTGCCTTCCCGTCTCCCTTCTATGCCGGAATGGTATCAGAGAGACCGCAAAAGAGCAATTTGATAATGGGTTGCTTGCAGTGAGAAGGGCGTCGTGATAAAATGCAGCGCGTTATAATTCACCTTATGGGGACCTTGAAGAACCTTGTATTGCGTTCATATTCGAGGTTCCCTTTATACTTTTTTATCCCTCCGAAAACTCCGCTGGAGAACAAACCATGCTTGAACTGCGATTTATCCGTGAAAATATAGACCTTGTTAAAGAACGTTGCGCCCGACGCGGCATGGAACCAACCCTGGTAGAGGACTTCGAGGCAACCGACATGGTGCGACTTGAACTGCTCAGAGAGGTCGAGACCCTGAAGGCGAAACGCAACAATGTCTCCGCCGAGATTGCCACGTTGAAAAAAGGCAGTGCAGAAGATAAAGAGAAAGCGGAACCGAAGATTCTTGAAATGCGCGCAACATCGCAGAACATCAAAGTGCTGGATGGCAGACTCAACGAGGTGGAAGAAAAGTTGAAGTCCATCGTCATGGCTATCCCCAACCTTGCCCATGACTCGGTACCCGTCGGGCTGGATGACAGCGATAATGAAGAGGTCAGAACCTGGGGGGAAAAACCTTCCTTCGATTTCCAGCCGAAAAACCACTGGGAACTCGGCGAAGCCGACGGCAGTCTCGACTTTGAACGAGCCGCCAAACTCTCCGGAGCCCGTTTCGCGGTCTTAAAGGGTTTTACCTCCAAACTGGAGCGAACCCTGATCAACTTCTTCCTTGATCTGCACACTGAAAAACACGGCTACACTGAGATTCTGCCACCCTTCCTGGTGAACACCGCCACCATGACCGCCACCGGTCAGCTGCCCAAGTTTGAGGAAGATCTCTTCAAGATCAAAGACTGTGATCTCTATCTTATCCCCACCGCAGAGGTACCGATTACCAACCTGCACCGTGATGAGACTCTGGCCGAGAAAGATCTGCCAGTCAAATACACCGCCTACACTCCGTGCTTCCGCTCTGAGGCAGGAAGTTACGGCCGGGATACCCGCGGGCTCATTCGTCAGCATCAGTTTGACAAGGTGGAGCTGGTGAAATTCACCACACCGGAAACCTCCACACAGGAGCTGGAGAGTCTGCTCAACGACGCTGAAGAAGTGCTGCAGCTGCTCGGCCTGCACTACCGCGTGGTCACCCTGTGCAGTGGTGATCTCGGCTTCTCCGCGACCAAAACCTACGACATTGAGGTCTGGCTGCCCGGTTCAAACACCTATCGTGAAATATCTTCCTGTTCCAACTTCCTCGACTTCCAGGCCCGCCGGGGAGGAATTCGCTACCGTCCCGATGGACAAAAGAAATCCCGCCTCGTACACACCCTTAACGGCTCTGGCCTTGCGGTTGGCCGCACCCTGCTGGCAATCATGGAAAACTACCAGCAGGCAGACGGCTCCATCGCCCTGCCTGATGTGTTGAAACCCTATTTTGCACGAAAATTCTGATCTAACTGTTACCACACCTGGTGATAATGGTGGAATTTTATCACCAGGGGTGAAAATCACCACAACACACGTCACCCACAATACACAACGCTTTTGTAGAGACAAGGTATGCCTTGTCTACACGGTGACAGACAACCGTAGCGATGACAGCAATCATAACAGTGACAGCAATCGCAACGGTGACAAAAATCGTAACAGGAACAGCAACCGTTCCCAATAAACCACGAAAGGATACAACGCTGAAATCACATCACCATGGGTGGAAATCACCACAACACACGCCACCCGCAATACGCAACGCTTTTGTAGAGACAAGGTATGCCTTGTCTACACGGTGACAGACAACCGTAGCGATAACAGCAATCATAACAGTGACAGCAATCGCAACGATGACAAAAATCGTAACAGGAACAGCAACCGTTCCCAATAAACCACGAAGGGATACAACGCTGAAATCACATCACCATGAGCAGAAATCACCACAACACAAGCCACCCGCAATACGCAATGCTTTTGTAGAGACAAGGCATGCCTTGTCTACACGGTGACAGACAACCGTAGCGATGACAGCAATCATAACAGTGACAGCAATCGCAACGATGACAAAAATCGTAACAGGAACAGCAACCGTTCCCAATAAACCACGAAGGGATACAACGCTGAAATCACATCACCATGGGTGAAAATCACCACAACACACGCCACCCACAATACGCAACGCCGTTGTAGAGACAAGGTATGCCTTGTCTACACGGTGACAGACAACCGTAGCGATGACAGCAATCATAACAGTGACAGCAATCGCAACGATGACAAAAATCGTAACAGGAACAGCAACCGTTCCCAATAAACCACGAAAGGATACAACGCTGAAATCACATCATTTTGTAGAGACAAGGTATGCCTTGTCTACAAGGTGACAGTAATGTGACGGTGACGGGAACCGTAGCCAAATATGTAACGATGATACAACAGGCTGGCAGTTGGCCGTAGTGGTAACGACGGGATTGACGATATTGCATCTCCGTTTATGGGAAATCAGCACCGCGCGATGGTACCAGCGTTGGTGTGTAGACAAGGCATGCCTTGTCTCTACGGTGACGGATAGATAACGGTAATGGTAATTATACCCGAATATGAAATAACAAAAAATCATGGTGAAATCTCAAATTAAATACAAAACGCAATCAACACGTTTGTCCAATTGGAATTATGGTTGGGATGGTTCGTATTTTATCACCATTTGCACACATCATCATTTGTCACATTTCGGTAACATTCAGAATGACCGTATGTGTTTGTCAAATACAGGAATTATTGTCGATATTTTATGGCACGAGATACCACACCATGCCCGGAATATTCGTTTGTCAAAATTTATTGTCATGCCAAATCATATTCATGGAATTTTGATACTGGATGGCGGGAATTGCGATAACACTGGGATTGTAGAAAATAATACAACGCCCCCGGCAATCAGTTCGGACAGGTTTCAAAACCAGGGAAAGAATACAATTTCATCCATTGTGGGATCGTATAAATCTGCGGTTACCATGCACGCCAATCGATTGGGATTCAATTTCAAATGGCAAACAAATTTCTGGGAACATATTATTCGCAATGAAGATGAATTCGGTCGTATTTCAGAATATATCGCAACCAATCCTGCCAAATGGCAACAAGACAAATTGAATAATGGCCCCGGCAACAGTGTATTGAAATCATGTCCACCGTATAATGAGGAAATATGGATGGTGTAAATATATGGAAAATCCCCACAACACATACCACCCGCAATACGCAACGCCGTTGTAGAGACAAGGCATGCCTTGTCTACACGGTGACGGTAATGTGACGGTGACGGGAACCGTAGTCAAATATGTAACGATGATACAACAGGCTGGCAGTTGGCCGTAGTGGTAACGACGGGATTGGCGAGATTGTATCTCCGTTTATGGGAAAGAGCACCGCGCGATAGTACCAGCGTTGGTGTGTAGACAAGGCATACCTTGTCTCTACGGTGATGGCAGCAATCGTAATGGTGACAATAATCGCCCGTTACTACCACGGGGTGATAACGCTGAAATCACATCACCATGGGTGAAAATCACCACAACACAAGCCATCCGCAATACGCAATGCTTTTGTAGAGACAAGGTATGCCTTGTCTACACGGTGACAGACAACCGTAGCGATGACAGCAATCATAACAGTGACAGCAATCGCAACGATAACAAAAATCGTAACAGGAACAGCAACCGTTCCCAATAAACCACGAAAGGATACAACGCTGAAATCACATCACCATGAGCAGAAATCACCACAACACAAGCCACCCGCAATACGCAATGCTTTTGTAGAGACAAGGCATGCCTTGTCTACACGGTGACGGTAATGTGACGGTGACGGGAACCGTAGCCAAATATGTAACGATGATACAACAGGCTGGCAGTTAGCCGTAGTGATAACGACGGGATTGGCGAGATTGCATCTCCGTTTATGGGAAATCAGCACCGCGCGATAGTACCAGCGTTGGTGTGTAGACAAGGCATGCCTTGTCTCTACGGTGATGGCAGCAATCGTAATGGTGATAGTAATCGCCCGTTACTACCACGGGGTGATAACGCTGAAATCACATCACCATGGGTAGAAATCAGCACAACACAAGCCACCCGCAATACGCAATGCTTTTGTAGAGACAAGGTATGCCTTGTCTACACGGTGACGGTAATGTGACGGTGACGGGAACCGTAGCCAAATATGTAACGATGATACAACAGGCTGGCAGTTGGCCGTAGTGGTAACGACGGGATTGGCGAGATTGTATCTCCGTTTATGGGAAATCAGCACCGCTCGATGGTACCGTACCGGCGTTGGTGTGTAGACAAGGCATACCTTGTCTCTACGGTGGTAACACCAACCGCAGCGGTAACGCCAATCATAACGGTAACAGCCACCGTAATCGATAATCCGTAAAAAAATACACCAGCGAAATTTCATACCCTTGATGAAAATCGCCACGACGCGCGTCACCCACAATGTTGTGTAGACAAGGCATACCTTGTCTCTACGGTGATGGCAGCAATCGTAATGGTGACAATAATCGCCCGTTACCGCCACGGGGTGATAACGCTGAAATCACATCACCATGGGTGAAAATCACCACAACACAAGCCACCCACAATACGCAACGCCGTTGTAGAGACAAGGTATGCCTTGTCTACACGGTGACAGACAACCGTAGCGATGACAGCAATCATAACAGTGACAGCAATCGCAACGATGACAAAAATCGTAACAGGAACAGCAACCGTTCCCAATAAACCACGAAAGGATACAACGCTGAAATCACATCACCATGAGCAGAAATCACCACAACACACGCCACCCGCAATACGCAACGCTTTTGTAGAGACAAGGCATGCCTTGTCTACACGGTGACAGTAATGTGACGGTGACGGGAACCGTAGCCAAATATGTAACGATGATACAACAGGCTGGCAGTTGGCCGTAGTGATAACGACGGGATTGGCGATATTGCATCTCCGTTTATGGGAAATCAGCACCGCGCGATAGTACCAGCGTTGGTGTGTAGACAAGGCATACCTTGTCTCTACGGTGGTAACGCCAACCGCAGCGGTAACGCCAATCATAACGGTAACAGCCACCGTAATCGATAATCCGCAAAAGAATACACCAGCGAAATTTCATACCCTTGATAAAAATCGTCACGACGCGCGTCACCCACAATGTTGTGTAGACAAGGCATGCCTTGTCTCTACGGTGATGGCAGCAATCGTAATGGTGATAGTAATCGCCCGTTACTACCACGGGGTGATAACACTGAAATCACATCACCATGGGTAGAAATCACCACAACACACGCCACCCGCAATACGCAACGCTTTTGTAGAGACAAGGCATGCCTTGTCTACACGGTGACGGTAATGTGACGGTGACGGGAACCGTAGCCAAATATGTAACGATGATACAACAGGCTGGCAGTTGGCCGTAGTGATAACGACGGGATTGGCGAGATTGCATCTCCGTTTATGGGAAATCAGTACCGCGCGATAGTACCAGCGTTGGTGTGTAGACAAGGCATACCTTGTCTCTACGGTGGTAACGCCAACCGCAGCGGTAACGCCAATCATAACGGTAACAGCCACCGTAATCGATAATCCGCAAAAAAATACACCAGCGAAATTTCATACCCTTGATAAAAATCGCCACGACGCGCGTTGCCCACAATGTTGTTAGACAAGGCATGCCTTGTCTCTACGGTGGTAACACCAGCCGCAGCGGTAACGCCAATCATAACGGTAACAGCCACCGTAATCGATAATCCGCAAAAAAATACACCAGGGAAATTTCATACCCTTGATGAAAATCGCCACGACGCGCGTTGCCCACAATGTTGTTAGACAAGGCATGCCTTGTCTCTACGGTGGTAACACCAGCCGCAGCGATAACAGCAAACGCAGCGATCTTCCTATTCCTTCGCGTTCTTCGCGGTAAAAATTGCCTTACCGCTGTTTGCTTTTCGCTGTTCCGTCTTTTGCTTTTTCCCGTCTCCCGTCTCCCCTCTCCCCCGTCTCCTATCTCCCTTTTTGCTCTTCAATAAAATCAGCAATCCCCTCCACATCCTCCACAGAAAAAGCCCGCTCACCACACAAAGAGACCGCTCCAACAACCGCCGCCACCCCCGTCACCTTTCCGGCAAGACGCTCTCCTCCCCGGCAAACCTCTATCTTCACAACGTCACGCTCCTCCTTGAACCCCTCCCCCACGACCAGTTCCATGTCATTGAAATAGCGTGAGGCCAATTGCCGTAACGTCAGTTTGGCCATCGGCTGCTGAAGAAAGATCTCCTCCGGCGCAGCAAGCAGCACCGGCGCACCCGTTGCGCGGAAAATACCGCTGTCGGTGTCCGCAGAATCGAAGGTAATACCCCGCTCTTTGGTCGACTTCACCACCGCAACCCGACGCCCCCGGCGCAGCATTTCCACAACCACCCGGCTGGCGAGGGTCGTCTTGCCGCTGTCGTGCCAGCCGATAAAGGTAACAATCACCGGAGAGGAGGACATGGGCTACTCCTCCAGTCCCAGAGCAATCAGCCGTTCAAGCAGCTGCGCAAAGGACATCCCTGCTGTTCGCGCCGCCCTCGGCAGCAGACTGGTTTCCGTCATGCCGGGAATGGTGTTGGTTTCAAGCAGATACACGGCACCGGCTTCTGTGACGATAAAATCGGTGCGGGAACAGCCCCGCAGCAAAAGCACGCGGTGAGCCTCCAGAGCATACCGCTGTACAGTGTCGCGCAGGGTGTCGGCAATGGGTGCCGGACAGATCTCTTCACTGGCTCCGGGTTGATATTTCGCTTTGTAGTCAAAATACTCATACCCCTCACCCGGCAGGATGGCGATGACCGGCAGGGCCTCCACCTCACGGTTGCCGAGAACCCCCACAGTCAGTTCTGTCCCTTTTATATATTGCTCGACGATCACGGCGGTGTCATGTTTCAGTCCCAGGACAATCCCGGCGGCCAGTGCTTCAGCATTCCGCGCAATGGTCATACCAAGACTGGACCCCTCCCGCACCGGCTTAACCACCACGGGAAAACCAAAGCGGGCGGCCAGGGCCTCAATATCCGGCGTCTTCCCGCGCTCCACCACTATCCAGTCAGCCACGGGAAGACCGGCACTGCGATAGAGCTCTTTGGAGAAATGTTTGTTGATCGCCACCGCACTGCCGAGCACTCCAGAGCCCTGATAGGGAATCTTCAACAGATCAAGAAACCCCTGCATTGTGCCATCTTCTCCGCCAATCCCGTGCAGGAGAATAAAGGCAAAATCAATCTCTGCAGCGTCGGCGATAATTTTCCCCAGATCGACAGCCGGATCGTAGCGACGCACATTGAATGTATCCCTGTCCAGCGCCTTCTCCACAGCGATTGCTCCACTCAAAGAAACATCCCGCTCGCTTGACGTTCCTCCCGCAATCAGCGCGACGTTCATCTTTTTCTTCATCGTATCCTCCACAAAATTTACTCTTCGCGTTCTTCGCGGTGCAAAAATTGCCTTTCCGCTGTTTGCTTTTTCCCGTCTCCCGCCTCCTGCCTCCTGCCTCCCGTTATGAACAAAATTGGCTACCACGGAAAACACGGAAGGACACGGAAAACATCAATTATTTTAAAGTAACAAATTAATACTTTACTCCCTTTTTGCCGTTGTCTTTATTCGCCTTATTCGAGCAGTTATTCGTTGGCAAAAATCTTTTTGCTTTTCGTCTTTCTTCGTCTTTCTTCGCGTTCCTTCGCGTTCCTTCGCGTCCTTCGCGGTGAAAATTGCCTTTCCGCTGTTCGCTGTTCGCTTTTTCCCGTCTCCCGTCTCCCGTCTCCCGTCTCCTTTCTCCCTTTTCCCTCTACTTTCAAGGGATTCCCACCATTTCCATAACCATACCACTATACCACAGACAGAGCCAAAATGGAGGCATCCACAGCATCTCGTGGCGAAAAAAGCTATTGACAAAGGAACCGTCTTTCCAGTATATATCCCAAATTCTTCTCTTGACACCGGGAAGCGTCTTCCCGCAGGAGAAAAAACAGGATAAACCTGCAAAGAAACAGTAAAAATATCATTCTGAACACAAACGGAGTCAACAACATGATTGAAGTTGAAGTACGAGGAGATCTCGAATATGCCATTCGCCAGTTAAAGAAAAAGCTGCAAATTGACGGTATTAAAAGAGAACTCAAACGTCGTGAGTACTACGAGAAGCCCAGCGTGAAAAAACGCCGCAAAGCCGCAGAAGCACGCCGCAAACTCCGTAAGTTTAACAGAATGAGAAAATCAATGTAAGAATACCTGCATAGAGGTGTTTTCTGTTCCTTTCGGGGAGCGCTGGTGCCTCATCAGGATTTCTATTTTTGATTTTATAAAGAGGGTAGTTGTCTCTGTTCTACCCTCTTAGCTTTTTTCTCCTATGCCCTTTTCCCGTACACCTTCCTCTCTGCCACCTCTCTTCAAGGAACTGCTCGGACTTTTTTCCACCTATCTGATTGCCGAGCGTCGTTTTGCCCTTAATTCCGTCGAGGCCTACACCTCGGATGTCACCCTCTTTCTCTCGTATCTCCACTTGCGGGGAAAAGACTCTCTTGACCAGTTGACTCTTGCTGAAATCTACGATTTCCTTGAGCATTGCTCCGAGAACAAAAAGCCCGCAAAAAGTACCGCCTCCCGCCGTATCTCCGCGTTGAAATCCTTCTTCGACTACCTGTTCCGCGAAAAACGTATCAGCAGTAACCCCTTTCTGGCCGTCGACCTGCCCAAAGGTTCCCACAATCTGCCCAAAGCCCTCTCCGAAAAGGAGGTGCAGCGCCTGCTCACCCCGCCGCAGAAGGCCACGCTGATTGCCGTACGCGATCACACCATGCTCACCCTGCTCTACGCCACCGGCCTGCGGGTAAGCGAACTGGTGACACTGCCGCTTGCGGCGATCAACCTGGATGCCGGTTTTATCCGCGTCCTCGGCAAGGGGAATAAAGAGCGACTCATCCCCTTTGGCGATGTCGCCCGAGACCTGGTGAAGGAGTATGTTGCCGGCAGTCGCCGCCTGCTGCTCAAAGGGAAAAACAGCAAGTATCTTTTCATCAGCAATCGTGGAACCTGCATGACCCGCCTGCGTTTCTGGCAGATTACCCGCAACACTGCACTGGCGGCAGGCATCACCAAAAACATTTCACCGCACATCATCCGCCATAGTTTCGCCACCCACCTGCTTAATCACGGGGCCGATCTGCGCGCCGTACAGATGATGCTTGGCCACACCGACATCACCACCACCCAGATCTACACCCATGTCGACAATAAACGGCTCAAGGAAATTCATCGCAACTTCCATCCCCGAGGCTGAACCCCTCGCCACACTCCGAAAACTTTGGTATTGTAGAGGGTGGTTTTTAGGACGGGAAAAGCAAAAGCTGGAACAGCGGAAAGACTTTTTGCCAACGAATAAAAGCTCGAATAAGGCGAATAAAGACGAAAAAGATTTAAGGGCACAGATTTTGTTTAATTAAGGCGGGCAGGACAGAGGAAGGGGAGATGGGCGACAGGCAAAGGAAAAAGACGGAACAGCGAAAAACTTTTTGCCAACGAATAAAAGCTCGAATAAGGCGAATAAAGACGAAAAAGATTTAAGGGCACAGATTTTTTTTAATTAAGGCGGGTAGGATAGAGGAAGGGGAAAAGAAGACAAAGGAAAGCGAAAAGTATTTGAGAAGTTACGCTTTTATAAAAAATGCCTTTATTCGTATAATTCGAGCAGTTATTCGTTGGCAAAAAAATCTTTTCGCTGTTCCGTTTTTTATCTATAAACTGCCATTTTTCAAATATTTAGCGTCTTTATTTGGCAAAAAAAATCTTTACCGGGTACCAAAAATTATATGTTAATCCACCCAGACGAGAGCTATGAAATAATAGGGGCATGCTTTGATGTGTACAACGCCATGGGGGCTGGATTCTTGGAATCTGTCTATCAAGAATGCCTGGCTCTGGAATTAGGTCGCCGGGGGGTTCCCTTTGTCCAGCAGAAACGAATCCTTCTCTCCTACCGGGGCACACCTCTCAAACAGGAATATCTGGCTGATTTTGTCTGTCACGACAAAATCATCGTTGAAATAAAGGCTGTCTCAACCATCCTGTCCGAACACCGTGCCCAGGTGTTGAACTATCTGCATGCCACCGGGTATGAACTGGGCTTGTTAATTAACTTCGGCCACTATCCCAAGGTGGAGACAGAAAGAATCGTCAAACACCAACGAACAACCGAAGACGGAATGGCCAGCGAAATACACTAAACACACGCAATCTTCTCTCTATAAAATGCCCTTTTCGCTGTTCCGTCTTTCTTCATGCCCTTCGCAGTAAAAAAGTCTTACCGTTTTTCGCCCTTATTCGCCTTATTCGAGCTTTTATTCGTTGGCAAAAAATCTTTTCGCTGTTCCGTCTTTTATATATTAAGAGTATTTCGTTAGCAAAAAATCTTTTTTCAACCGGGCCTGCACAATGCATATTGTAACCACCCATACCGAAGCAGACCTCGACGGCCTGGCCTCCATACTGGCCGCAGTCCGGCTCTTTCCCGATGCCGTAGCCGCCTTTTCAGGTTCCTGCGATCACAACGTGCACGACTTCCTCGGCTCCGGCTACCTGAACCTGAAAGTACTCTCCCCACAGGAAGTTGACCGGGAGAAGGTGACCACCCTCACCCTCGTTGACACCCGCATCGCGTCCCGGATAAACCGCTTCAGCACCTGCCTCAACAACCCCGGACTCACCCTCAATATCTTCGACCACCATCCAGACACCCCAAGTGATCTGCACGGTAACTTCGAGATCATCCGTGAATGCGGGGCCACCACCACCCTGCTCACCGAACTGCTGCACAAACGCGGCGTCTCCCTCTCTGTGGAGGATGCAACCACCCTCACCCTCGGCATCTATAAAGACACCGGCGGCCTCCGCAACCGTTCGACCACCCCCGCCGACCTGCGTGCCGCGGCCTGGCTGCTCGAACAGGGAGCTCAGCTCGACGTGGTCAGCCACTACCTCAGCCACGAACTGAACAGCGCGCAGGTGAAGATCCTTCACGAACTGCTCAGTAATGCCCGCCGCTACACCATTCAGAATGTACCGGTGGTGATTGCCACCAGTGCCTGTGATTATTATGTAGACAACTGCTCCCTTGTCGTCCGCCGTCTGCTGGAGATGGAGAACCTCAACGCCATCTTCGCCCTGATCTCCATGGCAGGACGCATCCACCTCATCGCCCGTAGCCGCACCCCGGACATCAACACCGCCGAGGTTGCGGCAGATTTCGGCGGCGGTGGACACGCCATGGCGGCTTCCGCCACCATCAGCGATATTACCCTCATCCAGGCCCAGGAAAAACTGGTCCGCGTTCTCCACGCCCATATCCGCCCGGCGGCGGTGGCTGAGGAGATGATGACCAGCCCGGCGATCACCGTCTCCCCGAATGACACCATCGACACCGCCCAGAGAATTCTGGTGCGCTATAACATCACGGCTGCTCCCGTACTCTCCGGCCAGGAGACCGTGGGCATCATCACCCGGCAGATCCTCGAACGGGCCAGCCAGCACCACCTCGGGGGCCGTCCGGTGAGTGACTACATGAGCAGCGAGTTCGCCACGCTCGGCATCAACGCCACCCTCGGCGATATTCAGGGTCTCATCATCGAGAACCGCCAGCGCATCATCCCCATTCTCAACAACGGGAAAGGACTGCTCGGCATCATCACCCGTACCGACCTGCTCAACCGCCTCGTCGATAATCCAGCCCTCTCACCAAAGAAACTGCATGGCCCGGAATCAAACAACGCCCTTGAAGGTAACCTCCGCAACCTCAACGAGATAATCATCGGCGGTCTCAGCCGGTCGATGATCAGGCTGCTGCTCGACATCGGGGAGCTTGCCGATACACTCAAATGCCGGGCCTACGCCGTGGGCGGCTTCGTCCGCGACCTGCTGCTGCACAGCCCCAACTTCGACCTCGACATTGTGGTGGAAGGCGACGGTATCGAGTTCGCCCACCAGCTTTCTTTGCGTACCGGCGGCCGCTGCAGCATCCATGAACGCTTCAAAACCGCCGTCGTTCTCCTGCCGCCGAAAATGTCCCAAAATCTGCCGGGAACCCACAAAGATGGCAGTTTCAAGGTGGATATCGCCACCGCCCGCCTGGAGTATTACGATTCTCCCGCTGCCATGCCGACGGTGGAACTCTCCTCTATCAAGCTGGACCTCTACCGTCGTGACTTCACCATCAACGCCATGGCTCTTCAGCTCAATCCGGCCCGCTTTGGCGAACTCATCGACTTTTTCCACAGCCAGAGCGACCTCAGGAAGAAGGCCATCAAGACCCTGCACAACCTCAGCTTTGTGGAAGATCCCAGCCGTATCTTTCGCGCCATCCGCTTTGAGAAACGCATGGACTTCACCATCTCACCTCACACCCGCCACCTGATTCGCAACGCCGTAGAGATGGGCTTTTTTGGCAAGACGAACGATACCCGCTACGCCACCGAGCTGAAGATTATCCTTGAAGAGGACAATCCGCTTCCGGCGCTGGAACGGCTCGGCGAGTTTGATCTCTACTGCTTCATCTGGCCTGATCTCAAGCCGTATTGCCGCATTGACCGACACTTCAGGCACATTCTCTGTATGGCCAGGGAAACCATCTCCTGGCACAGCCTGCTCTTTCGCAAAGAAGCCTGTTGCCGCTGGCAGGTGTATCTGCTGGTTATCATGAGCCGTTCACCGCTCCCCATTCTCGGCAGCTACTGCGACCGCTTCAGCGAGAGTCCGAAAAACCGCGAATTTCTCCTCACCCAAAAAGAGCTGATGGACAGTCGGGTCAACCGCCTGCGCGAGTGTCGTGATCTGAAAAACAGCGATATCGTCCGCATCCTTGACGGGATTGAAATCGAGGGATTGCTGGCAATGAGAGCGGTCACCCGCAAAAGCCGGGTCCTTGAGGCGATCAGCTTCTACATCCGAGACCTGCGCTGGGTGCGTCCACTGCTCAACGGGAATGATCTCATCGCCCTAGGCCTCAAACCCGGGCCCGGCTTCAAAAAGGTACTCGACACCCTGACCATTGCCCGCCTCGACGGCCTCACCTCTACCCCCAACGACGAGGAGGAGCTGGTGCGCAGACAATTCCTTCCCCCTCTTTCCTGATCCAATTCTCACATCTTGACGCATCGCCAGAGCGGTTTACCGTATTGCAGGAAAGAAAGGAGACAGGAGAAGGGAGAAAGGAGACAGGAAAAAGCAAAAGACGGAACAGCGAAAAACTTTTTGCCAACGAATAATACCATTTCCATTTTGTATTGACCAGGAATAACAAATGTATTATACATCTCTTATGACAATAACAAAATACAACCTGCAGGATTACGATTTTGTAGGCCTTTCCCACAGAGAAACTAAACCAAGGACTCGTATTCGTCTTTTGATTCTTGCTCATTTAAAAGACGGAAAAACACAAGAACAAACAGCCAATTCTTTGAAAACAAGTCCTTCCACTGTGAAGCTTACTTATAAAAGATTTAAAAAAAATGGCATCTCGGGATTAGATGACCTACCTAAAAAAGGAGCAAATTTTAAGCTTCCAAAAGATCAACATGAAAAATTCAAAAAGTACATACTTGAAAGACAAAAAAAACGTGAAGGTGGTCGCCTGACAGGCTACGAAATTCGGGATATTATTAAGGATAACTGGAACGTTACTTATAGTTTAGCTGGAGTATATCGACTCCTTCATTACCTTGGGTTGTCATGTATCAGCAGTCGCTCCAAACATCCCAAGCAAGACGAAGAGGCTCAAGAAAACTTTAAAAAAAAATTGTTGAGTTGATCAGTGAAGCTTTGCCTACCAGTGTTAATCTTTCCACTGTCGATATTTGGTTTCAAGATGAGACTCGAGTGGGGCAGCAAGGCGATATTACCAGGGTTTGGGCTCTAACAGGAAGTCGCCCTCGAGCTATTCGCCAACAACAATTCAAACATGCTTATATTTTTGGTGCCGTGTGTCCAAGTCGAGATCAAGCCGTAGGATTAGTTCTTCCTTGTGCTAATATGGTAGCGATGAAGCTCCATCTGGAAGAAATTTCAAAAAATGTACCTGAAGGTCACCACGCGTTGTTAATAGTAGATGGCGCTGGATGGCATCAGGAATATTTAAACCTTGATAATGTAACTCTGTTAAAGTTGCCTCCTTACTCACCAGAATTAAATCCAGTAGAACAAATTTGGCAATGGCTGAAACAAAAATGGTTATCTAATCGAGTCTATGATTCTTATGAACACATAGTCGATGCCTCTTGTGACGCATGGAATAAAATGGTAGCAATTCCCGGAATTATTAATAGCATCTGTAGCCGGGATTGGGCCTCCTTAAATAGGGTTAAAACTTAGTAGGAATGGTATAAAAGCTCGAATAAGGCGAATAAAGGCGAAAAATATTTAAGGACAAAGATTTTATTTAATTAAGGCGGGCAGGACAGGGAAAGGCAAAAGACAAGACAACAGATTTTTTTGCCAACGAATAAAAACTCGAATAATACGAATAGGGCAAAAGACAATTTTTTACCACGGAAAACACGGAAGGACACGGAAGACAGGAGAAAGGCAAAAGTATTTGAGAACAAAAATTTTTAAAACTCAACAGGGAATTGCTGTTGTTCTGTCTTTGCGTCCTTCGCGGTAAAATTCTTTATCTTTTTCATAGCTTTTTAAGAAGTTATGCTTTTGTCTAAAAAGTCTTTATTCGCCTTATTCGAGCAGTTATTCGTTGGCAAAAAAATCTTTTCGCTGTTCCGTTTTTCTTAGTGTCCTTCGCAGTAAAAAAGTCTTACCGTTTTTCGCCCTTATTCGCATGATTAGAGCTTTTATTCGTTGGCAAAAAATCTTTTCGCTGTTCCGTTTTTCTTTGCGTTCTTAGCGTCCTTCGCGGTAAAAATAGCCTTTCCGCTTTTCGCCTTTTTTTCGCTGTTCCATCTTTCACAAAACAACCAACAACCCCAGGTACAGGACATCACTAAAATATGAATTTTCCCTCTTTCGACATACAACAGCTCCTTATCAGCATTCCGCCGCTGCTCTTCGCCCTCACCCTGCATGAAGTAGCCCACGGCGTGGCAGCCCTGCATTTCGGTGATCCCACAGCGAAGAATGCCGGACGACTCTCCCTCAATCCACTGCGCCACCTTGATCCCCTTGGCACCCTCGCTCTACTTTTCGTCCATTTTGGCTGGGCCAAACCGGTCCCTGTCAATCCACGCTACTTCAAGGACCCGCTGAAAGATATGCTGTGGGTGGCTCTTGCCGGCCCCGTAACCAACCTGCTGCTGGCCATCATCAGCCTGATTCTCTTAAAATTTATGGTTGTCTTCAACGGCAGCATCCCGCAGAGCATCCTCATTCCCCTTGCGAGTATGCTCCAGATCAGCTTCATGATGAATGTCATGCTCTGCATCTTCAACTTTCTGCCAATTCCCCCACTCGACGGCAGTCGCATCCTTGCGGGAATCCTGCCGAGAGAGGCCGCAATGAAATATCTGCACTATGAACGGTATGGCATGCTCATCCTGCTGGCACTGATGATCACCGGTGTCTTCGGCGTCATACTCCAGCCCATCCTCATTGCCGCGCAAAACATGCTCATTTTCGTCATCAACTTTTAACGACAGGAGACGGGAGAAAGGAAAAAGCAACAGCGAAAAACTTTTTGCCAACGAATAAAAGCTCGAATAATGCGAATAGGGCAAAAGACAATTTTTTACCACGGAAAACATGGAAGGACACGAAGAAGGAGACGGAAGACAGGAGAAAGGGAAAAGCATTTGAGAACAAAAATTTTTAAAACTCAACAAGGAATTGCTGTTGTTCTGTCTTTACTCTTCGTGTCCTTCGCGGTAAAATTCTTTATCTTTTTCATAGCTTTTTAAGAAGTTATGCTTTTGTCTAAAAAGTCTTTATTCGCCTTATTCGAGCAGTTATTCGTTGGCAAAAATCTTTTAGCTGTTCCGTCTTTCGCTTTTCCCCTGCCTCCTGCCTCCCTTTTTGCCTTTTTAGATGATTAATAATTCGTGTTTATTCGTGTCCATTCGTGGTTCCTTTTGTTTCTGCCTTTCGCTTTTCCCTTTCTCCCGTCTCCCTTTCTCCCGTCTCCCAGGCAGTTTCACCCCTGCTCTTCCCGACGCATAGTCATATCGTCGTAAAGGTAACGCTTAATCTTCATCGTAGCCGTCTTTATAAAGGGTTCGCTCTTTTCATAAATATGCACCAGGTGAGACGTTCTCGAAAGCTGCTCATTCACCTCACGACGAAGCGTTTCCAACCCCTTCTTCACCAAAGCACGCTGCTCCTCTCCACTCATCCCCGGATGCTCACTCTCAAGCTGCTCATAGTCCGGGAAGGCCCACGCCTCCAGCTGTCCCTCATGCTCCAACACAAGGACCTCCGCCACCAGTGAAAAGGTTTCAATCTTGTGCTCAATGGCCTCAGGATAGACATTTTCGCCGTTGGGCATAACAATCACATTCTTCAACCGGCCGGTAACATAGAGATTGCCTTTCTCGTCAAATCTTCCCACATCTCCAGTGCGAAGCCAGCCATCAGGCAACGCTTCTCTGCTGCTTTCAAGGTCATCGTAATACCCCTGCATCACGTTCTCCCCACGCGCCATGATTTCGCCAATGCCGGTCTGCGGGCTGGCATTCTCAATGCGCACCTCCACACCGGGAATGGGACGGCCGGTCGAGCCAACCCCGATGGCCGGATCAAAAAGTGGCCCACCCGCAATAAGTGGAGCGGCTTCGGTCATGCCATAACCGATCAGATAGGGAAAATTTGCCTCGTAGAAGAACTTCTCCACGTCCGGATTCATCTTCGCCCCTCCCACCCCCATGAAAACGAGTTTGCCGCCAAAAAAGGCAAGTATCTTTTTGCCGATCCTGCGGGAAATCATCCGTCGCAACATGCCGATGCTGCAGGCAAGGCGCATCAGCCCCTTCTCCATCTCCGGCTGCACCTTCTTTTTATAAATCTTTTCCAGTATCAGCGGTACGGCGAAGATCACCGTCGGCTTCTCATAACGGCAGAGCTTCTGCAACACCGCCGGGGTGGGCAGTTTATCGATATAGGCAACCCGCGCGCCAAAGATCATCGGCAGAAGAAAGCCGCAGGTAAACTCGTAGGTGTGTGACATCGGCAGGATGGAAAGCCAGGTAGAGCGCTCCGGCAGTATCGCAAGGCCCGAAGCCGAACAGGCATTCATGGTGAAATTGCGATGCGTGAGCATGACTGCCTTGGAATATCCCGAAGTGCCGGAGGTATAGATGATGGAGGCCACATCTTCCTCCTCCACCGGCGGGAAATCGGTCTTTTCCCCCTTGAACGTGGCGAGCGCCTCGCTGACATATTCAGAGAACGGGATAGTTTTCAGCGTCTCCAGCTTCTCCCGGAAATCATCGAAGGTAAAGACTGGCCCGTGCAGATTCTCGGCTATGGAGATCAGCTTGTCAAACTGCCGCCGGGTGGTGAACACCGCCTTCACCTTCATCTCCTGCAGGATATGCTGCACATCCCCTTCCGGCATCTCCGGCAGAACAGGTACGGCAATCGCCCCGAGCCGGACAATGGCCAGCCAGGCAAGCCCCCACGAGGGAGAGTTTTCAGCAAGAATGGCGAGACGGTCACCCTTCTTCACACCCTCCTGCTGCAGGCGTGAGGCCACCGCCATCACCCGCTGGTGCAGCTCTTCGTAGCTCCATGACGTCCCCATCGCCATTCCCAGCGACGGAGCCGTTTTGAACTTTGCGCAACAGGCGTCAAACAGTACGTTCAAGGTCTGCGCACCCTCTGAAAAGACTCTCATTGCTTCTCCATATATTTTTTGTTCTGGCAAAAAAGCCCCTCTTCGGAGCGTTTCGAAAAATATATTATACCTGACAGAAAAAATCTTTCATAATCAACTGGTTACTGAAAGGAAAAAAAGAAGAGAGACAGGAAAAGGCAAAAAACGGTAAAACATTTTTACCGCGAAGAACGCGAAGAAACGCGAAGAAAGGCAAAAGCATTTAATAACAAAGATTTTTTAAATTTAAAGCGGGAAAAACAGGAGAAGGGAGGCAGCAGAAAGGAAACAGCAAAAGGTCTTTGTAGAGACGACCAATTTGGGCGTCTTAAGCACAACGGGTGTCTGCAGCAATACAAGCGTTTCATACCACAACGAACATCATCAGGTTTTGTTGCCCTGCTTTTCGGAAAAAAGAAGAACAGAAAAAAGCCCTTATTCGCATAATTAGAGCTTTTATTCGTTGGCAAAAAAGTCCTTCCGCAGTCCAATCCTTTGCCCTTCCTGCTTTAATCCCAAAAATCTTTTTAGCCTTTCTTCGCGTCCCTTAGCGTTCTTCGCGGTAAAAATCGCCTTACCGCGAGTCCTGGGTCGCAGCGGCCTTGTATGCCGAATCCGATTCAAGTTTCCCGGATATGATAGAATGTTCTTGGGATCTTTTGCAATACATGCATGCCAAACCCGCCAGAGAAAGACTCATCAGTAGTAATTTTCCGTGTTTTTCCGTGTGTTCCGTGGGCAGATAGCCGTTAATCCTTTTTTCCGTTGAACAACAAAAAACATTTTTCCCACGGAACACACGGAACACACGGAACACACGGAAATGTAAAAGCATTTCAATCCTTTTTTCCGTACTCTTCCGTGTGTTCCGTTGGCAAAAAATCTTTCCGCAGTCCAGTCTTTTGCCTTTCCCGTTTTTCCGCTTCAATTCAAAAAAAATCTTTTAAGCCTTCCTTCGCGTCCCTTCGCGTCCTTCGCGGTAAAAATCGCCTTACCGCGAGTCCTGGGTCGCAGCGGCCTTGTATGCCGAATCCGATTAAAGTTTCCCGGATATGATAGAAGGTTTAAACATCGTTGGGATCAACCCTATGCCGGGTTTGTGCCGGGAGACAAAGGGCCTGTTGGGAAATGTTCTTGTAAGATTACGCAGGATATTGCAGAATTGGCCTTGAATGAAGGAATTCCTCTTCCGGTGGATAAGGCCCGGGGGGAGACATTCCCCAAAAAAATTTATTGCGTGCATGCAGGGGTTATTTATGAGGCCGTACCGACGATGCCGGGGGTCTCGTATCATGGATACCCCTGGCGTGGTGATCTCAAGGGCAGGGCCTCGATTCCGCGCAGGATTATGCGAGAGCTGCGGGAACTGGCTGAGAAACAAGGATTTTTAGAGGAATTCAGGTCATGGGAAAAGAAATACGCACGATAATCGGTGGTCCTGAAGGATTACAGTTCGAGTTTGAACGTGCGGGCCATAAATTCCGGGAAGGCCTGGCCTGGGGTAAAGGCAGATTTCTGATTCAGGGGGAGCCGGTGTGGGTGACGGAAGATAATGCCGGCAATGAGCGGTCCGTGGAATGGAGTTGGCTGGATCTGCTGGAATTTCTGGCTGAAAACTGGCCGTGGCTGATGATTGAGGAGAACTATCCCATCCCCATCAATCCCGCAGATATGAATACTCTGAAATCGTCGGCAAAGCGACGCTGGGAAGGATTGAATGAGACCATTGTCGATGATGAGGACGAGGAGTTGGTCCGATTCCTTAATCGCCATGATCTGGCACTGGCACTGAAAGGAATCTATCTGCCTTCAATACTGCTGTTGCGACAGGGGCGTCTTTTTCAGGTGGGTGTTCCGGATTGGGATCAGGTCTTTTTTTTGCCTTTTGCCCGGGTGAAAAAGGTGTTGGAGGAGCTTGGAGCATGGATTGCCGGAGAGGTCGAAGGATGTGAAGATCCCCGGGCCGAAAGGGCTGTTTCCCTCTGGTTGCAACGAAAGGATCGGGTGCGGGAATGGGGACTCCGTCTTTGTACTGGTATGTGCACTGAGGAATTGGAAAAACTTCTGAACGGGCAGTCGGCCGAAGATTTTTTTGAAATGACGGGTGGTGATTCCGAGAACGGCAGTGAGCTTTCTCTTGCTGCCCGGATGGCCCCGGGCGGTCTGGGAGTTGAAGGAAAGAAACAGGTTATCGAGGCGGTTCGGGGACTTCCTCTCCGGAAAACTCCTGAACTGGACGAGTTGAGCCGGAAGGCGTTGATCATGGCGCTTGATGGCGGAAGCCGTTCTTTTGAACAAGGGTATGCTCTGGCGGGGTGGCTTCGCAGTCAGCTGGGATATGTCGGAGATGCTGTTCCCGATCCGGAAGGGATACTGACGTCGTGGGGTGTCTTGCTCAGAGACGTAACCCTGGCCCGGGCAACAGAAAAACTTGAGGCCATCGCAGCCTGGGGACCCCTGCACGGACCGGCGGTGCTCCTCAATGCAAATCCTGGCGGCCGTGGTGTACATGAACACCGCAGACGCACTTCTCTTGCCCATGAAATCTGTCATCTGCTCGTGGACCGCAGTGGTGGGCTTCCTTTACTTGAGGTACTGGGAGGTCGAACTCCCGAAATAATGGAACAACGGGCCCGGGCCTTTGCCGCTGAATTTCTCCTTCCCCGCAGTGTAGCCGCCGATGCCGTGCGGTCCGGCAGCGATATGAAAGACGTGGTTTCCCGGCTCTCGGAAAAATATAATCTCAGTTGTGAACTCGTTGCCTGGCAAATCACCAATTCCGAAGCCTACTGCATGTTGACCGGCGAAGAAAAAGGGATTCTGGAGGCGGCGAGGACCGTTTCGATGTAGGCGATATCGCTTACTTTAAGGGAGCAGGCTCCACGGCTTTCCTTTCAGTGACTCAGAGAATAATTAATATTTTCCCCACGGAACAGGCCTGCCCTGGTCCAGGGAACAACAAAAAAATTACCCACGGAACACACGGAACACACGGAAATGTAAAAGCATTTCAATCCTTTTTTTCCGTGCTCTTCCGTGTGTTCCGTGGGCAAAAAAGTCCTTTCGCAGTTCAATCTTTTGCCTTACCCGCTTTAATCCCAAAAAATCTTTTTAGCCTTTCTTCGCGTTCCTTAGCGTTCTTCGCGGTAAAAAATGCCTTACCGTCTTTCGCTTTTCGCCCTTATTCGCATAATTAGAGCTTTTATTCGTTGGCAAAAAAGTCCTTTCGCAGTTCAATCCTTTGCCCTTCCTGCTTTAATCCAAAAAAATCTTTTTAGCCTTTCTTCGCGTCCCTTAGCGTTCTTCGCGGTAAAAATTGCCTTACCGTCTTTCGCCTTTCCCCTTCTCCCGTCTCCCTTTCTTACACCGTTCTCACGAAACGCCCAAACCCACCAGGAATAGACCCAGAACTCCAAAAAGCCCGTCCCTGTTTAAAATCAACAAACCAATACCCACCAGGTTTACGCGTAGCATTAACAAAAACAAAAGCCTCCATCTTATGAAAACAAGGGTGGAGATACAAACCCTTCATATTACGCTCCGGCTCCAAAAGTGACAAAGCCTCTTCCATTGAAGGCAGACGCCAATCAGAAAAACCAGCGAAAGCCTCTTTGTTCACCCTCTCAAGATTGAGACGCATGGTACGGATTGAGTGGATATCCTGCCCCTCCCGCTCCCACATCAAACCAGTACGCAGATCCACAGCAACCTCAGGACTCTCTCCGGCAACAAACAGGTTTTCAAAACGCCCTTCAGGGTTGAGTTCACGATCAAAGAAGTTTCCCTTACGGATCACTCCGGCGATATCTTCATCGTTGATAATCTGCGCCGCTGAAGGCAGCGTAACCACCTCGCCCTGCAACTGGACAGAGGACGCATCCGGCAGAGGCGGTCCCATCTCCTCAATGTCCACCGTCTCAACTATCGGCTTGACCAGATCGCTCACGCCCTCTTCACTGAGAACGTTCTTGATCAACCAATCCTTCACTGCTTGATTAATAGTGAAGCTCTTCTCAAAGATCGCAACCTTCCCTTCACCGTCTACACAGTCCTGCAGGAGCTTTTGCGGTGCCTCAATTTCAGCGATAATACACGCGTGTTTCACCGCCCTTTCCATCAGACAGAGCTTCGGTTCATCACCCCAGCCGTCAATGAAAAAGTAGTAGACACACTCATTATTATCACGAACCCGCTCCCGGCCACCCCAGGACTCGTAGGTGCCGAATGAAAAGGAAGGATTCATTTCCCAGTCGATGGGGGAAATAACGCGGTTACCAACTGTAATTGTATCAAATTCTGCCATGGATACTCCTTTTTTTAGATTTTCCCTCTGATTTAAGGTATAATACCCTGCTCTGTCAGGCATCTGTACGACTGTTATCTGTACGACTGTTCTCCTGCACATGAGACAACATGATAATCGTTCCTATAACATTGACATGAATCAAAACTTTGCCACAAAAAAGGCCTTGGCTATGGGGTGTTTCTTTTGTTGATAGTGGCAGAGGACTCAACTTGATTGTTCAGTTACAGCGCCATGCTGCAGACAGGGGAAACGAAAGAGCATAAAGAGAACACTTGGGAAAGGAGCCGGAATTTGATTTAAAAACCTTTCCCTCTAATCTTTCTCATCTGTTCAATTGGCTTAAAGGAATCAGACCCTGCGGGTTCAAGAAGAGGACAACATGATCAAAACTCTATCGATAAAAGGCTTCAAGACCCTCCGGGATTTTTCCATTGACCTCGGTACTGTCAACGTGTTTATCGGTGCCAACGGAAGCGGAAAGAGCAATATTCTGGAAGCTCTCGGAGTGTTATCCGCTACTGCAGAATTTTGACCTTCTGATCCTGGCCATCGACGCTGATGTCGCGTCCAAGACCTACTCATCGGCAAATATCCAAGATTTTTTATTCGATGATTTACCCTGCGAGCAGCCGTGTCCTCCAGCTTTGGACACCACGGAAAAATTGAAAGAAGTGATTAAAGGCTGGCTGTCACCTGTTCAGATCGACTCCAGAACCGTACTGTGTATTCCTTCGAAATCCATTGAGTCCTGGGTCGCAGTGGCCTTATATGCCGAATCCGATTCTATAGTGCATAGCAGCTGAGTTGAGCCAGCATATACTGTTAACTTACCAATATATCGACAATTATAAATTCAAAAGAGTATCGCTTCACCAGCTAGGGACTATAGTTTCCCGGACATGATAGAATATTCTTGGGATGTTTTGCATTACATGCATGCCAAACCCGCCAAGGAAAAAATTATTGGCAAAAAAAAAGGATGATTGAGAAAGAGAAAAAACAAGTACAAGCTGGCTCAGCGGAGTATTGTTGAGAGATGGGGTACCGTTGAAAAATTCTGTTCCCAGGCGGTCACGTTCAGGACTTCTCTGGAAGGATGTGTGGAACATCTTTCTTGATGATAAGCATACTTGCATAATTACTTACCATTTGCGTAAACTGAAAACTATTCGAAATTATCCCCAAGCCAGAATAACTACTTGGGCCCAGCCCCAGATCTGGTAGTTCCAACATTCGCTATTTCTAATGGTGGTATTGTAGGAAAAATTGGTGATAGGTTTTTCCTCTATTGGATGCAATATGTTTTGTTAGGTATCGGAATAGCTCAAGGTTATTTAAAGAAACTTGATTTAAAATTTTTGTTGTTGTCGATATGTCTATTCGTAGCCTATTCTTTTGAAGTTATTGATACAAGCAGATCGCCGTATCTTGATGTTAAGGTGATAATTGGTTCGATATTTATTTTTTGGACCATAGCAAGTAATGAAAATATTATTGTGAATTTTTTAATGTCGAAAAAAAAACATTTGTTGTTTTTCTAATGAATGTCTTTTTTGTTAAGTTTCTAAAGAGTAATGATTTAATTAAATTTGATAATTTTACAGAAACTGTAGTTGTGATTTTGTTGAGTGTTCTTGTTGGAGTGGTCGTAGAAAATTCTAAATTGAGAGTGATTGTGAAAGGATGACTTTTGCCGAATGATATTTTATAGGAAATTTTGATGAAGAAACTTTCTTTAGTAGTTCCTTCTTTGATGAAAGGTGGCGGTGTACCATCTGTTGCTCGTTTTGTAAGAGACACTGCTCTTAACTCAGGGAAATATGATCTCAATATAATTTCTCTTTGCATGTCCAGCAGGGAAGATACTAGTCTTCAAATAACTAATCCGCGAACGTGGATACGAGGGGCTGCCAAGAAAACTGGTGAATGGGAAGGATTACCCTATACTCATGTTGGTGCAAATTTGGGTGAGTTAGAATTTCAGCGCTATAGGAAGCGTAATGTGCTAACGGATGCTCTTCGAGGAAGTGATATTATTCAAGTTGTTTGTGGTTCACCCGCATGGGCTAATGCTGTAGTCGGATTGGATATACCAGTTGCATTGCAAGTTGCGACCCGCGCAAAAGTAGAGCGTCGAATGCGGGATGCCAATCCAAAAAGTGTCATTCATTGGTTCAGAAAATTAATGACTGAAATTACTGATAGATTAGATGCTCAGGCACTTTGTTCCGTGGATGCAATCCAAGTAGAAAATCAATGGATGTTTGAATATGCAAAGAAGTTGAATGAATATCGACAAATCGATTTACGTTATGCACCTCCAGGCGTGGATGGAGATATATTTCATCCCTTGAAAACGCGTGACCTTGCTAAATGTTCTTATATCTTATGCGTAGGAAGACTTAGCGATCCAAGAAAGAATGTCACGTTGTTGTTGCATGCATACGCACGACTTTCTCACAAACTTCGCGATCATGTTCATCTTGTACTTGCTGGTTCTTCGGCTCCGGATGTTTCCTTTTGGAAAAAAGTTGAAACTATGGGGTTTCGTGATCATATTAAGTTTGTTGAAAAACCTTCTCTTGATGAATTGGTAAGCCTGTATCAGAATGCGAGTGTGTTTGTTTTGCCTTCAGATGAAGAAGGCCTTGGGGTCGTGATTCTTGAGGCCATGGCTTGTGCTGTTCCTGTAGTCTCAACAAAAAGTGGCGGACCGGATGGAATTATTCTTGATGGTGAGAATGGATATCTTGTTCCACTGAATACCCCTGAAAAGATGGCGGACCGGATCAGCTTTTTGCTTGAAAATTATTCCTTGAATATTGAGATGGGCTGGAAGGCACGCAAATCAATCGAAAAACGATACGATAAGCGAATTGCTGGTGATGTGTTTGTAGAAATGTGGGATCGTCTGGTTTTTTAGGTGTTTTTTTATGAGTTATCGCTGAACAAAGTAAATGCAGGGAATGGTGATATGGGATTTTATCTGGATCAGACCCCGCAACTGTAAATCCCTGTCCTTAGCAGGGTTAGACCCGAATGGCACTTACTTAAAGAATTAGTTTTGAGATAATAGTTGATTACGATATCCCCAATTCGACGGAAAATGTTCGGGGAGTAGCCCGGCGCCGGGAAACGCGTATTAAAATCAGAGGCCTTCAGGCGAATGCATCTAGGGATGATTCTAACCTGTTGATTTTTCATCGATTCGGCTTAATTAAGCACCATTCGGGTTAGACCCCGCAGCCGTTACAGGTACAAATAAATTACATGTCGACTAAACGAAAAATCATTATTTTTGCATTCCTTCAGTATGCCCAGCTCGCACTGACAATGATTTACGGTGTTTTCCTTTTACCCGTATATATTAAGTATCTAAATGTTGATATGTATGGCGCATGGTTGGCATCCGGCAATATTGTGAGCTGGTTACAAGTTATTGTTCCAGATTGTGGGCAAGTGCTTATGCAACGCCTGGGGGATGCGTATGCACGCAAGGATATTTCTCGTTTCTCTGGGATAGCGGTAACAGGAAATCTAGTAACATTGACTCTCGGACTGGTTGTCATCCTGCTGGGCCTGGGTGTGTCTATGCACTTGGATGTTTTATTAAACCTGTCCGATTCAGTTGATGTTCAAGCGCTTGGGACGGCTTTTGTCATGACAGCCGCAGGGACGGGGTTGGTGATTTATACGCAGGCCTATAGCTCTGCCAATCTGGCTTTGCAGGCGACAGGATATTATGGGATGATTAACCTTGCAGCATCTCTTGTTCGGATTATCGTCGTATTATATGGCATTTTTGTTGCAAAACAGGGGGTGGTTGCCCTGGGAATGGGAAATTTTATCTACGGGATATGTTTATTATTGGGACACTCGGGAATATATTTCAAAGTTTGTTTTTATGAAAAAATTCCAGTTCTTTCAAAGCCTTCAGCGCTGCAGGAAATATCTACTCTTTTTTCATTTTCTGCATTTGCCCGTATAGGTGAAACGTTTGCTCGCAATATTGATTACTTTTTAGTTGCACGATTTTTAGGCCCAGAGTTTACGACTTCGCTTAAACTCATTAAAGCTGTACCAGAAGCGATTTTACCATTTATCCGCACAACAACTTACTCAATTATACCGTCTTTGATTCAACAAATAGCAAACGGCAGAATCAAGGAAAACAAATCTCTTCTAATGAATTTCACTGGAAAGTTGATCATGTTTTGCGTTTTTGTTCTAGGTGGAATTACGGCTTTGAATGAAGCATTTGTAGGGCTATGGATTCCTGGTTCTACGTACTTGTCTGGTTATATCCCTTTATTTATTATAGCGGGACTTGTTCTGGCCGCTATTTCTGATGTTTTTCGAAAATACGTGATGGCTATCGGCTGCATTAAAGATGTTACTCTTATTATTGGGGTATCTTCATTTCTGCAGGCGTTGTGCTTGTTTTTTATGACCAAACAATATGGGCTCATTGGGATCGCAACTGTTCCTTTATGTGTTTATACAATCACTCTTGCTCTCTTCATCCTCCGATTTAAAAGAGAACTGCAGTTGGAATGGTTTGATTTTAAAAAAGTTGCGGCAGATATGATTCTTGGTTCTTTTTTAGCACTACTCGCAGGTGTATCTATATTTAATATGCAAACGGACTCCTGGGGGGAATTTTTGTTATCAGGAATGACCTATATTAGCGTATTTTTATTATTGGGACTTGTTCTATCAAGGAATTTGCGGTGTATATTAATCCAATTATGGCGCAAACCAACTTCGGTATGTAATAAAATATGAATGAGTGATAGTTATGTCTTTATCCATTGAGAACGAAGCTAATATAATTACGAGCTATGAAGCTCGAATTGCATCAAGAAGCAATGTACATTTTTTTATTGGGCTGTACCCCAGAATAAAGAATCATATTAAATATATGATCATCAGGGCTATAGCAAGACTTCGAGGCGCGACTATCGGAAAATGTACAGTGCTGCCTTATGCCTTGGCGAAAAAAGCCAATGCGAACTTAATCGTTGGAGAACATTGTTGTATATCTTCATCGAATTTGGATCTTAGAGCCCCGCTGGTTATCGGAAACTATGTAGCTATCAGCAAAAATGTACAAATTATTAATGCATCGCATAATGTGCATAGCCCACATTTTGAGACGATATTAAACTCATTGGAGATACAAGACTACTGCTGGTTGGCAGGCTGTAAAGTTATCCCTGGAGTATCTGTCATCAAGCGAGGCGCTGTTTGTGGAATGGGGGCGGTCATTGTCAGAAATGTTTCCCAATTGGCAATTATGGGCGGGAATCCTGCATCGCAGATCGGGCAACGAAAAATGGTTCACAGTTCTTATTTTCCAGAAGCATTACTAGGCGGAGATCTTGTCGTCTATGTTAAATGTTGGCGAAAGAGCAGGCAAAAATTATGAAAGAAAAAAGCTTACGAGGCCGTTGGGGTAACAGACCCTGTATTGGTTGCGGTGTATGTGCGGGTGTTTGCCCTAAAGGTTGTTTGAAAATGGTTCCCTCTATTGAGGGGGGCTATGTGGTTGAGGAAGGTGAGGGCTGTATCAACTGTGGTCTCTGTGTCAAGGTTTGCCCATTTGATGTTGATGGAACGCATTCATGCCCGCCTTCTGCTGATAAAAAACCGATTGTTCAGTTGGCGGGGAATTATACAGAATCGCTTATTGGATGGGTAGCTGATACTAATGACCGCATGAAATCTGCTTCAGGGGGCCTTTTGACATGGGTTTTGAAACGGTTACTCTCAGAGGGAACAATTCAAGGTGTTGTCTGTGCTGTCCAAACCGCGGGTTCAGGCCACCCCTTCTTTGAGATTCAGATTTGTCGTACTCTAGAGGAAATTGATCAATCTTCTGGTTCTGTATATTACCCAACTCATTACAGCGATGTCCTTCGTGAAGTAATTGGAAGTAATGAGCGCTTTGCGTTTGTCGGGGTTCCTTGCGTCTGTACCGCATTGCGGCGTGCCTTAGAGCATGTTCCTGCTTTGCGCAAAAACAGACACCTTATTTTAGGACTGACCTGTGGCGGGATGAGAAGTCGTTATTATACCGATTTTATAGCTGCAGAATGTGGCTTGTCTGCCTCAGAGGTTCATAGTGTTGTTTATCGGTCTTCTGATTCCAATAAACCAGCATATGTGTATCAAGAACAACTGATTGATGTCCAAGGGAATGAGTATAAACATCGTCATTTAACGGGAAAAAGTAAAATCGCTACTCGGTTCGGGAGTACTTTTCGCCTTGCTCCCTGTTTTTCTGCTTGCATGAGAAGCTTTCCGGTGCAGGCAGATGCTGCTTTTATGGATGCATGGCTGGAACCTTACAAAACAGATTGCTATGGTACCAATATGGTTTTGGGTTACACCGAATCCGATGAGATAAAAAGCCTGCTCACGAAGGGGCAATCAGAAGGAACTATTAATCTTCTTCCGGCAACCTCAAATGATATTTTGCAAGCTCACTCGGGACATTTAAAAGAGCGATTGTTGAATGTGCCTCGGCGTATGAAGCTGTATGGCCGAAATGCAAAAATGCTATATTTGGCAGAAGAAGAGTCCAGCTGTCTTGACAGATACCTTGCCAGAGCTGCAGACAAGTTCATTGCTTCTGGAAACAGAATTTGGCGGGTGAGTAATCATTTGCATCTATTTGCTTTGCGTATGTATTTGGAAAATTTGCCGTATTTTGTGCTGAAGGTGATAAGAAAGGTCGTAGGAACAAGGAGAAAATAATGAAGGTCGGGTTGTTAACTTTTTTTCAAGATGATTGTGCGGGACAATATTACCAGGCTCTTGCCACATTCAATACGCTACGAGAGGCCTTCCCTGAAGGACACGTCGAAATTGTGAACCTCCATCACAGTCGCCGTTGGCGTCCATGGGTCGGTGGTGGTTTGAGACGATTTGCATTGAGCATCGTTAAGCATTTTAAGTATCACCAGGCCAGAGCTAAGAATTTCGTGATTTCGTCTCCTGAATTAATTCCGGAGACGGAGGGAGTGGTTAATCACTATCTAGCCGCTCACGGATATGATTTATTAGTAGTCGGAAGTGACGTTTGTCTCAAGATCCAGAAGGATAAGGAGGGACGTTTGCCGAATTACTGGCTTTCTTCAGATATTGGAATCCCTCATCTTATGTTGTCTTCATCCAGTGAGTTCACTACCTGTAAAAGCATATCTGAGGCTCAAAGGATTGCAGCAAAAAAATCTTTTCAGCAATACTCATTTGCCGGTGTTCGGGACACAATGACTGTTAACTTCCTGAGTGAATTGGCTCCGGACTGTGTACAAAAGATATGTTTAATGCCTGATCCTACGATGTCTCTTTCTGTTGATCGGGACGCTGAAGTAGCCAAGTTGAAAAACCTGAAAAAAAAGGTCGGCAAGGAATTTTGCATGGTTAATTTGGTTGATACGCCACTTTGTCGAGAACTAGTCCATTTATTGTCTAAAGACTGCTATGTGGTAGAGGTTGGCCCTCGAGTACAGGGGAGTTCTACTTGTTTTGTTCCTGGGCCAGATGAATGGAATGATATGTTTAACCACTTCGATCTTGTGGTTACGACAAGCTTTCATGAAAGCATTTTTTCATTGAAACACCAAACCCCAGTTGTGGCAATTGATTGTAACTCTAGTCGTTTCGTATCTGTTAGTGGTAATTCTAAAACAAAATATCTTATGCATTCTTTAGGGTTGGAGAGGTGTCATATAAACCCTGACATTCAGAAAATGACTGCACAACAAGTATATGATCAAATTATACAGGTTCGTGATCAGTTTGATTGGTCTGAACTTGGTTCCAGGTTTGAAAAGATGGGGACACAATATAGAGCTACTGTCAGTGCAGCAATCGAACGCGTAAAAGCGGAGACAATTAATGAAGATAGCAATTGTTAGCCCTGGTCGATTCCACGTTTTGGATTTGGCTCGGGAGTTGGATGCGCTGGGCCATGATGTAACATTTTATTCGTATGTTCCCAAAGATCGTGCTGAAAAATTTGGACTGCCGAGAAGATGTTGCAATTCGACTCTCCTGTATTTATTGGCTCCGTTGCTTTTTATAGCAAGAAAGGGGTGGAACAAACCACTGAGAGATTGGGGTAATCGGCAGCTAACAAAAGCAATCGATTTCTGGATGCGATTTTTGTTAAAGAATTGTGATGTTTTTATCAGTATGTCAGGCATTTGTATCCGATCAGCTTTGTTTGCGCGGAAGAGGTATGGAGCAAAAATAATATATGAACGGGGCAGTCGTCATATTTTATCTCAGAAGCGGATTCTAGATGCGTTGACCTCACACTCCAACACAAAAGTGCCGCAGTTTAATGTATATAGGGAGCTACAAACCTATGAATTAGCAGATTATATTGCAATTCCCTCCGTCCATGTAGAAGGGAGTTTTGATGAGTTTGCACCGGAATTGAAACACAAACTATTTCGTAATCCCTATGGAACAAGTCTGGACATGTTTACTCCGGTTCATTCCGAAAAGGAATATGACGTAATCACTGCATGTGCATGGGGCTTACAGAAGGGATGTGACACCCTCTCGGCAACCTGTCGCAAATATGGGTTTAGCTTAGCTCATGTTGGTGGAATTGATGACTTGGACTTTCCAGATGAAAATTGGGCCAAAGATTTTGGGTTTATAGATCAGACCATGCTTAAAAATTATTATGCTCAGGCTAAAGTATTTGTCTTGGCATCAATCCAGGAGGGGTTATCTTTGGTTCAATCACAGGCTCTTTCATGTGGGTTGCCGCTTGTCTGTTCTGATCGCACTGGAGGAGCGGATTTAAAGCGTCTCCTGGGTAATGCGGAATATATTTATGTGGTTCCTCATGGCGATGTTGACGCCCTGGGAGGTGCCATACAAAAAGCGCTGGCCTATGCAGAAGCACATCAGGGGATAGATCTGCTCGGGGGAAAACGGGATGTGTTGAGCTGGGCAGCTTATGGAAAACGCTATAGCGATTTCCTTCGTAGCATTATGCAATAAGGTTAAGTGCGCTTTGAAAAAACTGAACATATTATATATTGGTTGGCTTTCTGCCGGTTCTACCAGTCTCCAGCGAATGAATGCCTTTAAGCGTTTGGGACATGACGTTATAGGTGTCAGTTGTGATCCGTTTATTCCAAGACCATTTTTTATTAATTGCATATTGCATCGAATTTTTCGTCTGGGATTAGCTGTTAAGCGCATCAATTTAGGACAGTTAAACAGGAAGATCATTTCTGTAGCAAAAGAGAAAACTTTTGATATTTTATGGATTGATAAAGGGTTGTCGGTTGATAGATTTACATTGATTTCAATAAAAGCCTCTGCCCCAAAAATTAAAATTTGTGGTTATTCTCCTGATGTAATGTCAGAGCGAGATAATCAGTCGAAACGTTTTTTAGAACATCTTGACTTATATGATCATTTTTTCACGACGAAAAGCTTTGATGTTGAAAATCTCAAGACTTTGGGGATGAAGTCTGTTTCCTTTGTGGAAAATAGTTTTGATGTGTCGGTTCACCGGCCAATCTCAAGTGATAATCCTGCATTTAAGAATAAGGTCGGCTTTATAGGTAGTTACGAAGATTTCAGAGAAAAGAGTATGTTGTATTTGGCTGAAAATGGAGTTCCTCTCACCGTATTTGGTGGGAGCACTAAGGGATGGTCAGTTGCGTTTAGAAGTCACCCTAATGTTAGGTTTTATGACTATGGCCTATATGGGGATGAATATGCCGAAGCATTATCTAATTTTGCAATAAATCTCTGTTTCTTGAAGCATTGGAATGGAGATCAGGTTACTACACGCAGTATAGAAATCCCGGCTTGTAAAGGCTTTATGTTGACAGAAAGAACAGATGCGCATTTAGCTTTATTTGTCGAAGGTGAAGACTGTGATTTTTTTGAAGATAATGATGAATTGCTTAATAAAGTGCAAGCTTACTTGATAGATGAAACAAAACGTATAAAGCTTTCTAGAAATGCATATTACAAAGTTTTGAAGTATCATGAGTTATGTATTAGAATGCGACGTTGTCTTTTAACTATTTCAGAAATTTCAAACCAATCTTTTAGTGGCTAGTACACTGTAGAACTTAATCCTTCGTATTTTCAGCGAAGTCTGCTATATTACAATAAAAAAAGCAAACACAATATCCAAACTTTCAGAGATTGATGATATCCAGAAAAGATTGTCCCGGTAAGGTCATCGAATCGTTTGCTACATTCTTCACTCTGATAGCGTTGTCTAGAGTTCTCGTTTTTATCAAAACCTGTGCGTATCGATATTACTCGTTTCGAGGCACAAAATGGACAGAATCGACCTTCGGGCCAGCGCAATTCACGTACAGTATCGTAAAGTGAATCATCGATCAAATCTTTTATATTTGTTTGCATCTGGAAATTTTTTCTTACCGATCAAGTTCTTGAAACACAACAAGAGCCATAATTTTATATCATGAAAAAAACAATATCGCGTGGATTAATTTTGATATGTTTCTGTTTCCTGTGGCATAGCATTGTACTCGGACTTTTGCCGGAAGGTTCTGGATTGCGCAGGATGTGTGTCCATGCTCCTGTTGGTGTAATTTTCTCTTTATCAATCTTAAAATTTTTGAAAACCCGTTTCATAGATGAGGTCTCTAAGAAAATTATTTTTATCCTTATGATTTTGGAGTTTTTTACATGTTTTTATCGGTCAGATATGTATCGAATTTTGGATTACTTAAGTTTTTATGGAGGAATGCTTGGCTTTTTATTTCTAGCAAAAAAAGCGCCGATATCTGTTCGTGATATTTTTAATGGAATTTTTTTCTTTGGGTTACCGATCTCTCTAATTGGCAGTATTTTAATTCCAAGATATGGTTTGCGGATTCCTTATTTGACTGAATATTCATATTTTTTAATCGGATCAGCTCACTATACAGGATTGTTATTTTCAATATTTTCTCTTGTTTCATTTATTTTATATCTTGCTTCAAAAAAGAAAAAATATGTGTTGGCTTTAATTTTTGGCAGTGTTGTTGTCGTTTTTTCATTAGGAAGAACTGAATTGTTCGCATTGTTTATCTCATGCGCTGCATATTTTTTCCTATTCAGGTATCAAAAAATTTTCCTAAATATGAAATGTATTGTTTTGAGTATTACTTTGTTCTCTATAATTTCGATTTTTTTTATCCCTCATATTTTATCTAATTATAAAGTTGATGGTTTTTTGGGAAACAGATTAAAAATATCACTCGAAGATCATGATGTGACCTCAGGTCGTTCATGGCTATGGAACTATCACCTGTACCTTTTCAAAAAAAATTTTTGGAGCGGATCATCAGAAGCCGAGCTATCATTTCTAGTCGGAGATTACATAGACGGAGAAAAGGCAAAGGCAGGGAGTGAATCTTTTTTTACCTATGTATTGGCGAGGGATGGAATTTTTAGTTTTGTAACCTTATTTTTTTTAATTTGGTTAGTATGGTTACCAATTAGAGAAAATAATATTATTGCATTCGTAATAATATTAATGGGATTGATTTTGACTTCAGGTCTTTCAACTCTAGGTTGTACTTATGATATTTTTGGTTTTTTGATATATTGGGCATATTTTTCAGTGCTATTCAATCCTCAGCAGTTCCCGGAGCGAAATGACCTAATATGCTCAAATCATTACTAAATACTCATCATTCGCGTAAAATTATTTCAATTAATTCCTTTTTCTGGTTAACTGCCGAGATGACTACTATACCAAAAGTTTTAACCGAAAGAATTGATGATTTTGTCCTGCTGATGGTCAAATAAGACCTAAAACGCAACATGAGCCAAAACATATTTCAAATTTATTTTTTCTACATGTAAAATCTTAACCGGACACTACTGAAAAAAAGTCCATATATAGGTTGATATTATGGACTTTTTCAAATAAACTCCCTGTTAGACCATAAAAAATGGAGCATGATCATGACAGATTGGAAAAAGCGTTTATACGATGGCTATATCTCGACAGGTCAGGCTAGTAACCCGAAACAAAACAATGACGGCAACCCCTATTATGAACGGCTTATAGCAGCTCATCTTCCAAAAGATACTAATGTATCGATCTTGGATTTGGCGTGTGGACATGGGGATTTAATAAATTCTCTCAAGAAAAACGGATACAAAAACGTTTTAGGTGTTGATATATCAGCTGAGCAAGTTGCTGCTGCGCATAAGCTGGATATCTGTGAAGTTGTACACGAAGACTTAAATGTATTTTTGGAAAGATCGAAAGAAAAAACGTATGACGTTGTGTTTCTAATGGATATTATCGAGCATTTTGAAAAACAAGAAATTTTAGATTTGTTTGACAAAGTAAACCAAATCCTAACTGACAAGGGGACTATAGTAATACATGTGCCAAACGGAGCTGGAATTTTTGGAATGAGAGTTCGTTATGGGGATTTCACACATCAAAATGCTTTCACATCAAAGTCAATGCAACAGATTCTACATGCGTGTCACTTTGTTAACGTAACTTCATTCGAAGACAAGCCACCCATACACGGCCTGAAGAGTTTCGGGAGACGTATACTTTGGCCGGTTCTTACATTCCCCCTGCGGCTATTGCTGACCGCTGAGAGTGGTACTACTACACACATCCTTTCTCAGAATATTTTGGTAACTGCGAAGAAAGCAGCTGGATTCAAGTAATAAGTGCAACACGTTTGCCAGTGATGACTTCCAGCGGGGTTAGCCCTTTTAAGACCTTTCTCGGTGTCAAATTCAACAACAGGACTCCGTTGTCTATTTCTTCTTGAGAAAGTGTTGCTATATCAAATTTTTTTGGCCAGAGTCTTCTGAGTCTGCCATTGGTATTTTCATTTGTTCCTCTCTGCCAGCTTGCGTATGGTTTTGCAAAAAAGACATCGATGGAATGGCGTTTATTGATTTTGGCGTGAGCCGTAAATTCGCTGCCATTGTCCAGAGTAAATGTTTCCTTACGACCCATAATTGTGTCGAAAAGGCCATTTATAACTGAGGCAACCTCATCCTTGTACTTCGTCTGTGTTCGGCCACAAAGCGTGAAACGACTGGTACGCTCCATAAGGATAACAAGGGACGTATTCTGCCCATAAACAGTATCTCCTTTCCAGTCTCCAATCCGCTTCCTCTCATTCACGATCTGAGGACGTTCTGCGATGTCTACGCGGTCAGGGATAAGAGAAACCCCGGCTCGTTTACGTTTCCCCCCTTTCCACCGACCTTTCCACCGACGTTTGCCATATCGTGGGAGATACGTGTGGAGTTTTCCCCCCTTTTGCCGATCTTTATAAATCCAGTCATAAATCGTTGTATGGCAAACATGTTCTTCCAGAGGTAATTCAACAGAAAATCGAGAGCTTATAGACTCTGGGGACCACCTAAGTCGGAGCCACTTTCGTACAATCTGCAATACTTCAGGGTTTTGTTTTGTGGCCTTCTCAGCAGATTTTCGTCTGGTCATCGCGATGACATGAGCAACACAGGGATCATAGCTCCCTTCAAAGGAATTGCGATTAATTTCACGTGAAATCGTACTCTTAGAACGATTCAATGTATCAGTAATATCAGTATGAGATCTTCCTATTTGAAGAAATGCACTAATCTGGTATCTTTCTAAAAGAGTGATCTGTTGGTAGTAAGGACTTGTACCTGTGCATGGTAACCTCCGGTTAAGTTGTCGTGACGTAACCATACCGGCAGCTCACTCTTTTTTATAGAACGCTGTTGCACTTATTGTACTAATCAAGCTTCCATCCTAAAAAAATTGTTCAAAGATATACGAATATCTACAGAGAATTAGTGGTAAAATAGTTGGGAAAAAGGAATATTTCGATGAAATCCTATGCTATTGCATCGCTGTGAACGCTTATTTTAATTTTTCCCGAGAAAAATAACAATATGAAAATATTATGTTTTATTGGCAGCTATCTCCCCGGCTACAAGGCAGGAGGACCCCTCCGTACTATTGTTAATATGGTGGAAAAGCTTGGTGACGAATTGGAATTTAAGCTTGTCACCTTGGATCGTGATTTAGGTGATACAAAGCCTTATTCTGGGTTCAAGGTTGATAGCTGGAATAAAGTCGGCAAAGCCGACGTTTTTTATATGTCACCTGCAATGATATCTTTCAGTGGGATTAAGAAGATTTTAAATTCTACTGAATACGATGTTATGTATCTTAATAGCTTTTTTGCACCATATTTTGCTATCAAGCCACTATTGTTACGGCGATTTTGTTTGATTCCTGACAAGCCATTGGTCCTCGCTCCCCGTGGGGAATTTTCAGTGGGTGCTCTTGGACTTAAAAAAGTAAAGAAACAAATCTATTTTCAGGTTGCAAAGGTGCTCAGCCTTTATCGTGACGTTGTCTGGCAAGCGTCAAGCGAGCATGAGGATGCGGATATTCGTCGCTTGGCGGGTGAAGGCGCAGAGGTTGTTATCGCTCCCAATTTAGCTCCGCTGATTTCTGCTACAGATGAATTGCCAGCAAAAGATAAAAAAGAGAGTGGGTGCTTAAGGCTTGTATTCTTATCTCGGATTTGTCCCAAAAAGAATTTAGACGGTGCATTTAAGATGCTTAAAGGCGTCAAAGGAGACGTTCAATTCGATATATATGGTCCTCTGGAAGATAAAGATTATTGGGTAGAGTGCCAAAAAAGTATCAGCAGGTTATCAACAAATATAAAAGTCCGTTTTTGCGATCAAGTAGTGCACCAGGAAGTTTCTGGCGTTATGCGGTCGCATGATCTTTTTTTCTTTCCTACCTTGGGAGAAAACTTTGGTCATGTAATATTGGAAGCACTTTGTGCTGGATCTCCTGTCCTCCTGAGCGATCAGACTCCCTGGCGTAGATTGGAGGAAAAAGGTGTGGGTTGGGACGTACCTTTGGATGAACCCGACACGTTCCGGGATATATTACAACAATGTATAGATATGGATCATGCCGAATATTTGCAATGGTCTGAAAGAGCACGGGAATACGGTCTTCAGGTATCCCGCGATGAGAAGACGGTTGAGAGCAATCGTCAGCTATTTTTGAATGCAATAAAAAAAGGGTAGAAAATAATGTTTACAAATAAAACACTTCTCATCACCGGCGGTACCGGCTCCTTCGGCAACGCCGCTTTGGAAAGATTTATTGATACCGAAATCGCCGAAATCCGCATTTTCAGCCGGGATGAAAAGAAACAAGACGACATGCGGAAGATCTACAACAACCCCAAACTCAAATTTTATATTGGTGATGTCCGTGACCGCCAGAGCCTCGACAATGTCATGACCGGAGTTGATTATATCTTTCATGCTGCGGCCTTGAAGCAGGTGCCCAGCTGTGAATTTTTCCCTGTGGAAGCGGTGAAGACTAATGTTCTGGGTGCTGAAAATGTCCTTGCTTCCGCTGTCCAGCATGGCGTTAAAAAGGCGGTTATCTTAAGTACGGACAAGGCTGTTTATCCCTTAAACGCCATGGGTATGAGTAAGGCTATGATGGAAAAGGTTATGGTAGCCCGGTCCCGGAATATCTCTGAGGGAGGTACTGTCATGTGCGGTACCCGGTACGGGAATGTCATGGCTTCACGCGGTTCCGTAATCCCTTTGTTTGTACAGCAGATCCACGATGGTAAGCCGCTTACAATTACCGATCCAAACATGACCCGCTTCATGATGACGCTTGAAAATGCCGTTGAACTGGTCGTATTTGCCTTTGAACACGCCAATCAGGGAGATATTTTCATTCAGAAAGCCCCTGCCTGTACCATTGAAACCCTGGCGAAAGCACTGCTTGAACTGTATCATGCAAACAATGAAATCAAAATCATTGGCACCCGGCACGGGGAAAAAGTATATGAATCTCTGGTAGCCAGGGAAGACATGGTCAAGGCTGAAGATATGGGTGAGTACTACCGGATTCCCGCAGATACCAGGGATCTCAACTATGATCTGTATTTTACCAACGGGAATGAAACCATCCATGAAGCCGAGGAATACACTTCCCATAATACAGAACGACTGAATGTTGAAGGGACGAAGGAATTGTTGTTGAAGTTGGATTTTATTCGGGACGATCTTGGGATGGAAGAACGGTGACTTGTAATTTGTGATTGGTAACTGGTTACTGGTGACTGGTGATTTGTGACTGGTGGCTGGTGTGCTTCTCGCACGTTAGAGACGATTTTAAGTTTTATTGTGGGTGGTTATCTTGTCTGCCGGGAAGAATTTTTCTGTCTGCGAACGGGCGTTTAATGCCTTTGAACTGTTGCTTAACTCCAAAATCTCAAGTTTATAGCAGGAACACAAATTTTCCTCGAGGGTAGATAGCATATATGTGCTCAAACAACCAGTTGTTACCAATCACCAGTCACCAGTCACCAGTAACTAGTAGTCACCAGTCACCAGTCACCAGTCACCAATCACCAGTAACTAGTAGTCACCAGTCACCAGTCACCAAAATCGGCATTACCGGACAAAACGGATTTATAGGCCTGCATCTGTTTAACTGTTTAGGCGTGGAAAAAGATATTGAACGTATTCCTTTCAAGCGGGCGTATTTTGATAATTCGGACAAACTGCGGGAATTCGTCCGCTCCTGCGACGTGATCGTGCATTTTGCCGCCCTGAATCGGCATGAGGATATGCAGGTTCTCTATGACGTGAATGTGGGATTGGTGCAGAAGGTTGTTGAGGCCATGGAGGCTGAAGGGGTTAAACCACATGTGATTTTTGCTTCTTCTTCTCAGGAAGAACGGGATAATCTCTACGGAGCGTCCAAGCGGGAAGGAAGAAGGATTTTTGAAGCGTGGGCGGTCAGGTCCGGCGGGAAGTGTACCGGGATCATTATCCCCAATGTATTTGGTCCCTTTGGCCGTTCTAACTATAATTCTGTGATTGCCACCTTCTGCCACAAGCTGACCCATGGTGAGATGCCCGAGATTCATGTGGATGGCAGTCTGAAACTGATCTATGTCACCGACCTGTGTAAGGATATTATTCGTATTCTCCGGGGTGAGATCAAAGAAAGCCCGTATTATGCTCCCCACTGCGCCGAGAAAAAAGTCTCCGAAATCCTGGCTCTTCTGAACTCCTACAAGCAAACCTATTTCGACAAACAGATCGTCCCGGAAATCCAGGACCATTTTGAGCAATCCCTGTTCAACACCTTCTTCTGCTCCATCGACCACGCTACTTTTTTCCCCGGCAAGCTCACTCCCCACGCCGACAACCGCGGCCATTTCGTAGAAGTCCTCAAGCTGGACAACACCGGCGGTCAAGTCTCCTTTTCCACCACCGCCCCCGGGATCACGCGTGGGGATCATTACCACACCAGAAAATTTGAGCGGTTTGCCGTTATCAAAGGCAAGGCCAGGATTCAGCTGCGAAGAATCGGAACTGATGATGTTCTTGATTTTGTCATCGATGCGGGGGAGTGTCCCGGATTTGTTGATATGCCTGTCTGGTATACGCATAATATTACTAATATCGGTGATGAAGATGCGTATACGATTTTTTGGATTAATGAATTTTATGATCCGGAGGATGGGGATACGTTTTTTGAGAAAGTGGAGGAGAGGCAGTGATTGGTGAGAAACAGTGACTGGTGATTGGTGATTAGTAATTGGTAACTACAAGTCACTACTCACCATTCGCGTAAACTGAAAAACTATCCGGAATTACTCTCCAGGCCGGAATAGATTTCTGGTCCCAGACCAAGGAGTTCCAACATCCTTACTTGTAACGGTGAAAGTGGTGTGACATGGTGAAAGATTTGCCCGGCTAACTCGATGATCGTCAGAGTGATTTGGGAATAGGCCTTCAGGATTCTTTCCGCTGTTGGAGAATCCGTTTCCTTCTTGGGATTTTCTGCGTGGAGGCCTGTGAGTTTTTCGCTATTTTGCTGTAAACCTCGACGAACGACAAACTCAATCAGCGTTAAGGCTCGCAAGGCTATACTCAGAAGATTTGTCAGACCTTCAACCTGGTCATTTCTTTTGACAAAGACAGGATCTAAGGAGAGCGGAGCTCCCTTGAGACGATGAAATCCTCTTTCGATTGTCCACTCGTCGCGGTATGTGAGCACTGCGTTTTCAAAGCTCAACTGGTCAGGAGATTCGTTTGTGACGTACGCTTTCCAACCCAATGTTTTCTCTAATTCAGTGATTGCATCCTCCCGTCTTTCCACGGATGTAATCTGGTATCGGACCTGTGTGACTTGTTTCTTTTTGCGGTTCTCACTGCCGCGACCTGTCCTATATATTGAACGAGTACTTTTTCTTCACGCTCAAAATGATAGCGAAGCAATCCTTGGACTTTATATTGTGTCAATATGGTTTCAGCTTTTTCTTCAAGCGTTTTTGCATCCCGAATCTGACGTTTTCCGCGAGCAGGAGCGGGAGTCAATGCCTCCAACTTTTCGGTGGCCGTGGCGAGTCGTTTTTTTAGATTTTTCGACAGTGTTTCCCGGTATTTGGAGGAGCAAATAAGAAGAACGCGCTCTTCCCATTCGACTCTCTTTTCATCTTGGTCTATTGAACAGGTTCGAGTGAATTCATAGCCTTGGCCAAGAGATATTTGCTCTCCGTT
>NZ_JAFFPZ010000001.1 GCF_016918505.1 Desulforhopalus vacuolatus
CGTAATGAAGCAAGACAGCAGGCAGCAGAACAGGCAGCAGCTATGCAAATACACAAACGAAAATGCAGTCCACGACCACGAAAACGGTTAAAAAAGAAACATGCAATTTTCTAACCGGACACCACTGCAAAGAACCAGTCTTTCGTCCATCTTCAAAGACATTCAGGCGGAATATAGCCATGAAGGCAGTGAACGTCACACAGAAAAAATTCTAATTTCCACCTCAACACGAGGAACAGGAAGACTTGCAATATTCGTCGATTTCTGGCATGTTGTTTGGCCTGAATATTCCCGTTTGTGGCATATATTTTTCATGCGGAGGGGTGGCCGAGCGGCTGAAGGCGGTGCTCTCGAAAAGCATTGTGCGGGTCAGACCGCACCGCGGGTTCGAATCCCGCCTCCTCCGCCAATGTGAAATTCACAAAAGCCCAATAAAAAACCCCGAAAGCCAGGACGGCTTTCGGGGTTTTTCTTTACCAGCACAGAGCCCAATGAAATCTCCTGGCATCTGGTGGTATGTGGCAAAACATTCAGACGGTTTGCTCCTCAACCACAGCCGGTGCCGGTCCCCAGGCACTCACCGCCATCGCAACTCTTTTTGGTTCTTCTCTTCAAGGCCGACAGTCCTTTGCCCGTGTAGACTGCCTCCAGTCCCGCTTCGATAAAACCAGACATGGTAATCGGGGTGATTCCTGCCCGGGTGAACACCTCTTTAGGGGAAACTCCCATGTCGCTTACCATTACCGCCCGACAGTCATAGAGCAGCCGTGTCAAGGCTTCCCAGCGTCCCAGACCACCTCCAGGAACGGGTGCCCGACGCTCCTCAATGAGGCTATAGCCATTTTCATCCTTACCATAGATGAGGAATTTCGTTGTTTCTCCCAGGTGCTGATTGACAAGCATTCCTTCCAGGCTGGCCACGGCTACATAGGGCCTCTCCTGGGGAGGAGTCGCAGGCATGCTGGCACACGTCTTGAGGCATCCGGCCATTTCACCTGATTTATCTTTCCCCAGCAGTCCAACAGCATCTGCGCGACATCGTCTGCAATGACGCATCTGCGGCAGATGTTTTTCACAGCTGTTTCTCAGTGTATCCATCATCGCCTTATCCGGCTCCACCAGATCAGCAAAAGGGGTATCTGCACTGGGCAGCAAGGCCATACAATTAAAGAGATCCACTCCCATCGAGGCCATAACCCGAGCCGTCTCCTCAGCATGATGGTCATTGACTCCGGGAACAGTGATAAAATTTATTTTGACGGTCACGCCCTTTGATTTCAATTTCTCAACAGCCGCAAACTGGCGGGCCATGAGAAGTTCAGCTGCCTGCCGATGGCGATAGAGGATTTTACCATCCCTCACATAACTATAGATGTTTTTGGTGATTTCGGGATCAACGCCATTCATTGTTACCGTAACGTGGGAGACACCGATATCGGCGACCTCGTCCACATAAGGCGCCAGAGCCAGGCCATTCGTGGAAAGACAGAGAATGAGATCTGGATAATTCTGGCGAAGGAGCTGCATGGTTCCCAGGGTCTCACTGGCATTGGCAAATGGATCCCCGGGGCCGGCAATACCCGCCACAGAAATACGGGGTTCGGCAGTCAGCACTTTGTCCATATAGACCAGAGCCTGTTCCGGCGTTAAAACAGTAGAGGTAACTCCAGGTCGTGATTCGTTGACACAGTCATATTTTCGGTTGCAATAATTACATTTGATATTGCATTTCGGAGCTACCGGCAAATGAACCCGGCCAAATTTACCTTGAACCCCGGCATTGAAACAAGGGTGGCGGGAAAGGTCCGGGGATGCTGTTAACAAAGTTTTCATAATCTGCTCCATTATAATTTTTGACGTTTACTTTCTTGAGTAATAAAAATCAGATGCAGGGATATCTGAGGGGAAATTTCTCAGCAAACCCGTGCATATATGAAGGGCTGCGGCAGCTGAAAGTTCACAACTGCAAAACAGGGACAGGCCTCTCACATATACGAATAACCGACCGGTGAATCGCTCTGCTTTTTGGCAATACAGGCATTCACCACCACATCGAAAAGTTGCTGAGCCCCCCGGTAACCAATGTGGAGAATACGTTGTCCTCCCATACGGTCATGGATAGGAAAACCCACCCGGATAATCGGGATAGACAGTTTTTGAGCCAGAGGATATCCCTTGGAATGCCCCACAAGAAGATCAGGGGCAAGCTCTTCCGCCATCTCACTGATCTCATAGAAATCCATTCCTTCATGCACCTGGGGCTGCTCAGGCAATACATCAGCGGTTACCTGCTGAATCATCTCGGCCAGCTTGCCGCTCTTCCCACCCGAGGCGCAGAGTACAGGCATGACACCAATCTCAGCCAGGAAGGCAGTCAGACCAACCACGAGGTCTTCCTCGCCATAGACAATAGCTTTTTTCCCGTAGATATATTTGTGGCTGTCCACATACGCATCCACCAGACGGCCCCGCTCTGCCTGGTGCTTTTCAGGGATGGGCAAACCACTCAACCGACTCAGGCAGTCAAAAAAAGTATCGGTTGCACTGATCCCCATGGGTATTGGCATTCTGGTATTTTCCACACCAAATTTTTCAGCCAGCAGGACACCGCTGCTGTCCTTACCCATGGTGTGACCAAACTCAATACTTCCTACACTGCTGTTCATGGCAGCAATGGCTGAAATTGGTGTGCCGCCAGGCTGTATCTTCTCATAAAACTCGGCAGCTGCGCCGTCCATGGTATCTGAGATATCAGGCAGGATCGTGGCTTTCAGAGGAAAATCAGCTGCAATTTCCTTGAGATAACGAATATCTGCCGGAGAAACAAAACCTGGCAGGATGTTTATTACCCCACTGCCCATATCCTGCTCTCCATCTCTTCCGGCCAGGGCCTTAACAACAGAAGTGACGGCATTATGAAAGCCTTCCATGTGGGTACCGCTGTAGCTTGGTGTACTCACATGAATCATGATCGGTTTTTCCCCTTCCACCTCTTTGTCGTATTCACAAAGCAGTGACTTCACGTCATCCCCGATGGTCTCGGTAAGACAGGTGGTGGCAATGCCGATAAGCTGCGGCCGATATTTCTGGGTCACATTCATCAGACCCAGCTTGAGATTCGCACCACCACCGTAGATTGCATGTTTTTCAGACAGTGATGAAGAGGCGATGTCGATGGGCTCATTATAATGACTGATGATATAGCGCCGCATATATGTGGCACAGCCCTGAGATCCATGCAGATAGGGAACCGCACCTTCAATTCCCTTGAATGCGAGAGACGCGCCCAATGGGGTACAAAGCTTACAGGCATTCGTGGTAGAGATGTAATTGGGAGGATTTTTTGACATGATTTCTCTCACTCGTTGGGGTTGGCAATCGTAATGTCGGACTTTTTCCCTCGACTGGCACCATTTTGATACGTGAATCGCCACACCGGACTCATCACTGAGGCATAGACTTCTTGAGCAAAATTGAGCATGCCCGAGAATCCCGCCAGGATCTCCTTGCGTTCGTGGTTATGATCGCAAAACCCAACCCCCAGTTTAAAGGCAATGGGCCGTTCCTTGACACCGCCAACAAAGAGGTCAACCTTTTGTTCTTCAAGGAAACTGGTAAGTTCCAGAGCATTGGCATCATCGACGATAACAGTGCCGGGATCGGTGATCTCAGCAAGCTCCCGATACTCCTGTTCCGTACCGGTCTGGCTGCCAACCATCACCACGTTCATACCAATCAGCCGCAAAGTCTTGACCAGAGAGAACGCCTTAAAGGAACCTCCCACATAGATAGCTGCTTTCTTCCCCTGCAATGCCTTTTTATAAAAAGCCAGTTTGGGGAGCAGGCTTTCCAGCTCTTCTTTAACCAGCTGCCGGGTCTTTTCCATGATCTCCGGATTTTTGAAATGTTCGGCCACGTCATAAAGAGCCTGTGCCATATCTTCAATTCCGAAATAGGAGACATGAAAGAAAGGAACTCCATATTTATCTTCCATGATCTGCGCCAATTCCATAGTCGCCCCGGAGCACTGCACGACGTTCAGGGCTGCACCGTGGGCCCGCTGGAGATCAGCCACTCGACCATCTCCAGTAATATTGGCCACAACCTCCACTCCCATGCGCTCAAAGTATTCACGGATTAACCAGATCTCTCCAGCCAGGTTGAAATCCCCCAGGATGTTAATGGAATAAGGGGAAATACCAGTCGTATCTCCGGTACCAATAAGCTGGTCCATGGCATTGCAGGCAGCAGTGTATCCAGCCCGCTTATTGCCCATAAAGCCCTCAGACTTGACGGGGATCACCGGAATATTTGTTTTACCTGCAACCTCTCTGCACACCGCATCCACATCATCGCCAATAATACCTACGATGCAGGTAGAGTAGACAAAAGCGGCCTTGGGGCTATGGCGTTCGATGAGTTCAAACAGGGCCCGTTTCAATTTCTTTTCACCGCCGAAAATAACATCCAGCTCCTGCAGATCCGTTGAAAAAGAGAGCCGATGCAGCTCCGGCCCTGAAGAAAGCGCCCCACGAATGTCCCAGGTATATACTGCACAGCCGATAGGCCCATGGACAAGGTGTATGGCATCGGCAATGGGATAGAGGACAACCCGTGAACCACAAAACACACAGGCGCGCTGGCTTACCGCCCCGGCCAGAGAATCTTTGTCACAGGACAAAGCAAAAGGCTCTTTTCCAGTGCGATAAATTTGTTTTTCCCGGTCTTTCAATAATTCCATGCTCACTCCTCCTGATTGATTTAACAAAGGCTTTTGCAACGATCGTGCCCAAAAGAATATATCTTTTTTTTATATGTGTTTTCAGAGAGATAACGATACAAGCGGAATTATAAATGACAAAAATGAATAGAAATATGGACAACAGGAATTGTCGAGAAGTTTACATAATTGAAGAAATCTCTCTCTTTTGTCATAAGGGAACCCATAAAAAGAGAAGGAATCGGCAGACTGTTTTTCTCTACGCGGAGAGGGGTTATACCATTTACATTTTGTATTGGCGGATTCAAAAGCAGGGGTGGAAAAAGGGAGAAAGGAGACATTCGTGATTCCTTTTGCAGTTTGTAACCACGAATGGACACGAATTTTCACGAACAGGGATAACGCATTAAACGAAAACGCGAGTAGAGAAAAGTTACGGATATTTAGACAAACAAAGGGGGGTATGGCAAAAAACGCCAGGAGCCTGCCGGAGAAAGAACAATCCTTCCCCAACAAACCCCTGGCAGAACCTTTGTTTATGGACACAGATGTCCGGGCATACCACCCTTACTCGTCAGGGTGTTGTGCCGAGAAACTAAATCCATGCCCCAGCGGATCTTCTCTGTCAATGACGAATTGGTGGATTCCGGTTATAAATGCTCTGCCTTCAATTTCAGGAATAACTGCCCGCAGTTCTCCTGCAGTTGATTCTTCAATCAGCCTTCCTGTAAAAGTCGTGTTGAAGAGACTGCTATAGACATAAGGTTGATTCAATTTCAAATGCCCCTTCTCATGGAGCAGTGCCATTTTGGCACAGGTTCCTGTACCACAAGGTGATCTGTCGACCTGTCCGGCCCCAAAAATAACCACATTTTTAGGCTGCAGCCCTTCCTCATAAATTTCGACCAAATCTACCTCTGCTTTTTCTCCTGTCGCAGGATGGAGAATGACATGTTCCCTGTTGATCTTCTCTCGAATCTCCATGCCCCGGGATTGCAGATGTTTAATGTTTTCGACCTGAAGGGCGATTTGGAGATCGCTTGCTTTGACCAGGGCAAAAAAGTTTCCACCATAGGAAATATGAACAGTGATTTCTCCGATGTCGGAGAGTTTGAGCTGGATTGTTTTATAGAGAAAAGCAGGAACATTGCGAATAGTGACAGCCTTAACTTTTGAATTTTCAGTCTGTACTTTTGCTTTGACCTTTCCTGCGGGTGTATCAAGTACCAGAGAGATAACATTATTTTCTGGTGATGGAATTTCGACCATACCCGTTTCTACAAGGGCGGTGACGGCCCCAATTGAACCATGTCCGCACATATCCAGGTAGCCGCCACCATCCATGAAAATTACCCCGATATCAGCATCTGCTGAGGTTGGAGAGGTGAGAACGGCCCCAAACATGTCTTGATGTCCACGTGGTTCCCACATAAGTGTTTTTCTTAAGTGATCCAGATTTTCCTGCAGCCATTTTTTTTTGGCTGCCATTGTCTCACCCGGGATATGCGGTATCCCGCCAGTAACTACCCGTGTCGGTTCGCCAGCGGTATGGGAATCGACGGTAGTTATCATGCGTGAAAATTCCATTTTCTACCTGTCCTTGTAGTGCCTTAAACCAGAAAGCATGTCATGAAAAACAAGAAATCTGGAAGGTGGATTGAATGTAAAACGTCTAAGGTACCAATACCCTTTTGAAGGGAGTTAATTATATTCGATGTTCATTGAAGTTGCCGGGAAACAGCAACACCTCATTCATGCAAACCAAACATTCGTGGAATCCAAAGGATGGCAGCTTCCCAGTAGGTTACAATCAAAAGTACGGAGAAGGCAGCGACAAGGAAGGGTAGCAGCGACTTTGATATTTTCTCGATAGAGAGTTTCGCAATATTGGCCCCAACAAACAGACACATTCCGACAGGAGGAGTTGCCAGACCAATGACCAGATTTAATACACAAAAAACCCCATAATGCAAAGGGTCAACGCCTACCATTTTAACAAGAGGTAAAAAGACCGGCGTCATGATGAGAAGAGCAGGAACGACATCCAGAAACATACCAAAGACCAGCAAGACAATATTGATCAATAAAAGAATAATTATCTTATTGTCGGTGAGGGATAACACCGCTTCGGCAACTTGTTGCGGAAAAAACTCTGTTGTAAGGATAAAGGAGAATATTGCCGCCGTACCCATGAGTATCATTACGGCACCAGTGGTTATTGCCGTTTGAACCAGTTCGTCGACAAATCTTTTGAATGTGATTTTTTTACGTATAAATACACCGACAACAAATGCATAAAAAGCTGCAATTCCGGCAGATTCTGTTGGTGTAGCAATCCCTCCGACAATTCCGCCAAGAATTATGACAGGCATCATCAGAGCGAGTAAGGCATCCTTGGAAATAAGTACCTTTTCGGAAAGAGTAAATACCTTTTCAATACGGGGGAGTTCTTCCTGTGTGGATCTATAAAAAATCACTCCCATCATTGACAGGGCAAGGAGAATGCCCGGAATGATACCCGCCAGGAACAGTGATCCAATGGAAATACCGGTTATGGAACCGTAGACGATAAACGGAATACTTGGAGGGATTATTGGCCCTATTGTTGATGAAATGACAGTTACAGCCGTTGAAAAATCTTTTTTATATCCATCTTTTGTCATACCAGGAATCATGATGGTCCCGACTGCGGCTGTATCGGAGACTCCCGCACCGGTCATACCAGCAAAAATCATTGAAATGATAACATTTACATAGGCAAGGCCCCCTCGTATACGGCCGACAAAAATTTTACTGAAATCGATTAACTCAGAAGTCAATCCAGATGCGTTCATCAGATTGCCTGCCAGGATAAATAAGGGGATTGCAGTAAGCAGAAAGGCATCCATACCGGTAAACATCTTTTGTGCAATTAAGACAAGTGTCACATCATTGATGACCATGTATACAAGGGACGCGACTCCAAGGGAGAATGCGATTGGGACCCCGCAGATTGCAAAGAAAAGAAAGAGCAAAAACATAATATAGACCATCTTACGTCTCCATTGTTGTAAGTCCTAATATATTCTCCACAACGTTGAGCAGGACATAGAGAATCATGAAGCCTCCACCGACAGGGATTGCCAGGTAGGGATACCCCATTGGAATTTGCAAACCAAGTGAGATCTGATTCATATTCCTCATGCTGATTTCTACTCCGCCAACAACCATTGCAAGCAGAAAGACAAACAGAAACGTATCAGCAACAATACTGAGTCGCAGCAGGTTACGAGGAGACATCCGGCCTTCAAAAATGTTCACTATCACATGTTCTTTCGCACGGAATGCGAGAACCGCACCCAGCAAAGAGACCCATATCATTGTATACCGGAGTAATTCCATGGTACCCATATAGGTTATTCCCCAAAAATATCGACCGCAAATGTGGAATATGATCGCAAACATAATGGTCGCAACACCGATAGCCACGACATAGCGCAATATCTGGTCAACAACGTTAACAGTGCCTCCCAAACCTTTGGCCACCAGCCTCAAAAGCTTTTTGTATAAGTGGTACATAAACCCTTCTCCCTGATCTGACATGCCCAACATGGGAGCTGGTTAAGCTGAAGATGGCTCGGCATCTCCACGCTCTGCATGATAAGTAGTTGTTTACGGACTCAGCAAAATTCCAAGAACGCGTAAGATGAGGTAAACAGCCGAGCAAACGGTTGTACAATCTCAGTCCTTTTCTGTGGTTCTTTGCAAAACCGGCAATTCTGTTTGGAAAAAATGATAGAATTACCGGTTTGGTTGCCGTTTTTTCACTGATTAAGATGCCGCGCTGACGAGAAGCGAACGCCTCTCAATTGACTATGTCCATTGGTTCAGCACCGTTACATCCATGGTGGAATCAGCTGGCCCTGGACGGGAGTTACATTTCACGGATGGTCTTGATGGTTTCCGTCCAATCAGGATGCTCTTTATAGATATCTTCATAAACAACATTTGTAGCTTGTTGCATTGAGGTAATATCAGGGGTTCTATCTACAGTCATTCCTTTCTCAATAGCCTTCTCCAGATGTTTTTCTTCTGAGGCCCGGCCAAGGTCCCGACCGAATTTACATGCTGCGAGTCCTGCTTCCATTACAGTCTTCTGGTCGGCTTCTGAAAGCTTTGCAAACTTCTTGTTACTGACAAGGAGAATAGCTCCGCCCCAGATATGCTGGGTAATAGATACATATTTCTGAACTTCCCACAGACTTCGGGCACTAATAACCCAGTTTGGATTGGATTGTCCGTCAACAACACCGGTCTGAAGGGCTGTATAGAGCTCGCTATAGGGAACGGGAATTGGATTGGCTCCCAGTGCCCTGGCTGTAGAAATTCTCACCGGAGATTCAATGGTACGCATTTGTAACCCTTTGAAATCGGCGGCGCTGTGAATTGGTCTCCTGGAGTTGGTAATGTTATTTATTCCATCATCAAAAAAGCCCAGCCCTTTGAAACCGGCATTCTCCAGCTTATCGAGAATCTTTCTGCCAACAGGTCCATCAAGAATGGTATCCAGATGTTTCGGGTTTTTATAAAGAAATGGCAGTTCCATCATGGCAACAGAGGGCTCAAATGCCGCAACGGGTCCCAGTGTTGCTGCAGAAACGTCGATCAATCCGGCCTGTACTCCTTCCAGAATCTCACGGTCATTGCCCAATTGACGTTGGGGGAAAATCTTGATTTGTACCCGACCATCAGTTCCTTTTTCTACCAACTCCTTAAATTTCAAGGAAGTGGCGTGGTAGGGGTTATCCGCTTCTGCAACAGCAACATGAGCAAGTCTCCAAACAGTTTGACCTGCCAGACTTGTGCATGCAAAGCCTGCGACAAACCCCATGGCTAAAATTGCTGTAACAGTAGCCTTGAATTTCTGTATCATCTCTTTACGTCCTCCAGTATGGGTGATGGTTCTAAACTGGTAACAGTTCCTTTAAAAGAAAAAGGCTGTTCCCGCTATTTATGAGATAAAGGGGATCCCCTGGTCAAGACAAAAGTCAACTGATATGAGGCATCAAGCTCCACTTGATAAACCATGTGCTGCCGTCACTCCCCTGATCCAGGCAGACGATACCGCCGTTCTGAAATTTAAAAACAGTAAGATCGGTTGAACCTGCCACCAGATAAGAGGTTAATTTTTCCATGAAAGGCAGATGCCCCACGTACATGCTGTTGCCCGCACAGGTCAACGTTGCCGCAAATGCTTTCACATCATCCAGGGGTTTAATCCCTGTTATTTGCTGGATATCTTTGTCAGACTGCAATGCGGCTGACAAAAGCTCAGCAGTTTGGGCTGCCCTTTTTTTCTGGCTGTGAAAAATAGTCCCCACCGGCACCTGATACCCTTTTGCTGCCTGAGCAATGAATTTCACTTCATCCATGCCGATTTCCGTCAGGCCCTGTTCCGGATCCTGATCTTTGCTGGCAGACAGACCATGTTGAACGAAGTAAAGCGCCATGATTCCTCCTGAAAAAAAATGAGTTTTCCACCCCGTTCTCAGTCCGTCTGAACAGATTTTCAGCAACGAGAGAAGGGGAACAGTTGATCCCGCATCAAAATAATACGCGAAAGTAACAAAAATGAAAAGTACAGGGGAATTTTTGTTTCTTTCACTCTTCTTTTTTACGGTATGCGTGTACGGAATAATTCAGGGCTGTCATGGCGCACCCGGTTCCAGGAGATGTACCGGTTCTCAACAACAAAGGTGATTGAGTGTGATTGCGCTCTCACACTCAATCACCTTTGTTCATGACCCGGAACTTATGCCCACCAGATTGATCGTTTGGCCGGATTCCCGTTTTTTTCAAAGACATCGCCGGACGCCTTCAAAACGGCATCAAGCTCTTCTATGGTAAAGTCATAGCCGTCAGCTGCGGCAAGGACGACAAATTCCTCTCTGGTGCCCGGGACATCATATTTGGCGCGTAAATGTTTGTCCTCGCCACCTGCAATCAACAGTGCTTCAACATTTTTTTTAGACATTCATATCTCCTTAGGTTGCGAAATCTTTTTTTGATAGAAATTCAATACGGATATTTTTTTCGTCTGCCTGACTTAATTTATAATATTTGCCTCTATTGAAGACCATGCCGTGTTCCTGTCCCTGCTGCTGCAGCAGAGACAGAGCAACCTCCAGTTCATCCTCCACAGCCTCTTCATTGACATGGATCAAGATCTCCTGCGGTGTATCAACAAACTGGAGCAGGAAACCGTTATGTTCCAGAAAAACCAGATCGTCATAGGCATAAGAGATTCCCATTCCCGCAGATTCAACAATCTCCTTTACAATACCCAATGGTCTGAGTGTCATTTCATTTCCCCTCCTGTTGTTTTGTACACCAGTTTTTGCATTCTCACTGCCAGATGAAGCATACTTGGAATTTGTTCCCTGGAAGGAGGGACGATATTATAGGTATCCACGTCACATATTTCCTGGTAACGATCAAGATCAAGGAGAGCGTCCTTCAAATCCCCCATGGCACCAGGAAAAGCCTCTTCCATGGATTCCACAAGGTCTCCCATGGTATGATTATAAGGCAGGGCTCCACGCTGCATAAGAGCAGCCATTACAAATTTTTCAATGGCCATGGCAACAACATTATAAAGAATCTCCGGGGTAAAGGCCTTTTTATGCTTCGCCTCTGCACCAAGACCTGTTCGTAAATAAGCATCCCCATCGTGAAGGAACTCCTCCCACCCATCAATGGGTGGGACCTTCTTGATATCACCAAATCCTACCAGGGAAGAAACTGTGTGAATATCTGCTGGAAGCATAATCTTTACCCTCTCTTGTATTACGAATTGATCAACGTTTACACAGACAAACAAGGTTAGTATTTTTCCAGGACTGCTTATTATAAAATTCCAGGCCAGCTGCATTCGACCGGTCGGCAAGAAGCTGGAAACGCACTATCTTCATCTCTCTGGCCCATTTTTCCAAGGCCTTCAGTAGATCTGTACCGACCCCCCTGCCCCGCCACTGTTCATCGACCACCACGTCTTCAACCAGCAGTGAAAAAGCACCTTCTGCCGTAGAAACCATGGTCTGACCGGAACACATGCCGATAACCCGACTTTCGACTTCGGCAACCAGGAGAACCGCACCAGCATGGTCAAGCATCATCTCCAGGCCCCGGCGCTGGCGAACTGCATCAAAATCAAAATCCTCTTCAATCGAAAAAAGCTGTTTCAACAACCCCGTCAAAGCGTCAAGATCGCTCCCCTCAGCCTGCCGAAGATGAAGACCTCCAGGAGACACATTATTCCTTGACGCTTAAGGTTCGAATGGAACTTATTTTAGTCCAGTCATAATAGCTGTTAATGGTCGGCTGTTTGTTCCCATCCTCGGTAATACGGACAAAGCCTTCATCGAGAAAAAGGACACCAGTTTCAAAGACCTTTCCCTCATTAATCTGCAATGAAACACCTTTGCGCAATCTGCGCGACATAGTGCCCTGCACCGGCATAGAGGCATATTCGAATATTTTTTCCCACGTCTTCTTCATAATCGTGCTCCTCGTAACAGTATTAAATCATTTGATTTTTCACAAAAGAACGTTCACTTCCAGATATGACATAAAGACCATTTCACTCCCCTCTCTCAGTCGCTCAGGAAAGAAGGTACTCAGCCGCAGGTTCGCCCTCTTCCAGACCATCAAGAATGGCATCAATGGCCTCCTCACTGTCAACCCCCTTAAACCACCAGTTTTCCGGCTGAATGACCATTATGGGACCTCTGTCGCACTGTTTCAGGCAGGTTGTGGCGGTCACGATACAGTCCATACCTCGATCCAGCGCCTCCTCTTCGATATATTGCAGAAAACCCTCGGTAGCTTTATGACAAATGCCCTTCTTATCTCCAGCCACGCGAAACGATTGACAGACAAGAATCATTCTCTCTGGTATAGCCATTGTTCTTCTCCTCTCATATTGTGACAGCTCACCTGGGATATGATCCCCGAGAAACCGTTCGTCTATATTTTACATTTCTTTTTCTTACCGCCACCGTAGAGCACATCAACCAGCCCCTCTATATTCTCCTCGGTGAGGATAACTTGAATCCCAAGCTCAGCAAATTCCTTACGGGGAGCATCTCCGGCATGGGTTGCCAGCAGAGCAAAACAGTCATGGAGACAATCCTCGGCCAGAGACTGCCAGCGCTCAGAACCGCCACCGCCCCCTGGAGTCTGGCGAGCTTTTAAAAGGCAAACCAGCCCGTCAACCCTGGGTCCATAAATCAAGACCTGCGTCGCCTGTCCAAGATGCATATCAACATCCATACCATTGGTACTGACCACCGCCAGGTTGGGACGCTCCGGGCTCGGTTCAGGCATGATCATCTCCGCACAGGAACCGGGAGTTCCCGGAGGCAGAATTTCAGAGACGGGAACGTACACCGTTGCGGGCAGATATTTCGAAGCCTCAACAGATATTTTTTGCAGATCAAGAGTGTCGTCCTCTCCACTGATCTCCATGGCTGCAGCTCCAAGGCCAGCCATTTTCTCGGCAATGACGAGAACCTCAGCATCGTTTACATCCGGAACCAGCTGTGTACGAATCACGACTCTGATACCTGCGGCCTGAAGGGCCTGGACAACCTCGGCCTGCTCACGGATGAGCACTTCTGCAACCTTGCTCAGGGGAATCGTTTTTTTCCCCGGTCGAACCCAGGAATACAGCTTCTTTACAGTCTCAGCCGTTACCGTATCTACCAGCAAACGCACTGTTTTCACTCCAAGGCGGGCCAGGTCGGGAGCAACCTCAACACCCCCCAGACCGAGAGATGTGAGGCTGAGTTCTGCTTTTTGAATTTCCGGCTGGAGAAGCGCCAGACAGTCAAGAGTTGTTGGAATTGAAGCAAGGACATCCCCAGGACCGCAAAGTTCAATGCTTCGAACCGTTTTTCCACCTTTGCGCAAGGCCTGCACCCAGGCCACGGCTTCGGCCGGGATCAGGGCTGTCGCTGCTTTTTCATCCCCACCTCTGACCAATCGATGATTGGCCAGAGGTGCAATGGGAAGTTTGACATCCAGTATCATTAAATGGTTAAGCATTCCATCCCCCATGGCAGTCATTCTTACAGAACCAGTTCAAACTTCTCTTCAGAAGAATCACGATCTTGACGATCCAGGAGAACACCAAGAATCCTCTCCAGCATGCGCAGTCCACCTTTATAGCCTACGGTGGGAAAATATTGATGCCCCTGACGATCAAGAATCGGAAAGCCCCAGCGTACAAAAGGAATATCTTCATCTCGGGCAATATACTTGCCATAAGAGTTACACAGGAGCAGATCTACCGGCTCATTCTTGATCCATTGATGGAGGAGGAAAAGGTCTCCTTTGGCCTTGACATTAACCTCACAGCCCATGCCACTGGTGATCTCCCTGATCCGTTTTTCAAACTTTTTGCCAGGTGTACCGGTAACGATATGAACCGGGCACATATCAATGGAAACCAAAAACTCGGTCATGGCGATGAGTTGATCCGGATCTCCGGCCAGGGCCACTTTCTTTTTATAAAAATACTGATGCATATCAGAAATCAAATCCACCAGCTGCCCGCGCTCCACGGAAACTTCATCCGGGACATTGACCCCTGCAACGGTACGCATAGCATCAATAAAACGGTCTGTGGCTTTGAGCCCGAAAGGCATGTCCAGAACACTGCAGGGTACTTTGTGTTTCTTATCCAGGAGACGGGCCGCATCGGCAGAGCACCACTCCCCCAGAGCCAGGGTTCCAATAGAATCGCCAGTAGACAGGAGCTCCTCTATTGTGGTTCCCCCGTCCGGGAACATCTTATATTCGCCCGAGAGCGGACCATTGAGCACACCTGAGGTATCCGGGAACATGATGATCTTCACCCCAACCATCTTCGCCAGGCGTTTAATCTCTTCCATATCCGACGGTTCAACCCAGCCGGGGATAATGTTGATCTTGCCGTTTTTCTTACCAGCAGGCTCCGCCATATCGGCCATAGCCTTAACCATGTTGGAAAAACCGGTGACGTGAGAACCCGCGTAGCTTGGGGTCGAGGCACTTATCAAATACTTGCCTTCAGGAATCAGACCATCTCTTTCCGCCTTTTTCTTAATCTGCGGTAAATCGTCACCAATGGTCTCCGACAGGCAGGTGGTGTGAATAGCGATCACATCCGGGTTATAGACCGAAAATATATTGTTGATAGCCTGAAGCATATTGGACTGACCACCAAACACCGAGGCTCCTTCGGTAAACGAACTGGTGGATGCAGAAACAGGCTCCTTATAATGCCGGGTCAGGGCACTGCGATGATAGGCACAACAACCTTGCGATCCATGACTGTGAGGAAGGCATCCGTGGATCCCCAGGGACGCATACATGGCGCCTATAGGCTGACAGGTCTTGGCCGGATTAATGGTCAGAGCCTTGCGCTCCATTACTTCTTTGGGTGTATGTCTTAATAGCATTTTGATGAACCTCACGTGTAGAGAGAGTGAGACTGAAGGCCGAAGACGAAAAGGATGATTTTTCCTTCAATCTCAACATCTTCTGCCTTCAATCTTATTTTATTCCCAGCCATAGGTGGCGGACAACTGCGGATTTTTCTGCCAGGGCGCCTGCATGTAACTCCAGACCCTTGAACCAACGAGGCGGTCAATCTCATTGTAAAAATTAACGGCACCCTTGAATCCGGCGTAAGGCCCGCCTGAATCGTAGCTGTGCAGCTGTTTCATTGGCACTCCAAGCTTCTGGATAGAGAACTTCTCCTTAATACCGGCACAAAAAATATCCGGCTTCATGATTTCCACAAGTTTCTCGGCCTCATACTGATTGAGATCATCAATAATAAGAGTGCCTTTATCCATGTCATGAGCGAGGCCATCATAGTGCTTGAATTTGTAACCGGCCTCTTCCAGTGCTTCCAGCTCTGCGGAGCTTTTCCGCGGGTTGTAACGGGTCTCGTCCTTCTCTATATCAAGCTGTTCGATATTTCGGCTGTCGGCATCCAGCTTGAGATTGGGGATAACCTGACGTCCCTCATAATCATCACGATGGGCAAACTCGTAGCCGGCCGAGATGGTTTTCATGCCCATCTCACCAAAGAGTTCCTGATAATGGTGTGCCCGGGAACCACCAACAAACATCATGGCAGTCTTCCCTTCGGTTCTGGAGCGAACATCTGCCTGAACCACGTCAACTGCCGGCATCTCTTCGGCAATGACTGCTTCCACCTTGTCAATGAGCTCCTGGTCACCAAAATATTTGGAGATCTTACGCAAAGACTTTGCAGTGGCCTTTGCACCGATAAAATTAATCTTGATCCACGGAATCCCGAATTTGGTCTCCAGCATATCCGCTACATAGTTGATAGAACGATGGCACATGACGAGATTTAAGTCAGCAGTATGGGCTGAAGCAAACTGGTCATAGGTCGAGTTACCGGAAAAAGTAGCAATACAGTTGATGCCGCATTTTTTAAAAATCCGATCAATCTCAAAACCGTCACCGCCGATATTGTATTCGCCCAGCAGGTTGATTTTATACTTGCCCGGTTTTTCCTCATCATTTTGCCCCATCACATGTTTAAAGATCTGGTTGTTGGCAATATGATGCCCGGCAGACTGGCTCACCCCCTTATAACCCTCACAGGAAAAGGCGAAGACATTACAATCCCCAAACTTTTTCTTCATGTTGGCTGTCACAGTGTGGATATCATCACCAATCAGCCCCACAGGGCAGGTGGCAAAGACCCCGATTGACTTGGGATGCAAAAGGTCATACGCCTCCTGGATAGCTGCCTCCAACTTCTTTTCACCACCAAAGATGATGTCCTGCTCCTGCATGTCAGTGGTAAAGCAGTAGTTCATATAGTTGGCACCATCTGGACCGGCAGAAGTCTGGTTCCGCCGAGTCAGCCAGGCGTAAAAGCTGCAGCCGACCGGACCATGCACCAGGTTAACGATATCCCGGGTGGGTCCCATAATAACGCCTTTGCAACCGGCATAGGTACAGCCGCGCATAGTGATGATACCAGGGGTGGTACGAACATTGGCCGTAATCTCAGGCGTCTCATTCTCCAACGCCTCGTTAATCATTATTTGTTTGGCACGCTTACGGGCTACCTTGGGCGGATATTTCTTCAACAACTCCGCTTTTATATCGGCCGGTTCCCACTGAACCGTTTTGTTCTTACTTTTTGTTACCATTCTCGTACTCCTTATAAATATGATTTTTCAGACATTTTTGTAATAATTAAAGCCTGAAAAATCAGATGATGGCCTGTTTCCCAGCCTCACCAGTCCTTACCCGTACTGCATCTGCCAGTGGCATAACAAAAATTTTACCGTCTCCTGGCAGGCCAGTCTGATTTGTATCGATAATCGTTTCCACCACATCGCCCACCATACTGTCTTCCACTACGACAGTGAGTAAACGTTTAGGGTAAAGCTTCCCTTTTTCTCCCAGCAGGGAAGCTGCTTCCTCGTGGCCCTGCTGCACTCCTTCCAGAATCTCGGGATTCACAAACCCCTTGCCCCTCCCATGGGCCTCATGGACAAAGAAAGCATCTATTCCACAATCGGTGAGAGCCTGCTTGGTCTGGTTCATCATATTTATACGCACAACAGCGATAACCTCTTTCATGCAGGCACCTCCTCGGAGGCTTCTAAGATCTCCTCTGCCGCGCTATCCTTGATCCCGGAACTGATAGTGTAGGATTCATCCACCTCGGTGATAAAAATTTTACCATCGCCAAAGGCTCCCTTACCTGTACTGCGGGCGGTATTCATGATGGTATCGATAACAAACTGCTTGTCATGCTCCTGCACAACACTCATCAACATGACCTTGGGAAGCTCATCATAGGTGATATCGCCTATCTTGATGCCACGCTGTTTCCCGCGACCGGCAACTGCATATTTAGTAACAGAAGGAAAACCTGCATCCATGAGAGCCGCCAGAACAGCATCTGCTTTTTCGGGTCGAATAATTGAGCGAATCATTATCATCATAGTTATATCTCCAGTTTGACAGGCATGGCAGTCTTACCTGAACAGTATATTTTTTTAGTATTATAAGGAATCTTATATTGCTTATGCTGCCTGCATCAAACCGTATTCCATCAGCAGCTCTTCCAACACCTCAATCTCCATCGGAGTTGGGATAACAAAATCCGTATTTGAATCAATTGCTTTGGCCAGCTCTCGATAGACATCAGCCTGCGGAAGCTCAGGATTCCATTCGATAACGGTCTTACGATTAATCTCTGCCCGCTGCACATCGTTGTGACGAGGGACAAAGTGAATCATTTTGGTTCCAAGTTTGGCGGCAAACTTCTCAATCATTTCTGCTTCATTATCGACGGCTCGAGAGTTACAGATCAGACCGCCAAGTCGAACAGTTCCCGACTGAGCAAACTTCACGATACCCTTGCTGATATTATTGGCTGCATACATGGCCATCATCTCACCGGAAACAACGATGTAAATTTCCTCGGCTTTACCATCACGGATCGGCATGGCAAATCCACCGCAGACAACGTCACCAAGAACATCATAAAAGGCATAATCAAGGGCTTCACTTTCTTCATACGCACCAAGAGACTCCAGCATATTAATAGAAGTAATAATCCCGCGTCCCGCACAACCAACTCCTGGCTCAGGTCCACCAGACTCAACACACCAGGTTCCGCCGTAACCCAATTTACGGATATCCTCGAGTTCAACATCCTCCCCTTCTTCACGCAGGGTATCAAGAACCGACTTCTGAGCAAGACCGCCCAAAAGTAAACGGGTGGAGTCTGCCTTGGGGTCACAGCCGACCACCATAATTTTGCGGCCCAATTCAACCAGCCCTGCCACTGTATTCTGAGTAGTCGTGGACTTACCGATACCGCCTTTTCCGTAGATAGCTACTTTTCTCATTTTTTTCATGGCTCAAGCTCCTCTGTAAATTTACCGGCTGTTCTCTTATCCCGACTCAGCCTTTTTCTTTGCTTCAGGATAACCCTCTCAGGCACTCCTTAGCGTCCTTGTGACAGGGAAAGCTATTACAAAGGGCATGCCAAAAAGTAATTTTTTTTTTATTCCCTTAAATAACAAGAAGTTAGGTGGCAACAAGCACGATATCAGGCCCCCGACAAGACTGCAGGAGCCTTGTGCAATTATTTACATTTTGGAAGATATTCGGCAAAAAGGTAGACTTTGTCTCGAATCAGACAAACAAAAGAAAGGACAAAAAAGAAAGAAAACAGAGGGAGAATGGAAAAAAAGAAGCGACTGGCCATATTCTTGCTTTCTATTGGCAGTGGCAGCAAAAAGGAGTGTTCACTCTCTAAGAGAAAGAAACCATCGTTACATCTGAGAGGAACCCGCAAAAGAGCCTGCTGAAAGAGAACCTGTCCCATAATTTTTGAGAGGTAATTCACCATGCTTCAACCATCCCTTCCGTATAATCAGCTCAAATTTTCTCTGCAGATGTTTCACCGCCCGCTCAATGAACTTGAGAAGAGTGAATATGAGGCGGTTAAAACCCGGGCTGAGGCCGAATGCACCCTGGAACGTAAAATCCTGACCAGCAAAGAAGGTATGAAGATAAAAGTAGCGCAAGAATCAACTGAAGAGGCCATTGCGGCCATTGCAAACCGCTATGAATCGCCGGAAGCCTTTCAAAGCGACCTGCGTGCAAATAACATGGACCTGGCAGCCATGGCCAGCGGCCTTGAGGTAGAGTTAATGGTCAAAGCTGCTCTCAAAGAGGTGGCCGCCCGGACAGAGCCTCCCGATGAGGCGGAGGTTACAGAGATCTTTGAGGCCGGAGATCAGAAAAAACGAGAGCAACGCCAGCTGTGCCACATTCTTATTACAATCAATGACCAGTTTCCGGAGAATCGTCGCGAGGCCGCCCTGGCTCGAATTACCAGGGTGCACGAAAAAGTTCTGGCCTCGGGGGGGAATTTCAGTGAATTGGCACAGCGTTACTCCGAATGTCCATCCGCCGTACGGGGAGGTAACATTGGTCCTGTGGCTCGTGGGACTCTTCATCCCAGCCTTGAAGAGACCCTCTTTGCCATGGAAAGGGGAGAAATCAGTAAAATAGTGGAATCAACCATGGGATTTCATATCCTTCTCTGTGAAGAAGTACTCAAGGGTGACACATTGCCACCTGAGGAGACAAAAGCCAAAATCAGAAAAGTCCTCCATGCCCGGAACAAGAAAAAGACGGTACAGACCTGGCTCGCGGCACTTTAAAAAAGACAAAAGCGTAGCTAAAAAAACATAATTACTAACATAAATGTAATTTCAGTCGAAAGGAAATGCCATTCCATGGGGGTCCTGGCATGGTCTCATTCTTGCATATTCTCTTTAGGAATCCTTTATTGGAAAAACCAATATCAGGAGAAAGACCGCAGAATTTTCTGCACGGTCACCATACAAGAGGAATATATGGAGAATATGGATAATGGACCCCTGACACGTCAGAAATCATCAACAGGACACCATCTGGAGACCCTGAAGATTGACGCCCTGTCGGAAATCTGTAAACTTATCGGCCGGGCTGTGCATCTTGATACAACTCTGAGCAGAGTTCTCAAAGTACTGCACGACATCCTTCATATGGAGCGGGCAACCCTTGTCCTTCTTGCTCAAGACAAAAAACGATTAGTGATCAAGGCCTCCTACGGGCTCAGTGTCACAGAAGAACAACGTGGGATATATGGACTCTCCGAAGGAATCTGCGGCCAGATTTTTCAATCCGGCTCTCCCTGTGTGGTGCCTGATGTTCACAGTGAGCCTCTGTTTCTGAACCGCACAGGGGCGAGAACACAGGTTAAAAAAGGAGACCTCTCTTTTCTCGGAGTACCGGTGAAAGTTGAAGGATCCCCTGTAGGAGTCCTTACCGTTGATCATCTTTTCGGACCCGAGGTTTCTCTTGAAGAAGACCTGAATTTTCTTGAAATTGTGGCCACTCTTATCAGCCAGTTTCTGATACTCCACCATGCTATTTCCAAAAAAGAAGAGAAGCTGGTTGAAGAGAACAAATCTCTGAAGGCAGAAATGCACAGTCGTTTCAATCGCCATTACATCATTGGCAATTCAGCTGTCATGCAGGAGGTCTACTCGACCATCGAAAAAGTTGCTCCCAGCCGGGCCACTGTTCTCCTCCTCGGCGAATCCGGTACCGGAAAAGAACTTGTCGCCCGCGCCATCCATGAAGCCAGCAGAAGAAAGAATAAGCCTTTTATCAAGGTTAATTGTGCAGCACTCCCGGAAAACCTGCTGGAAAGTGAACTTCTGGGACATGAAAAAGGGGCTTTCACCGGTGCGAATGCAGCAAAACCAGGTCGATTTGAGATGGCAGACGGAGGCACTATCTTTCTCGATGAAATCGGGGAGCTGCCTCTGCTCCTCCAGTCAAAGCTGCTTCGGGTACTTCAGGAACAGCAGTTTGAACGAATTGGCGGCACCCGCACCCTTACCGTGGACGTCCGGGTTATTGCCGCAACAAATGTCAATTTGCAGGCCAACGTCGATAAGGGGCTTTTTCGCAGTGACCTCTATTATCGACTGAATGTCGTGCCCCTGGAACTTCCTGCACTCCGCGAGAAACGGGAGGACATCCCTCAGCTCATCGACCACTTTCTCCGCTCAAGTAACGAACGAAATGGTAAAGAGCTGATGCTTGCAACCACAGCGCTGGATTTTCTCACCGCATATAACTGGCCTGGCAATGTCCGCGAACTGCAAAACCTGATTGAGAGAATAGTGATCCTGGCCGACGATGACATTATTCGCATTGGAGACCTGAAAAATCATATAAATAAACTTTCAATTCATGTGAATACACTTCCTGTACCAGCCAGAGCTTCTGTGCATGAAACTGTCCCGGCACCTCCACCGCCAAAAGCCCCCACCAGTCACAGTTCCCTGCAGGATATGGAACGGCAGGAAATCGAAGCCTCGCTGCGCCGCAATGGCTGGGTACAGGCCCGGGCAGCCCGGGAACTCGGTCTTACCCAGCGCCAGATAGGATACCGGATCAAAAAACTCAAGCTCACCAAACCCCCATTTGCCCTTGACGAGTAAGGAATGCCGGAGCCAGCGCGGGATTCCTGCCATCCATTGTAGAAGAACCACCATCATGAGCTGATCATATTGATCAGCTCATGACCACTTCTGCCCTGCCATAGTGACGGATTAAGAAGAGGTCGCCAGCTCTCTGATTTCCTGATCATCAAGGGAACGCTTCTGCTCGACCGCCAGAGAACGTATCCGACGCATCAGGCGGGTAAGCCCCGACTCATCCGGCAAGGGAAGTCCAAGACGGGCAAGGGTGGCGACAATACTGCGGCGTCCAGCCTTACTGCCTGTCAACAAGTTTCTGCTGGCACCGACAAGCCCGGGATTAAAAGGTTCATAGGTGGCAGGGTCCGCCAGAAGTCCCTGAAGGTGAATGCCGGTATCACAGGAAAAAATATTTTCACCAATAATGGGACAGGATGGCGAAATTTCATGACCGCTCTCTTCCGCCACCATTCTGCTCAGTTCAGGCAGGCCTTTCAGATTATATGATCCTCTGTTCTTCTGCAAAACAAGCAAGGCAAGAACTTCCTCCAGACGGCTGTTTCCAGCCCGTTCTCCAAGACCGAGAAGAGTTGCATCTCCCCACACAGCACCATGCTCCAGCCCGGTAATGGTATTGGCGGTGGCCATGCCGAAATCGTTATGGCAATGTATGCCCAATTCCATCTTTACTCCGTCGAATACCTCAAGTAACCGGATGACACTCCCGGGGGTACAGATACCCACGGTATCTGCCAGACGCAACCGAAAGGCTCCTGCCTCTTCTGCTGCAAGGGCCAGTTCCCGGGCATACTCTGGATCGGCCCTGCTTGCATCTTCAAGACCAACCGACACCCTGGGCACACCAGCTGCCAAAGCCTGTTGAATGGAACGTCTCAGCCTGTTCAGCGCCCACTGACGATTTTTCCCCAGTTTTTTCTCAAGGTGAAGATCTGAGGCAGGAATAGACAGAGAGAGACAGGAAGGGCGCAGGGAAGCGCCATAGAGGATATCCGCTTCCCGACAACGGCACCAGAGAGAAAAAAACTGCTGCGGATAAATCATGCGAATGTAATCTGCCAGGATGTTGAGATCACCGTTTTCCCTGCAGGCAACACCAATTTCGATCTCATCAATTCCAAGCCCTGCAAGACCGCTGATAATATTTTTTTTCACCCTGAGATCAAAGAAAACGCCAGGAGACTGTTCTCCCTCTCTGAGGGTGGTGTCAATGATTTTAATTTCTCTGGAGGCACATTTCTTCATGAGTGACAAAGCTCCACAAAATTTGTGAAAAGCAGGGAAAAATCCTGCAGGAATTTGTTGTTCACCTTTTTTATTTTTTCAATCATCTCATCCATGGGGACAGCCAAAGGGCCCATAGAATCATGCCGTGCATACCAGCGTCGAACATCATCTGGATGAGCAGTATGGTTGTCAAACTGAATGCCGATAACATAGGGTCGTGCCGCTATACTGAAGGCATCGACCTGGCACTCTTTTGACGTTGCCAGAATCTCAAAATAACTGGGAAGGGGAGAAAAAAGAGCATCTCCTGACCATTTAAAGGTTGAAAATCCACGACTAAATCCTTGAAAAACAGGATGCTTGCGACCAGCTGCAGTCAGGAGAGATTCACTGGGACCAGGAAAAGAAGAAAAACCTGGCTTCACCTGGGCCCCCAGAGCCTCGGCAAGCAGCTGCTGCCCCCGACACAGACCAAGACAGGGAGTATCTGTCTTGAGAAGACAATTCTTCAAATATTCTTTTTCCCTTTGCAAAAAAGGATAACCGCCCTCTTCAGAAACACCTGCATTACCACCCAGAAGGATAACCCCGGATACATCATGCGGGTCCGGAAATTCTCCTTTCCACGCCTTAACCAGACAAAGGGTAATCCCCTTCTCTCGTGCGACCTCTCTGAGACAGTGACCAGGCTCATCCCAGAGACTGTGTTGAATAACGGTCAGTTGCATTAAGCACACCCCTTTACGCTTCAGATTCGCTTGCAGACATCAGGCACCAAAAACCCCCTTTTTAAAGATCAGCTGGTATTAATCATGCTAATATCATGCCAAACGAGAAAAAGTGCTGCGCAACTTGCTTTTTCATCTCTATTTCAAGGAATTACAAGCAGAGACGATCTCTTCTTCGTGGAAAAGACTTGTGCATTTTTGAGATTTTCAGTGTTACAGATCTTCAATTTTGTCACGTTAGAGACAGACGTTATCAGCGTTGTATGGATTGATAATACCATTTCCATTTTGTATTGGCGGATTCAAAGGCAGGGACGGGAAAAGGGAGACAGGAGACGGGAGACAGGAAAAAACGGAAAGACAAAGACTGGATGGCCAGCGAAACACGTGAAAGGACGCATTCCCATTTTCCCGGTCAATAAGAGCTGTCCGCTAAAACTTACTAAATAAACAAAAAATCCAATAGTTATACAGCAAATAATTTCAGTATGATTTTGAGATAAACTCTCATTACGCCTCAACCAGATGAAATTTTCAGACATAAAATAGCTAATACCCTTTACATTTTGTATTAACCAGATAACACAACTGCGTAGACATCTTTTTTGGCGATTACGAATGGATAAACAGGATGTAAAACGAGCATAACGTAATAGAAATGGTCTAATCATCTGAAAAAGGGCAAAAGACCCTCACGCCTCTTCCTCCTCTTTTGGTGAAACAATCTCTGCCACCGACAATTCAAGATGCTCTATGCCAATACCGGTATAGCGTTGAATCATGCTGCAGATATAGTTGCGCAGCTCCTCAAGATCACTGTTGATATTCATGCCGAAGGGAACAATCAGGTCAATCTCAACACTAAAACCGGAGGAGAGCACCTTAATCTTCAATTTTTTTACCCTGACACTGCTGTCAAACTCATCAATGCAGTGAAAAATCATCTGCGATAACGCGGCTTCGGTGATAGTTACCTTACCGGAGCGCCGCTGTTGACCTGCAAAATCAGGTCGAACAATCGATTTTTCAAAAAACTTTGATTGTTTTCCCTCTTCCTTCTTTTTGTCCCAAAAGAAAAAAATCTTGATGGTATCAGCGAGGATTCGAGAATAGTCACGTTTAATTTCAATAGCAGGGACAGGAATAACATGCTTTCCCTCCTCCCGGGACTTTATGGCAGCTTCAATATCTTCTTTACTGGCAATCTCTTCAATCGTGATGATCTGGGTAATGGGCGGCAGGTCAAGACGATCAGCCACCCGGTGTACCATTTTGGTTGAAGTCCCGAGCAACAGCAGTTTTTTAACCTTGTGTTCCTTGATGGCAGCCATCACCATGTCACGGTGAGCATCTTCAGTGAACAGCGCAGTTTTGATGGCATTGAGATAACCGGCAGCCTGTTTGGCGGAACGCCCGGCGACAATAATATCGCCGTAGATAAGAAGTCCATCATCAATAATGAAAGAGACACCAAGTTTTTCCGCCAGCAGCCGCGCACGAAAACTCTTGCCAGTACCACTCTTGCCGACAAGGGCGTACACCGTAACGCCGGAGATCTTGTTTTTCACCCGTGAGAAGAAATTATAAATTTCCTTACCGGTGAAATAGATCCACTGATTATCGCCTTTTTTTGCAGTATCCTTTGCAGGATCACGCTTTGAGGATTCGTGTTTTCCCTTTTCCTCTGTGTCTTTTCGTAACTCAGACTTCTCCGCGTCGTTTGTATCAGAAGATGCAGCAACAACCGGCAAATTGCCCTCTGCGTCTTCTTCAAATTCCGTATCAAAGGTTTTACCCTTCTCTGCTTTCCTCTTTTGATTATCTTTATCGACCATAATTTTCTACAGGATTCCCATTAGGGTATCTTGAATAACCAGTTTTTCGCCCATCTTCTTCGTTACAGTCAAAAATTTATCCTCGGATATCAGACATATACCTGTGGTAAATTTCCTCCTGTGCCTCGAATATGAACGAATGCAGGCTGTTTCAAGGTACCCGTTAATCAACTTGAAAGGTCTCTATTTCACTTCCTTTATTTACCATACTCTCTATATTTTCAAAAGCTTTCACCACCGGACGCATCATGGCCCGGAGTTCAGCCATGGCCGGGTCATCCGCTCCCAGCTCCAACTCCGCCTGTGTGCACAGTGCAGTTCCCTCAAGGAGCCACTGCCGCACATCGCCGACGAGATCCTGCCGCTGCAGGTGCTTCTCTTTCTCCTGCTCAATGAGTGGAAAAATCCGGTTAATGGAGACGGTGACGAGAGCATCCCTCGGCGTATTGTACTCGCTGGAGACCTGCTCAAGATTTTCCAGTGTTTTCTTTGAAATGACGTACGTCTTCGCTACCCGCCTGCTCTCGCTCGGGAACGTATCAAACTCCCTGGCAATCGCTGTCAGTGCCTCCATATCTGCAATGAGGTGATCAAAAAGCGATTTCTGCTTGATTCCCAGCTGACCGGCGAGCAGAGACAGCGCACGAATCGACTGCTCAGGCAGTTTAAAAGTTGTGCGTACCGATTGCCTGCCACGAAGACTGGCCGCCTCCCCGCCACCGATCGGCAGTTGACCAATTCTTTCCTGATCCATTACATCTCTCCTTATGATCCCGTCATCTTGTTACTATAAATATAGATTAATAAAAGTAATTTTTTTATTTGACACACAACGCCCGATAATTATTGTATTGGGCAGAAAAGAAAAGGCGCTGAAGAAAGCGCACAAAACAACGAAACCTTGAATATACAATGAGTTGGCATGAGGTTTCTACAAGCACATGGAGGTATATATTATGAGCGTCGTACGGTACAATCCACACTCTGCAGCACAAAGAAATCAGACCGATTTCTCCAATCCGATGTTTGATGATTTTTTCGCTCCGTTTGCATACATAACTGAAGCTCTGGCAAAAAATCACGATTTAGGACCTAAAGTAGATATCTTCGAAAAAGACAATAAGATCTTTATCAATGCCGAGATGCCGGGCGTTGCCAAAGAAGATATCAACGTAGATGTAAAAGGCAAGGTGCTCACCCTGAGCGGCGAGCGAAAAAGCGAGGAAGAGATCGAAGAAAAAAATCTCTACCGGCGCGAATGTCATTATGGCAGCTTCGAGCGGAGTTTTACCCTTCCTTTTGATGTGAAAAGTGAAGATGTAAAAGGCAAGTTCAACAATGGAATACTCAAATTGGAAATTGCCAAACCAAAAGTAGAAACCGTGCAGAAAATCGCCATCAGCTGAAGAGAGAAGAAGGGACAAAGGCTGTTCGTGCTCACAGGTAAAGAAAGGCGGATGCAACTTCGGTTGCATCCGCCTTTCTTTATGCCCGGTTTCACCCATAGAGGAATTCTGTGGTATCATTGTTGCTGTCTGCTGTTCATCTCAAACCTCAAGAAGGAACCTTCCATGAAAGAAACCTTTTTCCTCCACGGCCTCGATTCTTCCGGTAACGGAACCAAAGGTCAGTACTTCGCCATGCACTTCCCACAGATTAAACGCCCCAACTTCACAGGTGACCTTGACGAACGCCTTGAAGTATTTGAACGGCTCACCGAAGGGCAGGACAACCTTACTCTTATCGGTTCCAGCTTTGGCGGTCTGATGGCAGCCTGTTTTGCCATAAAATACCCGACCCGGGTTACGCAGCTGGTGCTCCTCGCCCCGGCGCTCAACTACCACTACAGCCCACCTGCGGAAAAACTGCCCATTTCCACCCTCGCGGTGATCGGGAGACATGATGTCGTCACCCCTCCGGCAATCACCGGGCCACTGGCCGAACAGAGCTTTAGCAACCTTGATCTGCGGCTTGTGGACGACGATCATCTTCTCCATCACACCTTTCAGCAACTGGAATGGAAAAAGATTCTTGGCGAATAGACTCTACCCGAGCAACAGAGAATCCGTCGCCAGCTCCTCGCCCTGAGCATGATAAAACTGCTCCAGCAAATCTTTCACGGTCAGGCCCGCCTTTTTCTCTCCACTGAGATCAAGCAGAATTCGCCCCTGGTGAAGCATGACCAGTCGATTTCCAAAGGCAATGGCGTGGTTCATATTGTGGGTGATCATCAGCGTGGTCAATTTCTGCCCCTCCACGATCTCTCTCGTCAGGCCAAGAATTTGTCCAGCTGTTTTAGGATCAAGCGCTGCAATATGCTCATCAAGCAACAGCACCTTCGGCCGCACCGCCGTAGCCATCAGCATGGTAAGAGCCTGACGCTGGCCGCCGGAGAGCAATCCAACCTTGTCGAGCATTCGATCCTCCAGCCCGAGCTGCAGTCTGGCCAGTGCTTCACGGAAGAGTATGCGGTCTGCCGTTTTTACTCCCCGTCCCAGTCCTCTCCTCTTGCCCCTCAACGAGGCAAGCGCGAGATTCTGCTCAATGGTCGCCGCCGGACAGGTGCCGAGCAGAGGATCCTGAAAAACCCGCGCCACCAGTGCTGCACGACGGTATTCCGGCCAGTGGGTCACATCCATCCCGTCCACCTCAATCTTCCCGGAATCGGGGAAGAAGGTCCCCGCGATACCATTCAGAAGAGTCGATTTCCCCGCTCCGTTGGAACCGATTACAGTGACAAAATCTCCCTCTTCCAGATGAAGGCTGATTTTATCGAGGGCAAAAACCTCATTCACACTGCCCTTATGAAAATATTTAATGATATTGGTCAGGGTAATCATCGCTGAAAAAGCCTCCTTTTCAAACTCGGAGTAATCATTGCCACCACCACAAGCACGGAGGTGAGCAGGTTGAGATCACTCGGATTGAAAAACGCCAGTCCGAGAGCAAAACCAATGGCCAGTCGATACAGGATCGAACCGAGGACTGCGGCCAGCAATGCCTTCGTCAGGGTCCGGTCGCCAAACACCGTTTCCCCGACAATTACCGAGGCCAGCCCGGCAACGATGGTTCCCACCCCCATGCTCACATCTGCAGCCCCCTGATGTTGTGCCACCAGCGCTCCGCTCAACGCCACCAGGGCGTTGGAGAGACCGACCCCGAGAATGATAATAAAACTGGTATTAACGCCAAGACTGCGGATCATCTGCGGGTTGTCACCAGTAGCCAGCACCGCCTGCCCCAGTTCAGTCGTGAGAAACCAGATGAGCAGCAGCAGAACCACCGCGCTGACGCCGACAAAAACAATCAGTTCCGGCCAGGGGCTGGGGAGACCGAGACTCAGCCCCCAGTCAAAGACCGTCTGCCGGCCAAGCAGCGCCACATTCGGACCGTCCATGATGCGGATATTGATTGAGTAGAGCGCAGTCATGGTGAGGATGGAAGCGAGCAAATGAAGAATGTGGAAGCGCGTAGTCAGCACCGCCGTTACCATTCCGGCGAGAAAACCGCCGCCCATCGCCAGCAGAAGCGACAACCAGGGATTCACCCCGCTGGTGATTGCCACCGCAGAAATAGCCGCACCGAGGGGCAGGCTGCCATCCACGGTGAGATCGGGAAAGTCGAGAATCCGAAAAGTAAGATAGACCCCAATGGCCATAATGCCGTAAACCAGCCCCTGCTGCAGGGCCGCGTAGAATGCGTAGAGTGTCATCGTGTTATGATAAAAAGCCGGAGATCCCGGTGCAGTATGTGAGAGAAATCCTGCACAAAGGAAGGCCACCGGCAATATCTGCCGGTGGCCTTTTTTTGCGCAAGTGCTGTTATGGGAACATCGAATATGAACGAAATACGAGCTGTTCCAGGGCCCCCTTATTTATAAACCTTCGTTGCCCGATCCAGCATTTCCTGGGGAGGAGTGACGCCCATCGCCTGCGCCGATGGCAGGTTGATCCGCAACTCCAGTTTTTCCTGATACTCCACCGGTAAATCGCCGGGTTTCATCCCCTTGAGAATCTTTTCTGCCATCGCCCCGGCCTGCCGACCATGCTCATAGTAATCCATGCCGAGGGAGGCTGCCGAACCGCGTTTTACGGAATCCACATCCGCCGTAAAGAGTGGAAAATCAGCGTCCTGTGCCACTTTGACCAGCGCCTCAATGCCCGCAACAATGGTGTTATCTGTGGCAACAAATACCGCATCCACCCGGCCGGCGAGACTGTTGGCCGCCTGATAGACATCCGCAGTCTTGCCCGCAGTCGCCTCCACCACCTCAAAGTTCTCTTTATCCGCCAGCGCCTTCAACTGTTTAAGCACCGCCTTCGAGTTGGTCTCACCGGGATTATAAATATAACCGAGTTTTTTGAAGGGTCCCATAAATTCCCGGATCATCGCCAGCTGGAGATCAAGCGGAAGTTTATCGGAGATCCCGGTGACCATTTCTGGCGGGTGAGCTGCATCCTTGACCAGTCCCGCAACAACAGGATCAGTGATACCGGCAAAAAGCACGGGCCGCTTCATCTCCCGGGGTGCACGATCCATCGCCTGCACACTGCTCTGAGCCGACGGAGTAGCAATGGCAACGATAAGATCCGCGTTTTCCCCCACCTGTTGACGACCAATCTGTCCGGAGGTCGCCATGTTAGCCTGGGCAAGATGAACAATAAATTTCACATCCATCCCCTGCTCTTGCAGATAATCCTGCAAGCCCTGACGAATAGCATCAAGTGATGGATGCTCGACAAACTGGTTGATGGAAAGAGTCTGACTCTTCGCCAAAACGGCACTGGCACCTCCGAGTATCAGTCCCATGGCAAGCAGTGCCGCACAGATCTTCCGTTTCATAATATTTTTCACTCTCTTGTTTTTTTGTACGAGTTCCCGTGCACACTGCCGGGAACATCGAATAATACCATTTACAAAAAGGAACCACGAATGGACACGAATAAACACGAATTATTACTCATTCGTCATCGCCAAAAAAAATGTCTACGCAGTCGCGTTCTTTGGTCAATACAAAGTGTAAATGGGATAAAGCATTTTTTCGGTGGTAAAAAAATCTTTTGTTGTTTCGTCTTTCACAAGAGCACCTTAAGCCGTCTCATCCCACAACGGATGTTATCAAGTTTTGTTGCCCTGTTTTTTCCTGTCTCCTGTCTCCCGTCTCCTGTCTCCCGTCTCCCGTCCCCCTTCCTTTGAATCCGCCAATACAAAATGTAAATGGTATGGCTCATGTTGCGTATTACGCAGTGTCCCGCGCCCGTCGCAAAGCGATGAATACAGCCAGTGAAGGATCTCCCACAACGGTGTCCAGATGAAATTTTTTCTGCACTGCCGTTATCAGCGAAGGCTCTGCGCAGCGCAGAAAAGGGTTGGTACGCCGTTCAACTCCAAGGGTGGAAGGAACAGTGGATCTCCCTTCCTCACGCAGTTTCGTCACCTCGCGCAGCCGTTCCTGCAACGCGACATTGCCATTATCGATGGCGGCGGCAAACTGGAGATTTTTCAAAGTGTATTCATGACCGCAGCAGACCAGTACAGCATCGTCAAGTGACGTGAACTTCTCCAGAGAATCCTTCATCTGCCAGGCTTCACCCCCAAAAAGTCGGCCGCATCCACCACCAAAAAGGGTATCTCCGGTAAAGAGATAATGACCAAAGAGGTAGCAGATGCCACCCTGTGTATGCCCCGGCGTAGAGAAAAGCTGAGCCTTACAGCCGCAGAAATTCACACTGTCACCCTCTTCCAGCCCCTTTTCGGCTCCGGGGATGAGCGGCAGATCTGAGCTGCAGCAGAAGACTTCCGCCTGCGGCCAGCGTTTTTTTAACTCGGCAATCCCTTCCACATGATCGTTATGGTGATGGGTGCAGAAGATATGGGTCAGTGTCGCACCGAGTCGATCGAGTTCCCGCAGCACTGGCCCGTCATCAGAGGGGTCAACCACCGCAGCCTCACCACTCTCTTCACAAAAGAGCAGCCACGCATAATTATCAGAAAAGCAGGGTACAGACAGGACTTTCATTATTTCTCCCTCACAAAACGCCAGAATTCCGGGGTCAGCATGATCAGGAAGGGAATAAGTTCGAGGCGACCGGCAAGCATGTCTATCGTGAAGATAATCTTCGTGGAAACGTACAGATTACCGAAGGTGCCCATGGGCCCAAGATCCCCAAAGCCTGGCCCCACATTGCCAATAGTGGCAAGGGTGCCGACAAAACCGATGGAAAAGTCACCTTCAATCATACTGCAGAGAAGACCGGAAAACAGCACCAAAACGAGATAAAAGAAGAGAAAACTGAACATTTGTCGACCAATATCGCTGGAAACAGGGGTGCAGTCGATTTTGACAGGCAGCACCGCCTGTGGATGTATCAGCAGAGCAATTTCCCGCTTCAGCCAGCGCCAGACAAAGAGAATCCGTACCACCTTCACACCGCCACCGGCTGATCCGGCACAACCGCCGATAAACATCATGGTCAGGAGTACCGCCTGCGCCGGGATCTGCCAGAGGGCGAAGTCAGCGGAAGAAAAACCGGCAGTAGTGAGGATGGAGACCACCTGAAAGGCGGCGTCGCGCAGGGCATCATTGATTGAATCGTAATTCTCTCTGAGCAGTAACGCGGTGAGCAGTGCTACGGAGACAACAATCACACTGAGATAAAGACGCAGCTCCTCACTGCGCAGTGCCATACGCGGCCGACGGCGAAAAAGGAGCTGGTACTGCATGGCGAAGTTGGCTCCGGCCAATACCATAAAAACAGTAATTATCCAGGTAACGGCGTTGTTATTGTAACCGTAGATGGAAAGCGGATTGGGTGAAAAACCACCCGCAGCGAGGGTGGTCAGCGAGTTGCAGAGCGCATCATAGAAAGGAAGCCCTGCCCCCATAAGCGCCCCAATCTCCATGAGAGTAAGCAGCAGGTAGACAAGCCACAACCCCTTGGCCGTGTGGGCGATACGCGGTGTCATCTTTTCTTCGGTCGGGCCGGGTGCTTCGGCAAAAAATATCTTGCGTCCCGCCACTCCAAACTGTGGCAGCACGGCCACAAAAAGTACGATAATACCCAATCCTCCAAGCCACTGGGTGAGACTCCGCCAGAAATAAAACGCACGCGGGTAGAGGCTGAAATCGGTGAGGATGGTGGCACCGGTAGTGGTCAGACCGGAAGCGGATTCAAAGAGCGCATCCACCGGCGAGAGGCCGAAAAAGAGGTAGGGCAGGCCGCCCACCACAGAGGCAGCCCACCAGGTAATGGCAACAATAAGCAGCCCCTCGGTCCGCTTGACATCATCGAAATCTCTTTCGCTGCGGCCCTGGTACCGGCAGATGAAACCAATACCGGCACTGATGGCGGCAGCAAGGATAAAGGGGAGAGACTCGTTGAATTCGCTGTCGGCAAGAGCGAAGAGCACCGGCAGGAGCATGACCACTCCATAGGCGAGGAGAATGACACTGAGTGCGCTGGCTATACGTTTAAGGTTCATGGCGATTTATATCAGGTAAAGAAAAACTCACGAACCTTTTCGGAATCTTCTTTCATGGTAAAGATTTCCAGCTGATCCCCCGGGCTGAGTAGAGTTTTGCCATTGGGGATAATTAACTCCCGATCACGCAGGACGGTTCCCACTACCGCCCGGACGGGCATTTTGATATCTTTGAGCGCTGCCGACGTATATTCCTTCGGCAGGGTAAGCCGCAGCACCTCGCCACTGTCACCCTCCAGAACTGCCACCACATTCACATCGTGGGCCTGCACACAGTTAAGCACTTCCGTCAACGCGGAAGCTTTCGGCGAAACCACAACATCAATTCCCACATGCTCAAAGACGCGATAGTTTTGCATGGTTTCGGCGCGGGTAATGATTCTCTGGCTGCCGAGCTGCTTGACCAGCAGGGAGCACAGGAGATTTTTTTCATCGTTGTTGGTAATACAGATACAGGCATCAGCTTTGGCAATGGATTCACTCTCAAGTAAATCCAGATCGGTGCCGTCTCCGTTGAGAACCAGGGTGGTCTTTAAGGTATCTGCGAGCATATCGCAGCGTTCAGCATTCACCTCAATAAGTTTAACCTTTACCCCGATTACCTCAAGGCGCCGGGCGAGCATGAACCCGACCTCACCACCGCCAATAATAGAAACCCGTTTCACCTCGTTGCGACTGTGGAAAAATCGCGCGGCAAGATCGTCCAGCGCTTCACTCCGGCCCAGAAAGAAGACCTTGTCCTCTTTCTCAATCACTGTCTGCCCATCTGGAATGAAGAGCTTCCCCCCGCGCATGATACCGCCGATCAAAACCCCTTTCGGGAAATCACACTGCAAAATCATCCTGCCCGCCATTTTTGACTCCTCCCAGATCCGATATTCAAAAAGCCGCGCGCGGCCACCGGCGAGGTATTCCACATCGAGGGCATGAGGGACAGAAAGAATGCGGAAGATATCCTGCACAAGAAGATGTTCCGGCCAGATCACCGAGTCGAGGTCATAACGGGTACGGTACTGACTGCGGGCACTGCTGGCGAAATTGTGATTGAGATCAGCTTTGGAGATGAAACAAATGGTCTCAATATCACCGAGTTTTTTCAGGGTCCAGCAGGCAACAATGTTGCCTTCATCCAGTTCGCTGCAGGCAATAAAGAGTTGCTTTTTCCCGGCATCGATCTCTTCAAGCAATCCGATATCCCCCGCGCTTCCCTGGACGATGCTCACATCAAGATCAGTGAAGCGCTTCCCGGGGAATGCTTCACTGAGCAGAGTAACATTGTGCTTCTGGTGAAGACGGGAGGCGAGCAGAAAAGCCACTTCGGTAGCACCATAAATAAGTAATTCCATTTTTTTCTCTAGTATACAGGGGATCCGCAAAAGGGATGGACTGGAGACACCTGATAACGGGTTCCGGAAACAGGGGGGATACTACCACCAAACAGCCAGCAACAAAAGAAAACATAGAATAATCATCCATCTTCTTTGTTCCCCTCAAAAATGTATCCTCGGAGGTAAGCGCCAGACTCCAGGTAAGCGCTGGACTCCGTGATCAAAATCATACCTGCTGGAAATGTAACGTCTCAATATGTTATGGAAAAAGACAAAGACAAAAAGGGAGAAAGGAGGCAGGAGGCAGAAAAAAAGGCCATACCCGCTTTTCGCGGGTATGGCCTTTTACTTTCTCAGAAAATTGCAGGATTTCAACCAGGAGCTGGGAATCCTTTTCTGCCGGGAACTTTCTTATTGTCCGTCATCGATTATTTCAACGGGGACAGGAACCGGAACGCCCATTCTCATGCCACGTTCCATCCCCTGCCTGTAATAACCTCCGTCATTTCCGCGTCCCATTCCGTGTTTCATACCCATACCGCCGAGACAGCCGGCAAGCCCGGCTGTCTGAGCTTTGGTCTGCAGAGTATAACGCAGGTCAAAGATCTCACCGGCGAGGGCCGCAGCCTGACTGGCATTCGGGGAAGCACCCAGCATCACTGCCTGGTACTCGGCCCTTTTCATTGCCAGTTGTTTACGCAACCCGGCATTCTCAGTCAAAAAGGTATTCACTTTCGTCTGCATGGCTGCATCAAACTGTTGCATCTGTACCCTGCTTACAGGGCAATACACAGTATTGCCGTCATTTCGATGTCCATTATATGCCAGAACGGATCCAGCGGTTAAACAGGTTACGGCAATGACTGCTGCAGCAATTGTTTTTTTCATGATTATTCTCCTTGTTCGTTACACGGCCCGTTACTGCGAGCCAGTTAAATCAGCATTTTTGCTGATTCTGTTCCCAGAGTATGGATACTTCCCGTCTGTTATAAATATTGTTCTTTCTGATCGAAAAGCAAAAATTTTATCTCAAAAGAAACTGAACCCCGAGTCCTTATCCCGGCGCCCTTTGCTTTTATAAAGCAATCATCGTGCCATATATAATATTTTCTGTAACACACAGGAATTTCGATATTATTTTAGAGAAAAAAAATACCCGGCCGCGAAAGAAGAGTAAAAAATACCCGGCCACAAAGAAACAACCGGGTATTTTTTACTCAGAAGGGAAGTACAAAGAAGGGGAAAGAGGGATAAATCAAATCTGTTATACTCAGAAACTGTCCTTTTCCATATCACGGTGAAATAACTCCACCGGATACTGTTCGGAGAGCTGCGCGGCAAGGAATTCGGTCATGGCGACGGAACGATGTCGGCCCCCCGTACATCCAATAGCCAGCCGCAACACCTCTTTGTCCGCAGCTGCCTGTTGAACAAGCCACAGGCGAAGCAACTCAAGCAACTGTCCCTTCAACTCCCTCCCTTCACTGCTGTCCAGCACGTAAGCGGCAATTTCCCCGTCCTGCCCATTGCGGGCCCGAAGAGAATCCTCCCAGAAGGGATTCGGCAGACAACGGATATCAAGGAGGAAATTTGTATCACGCGGACAGCCGTATTTATACCCGAAGGAGAAAATTACCAGCTGCATTTTGGCCATGACAAACTCCAGTGAAAAGGGATGACGCCCGGAACAAGAAAGACTATCCTGCGACCCGTCTGCATCAATAATCCAATATAATTATGAATATACTATTACAACTTTTCCATATAACTCCAAAGCGTTACCTGCAGTACCGAACCGTCTTGCGCGTCTGCCTGCCACTGGTTCTGAGTCTGTCGGCCACGACCATGATGGAATTCACCGACCGCATCTTTCTTGCCAACTATGAGATAGATGCCATCTCAGCAGCCCTGCCGGCAGCCAGCGTCTCCTTTCTCTTTCTGGTTTTCTTCGGTGGCGTCAGTGGTTATGCAGGAGTTTTCATTGCCCAGTACACCGGCCGGGGTGACCACCGCAAGGTGGGCAGCGTTCTTTGGCAGGCAATATGGTTTTCACTGGGGGCGGCAGTGGTTATTTTTATACTCGGTCTCTTCGCCGAACCCATTTTCGCCTTCGTTGGTCACACCGCCAGGGTGCAGCAGCTTGAGCGCACCTACTTCTCCATTCTCTGCAACGGCTCGGTGCTGCAGCTCACCATGGTTACTCTCAGTGCCTTTCTCACCGGCCGCGGACTGACCCGTCCGGTGATGGTCATAACTTTTATCGGCGTTATCATCAATATTCCCCTCGATTACGCCCTTATCTTCGGCCATATAGGCTTCCCGGAGTGCGGTATCGGCGGTGCTGCCATCGCCACGGTATTCTCCTGGATGGTAAACACCCTGCTGCTCGCCATCCTCATTTTCACCCGCCACAACAATAAAGAATTCGCGGTCTTTGACGGATGGCGTTTCCACCGTAAACGCTTTTTCCGTCTCATGCGTTTCGGTATCCCCGGGGCGATGCAGTTCACCACTGATGTTGCCACCTTCACCTTTTTCATTCTGCTGATCGGTCGCATCGGCGGGAATGCCCTTGCCGCCACCAACATCGTTTTTTCCATCAACTCCCTCTCCTTCATGCCGGCGATGGGAGCTTCACAGGGAGTGAGTATTCTCGTGGGACAGGCACTTGGCCGGGGCAAACCAAAGCAGGCAAAAGACGCTGTACGCCGCGCCTCGGAAATGCTTTTTTTCTATGTTCTGCTGGTTGATATCGCCATGCTGTTCTATCCTGAGGTTCTCCTGTCACCTTTTTTTGTAGAGAACGGACCGGAGGGACAGGCTGTACAGGAGATGGCGGTGATACTGCTGCGCATTGTGGCAGCCTTCCTGTTTTTCGATGCCTTCTACATGGTTTTCAGCGGGGCCCTGCGCGGAGCGGGTGACACCGCCTACATGATGTGGGCGGCGGGGCTCACCGGAATCTTCACCATGGTACTGCCTGTGTGGGTGGGTATTGTGTTCTTTGATATCAGTATCACCACCGCATGGTTTGCAGTGCTGGCTTTCCTCGCAATAATCTTCACCATCTCCCTGCGACGATACCTCAGCGGGAAGTGGCAGAAGATGATTGTGATTGAAGAGGAGTGAGGATAAGACGGAAAAAGGCCCTGCCTTTACATTCGCCAATAGAAAGTGAAAATGGCATTTAGTGAGGTCATAACTTAATCGGAATGGTATATATCCAATGCAGGCAGACAAATTACCAGCAGCGGGAGGCTGGTGCAAAAGGTGCGGCAGGTACCACAGCATCCCCCCCGGCAACACACTGAAAGAGGCAGAGCGCCTGCTTGAAAACATCCTCCAGGCAGAAAGTATAGACCTCTTCACCCCGCCTCCACAGCGGAACCGCGCCTGCTCTGCAGACTTTCTTCTCGGCGAAGCGCGAGGCAAGATGTTCGGCCTGCTTGAATATGTAAATTGTAAAGGAGAGCAGGGTTTCCTCCGCGCTTTTTCCGGTCAGTACAACGGCCGCTGGCTGGTACCGGGTTGGGTACCGCCGGTGATTGATCCGGCAGTGTTTACGAAAATTAACGCCACTCTGGAACCTGCCATTAAAGTAATCAGCAGGGAGCTGAAAGAGATGGCGAAAGATGATCCCCGCAGGGGAAGACTGAAGCAGCACCGCCGCGAACTCTCTCGTCACTTCAACCTTGAGGTGCGCAACCTCTACCGCCTGCGCAACTTCCGCGGAGAGAATGCCGGACTGGAAGAAATCTTTGCCGGACGGGGCATTCCTACCGGTACCGGAGAGTGCTGTACGCCGAAACTGCTTCACCATGCGGCATGCAACGATCTGTACCCCCTGGGATTATGCGAGTTCTTTATCGGTCGGCAGACTCGCTCAGGCAGCTGTCACCATGGGGAATTTTATCTGCCCTGCGACACGAGGTGTGTGCCGCTGCTGGGCTTCATGCTCTGCGGACTCTGAGATGAAAATTATTTTTGCAGATGAATATATTGTTGTAGCACACAAACCCGGCGGGCTTCTCAGTGTACCAGGCCGAGGCCCGGAGAAACAGGACTGCCTCTCTGCCCGGTTGCGCCGGATATACCTCGACATGCCGGAGCAGCCAGCGGTGCATCGGCTGGATATGGCGACCTCCGGGCTGCTGGTCTTTGCCCGCACAAAGGCGGTTCACCGCAACCTCTCCTGCCAGTTTGAACGACGGGAAGTGGAAAAGTTTTATGAAGCAGTGGTAGAGGGTTTTGTACCGCAGGAAACGGGGGAGATTCGCCTCGCCTTTCGCCTTGATGTAGAGAACCGCCCCCTGCAAATCTACGACCCGGAACGGGGCAAACCCGGCATCACCCGCTGGCAGCGACTCGCCGTGCAGGACAGGACCACCCGTCTCCGCCTTCAGCCGCTCACTGGCCGTACCCATCAGCTGCGGCTGCACTGCGCCCACCACCTTGGTCTCAACTGCCCGATTGTCGGCGATTTTTTCTACGGCAGCGGAAAAGATGGCACCCGGATGCTGCTGCATGCCACAGACCTTGCCTTCCACCATCCGCAGAACGGAGAGTGGTTACAGTTTCACAGTCCTGCCCAATTTTGATGGTTGTCTGCTTTTTCCATCTCACAACAGCGCAGATACCGGTCTGAATTCAAGTAATACCATTTACATTTTGTATTAACCAGAGAACACAAAGAGTAAAGATAGAACAACAGCAATTCTCTGTTTAATTTTAAAATCTTTTTTAAAGTTTTTTGCCTTTATTCGCATGTTTCGAGCTTTTATTCGTTGGCAAAAAGTTTTTCGCTGTTCCGTCTTTTGCTTTTCCCTGTCTCCCGTCTCCCGTCTCCTTTCTCCCGTTCCCTGCCTTTACATTCGCCAATAGAAAGCGAAAATGGCATTGAGTAAGATCACAACTTAATAGGAATGGTATAATAAGTGCGACACATTTACCAGCACCCACACCAATCGTAGACCGATTTTGTTCAAAAAACAGGCTATGCAGTCCACAGAGTACAGGCGCTTTTCCCTGATTTTTTGGAGTCATAAAGGGCCATATCTGCTTTTTTAAACAATTCACCGAAATCGCTGTCATCATCGGCAACCACGGCAATTCCGATACTGACAGAGATATTTGTGTGCGGGAACATCCGGGCAACGTTTACTCCAAACCCTGTTCGCAATTGCTCAGCGCACTGTTTCGCCATGTCCACGCTTTCCACCTGAGGAAGAATAATGGCAAACTCATCGCCGCCAAGACGAAATATATTTTCAGCGAGAAAAAGCTCCTGCAGCAAGACGGAAAAGGCGACCAGTACTTTGTCTCCTTCATCGTGACCATGCTGATCATTGACTGCCTTAAAGTTATCAAGATCCGCAAGCAACAGTGCTGTACCCAACTGACAAGGGGTTTTTCGCATACAATCCTGAAGACTGCGCCTGTTCATCAGTTTGGTCAAATAATCGGTGTGAGCATCGATGAGCAGCTTGTTTTTATATTGGTGCTCGAGAGTAATATCTATAAAAAGGTACACATGACCAGCCAGTATGCCAAATATATCCAGAAGGCTTTCTTGATGAATTTTTAGGACTTTATCTTTTGAAAGAAGCAACGTACCCTCTTTTCCCTTCTCGATAATCCATTTTTTACTGCGCGTAAATGATTTGGATTCATCGATTAAAAATTCAACTTTTTTCCCGATGAACTCGGTACGATCAAGAACAAAGATGTCGATAAATTTTTGGTTAACACTTGTAATATTCCTGTCTTTGTCCGTCACCATGACGGCAAAAGGCAGTCCCTCAATCAAAATATTCAATTCGACCAGCAAATTCTGTAAGCCGGTTACATCGTGGGCGCACCCAACTGTACCGATAACCTTACCATCGGTGTCTAAGATCGGTGATTTATAGGTTTTAAACTTACGAAGTTCATCACCGCATTTCACAGTTTCTTCAAACAGGCAGGTTTCCTTTTTATTGAGAACAATTTCTTCGGACTCCAGACAGATATATTCGCCCTGGCCGTATTCATCAGGTTCAAGGTCCCAGATGTAATAATGCCCACGATTTTTTATCTGAGCCTTCGTTTTATTGACGGTCCGGCAGAAACTGTCGTTGACTTTCAGATGGGATCCCCGCACATCTTTGAACCAAATCAAGTCGGGGAGACTGTCTATCAAGGTATCCAGACATTTTTCGCCAAGTACAGACTCTTCTCGTTCTTTAAAACGCTTTAAGATCCTGGCAAAAGAAGTCTGGGGCTTGCCACCGACAAAAGGTTTGATCCAGACCTGGTCAAAGAGGTGGTAACTCTTCGCCAGAATGGGCAAACTCTCGGGAGTAAAACAACCTATCACGGCAACGTGTTCATCTTTGACAGCCTGAATGTGCTCCATAGATTCCGGCGTAACGGTTTCAAAATCAAGGATAATGACCGAGTATTCGTTCAAGTTGGCTTCATCGACATTTGGAGAGCTGAGAAACTGATGTGAAAACTTTTCCTCCGGTTGCACCTCATGGAGAAGCCTTTCGAGTTGAGGGTCCTGTGTTGCAATAAAGATTTGTAGTAACCGATGATACATCGTTTAACTCCTTAACTCCTCGGCAACAAAAAGTAAAAGAACAGCCAATAACTGCTCCATGCTCAGTTACTCTAAATTCCGAAAAAATATGCTTGTGAAAAATGCGGAGAACAGACCGCAGCATCCACGAAAATTGAATGTGTTGAGGCCTGTCCAGAAATGACTTTTCGTTCAAGTTTAAGGTCTGTGAAAATATTTTAGTCCCTGGCTGGTGAAACGACACTCTTTTGAATTTATAGTTGTCGATATATTGATACGTTAGCAGTATCTGCCGGCTCAACTCAGCTGCTATGCACTATAGTACACTATATGAAGAGGGTTCTCGTAAAGGTCAAACTGCTGCAGACACTCTTTTTACCATCATCCATCATTACCGGTTTCGTCACTCTCGGACTCGGCACTTTTGGGCTGGATGTATTTCCCCACTGAGTGGAAGATAACTGGCGTGAACTCCCGGGACAACTGATTAATACTATTCCTATTAAGTTATGACCTTACTGAGTGCCATTTTCTATTGGCGAATTGACAGGCAGGGGGATGGGAGACAGGGAAAAGCAAAAGACGGAACAGCGAAAAACTTTTTGCCAAAGGAAAGCTCTAAACATGCGAATAAAGGCAAAAAAACTTTAAAAAAATATTTTAATTAAACAGAACATTGCTACCAGTTTATTCCATGTGTTACAAGTCATTCCACCGTTATCGTTACGTTTACCGTCACCGTGTAGACAAGGCATGCCTTGTCTACACATCATCGCTGGAATCACTGTTGTACTGATTTTCACCAGTGATGAATGCCACCGTTATCACCATTGTGATCAATTTTGTATCCTGTTTATCTATTCGTGGTTAAAAATGACAAAAGGAACCGCGAATGGACACGGATAAACATGAATTATTACTCATTCGCAATCGCCAAAAAAGATGTCTACGCAGTCGCGTTCTCTGATCAATACAAAATGTAAATGATATAACACCGTCTTTGCTGCACTCTTTATCTGTGTCATTCTGCCTTGTCCCAGAAAGATCTGCACAGAAAAAAGGGAGAGCGCCACTGGCACTCCCCCTTTTGATATGCAACCGATATGCAACCAATTCAACATCACAGGTCTTTCAAGGGAAACAGATTTCCCTCGCTTCATCAAAATTACTGACGAAATGCACCTTCAACCCCTTGCGAATATGCTCGGGTAACATCTCAAAATCCTCCCGGTTCTCCTCCGGCAGCAACACTTCTTTCACTTTCGCCCGCCGCGAGGCAATCATCTTCTCCTTCACCCCGCCAATGGGCATCACGAGACCTGTCAAACTCAGCTCCCCGGTCATGGCAACCCCTTCACGAAGAGGTCTTTTTGTCACCAGTGAATAGAGGGCACAGGCCATGGTAATCCCGGCGGAAGGGCCATCTTTCGGCGTAGCTCCGGCGGGAACATGGAGATGAATGAGGTGTTTGCGAAAGAACTCCATCTCCGTTTTCTTCTTCACGATTGAACGAATATAACTGTAGGCAATCTCTGAAGACTCCACCATCACCTTGCCGAGCTGTCCGGTCTGCTTGAAACCAGGGGAACCGGTGAGAATGGGCACCGCTTCAATGGGCAGAGTCGTACCACCAAAACTGGTGTAGGCAAGGCCCGTAACCACGCCCACCCGCGGAGTACTGAAAGGAGAGGTTTTCGAGAACCATCGTTTACCGAGCAGGTCCCGCAACTCACTTTTATGGATGCGAATCTCCTCGTCCGGCGCCTCCAGCACTCTGGCAACCGACTTGCGCAGTATTTTTTTAATGCAGTTTTCCAGGCCCCGCACTCCGGCCTCCCGCGCCCAGCCGTCTATAATCTCACTTAATACGCCCTTGGAGATAATAACCTGCTTCTCCGTCAGACCATGCTCTTTGATCTGTCTGGGAATAAGATGACGCCGGGCAATTTCCACCTTTTCCTCAAGGATGTACCCGGGAAGCTGGATCACCTCCATGCGGTCCATCAACGGGCCGGGGATGGTGTCCATCTGGTTGGCCGTACAGATGAAGAGGATTTTCGACAGATCAAAGCGTACATCAAGGTAGTGATCAAGAAAGTCGCGGTTCTGCTCGGGATCAAGGACCTCCAGCAGGGCCGATGCGGGATCACCCTGATAGCTTACGCCGACCTTGTCGATCTCATCCAGCATGATTACCGGATTAGCCGTCTTGCAACTCTTTACCGCCTGGAGAATTTTCCCTGGCATGGCCCCTATATAGGTCCGTCGATGTCCCTTGATCTCCGCTTCATCACGCATCCCGCCGAGGGAGAAACGGTAAAACGTACGCCCGAGACTGCGCGCCACCGAACGGCCGATAGACGTTTTCCCCACACCGGGAGGGCCCTGCAGCAGCAGGATGGTGCCGGAAAGGTCCCCCTTCAGTTTCCCCACGGAGATTAACTCAAGAATGCGGTCTTTCACATCCTGCAGGCCGTAGTGGTCGTTATCGAGGATTTTTCGCGCCTGCTTTACATTATAACTGTCTTTGGAATAGATGCCCCAGGGAAGCTGGGTAAGCCAGTCAAGATAATTACGGCTGACATTAAATTCTGGAGAAGAGGGACCGAGCAGTTTTATCTTCTCCATCTCCTCGTTAACAGCCTTCAGTGCCTCCTCCGAGGGTTTTAATTTTTTCAGACGTTTCTCAAACTTCTCTACCTCGGCCTCATTGTCATCTTTGGCCAGCCCCAGCTCTTTTTTTATTTCCCTGAGCTGCTGCTTGAGAAAAAATTCCCGTTGCTGTTTAGAAAGTTGCTCCTCAATGCGCCCGGAAATTTTCGCCTTCAACTGCGAGATCTCCACTTCATTGCGCAGCAGAACCAGTACTGCTTCAAGGCGTTCCCGAACATCAAGAATCTCGAGGATTTTCTGCAGTTCAACACCACTTGAGGTCGTCATGGAGGCAGCAAAATCAGCCAGCGATCCGGGATCACTCAGGTTGATACGCTCAATGAGCAGATTTAACCCCTCTTTGAAGAGCGGGTTGTGATTGACAAGGTCTTTGATACAGTCAATAATGGCTCCGGAGTAAGCCTTAATCTCATCACTGCGGGTGTTGCCGGAGGTCTCACGATACTCCACCCTGGCAAAGAAGAGGTTATCGCTCTTACGTATCGACTTCACCTCAAAGCGCTCCCGCGCCTGGGCCAGCACCTGCAAAGGCTTTCCCTCTTTGGGCGGAGAAACCTGCATCACTCGCCCGACGGTACCCATCGAGTGAAAATCCTCTCTACCCGCAGGCGGGACAACATCCCCGTTACCGGCAGTTTTCTGTAACAGGACACCAAAATAAAGTGGCCGGTCTTCTTTGAGAAACTTGAGCACCATTTTCCCGAGGTTGACATCGTCAATAACGATCGGTCCCATCATCTTCGGAAACATGGGGCGGTCGTGCACCGGAATAATTACAATCTCCTCCGGTAATTTTTCAGAAGGAACAACGAGGAATCGTTCTTCGGGCTCTTCGATTTTATCGAGAATAATTTCTTCAGCCATGCTGTCTCCTTTTCCTGAAATTATGGGCATGAATACTCCCCAAATAATAAGCCGAAAATGACGGGATGCAATCCTTCACAGCTGTGCAACAGACAGCGGTCAGACAATTCCCCGAATCGCCCCATGCTCGGACTCCAGATCAGACAGCCGTCCGTTTTTCCTTTTTTCGCGGCCCTGTAACACCGGGCAGACAGGCTCTTTTCGGTCCCCCTCTTTACATCTTTGACCCACTGGGATATTTTGTTGTGCTTATACTGTAAAAGAAACCCTAAAGGATATTCTCCAGGAGTAATTCAATGGCAAAGAAAAAGGCCTTCACAGGTTCGGCAAAAACCGCCAGCGCACTTCGCGGGCAGTCAACTGAAAAAAACGCGCAATCTCCCTCCATCACGGCGATGGTGTGGTATCGTGAAGAGGAATACCCGGCTCTGCTGGAGTTCTTTTCCGACAGGGATCTCCTGCCCCTGACCTGGCAATCCTGGCACGAGCGTGCCGAGGCCAAACAGCAGGAAGTTGAAGCTGCCGGAACCCAGGTGATAAAAGTATTTATCGATCTTGCAACGTTCCCCGAATGGTGTCGTTCTCGTGGAATATCGCCCGATGCCGAAGCACGTTCCCAACTCGCCATTGAAGTTGCTCAATCTCAATCTTTTTCACTGTAGTCATCAGAGAGAGGAAACTATGAATCGGGCCATTCTCATTATACTTCTGCTTCTGCTCCTTCCCGGCGAAGGCTTCGCCGCGCGCAGGCACCTCGACACCAGCTCCCGAGACCCCTATGTTTCGGCGCTCGCTCTCGACGCCGACACCGGTAAAGTTTTCTTTGAGTCTAACAGTAACACCCCCGTCTGGCCAGCTTCGGTCCTGAAAAGCATGACCCTTGCCGTAATTCTCGACCAGCTGCAAAAGGGTCGCATCAGCCTCTCCGACATGGTGCAGATAACCCCCGAAGCAGCATCAATGGGTGGTTCACAGGTTTATCTTGATCCCAAGGAGAGTTTCAGTGTAGAGGATCTTCTCTACGCCCTGATGGTTCAATCCGCCAACGATGCGGCGGTAGCGCTTGCTCTCCACGCAGCCGGTTCCACAGAAGCCTTCGTTGAGATGATGAACAACAAGGCGAAAGAGCTGGGGATGACCCATTCCCACTTCTACACAGTACATGGCCTGCCGCCCTCTAAAGGACAGGATGTGGACGTAACTACCGCACAAGATCTTGCTCTGCTTGCGCAATATCTTGTGAAAAATCCCCTGACCCTGAAACTTGCCAGCACCAAAGAGAAAGACTTCCGCAACGGCGAATTCATCATGCGTAATCATAACAATCTCCTTGATGACATGGTAGAATGCGACGGTTTGAAAACCGGTTACTTCAAGGCTGCGGGCTACTCCATTGTCGCCACTGCCCATCGCGACGGCAAGCGGGTGATCGCCATTGTCATGGGCAGCAGCAAGCGCCTCACTCGCGACGCACGGGCCCGTGAGCTTCTTCTGCGTGGTCTGACGGCACTGCGGTCTGGCAGCACTACTACAGGCTCGGCCGTAACCACTGTTACACCACAGGGGAAAAACGTTTCCGCTGACCAACAGCACAAACGTGATCCCGGAGCTGCCATACAAATCCTTGAGAGTAACACCAGCCCTGTTCCCGGAGCAACAGGCGCCGCCCCGCAGGCCCCGGGAAAAGAAAGTGGTCACAACTACATGACCTTCATCTGGGGACTTCTTGCCGGTCTCGCCCTCTGTCTCATCGTACTGGTACTATACAAACGCCGTCGCCAGTCCCCTTACCGTTACAACAGGTAATGCAACATGACCACACTGAAGATCGAAGATCTGCACAAAACCTATAAAGGCGGTTTTGAGGCACTCAAGGGCGTCAACCTGGAGGTTGACGAAGGAGATTTTTTCGGTCTCCTCGGCCCTAATGGTGCGGGTAAGACCACCATCATCGGTATTATCACCTCACTGGTCACCAAAACCAGCGGCCGGGTAGAGGTTTTCGGTATTGATATCGACAGAGATTTCCCGGCGGCCAAACGGATGCTCGGTGTTGTTCCTCAAGAGTTCAACTTCTCCCAGTTTGAAAAGGTAATAGATATCGTCATCCAGCAGGCCGGCTACTACGGCCTGAAACGAGAGGAAGCTCTCTCCCGGGCAGAAATCTACCTTAAACGCCTCAGTCTCTGGGACAAACGCGACAATCAGGCGCGCCAGCTTTCTGGCGGTATGAAACGACGGCTGATGATCGCCCGCGGACTTATCCACGAGCCAAAACTGCTCATTCTTGATGAACCCACCGCCGGAGTAGATGTGGAACTGCGCCGGGGCATGTGGGAGTTTCTCGAAGAACTCTCCGCTGAGGGACGCACCATCATCCTCACGACCCACTATCTCGAAGAGGCAGAACAGCTCTGCAACAAGATTGGCATTATTAACGGGGGCCGGATAATCGCCAGCAGCAGCACACGGGATCTTCTCCACAAGCTTAACCACGAGGTGTTACTTTTTGAGAGCCGCGAACCACTGCCAGAAATACCAGCCCTCGGGGGTATTCCTTTTGTGCGTTTGCACGACACCAGAGTGGAGTTCAACAAACCAAAAGAACTGTCCCTTAATGAGATTTTCTCTCACTTCAGCGCCAATGCGGTGATTATTGATTCCATGCGCAACAAAAGCAATCGCCTCGAAGAGCTGTTCCTCGAAATGGTGAAACACTGATATGAATTACAGCCTCATCTGTCTCCGCTCCATCGTTCGCAAAGAGATTACCCGCATTTTCCGTATCTGGGTCCAGACTCTTGTGCCACCGGTGATCACCATCACTCTCTACTTCCTCATCTTCGGCGACCTTATCGGTTCCCAGCTGCGAAACATTGAAGGATACAGTTACATGGCCTTCATAGCCCCGGGACTGATCATGATGGCAATCATTACCAACTCCTATACCAATACCGTTTCGAGTTTCTTCAGTGCCAAGTTTCAACGTAACATAGAAGAACTGCTGGTCAGCCCCGCACCAACCTGGGTGATAATCCTCGGCTACGTCTCCGGTGGCATGACCCGCGGGCTCATGGTGGGAATTCTGGTCAGCCTCGTCAGCCTCATCTTTGTCACTCTGCCGGTCCACAATCTCTTCTTTATTCTTCTCTTTGCCATCCTGACAAGTTTCACCTTCTCTCTTGCCGGAATGCTCAATGCCATTTTTGCCAAAAAGTTTGACGATGTCACTATCATCCCCACGTTCGTCATTACGCCACTGACATATCTCGGCGGCGTTTTTTACTCCCTTTCACTGCTGCCGGATTTCTGGCAGACAGTTTCGAAGATCAATCCTATAGTCTACATGGTAAATGGCTTTCGCTTCGGCTTCCTCGGCATCAGCAGTATCAACGTCTGGGTGGGAGCGGGCATGCTGGGAATCTTCTCCATCACCCTCTTCTCCATCAACTGGTGGCTGCTCTGGAAGGGAATCGGAACCCGAACCTGAAAAAAGGGAACCTTGAATAACCAGTCTTTCGCCCATCTTCTTCGTTACAGTAAAAAATTTATCCTCGGAGGTAAGCGATAGACTCCGATATCAATCATATACCTGCGGTAAATTTCCTCCTGTGCCTCGAATATGAACGAAATACAAGATTATTCAAGGTACCCAAAAAACATCTTTGAGGAAAAAACATGATCAAACTGTATCTACGTGCGGACTGCCCCTATTGCAATAAAGTGCTGAACGCTGTTGAGAAAATGGGACTGAAGGAAAAAGAAGACTACATTATTATTAATGCACAGGCGGGGACACCCGGTCGAGACATGGTTCTGAAGACAGGTGGCAAGGCGATGGTACCCTTCCTCATCGATGGAGATCACTCCATGTATGAAAGCGATGACATCATCGCCTGGATTGGGAAAAAGTATGCAAAGTAAGAGTACCGGGCGGAAGCTGATCTCCCGCCCGTATTGTTTTTACTCCCTGAAATCTCCATAAAACCAGTTGTCAAAGACCGCGTCTTCCAGTCCTGCATCACGAAAGATTCCATGATTGGTAAAGGTCTCAAAACCCTGCAGTTCTTTCCGCCATTTCTGTTGAAAAAGAACTTTCTTCTGCATTCTTTTCCGCAGTGTACTCTGTTTTCTTTCAGTTTTTTCCCGCAGTACAATTTTCGCATCAGGCATATAGAGACAAGCAAACCCCTCTCCGTGCAGCCGCATGCCAAGATCCGCAAAGGCCACAACAGGCCACTCCTCTCTGTCAGAAAATTCCCCCGCCCTGATAAAGCAGTCCGCCCGCACCATCAGCAGTTCCGGTACGGGCAGGAACATATCCTGCGGGAAATGGCCATTTATATGCAGGGGATGACTCTGCAAAAAATTGATAAAGGCCTCTATCGAAGAATCCTTAAGAGCAGGAAGCAGCATCGATTCGGGCTGTCCCTCCACCAAACAGCGCCCACAGACTGCGGCGACATTGTCATTGTAAAAGGATCCCAGCAATCTTTCGATCCAGTCAGAGGAGAGTGAGAGAAAAGGTAACGTAACAAAAGCCAGATACTCCGCACACTCCTCTCGTCGAGAGAGCACGGCATGCTGTATGGCATCGATCCAGCCACTGTTATCCGGAACTACAAAGAGGGTTGCTGTACTCCCGGAGAAGAAATCTTCTGCTGCCACAGCAACCTGCTGCGGTACGACAAGAATCAGCTCATTGTCACCCCGACTCTCTTCGAGCAGCCGGGCAGCCTTGACAACCTCCTCTGTACCTTCGGGGAAAAAGGCGAAAAGCTGCACCTTCCCGCTAGGACGGCCGGTAATGCGGTAGTAGAAGTTATGATCTCCATACTCTGCCTCACCGACGATACCGCGTCGCTGCAGGGCATCTGCCAGAGCTGCTCTGCCCGCCTCGCCAGCATAATTTTTCTCACTGTGGTTGATGGAGGTAGAGCTGTCGGAAGCACGCCAGTGGTAGAGAATCTCTGGAATGTGATACGGCGTACTCAGTTCGCTGAGCTTAAGCATCAGATCATAATCCTGAGCACCATCAAATCGGCTGTCGAGACCACCCGCCTGCTCAAAAAGCTGCCGGGACACTGCTACGGGATGAACAATGTAATTATGGCAAAGAAGCAGACGCGGATTGTAATCAGGTTTACGGAAGATGGAAAAACGCGAGGCATCATCTCCGATAAGATCCTCATCGCTGTAGATGAAATCTGCCCTGCTTTCTCCAATGGCGATCGCTATTTTGAGGAGTGCATCCGGACTCAGTTCATCATCGTTGTCGAGAAAAAGGAGCCATTCACCGGTGGCAGACAACTCGGCAGCGTTGGTAGCTGCAGAGATTCCGCCATTTTCCTCGCAGAAATGCACCCTGATGCGAGAGTCTTCTGCGGCAAAGTTCTCCAGCAGACAATGCACCTCAGAATCACCACTGCCATCATCCACGATGCAAAGCTCCCAGTCCGGGTATGCCTGATAGAGTACCGAACGGATACAGTTGTTCAAATAGTGCAGATTGGGTTTGAATACCGGCACAAGAACGGAAATCTGCGGCCGTCGCTCAAGGCGGCGAACCTGCCGGTCGGTTACCACACCGTCATGTACTCCATGGCTGAGATAGTGGAGCAGCCCCTGCGGGTAAAATTCCTGCTCAAAGTGAGGTGAAGGGGCGGCCGAGATCCGCTCGGTCGCGAGACAGCAAATATAGTGGGAGATCGGATCTTCCTGCGCCCGCTGACGCTGTTCCTGCGACAATCCGGCAAGGTAAAACTGCGGATCAAACACGGGGATCGGAGACTTTCCCTCCCTGGAGCCGTGGAGTTTATAATGCTCCAGCAGCGTTTCAGCAACTCTGGCGAGAAACGGCGTTTTGTCGAGATAGTACTCCTCGTCGAACCAGGGGCCTGGCGATTCATCCGCTGTCAGTGTTGCCCCTTTAAGGGCAAAAGGTCCGGGAACAAGTCCAGCCTCTTTTCCCTTGAGCAGATAGTGCACCAGCGGATTTTCTTCCAGTCCGTCTGGAAAGTAACGCAGCAGATACCAGGCTGTATCGAATGCGGGAGTCGGCGAGGGCAGGAGTGTCCACCCCTTCTCCCGTAATTCATAACTGCGCAAAAAGTCATCTCCACTCATACGGGCAAACTTCCGTAATAACTTCGACCACGCCAGCGTTGCCGGGGCACCGTTACTCCGGGAAAGGAAAGCTGGTATATAAATGCCCGCACGATGGATAATTCGACAGTTCCGGCTGGTAAGCAGAGTAAGAACCTTTGCTGCTCCCGGTCGCAGATTCTTAAAGTGCATTGTTCCCTCCAGGCCGCCAGCCATCGGGAAGCTCGACTCCACGTGGAATAACAATGATCCCGTCGTGGATCGAATAAAGGTCGTAATCCCCCTCTTCCAGTCCCCTGGGAGAAATGATCACGCCATTTCCTATACGGCAGTTTTTATCAATAATGGCGTTTTCGATACGGCAGTTCCGGCCTACACCGGGAGGAATAGCATTCCCGAAGAAATCCTCTTCAAAGTAATCACCCCCGAGCAGGACCGAATTGCTGATCTTTGCCCCCCCCCGCACCACAATCCGCAGCCCGATCACCGAATTTTTAATCTCCGCGTTGTATACCTGACAGCCCTCCGAAAGAATTACCCTGTCCAGAGTGGAGTTGATCACCTTCGCCGGAGGAAGAAACCGCGGACGGGTAAAAATGCGGTTGTCATTGACATAAAAAGAGAAGGGAGGATTCTCCTGGCAGAGCTCAAGATTGGTGCGCCAGAAAGAGCGAATCGTACCAATATCTTTCCAGTAATCGTTAAAAATATAGCTGCAGACACGGTGCGTATCCAGGGCATTCGGAATAATATCGCGCCCGAAGTCATTGTGAATCTCATCAAGCAACAGCTCTTTCAACGCCTCAAAGTTAAAGACATAAATTCCCATACTGGCAAGAAACTTCTGCGGATCATCCGGAGAGGCAAACTCACTGGTGAGCTCTTCCGGAGCAGGCTTTTCTATAAAGCGGTCAATAACGCTGTCCGTCCGGGCATGGAGAATACCAAAACCTGTGGCGTCCTCCGCTGCCACCGGAGTAGTACAAACTGTGACATCCGCCGCACTGTAAATATGACTGCGGAGAAGAGTGCGGAAATCCATACGGAAAAGGTTATCCCCGGCGAGGATGATGACATACTCGGGCTTTGAACGAAGAAAATGCACCATGGTCTGACGTACGGCATCCGCCGTTCCCTGGAACCAGTCACCGGACTCCGGGGTCTGTTCCGCCGCAAGCAGGTGAACAAATCCCTCGGAGAACTGGTCAAACTGATAGGTTGCCTGAACGTGTCTGTGCAGGGAGGCACTGTTATACTGGGTAAGGAGAAAAATACGAAAAATTTTACTGTTGATGCAGTTGCTGATGGGGATATCCACGAGGCGATATTTCCCGGCGAGGGGCACAGCCGGTTTGGCCCGGTTACGGGTCAACGGCTTCAGTCGACTCCCGGTTCCTCCTCCCAATATTACTGCAAGGACATTCATATTCAGCTCGTCATAATAAGGTTGTCCAGCTGTTGGTGACGTCTCCCCTTCGAGGGGTACCAGTCTTCATTTTTCAAAAAATATCCCGTTTCCAGCAGGAACGCAAGAAGAGCAGAAAGTATTTCCCCCTCCGGCTAAAATCTTTCGTCAGGAAAAGCATTTTCGTTTATCACAGAACTGCATGATAACTCTCCTGAAAATTATCTTTACTCGAAGAGTGTTGCATACTATTTTAGTAATTTCTCAAAAACTCGTAAAAAATAGCTTTTTTAAATCAAACAGGGAACTGCTGTTGTTATCTTTACTTTTCGCGTTCTTCGCGTCCTTCGCGGTAAAATTCCTTGTCTTTTTCCATATTTTTTTGAGAAGTTACCTGTTTTTAAAGAGAAAATATCCGAGTGGAACAGTGCACACGTGTGAGAACCTCTCCCGAGAATGACATCACTGATGGGTACCTATGTTTACTGTTGACGAGATACTTGAACGGCACTACCCGGCCCTGAAAAAAAAGCCCCTGCTCTCATCGGTTCTCCGTCCTCTGTTACGTCATATTCTCCGCGAGAAGGTGTTTACCTCTTTCGCCCGTGACTTTCCCTGGTTGCAGGGCATCGAATTTGTAGAGGGCGTACTTGACTACTTCGATTTCAGTTATTCTGTGGATAACCGTCAACGGGAGAATATCCCCGCCTCAGGCAAAGTGGTCATCATTGCCAACCATCCCATCGGTTCTCTGGATGGCCTCGCTCTGCTGCAGTTTATTTTTGAAATTCGTACCGATGTGAAGATTGTCGCCAATAACATGCTGATGGCCCTGCACCCGTTACGTCCCATGCTGCTGCCTGTCGACAACATGCATGGCAAAAGCCGTAAAGAAGCACTGCAGAATATATCTGACCATCTTAACAACAACCACGCAGTAATTTTTTTCCCCGCAGGTGAAGTTTCCCGGCTGCAAATCCGGGGTATTATTGACAGCCACTGGCACAGCGGTTTCCTCAAGTTTGCCACCCAAACTCACAGTCCCATCCTGCCGATTCATATTGCCGGCCATAACTCAGCCCTTTTCTATGCCACGTCTGTAATCGCAAAACCCCTCTCCACCCTGATGCTGGCGGGTGAGATGATCAAACAGCGCAACAAGCGGATCAAACTGACCATTGGCGCCATTATCTCAGACAAGACACTCTCCTCTTTCGACCTGCCCCGTGCTGAGGTATGCGAACTGCTGCGCAAACACCTCTATCGCATTGGTCGCAACGCTAAAGGAATCCTGAAGACAGAGAATGCTGTGGCGAGGGGAGAAAGAAAAGCGGAAATAAAGGATGCCATCGGCGACAGTGAAATGCTTGGGTGTACTCCAGATGGGAAAAAGGTCTATCTTTTCCAGCCGAATGGGCCTTCCCCGCTGATGCGGGAGGTGGGACGCCTGCGGGAGGAGACCTTTCGCGCGATAGGTGAAGGAACCGGAATGCGCCGAGATATCGATAAATTTGATCAGTACTACCAGCACATCATCCTCTGGGATGAAAATGACCTTGAAATTGCCGGGGCCTATCGTTTTGCCAACGCGGCGGAGGTACGCCGGGAGCGGGGAATCAAGGAACTCTACAGCGCCACTCTCTTCAAATATGAGGAGAAACACTCCTGGTTTCTTGATTCGGGGGTGGAACTCGGCCGCAGTTTTGTGCAGCAGCGCTACTGGGGAAAACGCAGCCTCGACTACCTCTGGTATGGTATCGGTGCCTGGCTGCGTAAAAACCGGCAGGCACGCTATCTCTTTGGTACGGTGAGCATTTCCAACTCCATGCCGGTGCTGGCCCGCGACCTGATGGTTTATTTCTATTGCCTTTATTTTAAAGATTCGGCGGAAGAACGCTGCTCAAGAACCCCCTTCCGCTACAAAGCCGATATGGCCATACTGGAGAAGGAATTTATCGGCGGCAACTACCGTGCCGACTTCACCCGTCTCAAGGCTCTGCTTGCCAATCTCGGCACCGCCGTTCCACCACTTTACAAGCAGTACACCGAACTGTGCGACCCTGGCGGGGCACTTTTTCTCGACTTCAACGTTGATCCTGATTTCGGGAACTGCGTTGACGGTCTCGTGATCATTGATACTGAGCACATTAAAAAGAAAAAGAAAAAACGCTATATTGAGGATTCAACCTTCCTGCAATAATTTCTGCAACCAACTTCCCTTACAGCTCCAGACAGCAATCTTTGCCGGAAACCGAAAAAGAAGATCCCAGAAATCCTTTTTCGAGGTTCCCTCCACCATTATTCTGTTATAGTGCGCCCATGAAAAATCAATTAAAACTGTCCGACATCATAAATTTGGAATACCTCTTTCATGAAGACAGGGAGAAAGCCCCTGCCGCTCTGCACAAGAGAGATCGCGAGATCTGCCTTGCCCTCGAAAAGGAGCAGACGAAGGTTTTTTCCCTTTCACAGACGGCGAAACTCTCCGGCTGGATTCAGGCCCGGATACAACAGGAATTTCCCGCTGCCGACAGCCGCAACCCTGGTGAAATCTTTGACGACACAGTACGCTTTGCCTCCCTCGCAGTAATTATACTGGGTGTTCTCTTCGGGGCACTGGCCGGACTTGCCTTTTTTTCCTATACGGGCAAAACACCGGTAAACGTCTTTCAGTTCCTGCTCCTTTTCATCGGTACCCAGCTGCTGCTGATTCTACTGCGGTTCTCCTCTTCTCTGCTGCGCAGGCTACTTCCACAGTTCCGTCTGCCCGGGTTTTACAGTCTGCTGCTGGAGCGCAGTTTCAGCACCTGCAGCAGCTGGCTGCGCCGGGGCTGGCTATCACGCATGAGCGCCGGGCGTCAGAACAGTATCAATCAGGCCTTCGCCCTCGCCCGGGTGAAGAGTGGACGCTATGGCCACCTCTTCTATTGGCTTTTTTTCTGTCTCACCCAACTTTTCGGCTTCACCTTCAATATTGTTCTGCTCACCGTCACCCTGATCAAGATTACCACCAGCGACCTCGCCTTCGGCTGGCAGTCCACCATCCAGTTCAGTGATACAGCAGTCCATGCTATTGTGCAGACCCTTGCCCTGCCCTGGTCCTGGCTGCTCGGCAGCAACGCTGCTCCGGGCCTTGAGGCAATTGCCGGCAGCCGCATCATCCTCAAAGATAATATCTACCACCTCGTCACCGCTGACCTCACTTCGTGGTGGCCGTTCCTCGTAATGTGCCTCCTCGTTTATGGCGTACTCACCCGTTTCGCCTTTCTCTTCTTCGGCAAGTGGCGGAACAATACTGCACTGGCCCATCTGCCGATCAACAGCCCCCAATGCAAAAGTCTTCTCCGCCGTATGGGAACCCCGCTGGTCACCACGCAGGCCCCGGCAGAAGCCCTGCGCGAAACGGTTTCCGGGAGAGAAACAAAACCAGATACCGGAACATCTCCCATATTCCATGCACCTGTGACTGTTGAACATGAGACACCGTCGAGATATCTCAGCGAGCAACTGGTGCTTGTCGGCATTGACCTCTACGAACAGCTCTCCAGCCCGCAAGACGAGATTACCGCCACATTAACCGAATCGGGGTTTACCCCACTCGCCGTCCTGCCCTGCCAGAGTGGCTGGGAGGAGGATCAGCAGCTTTTGGAGCGCATCAAAAAGGAATGGTTGGAGAAAGAGGGCATCGTCATCATTCTTGAAGGATGGATGGTGCCGCTGGTTGATTTTCTCAGCTATCTGGGAGAAATTCGTGCGGCCATCCCTGGCGATATGGTTATCTCCATCGCTCTTGTCGGCCGTCGCAGCGGGACCCTGTTCACACCGGTAACCCGCCGTGACTTCACCATCTGGAAACAAAAAGTGGAAGCGCTTGCCGATCCTTATCTCCATCTTTTTCCCCTTATTGCACAGGAGAACGACGCATGATTCCTGAATTTGCCATTATGGGCCACCCCAACGAGGGGAAGTCCTCTGTTCTCTCCACTCTCGCTGAGGACGATTCAGTACGCATCAGTGACACCCCCGGTGAGACCCGCGAATGCCGCACGTTTCCGGTAGTGATAGACAGCCGCGAAGTGCTGCGTTTTACCGATACTCCCGGCTTTCAGAACCCCGGCCGGGTGCTGGTGGAACTGCGCAGGATGGTCGAGACCGAGAGCGATCCGCTGGCAGCCTTCCGCACCTTTGCGCAGGAGATTCCCGAACTGCACGATGACCGGGAACTCCTCGCACCGGTCTCTGCGGGAGCAGGCATAATCTATGTGGTGGACGGTTCACGGCCGGTCCGGCGGGTTGATCGTACCGAGATGGAAATTCTGCGCCTCACCGGTAAACCACGCATGGCGATCATCAACTGCAAGGATGGCGTCACTGAATATCTTGAGGGGTGGAAGCTGGAGTTTCGGAAAAATTTCAACTCCAGCCGTATCTTTAATGCCCACCGCGCTTCCTGGGCAGAGCGTATCTCTTTACTTGAGGCACTGAAATCCATTGACCAGGACTGGCAGCCTGCCCTGGGCGAAGTGGTAAAAGCCTTCCGCCGGGACTGGGCAGAACGGAACGAACAGTCGGCTGCCATTATTGTCGAGCTGCTCAGTACCTGCCTGCGTCTGGAAGTGAGTGGAAAAATTCTGGAAGAGAACCGGCTGGAGTCAACCCGGAAGAAACTGCTGGAAAAATATGGCAGAAAGCTCACGGCCGAAGAACATCTGGCCCAATCCAGACTTCGCGCCCTCTACAAACATAACATCTTCAACTACCAGCTCCCTCCCCATTCCCTGCTGCACAGCGATATTCTTGATGAACGGAACTGGGAATTGCTCGGCCTGAGTAAATCACAACTGATGCTTACCGGTGCTCTTGGCGGAGCAGCAGCCGGTCTGGGGCTCGACGCCATGACTCTTGGCTCAAGCTTTGGTCTCTTTGCCACCGTCGGCGGGCTTCTCGGCGGTATCGGGGCAATATGGGGCAGTGAAAACCTTGCAGGCCAAAAGAAAATTCTTGGCATTCCTCTGCCCTCTCTCGCCAGTGAACAACTGCAGATCGGCCCGGTAAAAGAGATAAACCTGCTTTTCATTCTGCTCAACCGCGCCCTGCTCTACTACCGTCATATCATCAACTGGGCACACGGCCGCCGCGACTATGAGAAGATGCAGGAGAATGGTGCTGATGAAAATTTCACGAGGGACTGGGGAAAGGAGCGCATGAGTGTCTGCCGCGATTTTTTCGCGGCTCATGGCGGATCAGAACAAAAATTGAAAGACGCGGAGGAAAAAATGCGCAGACTGTTAGTAAAGGCGTTGACTGAGATTGGTGATCAGTGAGGCGGGAACCGGACCACTGGTTTGTCCGACAATCCGATTGAAGAACATTCCCTCTTATGGGAAGAGGGAATGTGAACGAAATACAAGGTTTTTCAAGATCCCCTTATTTCTGAATAATCACCAGCGGCAGCATCTTCTTCTCTGTCTTTACCGCAGTGGTACAAAGCAGCAGACGATCCGGAGCAACAGCAAATTTTTTGCTGAGATACGCCTGCACATTGCGGGCACGAATCTGGCCAAGCCTGTCAAGCCGTACGACATCTCCAGCAGGTACGGGGATGGTTTCTCCCGGAGCCGCGTCAATATCCACGCTGCTCATGTACTCCCATGACGCCACGTACGGGCAGAGTTGCCAGTCCCCCTCTCCCTTCTGGATCTTCTTCCCGACCTTGTCCAGCTCGACCATCTGTTCCGGCACAATATTCTTTGTACCCTTCAAAAAGATCACGGGAGTATCCCCCTCTTTCAACATCTCCTCACCGAGTTTCATCCCCGCATAGGCCAGTGCCCCGTAGGGTCCGAGGGCGTAGATAGCGTAGCCGGAAAGTGCCGGAACAACCGCCTTGCTCAACGAGGTGACAACGATGTCGGTGAGACCGATATTAAGATTATCGAGTGCCCCTTTCAGCGGAATATCAAGGTCGATATTGCCATCCTTGTTCTTCAGCACCGACAAAACCATGGACAGCGGTATCGGCAGTTGATTATCCAGCTTTGCTGCAAGCTCTTTGGAGATCAATTTGGTCTCCAGATTAATCAACAGCACATTGTTGTCCATTTTCAGGTAATTCCCCTCCAGATTGACGGAGGTTTTAACCTGCAGCTGGCCGCTCGCCAGCCCGGTACCCACAGACTGTATGGTATAAGCAGTGACGTTCTGCAGCGGAAAATTTTTCAGACTGAGAACCAGGTCAGCTGCGGGATCACGTAAAAATGGCGAGATGGAACCTTTCACACTGAGCGGAGCGCGCCGCTCCAGCATTCCGTTGAAAAGAAGCGGCGTTTTGGCACCCGGATTTCTCGAATCAAGCGCGCCAATGGTGAACTTTTTGATGCTGAGATCATTCTTGAAAATGGCGGGAAGAGTGTAGTCTGAAAAATTAACCCCGCTGTTCCCGCTGATTGACATCTCTCCCAGGAAAATGGGAAAAGGCAGGTCAAGCGGTGTACCCTTCTCTACTTTTTCCCGTTTTTTCTCCTTCGCCACCTTCTCAACCGGTTTCACAAGAGTATCTTTTTCTCCGTCACCTGCACGCATGGCGTCAAGCCGCTCGGAGATATTAATCCTGCCCTCTTTATCTCGCACTATGGTCGTGAGCAGATTCCTGAAATCGAGTTTCTCTCCAGAAAAACCACCTTTGCCCATCCACTTAATGCCGGTAAGACGGGCCTCTCCAAGGCTCAGCCCGGGCTTCTCATCACTTCCTTTCTCCCCATCAAGAAAAACCAGCTTGTTGAACGAAAGACGCTCCACCGAGGCGGTACCATCGAGAGCTGCCTGCAAACCGCTGAAGGTAATATCACGCAGGTTGAGCAGTTCGGCATTGTTGTTGACAGCTCTTATTTTCGGACTCTTGACAGCCAGCTCCTGCAGAGAAAAATTTTCCAGGTCATCGGTGCCAAAGCTGTTGAGACTGAGAGATGGCACGATAACCTGCAGGGGAAAGTCACCCTCTACCGTAGTCACCAGTCCCTCGGCGCTAAGCTGTGCGGCCTTGAGCTTTGTGCCGCCCTGCCCCTCAAAATCCTTGAGTTTCAGGCTTCCCAGGAGAATCATGGGCTCCTGCGCTCCATCCATCAGCAGGGTAAATCCTCCCGCGTCAAGAGAACTGGTGCTCTTAATGTCTATCTTTTCACCAAGACGCAGCCCGGTTTTACTCTGCACTCTAAGGTTTTTCTCGCTGATCTTCATTCCCGCCGAAGCGAGGTTCACATCAATGGTCTCACCGGTAAGGACTCCGTCGATACCAATACGGCTGCCACCTTCCGGCATGCCGAAGCTGAAGGTTCCATCCCATCCCAGCCCCTGCAGGGCGACCGCGATCTCTTCACTCTCTTTTCCAAAGGTGAAATCAAGAGGCTTCAGAGTAAGCACACCGGTGGTATCCACCACGTTGGCCTCACCGTCACGCTGCCCCTGATAGCCAATTTTTCCCTTCCAGTTAAAATTCTCCTCGGCAACATACATGGAGCTTTCCGGCATGGTGTAGTTGAGCACGGCGAGATTCAACTCCCCGTCGAGACTGACGAGGTTCTGCCTGGCAAGGTCGTAGCCAATTTTCCCCTTCCACACGAACTCATTGGCGGTGGATTGCAGGATGGGTATATGGAAATTTATTCCGGCAATGGTAAGAAGACCACTGTAGTCAACAACAACACCGTCACCGATGGTTACGCTGGTCATGCCATCAAGCTTGACGAGTTTTTCGCTGGTGGTCAAGTCAGCGCCGGGAACACCGAGATCATAACCGTCGGCAGTGAGAATACCGTCGGTCTGCACCAGCATTGGTGCCTTTTGCGGCATGGAAAAGGCAACCTTTCCATGGTAATTGAGATTGTCGGCAGAGGTGCGGAAGGATTCAGAGCCGACGTCCGCCTTCTTCACATTAATATCACCATCATATTTGACGTCGATGACGCCTTCTTTCATCGTAAAATCAACCACTCCCATAAGTGCCGCTATTCCACCGAAAGAGGGCAGAGCATCCTTGAGAAGAGTGTCCAGCTCATCAAGATCGAAGGCACTCACATCCACCTGACCGGCAACCTTGAGTTCAGGCATTACCCGCAACGCAGAGAGGTTCAGAGCAATCGGTTTCCCATTGACACTTCCTTTCAATGTCAAAGTCCCGGGTGCGGCACCTTCACGGGTGGAAAAATTGTTGAGAACAAGGCTGTCCACCTGCACTTCAAGGTCAAGCAGCGGAGAGATATAGTGCACCCTGCAGTTCGTAAGGGTGACATTGCTGGCGAGAAAAGCCCAGAGAGGACTCTCCTCTTCCGGCTCCGTCACCGTTACCGGAGGGGCCTGTGGCTCGTCCGCCTTTGGCAGATTCACGGTGCCGATTTTAACGCTGCCATCGGGGCCCTCCACCACAAAGAGATTGAGATCGGTGTAGGTGGCGCGGGTCAGGGATATATCTTTTTTGAAGAGCGCAGGCAGGCTCATCTTGAGATCAAGATCGGCCTGACTCATCAGTTTTTTGTTCCCCTGCTTAAGATCAACCCCATTCAGCCACACCCGACCGGCAAAAGGGTTCCAGCCGAGCTTGTCTATGTGGGCGCTGTCTGCACCATTCTGCAACAGCCAGTCGGTGAGGTAATATTTTGCGCCAAGTGGCAGCACAAAGACAAAAAGAAGCACAAAAATCCCCGCAAGCATTCCAACAACGGAGTACCAGCGGCGATACCAGCGTTTCTTCCGAGTCACTTCCTGCGACAGGGTTTCTCTTTCGTCAAACTGCCCTTTGTCCTTTTCAGCCCCATCAGTACTGACACCTGCAATGTTATTTTCTTTATTTTCCGGCATGGTCCGTATCGGTTGAGGTTTTCAAAAGGGGACCTTAAATAATTTTGTGTTTCGTTCATATTCAAGGTTCCCCAAAGCCCTTCCTGCCCCTTGTTCACTGAGCCTGAGCCGATCAGGGTGCCAGCCGCACCGGCGGCTGCCACAGGCCCTCTTTTTTCACATACTGGAAACGGTCATGCAGGCGGCTTGAACCGCCCTGCCAGAACTCTATCTCCTGCGGTTCCACGCGAAAACCACCCCAAAAACTCGGAATGGGTACTTTGCCCTCGCCGATCTTCCGCTTCATCTCATCAAGTTTCTGCAGCAGTGCCTGCCGTGAAGTCAACGGCTTGCTCTGACTTGACACCCAGGCCGACATCTGGCTCTCTTTTGGACGGCTGAGGATATATTTTGTTGACTCTGCCACCCCCACCTTCGTCGCCCGCCCGCAGACACGCACCTGGCGCTCCATCTCAAGCCAGACAAAGATGAGAGAGGTCTGCGGGTTTCCGGCAATTTCCCGGGCCTTGCGGCTTCCGTAGTTGGTGTAAAAGACAAAACCACGCGTATCATAAAATTTAAGCAGCACCGTTCGCTGACTCGGCATGCCGTTCTCCCCTACCGTGGCAACCACCACTGCCGTAGGGTCAGGCATACTCACCGCATCGTTGCGCGACAGCTCCAGTGCCTGTGCAAACCAGTGAGAGAACTGCTGCATGGGGTCGGCCACAAGATCTTTGCGGGACAGCCCGTCTTTGACATAATCTCTGCGATACTCTCCCAGATCCATTACTGAAGCCCCTCCAGTTTCCACCCTTCAGTTCCTGTCGAACGCGCCCAGCTCCACTCTTCTTCAAATTTCACTGGCGTGTTCATATCGCCGTCCACAAGTTTGCCGTTGCTATCGCTGACATTATAATCCAGCAGGTTGGCGATAAAACGAACGGTGATAAAATCTTCCCGGCCATCACTGCCTGCCGCCACAATCTCAACGCTGCGAATAGCGATGGATTCCAGTTTATTGATAATTCCCTTCTCCCGCATCTCGGCAAAATGCTTCTCATACTCTGCCGCGAGCTGATCACCGAGCAGATGACGATAACTTGACAGATCCCGCCGCATCCAGCCCGCCTGTACCTGAAAGAAGACATCTGAGGCAACCTCTTTAAAGTGGTCCTCGTCAAAATTACGGTCGTACTGACGAATCTGTGCCAGTCCTTCTGTCACCTCCATCGGAGTCTCGGCAAGGGGCTGCTGTTCTGTCTCTGTCTCTGTCCCCGCGCCAGCGGCTGAACCGAGACCGGCCCCAATGCCGGAACCGATATCCGGGGTAACACTCCCACCGGTGTTCTCCCGGTTCACAGGTTTCTGCTGATTTCCCGAGTTCTGCCCCGGAAACTTCCACTGCCCGCTGCTCTTGGAACTTCCACCGTCCTGAGAACTTTTATAGCGTCTCCACAGGAACCAGGCACCCCCAGCGAGCAGCAGAGGAAGCAGTAATCCCATCCCCTGCCCGCCCGAACCGAGAAGGGAACCGAAAAGCATTCCGCCGAGGGCTCCTCCCAGCAGGCCGCCCATCAGACCGCGGCTGAAACCGCCACTCTGATTCTGCATGCGGTTATTAGAAGCGGGGGCCTGTTTCTGTGCGGGACGCGTCATCTTAAAGCTCTTGCCGCCCATCTTCGAACGCGCCTCAGCGTATTGAGGAGTAACTGCGGTGACTGTGACTCCCACTACAGTGTAAACGCAGAGAAGAGACATAATAAGACTCAAAGTAAGGAAAAAACGTTTCATAATCGTTTTATGCTCCTTTTTTGTTAAGGTTTTGTTGAGTTTCCGGTGCAGTTTTTCATACGGAAAAAAAGGAACCTTGAATTACGGGTAGACTTTCTCCTTTTCAAGGGTGCAAAAAAGTTTCACACACTATAGTCTGTACTGTCAGATTTGCTACACCACAAAGATAATAATATCGATTTCTCCGCGCTGCGACTCTACATTACCCTGCCGCGCCTCCTGCCATTTTCTCCCAACAGATGATTTTTTCATATTTGACATGACTACTCTTCTTCTCATCGCCCCGCCTCATTTCAAGGCCTGTGAACCTCCCGCCTCCCTCGCCTTTCTCTCTGGTGCACTGCGGGCAGGGGGCGTGGAATGTGTGACGGCCGATCTCAACCTGGAAGGACAGCTCCGTCTGCTGCAACAGGCGAAGAACCTGTCCCTGGAGGGGAAATGGCAACAACGGGCGGTAAAAAACTGCAACCGTAACCTCAAGGCACTGCGCATGCCGCGCAGCCGACAACTCTACGGCAACAATGACCGCTATCGCCGTTGTGTCATCGATATAAACAAAGTGCTGGAAATGGCGGCAGCCGAAACGGGAGCAAAAGCCAGTCTGGCCGATTTTCAGATTCCCGGCCGTTCTCCGCTCGCTTCCGAAGATCTCCTGCAGGCAACCAGAGAGCCGCAAAGCAATCCGTGGTTTTCTTTCTTTTCTCATCGTCTGCGCGAACTGCTCTGCGAGAACCGCGCAGACTGGCTGGGGATCTCGCTCAATTTCCTCAGCGAGGCACTCACGACCTTTGCCATTATCGGCTGGATGCGGCAGGAATTCCCCGAAGTGAAGCTGGTGGTCGGCGGCGGATTGGTCACCACCTGGATGAGCCACCCGAACTGGAGCAGCCGGGGGAGTCGTCTGGCCACTCTCGCCTGCTTCATCGCCGGTCCCGGAGAAGAGGCTCTGACCACCCTGCTCGGCGGCACACCGATCGCCGATGCGCCTCCGGATTACAGAGAGCTTGCCGGTCCGTATTTTTCACCCGGATTTGTCCTCCCCTGGACCGCCTCACGCGGCTGCTTCTGGCGGAGATGCACCTTTTGTCCGGAGACCGCCGAGAGGAACACCTTTCTCCTCAGTCCACCCCGGAAAAACATTCTTCAGCTGGAAAAGCAGTGCGAACGGCACTCTCCGGCCCTGATTCATTTTCTTGATAACGCCATCACCCCCGCAATGATGCGAGAGCTGACAAAATGGCGAATGCCTCCATGGTACGGATTTGCCCGTTTTGACGGCCTCCTCACGAACGAGAAGTTCTGTCGTAAACTGGCCGCATCCGGCTGCGTGATGCTCAAGCTGGGACTGGAATCCGGAGACCCTGCGGTACTGGCCGCCATGAACAAAGGGACGGCCCTGCCCCTCGTGGAACGGGCGCTGGCCAGCCTGAAGAACGCTGGCATTGCCACCTACATCTATCTTCTCTTCGGCACCCCTGCAGAGGAACGCGATGCGGCCCTGCGCACACGGGATTTCGTCGCCGCCCATGCGCAGGAAATCGACTTCCTCAATCTCGCCATCTTCAACATGCCGCGACTCTCCGAAGAGGCACGCGGTGGCATTACGACCATGGACTTCAGCGATGACGACCTCTCCATCTATACTGACTTCGTCCACCCTCTCGACTGGCACCGCAGCAAGATTCGCCGTTTCCTTGACAGTGATTTTCGCCGGACTCCGGAGATAGCAGCTGTTCTGCGCCGTGATCCGCCCTTTTTTACCTCCAACCACGCAGCCTTTCTCCTCCCAGCCACTATACAGTATGCGGAGCGACAGAGATGAACATGTCGGAACTGCCTGTCAACGCCATCCTGCCGGAGCTGAGACAGCTCCTTGCGGAGAACCATGCCGTCATCCTCGAAGCAGAGACAGGTGCGGGAAAATCAACCCGCATTCCCCTTGCCCTGCTCAATGAGAAGTGGCGGGCGGGCAGGAAGATCATCATGCTTGAGCCGCGTCGTCTCGCCGCCCGCTCGGTAGCCGCCTTCATGGCGCGGCTGCTTGGTGAACAACCGGGACAGCGGGTGGGTTGGCAGATCCGCAACGACTATCGGCCGGGGAGTGTCATTGAGGTGGTCACTGAGGGGATTCTTACCCGCCGCCTGCAGAGTGACCCCGAATTACAGGATGCGGCACTGATCATCTTTGACGAATTCCACGAACGTTCCATCCACGCCGACCTTGCCCTCGCCCTCTGCCGCGAGGTACAGACTGCTCTGCGCCCCGATCTGAAACTGCTGGTGATGTCTGCCACCCTTGAGAGCAAACCGCTCTGTGAGATGCTGGAGACATCAGCCTGTCTGCAGGTGCAGGGACGCCTTTTTCCGGTAGAAACCCGGCATCTGCCGCGTCCCGTCACGGGGAATATTACGGTGGCAACCGCCCGCGCGGTTCACCGCGCCCTTGATGAAAAAAACGGCGATATTCTGGTTTTTCTCCCCGGCGTTGGAGAGATTCGCCGCACGCAGGAGATTCTGCAGGCAGAGCTGTCACAGACACTGGTAACGGCTCTCTATGGCGGTCTCAGCTTCTCCGCTCAACAGCAGGCGCTGGCACCCGCACCTGCTGGACGCAGCAAGGTGGTACTGGCGACCAACATAGCCGAGACCAGTCTCACCATCGAAGGTGTCGGCTGCGTGGTTGATTCCGGCCTTGTACGCAAGGCTCTCTTTGATCCTGCTACCGGAATGACCCGCCTCGTCACCCGCAGGATTTCCAGGAGTTCGGCTGAGCAGCGAAAGGGCCGGGCGGGAAGACTGCGGCCGGGCATCTGCTTCCGCCTGTGGAGTGAAGGGGAAGAAACAGCCATGAAGGAGCAGGAGGATGAGGAGATTCGCACCACCGACCTCTCCCGCCTGGTCCTTGAACTGGCAGCCTGGGGAGTAACGGAGCGGGATGGCCTGCCATGGCTGACGCCGCCACCTGAAGGCAATTTTCGCCAGTCACAGAACGTTCTCACCCGACTCGGTTTTCTCGATGCCCGCGGTATCACACCTCTCGGCCGCAGGGCCGTTGAACTGGGTGTATCCCCTCCTCTTGCCGCACTGCTGCTGAGGGGCAACTCCACAGACGCCATCTGGCTGACCGCCCTGCTCGGGGAGCGTGACATTTTCCGGCGGGATTCCGGTGCGGACCTCACACGGCGACTTGAGGCCCTGACAGCTTTTCGCAGGGACAGCCAGCGGGCCACACGCTCCTATCCCCTGTTGCGTCAGGCAGCGGAGCAGGTGATAAAAAGCGGAAAAACGCTGAAGAGAAAAAGTGCTGACGGGCAGGGGGATAATTCCCCTGCCACCCTGCTGGCCTTTGCCTGGCCGGAGAGGGTGGCACACAAAAGAGGGGAAACGCGCAATGGCCGCGCCGAGTTTCTCCTCGCCGGAGGTGGAAGCTGCTTTCTGCCGCTGGAAGACCCTCTCTCCCGTGCCGAATGGCTGGTGGTGGCCGACCTTGATGGCGAACGCAGCGGCGGGCGCATCTATCTCGCCGCAGAATACAGCCGTAAAGAGCTGGAGATACAGTTTGCAGGGGAACTGGAGGAGACCATCCTCTGTAACTATCTCCGTGGGAAGCAGCGGCTGGAGGTGGAGAAGGTGCAGAGTTTCGGCAGCATTGTGCTGGAACAGCGGCGCATCGCCCACCCGGAGTCGAAGCAGATAGAAGCGGCACTGCTTGAGGCGGTACGAGTGGAACGTCTCACCATCCTGCCATGGACGAAAAAGCTCAGCCACTGGCTGGATCGCGCCCGCTGGCTGGCCGCCCAGGGAGAAGACTGGCCAGACGTGAGTGAAGAGAATCTGCTCTCCGGGCTCGACCACTGGCTGGCACCCTTTCTCGCCGGGCTGACAAGTATTGGCAGGCTGGCAGAGATCAACCTTCGCTGCGCACTGCAGTCCCTCTTTACACCGCAGCAGCTCAACGACATAAAGCGCGAGGCCCCGACTAACTTCACCACTCCTTCCGGACGTACTCTGCCCATCCTCTATCGCAAAGATCAGGGACCGGTGGTGAGCGTCAGACTGCAGGAGATGTTTGGCCAGATCGACTCCCCGCATCTTGCATGGAAGCGGATTCCCCTGGTCTTTGAACTGCTCAGCCCGGCCGGACGTCCCATCCAGACCACCGCCGACCTCGCCGGCTTCTGGGTCACGTCCTATAAAGAGGTTGCCCGGGAAATGCGCGGTCGCTATCCCAGACATCGCTGGCCGGAAGAGCCATTACAAGAGAAACCGGGCAGGTCTCTGAAGCGCAAATGATACCATTTACATTTTGTATTGACCAGAGAGCGCGACTGCGTGGACATCTTTTTTTGTGATTACGAATAAATAAACAGGATGTAAAGAGAGCATAATACCATTCCTATTAAGTTATACCCCGTTTTGTCTGCTGTTTATCCATTCATGGTTACAAACGACAAAAGGAACCACGAATGGACACGAATAAACACGAATTATTACTGAAAAAACCATAAGAGAATGCCCTTGTGGTTGAATTCGGTCTGTTATTTGCTTTGAGGTAATTGATGTATGAGAGCGTAAAACGCTCACCCCCGACTTGCGGATGACTACCAAAGTTGATTAATAATCCTGGTGAACCGTACGGCTTAACTTCGGATACAAACGTTTTCGTTTAATGCGTGGTCCCTGTTCGTGAAAATTCGTGTCCATTCGTGGTTACAAACTGCAAAAGGAACTACGAATGGACTCGGATAAACACGAATTATTACTCATTCGTCATCGCCAAAAAAAGATGTCTACGCAGTTGCGTTCTCCGGTCAATACAAAATGGAAATGGTCTAATCATGCGAAAAAGGGCATTTTTTATAAAAGCGTAACTTCTTAAAGTTTTTCGCTGTTCCGTCTTTTGCTTTTCCCCGTCTCCTTTCTCCTGTCTCCCATCCCCCTGCCTTTGAATTCGCCAATAGAAAGTGAAAATGGCATTTAGCGAGGTTATAACTTAAGAGGAATGGTATAAGAAAAGGGTTCCAACGAAGTACTCCGTTGGAACCCTTTTTATTGTCACTGTGAAGGTCGACGCGTCAGCGCTTCATGCTCATCATCAAATAGGCCTTGATGAAGGCGTCGAGATTGCCATCGAGGACCGCATCAATGTTGCCGGTTTCGTAGTTGGTACGCAGATCCTTGATCATGCGGTAGGGCTGCATGACGTAGGAACGAATCTGACTGCCCCACGAGATACCCATCTTATCCCCGGCGAGACTTTCGTGCTCTGCTGCCTGTTTCTGCCGCTCCACTTCATAAAGCCGGGAAGCAAGCATCTTCATCGCAGTATCCTTGTTGTGATGCTGGCTGCGCTCGTTCTGACACTGCACCACAATTCCTGTAGGAATATGGGTAAGACGAATGGCGGAACTGGTTTTATTAACGTGCTGACCGCCCGCGCCGCTGGACCGATAAGTATCAACGCGCAGATCCTTGTCATCAATCTCCACGTTGATAGAATCGTCAAGTTCCGGCATTACCATCACCGAGGCGAACGAGGTGTGACGACGGCCGCTGGAGTCAAACGGAGAAATACGCACCAGACGGTGGATCCCGATCTCCGAGCGGAGGTAACCGTAGGCAAAGCGACCGGTGAACATGACACTCACCGATTTAACTCCGGCCTCATCCCCTGCCTGGTAGTCAAGGATACTGGTCTTGCATCCATGACGCTCACCCCAGCGAAGATACATGCGCAGAAGAATATCGGTCCAGTCTTGAGCCTCCGTACCACCGGCACCGGCATGGATTTCAATAATGGCGTTGGAGCGATCGTGCTCGCCGGAGAACATGCATTCCAGCTCGGCGAGAGCAAGGCTCTCTTCAATCTCTTCAATCTTGTCGGCAATCTCCTGTTCCAGCTCGACGTCCTTCTCCTCAATAACCATCTCAAGGAAAAGATCAGTATCCTCATACTCTTTCCAGCGGGCGTCAAATCCGTTGACAGTGTCCTGAAGCTGTCCCAGTTCCTTCTGAACCTCCTGCGCCACATCCGTTTTTTCCCAAAAACCGGGGGCGAGAGTCTGCTGTTCAAGCTCTTCAATGCGAAATCTCAGATTAGAGACGTCAAAGATGCTCCTTCAGGCCGAGCAGGCGACCTTTGATATTGTCAAGTTTCTGTTGCGAAACTGCGGTACCGATTTCAACAGCCATAAGAGTTCTCCTTCTTCATACGGGGAGTAGAGCCAGCCATTGCCGACCGGTCTCCGGTAAATCCTGCAGCCGGACACTCTGTCCGACGAACGCGTTGATTTATCATTATTTTACAGATTATACAACCCTTTTGCACACTGCGGAAGCAGCAGACAGCACAATCGACACCAGAAAACAAAGTGGGCCGAAAAGCCAGCCGAATAGCACATAGGGAGTACAGCCGCTCATCAGCGGGGCGAGAACCGTCTCCGCCGCAGGCACAAAAAGATCACTGCGCTGTTGCACCCGTCCGTCGGGCAGGATCAGCCCGGAGTAGCCGGTATTGGCCGCGCGGACGATGGCACGGCGGGTCTCAACGGCACGCATGATGGTCATGGCGAGGCTGTGCTTCGGTGCGCTGCTTCTGCCATACCAGGCGTCATTGGTTATGTTGACCAGCAGATTCGCACCCGCGTTTACCCACTCGCGACTCAGCTCTGGAAAAACCGATTCATAACAGATTAGCACTCCGGCATGTAGAGACGTATGCGCCCCGGGAACGTCGTCTGTGTGAGCGAGGGGAATCTCCAGGGGCGTATGGATGGTGCCAGGGGTAAAATTTCCTCCGGACTCCACCAGTGGTGCGAGAAAGGGCAATACCTTCTGCAGAGGTACATATTCGCCAAAAGGAACCAGGTGAGATTTAAAGTAGAGGGCATCCAGTTGTCCCTGCGGGGTAAGCAACAGAGCGGCATTGTAAAAATTCAGCAGCTTTTTCTGTCGGTCAATGACCGTAAACCAGGGCACCCCCGTGAGCAACGGGGTCTCACTGGTACGAACAAAGTTGACGAGGTTCTCTGTAAGATCACTGACGCCGGGATAGAATGGCATGGCCGTCTCCGGCCAGACGAAAAGATCTGGTTGTTCACTGCCGTGAAGCAGACTGCGGGAGAGCGTCAGGTAGTTGTGAACCGTCTCCTTTTGAGCCTCGGGACTCCACTTGTCCTTTTGTGAGACGTTCCCCTGGATTATGCCCACCCGTACCTCGCCGGCGGGCTCTCCCGAAGGAAGAAGCGAGGCAAGTGCATAGAGCATAATGCCCGCGACAAGAAACAGTGACACTGAATGTCCGCATTTTATATAACGGGACAAAAGCAGCCAGACACCCGTATTGATGAAAACCAGCATTGCCGTGACGCCGTGGTGTCCGAGCAGTGCTGCCGGCTGAATGAGAAACGGTTCTGAAGCAAGATAGCAACCAAAATCCATCCAGGGAAATCCTGTAAAAACCCACCCTCGAAGCCAGTCCAGTCCCACCCAGCAGGCAGGCAGAAAGAGGAGCAGGAGGACAGCGGGAAACCGGGAGGCGACCTGGCGTACTGCAAGGCAGAAGAAGGCGGGATAAAGAGCCATATAAACAGAAAGGAGCAACAGAGCAAGCACCGAAACGGGCAGCGGCAGGCCACCATACTGGCTGATGACATTGACAATCCAGTGAAGCAGAAAAACAAAGAGCACCACCCCGAAGGCGAGCCCCGCGAGGAACACGTTCTTTACCGACAGCGGTTGAAAAGCCGCCTGCTCAAGAAAAAAAAAGAGCGGAACAAGAGCAAAAAAAGAGAGAGGCCAGAAACCGACATCACCTGGGGCTGCAAGCCAGAGCAGAAGGGTGGAGAGCAGCGGGAGGAGAGAGATCCCGCAGCCCGGTCGACGTTCCTCATTCCACACCATCATGACTGTTGCTCCGGCTGATACAGATTTGGATCAACCCTCGAAACACGGATTCGTTCAATATGGCGCATAGAGGCCTTTTCCACCCGCAGTTTCAAGCCGGAGACCTCCACCTCGTCATTTTTCTCCGCAAGGCGACCGAGCGTCTGCACGACCAGTCCACCAATAGATTCATAGGGCCCCTCAGGAAAATCCACGTTGAAATACTCTTCAATTTTCTCCACGTCCACCCAGCCGTGGACACGGACACAGCCGTCTGTGAGAACCTCAAACGTAACCTCTTCGTCAGTGACATCGTCATACTCATCATCAATCTCACCGACAATTTCTTCGAGGATATCCTCCATGGTCACAAGACCGCGCACTGAACCAAACTCGTCGGAAACAATGCTGATATGCAATTTTGTCCGCTGAAATTCACGCAGGATCTCGACAATAGGCCGCTCTTCCGCGCAGATGTTCACCGGCCGGAGAAACTCCTCGAGATTTGACTCTTTCTCTTCAAGTCCGGCACAGAGACGCAACAGATCCTTGACGTGGATGATGCCAATCATGTTGTCAATATTCTCGCGGTACACCGGAATGCGGGTAAACCCGCTGTCAATGGCCAGGGTAATCAGATCAGAAACAGGGGAGGATATCTCACAGGCAACAATCTCTGCAGCGGGAGTCATCACCTCGGAGGCGGTAGTGTCGTGGAATTCAAGGAGGGAATTAATCATTTTCTCCTCAAGTGAGGAGATGAGCCCATGCTCCTCTCCCTCCTCAAGAATATCCTGAATTTCCTGATCAAGATCTTCCCTCATCCCCTTTTTACGAAAAAGGATGAAGTTTAGAATTCTCTGAAGCAGGCTCAAGGAAAAGGATTTCGTACAGATCTCCTTCTCCTCAGGTTCAGAGGGGTCACTATCTTCGGTTTTATCAGAGGGGGCTGCATCATCCATAGGTATAGAATTTTCCAAAGAAAACAGGGTTTAAAAAGGTAGCAGGAAAGGACATTTAATTCTCCGACACACCAGCAATTCACGGCCAAAAAAATTTTACCCTTCAAAAAAAACAGAGGGTTTTTTCATTCTTACATATTATCACCTTCAGGAATTTTCATCCGGCAGAGAATTGTAGTGCATGGCAGCTGAGTTGAGCTAACATATACTGCTAACTTACTAATATATCGATAATTAGAAATTAAAAAGAGTATCGCTTCACCAGCCAGGGACTATAGCTCATACTCTGCCAGACTCAAAAGAAAGACATCATTGTTATGAAGTGGATCAGCCAACGACTGCTTATCCAAATTTTTCTGTAATTTATCCCCAGATCGCTACACACAGCTGCCTCAGGCGAAGAAACGATTGTGCCATATCGCAACATTCATCAACGCCCACAGGATATGGTTATGATTGGCTTTCCCTGCACAGTGCTCCTCAATCAGCCTGTTCACATAAGTAACATTAAGATTTTCCCGAATTACCCTGGAATCATTGAGTAAAGAGATCATATAATTCTTCAGTTCTCCTCGCAGCAGATGCTTCACGGGCAAACTGTACCCCTGTTTTCCCCTATGGACAATTTTATCAGGCAGCAGCCCCTGCAAAGCAGCACGAAAGATATGCTTTGTCTCCATCCCCTTAATTTTCCAGCTTCCCGGCAGAGATGCCATGAACTCAACAAGGACATGATCCAGCAACGGCACCCGAACCTCCAGAGAACTCGCCATCGACATGCGATCTACTTTCATCAGAACCGAATCTGCCATCATATATCTCATATCAAGATATATCTGACGATTTATTTCATCTCCCCCATCACAACGATCATTATATTCCTTCACCAACCGAAAAGGATCCATTGTCATTTGGGCAGCAGTTGTATCTGTAAAAAGCTGTCTTTCAATGTCACGAGTCAAAAAATACTGCCAGCGAAGATGTTTTCCGGCGGAGTCAAGATTGGCACCATCAACAAAGCGCTTCAACATATTAACAGCACCCTTCTTCTGCTGCTGATCGGGTAAAACATTCATCGCCCGCCCAATAAGATGCTTGCGGATTCCAGCAGGAATCAAATGAAAATAACGATCAAGCCGTGCCGCCTTAAAACGATCGTACCCTGCAAGGCTTTCATCTGCCCCTTCTCCTGATAAACAAACAGTGACATGTTCTTTTGCCTGTTTGCAAAGAAGATAAAAAGGAACCGTTGAAAGGTCGGTCATAGGCTCATCAAGATGCCAGAGCGTCTGCTCCACATATTCAGGTTTAAGGCTGTCAAGCATAAGAACATGATGCTCTGTATCACAATGATCAGCAACAATTTGCGCATAATCAAGCTCACTATAGGATTTATCCTTATAACCTATAGTAAAGGTGCGCAAGGGCCCACTGATATGCCGCCTCATGAGAGCAACAATACACGAGGAATCAAGCCCTCCGGAAAGAAATACACCGAGGGGAACATCACTTACCAAATGACTTTTTACTGCAAAGTCAAGTTGAAAACGAAACTCCTCAACGGCCTCATCAAAACTCAGGGTATTTTCTCCCGGATGGAACTTAAGATCCCAATACCGCTGAATATTTATTTTTCCTTTTTCATAAACAAGAGAACAACCAGCAGGGAGTTTGTTAATTCCTGCAAACATTGTTTCAGGAGAAGGAACAAATTCAAAACCGAGATAGTCGTAAAGTGCCTGATAGTTAACCCGACGCTCAACCCTGGAACTTTCCAATAAAGTTTTTATCTCTGAACCAAAAAGAAAATACCCTCTCTGGAAACTGTAATACAGCGGTTTGATGCCAATACGGTCACGGGCAAGAAGAAGGCGTTTTCTGGGAACATCCCAAATGGCCAGTGCAAACATTCCCCGTAATTTCTCAAGAACTCCATCACCCCATTTTTCGTAACCATGGACAATGACCTCAGAATCGGTATTACTGCGAAAGACATATCCGTCCTGCTCCAGATCATGCCGTAATTCTCGGAAATTATATATTTCACCATTAAAAACAAGAACAACAGAACCATCATCGTTGAACATCGGCTGGTTCCCGTTATCGCTGAGATCAATAATGGAAAGCCGCCGAAAAGCAAGGCTTATTTCATCACTGACATAAATACCTTCATGATCCGGCCCCCGATGGACAATCTGTGCTGCCATTTTTCTGGCCAGCATTTCATCATTCCAGTTGAACCCACAGATTCCACACATGCCCTTTCACCCACTTTTTATAATCAAAAATGCACCTTCATTCCAAGAGATCACACAGTATAAAACCCAGGCCAATTATTTTTTATGAAAGTAGCCTTCCTGAATATACCACTCACCAGTACGCTTAAGCCCTTCATCAAGTCCCACCCTGGGTGCATAGCCAAGATCACGTTTCGCCTTGCTGATATCAAAAGCCCGATTCTGACGAAACCAGTCAACACGCCTGGGGAAAATCGGCGGCGTAATCTTCAGAGGCTTACATATCTTCTCACAAATATGACCTGCGATTATCAGCGGCAAAAGAGGGAAGTGCGGAATTTTAACGTTTACCCCAAGGGCTGTCGCGGTACGAGAAACCAGATCGTTGAGTTCAACATACTCTTCATCCGCAATCAAATATTCCTCACCAACCCCTTTCCCCGGCTCCATGGCAAGCATAAATGCGTCAACAAGATTATCAATATAAAGAGGATGATAAAGCGTTTTCCCGGAACCAAACATAAGGAAAGAACCATTATTAACCCGGCGAAAGATCATCGCAAACCGCTCTGGATCTCCAGGGCCATAAATGGCAGCGGGACGAATAATAATAGTTTCCATTCCCTTAGAGATGTATTCCTTGACTTTCGGTTCGGCCTCATACTTCGTTCGTTGATAATAATCCCCCGGGGCAATGGGTGAATCCTCTCCACCCGGCGGATGTTCAACATTGCCATGAACCCCGCAAGTCGAGCAATAGACAAACTTTTTAACACCTGCTTTAAAAGCCTCCTCCAGTACAATCTCCGTACCGTGGATATTCACCTCATCATAGTACTCATTCGGCACATCCAACTCTCGGAAAGCTGCAGCGAGATGTTGTACAATATCAATACCCTGCATGCAGTCTGCAACCACACTACGGTCCGTAACACTACCAATAACGACCTTCGCGCCCCATTCGCGAATCTCATCAGTCTTCAACCCCTCCTGATAATCAAGACTAACCACTTCATGCCCCTCATCAAGAAGACGTTTTACCAGAGCCTTCCCCGTAAAACCGGTTCCACCTGTCACAAGAATCTTCATATCTCTCCAATGTTCCTAGTAAAATACTATATATTATATATCTCCAAAAGGATCTTACCAGCATGAGTTGCAGAATAGAAATCTGCAACTCTCGTCTGTGCCTTTATGCCTATATCATGCCATCGCTCTCGGTTGATAAACGCCAGCTCCATCGCCTGCACGAGACCATGCGGTGAAATATCCGCCGCATAAAAACAGTTTTCTTCAAGCAACTGTCTATTGTTCAACAATTCAAAACAGACCACAGGTAAACCAGTTGCCATATAGTGAAGGATTTTTCCGCTCGCCTCCCCCGAACCAGACTTCTTAGGATCGACAGCAATATCTGCCACCGCTAACCATTCCGCCAGTTGCAGATAAGAAACCTCTCCAGGAATAAGGACACTCTGCTCCAATCCTCTACTCTTTACCTCTTTTTGCAACCATTCAACAGGATACCCCAGAAAAACAAAGAACCATTCAGGATGAATGGTTGCAATTTCCTCCACTGCCTCTAAAAGGATATCAACTCCTTTACCAACAAGAAGCGACCCGGTGTAAATTACCACGTCTCTTTCTTGAGGAACACCCTTTCTTTGTCGCATAATATTTTTATCTCTTATCTGAAAGAAAGTATCAGGAACTACATCCGCCAGAAGAGTAACTTTTTCTGCTGCCACAGCACATCTGGAGAGCAGAAAATTATGACTTGCAGGGGATGAACAAACAATACTCTCCGGGAGACGGCAGATAAGATACTCTACCCCAGAGAAAAAACGCAATAATAATGGAAAGTTACGGAAATAACCGTACGCTTCAAGCTCACCAGAAAGACTTCCCTGTACATCCATCACTACCTGCATCTTACGCCAGAAAAGAATGCGACTGACAATCCAGCCAATTCCGCCTCCCTCATGAAGATGACCATGAAGAACTGTCGGACACTCTTTAAATGCCGTTTTCAGCACCAGAAAAAACAGAAAGAAATCAGCAATAATACGGTATGGAGAAAACCCTGCACTTGTCTTTGTATAACCAGGAATAGAAAAAATTCGACGAACATCAACTCCTTCGACATCTTCACCAAGGCCATAAGTACAGATAATCACCCGTAAACCGTTTTCCTGCAGGCTTCGCACCTCATTGAGAATACGAATATGGCAGCCACGATTGGCAAAAAATGGAGTAGGAGCGATATGTAAAATAGGTTGAGACATAGCGGTATATGCAACAAAAAATTATTAATTTTTCAATGAAAAATAAGCTGGTAATGTCGTTCCACAATATCAAGCTGCTCTTTCTTCTTCTCCTCTGTCCAGCTCAGTGTCCTCTGCATTATATCAGCCACACTCTCGAGCACATCCCGGCCAGGATAGCCGACAGAACCCAAACCAGTACGAGCAAAGACAACATCCTCCAAAGTACAGGCCATCTCTTTTTCTACTGCCCATAAAACCTCTCCAGCAACACAGCCTCTTCCTTCACAAACCCTGTCAAGAGCTCCTTCTTTTTCCCGCATCCAGGCAACGGCCTCATCCAGTTCAGATCCAAACGTTTGAACCAGATGAATAATAACATCCTGATCAAAAAGATGCGCATAACGTTGTCTGGCTGATTCTTGAAAATCTGTAAAATCAGAAATTTTCCCGCCAACCAATGGAGTAAAAGATGTTTGGCTCTTCTCCTCACAGCCAAATCTGGAGGCAATCATATCCACCGCCTGTTCAGCAACCGCTCTCGCTGTAGTGTACTTTGCACCCAGGACAGAAACAATCCCTCCGACACCATCTTTTGCAGCATGATCAACGAGTTGATACTCTCCATGCCCTTGATATGTATCCGTTTTTATCTCATCACTCAGCAAGGGATAGAGTCCCGAAAAAGCATAGTAGACATCTTTACGTTCAAGTCCAATCCCTGGAACAATCTCATTTATATCGGCAAGGAAGTCGACAATATCTTTTTCAGTAACACAAACCTCATCCGGTGTCCCCTCAAACGGAACGTTTGTCGTCCCAATCAGAGATCTGCCTCTCCAGGGAATGATAAAGATATGACGCCCCCCCCTTGTTACTACTCCTTCTGTTTTCCTGCCACTGCTCAGTGCTAGAGCATATTTCCCTTCCAGTTGGCGAGTAACAAGATGCACTCCCTTGGAAAAACCAGTAGTCTCCTTACGCAGCTTTATCTCAGGAATCCTTCGATTAAGTGCCGACAAAAAAGGACCGGCAGCATTTGCAGTCATCCGGGCACGAACGGAAAATTTTTCCCCACTCAAGGTGTCAACACAAGAAACACCAGCAACACGCCCTTCTTCAAAGAAAAAATCTTCCACCATACAATAATTGGCAACAACAGCTCCCCTGGCAGCAGCAGACTTCACAACCTGCAGTGTCATCCGCTCAGAGTTCGTCATATGCACTTCGTAAAGGGTGTGTCCTCCATTTATTCTACTAATATTACGTAGAATACTCGCCATTGAAAGAACTGTACTTTTTCCCAAAAGATGACCAGAAGGAACCTTCTTGGAACAATCCTCTATTTGTGAATTAAGGCAAGAACAGAGGAGACGATAAAGCCACATTCCAGTACAGAGTGCTGTGCGTCCTTTCATAAAATCCCCCTGGTATGTGGGAATAATAAAAGGAACAGTCGTTGTCAGCTGAGGGGCAATTATCTGAAAGAAAGTTCGCTCCCGAGCCGACTCCCTCACCTTATTAAGCTGCAGCGTCTGCAGATAACGAACCCCTCCATGGAGAAGTTTAGAAGAAGCAGAAGATGTCGCCATACCAAAATCTCTCTTTTCAATCAGTGCTGTTTTTATCCCGCGCAATGCTGCATCATAGGCCAGAAAAGCTCCTGTGATCCCCCCGCCAATAACAAGAAGATCAAACTCTTTTTCCGCCAGACATTTGAGATCTCGTCTCATTTCTCTTCTTCTCCTTTTTCGAACAGTATAACAAACTCTAAACCCTTCTGAGGGTAGTTTTTATTATTTATGCTCAAAACCAAAATAAAATGGTATTTCATCCTGCTTTCTCAGTTTTCAAAATTAAAATAAAACATCGTATAAAAAAATGATAACACATCTTTTACACAACAAACAATTCCAAGCAAAAACTCCTCACTACACAATATTATTCCCTGAGAAAAACTGCAGAGATAAACTTATATTCAAGAATGAAGTGTAACATCCACATTACTCCAAAATAATTTGAATAAAGTTCTAAATCCAAGTTTTTTCCCTGGTCTATGGTTTTATCGACTCACAACCATTCCCAATTTGAGCCCGAAATCGGTCTGAAATTGATTTTCGCACCATCGACTATAAATTCAGAGTAAAAGAAGTGTCATGCCGTTTGTTACCCAACAATATGTAAACTCGGTGAGTACCAGACATATTTCTGGTGCCATTTCGACACACTAATGAATTTGCCACTGTTGGTGTTTTTTGAACAGAGATCTCATCTTTGATATCATTCCGATTATGTCATCAGTATTGCAGTGAAACCGGGTTATACAGTAACACGCAGGTGCTGCAAATACAGATGTGCGTTGAACAGGTACAAAAAAGCCCGGTTTTGAAAACCGGGCTTTTCAAAAACAATGAGAAGAAAAAATTGTCCGAAACGAACTCACGCCTCAAGCAATCGTTCCCTGTTAGAACTGGTACGCAATACCAAGGCGGAAGGCAATGTTATCCATCGGGAAGTGCCCTGTCTGAGCATTGGTCTGCACACCGTCCAGGTAACTGTCAAATTCAGCATCAACATCTGCGGAAACATACTGCATTGACAAATTGAGCATCCAGTGTTCCACAAATTCCCACTCTGCACCGGCAGTAAGTAAAAGAGCAGTAACATCGTCCACATTCATGTATCTGTAGGTATCATTGCGGGAAATGTCATGCGTCCAGGTAGATGTTGCATCAAAACCGCCGGAGAAGAAACCAGCACCAATACCAATAAACGGAGTGACCGATGTTTTATTTTTATAACGCCCGATCACACTTATGGTGGGTCCTGCGAGCGTAACATTACCATCAGTTTTAATATCCATGGTCTCGCCGTTGGTAGCTACAGTTTCAGCCTCCATCTGGTCATAGGCAAACTCAATCCCGACGTAATCATTGAAAAAATAGGTAAGATAACACTGCATCGGCGCAACATTCTGATCTTCGTCAAGAGCATAAATAGTTCCGAGGTACGTTCCTGTACCATATGTCCCTCCCTTGTGGCCGGAATCATCATCGGTCAGTGTACGGTATACAGACCGTGTTCCTATCTGCAGATGTCCACGAATAAAGTCAGGGATGACACTTTCTTCACTTTCTTCTTCCGAAGTGAGATCCATGACCATTGAGCCGTCAGCCGATTCAACGGTCTTTGTGGTCTGCGGCTCCACAGGGCTGACAGGGGAGGTTTCCTCTGCGAGTTCAATCACTTCTACAGCAATGTCTTCAACAGCAGCAGTTTCCTCTTCCACCTGCGACGCGGGAATTTCTACCTCAAGGGCAATTTCCTCCGCCACGGCTTCGGCCTTGTCTGCTGTTTTATCTTCTGCAGCTGTCACGGCAGTGGCCGCATCAGTAGAAATTTCATCGTCTTGAACTGTGACTTCACTGACGACTGCTTCTGAATCTGCGGCAACAGTTGAAGGAATTTCTACCTCAAGGGCGATTTCCTCCGCCACGGCTTCAGCCTTGTCTGCTGTTTTATCTTCTGCAGCTGTCACGACGGTGGCCGCATCAGTAGAAATTTCATCGTCTTGAACTGTGACTCCACTGACGACTGCTTCTGAATCTACGGCAGCAGTTGAGGAAATTACTTCTTCAGCATCTGCAAAAGACGGCAGAGCTGCACATAAAAAGAGTGTGGAAAGTATCATTACATGCAACACTTTACTGTTGTATACGTTTTGCATTGAATCATCCTGTCAGTAATAAATGAAGGACCTGAAGCGAAAGCGGTGCGGATCACACGCCTCGCTGTTGTCCGGACTTCTCTTTCCCACAAAATACCTCCCGCAGAAAAGAACAAATATTTTGTTCTTCCCCCCGCCTCAACAATCCCTGAAAGACTCTTTCAGAAATGCCCCTCAGGCCCGACAAGTCTGTGCAGGAAAAAAAACAAAAAATACATAACGACACGATTTTACCATACATTAAACAGTTGGACAATATTCATTCAGCACATTTCCCTTGAATGCCCCCGGACAGGCTGTTATATAAATTAACATCTTGCCCGCCTGAAGGGTGGGATTTTTACGCATTCAGTTAAATTTATCGAGAAGTATCTCTACTCTCTATGAGCCGTTACAGAACCCTGCCATTTTTATCTCTCACACTTTGCGTTATCCTGATCATGCTCACTAACATCAAACCTTATATTCAGATTGCCATTTTTGATCACTGGTTCAAAAACGTTTTCATGCTGCCAGGGGTTGTCCTTGCCTTTTATGCTGTCCCCCCGCTTTTCGGGATCACAGCTCTGTGGCAGTTATTGCTCGCGTTGCTGGCAACCGGTTTCGTTGCCTCAAGCAACTACGTTATTAATGAACTTCTGGATGCACCCCTTGATACATTCCATCCGGTGAAAAAATTTCGCCCGCTTCCATCCGGCAAAATCAACAAGAGCCTCGTTTATTACGAATGGATTCTACTCGCAGTTATCGGAATCTCCCTTGCAGCCTGTCTGGGCAGCACCTTTTTTCTGATTGATCTCTCCCTGTGGATTATGGTGTGTATCTATAACATTCCACCCTTTCGCAGCAAGGACAAGCCATATCTTGATGTGCTCAGCGAATCCATCAACAACCCCATCCGTCTCTTACTCGGCCGGTACGCCACCGGGATAGCCATTTGCCCCTCTCCCTGCTGCTCGCGTACTGGATGATTGGAGCCTTTTTTATGGCAGTGAAACGCTTTGCCGAATACCGTAAAATCAATGATGCGGAGCGAACTTGCAATTACCACCGATCCTTTATTTATTATAATGAACCCGCCTGCTCACCAGCATTCTCTATTATGCCGTTACCTTCACTCTCTACTGCCTGCTCTGCAGCTGCGCCATGCTGCTTCTCCTGTTCACCACTATTCCAGTAATGCACACATTCTTTCAATTCTCTCTCTTAACCAGCCCCTAAAGGATAATTATGGAACAACCTGCCCGCCCTCTTGCCCTGTTTGATTTCGACGGAACTCTTACTTCCCGCGACAGTTTCGCCCTCTTTTTAATAAAGACAAGACCTTTGCGCTTCTACCTGGCGGGAATACGCTTCCTGCCACAGATCCTGCTCTTTTTTGTCCGCAGGTATCCAAACCAGAACCTGAAGGAGCGTTTCCTCAATTTTCTACTGGCAGGCATGCATAAGGATGAGCTGAAAAACAGAGCTGCCACTTTCGTCAAGGAGGAGATTCCCGCAATCATGCGGCCACAAGCCGAAGTGACGATAAAAAAGCTCCTCGCAGACAAAACGCGGGTCGTTGTGGTTACCGCCTCTCCACGACTGCTGGTGGAACCATGGTGCAGGAAGATGGGAATAGAGATACTCGGGACGGAGCTGGACTTTGCAGACAGCATCTTCACCGGCAGGATTGACGGTCTCAACTGCCGGGGAGAGGAGAAGGTGAGGCGGATCAACAAACTTCTCGACCTCAAGAGATATGCTCCCATCGATGTCTATGGAGACAGCTCGGGAGACCTGGCCATGCTGGATCTGACCAGCACGTCCCACCAGCATTTTAAACCTTTCCGCGATTGAGCTGAAACTGAACAAAAAACAGCGATCTGGAAAACCGGATCGCTGTTTTTTTGTTCAGTCAAAGAGAACCACCTCGAACAGATGACTTCATTCGTCCGTGTCAATCTTCAAGATCTTCGAGCCTGGGAACAATGTGTCCCCTTTCTTCGCAGAAATAGTGGTAACAATCCCCTGCATTCCCGCGAGAACAGGTGTCTGCATCTTCATCGCCTCCATTATGGCAACCCGGTCACCCTGAAGTACCTCCTGGCCTTCTTTCACCGCAATCTCTACGATTTTGCCTTTGAAGGGTGAACGAACGTCACCGGCTTTGGCAAGGTCGAGGATCTCTTCCCTGGTTAACTCCTGAATCTCACTCACACCACCAGCCCGTTTTTCCGCCTGGTAACTGAAAATAGTCTGATGGTGATCAACAACCATATAGACGTTGACTTCGCCGGTCTCACTCACTGGTGACGGCCCAATTTCGACAAGATGTTTTTTGCCGTGACAGTCGTTGTAATTCAAGTGCTCGCCGGTCTTGAACCCACCATCTTTAAAGAAAATTGACGGCGGCAGGACATAAACTTCGCCGTACTCTTCGGAAAATTTAAAGAAATCCACTGCGTCATTCGGCTGTTGCAGAAAGAGTACAAGCTGGTGGTTCGTCGGCTCATAGCCAAGATGCTCGGCAAGAGCAAAACGTTCGTGGGCGAGGTCCATATCCGGAACCTCTCTCTCGCCGCCCTCCTCTTCCAATACTTCACGCCAGTTCCCCCCCAGCACCTTCTCATAGATCCAGTCCTCCGGTTTGAAGAAGGGAAAAGGTCCATACTTGCCGAGAAGAAGATTGCGCAGATCTCCGCTTGGATTGCCGTAGCGCTCGCCGTCGAGGATATTGGAGACCGCCGTCGTCCACAAAATCTGTGAACCCGGGGTCACCGACCAGTAGTTACCCAGTTCCTTCTGTACCCGTGGCAGTTCTTCCTGCAGAATCTCCGGCATCTTGTTAAGGAAACCACCCTTCACCGCCTGCTCAAGACTCGAACCCATTGCCCCACCAGGCAGTTTATGGGTCTGCACCGTCGGTTGAAACCCTTTTATCTGTGACTCAAAGGGGGCATAATATTGACGCTCAGACTGAAGGATCTGTGAGGTTTCATTCACTGCATCTTCATCCAGCCCCTCCGGCTCAAAACCATAATCCCGCAGAGTCTGCACTACGGTAAGAATCGGCGGAGGCCCGTAGAAACCGGTAAAAGAGGCATCGCCCGCATCAACGATACCCGCACCGTTGCGCACCGCAGCCACAATCCGTCCGATGTCATTGCCGTCGGTATTATGACCGTGATAATGGATTGGCACATCGGGGTAGTGCTGTTTCAACCCGTCCACCAGTTGACCTATGCGTTTTGGAGTACCGAGTCCGCCGTGATTCTTAATGCAAAGAGTCACATCCTGCCCCGTCACCTCAAAAATTTCCCCGGCCTTTTTAATATAAAAATCGTTGGTATGTTCCGGCCCGGTGGAGAAGCAGAGACATGGCTCGTTGAGTTTACCGGCCCTGCCAACTTCTTCGAAGACCGCCATCATATTAGGAACATAATTGAGAAAGTCGAAGGTGCGCCACACATCAACGTAAGGTGCAAATTCCCGCACCGTAAAGCGAATCACATTCTGCGGATAGGGTCGATAGCCGAACAGATTTGTGCCACGACAGAGTGTCTGAAACATGGTGCTCGGCATTTTTTCCCGCATCAACTCCAGTTTCGTAAAGGGGTCAACCTGTTTGCGCAGGATATCTACATGAACTGAAGCACCGCCGGTGATCTCCAGTGAAAAATAACCAGCCTTCTCTCTGCTCGGCGCGGCAAGCAGATCGGTATGCAGCAGAATACGATTCTTAAAATCAGACTGTGACAGATCCCTTGCCGTATTCGTTATGTAATACCTGCCCTCTTTTGTCACTTCCCGCAGGGTCTTTGCAATCTCACCCACCGGAGTTCCCTGAACAATTCGTCTCATAGTATCTTCTCCGTTTATTTGGCGAATGGATTCTCTTTTGAATGATGAATTTCAGCGATGAATCGGGCCAGTTTGCCCCCCTCACTCGCCTCTTCATCGTAGTGAAATATAAAGGGATGGGTCTCTATGTAGGAGGTATCGAAATGACCGCTGATAAAATCCTTCTCTACAACGATGTTTTTGTAGAAGGGTATGGTGGTCTTCGGTCCACGAATAGCAAAGTTGTTAAGACAGCGTGCCAGCCGCCCCACCGTCTCCTCCCAGGTGTAGCCGTGAACGGTAAGTTTTACCAGCAGCGAATCATACTCTTCCGGTACGGTATACCCCTGATAGGCCATCCCGTCGAGACGCACCCCGAAACCACCGGTGGAACGATAAACCGTCACCTTCTTGCCCCCCTCAGGCATGAAGTCATTTTTTGGATCTTCAGCATTGATGCGAACCTCAATAGCGTAGCCACGTATCTGTACATCCTCCTGCTCAAAGGGCAGCGAATGCCCGAGGGCTATATTGATCTGATTACGCACAATGTCAATGCCGGTTATCATCTCTGTAACGGTATGTTCTACCTGAATCCTTGTGTTAATCTCAAGAAAGTAAAAATTGTCATCCTGATCGATCAGAAATTCCACTGTCCCCGCATTGAGATAATTGGCTGCTTGTGCTGCCTTCACCGCTGTATCACAGATTGTATCAAGCAGTTTTTTGTTTTGTATATGTGACGGTGCCATCTCAATCAGTTTCTGGTTGCGTCGCTGAATCGAGCAGTCGCGAGTACCAAGATGAATGGTCTTACCAAAATTATCGGCAAGGATCTGTACCTCCACATGACGGGGATTGAGGACCAGTTTCTCCAGATAAACAGAGTCGTCATTAAACGCGGCCAGCGCCTCAGAACGGGCCATGGGCAGCTGTGCCTGCATCTCCTCATCACTGTCGATTCTGCGAATTCCCCGCCCGCCCCCGCCAGACGTCGCTTTGAGCATGACGGGATAGCCGTGTTCCGCTGCAAAACCAAGTGCCTCATCAATCCCTTTGCGTCCCTGAGAAAGATTTTTTGTCCCCGGAACCATGGGAATACCGGCCTCAGCCATAATATGTCGGGCAACGACCTTGTTTCCGAGATCAGCAACGGTCTTTGAATGCGGCCCGATAAAGATGATCCCTTCTTCTTCACAAACCTTCGCAAAAAGAGGGTTTTCAGCCAAAAAGCCATAACCAGGATGGATGGCGACAGCCTTCGCTTTTTTGGCAGCAGTCACCATTTTTTGAATATTAAGGTAATCACAACGTGGCCCGTCACCAATCCAGATGGCATCGTCTGCAGTAAGGATATGACGCGACATTTCATCAGGGGTTTCATAGACAGCAACGGCCTCAAACCCGAGTTCCTGCACTGCCCGGATAACCCGCAGAGCAATTTCCCCGCGGTTGGCTATAAGGATTCGTGTTTTCAAGGTTCCTCCTTCAGGATTCGTGTTATTAATGGAAAACGAGCCGCAACAGAACGTCACGACCGTTGGGTAAAGGTATTACCAATTTTAGAGCGAAAAAATACTTATTATTAAAATAAATATTAATTATTACAGCTTTTCTTTAACTTTACGCAAGGACTTTTTCCACTGCCTCGACGAAAGGAATCCTTCGGGCAGGATATTTGTCCTCCCCTTGTTCATTGACGAAAGGACGATTTTCCGGTAATAATGAGAAGTTTTATCCTCAAAGCATAACTTCCAACCATCCCACCACCCGGACATCATCGGATGTCCACTGCGAGGATTTGTCTATGAAAGCACTCATTGCCCTTGAAGATGGCACAATCTTTGAGGGAACCTCTTTCACCGGAGCCGGGGAAGCCCTCGGTGAAATCGTCTTCAACACCTCCCTCTCCGGCTACCAGGAGGTACTCACTGATCCCTCCTACACCGGTCAGCTGGTCACCATGACCTATCCACTGATCGGCAACTACGGTATCAACGATGAAGACATGGAGTCAGCGGGAATACACCTGAAAGCTTTTCTTGTAAAAGAATACTGCCCCTTCCCCTCTAATTATCGTTCAACCAAAACTCTCGCTGTATTCCTTCAGGAGTTCGGCGTGCTTGGTGTTGAGGGTTTTGATACCCGAGCCCTCGTACACCATATTCGTACAGCCGGTGCGATGAAAGCGGCGATCTCCACCGAAGATCTTAATCCCGCCTCACTCATTAAAAAAGCCAGTGGCTGGAGTGGAATTGTCGGCCGGAATCTGGTGGCAGAAGTAACGTGCAGTGAGCCATACGGCTGGGCAGATAATCAGCCTGTGCCAGGAACGAATTTTTCCTCTGCAAAGGCTGTCGGCAGTGAAAAGTTCAAAGTGGTCGTTTTTGACTTCGGTGTCAAATACAATCAGTTGCGCATTCTCTCCGAACTGGGTTGTGCGGTACAGATTGTCCCCGCCACAACCTCTGCAGAGACGGTACTGGCGATGAACCCCGACGGAATCTTCCTCTCCAACGGTCCCGGCGACCCTGAGGGCATTCCCGGTGTGGTGGAAACAGTGCGGGCACTGCTCGGGCAAAAACCGATCTTTGGCATCTGCCTCGGACATCAGATTCTCGGCCTCGCGTATGGCGGGTCTGCCTATAAGTTAAAATTTGGCCATCGCGGTGGCAATCAGCCGGTGAAGGACCTGACCACCGGCCACATTGAAATAACCGCCCAGAATCACGGCTTCTGCATTGATGAGAAGACCCTGCCTGCAGAGGTAAAAATCACCCACATTAACCTTAATGACAACAGCCTTGAGGGGATGCAGCACACTCTGTATCCGGCCTTCTCGGTGCAGTATCACCCCGAGTACGCCCCGGGCCCCCACGATGCAAAATATCTCTTTGATCGCTTTCTCGATATGATGCAGGGCTGAGAAAAAAATTTCCCCACCGTTTCACAAAACTCTTTCAACAAGAGCGGATAACCATGCCAAAACGTACAGATATAAAAAAAATTCTCATCATCGGCTCCGGCCCCATCATTATCAGTCAGGCCTGCGAGTTTGACTACTCTGGTGTCCAGGCAGTCAAGGCGCTGAAAGAAGAGGGTTATGAGGTCATTCTCATCAACTCAAATCCCGCCACCATTATGACGGACCCCGAGTTGGCCGACGCCACCTACATTGAGCCGATCACTCCGGAATTTCTCATTAAAATTATTGAGAAAGAACGTCCCGACGCCATTCTTCCCACCCTCGGAGGACAAACTGCACTGAACATTGCCATTCAGGTAGCGAAAACCGGCGTGCTGGAGAAATACAACGTAGAAATGCTCGCCGCCAACATCGACGTTATCAACAAGGCTGAGGGGCGGGAAGAGTTTCGCGACGCGATGACCAAAATTGGCCTCAAGGTGCCACAGTCCTACATCGTGAGAGACCTTGACGCCGCCATGGAAGCAGGTGAAAAAATCGGCTTTCCGATCATCGTGCGCCCAAGTTTCACCCTCGGAGGCACCGGCGGCGGCGTCGCCTACAACCGCCGGGAACTGCAAGAACTCTGCACCTCCGGACTTGACCTTTCCATGACCACCGAAATCATGGTGGAGAAATCGTTGCTCGGCTGGAAAGAGTATGAGCTTGAAGTAATGCGCGACAAGGCAGACAACGTCGTAATTATCTGCTCCATCGAGAACATGGACGCCATGGGTGTGCACACCGGGGACTCTATTACCGTGGCACCGCAACAGACACTCTCCGATGTTGAATACCAGAACATGCGCGATGCCGCCATCGCCATCATCCGCGAGATTGGTGTGGAGACCGGAGGTTCCAACGTGCAGTTCGCTGTCAATCCGAAAGACGGCGAATTGATGATTATTGAGATGAACCCCCGCGTCTCCCGCAGCTCGGCGCTGGCCTCCAAGGCTACCGGTTTCCCCATCGCCCGAATTGCAGCCAAACTCGCCGTCGGCTATACCCTCGACGAGTTGAAGAACGACATTACCCGCGAGACGTTCGCCGCCTTTGAGCCCTCTATCGATTACTGTGTGGTGAAAATTCCCCGCTGGACCTTCGAGAAATTTCCCGAGGCGGAAGATCACCTCACCACTGCCATGAAATCGGTGGGTGAGACCATGTCCATCGGCCGCACCTTCAAAGAGGCTTTTCAAAAGGCGATGCGTTCCCTCGAAACCGGCCGCTTCGGCTTCGGTGGCGACGGCAAAATGCCCCTTGACAACCTTCCTGAAGAGGATCTGCTTGACCGCCTGCGCATTCCGAATTCAAAACGTCTTGCTCATATTTATGAAGGGCTTAAACGTGGCATGACAGTGGAAAAAATTTCCGAACTCACCCTTATCGATCCATGGTTTATCCATAATCTCAAGCAAATTGTACATATTGAGGGAGAGATTCGTGAAAAAGGCTTTCAGGAGCTGGACACTGATTTCCTGCGCTACTGCAAGAAACACGGCTTTTCCGATGTACAGATTGCCTTCCTCACCGGCGTTGACGAGGAAGACATCCGCCAGCTCCGCCTGAAAAAAAAGGTTACACCGGTGTTCAAACTGGTGGACACCTGCGCCGCCGAATTTGAATCCTATACCCCGTACTATTATTCTACCTATGAGCAGGAAAACGAGGCAAAAGTAACCACCGCCCGCAAGATAATCATTCTCGGCGGTGGCCCTAACCGCATCGGCCAGGGTATCGAATTTGACTATTGTTGCGTGCATGCGGCAATGGCCCTCAAGGAGTTGGGAGTGGAGTCGATCATGGTCAATTCCAACCCGGAAACCGTCTCCACCGACTACGACACCAGCGACAAACTCTTCTTCGAGCCGCTCACCCGCGAGGATGTGCTGTCAATCATCGATCAGGAGAAACCAGATGGAGTCATTGTCCAGTTCGGCGGCCAGACACCTCTCAATCTTGCCGTCCCTCTTGAAGAAGTGGGTGTGAAGATTATCGGTACCCAGCCTGACGCCATCGACCGTGCTGAAAACCGCGAACGATTCAAGAAGCTGCTGCAGAAGCTGAATCTGCGTCAGCCCGCCAATGACATCGCCTATACCGTAGAAGAGGCACTGGTCGCCGCCCGCACAATCGGCTACCCGGTGGTAGTACGTCCCTCTTATGTCCTCGGCGGCCGCGACATGCGTATCGTCTACTCCGACGAAGGTGTCAAAGACTTCATGAAGGCAGTGAGCAATGGCGCCAGCCGCATGGAACACCCGGTACTCATTGACCAGTTTCTTAAGGATGCCACCGAAATTGATGTGGACGCCCTTTGCGACGGCAGCAATACGGTGATCGGCGGCATTATGGAACACGTTGAAGAAGCCGGAATTCATTCCGGGGATTCTTCCTGCGTCCTGCCGCCGCACACCCTGACCGCCACCATAATCGAATCCATCAAGGATGCGAGCCGGGCAATGGCCGAAGAACTTGGTGTAATCGGACTGATGAACGTGCAGTATGCGGTAAAGGACAATCAGCTCTATATCCTTGAAGTCAATCCACGCGCCTCCCGCAGCGTCCCTTTCACCAGCAAGGCTACCGGTGTACCCCTTGCCAAACTGGCCACCCGGCTGATGCTCGGCGAAACGCTGGCGGATATCGGTTTTACGACAGAAGTAGAAGTGAAACACTGGGCGGTAAAAGAGGTGGTCTTTCCCTTCGACCGTTTTGAAAATGTTGATACCCTGCTTGGTCCGGAGATGAAATCTACCGGAGAAGTAATGGGGATTGATGACAACCTCGGCCTGGCCATCGCCAAGGCCAGCCTGGCTACCGGCGTAAAGATTCCGCGAAGCGGCAACGTCTTCATTTCCGTACGTGATAATGACAAGAAACAGATTGTCGCCGTTGCGGAGAAGCTGGAGCTGCTCGGTTTCACTCTCTTTGCCAGCAGTGGCACCATGAAATATCTCAAGCGTGCCGGGGTAAAATGTGAACTGGTGAAAAAAATATCCGAAGGAAGACCACATATTCTTGACAAGATCCGCGACAACGAAATTTGCTGGATCGTCAACACCTCGCTCGGCAAGCGCACTACCGAGGACAGCTACCTCATCCGCCGGGCCGCACTGGACTACCATATTCCCTATACCACCACCGCGAGTGGGGCAGGCGCAATGGTAAAAGCCATTCAGGAACTGTCGAAAAAAGAGCTCGAGGTACAGCCGGTGCAATATTATAACAGACTGCTCAGTTGATTTTCCCTCAACAATTCTGTTTTTAGCTCGACAATTCTGTTTTTAGCTTTACATTTACAGGTTTTAAGTGGGAGTTTCCCGCGCCACGGATACCGTGGCGCTCACCTTGTAAAACCATAACAGCACGGCAATTCAGCCCTCTGCCCATCAATGGAGAGTCCGTTTGAATACCTTTTACAAAAATCTGAGCATGTGGCTGGTTATCGGTCTCACCTTTATTTTGCTCTTCAATCTCTTTAACAAACCACAGACAGCCACCAACTCTATTCCCTACAGCGAGTTCGTCAGCGATGTGGAACACAAGAGCATCAGTTCCGTAACCATTAACGGTGATGTCATTACCGGCGAGCTGAACAGCGGACAGAAGTTTCGCACCATTTACCCGCTCAACGACGGCAAGCTTATGGAGATAATCCGCAACTCAGGTGCCTCCATTGAAGTGAAGGAGCTGGATAAAGATAACTGGATGATGACCCTTTTCGTCTCCTGGTTCCCAATGCTGCTGCTGATCGGGGTGTGGGTTTTCTTCATGCGCCAGATGCAGGGCGGTGGCAAGGGCGGAGCCCTTTCTTTTGGGAAGAATCGTGCCAAGCTCACCGAGCAGTCCGAAAACAAGGTGACCTTTGCCGACGTGGCCGGGATTGACGAGGCCAAGGAGGAACTTGAGGAAGTTGTCGATTTCCTCAAAGATCCCGGAAAATTCACCATCCTCGGTGGCCGTATTCCTACCGGTGTGCTCCTTACCGGCCCTCCAGGTACCGGGAAAACTCTGCTTGCCAAGGCCATTGCCGGCGAGGCGGATGTTCCTTTCTTCTCTATCTCTGGTTCCGACTTTGTTGAGATGTTTGTCGGTGTCGGAGCCTCCCGGGTACGTGACATGTTTGCACAGGGCAAGAAAAACGCGCCCTGCATCATTTTTATTGATGAAATTGATGCGGTAGGACGTCAACGTGGTGCTGGACTTGGAGGTGGTCATGACGAGCGCGAGCAGACCCTCAACCAGCTTCTTGTAGAGATGGACGGTTTTGAAACCAACGACGGTGTTATCATTATCGCCGCCACCAACCGTCCCGACGTCCTTGACCCGGCCCTGCTTCGCCCCGGCCGCTTTGACCGCCAGGTGATAGTCTCGGTCCCCGATGTCGGCGGCCGTCGGAAAATTCTTCAAATATATGCACACAAAACCAAGATAGACCCGCAGGTCAACCTTGACCTCATCGCTCGCGGAACTCCCGGTTTTTCCGGAGCCGATCTGGAAAATCTCGTCAACGAGGCTGCACTGATGGCAGCCCGCACCGGGGTCGGTCAGATCAATCAGGAATTACTGGAAAAAGCCAAAGACAAAATCATGATGGGTGCTGAGCGACGCTCCATGATCATCAAGGACAGTGAAAAAAGGATCACCGCCTTCCATGAAGCGGGCCATGCTCTTATCGCCTGGATGCTGCCCGAGGCGGACCCCGTACATAAGGTTACCATTATTCCCCGCGGTCGGGCCCTCGGCTTGACCATGCAGTTGCCGGAGGATGATAAATATACACACAGCCTCACCTACCTGCAGGATGAACTCTGTATTCTCTACGGCGGACGCATCGCCGAAAAGATTATCTTCAACGAGATCACCACCGGTGCCGGGAACGATATTGAACGCGCCACCGGCCTGGCCCGCAAGATGGTCTGCGAATGGGGCATGAGCGAAGAACTTGGGCCACTGACCTACGGCAAAAAGGAAGAGCAGATTTTTCTCGGTCGGGACATCAACCAGTCACGAGATTTCTCCGAAGATACTGCACGGCAGATTGATGCCGCTGTCCGTCGCATTATTAACGACGCAGTTGCCACCACTGAAAAAATTCTTACTGAAAACAGGGATATTCTGGAGAAGATGGCTGAGGAACTGATAGATAAAGAAACCATCATGCTTGAGGATATGGAGAACATCATTGAAGGACTCCGTCCCGATAAATACACTGAGGACATCAAAGAACGCCGCCGGAAAGAAGAGGAGATGAGAACTCAACCCATTCAGCCGGAAGAGAAAAAAGAAGAAACGGTTTTCACCGCCACTGAAGAACCGGAAGAAAAACCGACAGAAGCATCCGACGACAAAGAAAAACCGGAGGAGTAACAGCAACGCTTCTCTGAAAATTTCTTAAAGAACAGAAAGAGGGCAATGACATCAGTCATTGCCCTCTTTCTGTCTCCAGCGCACAGCTCAAAGAATAACTGGCAAAAGACGATAAACATGACAAAAACACGTACAAAAATAATGGCTGTACTCAACGTCACCCCGGACTCTTTTTCCGACGGTGGCAGATTCAATACTGTTGACACGTCCCTCGCCAGGGCAGCATCTCTGATCGCCGACGGGGCAGATATCCTCGACATTGGCGGGGAATCCACCCGTCCCTTTGCAACCTCCGTGGGACTCGAAGAGGAATTGCGCCGGGTAATTCCTGTCATTGAGGCTATCCACAGCGAGCACCCTGCAATTCCCATCTCCATTGACACCATGAAGGCAGAGGTGGCACGACAGGCCCTCGCCGCCGGAGCCACCATTCTCAACGACATTTCCGCCTGCCGTGCCGATGAAGCAATGGTCAACGTTGCGGTAAAAAGCAACGCTCCGCTGATTATCATGCACATGCAGGGCACTCCGCAAAATATGCAGGTCAACCCGCAATACAACAACGTGGTGGAGGAAGTGTTAAACTTTTTCCGCAAACGCCTTGCCAGCCTTGCCAACGCAGGTGTGAGCCGGGAAAAGATCATTCTCGATCCGGGCATCGGCTTCGGCAAACGACTGGAGCATAACCTCAGTCTGATCCATCATCTCAATCGTTTCGCCGAGCTGCACCAGCCGATACTTCTCGCCCACAGCCGCAAAAGCTTCCTTGGTGACGTCACCGGTATCAAGGAAGAATCGCAGCGGGACTTTGCGACAGCCACCGTTGCCGCCCTCGCCTGCGCTTCGTGGGTGGATATGGTGCGGGTACACAATGTTGCCCTCACTCGCGAAGCACTGCTGATAGCAGAAGCCATTGCTTCAGCTGGATAAGAGGGAGAAAAAAAAAGGGAGACGGGAGAAAGGGAAAAGCAAAAGACGGAACAGCGAAAAACTTTTTGCCAACGAATAAAAGCTCTAAACATTCGAATAAAGGCAAAAAAATTAAAAAAATATTTTAAAATTAAACAGATAATTGCTGTTGTTCTATCTTTACTCTTTGCGTTCTCTGGTTAACACAAAATGTAAATGGTATAATACCATTTCCATTTTGTATTGATTCATCACCATTGATAGAAAATCGGCACGGCAGTGGTTTCCCACAATGTTGTTGTAGAGACAAGGCATGCCTTGTCTACACTGTGACGGGAAACGTAACGATAACAGTGGAATTACACAACCATTGGTGGGCTAAACTGGTAGTAATTCCCGGAATTATTAAGAGCAGGTACAACCGCGATTGGGCCCCCCAAATGAGGCATAACTTAATAGGAATGGTATAACTTGATATCGGAGTCTGGCGTTTACCTCCAAGGTTTGAAGACCTCCCGCCTGCCCCAGGGACATTTCTCAGGAAAACAACAGCCCGGAGGTAAGCCAGTAGTAGAAAATATAACCGCCGGCAATCAGCAGCAGAACTGCGGAAATTTTCTGCACCCACGGCATCACCCTGCGCAGAGTGCTGACCACAACCCCCTCACGTAAGACCGCAATCCCAAGAGTCAGCAGCAGGATGATACTTCCCATACCAAGGATATAGCTGATAAAAGGCCAGATACCAGTAAGAAAATTCCCTGATGAGAGCGAACTCCCCACCACCATGAGAAAGATCGGCAGGGTGCAGCCAAGCGAGGCAGCCCCGAAGGCGAGACCAAAGAGAAAGAAGCCGCGCACACTGATATCACGGGGATCGCCAATCTTCGCGGAGAGACTCTGAAAACCACCAAAAGAGAGATTTTTCCCGGCGAGCATTGCCAGCCCGAGCAGGAAGAGCAATCCTCCCACGATCAATGCGACCCAGGGCATAAACTCCATCAAATAGCTTCCCCCTGCGGAGACAGCAACCCCGACAGCCCCAAAAAGCAGACCGAAACCTGAGGTCACCACTGTGGCAATCCACACTGCCTTAAAAAGACGCAGCAGAAAGGAGCCGTCACGAAAGGTTTGATCCTGAGCCCCGAGATAGAGGGTGAGATAAATGGGCAGCATGGTGAAACCGCAGGGATTTACGGCTGACACCATTCCTGCCCCGAAAGCGTATCCGAAGGGCAGCAGTGTTGCAACCTGTGCCAGCCATTGACTTATTTCTGCCTGCATGATGACCTCTGTGCTGTAGATATTTTGGAACAAATTGAAAGAGTTCTCAAAATAATCTCCCTGACGAAAATAGCAACGCACACTTCCTGCCTCTGCCATCCCGTTCGCAGAAGAGACATCGACACGAAAACCCGAAACAAAAGTATCCCGCCGTCCTCTTTATAAACACTGATCAAGGGCCTAAAACAGTCTTCTTCCTGCAAAAAAAATCCATTTTTTTTCATTTAAAGCCTCTCTTCATGCAATTCTCCTCACCTTACGGTATAGTCTTTTTTCTTGGGCGGGGGCCTTCCCATGCCAAATACAGGCTGTTTTTTATTCTTCAATATCTCTTTTTATTTCAGAGGATTACTATGAAAAAGTGTTGCCTTCTCGCAACGGCTCTGCTCGTTGCCCTGTTCCTGCCGATCTCTGCTTCTGCAGAGGAGGCGCAAACCCTGCGTATTACCCTGCAACTGCCGCTGAAACACCATCTCGGAACCAACCTGCAGAATTTCAAACAGGAGGTTGAAAAAGAAAGCAACGGCAACCTGAAGGTGGAAATATATCCCTCCGCGCAGCTCTACAAAGACAAGGAGGTTCCCGAAGCGGTCGCCTCCGGTGCCATTGAAATGGGTGTTGTCTCCGTACCGCAGTTTGCCGGAACCATCCCCGCCATTGATATTTTCTATGTTCCCTTTGTCTTTGACACCCCCGAGAAAATACAAAAAGCCACCGCTCCCGGCAGCGCTATCCGTTCCGAGCTGGATGCAGCCATCCTCAAAACCGGAACTCGTGTCCTCTGGTGGCAGGCCTACGGCAGCTCCATCATCCTTACAAAGGATAAACCTGTGCGTCTCCCTGGCGATTTGAAAGGAATGAAGATTCGCGTCTACGGGAAAACCCTCGGCGATATGGCCACCACCCTCGGAGCTGCGCCCACCATGCTCTCCGGCTCGCAGCAGTTCATGGCCTATCAGCGTGGAACCGTTGATGCCGGGATGACCGGCATCACTCCGGTAAAATCCCGCAAGCTGTATGAAGTAATGGACAATATGACGCTCACCTACAACGCCGATATTGAATTTGTAGTTATCATCAACGAGCAACTCTGGCAGAAACTCTCCGATACACAGAAGGCAATCATCACCAAATCCGCCCGCCGCGTGGAAAAAGAGCTGCGCGAAAAGGTCGGTCAAATTGAGAAGGCCGATCTCGCCTTTGTGAAAACAAAGATGAATGTCATCTCCCTTACCAGCGAAGAGCGGAGCCTGTGGCGCAAAGCCACCGCACCAGTTATCGAGAGCTACATCCAGCGCACCGGAGATCTCGGTAAAAAACTCATCGACGAAGCTGCAAAGCTGTAAATTATGCTGCGAATTATCGATTCCATTACCCGCGCTGCCGCTCTGCTGGCAGCGTGGCTCTTTTTTACCATCGGCCTGATGGTCACCTGGGAAGTGATCATGCGCAAGATTTTCAACGCCCCCACCATCTGGGCGGATGAACTTTCGCGCCTTCTCCTCGTCTGGGCGGTCTATCTCGCGGCGGCAGAGGTTCTGAAACGCCGCAAGCTCATTACTGTGGAGCTTTTTGAGCATCTTCTCAATAAGAAGGCAATACGTTATTTCGACCTGCTGGCACTCCTCGTTATCTTCATCTTTTCCGCAGTGGTCACCTGGTACGGACTCGGCACAGTAAGAGATGCCATTGAACTCGGACGCAAGACCTCCAGTATCCTCGCCATTCCCAAATGGGTCACAGAAAGTTCTATTCCGGCGGGCTTCGGGCTCCTCGCAATTCAGGCAGTGGCAGAGGGAATCAAAGCCATCTGCCGCAGAAAGGAGGTGTCCCCGTGACAACACTGTGGATCCTGCTGGCACTCCTTGCCCTGCTCCTCTGCCGCATTCCGGTGGCCTTTGCCCTCGGCGGCATTGGCCTGAGTCTGCTCTACGTTAAAGGCTTTTCTCTGGCCATGGTACCGTTAACACTCTACGGTTCCATGGATAATTTTGTGCTGCTCTCCGTGCCTCTCTTTCTGCTGATGTCAAACATCCTGCTGAAGGGTGGCGTCGGCAAAGATCTCTTTACCGCCGTACAAAGCTGGGTGGGACACTGGCCGGGCGGCCTCGGTATTGCTACCATCATCAGCTGTGCCATCTTCTCCGCCATTTCCGGCTCCTCCCTGGCCACAGCGGCCACCATCGGAACTGTGGCCATTAGCGAAATGACAGCGCGCGGCTACAGCCGCCCTTTTGTACTGGGCCTGGTAGCGGCTGGTGGAACTCTGGGAATTTTAATTCCACCCTCCATCCCGATGATTGTCTATGGCGTCATTACCGAGGAGTCCATCGTCTCGCTGTTTCTGGCAGGCATCGGACCCGGTCTGCTGCTGGCAGCCTGTTTTATCATCTACTGTTTTCTCTATGGAAAGTTCAGCTCCAGCTATCAGCCGGTAGCGAAGGCAACCCCTGCAGAGCGCGGGACAGCAACGCTGAAGACCATCCCCACCATCTGTATTGCGGGAATTGTCATTGGCGGAATTTACGCTGGCTGGTTCACTCCCACGGAATCGGCGGGGATCGGCTTCAGCCTCTCCCTTCTGCTGGTGACTGCCATGAGGCGGATGAGCTGGGGAATGCTTTATGTGGCCGTACAGGAATCGATGGTTACAACTGTCACCCTTTTTCTCATTGTCGCAGGCGCAAAACTCTTCGGCAAGGCAATCACTCTCTACCGCATCCCGCAGGAAATCTCCCTGTTGATCACCAGCAACATTTCCGAACCGGCAATGTTTGTTTTTCTGATCTGCATGGTCCTGCTGCTGATGGGCTTTTTTCTCGAATCGATGTCGATGCTGCTTATCATGATGCCGGTAATCTACCCCTCACTCGGAGGACTGGGAATCGATCCGATATGGTTTGCCGTGATTTTTGTCATAATGATTGAGTGTGCTCTGATTACACCGCCGGTGGGCCTGAATCTTTTTGTTATCCAGGCAGTCTCACAGGCTCCCCTTGGAGAGGTCATTCGCGGGGTGTGGCCCTTCATTCTCATGCTGGCGGGCTCCATTATCCTGCTGTGGTTTATACCTGACCTGGCCTTATATATTCCGTTCAAGATGTAATTCCACCGTTATACCCCTGTGGCGACAACGTGGTGTTGTATCGTTTCGCGGGGTATCGGTGATGGTTGCCATTCTGGTGATTATCGCCACCGTAGAGACAAGGCATGCCTTATCTACACAACAAAATACGTTGGGATCTATATCTCAAAAAACCTGCTGGATGTTTTCTTCCCTGGTCTCAACCTGGGAAGAAAACATCCTTGAGGGAATGAATTATTTACTACTTTTTTTGGTGATTTTCTTCTTTTTTTCTTTCATCTATTCTTACTTTTTTCCTGTCTTTTGCTTCTGCGTTTCTGCGCTTCTCATCTGCAGTTTCTAAAAGTAATCCTGGCACCTGGCATGGTTTACCGTTTTTATCTAACGCAACAAATGTCAAATACGCCGATGCAATGTGTTTCGTTTCTCTTGTAAAAACGTTTTCAGCTTCGACTCTCACTCCAATTTCCATGGAGCTGCTTCCTGTAAGATTTATGCCAGCTTTTAAACTTATTACTTCTCCGATAAAAACAGGATTATGAAAACTGATACGATCAATAGAAGCCGTTACTACATTGGTCCCGGCATGTTTGAAGCCAACAACACTGGCTGCATTATCAATCATTTTCATGATGACCCCACCATGAACGTTCCCGGCATTATTGGCATCAGTGGGCAGGGATATACTGCTCATAAAAACTACGCTGTCTTGAATTTTCTTTTTATCCATTTTTTTCTCCTTTGTTTACAGTTAAATTGATTACAATCACCACTGGTCAAAATATCAAGGAATACAAGAGTATTCAAGGGACCCTGCCGTGTAAACATGGTCTCCAGCTCCAATGCAGAAAACATCCTGTTTCTTCCGGTATCATGAGACAAGCAAAGTAACGCCGCGATCCTGAATGTTTACCTCGCTGATCTTCCACCAGTCTCGCCGATCACAGGCAAACGATGGCTCCCGATGCGGCACATCAAAGTGTAATCATAGTCTTGAATCTAAGCGTAAATTATTGTCTACTATAGTAAATTATACGTTTCTATAAATCCTTAAAGATCTTCGATAAAACCGAAGTTTAAAAGATTCTCCACGTATGTACTCGATAGACTCTACCAAGCTACAATATCCATGGCTGCTGTAGTACAACAGTTTACACGAATTACAGGGATTGCAGGTTCCTTTTGCTTTCAATTTTCATTATGCATGTTTTATTTATAAATACAACCGTTTAAGATAGTATTCTTTGAGTAAAAGTATCCTTATATATTTCTACTATATACTGCATTTTACTACATTATAAATGAATCTATACCATACTTATTTGCATAGACAACATCCAACTTTTTATCCCTTGAGAGGACCGCATAAATGAAACCGCATGATCTCTTTGTCGCCACATTCCCAGGTTGAGCCTGTTGACAAAGGGAGGCGACAAAAGAGTGTATGAAGAATAAAAATAAAACATGAACAACATAATTAATATAAAAATGAAAATATGGGTAGATGCAGATGCGTGTCCGGTCGTAATCAAAGATATCTTATTTAAAGCCGCTGAAAGAACAGGCATACGATTAACTCTTGTTGCGAACAAACCTGTTCGTATACCAGCATCGTCTTATATCAAATTTATTCTCGTTTCACCTGGCCCTGATGTCGCCGACAAAGAAATAGTTAAGAGACTTGAAGTTGGAGATCTTGTTATCACCAGTGATATTCCTTTAGCTGCAGACGTTGTTAAAGAAGGAGGTTTTGCTCTAAATCCTCGTGGTGAAATGTATACAACGGAAAACATAAAAGAAAGATTAAGTACCAGAGATTTTATGGATACCCTCAGGTCAAGCGGGATAGACACTGGTGGCCCATCAGCCCTAAGCAAACGGGACCGTCAATCTTTTGCTAATCATTTGGACCAGTTCTTGAGAAAAAATTCTGAGAATACATATCGGGACAGGAACGGCCATCACTGACCGCCCTTCCCACACTCTACCGGGCTATGATAAACATCGCGGAAGGGAGAGTAAACGCAAGGGTTCCTTGAATAATCTTGTATTTCGTTCATGTTCAAGGCACAGGAGAAAATTTACCGGAGGTATATGTTTGATATTCCGAGGATAAATTTTTGACTGTAACGAAGAAGATGGGCGAAAGACTGATTATTCAAGGTACCCGCAAATGAGACAGGGATAAGGCCCCAATGCATTTCATGGCTGCCTGTGCGCCGCTTTATACCGGATCGTGATATCTGCATAGCAGCGTAACCAGAAGTCCCCTTCCGGCGAAGAGAAAAAACCGGGGCGTTTCAGGCCAAGGCCATAGGCAACACGGGCGTTCTCATACGCACCGTCAATATCACCGGACCTGTCCCGCACTTTTGATTCCAGGAAAAAAGCCAGAGGCGATTCCGAATCATATTCCAAGGCCTTTTGGGCATCTTCCTGGGCGTTTTTATTCTCTCCGATTGCCAGGTGAGACAAACCCTGGCGGGCATAATAATAGGATTTCAGCGCAGGTGTTAAAGGGCTTGAAGTCTCAAATCCTTTTTTAAAATCACTCAGGGCGGCTGCATACTTTTTCTGTGTGTAAGCAAGATCTCCCCTTCGCAGATAACACAAACCGCAGTCTGGCTGAAGCTGGATTGCCTGCCCCAGAAATGTGACTGCTTTTTCAGGATGGCCACGGCGGACGGCAATGGCATACTGCAGTTTCAGCGCCTCTGCTGTAATTCTTGTATTGTTTCCCTGGGCAAAACGCGTCCGTCTGGCATGGCGCATGGCCTGATCCATGTCCCGGTGCTTATATGCGCGATATGCAAGACTCAGTTCTTTTTGGGCATCCAGAACAAAGACACCAGCCCCCAGTAATCCCAATGCCACGAAAAAGGTCAGGATTCGGGCCCATGTAATCACCGGCTCTCCTTCGGCTGGCTGTTAATGCCCACAAGCAGAAAAAACACCATGAAAAAAAGGTCGAACAGGTTTAAAAAAATCCAGAATCCCCCGTTAACCCCCAGTTGGAAATTCTTTGCGACCGCGCCCCCGAGAAGGGTTATTCCCCAGATCGACTCTTGTGTTCCCCCCTGGATCACCCGCCCCAGCCAGCCCACAGGATCAAACCATGGCTGGGCCATACCAAATCCAATGGCCTGGGCCACCATGAAACAGGCAAAAAATATCAGAACCAGTGTTATGGAACATGGCTTTTTTATAGTTTTCCGGTGAGTTAACGTCGTTGAGCAGACAATCACCGCCGCCCAGGGAATAAACAAGCCAGCAAGGACTCCCTGGCCCAGTACAAAATACCCATACCAGTACCTGGCCCATCCGGCAACAACACCAGCGAAAATTGCCAATCCCATACCGGCTGCCAGGTAACAAAGCGGCATACGCACTGTTTTCCTTTGTGACTGGACCGTTACATTTTGTGTCTTTTCAACGGTCATACCCAATTTTTCACCTCACATTTAAAAGATGCCCCTTTTGATTCTCCACCAGGCCCCCTTGTTGAAACACCTGGTCTCTCAATTCCATATAATACCATTCCTATTAAGTTATACCCTGTTTTGTCTCCTGTTTATCCATTCATGGTTACAAACGACAAAAGGAACCACGAATGGACACGAATAAACACGAATTATTACTGAAAAACCATAAGAGAATGCCCTTGTAAACCACGGAAGACAGGGAATATGAGAGCGTAAAACGCTCAACCCCGACTTTCGGATGACTCCCAAAGTTGACTAATAATCCTGGTGCACTGTACGGCTTAACTTCGGATACAAACGTTTTCGTTTAATGCGTTGTCCCTGTTCGTGAACATTCGTGTCCATTCGTGGTTACAAACTGCAAAAGGAATCACGAATAGACTCGGATAAACACGAATTATTACTCATTCGTAATCGCCAAAAAAGATATCTACGCAGTTGCGTTCTCTGGTCAATACAAAATGTAAATGGTATTATACAGGGGAAACCGAAAAACCCCAATACCATAACCATGGTATCGGGGTTTTCTTTTACAGGGTACTGCAGAAGCATCTCCGCAGTTTCACTCAATCCTTTTGCAGAAAGGGGTATTCATAAGTAGAAGGTGCCAGAAATGTCTCTTTCACTGTTCTCATGGAAACCCAGCGCATGAGGTTGGCTGCCGACCCGGCCTTGTCGTTGGTGCCGGAGGCACGACCACCGCCAAAAGGCTGTTGACCGACAACAGCACCGGTGGGTTTATCGTTGATATAGAAATTGCCTGCGCTGTGCTCCAGAGCCGCCATGGCAGTACCTACCGCCAGACGATCCTTTGCAAAGATACTTCCAGTAAGCGCATAGGGAGAACTTTCATCACACAACCTCAAGGTCTTTTCATAATCAGCGTCATCATAAACATACACGCTTATTACCGGCCCGAAGATCTCTTCAACCATGGTTTTAAAATGGGGATCGGTTGCCAGAATGACGGTAGGTTCAACGAAATAGCCTTTGCTGTCATCACATCCACCGCCGATAAGAATCTCCGCGCCATCGTTATCTCTGGTGTACTGAAGATAGGAAGAGATATTATCAAAAGCGGCCTTATCGATAACAGCACCGACAAAATTGGTGAAATCAGTGGGGTCACCCATTTTAATGGTACTCATCTGCGCCCGAACCTCTTTCTCAATATCGCCCCAGAGAGATTTCGGAATAAAGGCCCGGCTTGCAGCAGAACATTTTTGACCCTGGAATTCAAAGGCACCCCGCACAATCCCGGTGGCGACCTGTTTCGCATCTGCAGAGCTGTGCACAAAGATGAAATCCTTACCGCCGGTTTCCCCGACAATTCTCGGATATGCATGATATTTGGTGATATTTTCGCCGACAGTTTTCCACATTGACTGAAAAACACGGGTGGAACCGGTGAAGTGAATTCCTGCAAGGTGTTCACTTGCCAGTGCAGTATTCCCCACATCAGAACCAGAGCCGGGAACAAAGTTGATAACTCCTGGCGGAAGCCCCGCCTCCTCAAAGATCTGCATCAAGAGGTATGGCGTATATACAAGTGCGGAAGCAGGTTTCCAGACCACTGTATTGCCCATCATGGCGGGAGCAGTCGGCAGGTTACCCGCAATCGCGGTAAAGTTGAAAGGAGTAACGGCAAAGACAAAGCCTTCCAGCGGGCGGTACTGCACGTAATTCCACACTCCTTCAGAAGAAGTGGGTTGATTACGATAAATTTCTTCAGCATATTTTGCATTGAAGCGGAGGAAGTCAATCAATTCACAAACAGCGTCAATTTCTGCCTGGAATACAGTTTTTCCACCAACCAGCATCGCCCCGGCATTAATCTGATAACGATATTTTTTCGAGATAAGCTCGGCAACCTTCAACATAATCGCCGCACGCTCTTCCCAGCGAATGGAACGCCACATTTCCTGGCTCGCCACGGCACAATCAATGGCCTGCTGAACCTCTTTCGGTCCCGCTTTATGGTATTCAGCAAGAACATGGCCGTGATCATGAGGCATGGTAACTTTACCCATATTGCCAGTTCTCACTTCTTTCCCGCCGATGATAATGGGAATTTCAATCTTTGTTGCCGCCATTTCTTTCAACGCAGCCTGCATGGCCTTTCTCTCCGGACTTCCGGGAGCATACGAATAAATAGGTTCGTTGGTCGGTTCTGGAACATTGATGATGGCGTTGTTTACTAAATTCATAGGTATTCCTCTTGTTTTAACCTTTAACAAAAATTGCTTTGACAGCCATTGAAACCATATTTGGATTTTCTTTCAGTCGACGGGTGCAATATCCAAACCAGTCGGCACCATAAGGGAGATAAACCCGCATGGGATGGCCTTTATCAATGATAGATTGACGCAAACCCGGTGCTACGCCATAGAGCATTTGGAACTCATATTTATCTGTGGGAACTTTATATTTTTCCAACAGCTTATACGCACCTTCAACGAGGGCCGAATCGTGGGTGGCAATCGCCGGAAACATCTTCAATTTCAGCATCACCTCCAAATCTTCGAGGTAATGATCACGAACGTCCTGCGCATCTTTAAAGGCAATCTCCGCAGGCTCAACATAGATACCTTTACAGAGACGGAGATTCACCGGTGCTTCAGGTGTATTGAGATCCGCGAGGCTCTCAATATCACTTTTTGTCCGTTTCAACATTGCCTGTACAACAAGCCCGACATGATTGGGGAATTCCTGCTTGAAACGTCGGAACATGGCAATTTCCATATCGGTGCATGGAGAATCTTCCATATCAATCCGGATAAAACGGTTATAGGAGACAGCCTTTTCGATCAGCTCATGAATATTTTTCTCACACACCTCTTTATCAAGCAAGAGGCCGAAAAATGTAGGCTTCACCGAATAGCTGGTGGCAAGACCTGCTTTTTCCGTTCTTTCAATCAGATCGAGATACTCTCTCTTGTTCTGCTCGGCCTGATCAAGGCTGGTGATAAACTCCCCAAGAATATCAATGGTAGTTTTAACCTTTATTTTATTGAGTGCCTGCACTTCCTCCATGGCCTGTTCAACATTTTGACCAGCAACGTACTCCCTGGAAAAACGCCATACAAAGGACTGTGGAAGGTATGGTAAAATATTTGCTACGACTTTTTGTAACATGTTGTATCTCCTGTTTAATTTTTAAGTATATCCCTTTTGCACTTGAAGATTGTATACAATTAATGTATAAGGATTGTACGAATATCAAACAAACATGTCAACTATTTTTGATTCACAGGAGAAAAAAATGACAAAAAACGTTGAAAAGCATGATAAGGAGCAGCAAAAAGAAAAGGAGAACAGATCTTCCGAGGAATTTGCCTATCAGAAGTTAAAAACGGCCATACGCAAGCGTTACATCACCAGAGGAAGTAAACTTGTTGAAACAACTCTTGCGGAAGAGCTCGGCATCAGTCGGACCCCTGTCCGCAGCGCAATAAAACGCCTTGAGTCAGAAGGCCTCGTTAATATTTTCCCTAATCGGGGCGCTTTTGTGATAACTCCCACCCGCAGAGAGATTGAAGAGACCTTCCAGGTGCGGGCGGCCCTTGAGTCCATGGCCATTGAACTGGCCATAGAGAAGGCGTCGGATGAGCAGATAGCAGAACTTCGCCACATCATCAACAGGGAATATGAGATCCTTGAAAGAAAAGCCATGAACGAGTACTGGCCGAATAACAATGCCATTCACCTGAAAATAGCGGAAATGAGTGATAACCGTGTCCTTTTCCTGCGCGTTTCCGAGATTCTCGAACAAAGCTCTCTTTATCTGGTACTCTACGATCCTTTCTCCCGCCTGGATTACTGTCCCATGGCGGAGCATGAAAAACTTTTTGCAGCCCTGAAAGCAAAAAATAAGGCGGCAGCACGCGCCGCCATGGAGGAGCATCTGAAAAGTTCAACGGCATACGTGTACGTCGCTGAAGAGGTACCTGAAGATTACATCTCCCTTCACTCAAAGATGGAAAATCCTTAAAAAATACAAGTTGAATTAATACTACAAAGATGTAATCTTTTTCATCTCAAGGATTTACGATTATGTCCATGAACGGGTGGCGGGAGAAAAGCATTACAGTCTCTCCCCCGTCCCCATCCTCAACTGAAAAGGAGAAAAAATATTCAAAAATCCGTCATTCGGATACACGAAAGAAGAGACATCCAAGACGAAAACCATTCAACAAGGAGCTTGACATGCTGAACAAAATTTTCCCTGCGGTTTGCGCCGCAGCAGCCACCGCACTCTTTTCCTTCAATACTGTCTTTGCCAGTCCGACAATTCTCAAGTTCGCCGGTCAGAGCGCTGCAAATCACCCGGCAACAGCCTTCATGAATGATATTGCCAGCCAGGTGAAAGAGAAGACAGACGGAAGGATAGAGATAAAAGTCTATCCTTCCAGTCAGCTGGGCAACTACTCCACCGTGTACCAGGAGCAGATCCAGGGAACAATCGCCCTCTCCTGCATCTCTCTTCCCAGTGATTTCGATCCCCGCATGGAACTTGTTTACATTAATGGCTACGTGAACAGCTATGAAGATGCCAGGCGTATTTTTGCACCGGATCAATGGATGTTTCAAAAACTCAGTGAGTTCAATGAGCGTCTCGGCGTTAAACTTCTCGGCTTTTTCATTGAGGGATTCATCGGTATAGGCACGACAAAAGAAGTTGCAGAACCACTCAACCCCAACGTTTCAAAAGGTGCTGTCGTCCGTATTCCCAACATGAATGTGTATAAATTCGGGGCAGAAGCAATGGGATACAAAACAGTGGGTATTCCCTATCCTGAAGTATATCAGGCAATACAGACCAGAGTTGTTGATGGCGTCGATGGATATCCCGTTGCAGCTGCGTACACCAATCTCTCCGATGCAATCAAATACTGGTACAACACAAAATACTCTATTGAATTTCAAGGCTGTATGGTAAGCGAAAAAATCTGGAAGACCATCACCCCTGCAGATCAAAAGGTAATTCAGGACATTTTTACCAGTGCGACAATGGCTTCCATTGATAATGCCAAAGAAATTGATGATCACTATATGGAGCTTATGCGTAAAAAAGGCATCACAGTATATGATTACACCTCGGAAGAACTGGCACCGATGACCGCCGCCATTGTAAAAACATGGCCGAAGTTGAAAAAAACGATGAATCCTGAACTGATTGATGAATTTGTAAAAGAGATGGCACCAAAGAAATAAGATATCTGTACACATTTTATTTCTTTCATTTTTCAAATGCCTCCGGAGAATTCCTTTCCGGAGGTGTTTTCCCGCGACATTAGGGAACCTTGAATAATCAGTCTCTCGCCCATCTTCTTCGTTACAGTCGAAAATTTATCCTCGCAATATTAAACTATAGCTCCGGTAAATTTTCTCATGTGCCTTGAATATGAACGAAATACAAGATTATTCAAGGTACCCATTAAAGGAGTATTCTCATGGCGAAAAATGAATATGAGAGCAGCAGCTCTGCTCTCATTCAGCTTGATCTCTTTAACACGCCAAAGAACCTGTTCGACAAAATAACGATCAACTTTTTTTGCGTTACCTGTTTTACCATGACAGTACTTCTGACCACTGTTATCTGTGCAGTAACTTTCTTTCGTTATGTGCTTCAAGGAGATTTGTATGGCTATGAAGAGTGGGTGAAACTCTTTGCTTTCTGGCTCTATTTTGCCGGTGCCGCCGCTGGAGCGTGGGCACGAACCCATATTTCTGCGGACCTTGTCAACGTCTATGTAAAAAGAGGACTCCTGCGCAACGGATTGATTTTTCTGCGCAATCTCATCAGCTTCAGTGTGTGTGCCGTTTTTACCTGGTATGCGTTGAAATTCTTTCTGTTTGGATACACAGGCCCCCTGGGAACCGGCATCGCCATTCCCAAAACTACCGTCTGGCGAATTCCCTACTGGGCAGGCTATCTCTCTGTCCTTACAGGGATAGGTTTTATGACTTTTTACTTCTGCAGAGATTTCATCATCAGTGCCCGTTACCTTTTCAAAAGGAGCCCTAAATGATCTTCTTAGCACTTATTATTCTCATGTTCTGTCTCGTCATCGGGGTGCCGGTCCCGGTGAGCTTCATGGCATCCTCTCTGGTCCTCATTTTTTTTGGCGGACCTGATGGTGCCGGCTACGCGGCTTCTCAACTTCTGCCCTACGGTTATCAGCAGATGAATTCCGTCCCGCTTATTGCTATTGCCCTCTTTATTGCGGCAGGCGGAATTATGGAAAAGGGGAAGATTGGCGGACATCTGATTGATTTTGTCGACGTCTTTGTCGGCCACAAACATGGCGGACTCGGCATCGTTGCCACCATCTCCTGTGCTATTGTCGGCTCCATCTGTGGTGCTGCCGTGGCCACGCTTTCCTGCGTTGGTTCCATCATGTTTCCCCGCTTCGAAAAGGAAAACTACCCGCGGGGTCTCTCTGCTGCACTCATTGCCAACGCCTCGCTGCTGGGACTCCTTATTCCTCCCAATGCGACTCTAATTATTTTTGCATGGATCTCAGGGCAATCGGTACTCGCCTGCTTTCTCGCCACAGTTATTCCGGGGTTTATCACCATCATCCTTCTGTGTACAGTTAATGGCTGGATCCTCAAACGCTACGACATGAAGGTGACTAACGAGAAGCGAAACCGCACCACTGCCGATAAAATAGCACTCTTTAAATCGAGAGGAAAAACAGCGATTCCGTCCCTTTTCCTGCCAATTATTGTTCTTGGAGGGATTTATGGCGGTATCATGACCACCACAGAAGCTTCTTCCATGGCAATTCTCTATGCCATCCCGGTTGGAATGTTTATCTACAAGGGGCTGAATCTCAAAAATACCTACCAGACTCTTGTTGAGGCCGCGATCACAACTGGTGTCATCATGGTGATGCTCTACTGTGTCTCCATGCTCAGTCGTCTCTACCTGCTGGAAGACCTGCCGGGTGTATTGCTTACTCTCTTCCAGGGGATTTCCGACAACCCCCTCGTCATCATGCTGATGATCAACATTTTTCTGGTCGTCATGGGAATGCTGATGGACGATATCAGCGTTGTAGTGCTCACTACGCCGATTCTTCTCCCCATCGTAATGCAGATAGGCTACGATCCGATCCATTACGCCGCCATTGTCGGTGTAAATACGGGCCTGGGCTGCATCACCCCTCCGGCCGCACCGGTGCTCTACCTCTCAGGTCGTCTCAGCGGTACCCCCATTGACGAGATGATGGGTCCCTGCCTCTGGTTTATCGGACTCTGCTGGATTCCGGTCCTTGCCATAACAGTGTTAATGCCAAAAATATCTCTTCTGCTTCCTCATTTTATTCTGGGAGCCGCATGGTAATAAGGAGACAATTATGAAATTTTACGAAACACTCTTCGCTGTCTTCTGCTTTGCCTTCTTTCTTGTTGCCCTTACCACCCAGACGCCCTTTGCCTACCTGGCAGCGGCAATCTTTGCGGCCCTCTCCCGCACCGCAAAGAAAAAAGGCTGGTGGGATAAAACCGAGGAGTAAGAAACAGCTCCAGTCAAGAAGAAATCGAGCCGGGCGAGACAGGTCTCGGGAGCCTGTATCACCCGCTTTCGCAAAATCAGGCACAAGAATAATGTCCGTGTTGATTGATGGCTGAAGACTCCCTGGGCACACAATGGCAGTGCAGGACTTGCGGCCTGTACAGAGTATACAGGTCCGGGGATGGAGAACAGTAAACTATGACGAAATCTTTTTCACATTCCACCAGGAACTCTGAGAATACCAACAATACATACGATATAGCAGAGTCCTTTCCAGTGCTGATGATGACCTGTGTGAAACACCTGAGGGAAAGTCTCAATGCACACTTTATCGAAGCCGGGCAAAGTGTTACCACGGAGCAATGGCTGATTCTCACATTCCTCGCACATCAGGATGGGGTTTCCCAGCAGCACCTGGCAAATCGCTATGACAGAAGCAAGGTGTCAACCATGGCCCTGCTGAAGAAGCTGGAAAAGAACGGTCTTATCATCAGAAGACCTGATCCTGGCGACGGCAGGAGCAATCTCGTCTCTCTGACCAGAGAGGGACGAACGTTGCAGCATTCGCTCATCCCCCTGGCAAAGGAAAATATCACCCGGATGAGTAAGAATGTGCCACCTGAGGATATCGAGCAATTGAAATCAATCTTGAGGAAAATTACTCAAAATCTTAAGAGCTGATTTTTTTAAAACCAAATTAGTTAGGGTGCTTACTATGATTTAACCCTGAAGTAATTCTACAGAGAATCAAAGAAAGGCTCAATCATGACAAAAACATCAAACCGTAAAATGCTGGTGCTGCTCTCGTTACTGGCGGCATTTCCACCACTGTCAACAGATATGTACCTCCCTGCCCTGCCCCTGCTGAGCAACACCTGGCAGCAACCGATGTCTGTTATCAATCTGACTCTCGTTGGTTTTTTCACAAGCTATTGCATCTTCATCCTGATCTACGGCCCGCTGTCCGACAGGTTCGGCAGGCGCTATCCACTCCTGGCAGGAATTGGGCTGTATATCGTTGCCAGCCTCTTTTGTGCAGGGGCAGAGAATATTGTAAGCCTGATTGTATTCAGGGTGCTCCAGGCCGCCGGGGCCGCATCTGCCTCTGCACTCTCCATGGCCATCACCAAAGATCTTTACCAGGGAAAAGAACGACAGCGACTGCTGGCATACATGGCTATGATTATGGGGCTGGCACCGATGCTGGCACCACTTTTCGGTGGCTGGATTATGACCTGGGCTTCCTGGCCATGGGTATTTTTCGCCCAGGCCTTTATTGGACTTGTTGCCTGGGGCGGAGTCTTCCGAATGGCAGAACCGTTGCACACGAAGTCCAATGACAGTATGATAAAAACCATTGGTTTATATTTATACCTCTTGAGCAACAGGAGATATGTACTCCTCGTTTTACTGTTTAGCTGTATCGTTCTGCCGCATTTTGCCTTTATCGGATCGGCAGCAGAAATTTATATCAATAATTATGGGACCACCGAACAGGTATTCGGCTATTTCTTCGCCTTTAACGCACTGGCAATTGTCACGGGGGCATTTGTCTGTACCTGGCTGCAGAAAAAAATAGAACCTGGCGTCATTTTAGCTCTCAGTTTTGGCGGGATACTGCTGGGTGGTGTTATTATGTTTGCAGGTTTTTTTCAGGAACCGTGGAGTCTGGCAATACCCATGGCCATCGCGTCGTTTTCCTTCGGCCTCAGCCGTCCTCCAAGCAATCACCTGATCCTTGAGCAGGTTGACAAGGGGGTCGGAACAGCATCATCATTTATGATCTTTGTCTACTTCATGACCGGAGCTTTTGCCATGTGGCTGATATCGCTCGGGTGGGCAGACAAAGTTGAAGTTATCTCACTCCTGGCCATGACAAGCGGAGGGATTGTTCTCGCGATATGGCTCATCTCTCCACATTTCATGTTATCCGACAGAAAAGGGAACCTTGAATAATCAGTCTTTCGCCCATCTTCTTCGTTACAGTCAAAAATTCATCCTCCGACAAAGCGAGGAACGAGACGTCGATATATCAAATACATAGCGGTGATTTTTTTGTGAAAATGCTTCGCTTCTGGATAAAAGGCCTATTCTCAGACAGACTCCTGGGTGATCGAAAAACGTAGACTTCCATGGCATGGATTTATTATCTTCGACAAAATTAGCGTACATTTTTTTCCCGTTGGCCTTAAAACCCCTTTTTCAAAAAATAGACACTTGCATTTCTCTACAATAAAACGCATATTATAATGGTTATGCCTGCCGGGGCTACAGTGAAGCTTGCCCCGGTACTCAACTTGGCTCAACACCGAGCTCAAAATGATGTGTTACCTTGACAAAACAGGAAATTATTACAATTTTTACTAGATCTGTAGATCACCTTCAACTATCTTGTTTCTTTATACAATAATAGTTTTGGGGTAAGTACTTGAATAAATAAGGAGACTATTTCTAATGGCATTCTGGGATAATTTAAAAGAAAAAGTAGATAGCATGAATAAAAATCTATCGACTAAGGTTGCCCAATTCAAAAATAACGACTTTGCTGATGCTACAATGGCTATATGTGCGCTGGTTGCAGCAGCCGATGGAGACATCGACGGGACAGAAAGGCAAAAAACAGCTGCTTTTATCATGAGCAATGAAACTCTTAAAATATTCGATGCCTCGGTCCTTCGCGAAAAGTTCAATTTTTTCTGTGACAAACTTACTCAAGATTTTGATTTTGGTAAAATTGAATGTATTCAGAGTATTTCAAAAGTAAGAAAAAATGAAGGCCAGGCCAGAGCCATAATTCAAATTGGAATAATCATTGGTGGTGCGGATGGAAACTTTGACTCCGATGAAAAAAAGATTGTTAAAGAAGCTTGTAATGCAGTTGGAATCAGCCCCGGTGAATTCGATCTGTAATAATTTTTCAGTTGTCTGGACCACTGGTGACATGATGATTCTTGTATAGTGTTTTGAGCAACGTAACAGCAACCCTCAGAGGGTCTTGCTGACGTTCCAGAAAGAATTTCTCTAAAACAGCACACTCAGGCTTTAAGAGTATTCTCTCTTTCGCTATGCTTACGAATTCCCGAACTGTAGACTCTTTTGTAAGAACAGTAATCCATCCACTGTCTTTCAAAGAGTCTACAGCAATTCGGTTAAAATCAAAGATTGGCCCTAAAACGACGGGAACTCCGGCAAGGAGCGATTCCACAGGATCAAAACCTCGTTTTCTTGTATCATACCCTCCCCCCAGGTAAGTCAACGCACAACTATTGTAGAGTTTATTTAAATCGCCATATGTGTCAACAAAAAGGAATTTAGGATTCTCCCCACTTTTTAATCTGGAATAAAAAACCAGGTCTTCCCCCAGACATTCAACAGCATCTCTAATCATCCGATTACGGTCCACATTAGTAACAACTCTGGGAGCGATAATTAGAGCATCCAGGTAAGGTGACAATTGTTGAAAACCTTCTATAGCTATCTGAATGTCCCTTTGATCAACAATATTTGCTGCCATCATAACCCGTGGACCGCACATTGTGATTAAGGGAGGCATCTTTGAAAAAACATTACACTGATTGAACATGTCCGCAATTTTCAGAAACATTGGATTGATATAGAAGGTGTTCTCAGTTTTCGGATGCCGGGTTATCAATCTTGATATGGTATAGTCATACCACGGTGCGATATCATCAGGATGATCATATAAAAAGAGGATGAGTGAAGGCTCTGATTTGAAATGAGGAGAATCTGGAACACCAGGTGCGGAAAAGCGAGGTAATTTATTTGGCAATTTCACAAAATCTGCTAATTTATCGCTTATCGCTTTAAAATTTTTCAAATTCTCTATCCCGAGACGTTCCTGACGAAAAATCAATCTATAACGTGCATAGGGAAGTAAAGAAACCATAACTTTCAGCAAATTTCTTAAGGGCTTTACTTCTCCGCCCCAATCACGCATCCTGATCTCAATAAGCGTTTCTTTTCCAAGAGCAAGATTTTTACTCAATTGATTTACGGCATATATATCCGGTTTTACCCGAGGGTATTTAGCAATATGGAAAAGGTGATTCAAAAAAACGCACCGTGACTTGCGAAAAATCTCGATCTCCTCAAAAGGAAGGCGGGGGCCAGGTACCGCCAACTTCGTGAGATTATTCTTAAGATGATATAGTATCAACTCAAGAATTTCTATTACGCCACTATGGTTTTTTTCATCCGATACGTAACCACCTCGTTTATGGATATAATTCTGTACCAGTAATGAAGAACCTGAGATGCTGAGTGGGAAAGACGCATATTGTAGTAATGTCAAATCATCTGGCGCATCTCCAGCTGCGAATGCAATCAGGTAATCATCACCAAAATTATGATTAAACGCCAGATACTTATCTCCTTTTTTTGGGATAATGGAAATTTTCCGTTTACCGACGGAGGTACGAAACTTGTTCTCCAGGAAGCCAGACATCTTTGATAGAAAATATTCGGATGAAAATTTGTCTCTACCTGAATAAAGCAGGAAACCCTTATGATTTTTTTTATAGCATTCGGTATCAACAGGCAGTTTATGGGCTTTGACTATCGTCTGTGCTTCCGCATGAATTGTGGAGAGATCTATTCCCTGCAGTACATTTTCTGTCCATTCCGGGTAACCCTCAACAATGGTACCATGTTCTAAAATCCAACCTGTTATTTCTACTCCAGCCTGCAAAAAATGGGTCTTGAAATCAACAACCGTATCAGAAGATCTACCAGTGGCCACAAACAGGTCGAGGAATCTACTGATATCTTTTAATAAAGCTAATGTCCTCTTATCTATTACAGCATTGGATACCCGGCCATTTATATTTAATCCATCTGGGATCGTTGTGGCATGGCTTATTGTGGAATCAAGATCAAATACAAATGCTTTTTTCTTAGGTGAGGTTTTCATAATCCCTGCGTGATAAAAATCTTGACAACCGGCTTTGAAAAACATGGTCAACTCTCATCCAACCACCTAAAGCTGGAACAATCCAGCTCTCTGAAACCCTCTGATACATTCCTGTGTGATCCATCTCTAATTCACTCCTTGCGCCAATCCGGTCATCCTGCCACGGTTTCGTTTGAAGTTGCAGATTGAAAAATTTGCTCATTTCTGGTGGTAATTGGGGAACAATCTGTTCATCAGATATTGGCCAGGGGTCAAATAACACCAGCAGTGGATTTCCTGGTGTCCGAGTAAAGCCTCTGGGAGATTTTGCTTCAGGAATAGCGGAGGTTTTAGGATCAAACAATTTCCCTAACGGTCTAACAGCCCACCCTTTATGCGCGGCAAAACGTGCAGCACGCATTATTGAACGGGGAAAACGACGCCTTGAAAAATCACATAATACAGGTAATCTCCCTAAGTCAGTAGCAATCTGTACAGCCTTTTCAAGTCCTTTGCCCTCAACTGTATTTTCAAGCAAAATTCGATGTTCTGAAGATGAAATTTTAAGATTTGTATAAAGGAGAATCCTTCTCTCAGGGCATAAATTATTTTCTTGATAGAGCGAGACCCCTTTGGGCAGAAAACTGCAAAAATAATCTGTTGGTGTGCACTGGTTTAAAATAACAAAAAGGGGGGCAGTTCTGGCAAGTTCTAATAATTCAATCCAACCTTTATAGATAACATCAGCTTCCCTTCTCAGCAGCTCCCGTAACGACCATGCAGTTGATTGAAATGTCCATTTATATCTGTTTTGCAGGTCCATCATAGCATCAAGAGGAAAACTGTCAGCCTCCCAGTAGGAAACATTGGTAGAAAGAAATGCAAGTAACTGGTTACCAGCATGTATCATGTCTTTATTAAGGGAAATATTATACTGTTGGGAGACCCTTCCAAAGACGTGTTGTAACCAACGCTTATTTTCAATATTCCGAGTGAGTTGAGCGCTGATTTCGGGATAGCTCAGCCGAGGATATCCTGGATCAAAATTTGCTTGATCAGGTGTCTCGGGAAGCGAGAGAGATTCAGTGCTTGAAAAGACCTCATCCAGTAATTTACGGGTTAAGATCTTGCAGGAAGCTGCTGATAATGCTTCAATGCGTTCAGGAGTGGGCCGACTACCATTTTCTATTAACTGCTTGATAAGAAAAAAATTTGTATCTCGGTATTTTTCTGACGCTTTAGGGAAAAAAACAGCATCGGGAAAATCTTTAATATTGGTAATAAAATCATTCATAATAAAAGAGAAGACAAGGACTTTTAAGAATCGTTTGAATGTAATTTGTTATAAACCCAAGTCAGCATATCCTCGGTCCCTAAATGGGATGACTGCAGAGAACAATATCCATTTTTCTTTGTAACTAAATCCTTTATCTGAGGACTGGAGTCCTGAAGAGTCACTGGAATAGAGCATGTACTCAACATCTGCAAATCATTATTTTCATTACCGAGAGCAATAAAAGGGTCAATGTTAAACGAAGATAATCCTTTTGTCTTGTCAGGCAATTGAGGGTATATGAATATCTTGTGTTTTTCTGGGTAAATATACCAATTTTCACCGCTATCTTTTACAATTTTTTTAATATGATCTACAGGGTTACGGAACTGTTCAGGTGGGATAAGCCCGAGACAATTCTCATACCCTGTCAAAGACTCCCAGGCAGGAACCCTGTCGTAAACATAGCGCCATTTATCACTTGTATTTTTTCCAACATAAAGTGAATCCCTGACAACAAGCCCATTTTCTAAAATAAAGCCGCTAAATTGAATATCAGGAACTTGATCTGTGAATTTTTTAACACTTGAAGCATTGCGACCCGTAGCAATAATAACGGGCGCTATTTGACTAATACTCAATAATAATTCTGATGATTTTTTTGAAAAGCAGGCAACACCTGACCGGCCTTTAACTTGAAACTTAGCCAGTTCCCGGTGCAATATGGTGCCATCAAGATCAACAATAACCGCACGTGGTCTACTCATACCGTTTGATAATTTTCGAATCATATATGATCTACTGTAAAGTAGCAGAGCTCATGTTGTCTCCAGATTGCAGGCAACACGTGTTTGATATTCTCTCAAAAATAACTGGTTATATTGTACTGGAACCCCTCTCCTGTCGGCCAAAGCTAAGAGTAATTCATAATGTTCCCTTACATATTCATAGCTATCCATGAAAAAAAGTGTATTTGGAGCAGCATTAATTAAGGCTCGGCACACCTCATTACTATGTATTCGTAAACTGGTATCTTTAAAGAATTTCACTCTATCTGCCTGGGTATATTGCACTAACTGCCTGGGACTTGCTTTCTGCCAGGCCTCAACTACATCAAGACGAAGGTAATCTTGAGGAAAACGGTAAGCAGAAAAAAAACTTTGGTTATCAACATAAAAGGTTCTTGAAAATCCTAGTGTGGCCAGCCCTGTAAAACACGCAGAATAACAAAAAATATCTTCCTGAGCCCCTGAGAATTCAGCCCATCCCCAGGGGTCTATCAGTACCGCCAGGGGACCCGTTTTAAGTTTTGCTATCTCCCTGGCCACCCCTCCGCGTCCGGTCCAGCCATCTACGAACATAATAACTCTCTCAGGGTTATCTTTTTTAATCTGGGCGAGAGCTGTCTGGTCTATACCCAATCCTACAAAGAGAGAAAGAGAAGCTACTTTAGAACCAGGAAGCATCTGATTCAACCAGTCAGCAACAGGCACTCCTGCCCTTAAAATAGAAACAAAGAGAATTTTGTTGTTATCCGGTTGCCATCTTTTAATACGTGCGACTAAATTCTGAGCTGCAACCTTTATAACATCAACTTTTCCGTAATCGATGATGCTTTCCCAGAAAGCGTTATTTAGATCTGGCTCAGGTGATGGCGTTGACCAGAAAGTATTATTCCCTGTATATGCACGATCTAATGGCCTGAAAAGATGAAGTTCAGTAAAGGGATTAACTTCTTCAAGAAGATTAATATAAAACTTCTGATTCCAGTGTGATTCCTTTTTAATTGTTTTTTCAGTCAATTGCTTTTCCCTATCTTCTTATTGTATTTCCAGTATTTGCAAGATGCTTCTATGAATTATAGTTGATCTCGATTTTTCAATAGTTCAGAATAGAAATTAGTTACTCTTAATTAATTCAGTGAGTGGGAAGGGACATACTGTAAATCCATACTCTTCTAATTTGTTTTTCACGATTTTAGAAATTTCTTTATCTATCGGATCATTAAGGATGCAAATCATCCTTGAAAGATTTTTGTAGTTATACAGAAAATATTTATTATCAAAATCTAACCTGCTGACAATAGAAGCATTATCAATTTTCCATGGACTTAATGTTATATGCTGAAACGAGAATCCTGGATTTTTCAACGCAAGACGGGTGGCTATATCTACAGTCTCACCAATTACCAGCACTGTAGTGTCTTCGAAAGAATCAGAAAGATGCCAGTTCGGATCATTGTCTTCTTTGTTGTGTTGCTCATACAGAGCGGATCGATATTTATACATAAGCCAACTATCATGATGACCGATGTCCTTTAACCTGTTTTTCCTTTCGGGAGCAGAATTTTCAGTATTGATCGTTGTGGATAGTATTTTCTTGGGATCAGTAAAAGAGGTATCAGTAAAGACGAGAAAGCTCTGGAAAATACACTTAACATCAAAAGACTGTGCTATTATGAATGCTTCCTTTTTTTGTTTTTTATTGCGAAAATCAACCAGGGCAAAAATTCGAATGGTCTTTATCTTTAGCTGAAAACAGAATCTGGACAGGACTTCAAAAACAGTATTTCCGGTGGTAAGTTCGTCTTCGACAATCCATATTTCTGATATTTCTGGACTTGGAACCGGAATGCTGTGATTCGGGCCATGAGAATGCTTTTCAGTAAAAACAATACCAGATGTAGAAGGACGTCGGGTGGAGCTTAATAAAGCAGTTGTCATCCCATTTTCTCTGGCAACTTTCTGCATCAGGATGGAAGGTATTATACCGGACTCAGTAAGACCGATGATTAATATATTTTCCCCCGCTGATTGGACCTTTAACGATCTTTTCAAGATCGTTTCCAGACATTCACATCCTGTGAGTAGATTGTCATTATTTACAGGAGAGATTTTTCCAAGAAAATCAGCTGTAAATGCCTCTCTGCGTTTTGGATTATTCTCACGTTCTATATGAAAATAGTTTAACTTTGTCATTTACTAATCAACATAAGATATTTGGTGGTTTTTTAAAAAAATTGTGCACCATCCCCATAGGTAATATAGAAATGATGCACGAGGTGATTTTTGAGAATACTATTCTAAATCAGAAGAACACCGTTAATATTCGTCCTTTCTATCATAGCAATTCCTGAAAAGAAATAAGTTGTTCGGCAATAATGTTTGCAAAAGGAAGTTCTACGGCCCTGGCAGCTACATAAGCGACAAAAGCGAGATACATTCCAATAAGTATATATGCTGTCGCTTTAGTAAGCTTCTTCTTACAGAGAAAAATTAAAAAGGTTATAAGCGTCAGCAAAAATAATAGAACTCGCAGTTCTATTATATGAGTAGCAGTCTCAGGAGCGATAGTAATCGAGCCATTTATTATGGTATATAAAAATAAAGGAGCTCCAAGAGCAAAGCAGATATCAAATATATTGCTACCCAGAGCATTTGCTATAGCATCGTCATAGTTTCCCTTTCCTGCATCTTTAATGGAAAGGATTGTATCAGGCACGCTACTGGCGGCCGCAGCAATAATGACTGCTACAAAATACCCATGAATACCGAGTGAGTGACCAATTCCTTCACAGGCATAAACTAAAATCCAGCAGGCAAAAGCGATATAAAGAGTAGACACAGCAATCAAAATTGTCGCATTTTTCTGATAAAGTTCCTGACCTCTAACTATGGCTCCTTCGAGATCTACCTTAAGTAAGGATATTAAGATAGATCCACTTTCTGCTCTATGATCTTCTTCCTCATCCTCATCTTCATCCTCATCTTCTTCAACGTCATTACTACCGTTTGTTCTATGTCGATAAATCATCCAGCTCCCATAAGAGACATAAAGCATCATCAAAAACAGGCCATGATACCAAGACAATGTCTCTCCCAGGAAATAGATGAGAAAAAGTTCTGCTGTAAGCAGGGTAATACCATCCCGTATAACTACACTTCGCGATATCTCAATCGAAATGTTTGTGTTACGCCATAAAACAAAGATTATAACCAATCCGGGAATTACCATAGCATTAAATACTGCACTTCCTGCTGTCGTCCCGATTCCTCCGGCAAAACCTGTAGTATCAGTAAACAGAAACAGATATATGAATGTTACCAGCAATTCAGGCATGGAACTACCTATTGCGTTAATTGTTGCTCCTTTAGTGCCTTCCCCCATATTTCTGCCGAGATAATCGGCCGCTGTTTCAAAACCGTCACAGGCTTTGGCAATCAGCAAGCTGGAAGCTACACCCATACCAATATAAAAAAGTAATTCCATAAATATATCTCCATCACATTCAAAAAGATTGTCTCTGAAGGGCCAATATGATCCCTGATTGTTTAACTGTAAATATAGGTAGTGCCTGATCGTACTTTAATTGACTATGATTTTCCTTGAAAAAATGGTCATGTGCTCTGTGGAATGTTATATATAACACCATTCCTATTAAGTTATATCCCGTTTTGTCTCCTGTTTATCCATTCATGGTTACAAACGACAAAAGGAACCACGAATGGACACGGATAAACACGAATTATTACAACCTTTCTTACTCTTTAGTAATGATTTCAGCATATCAGGTCATTTCTCTCCGGGAACTGCTGCTAATTAATCAAGGGGTAGGTGTCTCACTCATATTGACACAAAGGGGTGTCCAAAATGCGTAAAGAAACAAAAATATCCAGAGTGAAAATTCAATCTGAACTAGATTATATTACCCAATCACCGTTTCAAACGGTGATTGGGTACCACTTGGCAACAACTTTTGTTCGTCACAAATCCAAGTGCAAAGAAATCTTCCGGCATATTTAGTTTAAACTCTATAAATGCAAATCTACCGGATTATCTTTATGCACAGTATCTCCCTGAAAATGACCTGAATAAAATCATGTAGCGTTCAGGCCATAGGTAGTACATGCTGCAGAGAGACCACCTGAGTAGCCCTGTCCTACAGCAGTGAATCTCCATTCACCACCCTTCTTGTACACTTCACCAAAAACCATTGCTGTTTCCATGGAATAGTCTTCAGTAAGATCAAAGCGAACAATTTCCTGATTGTTGTCGTCATTTACAATACGAATAAAGGCGTTGTTGACCTGACCAAAATTTTGTCCCCGGCTTTCGGCGTCATGAATAGTACAAACCATAGCCAGTTTGTGAATGTTAGCATGTTCTTTGTCCAGTTTGGCAAGATCGACTTTTATAACCTCATCATCCCCGTCGCCGCCACCGGTTAAGTTATCTCCCAAATGTTCAACTGCCCCACCAGCTCCTTTAAGATTATTATAGAAAATGAAATCACTGTCACCACCAGCTTTGTCGGCTTCATTGAGGAGAAAAACTGAAGCGTCTAAATCAAAATTCTGGCCATCAGTCGCGCGTTCATCCCAACCGAGCCCAATGTGAATCTTTGTCAATCCTGGTGCTTCTTTTGATAGTGATATACGCCCACCTTTTTCTAATGATATAGCCATTGAAAATCCTCCTTTGTGATAATAATTATTGAGCAGTGATAAGAAATGAATTGGTATTAGGGTACCCATTAATTAAAGAGAAGGCAAAATTATTGGTATCAGCTTATCAAAAGTTCGCCCACTTCCCCAATCCTCAAGTGCTTTAAATTTCCATTCTCCACCATGACGATATAACTTTGCGATGACGAGACCTGTATGCCCTCCACCCTGCACGCTCAGGTTATAATGGGCGATCTCTTTTCTACCTTTGTTATCTTTGAGAACACAAAATGCATTAGGTATACCATCAAAAGTGGCGGACGAAAAACTGTTAACCGTAAAAACAAGGGATTGAATATCCTGCGGCACAGAATCCAGTTTGACTAATATCTCCTCATTAGGTGTGCCTTCTGCACCTCCACCAGTGAGGTCATCACCGGTATGAGTTATAGAACCATCTGTGCTTACCAGGTGTTTAAACCAAACGGCGTCCTTTAGTTGCTTTTGGCCATCAAACATGAGACACGATGCATCCAGGTCAATTTCTACTTTTTTGACTCCTCCAAAAAGTCCCTTCTTTTCTTGCATGCTCCACCCTAAGCCAAGTACTGCTTCAGTCAGCCCGGGGGCCTCTTTCTTGAGCGAGATGTTACCGCCCTTAGTCAATTTTATAGCCATAGTATTACTCCTTAATTTTAATCTGTAACCAATAAAACACTTCGCAATAAAACCAGGTACAATTTGATACAATTTACACTCTGCCACAGGACTAGCTTTAAAATTGTACAAATCCCAGCCTGACCAAAAAATTATATCATTCTAAAATAAAAAATAAAAGCTTAAATTCCAAGAATATGCCTCCCGAGACTCAACAAGCAAATTATAGTCCCTGGCTGGTGAAGCGATACTCTTTTGAATTTATAATTGTCGATATATTGGTAAGTTAGCAGTATCTGCTGGCTCAACTCAGCTGCCAGGCACTATATGTCGCGATCTATATGTTTCACTTTGGCCCTTAACCATCTGGACTACCACTAACCGCCCCCCTTTTTCCTTAGAGATAAGGATAGTGTAGCCACATCAGACCGAGATAGCAATGTCCAGGCCGTGCGTATAAGCCCGTGTAGCCAACGCCGACATTTGACAGTCTCCCACGAACAGGAGTCTTTTTTTGTCCAATGCTTTCAACGCTTGATCAATGACAGGAACGTATAAACCGTCATCGGCACGTTCTCCAGATACTGTTGATGTCGCCAGTGGAAATCCCAGGGGAACAAGGCTTGACATCATATTTCGCACTTCTCTAAATGTTTGATTATACTTGTTTTTTTAAACTAAAACAAGCTGCCTGATCCGGCATCATGATAAGCGAAACCGTTGTGGCATCTACACGTACTCTTTTTTGATCAAGATCGTAAACTCGAATAAAAGTCTTCCCAAGCCCGATTTCGACATTTTGCCAATGTCCGGGATTACTCAGTTTTTTGAGCAGGAGAGTCAATCGATCATCGGTAAAATCTGTTTCACGGATGTGCTGCCCGGTAATTTTTTCCAGAGTATAATGCGCCAGGATATTTATTTTATTGCGAACAGTATGGAAAACAGAGCTTCAACGAGGACGTATATTTCACTGATCACCGAAAATCCACATTTAAAATCACGATTCACAGAAATAATTCTTGCCGCTCCTGCTATAGATGCTAAGGTGTTTAATCGTAAAATTGTACCCGCAATGGTACAAGCAGACAATCCATTCACGTTGTACGCTTCATCTGAATATCTTGCATTAAAAGTCTCTAAAGCAGTTCATGGAGGGGAGCACTCAAGAGCTGGAGATTCAGAAAAATACTTGATCGTTTTTCAGGTATTGAAAATTATAGATTCTACAAATAAAAGAACAGGACTCAAAAAGATACGTTGTGTTAATGAGATATCTTCAGGATTTAAAAAAAGAAAGATGAATATAACTCATTTCACTGAATTTCACGAAAAGATCGAAACCAGTATCTCAACTATGTGTGAATGGCCACAGTAAAGGAATCAAATGAAATTACCTAAACAGCTGGTGGAAGAAAACGTCGAATCAGACGTCCGATTGGTATTAGAAAAAGAGAGAATCCCGCTTTATAGTGATTCGAACTTTTTTATTCCTGTTTTACAACTCAATCCAGAATTGGCTGAGCAACTTTATCGTGCGAAATTTCTTGGCGAATTGACAGTAAGTTATTGGGCGGTAGAAAGAACTTTAGAAAATGAACTGCACGGATTGCAAAATGTAAATAACAAAAGCGACCGTGTTTCAAGATTGTTAATTGTAACAAATGACGGATCACCTCGTTTTTATCGCCAAATAGAGTTCCTTCATAAGAAACAGGGAGGAAGGGTTTTGATTTGTCGGCTGGATATTGATTCTTTATTGATGGGAAATATTCTCAAACTTAAAGATAAGCAGGTGAAGGCTGTCCTTCTGAACAGAAAGGAATCGGTGGTAAATGTGCTTAAAAGTCTGCTTTAAGCTGGCGCGTGTCTCTTGTGGGTAGAGGAAGAAAAGGGGGCAGGTCGCACAGTTTTCCCAACAAGATAATACACCGGATAAACCTGTGATCTGCGACGTTGCCTGCAGTTATCTATAATCAAAGTATCTCCAATCAACCTGGCCACTGGATTCAAGAACAAGTGAACACGTTTGCCTGTGAAATTTTCCAGTGGTGTCAGCCCTTTTAAGACCTTTCTCGGTGTCAAATTCAACAGAAAACCGATGGCTTATAGATTCTGGTGACCACCCAGGTCGAAGCCACTTCCAGATTCTGGTGACCACCCAGGTCGAAGCCACTTCCGTATAATCTGCACTGCTTCTGGCCTTTGTTTTGTGGCCTTCTCGGCGAATTTCACGTGAAATTGTACTCTTAGAACGATTCAGTGTATCAGCAATCTCTGTCTGAGATCTTCCAGCTTGAAGAAAAGCCATGATCTGGTACCTTTCTAAAAGAGTGCGTTACTGGCAGCTGGTGCCCGGCCCGTATAGGGGAACCTCCGGTCAGGTTGTGGTGACGTAACCATACCGACACAGCTCACTCTTTTTCATATTACGGTGTTGCACTTATTGTACTAATCCAGCGTTGTTTTTCAGGTGAAATCAAGACCTGACAAGATCAATCACAGCAACAGCTGACGCGGCGCGTGTCAGCAGCGTTAACTGTCTGCGACGCAAAAGCGCAATTCATCCCAAGTGAGAGGCAGTATGGATTTAGTCTTACAAATATGGGGAGGTACTTTTTATCTATCAAATAAGATATTACTCGCACTTTCAGAAGGCAGGACAGGATCATCAAGAAAGAAATTCAAAATTTCTGCGTGGTTAACCTACCTTATTGGTGTTCCAGCCTGGGTTACTATTTTAGTAAGCCATCAAAATTGGATAGCATCATCAATTGAGGCTGGTGCAACACCAGCCATGCTTTTGGGTTTATATAATGCTTATTATGACAATAAAAAACCAAATAAAGCATTCAATAACATTGTTACGGTAATTACCTGTTCTTCTCTCATTTTTGGACTTTCATATAGTATAAGTTATCATTCAGGTATTACTTCCATCTCACAGGTTATGGAAGTTGGAATGATGTCAGGTTTTCTATTGGGTAGCAACTATTTGGCCAAAGGTAAAAATACAGGCTGGCTTTTCTTTATGTTAATGAATATGAGCACGGCAGCATTAATGTTATTGCAAGAAAAACAAATATTAATGGTGCAGCAGTTGCTATCACTTTTTTTTGTTATGTATGGCTATAATAAAACTAGACTTAAACAGAACTAACGAAGGCTGGATTCAAGTAATAAGTGCAACACGCTTGCTAATGAAGTTTTCCAGTGGTGTCAGCCCTTTTAAGCTCTCTCTCGGTGTCAAATTCAACGACAAAACGCCGTTGTCTATTCCTCTTGAGAAAGAGTTTTTATATCATTTTTTTTTGGACAGAGTCTTCTAAGTCCGTCATTGCTATTTTCATTTGTTCCTCTCTGCCAGCTTGTGTATGGTTTCGCAAAAAAAACATCAATGGAATAACATTCATTGGTTTTGGCGTGAGCTGCAAATTCACTGTCATTGTCCATGTCATTGTCCAGCTTCAATGTCTCGTTACGCCCCGTCATTATGTCAAAAAGGCCGTTTATCACTGAAGCAGCTTCATTCTTGCACTTCGTCTGTGTTCGGCCACAAAGCGTAAAACGACTGGCACGCTCCACAAGAGCAACAAGGGAAACGTTCTTCCCATAACCAAAATTTAGGCTTGTTTTCTATAAATCTTATGTATATTATCCAATTTAGGGGGAAAAACAGTTCCAGCTCTAAGGAGCTATTAGTGAAATACAGAGAAAAAGTTTACGTGGGATATAACTTATGGAATTGAAAGTTTTAGTAGATAACAATACAATAATTGATCGTTATTTTTTGGGTGAGCCCGCAGTCTCCTTTTTGATACGTGATGATGAAACAAAAATATTATTTGACGTGGGATATTCAGAGATATTCATAAAAAATGCACTGCAAATGAATGAATCCCTTAGAGATATTAACTATGTTGTCCTCTCCCATGGGCACAATGATCATACTGGCGGTCTGGTTCCTCTGGCCAGGTTCTATGCTGAGGCAAAAGCTGAGAACATAAATTATATCGATCCCACGATTATAGCGCATCCAGATACTTTTTCATACAAAGAGTACGACGGTAGTGATATTGGTTCCATGCTGGACGGGAATAAAGTTGGCAAATATTTCACTACCCGTCTGGTACGCGAGCCGATGTGGATAACTGATAATATTGTTTTTCTTGGAGAAATAGCAAGAGGGAATGATTTTGAAAACACTGATCCGATCGGGAAATGTGAAAAATCCGATGTAATGATAGACGATTATGTTAAAGATGACTCTGCAATTGTATACAAATCGCATCAAGGTCTGGTTGTCATTACAGGTTGCTCTCATGCTGGTATATGTAATATTATTGAGTATGCAAAAAAAGTGTGCGGTGAAAATCGAATTGCAGATGTAATTGGGGGTTTTCATCTTATTGCACCAGGCAAGACTCAGGTTGAAGGGACACTGAAATATTTTGAGGCTCAGCATATAAAAAATATTCATCCATGTCATTGCACCGGTTTGAAATATAAAATTCAACTCTCAAAATCAACGAATGTCATTGATGTTGGAGTTGGTTTATCTCTTCATTATCAATAAGGTTCCTTGAATAACCAGTCTTTCGCCCATATTCGATGTTCCCATAGCAACCACGCACAAAAGGTCTGTAAGAATTGAAGAACTTCAAACAGCTCAATATCATCCCTGACCACCCCGGGCAGGGTCACAGTACTCAACGAAAAACAAACATTGTGAAGAACGCCCTCCTGGAGCTGACCGCCTCCAGGGAGATTGCCGGGACCGGCATACACACATCCTGTATGGTCATAAGGGAGTCCTGGTCATGAAAGCGGGTATACTTGTTGAAATAATCTCTGCCATGCTGATGGGAACTCTCGGAATATTTTCACGCAAAATAGATCTGGATCCGCGTCTCCTTGCCTTTTGCCGCCTTTTCATCGGCAGTGGTTTCCTGCTGCTCACCCTCATCTTCTGCGGCCGTCTCCGCACGCTGCGTCTCTGGCCTGGTCTGCGGATCTTCGCCAGCGGGGTCTTTCTCGGTACCTTTGTCGCCACTTACTTCATGGCACTGCAGCTCACCTCGATGGCCAACGCCGTCATCCTGCTCTTTCTTGGTCCCCCTATCGCCTCCATCTTCGCCCATTTTTTCATGGGTGAAAAATTGCGCACCATCAACGTGGTACTCATCGGCCTTGCCATCCTCGGGTTCGCCATGCTGCTGGAATTCAAGTTCAACTTTCCGCTCCACGGTCGTCTCGGCAGAGGACTGCTCTTTGGCATCGTCTCCGGCATTACCTACGGCGGCTTTATCATCTGCAACCGCACAAGAGGAAAGGGGCCCACGTTGGATCGCACCTTTTATCAGCAGATGGTGGCCAGTCTCTGTCTCATCCCCTTTCTGCTTTCTGGCTGGCAGGAAATACCCGGCATCACTGGTGAAACATGGCTGTGGCTTCTCGGCCTCGGCTTCTTCCCTGGTTTTATTGCACTGTACGGCTCAGTTTTCGCTCTTGAGCGGCTGCCGACGATAATCTTTGCGACTCTCTCCTATCTCGAACCTCTCTTCGTCGTACTCTTCGGCTGGTATCTTTTCGGGGAACATCTGAGTGTAATGCAGGCGGCGGGATGCGCCCTGGTGCTGGCCAGTGGGGTGGTAACGGGCGTGTCACGGAAATAAAAAAAACGCGGTTCTGTACAGCGCCGCAGGACACCGAACAGAAACCGCGTTTTTTCGTCCCTGTTCCACCCAAAAAACAGATGGAGCAGGAGAGAGAACGGGAAGAGAATTACTTTACTGCCAACAGTTCAATCTCAAAGTCGAGATCCTCTCCGGCCAGCGGGGCGTTGGCATCAAGGTAAATGTGGGTTTCTGAGATCCTGCTCACTGTAGTACGCAGGAGTTCACCGTGGGGGCCACCAACCTCCAGCATCATCCCCACTTCCGGGTTCAGATCAGCGGGCACCTGATCAAGCGGAGCCTCAATCATCATGTCGGGATTATGTTCACCGTACGCCTCAGCGCAGGGAATGTGAATTTTCTTTTTTTCCCCTACTTCCATACCAATCACACCCTTCTCAAAACCAGGAATTACCTGACCGCCCCCCACCTTGAACTGCAGCGGGTCGCGTCCCTCGGAAGAGTCAAAAACTTTACCATCCTTAAGCGTTCCCTTATAATGTACCTGGACTGTATCGTCTTTTTTTACCGTCATTGGAGAGTTCTCCTTGTCAAAATTGGACAAACGCCTGTATCACGCTTGTTTGTATTGCGGTCATACACCGCGCCTCGCAGGATTGAACTAAAACCATAACATATTGTTTTACAAGCACTTCTGCAACATTTGCACCCTGTCAACAGAATTATTCACAGTATTCTTTACTTTTTATTCCCTGAAATTTCTGCCATTCCGTCTTATAATATGGATGGTAAAAAATTCATCCTGTGAAATAATTCAAGGAAAACAATGCGCAAGACCAAAATCGTCGCAACTCTCGGACCCGAAACTGATTCTGTCGACAAAATTTATAACCTTATCATGGCGGGGGTGGATGTTGCCCGGATCAATCTCTCCCACGGCAATCGCGCCAGCATTGAAAGGGCAATCAATCTTGTCAAAGAGGCTCGGGAAAAAGCTGGTAAACCCACAGCCATCATGCTCGACAACCGCGGTCCTGAAATCCGTGTCTGTGAAATTGAAGGCTCCCTGCAGCTTATCGCCAACCAGATCCTAACCCTTACAGGCGACAACACCTTTCACAGTGCCAGCCGAATAGGATGTAACTACGCCGGTATCGCACAAGATGTTTCTGTGGGGGAAAAAATCCTCCTCGACGACGGCAAGATCATCCTCATTGTCGATAAGATCGAAAAAGACGATATTATCTGCACCGTACGGAACACGGGGAAACTGAGCAGTCGTAAACGGGTTGCTCTGCCCGAATCCATCGTCAACCTTCCCGCCCTTTCCGACGAAGATATCGATGACATCATTTTCGGTGTGAGACAGGGGGTCGATTTTATTGCCGCCTCCTTCATCCGCAAGGCCAAAGATGTCTGGGATGTGCGTAAACTCATTGAAGAACACGGCGGGAATCTCGCCATCATCTCCAAAATTGAGAACCAGCAGGGCGTTGACAATGTGCAGGAAATTCTTGAGGTTTCTGACGGCATGATGGTCGCCCGCGGTGATCTCGGCGTTGAGTTGCCCGCTGAGCAGGTACCAATTATTCAAAAAAAGATCATCCGCATGGCCAACGAGGCTGGCAAGCCGGTTATCACCGCCACCCAGATGCTGGAATCAATGATCTCCAGCCCCTCTCCCACCCGCGCTGAGGCCAGCGACGTCACCAACGCCATCTTCGACGGCACCGACGCGGTGATGCTCTCCGCCGAAACTGCCGTAGGGCAGTATCCGGTGGAGGCAGTGCAGTTTCTCGTGCGTTGCGCTGAAAGTGCCGAGGCTGCCATGGATTATGAGGCCCTGCTTGCCGAGGGTCTGCGTTATCGCAAGAAAACCATCACAGACTCAATCTCCTACGCCTGCTGCGCTGCAGCCCAGGACCTTGAAGCCCAGGCGATTATAACCTCAACAACTTCCGGTTCCACCGCACGAATGGTCAGCCGCTACCGGCCCGGTACCCCGATTATCGCCGTGAGTACCAACGAGAGTAAACTCCGCCAGTTGCAGTTGGTCCGGGGAGTAACCTCCCTTCCCGGACGCAGGCCTTCCTCCATGGATGAACAGCTTGACATCTGCGTTGAAACCGCCCAGAAGGCCGGTCTGATAAAACACGGCGACCTCGTCGTCATCACCGCCGGCATGCCACTCGGCATGGTGGGCAGCACCAATCTGATCAAGGTGCGAACGGTGGCCAACGTCTGTTTCCTCGGCCAGGCAGTCTCTCCAGGTGTCGCTGAGGGTGTGGTGCGTCTTATCCGCAAACATGCTGACTGGGAAAATCTGCCAAAAGATGCCATCGTTGTACTGCAAAAAACCGACAGCAGTATGATGGAGCAGCTGCGCTTCGTCCGTGGCATCATCACCGAAGCAAGTGGTCTCACCTCCCACGCGGCCATTGTCGGCCGGGAACTCTCCATCCCCGTCGTCTGCAACGTTCCAGACGCCACCTTTACACTGGAAAACGGTCAGATAATTACCATTGATGGTGCCTCCGGGCAGGTCTCTTTCGGCCGGGCCTCCGTATGAAGACAAAGAGAATAATAGTTATTGGCGGCGGCGCGGCAGGCCTGCTCGCCGCGACATCCGCCGCCCGCTGTGGTGCAGAGACCGTACTGCTGGAGAAGATGTCCCGTACGGGGCGCAAGATCGGTATCAGTGGCAAGGGGCGCTGCAACATCACCAACTCTGCAGGTGTTGAGGAATTTCTTTCCCATTTCGGCCGAAACGGCCGCTTTCTTCGGCAGTGTTTCCAAAATTTCTTTTCAGAGGATATTCTCAAACTCCTTGAAGAACAGGGAGTTTCCTCCGTGCTTGAGCGAGGCGGCCGCTGGTTTCCGCGCAGCAGCCGGGCGATGGATGTGGTACGCGCCCTCTCTGAAATGGCAAAAAAGAGTGGAGTGAAGGTTCGCCACGATACACCGGCAGAGGAAATTGTTCTGCGTGACGGTGCAGTGTGCGGAGTACGTGCCGGAGGGAAACTGATTGAGTGCAGTCAGGTTATTCTCGCCACCGGCGGCCGCTCCTATCCACGCACCGGCTCCTCCGGAGACGGCTATCCCATGGTCACCAGACTCGGGCACACAGTGAGCGAACTCTATCCGGCCCTGGTTCCCCTGGTAAGCAGTAAAAAACTCACCGGTCTTAACGGCCTGAGTCTGCGCAACATCTCCCTGCGTCTCTTTGTCAATGGTAAACGCAAGGCACAGGAGTTTGGCGAGATTGCTTTTCAGGATGGTAAAATTGCGGGACCGCTGGTACTGACACTGAGTGAAGGGATTGTGCGGCTGCTCAATAAGGGGAAGAAGATTGAGCTGGCCGTAGACCTGAAGCCGGCACTGGATGAGGCAAAACTCGACGCACGACTGCGCCGGGACCTGGAAAAGCGCCGCGAAGAGAAGATCAGCTCGATTCTGCGCGGCCTGCTGCCGGAAGAACTGGTTGAGCTGTGTCTTCACGAGTGCGAACTTGACGACAGCATCGACACCACCGCCTTTTCGGCAAAACAGCGGGTAAAATTGCTGCACTGGTTGAAGGATTTCCGTCTGCCGGTGGTCGGATACGGCGGCTGGGCCGAGGCCATTGTCACCTCCGGAGGCGTCTCCTTGAAAGAGATCGACCCACAAACCATGCAGTCGCGACTGGTTCCGGGGCTCTATCTCGTCGGGGAGCTTCTCGACCTCGCAGGGGACACCGGCGGTTTCAACCTGCAACTCGCCTTCTCCACCGGCTGGCTGGCGGGAGAGTCAGCGGCGAAAGCCATGGCTTCCTCTACTCCTCATACGCCCTGACGACGGTGACGTTCATCGTATAGGCCGTCTTCATCTCAATGCTGCCAGCCTCCAGTCGTACCCGACTGGTGGCTGGTCCCGCCTGCAATATCCCGCTTGCAAAAACGGGACGCGAGGGATGCGGCAATTTCATCTCCACTGGCACTGTCACCAGCACCGTCTGATTTGCCGGTGGCGGCGGGTCATGAGCATTACCAATCCACGGGACCAGTACACACATATTTTCTTTTCCCTCAACGGGAAGCAAAAAACCCGGCAAGTTCACCTCTTTTTCCAGCACTGCCGGATTCACCTTTTCCGCACCGGAATTTCGTACATCACGGTATTCCGCCCAGTCAAACCCGCGCGCCTTGAAATCTTCAACAGCCTTGTTCAAATCTTCAATGAGGTCGGCATCATCGGGATCAATCTTCTCCGGCTGGGTCTCCTTCATATAGACAACCCAGCCCGCCAGTCCCTTATCCGCTTCGGAAAAACTCTGGTAGAGATTTTCCTGCAGTGAGGTGCCGGGAAGAGAGAGATCCTGCCATTCAACAGCCTTCACCAGCGTAACATCATCAAAACTGGCGGCACTGCCCACCGTTGCGGGGAGCAGCAGGCACAACAACAAAAAACATCGCATTCTTTCTCCTGTACAGTGAGAATATGGGGACAGCAGGTATTACTCAGTGAAGACCAAACTCTTCATACACCCCGCCAAGGGGAACAGCATAGCAACTCCAGTTTCCCTGTCCTGCCTGGCTGCAGCTGTAATTAATCCCAAGAACTCTGCTGCCCGTGGCAGAGTCAACCAGCGGGCCGCCATGAAAGGAGCCAGGCAGATTCATCGCGGATTTCATATAGATACGGCCGGATTGTCCACGATAGAGATTTCTCCACTCTCCACGAATGCTCTCCAGAACGCTGCCCCGCTGACCACCTACGGCAAGGAGACGCGCCCCTTTCTGCAGACCAGATTCAGAGAAATCGTTTTCATCTTTGAACTGTGCAGCCATCTGCTCTCTGCCCACCTGCAGGAATTCCATTGATTCACCCTCAAACTCAAACAGGGAGAGGGCATAGTTTTTTCCTTCCACGATGGAAATAGCCCGGCGATGGCTGCCATCGGCAAACACCAGCACATAGTCCGAGACCTGCAGTCCCTTCTCGATTTTTTGCACTATTCCGCGCCACTGTGCTGCGGTCTTCTCACCCATTTGTAGACGGGTACGGGCAGTGACCTGTGCGGGATCGTTTTTCTTCACCAGAAAATCCAGCCGCGCCTGCTGTGCCTTTACCCACTTGTCTGCCGTGGCAAGGTTGCTGAGTGCCCATTCCTGCTTGCGGGCCGAACCCTCAATACCTCTGCGAACGGTAACCACATGTTTACCATCAAGGAGAAATCCGGACACCGGTCCCCACGGAGTCTGCACCACCACCGTGCCAAGGTAAACCCGTCCGAGCCCCTTCGGAGCGCGCGTCGGCAGCTTCATTTTTTCAATCAGGGAGTTGCGGATCTCCTCTGCAGCCTTCTTTCCCGTCTCCACTCCGGCCGTCACTTCTTTCTGCTGCGTTGGTGCAATTTTCGCCTTTGACTCCACTGAGGTCGCCGCAGGAAGCAGTGCACGTACCCTGGAGAAGATATCCCCCCCGGTCAATTGAAAAAACAATACTGCGATGGTACAGAACAAAAGGAAAATCAGCAGAGAAAAAAAGAAATAAGAACCACGGGAACTGCCGGGAACGATGTCCTCCGCTTCGTTAAATCCAGAGCCATCCTGCTTCACAAGGGTATTCTTTGCAGAATGAAGCCTGTTTACACGCGGGGTCTCCGGTCTTTCAATCTTTACCATGTGCACCCCGGGTGTTGGGGAGAGTGAGGTGAGATCTGCTCCGCAGAGAGCGCATTTCGTCGCATCCTCGGGTTGACGAGTGGACATTCCATAGTGTGTTCTCCGCAGTTCAGGTATTGGATCACGCGTGCCAGCCAAAAAAACAGAAGCAAAGCACGAATTATTCAAAAAGGATGTCATTTATCCGCGAGGTAATCTGCTCAGGGAGCCGGGCGAACAGCGTTCGGAAGAATTGAAAACGGTGCCATCGGGGCATCAAGCAGCGACCCGAAAGTGCGAAAGAGTTCCGCCTCCCTGACAGTGATTTGCCTGTCCGCAACAATCACCTGCCGACAGCCCTGCAGCAACCTTTTCTTTGTCGCCGGTTTCAGCCGGGCAAGGGTATACAGCGCCCGCTCAAGTGTGGAATACTCCGGCATTCGGGGCAGCAGCTTCACGCCCTGAATTCCCATGGCCTGCACCCCGGCGGCAAAACTTTCCGCAATCCCGCCAGCGTTCTTCTCTTGTACCTGTCCCGCAATGGCAAGAGTGGAAAGCAGGCAGCTGACAGCGTCTCTTCCGTTCATCAATTTCATAATGCGAATATCGGGCGCAAGACGCTTGCGCAGGAGGGAGAGGAAAACCCACTCCCGCAGTTCAATCCTGCCGTCCGCGTCCACAAGACGGCCAGCCAGTGTAAGATACTCCTCACTCTGCCGGGGACTCATACTGCGCAGCGCTGGCATGGCAAGATCAAAAAGGGGCAGACGCTGAGCCTCCGGAATATCGTATTCCAGCCACTTTTTGAGAAGCCGGAACATCTCCTGCGGCAGGTAATTACGCAGAAGCGTCCTGCTCTTTTCACTTTCCTCGAAAATCAACAGAAGGGGAAGGAGTCGGGCGGTACAGCTTTCACCCGCGAGGGAAAGGAGTTCCTGCGGAATCCCCTGTTTGAGAAGACGGCCAACCTTCGGATCCATCTTCCGGTCTGTGTCCGCTCCATCCCGAAGGGCTGTAGAAGTGGCAATTCCCACCGCAGCAGCAAGAACTGTTTGTTTTCGAACAGACGTATCTGCCCCTGAAATAGCGGAAGATACCGGGCCAGTCTGTTTCCTTTTCTCAAACAGCCAGGCATCAAGCGTTCCATCCCAGGCAGGATCAATCGCCAGAATACGTTGTTCAAGCGGGGGATGGTCGGCAAGAGCAGCAGAAAACAGTTTGAATTTTTCTCTTCCCGCTGCCCCGAACATCATAAAGCCCATTTCCCGCGCCTTTTCCGAGCGCATGAAAGTGCCGGAACTCTGTGCCAGCAGACGTTTCAATGCGCCACCAATGGTATCACTGTCCCGGGTAAACTGTACTGCACCGGCATCGGCGAGAAATTCCCGCTGTCGAGACACCGCTGCCTTGAGCAACATGGATGCAAAATTTCCCCCAACGCCAACCAGCATAAGCAACAGATAAATAAAAAATACTGTGGGCCCCGGCTTCGAGAGCGTACGGAATTTTGCCCTGGAAGAATTTGTCCCGGGCAGGCAGGCAGTGCCAAGCTGTGAAAGACCGGACAATGCCCCGGCCATTGCCACAAGACGCATATTGAGACGCATATCACCATTGAGGATATGGCTGAATTCATGACCGATTACCCCCTGCAGTTCTTTACGGGTAAAGTGATCAAGTGCGCCCTGTGTGATCCCGATAACCGCCTCATCCGGAGTATTGCCAGCAGCAAAAGCATTCAGCCCCTGCTCTTCCCGCAGAAGGTAGACTGGAGGTACCGCCATCCCGGCGGCCAGCGCCATCTCCTCCACCACATTGAGAAGCTGCTTTTCAGAAAGGGTTGTGAGTATCTCCCTGTTGAGCAGTTGGCCGCCGACAGATTCAGCAATACCTGCCCCGCCGCCCCGCCGGCAACTGATATAATTGAAAAAGGAGAAGAGAAAGACAACAGCAGAGATAACAGTGGCCGCCATCAGCGCGTGCAGCACAGGCCCCCCCGTACGGGACAGTGTACCTGCCATATTGTCGCCTGAAAAAAAGTAGATATGGCAGAAGCTGCTCACGAAGGGAATCATGCCCAGGATGAACCAGTAGCAGAGAGAGACAACAAAAACGAGCAGGATGAAGTAAAGCAGGAGCCATCTCGTCCGGCGTCTGGCATTGTCCTGTTGTTGAAAAAAGTCCATTGTCCCGGGGAGAGGGCAGAATTGCCTGGAAACAAAAAAGCAACAGTTGCATACGCCGTCCGGAGTACCGCTTCTGCTGCCGGGAACATCGAATAATTGCCTGTGTTCTTCGTTCCAGTCAAAAATTATCTTCGAAGGAAGTGCCAGACTCCGATATCAGGGTACCCATCAATCACACAGGTGATGAACAGTAAGGCGGTATACGTACCTTCACGAAATTCTTTTCAGAAGGAGACCTTCGGCGGTGCCTGAATCTGTTCATGATCTTCAAACTCAAGGAGCTGTGCAGGTTTGAAGTGGAACATATCACTCACCACACTGGCCGGAAAACTTTCCCGCGTAGTGTTATACATGGTAACGGCATCATTATACCCCTGACGGGCAAAGGCCACCTTGTTTTCTGTAGAGGAGATTTCCTCACTCAAAGCCATCATGCTGGTACTGGCTTTCAGTTCGGGATACGCCTCAACAACCAGGTTGAATCGGCTGAGGGCACCCTGCAACTGCGATTCCGATGTATTGAGGCGACCCATAACCTCTGCATCCTCAGGGTTTTCTCCCGCCTGCTGCAAATTCCTGACCGCCGTGTTCCGCAGATCAGTGATCTCGGTCAGTGTTTCGCGCTCATGTTTAAGATAGCCTTTTGCAACTTCGACAAGGTTGGGAATGAGATCATGGCGACGTTTGAGCTGTACCTCAATCTGGGCAAAGGCATTCTTACTGCGGTTGCGCAGGACAATGAGACGATTATAGAGACTGACAAGGAGCATGGTCAGCCCGGCAAGGATAGCAGAAATGATAATCAGGGCAAGAAACATCAACGTTCTCCTGAACACAGAATGTGGTGTAACTTTTTCATAATGGAATCTTGAATAATGAGCGATTGCGATCACATTCAAGACATAAGGGTACCCATAACAGGGAATGTACTGTAACCAGGAAAATACGTTCCTGGTTAATCGACAAAAGCCCAACAATTCGATATTATAGCAGAAATTTTTTAAAATATCACGAGGAAGAAAATCATGCCGATCATAATCAGTAACAATGTCATTCTCAATGATGACGAGGTCGAAATAAGTGCTGTTCGCGCACAGGGAGCCGGCGGACAAAACGTTAACAAAGTTGCCACGGCCGTCCATCTGCGCTTCAACATCAACGCTTCATCCCTGCCTGATTTCTACAAAGAGCGTCTCCTGGCAAAGAGTGACGGACGAATCACTGCCGATGGCGTGGTGATCATCAAGGCACGGCAGCACCGCAGTCAATTGCAGAACAGAGAGGAAGCAGTTACCCGCCTTGTTGAACTGATACAGAGTGTGGCGATTACACTCAAGAAAAGACGTCCGACCCGGCCGGGACGGGCATCGAAAGAGAAACGGCTGCGGGGAAAAAACCACCGCAGCCGGGTAAAAAAAATGCGCGGGAAGGTCCACGACGAGTAAAGAGTACCGTGAAAAAACTCACCTGGAGGAGGCAGCAACCTCACTGTAGTGCAGCCCGCTACCACCAAAGATATCAAGAGCGCTGCCAACGGTGTAGTCGAGGCGACCGCCGCCCAGCTCCTCAATAAGATGAATATCTTCCCTGCAGCTTATTCCCCCCGCGTAGGTGGCGGGAATTGGGGAGAGTCGGCCGAGGCGGGCAACCAGCTCCCGCTCTACCCCCCGGCACTTCCCTTCCACATCCACCGCATGAATAAGGAATTCGGCGCAAAATGCCGACAGCTCCTGTAATATGCTGCTGTTTACCACCACCTTTGTAAACTTCTGCCAGCGGTCGGTGACGATATAGTAATCATCAGCTTTCCGGCGACAACTGAGGTCCAGAACCAGTCGTTCCGCCCCCACCGCGTCAACAATTTTCCTGAGACTTTCCATATCAATTTCACCGTCCTTAAAGACTGCAGAGGTGACAATAACATGAGATGCCCCGGCCTCAATCCAGCTGGCGGCATTTTCAGCGTTGACACCGCCGCCGAGCTGCATTCCTCCCGGCCAGGCCGCCAGCGCCTCTTTTGCCGCAGTGTCATTCCCTGCGCCAAGCTTGATAATATGCCCTCCGGTCAAAGTATCCCGGCGGTAGAGTTCGGCAAACCAGGCTGGCGGCTTTTCGGCAACAAAGTTGGTATCGGGGATGGCAGTGTCGGTCAGTGAACCACCGACAATTTGTTTGACAACACCGTCGTGAAGATCAATACAGGGACGAAATTTCATAGCCTGTTCAGGGTTGGAGGGAAAAAAGGGGAATAATAAAAAAGGGCAGAACGTCCTTAAAGAACGCTCTGCCCCTTTCAAAGACACCATCGAAGGGCGAAAAATCAGCCCTTCTTGATCAGCATGGTGGAGGGATCCAGGTGAAGTGAGGTTCCAACCTTCACCTTGGAGGAATCGCTCTTGAGAATATCCAGAGTAATCTCTTTTTCCGCCGGGCTGATGAACAGTACGTTGTTAAAGAGGTCTTCGATTTCATTACAGGGTGCCGGAACACCGGAAGCACTCTTCCGGTCATCCTCGCGATGACTGGTGGCAGAGAACCATGCCATCTGCAGATTGCGCTCTTTGATAAAGGCAATCAACTCTTCCAGGTCAGAACGGGAACAGTTTTCGAAATCATAGTCATCAATAATCAAACAGTCCGGGCTGAAAATGTCCTGATCCACCAGGTCATTAAAACGCTCGGCAAGCAGAGCTTTGGAGAAAGAGCTCTCTTGAAAGGTCATGATCATGCGCTGCTTCATGATCCCGGGGATCTCTTCAATATCCTCGCCGTTGATGGTACGCAGCAGATCTTCATACCAGGTACGGGTCTTTTCCACACCTGCACCGATGGCAACGTGCAGTACCTTATTTCCCTGAAGCATATTGTCCAGAGCAAACTGTACCAGAATAGCAGTCTTCCCAAGACCGGCGCGGGCTATGACCAGGCCGATGGAGGGGTCTTGTGTTGAGGCGCTGATATCCAGCGCGTGCAGGGGGGCTTTCTCGTTCAATTGACTTCCCATGAGTTACCTCATTTATAATGGATAGCTCCCGCATAAGACTTCACCAGGTGGAGCAGCGGGAGACATTCTTATAGTCTACTCCCTGACACAAAAAATATCAGGAATACCGTGTTCAAGCGTTGAAATCAGCCGTTCTTACGTTCTTCTTCATATTTCTTGATCAGTTCATCTCCAACGCTTTTCGGAACCGGCTTAAAGTTGGCAAATTCCATGGTAAACTCAGCCTTACCCTGAGTAAGTGAGCGCAGATTGGTGGAATAACCAAACATTTCAGAGAGCGGGACCTCGGCCTCAATAACAGAATAACTGCCATCTTCGTTCGTCCCGATAATCATACCGCGACGCTGATTGATAGAACCCATTACAGGACCCTGAAACTCACTGGGGACTTCAACCGCAACTTTCATGATCGGCTCCATAATGGTCGGTTTTGCCTTCATGTAGCCCTCACGGAAAGCCCCTGCAGATGCGAGCTGGAAGGCAACGTCGGAAGAGTCAACGGCATGGAAGGAACCGTCATTTACCGTACAGCGGACACCGACAATCGGAGCACCACAGAGTGCACCTTTTATCATCGACTTCTGAAAACCTTTATCACAGGAGCTGATGAATTCGCGGGGAATGGAACCACCGACGATCTTGTCAACAAACTCGTAATCACCCTCTTCCATCGGCTCCATAAAACCGGCAACGCGACCGAACTGACCGGAACCACCGGTCTGTTTCTTGTGGGTGTAGTTGAAGTCAGCATGCTGGCTGATAGTTTCACGATAGGCAACCTGCGGGGCACCAACCGCAACCTCAGCCTGGTATTCACGCTTCATCCGTTCAATATAAACCTCAAGATGCAGCTCACCCATCCCGGAGATAATAGTCTCACCGGTTTCATGGTCAACGAAGGTTTTGAACGTTGGGTCTTCCTTGGTAAAACGGTTCAACGCCTTGGACATGTTGACCTGAGCCTTGTTATCCGCCGGAACAATGGCAAGCGAGATAACCGGTTCGGGGATGTGCATGGAGGTCATGGAAACGTTTATACCTTCAGTGGTGAAGGTATCACCAGAGGCACAGTCAACTCCAAACAGGGCGACGATGTCGCCAGAACCACACTCATCGATTTCTTCCATCTCATCGGAATGCATCCGGCAGAGACGACCAACACGAACCTTTTTCCCGGTACGGCTGTTAATCACGGTGTCACCCTTGTGCAGTTCACCCTGATAGGTGCGCACATAGGTCAACTGGCCATAACGTCCGTCTTCCAGTTTGAAGGCCAGCATGATAAGGGGATCTTCCGGATTATTGGTAACTGCGAACTCTTTCTCCCCATCGTTCAAGTCAAGAGCGTTGTTGGTAATATCAGTCGGGGAGGGCAGGAAAAGTTCGACAGCCTCAAGCAGCAGTTGTACACCCTTGTTTTTGTAGGCGGAACCCATCATGACAGGGGTGAATTCAAGATCAATAGTACCCCGGCGGATGGCGCTGTAGATAAGTGCGGGATCGATATTATCACTTCCCTCAAGCAGAGCTTCCATCAGCTCTTCGGAGTACATGGAGACCTCTTCGAGCAGAGCCTCACGGCGTTCAGCGGCCTCATCGGCCATCTCTGCGGGGATTTCTTCCATACGGATGTTTTCCCCGTTGTCACCATCAAAATAAACCGCCTTCATAAGAATGAGATCGACCATGCCCTGGAGGTTGGCTTCAAGGCCAATGGGCATCTGCACCAGGTGGGCGTTGAGGTCGAGTTTGTCCCGCAGCATGCCGGTAACTTTATAGGGATTTGCACCGGTACGGTCACATTTGTTGATGAAAGCAATGCGGGGAACATTATAGCGGGTCATCTGCCGATTAACAGTGATGGACTGGGACTGCACACCCGCAACGGAGTCAAGAATCAGCACCGCTCCGTCGAGAACACGCAGCGCGCGCTCCACTTCCACGGTGAAGTCAACATGGCCGGGGGTGTCAATAATATTAATGTCAATATTTTTCCAGGTACAGTGTGTGGCAGCAGACTGAATGGTAATACCGCGCTCCCGCTCGAGTTCCATGGAGTCCATTGTTGCGCCGACACCATCTTTACCACGAACCTCATGGATGGCATGAATTCTGTTAGTATAGAAAAGAATCCGCTCTGTCAGGGTCGTTTTCCCTGAATCAATATGAGCACTGATCCCGATGTTACGTACTTTGGACAAATCCTTGTTCATCTGCTAACCTCTACAACGTTATTGGCCGGTGGCTCCGACCGCGCTTTTAGAAAGAAAAAGGGGGAGTGAAAAAATGAGAAATTCCGCTCGGATTCAGGATACAGCAAAAAGATTCTCTACAGGTATCTGCTTAATATTCCGGAGAAAAACTTTCGATTGCTGCAAAGAAACTGATAGAGATATCAATTATTCAAGGTTCCCGGAAGAGCCACAGCCTCCCTGTAACTCCCACCTTACAACCAGTTATCCTCCCGCAAAAGGGGGAAAATTTACGAAAAATAATCCTGCAACATAGACGATGGTGGGGCAAATTACCAGCAAAAAAAAAGTGACAATGCCCTTTCAGCTGCCGTCCCAGCCGAAGCGGGTAAAATCAATACAGCCGCCGGCATCAAATACAATGCCTTCTTCTTCAAGAAGCTGACGCTGCCAGAGATGTTCTCCCGAACTGCGGGGGGAGACTTTTCCCTCCCTGTTCACGACACGATGCCAGGGAAGATTGTATTTCCCGGCGGAGGAAGAGAGGAGCCGGGAAACCTGCCTGGCACCCCGGGGATTTCCAGCAAGAGTGGCAATGTCGCCATAGGTGGCAACCCGCCCTGCCGGAATTTTTTGCAGCAGGCATATTGCCTGCGAAGAAAACTGCTTCATAAAAGAACTCACTCTTTTTTCTTCAGCTTCCGGTTTCTCTTTTGTTCTAAAACCCGCGCTGCGGGACCGCTCTTTCCCTGCGTTTTTTGAACATTTTTTCCCTGCCGCCGAGGAGGAAACTTCCCCGCTCTCGACCGGGCAACCAGTGCCCCCTTCTGTTTCTCTTTACGGGCAGTATCGCGCTCCACAAAGATCTTTTCACCAGTCTGAAAGTCACGCCCCGTGGCATACATCAGGGTGGACCATGTGGAGGGTGTCGGTGTGAAGATCTGCACCTGCTCTGGTGTCATTCCCAACTTTTCATGACAGAACACCCGGGTCTCCTCCATATCCCGCAGAGTACAGCCAGGATGTGCAGCGATGAAATAGTAGGTGAGGAACTGTTTTTTATCGGCCTCTTTTGAGAGACGGTCAAACTCTTTCTTAAACTTCAGAAGTTCCTCCATCTCAGGTTTCCCCATCAGTCGCAGCACTTTTTTGCTGGTATGCTCTGGAGCAAGTTTCAACTGACCGGAGACATGGTCATGACAGAGCTTCCGCATATAGCGCGTCCCGTTTTTGTGATCGGCGAAGATGAGATCCTGACGGATGCCTGAACTGACAAAAACTTTCTTCACCCCCTCTATCGCCTCAACTGCGGCCAGCAGATCAAGCTGTGCGCCGTGATCCGGCCGCAGAGAAGGGCAAACCGTCGGATAGAGGCAGCGCCGGTCGGCACAGGCACCCTTCTTCAGTTTTTTCTGGCACTCAAAACCATACATGTTGGCGGTAGGGCCACCGAGATCATGAATATATCCCTTGAAATCCGGCTGCGCCGCCATCAACTTTGCCTCCCGAACAATCGACTCTTTACTCCGACTGCTCACCGTCCGCCCCTGGTGCACCGCTATTGAGCAGAAGTTACACTCGCCATAACAGCCGTAGTGCGAGGGAATGGAAAAACGCAGGGTCTCCATTGCACGCACCTCACCCTGTTGTGCATAGAAGGGATGTACCGCCCGTTCGTAATGGAGATCATGCAGTGCATCCATCTCCTCCCGCGTTGAGGGCAGAGGTGGTACAGACAGCACCAGCCAGCGATTGCCATATTTCTGACAGAGCGGTTTGGCAGTGATGGCGTCCATATTATTATAGAAGAGCTCAAAGCTGCGGGCGTATGCCGCCATACTGTCCCGTGTCTCTTCAAAGGAAGGCAGTTCAAGTCCGCGCGGTTCATCAAGAATTCGGGCCAGCCCGCGAATCCCTTCAATCGACTCTCCGTCACGCAGAGCACAGGCAAACTCGAGAGCACTGTTGTGCCCCATACCAAAGATAAGGTAATCCGCCTTGGCATCAAGAAGAATGGAACGCCGCATTTTGCGGCTGGTGGAGTCGTAGTGGGCAATGCGCCGCAGGCTCGCCTCAATCCCGCCGAGAAGGATGGGCACCGTGTTCTTGAACCAGCGGCGAATGAGGTTGGTATATGTGATCACTGCCCGGTCGGGCCGGCGGGTGTTGTCACCGCCGGGGGTGTAATCGTCCCTTTGACGACGTTTGCCGGAAGCTGTGTAGTTGGCAACCATGGAATCCACCGCACCACCGGTCACCCCCCAAAAGAGGGTCGGCTCGCCGAGGCGGGAGATATCTGCAGAGCTGTCGATATCCGGTTGAGCAAGTATCGCCACCTTGAATCCATGCGCAGTGAGATGGTGGCCGATAAGAGCAATCCCCATAAAAGGAGAATCAATCCAGGTATCGCCGCTGACAAGAATAATATCTGGACGATCCCAGCCGAGCTCGTCCATCTCCTGCCGTGTTGTGGGAAGAAACATAAAAAATTACCTCGTAAAGGGTGCACGCTCCGAATCTTCAACAACAAATCGGGCAGTGCAGAAAATAAGGGCATCTTGCATAATCGCCCATCTTTTTTGTTCCAGTCAAAAAAATATCCCTGGAGGGAAGCGCCAGACTTCGATATCGAAGGTACAGGCGGATAAATTTTCTGCTGTGCCTCGAATATGAACGAAATACAAAATTATTCAAGGTACCTACTGTATAAGGATGAAAAAAAAGTAATCTATCCTTTTTAGAAAGACAGACAACTGGGAAAAAATCACATCTGCATTTTTTTTCGCGAACAGTTTCTGAAAGTTCACACCAGTATCCCTGCACAGACTTTTTTTTCGTCCTGCTCTACTGTATAGTTCCATATTCCCTGGAGCTTCAGGTTTCAAGGTACCCCAAAGAATCTTTCAGCAATTTTACAGGAGCAGAAATATGTCCAGCAATTTCGGAAAACTCTTTTCCATAACAACATTTGGCGAATCCCACTGCAGATCTGTGGGGGTGGTTATCGATGGCTGCCCTCCAGGGCTTGAACTCAGCGAAGATGACATCCAGCCACAACTCAATCGCCGCCGCCCGGGACAAAGCGCCCTCTCCACCGATCGCCAGGAAGCGGATCAGGTGATGATCCTCTCCGGCACCGAACACGGCAAAACCCTCGGGACACCCATTGCCCTGCGGGTCAATAACAAAGACCAGCGCCCCGGCGACTACAGCGAGATGAGCCACATTCCCCGCCCCTCCCACGCCGATTACACCTACCAGACGAAATATGGCATTCGTGCCTCATCCGGCGGCGGTCGCTCCTCCGCACGCGAAACCATCGGTTCAGTGGCAGCCGGTGCCGTGGCAGACAAGGTACTGCGGGAAAAATTTGGCATTGAGATTGTCGCCTGGGTGGAAAGCGTCGGCGATATCGTCGCAGGTGTGGATACAGTTCATTCTGGAACCATCACCCGTGACGAGGTAGACCGTACAACCATTCGCTGCCCCGATGAGAAGGCTGCCGGGCTGATGGAGAAACGAGTGGGCGAACTGAAGGACGAGGGAGATTCCATTGGCGGTGTAGTCGGCTGCGTTATCCGCGGAGTGCCGGCAGGCATCGGCGAACCGACTTTCGACAAACTCGAAGCGGAGCTGGCCCACGTCATGCTCGCCATCCCCGCCACCAAGGGCTTCGAGGTCGGCTCCGGCTTTGCCGGCACCACCCTCAAAGGCTCACAGCACAACGATCCTTTTATCCTGAAGGGGAAAAGCCTTGGTACAAAAAGCAACAACTCCGGTGGCACCCAGGGAGGAATCTCCAATGGGGAAGACATCACCCTGCGCATTGCCTTCAAGCCGCCGGCCACCATCTCCCTGCCCCAGCAGACGGTAGATTTTGACGGAAAGGCCGTCGAGCTGGCCGCCAAAGGCCGGCATGACCCCTGCGTCGTACCACGGGCCATTCCCATCGTCGAATCGATGGCAGCACTGGTTGTCCTTGACATGATCATGCAGCAGGAAGCCAGAAAAGCGCTCAGTTTCACCTGAGACAGCGATATTGATCAGCTGAGAGGCCTCGTCTGCGGGGGGCCTCTCAGCTGATCAATACACCTTGAAGGATTTTAAAAAAAGATTTAATAAAGAGAGTTCTTTCGGATTTTTCGGCAATTACGCCGAAGTATCCTCTCACTCATTCCTGCAGTTTTTGTTCGATGCGGTGTCTGGAAACAGCTTTGCCTCACAGAAACTCCACCTGCGGTATTTTTTACCATGAGTTCAAAACTCGGCTTCAGCGCCCGCTTTGAGCGCATATCACCTCCTGCGGGGCTCTTCCTTCTCGTCCTCAGTATTTTCATCGGCGCCATTACGGGACTCGCCTCTGTTCTCTTTGTCAAACTGATTTTCGCCATCCAGCGTTTCTCCTATGGCGGCATCCACGACCATTTCGCCTTCATCGGCAACTGGGTTTATCTTATTGTTCCCATCATAGGCGGTCTGCTCGTTGGTCCATTGATTCTCTTCGCCTCCGAGGCCAAAGGCCACGGTGTTCCTGAGGTAATGACGGCACTCATCATGCGCGGCGGGCGTATCCGCGGCCGCGTTGCGGCGGCCAAGATTCTGGCATCCTCCCTCTGCATCGGCACAGGCGGTTCCGCAGGCCGTGAAGGCCCGATTATTCAGGTGGGTTCTGCCTTTGGTTCCTCCATCGGCCAGCTGCTGAAACTCTCCGATGAACGAATCCGCAACCTTGTCGCCTGCGGGGCCGCTGCGGGGGTCGCCGCCACGTTCAACGCTCCCATCGCCGGGGTAATCTTCTCCGTAGAAGTTTTGATGAGCGGCCTGGAGTTGCGCAACTTCGGCAACGTGGTCATCTCTGCGGTCACCGCCTCGGTCGTCAGCCGCAGCATCATCGGCAGTCAGTCCGCCTTTGATGTGCCTGAATATGCCATGAACTCCATGCCGGAGATCTTTCTCTACCTTGTCCTCGGTCTGGTGGCAGCGCTGGTCGGAGTGATGTTCATCAAGATGCTTGACTTCAGTGAAAACATCTTCGATAACTGGAAATTTCCCCAGATCTTCAAACCGGCCATCGGCAGCGTACTGCTCGGGGGTCTTGGTTATATGTACATGCAGCTTCCCGGCCTGCAGTTTCCCCATCCGGGACCACACACCGGCTATCTCAACGTTCCCATCCCGCAGATGTACGGCGCGGGCTTCGCGGGAATTGAGCAGGCAATCAGCGGCGGCACTCTGTTGTGGATTCTCTGCGCGATGGTGATTCTCAAACCGATCGCCACATCCATGACCCTCGGCTCCGGGAATTCCGGTGGCGTATTCGCCCCCTCACTTTTCACCGGTGCCATGCTCGGCGGTGTGCTCGGTCACCTCTTCAGCAACTGGTTTCCCGAGATGAATCTGCAGGTCGGGCCCTTTGCCCTGGTTGGCATGGCCGCCCTCTTTTCCGCCACCGCCCACGCCCCGCTGACAGCCATGCTCATCGTCTTTGAGATGAGTGGCGATTACGGCCTGATTCTCCCCCTGATGGTTGCCGGGGTTTCGGCGAGTTACTTCTCCCAGTGGCTGCATCAGGAGTCGATCTATACCATCAAACTGGCCAAACGCGGTATCCGTTTCTATGAGGGCCGTGACATGGATATTATGCAGGGGGTAAAGGTGAGCGAGGTCATGCGTACCCATCCCGTCACCATCAGCAAAGATGCGAGTTTCTCCGAACTGATGGGCCTCTTCCAGGAAACTTCTCTGCGCAGCTTTCCGGTAATGGATGACGAGAGCCGACTGTGGGGCATTATCACCCTCGGCGATGTGCGCATTGCCCAGGACCATGCAGATTTCAATCCGCGCGGACTCACCGTTGCCGACCTCGCGAAAAAGGATATTGCGGTCATGTTCCCCGATGAGCCGATCTGGGTTGCCATTCAGAAGATGTCCCCCCGTGACCTTGCCCGTCTGCCGGTTGTCGAGCGCGGCAACGGTGATCGCCTTTGCGGGATTATCAGCCGCTCCGACATCCTCCGCGCCTACGACGTGGGTGTCGTACGCAGGCAGCGCGGAGAACTCACTGAGAGTCAGGCGACACTGCGCAAGCAGAAAGAAGCTGGATATATGGAGTTTGTACTGAGAGAAGAGGACAACTGCAACATGGCGAAGATCAAAGATATCACTATTCCCGACACGGTGAGTCTGGTCTCAATCCGCCGGGGTGAACAGCTGGTCATTCCGCGCAGCGAGACACAGCTGCAGGCCGGTGATGTCATCACTGTATATGGCAGGCTCAGTGATATTGACGAGGTAAAAAATGTCATGAATGCCTGCATGTTTCCGAAGACGGTTGAGACGAAATGACAGTACGCCTTTTCCTCTTGCTCGTTTTTACCATGCTGCTCTGGGCCGGGACCTTTATCAGCGCGCGTCTCCTCGCCGGAGAAGCGACGCCGTCGGTCTCAGCCTTTCTGCGCTTTACCATCGCCTCCCTGTCACTGATCGGCATTATCCTTATCAGCGGAAAGAGTCTCTCCCTGCCCCCGAAAAAAGCGTGGTTTCCCCTCATTATCCTTGGAGCAACCGGTGTCTTTGCCTACAATATCTGCTTCTTCAACGGCCTGCGTTATATCAACGCCGGGCACGCCTCGCTCTTTATAGCTTCCACCCCGCTGGTAATTATCTTCATCACCATCCTCACCGGCATGGAAAAGGCCTCACTGCGCAAAATTATCGGGGTACTTATCTCCCTCCTTGGCACGGTGCTCGTCATTACCAACGGGCATCCCCTCACCTTCCCCGGCAGCGGCAGTTTCGGTATGGGCGAAATATTCCTCCTCGGCTGCGTGGCCAGCTGGAGCGCCTTCACCCTTGCCGGGCGGCTGGTTCTGCGTCATCTCTCCCCACTGCACACCATCTGCTGGACATCAATCGTCGGCTCCGCCATGCTCTTTCCCCTCGCCTGCCGGGACGGTCTTCTCACCAGCCTGCCAACTCTTCCCTGGCAGGTGTGGGCAAATGTTGTCTATCTCGGTGTCTTCGGCACCGCCGTGGGTTTTTCGCTCTACTATCAGGGCATCGAAACCGCCGGTGCGAGCCGCGCCGGAATCTTCATCAATCTTGTTCCCGTCTTCTCCGTCCTGCTCTCCTGGATGCTGCTCGGAGAGGCCGTCCATCTCGTAGTCCTTTTCGGTGGAGTACTGGTACTCAGCGGAGTAAGTCTGGCCAGCTTCCCATCGCAGCAGGCGGAACCGCTCGACTGAACGCCCTCTCCGGGACTCCACCTTCAGATATCTTTTTTTGGCGATGACGAATGAGTAATAATTCGTGTTTATCCGTGTCCATTCGTGGTTCCTTCTGTAGTTTGTAACCACGAATAGGCACGAATTTTCACGAACAGGGGCAACGCAAACGTTTGTATTCGAAGTTAAGCCGTACAATGCACCAGGAGTATTAATCAACTTTGGGACTCATCCGAAAGTCGGGGTTGAGCGTTTTACGTTCTCATATTCCGTGCTTTCCGTGTCTTCCGTGGTTTACCAGGAGCATGAGAACATACCGAATTCAACCACAAGGGCATTTTCTTATGGTTTTTTCAGTAATAATTCGTGTTTATTCGTGTCCATTCGTGGTTCCTTTTGTCGTTTGTAACCATGAATGGATAAACAGGATACAAAACGGGGTATAACGCATGGAATAAAACTGGTAGCAATTCTCTGTTTAATTTTTTTTGCCTTTATTCGAATGTTTAGAGCTTTCCTTTGGCAAAAAGTTTTTCGCTGTTCCGTCTTTTGCTTTTTCCTGTCTCCTGTCTCCCGTCTCCTGTCTCCCGTCTCCCGTCTCCCGTCTCCCGTCTCCCGTCTCCCGTCTCCCGTCAGTTCTTCAGGAGACTAAAGGCAATCCACCACATAACGCAACCGATAATGAAGTCAAGAACCCGCCACGACACCGGCCTGCGAAAGAGCGGGGCCAGCAGACGGGCACCGTAGCCAAGGGTAAAGAAAAAAATGAAGGAGGCACTCATTGCGCCAAGAGCAAAAGCCCCCTGATGCTGTGGCCAGCGGGTGGAGATGGAGCCAATCAGCACCACCGTATCAAGGTAGACATGGGGATTGAACCAGGTGAATGCCAGGCAGGTGAGCAACGCTGAAGTAAGGGTGCCGCGACTCTCAGCCCCCTCCCCCAGAGCCTCATCACTCTTCCATGCGCTGTAGAAACTGCGCGCGCCGTAGAAAAACAGAAAGAGAAATCCCGCCCAGCGTGCCAGCGGTATAAAAAAGCTGATTTTTGAGGAGATAAAGCCAAAACCGAACACACCGACGCTGATAAGAATGGCATCAGAAAGTGCGCAAAACAGGCAGAGAGGGAAAACATACTCCCGTTTCAATCCCTGCTTGAGGATAAAGGCATTTTGTGCACCAATGGCAAGAATAAGGCTGAGTGCAAGGGTGAAACCGGCTATAGCTGCATGCATATAAAAAATTCCAGTGAACAACACAGTTTTATCAGAAAGAGGTTCCCACAGAAATGGTCAGGGATGAGAAGATAATAAACTTCACCAGCTGCAACCCTGCGGCAAGCAGCAGGTGTCGTCCCCGTCCGGTGGAAAGATAGAAGATACAGGTCAGTTCACCAAAGAGTAATCCTGTTCCCCGCGTCACCCGCACCACTCCAAGCCAGAGATACGGCAGGACCAGAATCGCCCTGCCGATCTCCCTTCCCACGGCACCGAAGGAACCCCACGAATGGATCAAACTGTGATCCGTAAGCATGGAACCAAGGATGCTGCCAAGAAGAGTCGCACACAGCAAAGTGAAAAAGGCGATGACCAGACGAGAGATAAGGGGCTGTTTCAATTTCATGACGTCACCATAAAAATATCACTCGTCACAGAACCCGCCACTTAAACCTCGAGATAATGCAGAATGCCCTTCGCCGCTGCCCGTCCACCGGCGATAGCGGTTACAACCAGGTCAGAACCACTCACCGCATCCCCTGCGGCAAAGACCTTTTCGTTCGCAGTCTGACCGGCGAACGTCGCCGTCACCGGAGCCACAATCCGCCTGCAGTCATCCAGCGTAACCCCGTTCTCCACAAGAAAAGCGGGTGGGCTGGGCCGAAAACCAAAGGCCATTATCACTGCGTCTGCCGGTAAGGTCTTTTCACTTCCAGCCACCGGCTCTGGTCTCCGACGGCCGCGCTCATCCGGCTCACCAAGTTCCGTTGAAATAACCTCCACACCGTTTACCCGGCCATCCGCCCCGAGAGTAATTCCAAGCGGCTGCAGATTCCACAGAAATTCAACGCCCTCATCCTCGGCATTGCCCACTTCTTTTACTGAACCAGGCATATTAGTCCGATCACGACGGTAGGCACAACTCACCTTTTTCGCTCCCTGGCGAATGGAAGTGCGCAAACAGTCCATGGCGGTATCCCCGCCGCCAAGCACGACAACCTGCTGTCCTTCCATATTGATCCAGGGGAAACGGTCGCGTCTGCCACCCATAAGGTGATCAATATTGCCTATCAGAAAGTCGAGGGCATTATACACCCCGTCGGCATCCTCATTTTTCAGCCTCGCGGACATCGGGGTATAGGTTCCCACCCCGACAAAGACCGCATCATACTCATTGAGCAGCTCCTCAAAGGGTTTATCGACACCAATCTCCACACCGAGCTCAAACCCGATGCCCATCTCAACAAAGATTTCCTGCCGCAGCTCCATCACCTTCTTATCCAGCTTGAAAGAAGGTATGCCAAAGGTGAGCAGACCTCCAATCTCGGGATGGATATCAAAGACGGTCGGCGCCACGCCGTTACGCACCAGCACATCGGCACAGCCCAGTCCCGCAGGACCGGCCCCGATTATTGCCACCTTTTTGCCAGTGGGCTTCACCTTGCTCAAATCCGGCCGCCAGCCCATGGCGAAGGCCGTATCAACGATATATTTTTCGTTGCTGCCGATGGTCACCGCACCGTAATCATCGTGCAGTGTGCAGGCCCCTTCACAAAGCCGGTCCTGCGGGCAGACCCGACCGCACACCTCGGGCAGAGAATTTGTCTGATGACACAACTCCGCCGCCTCGACAATACGACCTGCTGTCAACAGTTTTTGCCAGTCCGGGATGTAGTTGTGCAGCGGACAGCGCCACTCGCAGTACGGAAGGCCGCAGTCAAGACAGCGTTCTGCCTGGTTACGTGCCTGGAGTTCCTGAAAGGGCTTATAAATCTCAACAAATTCGTGTCGGCGCCTTTCAATGCGCTTTTTTTGCGGTTCAACCCGCTCTACTTCGAGAAATTGAAAAACATTATGCTTCATAATAAAGTCTCCATCGTGCGGCTGCTGGAAATCGTTCCGGGTTAGAATCGCGTTTACTGGGTGACGGCCAGGGCCTCCTCTGCGCCGTGATCTCGACGACCGAGAAGCGTTGCTACATCACTGGTCTTCGGTTTCACCAGTTTGAAGAGCTCAACAAAATGTTCATCAAAGCCCTCAAGGATATGCTCCGCCCGCAGGCTGCCGGTCTCCTGAAAGTGCCAGTTGATGACGCTGCGCAGGTGCTCCTGTAAAACCGGCAGACCGGTGAGAGAAACAACCTCCACCAGTTCGGGGTTAATACGCCCTTCAAGCTGGCCACTTTCATCAAGCACATAGGCAAACCCCCCGGTCATCCCGGCACCGAAGTTAACACCGGTGCCCCCAAGAATAGTGACATGGCCACGGGTCATATATTCGCAGCAGTTATCCCCCACCCCCTCGACAACAGCACGGGCGCCGGAGTTACGTACGGCAAAACGCTCCCCGGCCCGTCCGGCGGCAAAGAGGCGTCCACCGGTGGCACCATAGAGGCAGGTGTTGCCGATGATCGCCGCTTCGTGGCTTTTGTAGCTGACTCCCATGGGTGGCCGGATAACCAGCCGGCCGCCGGCCATTCCTTTGCCCACATAGTCATTGGCGTCGCCGGTGAGCACCATGTGCAGACCGCCAGCGTTGAAGGCACCAAAACTCTGCCCCGCTGAACCGTTGAAATGCAGAGTGATGATATCGTTCGCCATCCCCTTGTTGCCGTGGTGCTCGGCAATGATACCACTGAGGCGCCCACCGACGGTACGATCGGTATTCTGGATGGTAAAGCTGCCTGAGCCTCCGCTGCGGCTAACCACCGCCTCGCGAAACTGCTCGGCGATCTGCAGATTAAGTTCGCCACGATCCAGGGACACGTTCTTTTCTTTATAAAAGAGCGCGCCGGGAATCTGCGGCGTCGCGGTCTCAAGCAGCGGCTTGAGATTAAGCTTGCGCTGCCGGTCAGTTCTTCCTTCGAGTTGCTCAAGCAGGTCAGTACGACCGATGAGATCTGTGAGATGAACAACACCAAGCTCGGCGAGCAGCATCCGCGTCTCCCGTACGAGAAACTTGAAGTAGTTCATCACCATGTTCGGCACCCCTTTAAAAAACTCCCGGCGCAGGGTCTCATCCTGGGTGGCGATGCCGGTGGCGCAGTTGTTGAGGTGGCATATACGCAGGTAACGGCAACCGAGCGCAATCAGCGGGCCGGTACCAAAGCCGAAGCTCTCTGCGCCGAAAATCGCAGCCTTGACGACATCCGTTGCTGTCTTCAGACCACCGTCCACCTGCAGGCGCACCTTATGTCGCAAATTGTTTTCCACCAGCGCCTGTTGCGCCTCAACCAGCCCCAGCTCCCACGGACTGCCCGCATATTTCACTGAGGTAAGCGGACTGGCACCGGTGCCGCCATCATAGCCGGAGATAGTAATCATGTCGGCATTGGCCTTGGCCACCCCCGCAGCAATAGTGCCGACTCCCGGCTCTGAAACCAGTTTGACACTGATCTGCGCATGGTCGTTGACCTGTTTGAGGTCAAAGATAAGCTGAGCAAGGTCTTCAATGGAATAGATATCATGATGCGGCGGCGGCGAAATAAGGGTGACACCAGGGACAGCGAAGCGCAGTTCGGCGATCTGTTTCGTCACCTTATGCCCAGGAAGCTGGCCGCCCTCGCCAGGCTTGGCACCCTGTGCCATCTTAATCTGAATGACCTCGGCATTGACCAGATATTCCGGGGTAACCCCAAAGCGACCGGAAGCGATCTGTTTGATCTTCGACACTTTTTCTGTGCCGTAACGAGCCGGATCTTCCCCACCTTCACCGCTGTTGGAATAGCCGCCGAGACGGTTCATGCCGATGGCCAGCGCCTCATGCGCCTCCGCACTCAGTGCACCAATGGACATGGCCGCAGAGTCAAAGCGGCTGTAGAAATTCTCTGCCGGTTCCACCTCGTCAAGCTGCAGTGGATTCTTCACCTTCTTCAGACCGAGCAGATCACGAAAGCAGGCTGGTTCCCGTTCCGAGACAAAGCGTGAATATTTCTGATACTCCTCAAAACTGCCGGTGCGCACCGCTGTGCGCAGGGTCGTGACCACATCGGGGTTGTAGCAGTGATATTCCCCCCCGTAGATATATTTGAAGTGACCACCGCGGGCCAGCGGCTTGTGCAACTGCCGCCAGGCGAATTTCGCGCGGTCAATATGCTCCTGCTGAAATTCAGCAAAACCGGCACCGCCAACTCGACTGATGAGCTCTCCGAAACAGAACCCGGTCAGGTCATCATCAAGTCCGACCGCCTCAAAGAGCTGCGCACAGCGATAGGAAGCGAGGGTGGAGATTCCCATCTTGGAGAGAATCTTCATCAGTCCCTTGTTGATCCCCTTGCGGTAGTTGCAAATCGCCTTCTTGAGATCCATTTTAATGATTCCATCGGCGACAAGTTTGTCGATGGTTTCATAGACGAGATAAGGATAGACAGCGGTAGCACCAACGCCGAGCAGCACGGCAAAGTGATGTGGATCGCGGGTAATACCTGTCTCAACAACGATGTTCACATCACAGCGCAGATTATTTTCCATCAACAGCCGCTGCAACAGTCCAACCGCCATGACTGACGGGATAACCAGTTTATCCTCTGAGATATTACGGTCGGTGAGCATGAGCAGAACTGCACCATTTTTTGCCTTCTCCACCGCCTCTGCAGCAACCCGTGCCAGCGCCTCTTTCAACCCCTCTTCCGGCTTATAGGTGAGGTCGAACCAGGCATGGTCGTAATCCTTTTTATCCAGGGCAAGCAGAGCATCCACTTCGGAACGCACCAGCACTGGTGCAGGGAAGAGCAGACGACGGGCATACCCCTGGCCCTCATCAAAAACATTTTCCTCACGGCCGATGCAGATCTCCAGCGACATCACGTGTTTCTCACGTAACGGGTCAATGGGCGGATTGGTCACCTGAGCAAAGCGCTGGCGGAAATAGTCGCAAAAGTTACGCCGACGCTGTGAAAGTACCGCCATCGGCGTATCATCGCCCATGGAGGCGATCGCCTCCTGCCCCGTTTCGGCAAGCACCTGCACGACCTGCTCAATCTCTTCCGTAGTCAGTCCGAAAAGCTTCTGGTAGACCTTCAGGGTATCCTCATCAAAACACTGTCGCCCGACTTTCTGGGTGGGATCAGTATCAAACGGTGGCAGAATCTGACAGTTTTCCTCCATCCACTTGCGATAAGGATGACGACGCTTCAGCTCCTGATCAATATCCCAGGAGGTCCACCTTTTGCCGGTACGGGTGTCGATAACCAGCAGTTCGCCTGGTCCAACCCGTCCCTTTTCTACAACTTCGTCCGGCTCGTAGTCCCAAATCCCCACTTCCGAGGCGAGGGTAATGAGCCCGTCGGTAGTGACCACATATCGCGCCGGTCGCAGCCCGTTACGGTCAAGACCGCAGGCTGCAAAACGACCGTCACTCATGACAACCCCGGCAGGGCCGTCCCACGGCTCCATGTGCATGGAGTTGAAGTCGTAGAAGGCACGCAGATCAGGATCCATATCCGGATGATTCTGCCAGGCGGGCGGGATCAGCAGGCGAAAGGCACGGAAAAGGTCCATGCCGCCAGCGAGGAACACGTCAAGCATATTATCAAGGGAAAGCGAGTCTGAACCGGTCTCATTGACAAAAGGAGCACCATCAAGCATATCCGGCAGCAGCCGGGAGCGAAACTTGTAGGCCCGCGCCCGTGCCCACTGACGATTCCCGGTGATGGTGTTAATCTCGCCGTTATGCGCCAGCAGGCGGAAGGGCTGAGCCAGCGCCCACGTGGGAAGGGTATTGGTGGAAAACCGCTGGTGAAAGAGACAGATGGCGGACTGCATGCGGATATCAGCAAGGTCCGGGTAAAAAAGTGGAAGATCCACTGGCCGACAGAGGCCCTTATAGACAATTACCCGGTTGGAGAGGCTGGAGATATAGAACTCCCCGCCCTCTTCGATACGCTTTTCAATTTTGCGACGGACAAGGTAAAGGCGCCGTTCCAGCTCCTGTGCTCCCCAGCCATAAGGCGCGTTGAAAATAATTTGCACAATCTGCGGCAGCGATTCTTTGGCAATTCCGCCAAGCACCGACGGTTCCACCGGGACATCGCGCCAGCCGAGAATGGTAAGGGTTTCGCGGCGCAGCTCCTCTTCAACGACCTTTTTCTCTTCCGCCGCCTTTGTATCATCGCGGTTGAGAAAAATCATACCGATACCGTACCGTCCGCCAAGATTCCACCCTTGAGTTTCGGCATAGGCCTGAAAGAAGACGTTCGGTTTCTGCAGCTGCAGTCCGCAGCCGTCACCGGTGCGGCCGTCGGCCGCAATACCACCGCGGTGAGTCATACGTGCGAGAGAGGAAATCGCGGTGCGCACCAGTTTGTGGCTCGGAACGCCGTCCATCTGCGCAATAAGACCAAAACCACAATTATCCTTAGACTGCTCGGGTTTATAAAGCATGATATTCCTCGTTGATGAGAGAGGGAAAACTCACGAAAGTGAGTTTGTTGTTGACAATAATGTGACAGTCTTTGAAAGTACAGTGAAGGACACTATTCTGCAACATATTTGTGATATTCTCACACTCCGCAAAAAGCGGTAAAACAATTTTTTCACCGCGAAGAACACAGAGGAATACGAAGGAAAACAAAAACATTTGAGAATACAGATTTTTAAAATGGCTCATGTTACGCTTTAAGGTCTTATTTAATCAGCACTTCAACCAGCGAACCACTTGATCCGGCCCGGACGGCTGTATCATTACAACCTCGGCCATAATACGGAACAGATATCCTCTAGCCGCTGGTATCCATCAAAATAAAACGAAATCGGCTTAAATCGGCAAAGAAAATTTGACTTCTGGCTTTCATCTCAATATATTTGCAAGGTGATTTAATGTGGGATTGCTGTATCTGCAGCTTTCCTTAACTGCCTCTGTTGAGGTCATAGCATAAGGGAATAGTCCCCGGGAGGAGTATAAGACATGGCAGAAACAAACGATCGCTGGCTGTCAGTGGATGAAATATGCAAACACCTTGGTGTCGGTAAAGACACCGTTTACAAGTGGATCAATAAGCACGGAATGCCCGCTCATCGCATGGGCCGCCTGTGGAAATTCAAAAAAGAACAGGTAGACGCATGGGTTGAGGCTGGTGGCGCAGCATCTCATATCACAGATGAGTAATGAATGGCAGAGCCAATAGAAAATAAAGTGACACGATCACTCAAAGCAGCGGAAGAACTATACCACAGTCTTGTGTTGATTGTTGGCAAAGGTGGTTCTGGTAAAACTTCTGTTGTTCAGAATTTGGCAAAACTGCATCACGCCAGGCCCATCAATATCAATCTGTGCCTCTCTAAAAAGCTGCTTGAGCTGACTGAAAAACAACGGCAGCTGAAGCTGTCCGAAATTTTAGCACAGGCAGTCAACGGCAACGGCGATAACGTTTTTCTGGATAACATTGAGATCCTTTTTGATGTTGAACTTAAGCAGGATCCTTTGCGCCTGCTGCAGGGATTGTCCCGAAATGTAACCGTTGTGGCATCTTGGAATGGCACCTTTGAAAAAGACAGGCTGACCTATGCGGAACCAGGCCACCGCGAATATAGACGTTATGATTTAACAGACACTCTGGTTGTCAGTATGAGTGGCGAGGCAACAGTAGATTTTAAAGACCTGAGGTGTCCTTTATGAAGGAAACACTTTAGTTCTGGCCAGTGCCACCTGATAAACAAGAACCTTTACAATAAAAACCAACATTGTTGGCAAGCGAGGATAACCTGACATGAAATACGGAGAGCTCATTCAATTTGATCCGATAGAATCGGTTGTTCAGCTGCGCGATGCTGACAAAACAAATGCTGCCCATCAGCTGGTTAACACCTATGTGGTTTCTGATGAAATGGCAGAGCGAATGGTTCGCCTTGTAATTCCTCAGCTTCAGTTTGAGCAGCCGGTCGATAACAAAGGCATCCTGGTAGTCGGTAATTACGGTACCGGTAAATCGCATTTGATGTCTGTCATTTCCAGTATTGCTGCCGATGCGTCCCTGCTTGACAGCTTAAACCACGAAAGCGTTAGATCGGAAGCAGACAAGATTGCTGGTAAATTTAAAGTCATCCGCACCGAGATCGGAGCAACGACCATGTCTCTCAGGGATATTCTGGTGGCAGAACTTGAAGAGCACCTCGAGAACATGGGCGTGAGTTACGTTTTCCCGGACTCGGGAACGATTAGCAGTCATAAACGGGTTTTTGAAGACATGATGACCAGGTTCGGTGAAATATTTCCTGAACAAGGGCTCCTGCTGGTGGTCGATGAGCTGCTGGATTATCTGAGAACCCGAAAAGATCAGGAGCTCATCCTTGATCTGAACTTCCTCCGTGAAGTCGGCGAGGTTTGCAGGGACCTTCGCTTCCGTTTCATGGCCGGTGTACAGGAAGCAATATTTGACAGCCCGAGATTTGCCTTTGTCGCTGACAGTCTCCGCCGGGTCAAAGACCGTTTCGAACAGATCCTGATTGCTCGAAGCGACGTTAAGTTTGTGGTCTCAAAGCGATTGTTAAAGAAAACCACGGAGCAACAGGCAAAGATCAGGGAACACCTCACTCCATTTGCAAAATATTATGGTGGATTGAACGAGCGCATGGATGAATTTGTCCGGCTGTTTCCGGTACACCCTGATTACATAGATACATTTGAAAGAGTGACTGTTGTCGAAAAGCGCGAAGTCCTCAAAACTCTCACCAGGGGTATGCAAGGTGTTTTGAATAAAGATGTCCCGGACAACGAACCCGGCCTGATCGCCTTTGACAGCTACTGGGACACCTTAAAGGAAAATGCATCTTTCCGGGCGATTCCCGAGATCCGGGCGGTTATCGATTGCAGTGAGGTGCTGGAATCACGCATCGAAAACGCCATCGCCCGCAAGCAATACAAGCCGATGGCATTGCGCCTGATCCACGCGCTCTCTGTTCACCGCTTAACGACTGGTGATATCTACGCACCAATGGGAGCCAGTGCCGAAGAATTGCGCGACCGTCTCTGCCTGTTCGATCCGTTAATCGCTGAACTGGGGAGTGACGAACCGGACAAGGATCTGCAGACCCACGTTGAAACCGTTCTTCGTGAAATACATAAAACAGTCAGTGGGCAGTTTATCTCCTTTAACGCTGACAACCGCCAGTTCTATCTCGACCTGAAGAAAACTGACGATTTTGATGCTCTGATTGATAAACGAGCCGAGAGCCTGGGAGATACTCAGCTCGACCGTTTTTATTACGAAGCCTTGAAACGAGTCATGGAGTGCCAGGACTCGACCTATGTGACTGATTATAAAATCTGGCAGCATGAACTGGTATGGCAGGATCACAAAACGGCTCGTACCGGCTATCTCTTTTTCGGCGCACCCAATGAGCGATCTACTGCCGTACCGACGCGGGATTTTTACGTTTACTTTATTCAGCCAAACGATCCTCCGCGCTTTAAAGACGACAAGGTCAGCGATGAGGTTTTTTTCCGCTTAAAGCCGTCAAAAGAGACCGGTGAAGAATTTCAGACATCTCTGAAAAGTTATGCCGCAGCGCTTGATCTGGCAGGAACCTCTTCAAGCCATGCCAGGGCCACTTATGGAGACAAAGCCAACGGCTTCCTGAAAAAACTGGTGCAGTGGCTGCAGAAGCACATGACAGATGCCTTCGAGGTGACCTGTCAGGGCCGGGCCAAATCCATGACGAAATGGGGAGAAGGCAAATCCATCAGAGAACTTTCAGGTCTATCGCCGAATGAAACCATCAACTTCCGGGATCTGGTCAACACCATTGCCGGAGTATGCCTTGCACCTAATTTTGAAAATCAGGCACCCGAGTATCCGTTTTTCTCCGTCCTGATTACCGGAAGCAACAGAGCTCAGGCGGCGCAGGATGCGCTCCGGGCAATCGGCGGTCAGAATCGAACCAGGCAGGCAACAGCGGTACTGGATGCCCTGGAGCTTCTGGACGGTGAAAAGATAGAACCTTATAAATCCAAATATATCCGCTTTATCCTCAATGTCGTAAAGGCGAAAGGTCACGGACAGGTCGTCAACCGTAATGAAATCATTCAGGACGACCATGGCCTGGAATATATGAATCCGGGCGGATTCCGTCTTGAACCGGAATGGGTGACAGTGCTGATAGCCTCGCTGGTCTATTCTGGCGACATAGTCCTTTCTATCCCTGGCAAAAAATTTGATGCCACCGGACTCCAGCAGCTTGCGGCAACTGGCATGGATGAACTCATCCGGTTCAAGCACCTTGAGCAGCCCAGGGAATGGAATATTCCGGCGCTCAAGGCCATGTTCGAACTTCTCGGTATGACACCGGGAATGGCCCAGCTGGTTACCCAGGGCAAAGATGAGCCCATTCAGGATTTACAGCAGGCAGTAGGAAAACTTGTCAAACGGATTGTGATGACCCAGCAGACCCTGCGCGAAGGACTTTCCTTCTGGGGGCTGGATTTGGTTCAGGGTTCAAACGACTCAGGACTCACAACTCAGAAATCAAAACTGGAGGCTGCAAAAACTTTCTTAGAAAGTTTGCAGGCTTATACATCACCCGGCAAGTTGAAGAATTTTCGCTATAGTATAGACGAAGTGAAAGCCCATAAAAAAACGGTAAAAGCGTTGGATGATCTGGATGCTCTGCGCGAATTTGTCATGGACCACAGCCCGACAGCATCATGGCTTTCAACTGCTGAGGGTGTACTGCCACCAGAGCATGACTGGGTTGACCGCATGAAAACGACCCGGCAGGATGTGCTGGAAATGCTCAATAAGATAGATTTGACTGGGCTGGCAAACCAGTCCCAGAATATCGGGACAAAGCTTCAGCAGCTCAAGAAAGACTATATCGTTGTCTACATCGGGCTGCATACCAAAGCCCGGTTGGGTGTTAACGACGACAAACGCAAAGCAGCCCTGCTGGAAGACCACCGACTACAAACGCTTCGGAATCTGGCAGGCATTGATTTGATGCCAATACAGCAGCTCACTGATTACCAGAACCGACTGGCCGGACTGAAAAGCTGCTTTGCCCTGACCGAGCAAAATTTGGAGACCACACCGGTCTGCCCCCATTGCGGATTCCGCCCGTCGGTGGAAACCGGAACGGCTCAAGGCTCTCAGATGATCGATCAGATGGATAACGACCTTGATATCATGGTGGGCAACTGGACATCAACGCTTCTTGGTAATCTGGAAGACCCAATCACCCAGGCCAACATGGATCTGCTGAAAATGGACGATCGTGAACCACTGGAAGCGTTTATCAAATCCAAGGAGCTGCCGGTGCCGTTGGACACCAATTTTATCCATGCTCTGAAAGAAGTGCTGTCCGGGTTGGTGAAAATAGCGGTTAAAGCGCAGGAGTTGCAGAAAGCACTGCAGATTGAAAGTGGTCCGGCAACACCTGCCGAAATCAAAAAACGGTTCGATGATTTCATCGATCAGCTGACAAAAGGCCAGGACCAGGCAAAAGTCCGTATCGTGCTTGAATAATCCGCCGATTACGAAAATGGGCGCAGATAAAAAAACACAAAATAATAATCTGCGAGAATCCGCGAAATCTGCAGATAACACATAAGGATTTAACCATGGCGAAACAAGAGCGTTTATTTAAGACAAAGGTCGTTTCCGGCAAACCGGGCAGCGGCAACCTTTTTGAAGAGATTGTATCCAATGATGGACCGGTGAAATGCCTTGGTCTGGAGTTTGAAAACGATGAAGCCAGGCGTGCCCACTTTACCGAGGAACTACGCAAAAAACTGCAAGACCCTGAATTCCGCAAGATTGAGGGATTCCCAATCGGAGAAGATGAAGACATTCTCAATCTCAGTGATCCGCCGTATTACACCGCCTGCCCAAACCCATGGATCGCCGATTTTATTGAAGAATGGGAAAGCCAGAAGCCGGAAAAACCTGCGGATTATCATTATCACCGGGAGCCATTTGCAGCCGATGTCAGCGAAGGGAAAAACGACCCTATTTACAATGCGCATTCTTATCATACCAAGGTGCCGCACAAAGCAATCATGCGTTACATCCTCCATTACACGGAACCGGGAGACATCGTTTTTGATAGTTTTTGTGGAACCGGAATGACGGGCGTGGCGGCCCAAATGTGCGGTGATAGTGCCGAAGTTAGATCACTTGGCTATCAAATAACTAATCAAGGCACTATTAAAAATGGAAATTCTCAAATATCCAAACTTGGTTCGCGTAAACCTGTACTTTCAGACCTGTCTTCGATTGCAACATTTATTTCAGGAACGTTAAATATTGCTGGTCAATCCAATGCTTTTGATAAAGAAACAACAAAGATAATCGAAGAAACAGAAAAACAATTATGCTGGATGTACGAGACTTTCCACACAGATGGGAAGACTGTCGGTAAAGTCAATTATTTTGTTTGGTCCGAAGTATTTATATGTCCTGACTGTTCTGAAGAATTTAGTTTTTACAAAGGGAGTTATAATGAAAATACGAAAAAATTGTCAGCAGATTTACAGTGCCCACACTGTAATAGTAGTCATAAAAAAAGAGCTCTTGATAGGGCTTTTGAAACGATTTATGACACTTTATTGAATAAAAGCACTAAAATTGTTAAGCAAATACCTGTATTGATAAATTACAGTATTGGGACAAAAAGGTATACTAAAGTTCCTAATCAAAGTGACTTGCTTACAATAGACAAGATTAAGGATTACTCTTTAAATGAATGGTTTCCGTCTGTTGACATTCCTAAGATAGAACGGTTTTACAAGGATGGTCTTCATTTAATAAATATAAATAACACATCTCAATTCTATACTAAAAGAAACTTAATTGCCGCAGCAACCATCTACAAAAAGTTTACTACTAATAAGCAAAGGCTTATGTTTACCTCTTTTTGTGAACGACACATTGTCAAAAGAAATAGGTGGCTCCCAACTGGCCCAATAAGACCTTTAAATAATACATTATATTTTCCGCCACTGTATGCTGAAGTGAATGTTTTTAACATTGCTAAAAGGAAATGGAAGGACCATAAAAAGGCATATGGGAAAATATTCTTATGCTCGGATGCATGTGTAACATGCCAAAGTTCTACCTATCAAAAATATATACCCAATAACTCTATAGATTACATTTTTACAGACCCACCTTTTGGTTGGAATCTAATCTATTCTGAATTAAGCTTTCTTTGGGAAGCATGGCTTAAACTCAAAACTGACTCTGAGTGTGAGGCGATAGTAAACGACAAAGCAGAAAAAGACTTATTGCAATACAGGAATCTTATTACTGCTTGTTTTAAAGAGAATTTCCGCATTCTTAAACCAGGGAAGTGGATGACTGTTGAATTCCATAACTCAAGTAATTCTGTGTGGATCTCAATTCAGGAAGCTTTAACATCTACTGGCTTTATTGTAGCAGATGTTAAAACGATTGACAAAAAACAAGGATCGATCAATCAAGATTATTATCGAGGTGGTGCTGTAAAACAAGACTTAGCAATATCTGTATATAAACCAAATAAAGAGTTAGAAAAAAGTTTTCAGCTATCATCCGGGACTGAAAATGGCGTTTGGATATTCACAAGAAATCATCTGTTTCAGTTGCCTGTATTTATCCAATTTGAAGGAAATATAAAATTTATTGCTGAGAGAAAGGATTATCTATTATACGACCGCATGATTGCATATCATGTTCAACATAATGTGACGATACCAATATCAGCGGCTGAATTTTACGATGGGCTTTCAACCAGATTCCCTGAGCGCGATGGCATGTATTTCCTGCCTGAACAGGTGGCAGAATACGACCGCAGAAAGATGATTGGCGGCGGGAAAATGATACAGTCAGAAATGTGGATTAAAGATGAAGCATCGGCCATTGAATGGCTGCGCAGCCTGCTTCGTGACAAGCCACAGAGCTTTCAGGATATTAATCCGCTGTTCATGAAGGAGATCAACGGTTGGAGTAAAAATGAGGTCGGCTTGGAACTCTCTACCTTACTGGAGCAGAATTTCCTTCCTTACGAAGGCAAAGGTCCGGTCCCCGACCAGATCCACAGCTACCTGTCTACCAACTGGAAGGACATGCGTAAGCTCGCCAAGGATGATTCGGCACTGATAGCCAAGGCCAAAGGCCGCTGGTATGTACCAGATCCAAACAAAACGGGTGACCTTGAAAAACTCCGTGAAAAAGCGCTGCTCAAAGAGTTTGAGGAGTACAAAGAGTCTAAGAAAAAACTCAAAATATTCCGTATTGAAGCGGTCCGTGCCGGATTCAAGAAAGCGTGGCAGAGCCGTGACTACAGTTCCATTATCACTGTAGCCGAAAAAATACCGCACAAGATCCTTGAGGAAGATTCCAAGCTCCTCATGTGGTACGACCATGCGGTGACAAGATCAGAAGAGTAAGCACAGATGGACACCAATACACACAGATTTTTATATAAAGAGGAAACGCATAAGGTCATTGGATGCGCACTCGAAGTATTGAAGACGATTGGACATGATTTGCTGGAAAAATCTTATGAGAATGCTTTGGTTGTGGAGTTTCAGCTCAACCAGCTGAAGATAACCGCTCGTCATGTCGGCAGCCTTCTCAATTTTAAACACCCAAAACTACAATGGGAGAGAAGTATACTATGAAAATCATCTGTGTTCATCAGTGGTTCCAGAAGGTAAAATATGAATGAGAAAGAAATTTTAGATCTTCTCAAGCAGCATGAGTGGAAGGATATTGAGTTTAAGGAAGCCAAAACTACTGTACCCAAAAACGCGTATGAATCTGTATCTGCCTTTGCCAATACGGAGGGTGGTTATCTCGTTTTTGGTGTAAAAAAGGATGGTTCTGATTTTGATGTTGTTGGTGTCATAGATGTAGACAAGGTTCAAAATGATTTCCTTACCGCTCTGAGACAAAAGGAAAAATTCAGTTCTATTATTGAAGTTCAAGAAGGATTGCAGAGGGCAGAAGGGAAAGACCTGCTTATTTTCTATGTCCCGGAAGTCAATCGCACGAATAAGCCTGTCTATCTGAATGGAAATATAAAGCGAAGTTTTCTCCGCAAAGGGGCTTGTGACGTAAAATGTTCTGATGAAGAACTGAAGCGCTTACTCACCGATGCTTCAAAAGAACGATATGATGGCAGAACTGTAGATTATGACATCAGTAAATGCTTCAATTCAAAAGATATTATGTGGTATCGCCGTCAATATGAAGGCAAAGCTGGAAATCGAACCTATGCCGACTTGAGCGATGAAGAATTTCTCTTTCAGTTTGGTTTGCTCAAAGAGACACCATCAGGAAGAAAGCCAACGCTCGCTTCTCTTTTGTTATTCGGTCAGGATGGTTATTTGCGTGGCCTGTTGCCACGACCAGTCATCGATTGTCAGCGTTATCTCTATCGTTCCGACTCCAGCGATGAGAGAAGATGGCATGACAGAGCGGTTTGTGACTACAATTTAGTTCAAAGCTGGACTGCCATCATTGAGTGGTATTACCGCTTCGCAGAAATCCCTTTTGAAGTCGACCCTAAAACGATGCAGCGTAAAGATCAACCCGTTGATTATGTCGCATTTCGTGAAGCAATCGTCAATATGCTCATCCATCAGGATTATTCAGATCACACACGCAAACCGGTGATCCAGCATTATAAGGATTTAACGCGATTCTGGAATCCGGGCGATGCTTTTGTTTCCGTTTCTGATCTACTGGAACCCGGTGAAAAAGAAACTCGAAATCCACTAATAGTGACTGCATTTCGTAGAATCGGGTTTAGTGAGAATGCTGGATGGGGGTTGCGTGATGTGTTTAGCTCCTGGCGTGGTTTAGGTCATGTCCCGCCAGAGCTGACTAACGATAAATCCAAAAAATCTTTCGAGCTGGTACTAAAGTTGGACGTCTTACTCTCTGCTGACCAGCTGAAATTTCAGAAGACTATCGGAGTTCATCTCTCTGAAGATGAAGCTGCCGCTTTTGCGTATGCCTGCAAGAAACAGGCACCTTTTCTCCTAAGTGATATTAAAGGTGTTCTTAATAAGTCTACAAGTGCCTGTGTCGCAGTTGTAGATCAACTGGTGAATCAAGTTTTATTGTCTCGGATTGATGAAAACATTTTTGAATTAGCTCCTGTTATGAAGCAAAGATTTCAGGCAGAGGTCCAAGCCGGGGCTCAAGTGGACAGCTCATATACTCATGATGGGGTCCATGATGCTGAGTCAGGGGGCCATGATGGGGTCCATGACGATAAATCAGGGGGCCATGATGAATTAAATGATACCGAAAGAAAAATCTTATGTGCCTGTATGAATACCAAAAGTACTCCGGAACTCCTGTCAGAATTGGGTTATACGAGTCGTACAAGAAATTATCGAACTGCTTTAAGTAAGTTGATTGATAACGGGTTAGTTCTTATGACTCAGCCAGATAAGCCTAGAAGCAAGTCACAGAAATATGTCATTTCCGATAAGGGTACCACAGTTCTACAAAAACAGGAGCTGTCCGGTGACTACGTTGGTACCTGAGTCACATAATATCCGTGTTCATCTGTGTCCGTCTGTGGTTCCCAATAAGAGGTAGATTAATGGATAACTGGCAATACAGCACTTTACACAAAAGCGCCTGCAAGGTTGTTGATGAACAGACCTTATGGGGGCAGACAGTATGTCGTGTCTGGTTGCCGAATCAGGATGCGGTCGTGCGTGTTCCCCAATCTGATCTTACCTCTCTCTCCACTCATCACTCGTCACTTACCACTCATTACATCGCATATATTTCAGCGGCAGCCAAAGTGGCTGAGGTGTTGGAAGGCTCTTCCGGCGCATCCGACGGGCATGTCTTACTGGCTCCCATGGAGTCAAACGTCACTCCACTGCCGCACCAGATTCATGCACTTTCCCGGGCCATCTCCGGCGACCGCGTGCGTTATCTGCTGGCCGACGAGGTCGGGCTTGGAAAAACCATCGAAGCCGGACTTGTGATGCGCGAGTTAAAATTACGCGGTCTGGTACGCCGGACCCTGGTGGTGACTCCAAAGAGTCTGGCCATGCAGTGGGTAGCTGAAATGGACACTCATTTCAACGAATCCTTTTCTCTGGTCAATCCAGGCGATCTGGATGCCCTGGAACGCTTGGAACGGCCGGGCCAGTATGTCAGCGGGGAAATAGACCATACGAGCGATTATAACCCCTGGATGCGGTTCCCTCAGGCAATCGTAACGCTGGATGCCGTTAAACCGCTGACACGCCGCAGAGGCTGGTCAAAAGAAAAGATTCAAGCGTATAACCGGAATCGTTACGAGAAACTGCTCCAGGGCCAATGGGATTTGATTGTGGTGGACGAGTCCCACCGAATGGGCGGCAGTACCGATCAGGTGGCCCGCTACAAACTGGGACAGGGACTCGCCGAGGCTGCACCGTATCTCCTTCTTTTGTCGGCAACACCACACCAGGGGAAATCCGATGCCTTTCAGCGTCTGATGAGTTTACTCGATCCAATGTCTTTTCCTGATCTGGAGAGTGTGACCCGGGACAGGGTTTCTGAATTTGTAATACGGACTGAAAAACGCAAGGCGGTGACCGCAGACGGCAAACCTCTTTTCCGCCCGCGTACCACACAAACACTGAGTGTGGATCTGGAACGGAACCCGGCACAGGTAGCTCTGTATGAAGCGGTTACTGACTATGCAAAAGAAGGCTATAACCGTGCGGTAAAGGACCACAAACCACATATTGGTTTCTTAATGGTTCTTCTGCAACGAATTGTCACTTCAAGCTCACACGCAATCCGCTGCACGCTGGAGCGAAGGCTGCAGGCACTGGAAAATTTACGAGAGACTCGCATCTCCCTCAGCGATGAAGAACTGGAGGATTTCACAGACATTGACGGACAGATGCAGCTGGACCTGCTGGTTGAGGTGGACGAACAGGGAAGAACCAGTGAGATGGCGGAAGTCAACGCTCTGCTGGATCTCGCCCGGGTCGCTGAAATGGCTGGTCCAGATGTTAAAACAGAAACCTTGATGAATCTTATTTTCCAATTACAGGGAGAGGAGAATGACGATCAGCTGAAACTGCTGATTTTTACTGAATTTGTTCCAACGCAGGCAATGCTGAGAACCTTTCTTGAGGAACGAGGCATCCCATGTGCCATCTTGAACGGCTCGATGAGCATGGATGAACGTCGGATGGCTCAGCGTGATTTTCGTGATAGTGCCCGGGTTCTTATAGCAACAGATGCTGGTGGTGAAGGTTTGAACCTTCAATTCTGCCACGTGGTGGTTAACTATGATTTACCATGGAACCCGATGCGTATTGAACAGCGGATCGGTCGTGTTGACCGTATTGGTCAAAGCAAAATAGTCCGGGCTGTCAATTTTGTATATGAAAACTCAGTTGAAGGGCGGGTGCGGGAAGTTCTTCGGGCAAAGCTTTCCATCATTCTGGATGAAATGGGCATCGATAAAGAGGGCGACATTCTGGACACTTCATTGTCCGGTGAAATGATCGAAAAGATGATGACTCATGTCATTATGGAGGATGCCAATCTGGATGCAGAGGCCGATCAGACGGTGCAGAATCTTCAGGAAGAAATGCAGCAGGTTCGAGAGCAATGTGCTGTCTATGGAATATCTGAGGAGCCGGACTTACCATCGGCTGAAAAGCTGCGCAGCCATCCTCTGCCGTACTGGATAGAGCAGATGACAATCCATTATCTGCACACGAAGGAGTGTAAACTGGAAAAGGATCTGTTGGGCTGGAACTTTACATGGCCGGATGGCGAAAATGTGCAAAGTGCAGTCTTCCAATCCAGAGCCCTTTCATCCGATGGGAATCTCCTGTCACTTGAAAATGCCCGGATTCGCGGCCTGGCCATGAATCTGCCTCAGTTTATTCCCGGACAGTCTTTACCTTGTGTATCAATAAACGGACTCCCTGAAACCGTTACAGGTCTGTGGGGCCTTTATGAAATCCGCATGTCTGTTCAACAGCCGGCAAACTCTCAGATCAGAATCCCTCTGATAAGACGAAGCTACCTCCCGGTTTTCATGAGCAATGAAGGAAAGCTGTTCATGCCAACCGCAAGGCATATCTGGGATCAGTTGTTAACCAATGATCTCCGCATAGACAGCCTGAAAGATTCGAATGAGTCCATTGCGGCTGGTGAAAAACTTTTTTCTGCAGCAGAACAGGCCGGTCAGGAGCTTTTTGATACGATGCAGGCAGCTCATTTTGCAGCAGTGGCCCGTGAAGAAGAGCGCGGCATGATTGCTTTTGCCTCACGCCGTAAAGGCATCGATCGGCTGGGACTGCCTGAAGTTCGACAGTTCAGGCTGGCCCGTCTGGATGAAGATGAATCACAATGGCGCAGCGAGCTTAAATCCGCCCGGCAGATAGTACCGGAAATGCGGCCGTTGTTAATGTTGAAAATTGGAAATGGAGGTGTTTGTGAGTAGCTGGCGAAACACCATCCTTAAAGATTTTGTACCGAATGTAGCCAGACTGACGCTGGTATCTGATCCTGATTGTCTGTTGACCGAAGAAAAACTGGCAATGGAGCTGAGGGAACGTGGGTTTGATCTCATTGAGTTTAATGACCCGATTGAGTTTAGATATGCCTATGAATCGAAATATCGATCCATTTGGGACCGGGGCGAGCACACCGATCTTGTTGTGATCCTGAGATTGCAGGATGCGGAATTGGAATCCTTGCCTTATGACCTGCTGCAGGCGGGAAGAAAGCTGGCTTTCAGTTTTGGGGATCTTTTCCCCAACATGAGTTATCCCGTTGTTGAGCAGCTTGATCGCAGCCTGCTGGATTCACTGTTTGATGCCCAAAAGAAAACATCCCCCGACCGCATGGGTGATAACGCCACCAGGGATTTTATACTTCGACATGTATTTGGAGTTGCTGCAGAACTCATATCCACTGAGGTAGATCTTCTCCGCTTTCTGTTGCGATTACACTACGGGAATTCTGCAATCCCATCGATCCTGGCAGACAGGCTGGTTGAGGTATTTGAAAGCAGTGGCAGTTTTAAAGACTGGAGCCTGTCTCAAATCATTCCGGATGCAGAACAGTTCTTTGTATTCATTCAGGAACGCTGGCCAATATTCCTTGAAAATCTCAATCAAACAAATCAGATCAAAGACGATCCTGCAGCCTATGGCTTAAAGGTCCAAGGTCCTGTGAGACTTCCATTCGACCATCAGGACATACGGGTTTATATCGATAATTTATTTGTCGAGAGGAAGCTTGCACCTGTCGACTTGCCCGGTATAGATATAGCGAAAGACTCTTGGATTTTAAGCGGCATTTCAGCAGCCAGGTCAGACAGCGAGGACCTCAGGATTTCCCGACTGTTTGAGCTTGTTGATACGGCTAACGTATCAATGGATTCGAGATACACTGACTGGATTGCATTCGCCATGAAATGGGCGGAGCTTTCGGCTCTTATACATACGGCGAGTAATGCTGATCATAAGAAGCGTTATAGTGAAACAGGTCAAAGGCTGAATGGTCTTTTTGCCGATTGGTTGGAAACGCATTATGCCAGCCTGATAAATCTGCCGCCTTCAACTCCGGCAATGTTGCACCACGTTCCGCGATACCTGGCTCGATATATTGAAGGTAAAAAGAGCAAAAAGGTCGCGCTGGTGGTTATAGATGGCCTTTCGCTGGATCAATGGGTAACGGTTCGAAACATAATCCAGAAACAAAGCAGCGATCTTGTTCTGCGTGAGTCAGCAACCTTCGCGTGGATACCTACGCTTACGTCTGTCTCACGACAAGCCATATTTTCAGGCAAGCCTCCGATCTATTTTCCGTCTTCCATCAACTCAACAAACAGCGAAGAAAAGCTATGGAAACAGTTTTGGCAAGGCCATGACGTTTCGAAGCTGGATATAGCTTATAAACGCAGTCTCGGAGATGGTGATGCTGAGGTCGCGATGGAGAGTTTAATCAATCCGGCACAGACCAGGGTTGTCGGTTTGGTGATAGATAAAGTGGACAAGATCATGCATGGGATGCAGCTCGGAGCCGCAGGCATGCATAACCAGATAGATCAATGGTGCCGAGGTAAATACCTAATTTCTCTGCTTAATTATCTGAGCAGGCATGACTATGAAATCTGGATAACATCAGACCATGGCAACATGGAATCGATTGGCAAAGGACGGCCAACAGAAGGTGCTATTGCAGAGAGCCGTGGAGAAAGGGTTCGCATATATCCGACACCGGAGCTGCGCTCACAGATCTCTTCGACATTTACCTTTGCGCGTGAATGGTTTCCGTCGGGTCTGCCTGATAATTATTTTCCGCTGGTTGCCACCGGAAATGATGCATTTGTTCACGAGGGCGACTCAATTGTCGGCCATGGAGGTGTTGCTATCGAAGAAGTTATCGTGCCTCTGATCAAAGTAGAAAGGAGAACACAATAATGAACAGACGACACGACAAACTGGGTATCAAGCAGACCATTCAAAAACACTGGATGGACTATGTTGTCAAAATGATGTTAGCCGGTCTCAAAGAAAAAGAGATTCGAGCTGAATTAGACGAATTTTTAGCTCAAGAAAAGCCGTACTCCGGGCAGGTTCCCAAAACGCACTCTTTTGCCAAAACAATTCTCGCATCGTGGTTTGCGCCGGACAAAGATTTAATTCCCTTCAGGGATCATGCCCTTTCACTTGTTCGACATGAGAACCCCCGGAACTGGCTTCCATATCACTGGGCGGTGATCTCTGCATCATATCCCTTCTGGTTCAATGTAGCAAAACAGACAGGGAGGCTTTTCAACTTGCAGGATCAAATTAAGCAGTCGCAAGTTTTCTCCCGACTCAAAGAGCAGTACGGCGACAGGGAAACGGTGACCAGAAATGCCCGATATGCAATCCGATCTTTTGTTGCATGGGGCGTGTTAGAGGATTCCAAAGGCAAGGGCTGCTACGAACAAAGCAAACCAATGGGTATCAGTGATCCAAATCTCACAATACTCTTATATGAGGCTGCTCTGTATACTGATAAAGAAGGAAAATCTGTCCTTGGATTGTTGAAAAATAATCCGGCATTCTTCCCGTTTCAATTGCTCGTCTTGACAGGCAACTACATCTCACAGCAGAGCAATAATATCGATGTCGTCCGCTACGGGCTGGATGATGAGCTTTTGAAATTGAGGGATAAATAATAACCCTGTCAGCAGCAAGAAAGGTTATTCTTTTTCTTCTTCCGGGCGACGATTTACACACTCGGGTTCGCTGCACTTTACAGTACAGAAATATGCACCAAACCCGGAATCCCAGGTAATTTTCCCTTTGGGACATTTTTCAACGTACTCCGCATACTTTATCAGCCGGTCAACAATGTTCCCCGGCACGGAGTGCTCCATCTTGCAGGCTGTCGCATCAGCCTCATCATGTTCAATACCGAGTACTTCCATAAGAAAACTCTTCAAGGCACTGTGCCGATGGGCCACATCTTCCGCCAGTACCCGCCCCTCATCGGTGAGGGTAATCAGATCGTAGGGAGCATAGTTGATAAGACCACGACTGCCGAGAGTCCGCAACGCTCCGGTGACAGAAGAAGCCCGCACCTTGAGATAATCGGCAATATCCTTTGCCCGTGCAGCCATTTTCACCTTTGAAATCTCATAAATCGCCTCGAGGTAATCCTCCTGGCTTGCTGTAAGTTTCTGTTTCTCTGCCATGTTGAAATCCATTTTAGAGTGTGGAACATACGCATACTGCCCGTTTTCAAGTAAATTTAACTGAATGCGTAGAAATCCCCGCCGTTCAGGGCGAAGATGCAGAGCGTGAACGCCAACGGTGTTCAACGTATCCTCTTCTTCCGGTGTCTGCTGTTCTTCTCTGTACGAACGAATAATGGGAATATCGAAGTTATAGGATAAATTTCCTTCTGTCCCTCGAATATGAACGAATGCAGGCGGTTTCAAGGGACACAGCAGTCAATGTCGAGAGTCGATCTTGACTCAGGAATCACGCTGTTTACTCCCCTGTTTGACGGTACAGGGTATGAGCCCGGTCAACGCTCTGCGTACAAATACGGCCAGGCTGGCCAAATCCAGTCTCAATACGTCGATTCTCAACCAGGGTTGGGGAAATTCAGGCAGCAGTTGGAATGCAGTCAGGCGTGACGTGGTGTGAAGTTCCTGCCATCAATCCCCATAACATCAGCAGGACGTGTTCTGCATCTGGACATATTTCAGCCAGGAAGCGCAAGAATCAATCTCAATTCAGGTGTGTCGAACGCGGCAAAGAATATTTTAGGGCATCCCTAAATAATTTCGCATTATATATATTTTTTCGTAGAAAGTACAACCGCCAATCAATTTTTTCCTTTCCTTTTCACATCACAACGGGCAGGAACAGTCCCAAAAAAAAATTTACTCTTTATTTGCTCGCGGACTGTGTTATATTGACAGGTCGCAATTTATTCATAAATTCAGCCTCTTCTTGATGCAGCCAGGAGATTAACACCCCCTTTTCGCATCTTCATTACTGGGCGCTTATCACCACTGTATCGCGCATTATCACGACGCTATCTGCCGGGGCTTTCGCTGTTTCGCCACGTTATGAAACCCGCATATTGCTACTGAAATGCTCTCCACAGTTCGGGCTCCCGCATACTGGAATACAATAATATAATGGTCGACACGCACCCTGAACATACTTCGCACCTCTCTGCTTTTGAGAGCCGGGGCGACAGCCTCATGGAGCAATTCCTCCGCCTGAGCGAATTTGAACAGGCACTCCTCACCCTTCTCGCTATTGCCTGCGAACCGGCACACACCACTCTTCTTATTCACTGTCTGAAACTGCTCGAATTGAAGAATCCCCGCGGCAATCAGCCAACTGTTGCCAATATCAATCATTACTTCACAAAATTTGCGGGCATGGGCCTGCTCACTGAAGAGAAACAGTGTGCTCTGGAAATTGCAGAAAAACTCTGCAAGAAAGCTGTTCTCGATGGCGTCTTTGGACCATGGTCGGAGACAATTCGAGCCGAAGCACCGGTCTCCTGGTATTATGGCAAATGGACCACCCGCTGCTGGCGCGCCATGCGCGAATGCCGTATCGCCATCTACACCATGGATTTTGAAGCGATAGATGAGGCAACAGAGTTTCTCAGCAGCCAGTGTGCCCAGCTCATCGGTCCTCCTCCGGCAGCAGTACGGGTCGTTTGCTGTCCCTTCGACGGCACCTGGTTCCGTGCCCTGCCGGCATCTTTCCAGTTTTATCTCATGAACAGTGTTCTCGCCTGGGGGCAGGCCTCACTGACCACCTGGCCTGAGCTGCTGGAATTTCTCGGCGGTGAGGGAGGGCTCGACCATCTCAACCCCGACGAACGTATCCCCTTCCAGCGTCTCTACTTCAATGAGCTTCTTCTCCGCGCCCGCTTTAAAGAAGCTCAGCAGCAGATTGACGCGGCCCCTGAGGCATTCAAAGGCACCGGAGCTCAGGGAAGTCTGTGCTTTCTACGCTATGACACCCCCGCCGACCTCAACGCCTTCGATGCCGACCTTGCCTTCCTCAGTAAATACAACCCGGACAGCCCGGTCGCCATTTTCGGCATCGGCGGACTCTTCTCTGTGCTTGCCCGTATTGCCGCTGTAAAAGACAAGGCCTGGGGAGACTCAGCCACAGCTATCACCACCGCGCTCACCCTCTTTGAAAACGTCCGCGAAAACCGCTGCTACGGCTGGCTTGCCGCAGTAATCGACGCCCAGCTCAACAGCAGTCAGCATCAGATAACCCTGCCGGACGCCCCCATCGATGCCATTGAGCTGATCTTCGCGGCCCTTTGTCAATACTGGCTCAACAACGCCATCGAGCTTGACGTTGAGGAGGAGGTTGTCACGTTTTTCCACCGGGCCATCGACCAGGAATTCCAGCTCCTTGCCGCCATTCTCGGCGAGATTCTGATGGAGACCCGCCCCGACAGTGAGGAGGCGGCACAGGCTGCAGAGCTGCGCAAAAATCTCAACATCCGCCCGCTGCTGCCGTTAATTACCCCGGAAGAACCCTGGCGGCGCAGTCTCGCCGCGCTCATTTCAGCCACCGACACTGAGGAGCAGGAGAGCAATATCCGCATGGCGTGGATGGTCAGCTTCCTCGGCGGCAAGATCCAGATCAACCCGCGCGAACAGAAGATACTGGCCAACGGTTCGTGGAGCAAGGGACGCCCCACCTCTCCGGCCCGACTCTATCAGGGAAGCCGTTTTCCATGGCTCAGCCCGCACGACCGACGAATTACTGCAACCATCGTCAAACAGCACAACCCGGCCACCAACTCTACCACCTGCCAGTTTGACATGGACAAGACCATCCTTGCCATGGTCAGCCATCCGCACCTGTTTCTCGCTGATTCTCCGAACACACCCGTGGAATTTGTTGAAGGCGAACCGGAACTGCTCGTGGAGGAACAGGGCGACAACCTGCATATCTGCTTCGCCCAGCCCATCACCGGCGAATCCATCAATTTTTACAAAGAAACACCCACCCGCATCAAAGTTATCCGCATAAATGAAAAACACCGTAAAATTGCACAGATAACTGGTACTGAAGGAATTACCGTACCCCAGGCGGCCAGTGAAGAGGTGCTCACTGCCATCGGCAACATTTCCTCCTTCATGACAGTCCACTCTGCCATCGCTGCCGACCGCAGCCGGCAGACCGGCGTCACCTTTGTGGATGCCGACCCCACCATCTATATCCACCTTGTGCCCTACGGCACCGGCTTTCGGCTGGAGATGTTCGTTAAACCCTTCGCCGACGGCGGCCATTATCTCAAACCCGGTCAGGGGGTGGAGAATATCATGGCGGAAGTGGGAGGTACACGCCTGCAGACCCGCCGCGACCTTGCCAGGGAAGAGCTGAACGCCCGTGAAGTTGAGGAAATGTGTCCAGTGCTCGACCTCGCGGTCGACATGGAACAGGAGAATGAGCGCGAGTGGCATCTTAACGATCCCGACGATTGTCTGCAGGCCCTGATGGAGTTGCAGTCGATCCGTGACAAGGTGATCATTGAGTGGCCGGAGGGCGAACGCCTCTCCATCAGCCAGCAGGTGGGAGCGGATAATCTCAACCTGAAGATCCGCACCAACCGACAGAACTGGTTTGCCATGAGCGGTGTAATTGAGGTAGATCAGGGGAGAGTAATCGAGCTGAAAGACCTGCTCAGCCGTATGAAACCCGGCGGCAGTCGCTTTGTGGAGATCGGTGACGGGCAGTTTGTCGCTCTCACCCAGGAGTTTCGCAAACGCCTCGAAGATCTCTCTCTTTTCTCCGAGAAGAGCGACAACAACGAGCTGATGATACATCCTCTCGCGGCACTCCAATTGGAAAAACTCACGGAACGCTCCCATACCGAAGTGGATGCAGGCTGGAAGGAACAGCTGCGGCGCATCGCCGATGCCCGTAACTTCGCCCCCGTGGTACCCTCCACGCTGCGTGCCGAACTGCGCCAATATCAACGCGAGGGTTTTGAATGGCTGGCGCGGCTGGCACACTGGGGCGTGGGCGGCTGCCTCGCCGATGACATGGGTCTCGGAAAAACCATACAGTCCCTCGCCGTGATTCTGGAAATGGCGTGCAAGGGACCCTCTCTTGTTATCGCGCCAACCTCCGTCTCCACCAACTGGCAGACCGAGGTCGAGCGCTTCGCCCCGACCATCAACATCGTCTCTCTCGGCCCCAAAGATCGTAAAAAGGACGTGGAAAACCTCACTAAATTCGATCTGCTCATCACCACCTACACACTGCTGCAGCAGGAGAGCGAACTCCTTTCCCAGGTGCAATGGCAGGCGGTTATTCTTGATGAGGCTCAGGCAATTAAAAACTCGGCCACCAAGCGCAGTCAGGCCGCAATGGGCCTGCAGGCAAAATTCAAACTGATTACCACCGGTACGCCGATTGAGAATCATCTCGGCGAGCTGTGGAATCTCTTTCACTTCATCAACCCCGGCCTGCTTGGTTCGCTGTCACACTTCAACGAGCACTTCGCCGTTCCCATTGAGCGCTACGGCGACCGCGAAGCACGGCTGCGGCTGAAAAGCCTCATCCGTCCCTTCATGCTGCGCCGCATCAAATCGGAGGTTCTGGAAGAACTGCCCTCCCGCACTGAGGTTACGCTGAATGTCGATATGTCACCGGAAGAGACCAACTTCTACGAAGCCCTGCGGCAGAACGCCATCGACATACTGGAGAGTAACCGCGAGAAGAAAGGCCGTCATCTGCAGATCCTCACCGAGATCATGCGCCTGCGTCAGGCCTGCTGCAACCCCCGCCTGATCGATGCGGACAGTTCTATTGAGAGCTCCAAACTGAAGGTTTTTGCCGAAGTTGTCGGGGAGTTGCTGGAGAGCAATCACAAGGCGCTCATCTTCAGTCAATTTATCGGCCACCTCAGTATCATCCGCAAGTATCTTGATGAGAAGAAGATCCACTATCAATATCTCGATGGGGCGACGCCCACGCGTCAGCGCAAGATTCGCGTCGATGCCTTCCAGGCGGGCGAGGGAGATCTTTTTCTCATCAGCCTCAAGGCAGGCGGACTGGGCCTCAATCTCACCGCTGCGGACTATGTCATCCACATGGACCCGTGGTGGAATCCAGCCATTGAGGACCAGGCGTCGGACCGCGCCTACCGTATCGGCCAGACCCGGCCGGTAACGATCTACCGCCTCGTCTGCCGCAACTCCATTGAAGAGAAAATCATCAAACTCCATCGAGAGAAACGTGATCTTGCAAGCAGTCTGCTTGAGGGAACGGATATGAGTGCGAAAATGAGCTCCGACGATCTGCTGGAACTTATCAAGGGAAGATAAAAAGGAAGGCTGCAGGAAACAAAATTCTTTGAAAAATGAGAGCGTGCCATCAAGGTCCAGGGACCAGCGGGAGCATTTGAAGGAAAACCTGCGGTTTTGAAATGAATCGCCTTTGTATAACGGGGCCGTCTACACAGAGGTCCCGCGACACAGGATTATTTTTTGTTTGATTTATGGGTACCTTGAAACTCGTTCAAAACCCCCGCTGGTCCTGCAGAAGAAAGTTTTCACCTGAAGCGAAGAAGATACCCGAAAATCAATGCTTCATGAATCTTTGCAGGACAAGCCCCGCGAGGACAAACCCCAGCCCCACGATGGTGGCTGGATAAATCTTTTCTCCCAGAACAACGGAAATCAGCACCAGCGAAAGCACCGGGGCCAGGAAGATGAGGTTGGCGATACGGGCGGTGCTCTGCGTCAGCCGCAAAGCCGTCAACCAGAACACAAAAGGAATTCCCATCTCGAAAAATCCCAGCCACACCCCGCCCGCAAAACCCTGCAGGGTAAACTTTGTCCACAGCCGTTCACCATGGGTGAGCCCCATATAGAGCGCCAGCACAGGCAGGGCGCAGAGAAAATTGGCAAAGAGCCCGGCCACCGCCTCCCTTTTATCGCGAGTGTTGAGAATCCAGTAAAGCGCCCAGATAACACTGGAGAGAAGAAGCAGGCAAACTCCGGAAAGGCTGTCAAACTGTAGACTCCACGGCCGTCCCTTCGTCCCGATTATCAACACTCCGAAATAGGAGACGGCAATGGCCAGCCATTCTCCCCGCGTTACCCGTTGCCCGAGCAGAGGAATGGAGAGCAGAGTAAGGGCAATGCCCCAGGTGTAGTTAATGGGCATGGCCTGCTGCGCTGGCAGCAGATCATACCCCATGAAGAGGAAAAGATAGAAGAGACAGGGATTGAGCAGACCACAGAAGAAAGAAAACAGCCACTCCCGGCGGGTAAAACGCAACAGGAGTGGCACTTTTTTCTGCACACAGAGGACAACAAAGAGAAAGGCAGTGGCCACCAGTGCCGAGTAGAAAACCAGCGACTGAGAATCCGTCCAGCGCAGACTCAGTTTGATCGCCGAAGCCACTGAAGACCAGAGGAAAATAGTGCCGAGTCCGTAGAGATATGCTTTCTTCTGGTTTTTCATGAAAATCGTGCCCTCCGGCGAGGCAGGGGAAATCAATCAGGGTCTATGCAGCTGTCAACAATCGCTTCAACCAGTCCGTCAATGGTGTGCTCTTTCGCCTCCACGTCAACGGGAAGCCCGTTATCGCGCAAGGTTTTTCCTGTCACCGGGCCGATGGCCGCCAGCTTCACCCCTTTAAGGAGTTGAAAAAGCTCCTCGCGTCCCTCTTCACCAAACATGGATATGAAGTTTTTAACCGTGGAAGAGCTGGTAAAGGTAAGGATATCAAGCTCACCGGCACGCAGTTTTTCGCGCACCATGTCCACGCAGTCGCCCTCCGGAAAGTTCTGATACACCGGCACGACACTCACCTGTGCCCCGGCACCGCGCAGGGTCTCCGGCAGAAGCTCATAACCGACCTTCGCCCGCGGGATAAGGATATTTCGTCCTTCCACCCCGAGATCAAGCAGGCTCTCCGCCAGGCCCTCTCCCGTAAAGGTGTTGGGAATAAGGTCAGCGTTGATACCATAATTGAAGAGCAGATCGGCAGTTGCCCTGCCGACACAGGCAATATCCGGCCCTTTCAAATCTCGGGCGTCCATTCCTTTTTTGTGCAGGCGGTCGAAAAAATATTTCACCCCGTTGATAGAGGTAAAAAGGATCCAGTGATACTCTTTGAGGCGCTCCAGCTCACCGTCAATCTCATCATAATTTTCCAGCGGCTGGATGTTAATAGTAGAACACTCAAAACACTCCGCCCCCTGCTCTTCAAGCCCGGCTACAAGAGTGCTGGCCTGCTGGCGGGTACGGGTGACAAGGATTCTGCGTCCGAAAAGCGGCCGTTTCTCATACCAGTCCAATTTCTCCCGCAGTGAAACAACCTCTCCCACCACGATCAGCGCTGGAGCCTTGATCCCGGCATCGACAACAATTCCAGCAATGGTGTCAAGTGTGCCGACCACTGAGCGCTGACGCGGAGTGGAAGCCCAGCGCACCACCGCCACCGGAGTCTTGGGAGAGCGTCCGTATTTCAACAGTTTCTCGACGATATTCGGCAGGTTTTTAATCCCCATATACACTACCAGTGTACCTGCTCCGGTGGAAAGTTTCTCCCAGTCGATATTGGATTCTGTCTTGGTGGGGTCTTCATGACCGGTAAGAAAGGCCACCGTTGCAGTATAACCACGGTGGGTGATGGGAATTCCGGCATAGGTGGCAGCAGCGGTGGCGGAGGTTACTCCGGGAATCACTTCAAAAGCCATCCCCTGATCGGCCATTACCTCAAGCTCTTCACCACCACGACCGAAGATAAAGGGATCACCGCCCTTCAGCCGCACAACCTTTTTCCCTTCCTTGACAAGTTTGACCAGGATGTCGTTGATTTCTTCCTGTGTGTGGTTGTGCCTCGCACCACCCTTCTTGCCGACGTAATACAGTTCGGCATCTACAGGAGCAAGCTGCAGCAGTTTGGGGTTGGCAAGATAGTCATAGACCACTGCGTCCGCCTTCTCCAGCAGGGATTTCCCCCGAACGGTGATGAGGCCCGGATCACCGGGTCCCGCCCCTACCAGATAAACTTTTCCGCTTTTCTTCATCGATTTGTCTTCGTTTGATTCGTTAATGCGGTAGACAATTTCACCATCCATCATCCACCGCCCCGCGCCGCCAAAAACGCTGTATGGCGACAAAAAAGAGAAAGGGCTCTCTTACAGTAAGAAAGCCCTTTCCATAGATAGTACTGAAGGGAACCTTGAATAATCAGTCTTTCGCCATCTTCTTCGTTACAGTAAAAAATTTATCCTCAGAGGTACGCGCCAGACTCCGATATCCAGGTTACAGGCGGTAAATTTCATCCTGTGCCTCGAAGGAACGAATGCAGGCTGTTTCAAGGTATCCTTCGATCTCGTCAGAGAAGATGTATTACAGCTCGGCCATAATATCAGCGGTCACTTCGTCGATCGACTTGGAACCTTCCACAGAGATTACCTTCACATCGGTGCCTTTGAAATAATTGACAGCTGCCATGGTACCGGTGTCGGTATCATAGTAGATATCATGGCGCTTGTTGATAGCGGCATCGTCCTGATCGTCGGGGCGTGTTTTCAGCTCTCCGCCGCAGACACGGCAGACCAGTTTACCGTCTTTCTCTACCGGTTTGATGGCGTCGAAAGCAATGTGATTGGGATGGTTGTTATCGTTTACACAGAGACGTCGTCCGGTGATCCGTATTTTGGCAACTTCGCGGTCAAGGACAATCTCAATAACATAATCGAGAGCCAGGCCTTCTTTCTGCAGAGTATCGGCCAGAGTGGCAGCCTGAGCGCGGGAGCGCGGGAAGCCGTCGAGTATCCAGCCGCTTTTGCAGTCATCTTTCTGCAGCCGTGCAACCATCATGGGAATGGTAATGTCATCGGGTACCAGATCGCCCTTGTCAATATATACCTTGGCTTTTTTACCCAGCTCCGTACCACCGCCGATGTGCTCACGGAAAATAGCGCCGGATTCAATGTGCGGGATATCGAATTTTTTATGCAGAATCGCACCCTGGGTCCCTTTACCGCTGCCATTTGGCCCGAAAATGAGAATGTTTTTGCCCATGAAGATCTCCTCTGTTTAAGTTATCATATATCGCACCACCGGCAGGAATCTCCCGGCCGTACGGGTTTCTCATCACGCTGATTATTACTATGCAGATAAAGCGTTTTCAATATAGACGAAAAACTGGTGCCGGGCCATAAAAATATCTTGTCCCAATTTTTGACATCTGTTTGGAAAGAGAGTAAATTCAGTGTTTTTCAGGCTTCTCGCAGAAGTGGATTTCATCCATTCTGTACTACAAGCCAGCCCTGCTCCTTAATTTTACCATTTCACAAACCATGAAAGACATTCGTATCGGGATTATCGGATTTGGAACCGTCGGCCAGGGACTCGGCCACGCCATACTGCAACAGCAGAAACGTCTCGCCAGTAAAACCGGCATCAATTATATACTGCGCATGATTGCCGACACTGCGGGCAAACCTCTGCCACCGGAGTTTGCCGACGTCACCCTGACCACCGATGCAAAGGAGGTCATCAACGCCCCTGATATAGATATCGTGGTCGAGCTTATCGGCGGCATGGAACCGGCCAGGAGTTTTCTGCTCGCCGCCATCGCCAGTGGTAAACATGTGGTCACCGCCAACAAAGCGCTGCTCTCGGTACACGGCGTGGAGATCTTCCAGGCAGCTGCAGAGAAGAACGTCGAGGCAGGCTTTGAAGCCAGCGTCGGCGGAGGAATCCCGGTAATCAAAGCTCTACGGGAGGGATTAATCGCCAACCGCATTAACCGTATCGAAGGTATTCTGAACGGCACCGCGAACTTCATTCTCTCCAAGATGACTGAAGAGGGCCTTCCCTTCGCCCAGGTGCTCAAAGAGGCACAGGAGCTCGGTTTTGCCGAGGCTGATCCCACGTACGACGTAGAAGGAATTGACACCGCCCACAAACTCGCCATCCTGATGAATATCGCCTACGGCCAGCGTGTTCAGCTTGACGACGTTACAGTAGAAGGCATCAGCAAAATTGAACCGATAGACATCAAATTTGCCCGAGATTTCGGCTACCGCATCAAGCTGCTCGCTATCACCCATAACCACGGCGACAGCGTTGAGGCCCGGGTCCATCCCACCATGGTGCCGGAGAACCACATGCTGGCCAATATCAGCGGGGCCTTCAATGGCGTTCTCATCAACGGTGACACCGTGGGTGACGTACTGCTTTACGGTCAGGGCGCAGGCATGATGCCCACCGGAAGTGCGGTAGCAGCCGACGTCGTCGATATCGGACGCAATATTGCCAACAACTGCGTAAACCGCGTCCCGCCTCTCGGCTGGCTGCCAGAGAACCTCACCGAACCTTCCATCACCCCCATGGAATCACTGATCTGCCCGTGGTATCTGCGGGTAACCGTCAATGATGAACCGGGTGTTCTCGCCACCATCACCGGCATTTTCGCTCAACAGAAAATTTCCATCCGTTCCATGAAACAGCACGACCGCGGCGAAAATGAGCCTGTCTATGTCGTCTTCCGCACTCATCCGGCCGAAGAATCGGCGGTGAAGCAGGCAATCGCTGAAATCAATACGCTGGAAGTCTGTGCCGGTCCCACCCGCAGCATCCGAATTCTACAGGCAGGAGATTAAGATGAAATACCTGATCCTCGTCGGTGACGGCATGGGGGACTACCCCTGCGAAGAACTGAACGGCGGGACTCCCCTCTCTGCAGCGAAGACTCCCTGTATAGATGACCTTTGCCGCAAGGGAAGTCTCTTCTTCAACCACACCGTCCCTGAGGGTTTCCCCCCCGGCAGCGATGTGGCCAACATGTCGTTGATGGGTTGCTCCCCTGCGAAATATTTCACCGGCCGGGCTCCACTTGAAGCTGCTGCGATGGGCATCAGCCTGCAACCGAATGAGTACGCCTTCCGCTGCAACACAGTGACCCTGGACTTTAACGGTGAGGAAGTAATCATGCGCGACTTTAGCGCTGATCACATCTCCAGCGAAGAGGCCCGTGAACTGATCGCCGGACTGGAGGAGAACTGCAGTACCGAACACTTCCATTTTAAACCGGGCGTCAGTTACCGCAATCTCGTACTCTTTTCCGGGAAACACCCGGGCTTTGCCACCACCCCGCCCCACGACCATATCGGCAAAGACATTGCCGAATACTGGAACGCATATCGAAAAAACGACGAGTGGCGGGAGCTGCTTGACAGCGTCAAAGCATATCTCTCCAACCACCCCGTCAACCGCAAACGGATTGCCGACGGGAAAAATCCCGCTAATATGATCTGGCTGTGGGGCGAAGGGAAAAAGCCCGGCATGCCGTCCCTCAGTAAACGTTTCAACATCACCGGCACCATGGTCTCAGCAGTGGATCTGCTCAAGGGACTCGGCATCCTCGGCGGTCTCAGCACTCCAGAGATTAAAGGAGCCACCGGCTATATCGATACGAACTACGCGGGCAAAGCTGCCGCAGCAATAGATGCCTTGAAAACCCAGGATTTCGTTTTTGTACACCTTGAAGCTCCCGATGAAGCGGGTCATGAGGGTTCGGCAAAGGTGAAAGTGCAGGCAATTGAGGATTTCGACAGCAGGATTGTTGAACCGATTCTGGCCGATCTGCGCCAGCGTGGCGAAGAGTTTCGCGTGGTTGTCACCATGGATCACTTCACACCAGTTGCCCTGCGGACTCACGTCTCCAACCCCGTACCGACCCTCCTCTATGACTCACGGGAGAAGGAACCAGGATGCGGTTTCACCTTCTCTGAAGCAGAGTGTACCCGAGCAAAAGAGACGACGGGAACCACCGACCTGATCAGCAGCGACGAACTGGTTGAACTTCTTTTTGAAAGGGCTCCTGAAGCCTGAATTCTCCAGCCATCCCTTCTCTCCGTATCAGCGGGGAGAAGGGAAAAGCTAAGACGCACACACCATGCCACAATCACAAACCTCCCCTCATACCCTTTCCATTCGCATCATCTACGCAGATACCGACGCCGCCGGTGTGGTCTATCACGCCAACTACCTGCGTTACTTTGAGAGCGGGCGCACCGAGTTCATGCGCGACCGAATCTGCTCGGGCGGTGAGTTCGCACAGTATGGCATCGTCCTCGTGGTCACCGAAAGCTGGATGCGCTATAAAGCCCCCGCCTTCTACGATGACCTCATCATTGTGGAAACTCTCCTCACATTCATCTCGCGGGTGAAATGCCGATTCAGTTACCGGGTCCTTCGTGATGAAGGGGAACGCAGGAAACTTCTGGTGAAGGGCTGCACTGACCTCGCCCCGGTCACTAAAGATGGCCGCCTCACGAGGATTCCCGCCGATTTGATCAACAGAATGACCCCCCTTCTCCAGGAAGAATCCTCCTGAAAGCAACCAAAACAAATAAAACAAACAAAACCTGTTGACAGGAATTCTTAAAGTTGTATATTATCACTTCTCAGCGCGGGGTGGAGCAGCATGGTAGCTCGTCGGGCTCATAACCCGAAGGTCGGAGGTTCAAATCCTTCCCCCGCAACCAGAACTATTCAAGGTCTTGCATCTTCATTGCTGCAAGGCCTTTTTTTATATTTCTTCGTTCTTCCTCCGCCCCATACTTCCTTTCCGTAAAAGATAAAATTCAGAGATTTATTTCCTATTTCCATTCATGGTTACAAACGACAAAAGGAACCACGAATGGACACGAATAAACACGAATTGAACACGCTGGGCCATGGATTACTGGAAAAACCATAAGAGAATACTCTTGTGGTTGAATTCGGTCTGTTGCCTGCTTTGAGGTAATTGATGTTTTCCGTGTCCTTCCGTGTTTTCCGTGGTAGCCAATTTTATTCATAATAATCCTGGTGCACTGTACGGCTTAACTTCGGCTACAAACGTTTTCGTTTAATGCGTTGTCCCTGTTCGTGAAAATTCGTGTCTATTCGTGGTTACAAACTGCAAAAGGAACTACGAATGTACACGGATAAATACGAATTATTATCCCATTTACATTTTGTATTAACCAGAGAATGCGAGTAAAGATAGAACAACAGCAATTCTCTGTTTAATTTTAAAATATTTTTTAAAGTTTTTTGCCTTTATTCGCATGTTTAGAGCTTTCCTTTGGCAAAAAGTTTTTCGCTGTTCCGTCTTTTGCTTTTCCCTGTCTCCCGTCTCCTTTCTCCTGTTTCCCGTCCCCCTGCCTTTACATTCGCCAATAGAAAGTGAAAATGGCATTAAGTAAGGTCATAACTTAATAGGAATGGTATTACTCATTTGTAATCGCCAAAAAAGATGCCTACGCAGTTGCGTTCTCTGGTCAATACAAAATGTAAATGGCATGACAGCATAATGTCTTTTCTGTAAATTTCGTTCTCTCCTGATTACTATAATTTGACAGGAACTCTTAAAGTTGTATAGTGTCATTTCTTAGCGCGGGGTGGAGCAGTCTGGTAGCTCGTCGGGCTCATAACCCGAAGGTCGGAGGTTCAAATCCTTCCCCCGCAACCAGAACTATTCAAGGTCTTACAGCTTCATTGCTGTAAGGCCTTTTTTTTATTTTTCCCCTCTTTTCCCGTCTCCTGCCTCCTGCTTCCCTTTTCCATCCTTCCCGTTTTAATTTCGAGAAACTCTTTGTTCTTATACCAATCACATTTTTTACTGACCAGAGAACCCGATTGCGTGGACATCTTTTTTGGCGATTACGAATGGATAAACAGGATGTAAAATTGATCGCAATGGTGATAACGATGGCATTACATCATCACTGGTGAAAAATCGGCACAACAGTGATTCCAGCAATGGTGTAGAGACAAGGCATGCCTTGTCTACACGGTAACGGTAAACGTAACGATAACGGTGCAACCGTAACCGAATACGGAACACAGATACCCCGCGAAACATACACGCCACATTGTCACCACGGGGTGATAACGGTGACCTTACACATCACTGGTGAAAAATCGGTACAACAGTGATTCCGGCAATGATGTAGAGACAAGGCATGCCTTGTCTACACGGTGACGGTAAACGTAACGATAACGGTGGAATGACTTGTAACGCATGGAATAAACTGGTAGCAATTCCCGGAATTATTAAGAGCAGATGCAACCGAGATTGGGCCTCCTTAAACGGAGGCATAATTTAATAGGAATGGTATAACGCAGGCCGGGTCTCTGCCGGGCAGGCAAAAAAAATGGGGACTCAAGAAATTTCCTGAGTCCCTGTCTTCCACAACTGCATGTCTGTGCTTTTCATTATATCATATTGAAATAAGGGTACCTTGCTAACTCGATGATCGTTAAGGCTCGCAAGGCTATACTTAAAAGATTTGTCAGTCCTTCAACCTGGTCATTTCTTTTGACAAAAACAGGGTCTAACAAGAGCGGAACTCCCTTGAGACGATGAAATCTTCTTTCGATTGTCTACTCGTCGCGCTATGTGAGCACGGCGTTTCCAAAGCTCAACTGGTCAGGAGATTCGTTTGTGACGTACGCTTTCCAACCCAATGTTTTCTCCAATTCACTGATTGCATCCTCCCATCTTTCCACGGATGTAATCTGGTATCAGACCTGTGTGACTTTTTCCTTTTTACGGTTCTCACTGCTGCGACCTCGTCCTCTATATCGAACGAGTACGTTTGCTTCACGCTCAGAATGATAGCGAAGCAATCCCTGGACTTTATATTGTGTCAATATGGCTTCAGCTTTTTCTTCCATCTCACTTCGCCCTTAGATTTATAATGATTTTTTGAAGCGAAAAGTATCCTGACACATAGGGCAACAAAAGGTAACGAGATGGTTGAATCAAATTGCTGAACGGCAGCCGAACATTTTTGTTCATTGGCGTATCTTGCATAAAAACAGCTGAATGATTGGAGCCGGATGAGTCGAGAGATTCACGTCCGGTTTTGAGAGAGCCTGAAGGGGAAGTTCCTTTGGGCTACTCACCTGGGAGGGGCGGTCAGTGATGGCTGTGACTATCCCGATAAGCTTTAATTGTTTCTTTTCATTAATGAACTCGAATTATTTATCAAATTTGCAGATTTTGAATTAGCTACTTCAATATAACTTTTGACCTGTTGTATATTTTGGGTAAACTCATTCCAATTAACCCAAACCGCATATCCAGAAACGATATTGTCATGTAGCCTATCTGGTACTGTATATTTTGAATCTGAATTTAACAGATTTGTAGGCAGATTCACCCCAATTAAGCCATGTTGTTTTTCAAGCGTATCTTTTATTTCCCAATCAACAAATTTCCTATATGGAGTTTCTGCTCCACACAAAACAATAGTACATGAACTACCTGTTATGTGATTCTCACTTATTCTGCGTATTACATAGTCAGTGTTAGTGCTATCAACAGCTCTATCAACTGAATTGTCTGAAATAACATCGTATGTATTAGAGAAAGCATTGACAAAGTTATTATAAAATTCTCGATCACCGTCATGGTGATAACTAACAAAAACTTTTCTTTTAATTGTGGGTCCTAACAGTAAGCCATTAGCCATTTTGATTACCTTTCTTTAGAATCAAATCCACTTTATCAATTACTGTTTTCGTGTACTGTGACCATGCACTATTTTCTTTTGATATTAAACTCTCAACTCTTTGTACAAACAGACTGAATGGTTCAGACTCATTATATGGCTCAGAGTTTGTTAAGAATAAATACTTCTCATGCTTAAGAGACTCACAGGTTGTTCGATACTCTGTCCAATTTTCTTGAAATTGATTTAAACCAATAAATGATGAAATTAGTGCTATCAATGCGCCTAAAGAACCGATAACTAAAGTTACTGGAAATGGTTCTTTTGCAAAACCTGCTATCAGTGGTATAGCTGCCGCGGAAAAAATTTCTATTCCTCTTAGCCATTTGAAGCAATTTTGCGCTTTTTGGCTTTTCAAATCATACCAATCAATTTGGTTGTCTACTCTCGATGATATGTATTCTTCTTCATTCATCTACAATGTCCTTTGCATGCTTAACGTGAAGTTCTGCGAGAGCCGCGCTGTTTGCGGCTTCCGCAGAAACGTTTTGTTGTGTAATTTTTAAATCAATATCCTACTTCAGTAGCTTTACATTGGAGTTGCTACTATTTCCATAAGTTTTTTAGTTTCATCAGCATTGGGTTTCCTTGAAGTGGCTCTCAAATAATCCCTGATATTTTTCAGATAGCCACTAACATTTACAAGCTGATCCTTGCCATTATCTTCACCCAATTTCCTGCATCTTATTTCAACATGATACTCTGCCCCGCAAGACTCATCACGAATTGTACCGACCGTTGATTTTGGTAAAGAATCATCTATAACTATTTTAATATCTTTCCCCTCACCAAAATCGAACAAGGCTTCAGATATTATCATTCTTCCCAGCCAATCTAATCCAGTATCTGTAAATTGTTTTTGCCTTGAGGTAAGAACCTCATTACAAATCACATCGACCTCAACTAAAATTGTCATCCTCAACGCACTGACAGAATTAACAATGGTAAATCTAAGGGTGAAAAAACCATTAATATCACCCCAATCTACAGCCCAATCAGTAAAATCGTCTTCGTCCGTAAAGCGACTCTGATTGGGATTACTTACTTTTCCAATTGCATTCATTATCGCTGATAAGCCCAAATCAAAGTCAGACCGAAGATCAGCATACATTTTATCTCGTAAAAATAATGGGATTTCGCAATCTTCTAACAATACAGGTAGCACAACAACCCTTTTTTCTTCTAATTCTCGAATAAGACCAGAACTCAATTCTTTTTTACACCATTCTGATCCAACAGATGCTTTAGATAATACTACTAGAAGTGCGTCAGATTGAGTTATAGCGTCTTGAATCTTTTGAATTATAGAATCTCCAACTGATAGCTCCCATGTGTCAACCCAGACTTGGGCATTTCTTTTTACCATGTTAGCAGCAAGTAAATTGACTTTTGCTGCATCTTTATGAGAGTAGCTAATGAATATTGTCATAAGTGATCTTCTTGGAAATTTTTCATTTAGTCATACACAACATCGAAGCTGACCGGGCGGCCGCCAATCAGCGATCCATTTGATTCCCACCGAATCGGCCGCTCCGGTCCAGCGTTTAGTTGTGTGCCGGGCACGGCACACGTTCTTAAGGGTGAGTTCATCATAGTAACTCGGACTATAATGAGCAAGTCCCTGACCCAGCCTGATGGAGGCGAGCCAGAGCGAAGCGGAGACCACGACACGAAGTGGAGAGAGACCGAAGGGAACGGTAACGGTGTAGCGTTATGGCAACGGTTATCCGGTAACGGTGGCTTGAAGGAAACAACCCGGCTACGGCAGGGTAACGCAAATGTACGGGGCGACGTACAGAAATCGAGTCAGGCGAATCTGATTGGGACCATGGCGCAGATAGCGTAGACTTCGACACAGTCTTAAGTCCTCTATCCATCTTTAAGGATCAGGTGCGTGGTCGGCACAGTATGGAAAGACATGTATTCACCCCCGGAGATCCGTTGTGTCTCATTGATGTGATGAGTGAGCAAACCGCAAGGTGCGCTTATCGTACAACGGAAGTCAGCAGAGGGCATAGTAGGCCAGTAAACGAGCTCGGTGAATAGAAAAAACCGGGAGGTGGCAGACTGGATGAAGGCCCGAACGGTGGCCCCAGCCGAATGGTGGGGATAAATGAAAAGAGAGATGGAGGTACGTACTTATGATCATAGCGCAGCAGTCAGCTGAAATGGGCATAGCGTCGTATTTAACCGATCCCTCGAAACAGTGGAAGAATCCGCGAACCCGTGTCCGGGAGCTGAAGAAACGGGGTATTTATCATAAGTCAGCGGTCAGTACGGGAAATACCCGTAAAGGATCTTGGCGAATGAGCAGAGTCAAGTGGGTAATAATCGCATTACCGAATGCCTATTTCCGAAGAACTCTTGGTCTTTTTCTCCCAAGTATACAACTGCTGTCTTGATCAGCCGAACCGCCTTCTTAGTACGCGATCCGGATACTTGGCGGTGTGGGAGGACGGTCAGTGATGGCCGTTCCTATCCCGATAGGCGATTTACGACCTTCCCTAATCCGCCACGCTCCACGGATTCAATGGATTTTTTCCGCCACCTGCGCCGTATGAGTTTCCACCTCCAGCGCCATAGCTTCTACCTCCGCCAGCTCCATAACTCCTACCCCCGCCAGCACCGTAACTTCTACCACCGCCTGCACCATAGGATTTTGATCCGCCAGCCCCATAAGGATTTGTTTCTACTCCACCATAGGAGGAACCAGGTTGTGGTTTCTCATAGACCTTCCATCCATGCTGATAACCTTCAGCATTGGCATTTATACTTATCAATGCCGATACAGCAATAACTAAAGCTATTTTTTTCATAATACTTTCTCCACATCCATTTTAAAAATAAGTAATACCATTCCTATGAAGTTATGCCCTTTTTTTACATCCTGTTTATCCTTTCGTCATCGCCAAAAAAGATTTCCACGCAGTCGTGTTCTCTGATCAATACAAAATGTAAATGGTATAAGGCGCTCTGGATGTATTGAACGTCCAACTCCACTATTAACCCGCCCCCAAGACTTCAACCGATGAAGGTTGAACGAAGACGGGATTATCAATAACTAAACACAGATTTTTCAAAGCCCGGCATGCTTGGGGGCGATGTTTGATCTGTTGGACAATTTCATGCGACAGATAATATTCCTTGCTCTATTCTTAGTTTAGTAATGGTATTGATTTGATTTTTAAATTGTGAATTTCTAAGCATATGACTATGCCTAGGTTGTTTTGAATGACAATCTACGCAAAGAACTTGTAAATTAAACCTTTCATTATTTGCAGGATTTCCATCTTTATGGTGCAAATGAAGAATACCAGGGGTATTACTACAGTCAACATTGCAAATTTGGCATACAAAATTATTTGCTTTTCTATATTTTAATGATATTTCTTTTTGATTAGGTGAATATGTTTGAGTTTTTCGAACTTCTTCAACTCTTTTAATTGTTTTAGGGATAAAGGTGTTATTTTTTTTGAAATATTCCTTTAGCGAAAATGGAGATTTGTAGATGCCTTTTTGTTTTAATATTTGTATGCAATTTTGACATAATTGCATTTTTACAACACCTTTTTTAACTGAATATGTTGTAAGGTCATGAACTTCAAATAAGCCATCACTTCTTTGGGTTGTAAGGAAACGATGTTCTCTCCCAATATCTCTCATTGACTGCATTGTTCCACAATTACATAGGTGAAATCTATAGTCACTTGTGTTGTTATAAAAATTAACTTTTGCTTTTTGATCTCTAATGTAAGCGCAAACTTTTCTGCCTTTATATTCTAATAAACCCTCTGCTGTACCAGCAAACTCAAACTTTCTGGCTGGAATAGCAATACTTTTTAAATCATCATCAATTTTGATTTCAGCAGGGTCAGGATATGTATGTATAATTTTTTCTATTCTTTCATGTGTAAAAGAGACTTTAGGAAGTAATGGTATTTTACTAACTCCCATCGCAACTAATAATTGATTTATTTCAGTGCATTTTTGGTAGTCGGGTAATTTCACATCTTCTCCATATGTTCTATAATCTCAACGACTTTCTTTTCTGCATTTGTTTTAGTTCTAAATTCCACTCTTCTTGATTTTAGTCTATCTTCTAAACCTTCACTTGTAAAAATAGGGCGACTTGATGAAAGGCCATTAGCTGTTAAATATTTTTTTGACCACATTAAAACTTCTGGTTCTTGAATTAGACCCATGCAATATTGAAGTACTGAACGAGTTCTATTTTGAGATAATTTCATATTATTAAAATAAGCTTCCATTTCAAGAGAACTATCATTCCATTCTGATGAGGTATGTCCTTCAATTCTTATTTCTTCAATGTTCGCGTTGTATTTTTCTGATGAGATAATACGAATATACCGAGGAAAGAAATCATTTAAAATTGTTTCAAACTTGATTGAAAGCTGAGAGCTTCCTATTGCAAATAAGACTTCTGGTTCTTCAAACCTGATAGATAGTGTCTCTTTTTCAATAACAGCCTTCCAACTTGGTAGATCCTCTTTAAATTCCTCCCAAAGCTCAAGATAGAGGTCTATTTGTAGTTCCTGATACGCAACGGCAACTTTTTTTACATTAAGTTGGTTTTGTTGAACATTGTGCATATAGCTAATGGCTATAAATAAAAAAATTATCATTAGAACGGACATCAAATCTGATATTGATACCCACTCATTTTCAGAATCTTTTTGAAAATCATAGCCCTTAAACATCAATTTTCTCTGCTAACTTGACAATTTCTTTGAGTCTTATTGTTAGTGGTTGGTAGTCTTCTACGAACTTGGCAGATAATGACGCCAAGCTCCCTGCAAGAGAATTCAATGCTTTTGAAAGTTCTTCCTCTAGTCCTTTATCTATACTTTCTATTGAATCTTGAATCGATTCAGTATGTTTCTCACTTGCTGTTTTAATGTCAGCCATTGCTTTATTAATAAATTCAGTAACAAGCTCACTATTAGATTCAAATTTGTCTGTTATTTTAATAACAGTTCCCTCAAGTTTTGCGGAGAGATTGTCCATTTGTTTGGTTATAGCAGGTATAACAGCTTTTGCTTCTTCGCCAATGTCTTTAATTGATGAAATTCCAAATTTTAATGTTTCATTTTGATATTTTAGGTTTTCAATATGTTCTGATATATCATCTGTTGAGACTGCGAGGGTGCTAATTGAAGCATCTATACTTTCAAGACTATTGTCTATTAATGAGATTTTTTCTGATGATTTACCCAGTATCTCAACTGTTTGGCTCATGTGACCCAAGAGTGTGTTGGTTTTATTTTCAGCTTCGTCAATATATGTTTTGTAATTTTCTTGCCATTCCGTAAGCTGAATCATTGCAGTGCTTAATTCTTTGAAAGATTCACTTACAAGTTCATTGAGCAATACATTAAATTGGGAAATTACATCTTCAAGCGCTTTCACAATTGCATCCGTGCTTGACTCTGCAATTTTGTCAGCGAATTCTTTCAGAGATATATTTATATCTTTACGAGAATCTATTATTTCTTGCCTGATAAGTTTAAGTTGAGATATTAGAGAGTATTCTTCGTCAGAACGAAAACATGACACAATGGATTTTTCGATTTCTTTTGATGATTTTTCAAGATTATTAATTCCTGAGACAATTAGTTTTAGTAATTCTATAGGATTATCTTGTTGAACTTCACTTTGAGAATCTCCTTTAACACTTTTCGCTTCAAATGTGAATTTAAGAATTATTGAAACAACCATGCCTGCTATTGATGTTGTAAATGCTGTTTTTAACCCTTCTAATAACTTTGGAATACTATCACTTATATTTGCAACATCAAATTCTCTTAACCCTAGATATATACCAACAAATGTGCCTAAAATACCTAAAGAAATAGCAGCTCCAGGTAGAAATTTAACAATTTTATTGTCATTATTTTTAGCTAAGCGAAAATATAAACCAAATACTAAAATTAATGAAATAAGGCTTAGGACTAAATATGTTATTATTGCTGTAATATTTATCAAATTGATTGCCTAATTATTTTATTTATCATGTCCAACGGGGCTTTCAATAAGCTTCTAGGAAGCTGTCGTATTTAGACCATTTTTACCATATTGACGTTATTTACAAATAATCAATACTCGCAATATCAACGACATGCGTGTGCTCGATTTTCTAAAAATGCCTCAACATAAGAAGGAAAACTTATTATCCGACAGACTCCTAGAATTGTGATTAAAATGATTTTTATTTTAATTGCAACCGAAGGCTGCTTGATTGCGTGGTTAAGTGGAAAAAGTCCATAATATCACCCTCTATATGCCTTTTTTTCCACTACATTTTGTATTAAAGATGAAAAACGGAAAATCATGTCCAATTATTGCTTTTATCTTTCATTTTTTCCATACAATCTGAGTGTATCACTGTCATGATGGAAAACAAGTCAAAATTCACTCCAAACCCTCAGCTTAAACTGATGGATCAAGTGCGTGAAACCTTGAGATACTCTCATTACGCACGCTCAACAGAAAAAACATATTGCCAGTGGCTTTTACGATATAGCTATTTTTATGGAAAAAAACGCCACCCCAAAGATATGGGAGAACGAGAAATTGAGAGATTTTTGTCCCATTTGGCTTCTGCTCAGCATGTCGCTGCATCTACCCAGAGGCAAAACTTAAATGCATTGGTTTTTCTCCATCGTGACGTTCTACAGGCCCCTTTAGATCAGTCCATTGCCCCAAGTTCGCGCTAAACGTAAGCGTCATTCCCCTACTGTATTAACTAAAGAAGAAATACAGAGGATTTTTGCCCAACTGAAGGGAACCCATCTCTTAATGGCCAGGTTAATTTATGGGTCAGGTATACGCATCATGGAGTGCATTCGCCTTCGAAGACAAGACATCGATTTTGGGCAGCCCTGCTTTCGGTTTAAGGTATAATCGCTTATGTGTCCCCCTGAACGGTATCAATAAGTTCTATTTTTCCATTTTTCAGCATGACGGTCAGAGTGCCGATTGGAATTGATCGTCCCTTATATTCAAGGACACTGGGGCCAACCTCGAAATGTTCACCTGCAATCGATACAATATCGCCCGGCCGGATAAAATTTCGTTTAGGCGGGTTCTGCTGTTGCCCATGAGATTGGAGACTCTTAAACGTGGGTTGCCAGCGTTTATTTTTTGAAATTTTCACAGATAGAGAAGTAACCTTTCGGCCTGTTTTTAAGGCTTTATAAGAAAAATTTATATCAGTGTATTTGGCTAAATTCTTCTTGGCTTTTTCTAAAATGAATCGTCGGAAGTCACTGAAATTTTTATACCCAACTCCATTTGTTGGAATATCCAACGACCACTTCAGCTTTTCAAGATCGAGCTCAACAGGCTGTTTCATAAACGTCCTTGATCGCAGTATTTCATACATTCTAACGGAGTGAGTACTTGGCAATGATAAGACGCATTGCAGATTATAAAGCGTGAAGTGTCCCCGGCTCAAAAGTTCAAGGAGTTGTTCCCTCATACCTGGGGAAAGGATGAAATCAACACACTGTTCGTTCCGTAGAATTTCGTATTCAGCTACAAAGCCAAACCCATGGATGCTATTTTCCCTGTCCAGGCGAATACGCTTAATCCGTAAAGATTCGCAAACGGCTTCGATTTTTTTACAAGTATCGGTGAAGCCCTTTGTGGCGGTCATGATCTCTGACCACTTTATTCGGTACTTTTGATTTAAGTCGTCAGTAAATCCAATTTTTGAGAGGATGGTTAGCAAAATCCGTTGCTCTTGCAGGCCGTGCTTGTACTGACCGTCGATCAAGGCATTGCTTTTTCTAACCTTCTCTAGTGTTTTTTCAATGATTTGTTCCATAAAAGAGTAAATACCATTTAAGATATCTCATGTCAATCTCTCTCATTTCGTCGAAGATTTCTCTCATTTCGTCGAAGATTCCTCTCATTTCGTCGAAGATTCCTCTCATTTCGTCAAAGATTCCTCCCATCTCGTCGAAGATTCCTCTCATTTCGTCAAAGATTTCTCTCATCTCGTCGAAGATTTCTCTCAATAGATTTTTAAACCCTTATAGACAAAGGGTTTGCGAACTTTTTCCGAAGATTTCTCTCATTTCGCCGAAGATTTCTCTCATTTCGTCGAAGATCTCTCTCATTTCGCCGAAGATCTCTCTCAATAGATTTTTCAAACCCTTACAGGCAAAGGGTTTGCCGTCCGTCTAAGTAGTTAAGTAGTTAAGTATTAAAAAAAACGCGCGCGCGTGTACGCGTTGGTTATTGTGATTTCAAGGCACCTGAGCAGTTTTAAGGATGAAGAATAGGAATTTATTTAAAAGCTTCTGAGAAGGAAAAGCGTTTTAAACGCCCTGTATTTGATATTTAAACTCTGCCAGTCCCCTTATCATCAATCCCTCCTCAAAAACTGCTCAGGCATCAAAATTGGCCCATTCTCGGCCAATTTTGATGCTCCCAGTTGAAGCGTTGCAAGAATTCGCAGGAAACAGGCAATAATACCATTCCTATTAAGTTGTGATCTTACTCAATGCCATTTTCACTTTCTATTGGCGAATGTAAAGGCAGGGGAATGGAAAACAGGAGAAAGGAGACGGGAGACAGGGAAAAGCAAAAGACGAAACAGCGAAAAACTTTTTGCCAACGAATAATACCATTTACATTTTATATTGACCATATAACGCGACCATCACCATTGGTGAAAAATCGGCACGGCGATGGTTTCCCGCAATGTTGTTCTGTAGACAAGGCATGCCTTGTCTCTACATCATTGCTGGAATCACTGTTGTGGCGATTTTTCACCAATGATGTGTAATGCCACCGTTATCATCCCGTGGTGACAATATGGCGTGTATATTTCGCGGGTATCGGTGTTCCGTATTCGGTTACGGTTGCACCGTTATTGTTACGTTTACCGGTACCGTGTAGACAAGGCATGCCTTGTCTCTACAACACCATTGCTGGAATCACTGTTGTGCCGATTTTTCACCAATGATGATGTAATGCCACCGTTATCACCATTGCGATCAATTTTACATCCTGTTTATCCATTCGTGATCACCCAACAAAATGTCCACGCAGCCGCATTCTTTGGTCAATACAAAATGTGATTTTTATCAGGTTACGGGATGGCGTCTGCATAACGCAGGCCGGGGCTCTGCCGGGCAGGCAAAAAAAGAGGGACTCAAGAAATTTCCTGAGTCCCCGTCTTTCACAACTGCATGTCCGTACTTTTCCTTATATCATATTGAAATAAGGGGTCTTTTTCTCCGCTGCTTTATCTAACTTTTGTATTCGTCGGCATCAGCGGGTTGCAGTTGTGCAGCCGAACCTCACCCTGCCAGATGCCTCCCGGAGTGCGCTCCTGGAAGATGCAGGTGTTTGATTCCGCATCATAATTTTCCACCCAGAGGTTGTTCCCCTTCCATGTCATCCCAATATTATACATCCCTTCAGGCACAGTGACTTCCATCACCCCGCCGTAATTACGTGCAAGAATATTTTCAAATTTAAAAAAGTAGGCTGCCCAGCCCGCCATGAGGATAATTATAGCCACACTGACAGCACTTTTCCAGTGGTCCATGCGGGCCAGAAGAGCAAAGAGAAGAAGGGCAGCAATAATGATAGTAAACCAGTAAATGTAGGTAACCATGGGAAAGCCTCCATGAAGTTGAAGGGGAGAAAAGCTGCAGTCTCAGGGGGACTGCAGCTCGTATTTGAAATAAGAGTGACAGATCCCCTCATCAGAAATCATACACGGTCCCACCGGACTCTCAGGGGTACAGCCCATGCCGAAAAAAGGGCAGTCGGTCGGAATACTGCGCCCGGAGATGATCTCATTACACCGACATTTGCTGTTTTCGTGCCCCTCGGTAAAGTGAACGTTGAAACGGCGGGTGGCATCGAAAAGGGCCAGCTCATCGCGGATAACAAAGCCGCTGCGGGCGATGGTGCCGAGCCCGCGCCAGTCTGTTTCGACGGCACAGAAAACCTCGGAGACAATGCACAGGGCAGCGTTCGTTTCCCGGGGGGACCAGGAGAAGGCTGAGTCATCACTTACCTCTGCCGTTCCCGCTTTCACCTGACGCACGAGGAAAAGAAGACCCTCAAGTACATCCTCAAGGGTAAATCCAGCGATACAGCAGGGAAGATTGTATTTTCTGGCGAGATTACTGTAGGCGTCGGTATCGGAAACAACGTTGTTGTTATCAGAGCAGAGCAATCCTTCGATATGCAGCGTCTCGTTTTCCATGAGACGGCCGATGGTGGGAGGCAGCAGGCGAATGGAGGGAATGACACAGAAATTTTCCAGCCCGCTCTCGGCGGCGTAGAGAATCGTTTCGGCGACATTAGGGGCAGTGGCCTCAAATCCGGCAGCCACATAGACCACTGTGCTGTCCGGCTCATGCCGGGCAATATCCAGCGCTTCCTGCGGGGTGTTGATCAGCTCCACACGTGCGCCTTTTTCACAGATGGAGGCCAGAGACTCTTTACTGCCCCGAACCTGAAGCAAATCTTCACAAACCGCCGTTATCACACCAGGCTGGCTGGCCACCTTGACAAAGGCGTCGATGTGGCCGGCTGGCATGACACAGACACTGCATCCCGGGCCTGCTACCAGCTCAAGACTGGCGGGGAGTTTTGCGCGCACATAGTTTTTCAGCAGGGTGCGGTTCTGGTTACCACACGCTAACATCAGGCGAATCGGCCTGTCAACGAGAGCATAAATTTCTTTCAGCAGTTCTTCAGATCTATCCAAAACAGGTTCCATTTTTCGCATTGATGGGAGAGTTTTCGCTTCTCAGAGAGAAAAATTGAAGATCCTCTCATCTGATTCGGGTACAAGAAAACGTTCTGTCAGTCATTCAATCCTGTTTGCCATATCCTTCCGGATTCTGCTGCTGCCAGCGCCAGGAGTCTTCACACATATCTCTGAGGTTATACTGCGCCTGCCAACCCAGCTCTCGGGCAGCTTTGCCCGGATCGGCGTAGCAGGACGCGATATCGCCTGCCCGTCTTGGAGCAATTTTATAAGAGATCTCCCTGCCACAGGCCTCACTGAAGGTCTTCACCATATCGAGCACAGAGTAGCCCTTCCCGGTCCCGAGGTTGCAAACATAACATCCTGGATTGTCGGTAAATTTCTTGAGCGCAGCGACATGACCGAGGGCGAGATCCACCACATGGATAAAGTCGCGTACGCCACTGCCGTCCGGGGTGTCATAGTCGTCCCCAAAAACCGAGAGTTGTTTCAATCGGCCAATGGCCACCTGAGTGATATACGGCATGAGATTATTCGGAATGCCATTGGGATCCTCACCGATGCGACCGCTTTTGTGTGCTCCGACCGGGTTGAAGTAACGCAGCAGCAACACGTTCCATTCTGGTCGGGCAAACTGCATGTCCGTGAGGATCTGCTCAATCATCAACTTGGTCCAGCCATAGGGATTCGTGCAGGCGGAGGTGGAACACTCTTCGCTGATCGGCAGACTGGCGGGTTCACCGTAAACCGTCGCCGAGGAGCTGAAGATGAGATTGCGCACACCATACTGCTCCATTACCTCCACGAGGTTGATGGTCCCTGTGATATTGTTATGGTAGTAGAGCAGCGGTTTCTCCACCGATTCCCCCACCGCCTTTTTACCCGCAAAATGAATAACAGCATCAAAGGGAGTATCGATATTCTGCTCAAAGACATCTTCCAGCCCCGTTCGGTCGAGGATATCTACTTTGTGGAAATTGACCCTGCCACCACCGAGTTCTTCCACCCGGCGAATCGCTTCGAGGCTTGAGTTGGAAAGATTGTCGAGAATTGTAACTCTGTCACTGCGAGAAAGCAGTTCAACGCAGGTGTGACTGCCGATATATCCGGCACCGCCGGTAACTAATACGTGCATGATGTGCTCCTGCAGGGGTTTACTGCTGTTGCAGATAAAATTTTTATCATAACATAACTTTATTTGATTTCCATGAAAAATGGCGACTTCTGTCTGTCAGCCGATCATGGCAAGATACTCCGCTTCGCTGATGATCTGCACACCAAGATGCTTTTTTGCTCTGCTGAGTTTTGCAGAGCCCACCTTTTCACCGCAGACGAGGAAATCAGTACTGCCGCTCACACTGCTGCCCACCCTGGCACCAAGGGCCTTCGCCTGCTTCTTCATATCGTCACGTTTGCCATGCGCCATGCTGCCGGTGAAGACGAAGGTCTTTCCAGCGATGGGACTGGCCCCGCCCTGCTCTGCTTCATTTTCCGCTGGCAGCGGCGTGGGAATGAGGGTGAAGCCGAGGGCACGCAGCTGGTCGAACTCCCTGCGGATTGAGGACAGCCCGTCCACCAGTTCCCCGCCGATCTTCTCTGAGAAGCCCTTGATTCCCTTGATCTGCTCAATCTTCAGGGAAAAGATCTTTTCCAGCGGGTAGACGGCAAACAGTTTTTCACAGTTACCCGCGCCCATGCGGCGGACACCGAAGGCAGCGAGAAAACGCCAGTCTTCTATCGGCTCGCGCAGGCTGCGCTGCAGCTGAGCAACGATGTTCTCCGCCTGTTTTGGCCCGAAGCCGAATTTTTGCAAATCCCCCTCACTGAGGGCATATATTTCACCGAGGGTACGCACCCCGCCGTTATAGATCTTGTGCAGAGCGGAGGGACCGAACCCGTCGATATTGCCGAGGGTTTTGAAAAAATGCTCCATGCTGTTGACGATCTGCGCCGGGCAGTGAAGCTGGTTGGGACACACCAGCCAGTCTCCTTCCCAGATCAGTTTCCCGTTGCAGCTCGGACAGTTCTGCGGAATCTGTACCTCGCCCGGTTCAAGTATTTCTTCGATTTTGGGAATGACTTCACCGCTGCGGGAAAGACGAATGAGGGCACCGGGGCCAATCTTCAGATCACGTACCATAGCGTAGTGGTGAGCAGTGGCACGGCGGATGAACGCGCCGCACAGCCGGGTTGGCGGAAACTCCGCCACCGGGTTGACGCGGCCGGAACGGGAAGTCTGCGGCACCACGGCGATGAGCCGCACCTCTACGGTTTCGGTATTCTGTTTCCAGGCAATCTGCCAGCGGTGGTGGTGGCGGGTATCTCCCATGCGTCTCTTGATTTCTTCGTCCACAATCTCCAGCACCACGCCGTCGGTAGTATACTCCAGCAGATGCCAGATACGCTCGACAATGGCGGTGAAGTCGGCAGAGAGTTCAGCCCAGGGACCGAGCCAGTCCGGCAGAAGGGAGAAGGGATAAAAGACAGCCTTGCCCTCGCGCAGAGTCTCCTCCACAAGAGGATCCAGCTCCTTTTCTTTAATCAGGGCAGCCTGCACATTGCGGGAGTTTTCAAAGGTGCCGGCCAGCTTCATGGTAAACCATTTTTGGTCGACAACAATCTCCCCCGGCCCAAGGCCGCGTAGACCGCCTTCGGCCACCTGCAGGCCACGCTCCATGGCGCGGGTTATATCGGTACCGCGGCGACCGTCTCCCCGGGTGTAGAGGCGGGTACCATCATCCCAGGCAGCAAACCCGTCCAGCTTGGGGGTAACACGGAACTGCAGCTCGGAGAAATTTTTCCGACTCTCGTGCGCCGCTTTTTCTATGCGATTTATCCAGCGCTGAATGGTGGAAAAATTGTAGGCCTTATCGGTGGACAACATCCGCTCGGGCAATTCCACTGTTTTGGCGGCGGCCTCCGGCTCCACTGCGCCGAGAAAAGGGTGGTCAGGATGACGGCGACGCAGTTCGTTGAGAAAGCTGAAGTCGTATTTACCATCGGAGATGACCGGTTCACCGCTGCGGTAGAGGAAGTTGGCGAGTTGCAGGAAATCAAGCAGCTCACTGTCGGAAAGCTCCTTCGGCTGGCGCTCTCCTTCGACGATGGCAAAAAAGGTGGCGGAAGTGAGATCCCCCGCATACATATCAACGATTTCCTGCTGTTCAGGGCTGAGTAAGAGGGGCATATTTTTTTCTGTAAGGGGAAAATTTTGAAATTTTTTGTTTCTTTTCTGAAGTGGTCAGACTACTTTTTTCGACTCGATAACTCAAGATACCAATACGCAAATTCTCAGGAAAACAGGTATGAATTCACAGGATAAAATAATTGATCTGCGCAGTGACACCGTGACAAAACCGGGCGAGGCCATGCGCCGCGTAATGGCCACTGCACCAGTAGGTGATGATGTGTATGGCGACGATCCCACCGTCAACCGACTGGAGGCAATGACCGCAGAGCTGCTCGGTTTTGAAGCGTCGGCCTTTGCCACGAGTGGCACCCAGGCCAACCTCATCGGCATCCTCGCGCACTGTCAGCGCGGAGACGAATATATTGTTGGACAAACGGCACATACCTTCGCGCACGAAGCAGGCGGCGCGGCGGTGTTCGGCTCGGTGCAACCGCAGCCCATTGAATTTGAGCTGGACAGCACCCTCGATCTGAACAAGGTGGCTGCTAAAATCAAACCGGACGATTTCCACTTCGCCCGCACGCGGCTTTTCTGTCTCGAAAACACACACAACGGTCAGGCACTGCCCCGCCCCTATCTCACCGATGCGGGCAATTTTGCGCGGGCACACGGCTTGAAATTCCATCTTGACGGCGCCCGTCTGATAAATGCAGCGGTGGCACAGGGAGTAGAGGCCGCCGAGTTAACGCGGCCCTTCGACTCCTCCACGCTCTGCCTCTCCAAGGGGCTGGGCGCGCCGGTGGGCTCTCTGCTCTGCGGTGACCGGGAGTTCATCCATGAGGCAAAAAAATGGCGCAAGATGGCTGGCGGAGGAATGCGCCAGGCGGGGATTCTCGCTGCAGCGGGAATCTACGCCCTCGAAAACAACATTGACCGACTGGCAGAGGACCACGCTCTCGCCGAAAAGCTGGCCGGGCACCTGAAAAAATTCGCAGCGAAGAATTTTCAGGTGGGTGAAGCGCAGACCAACATGGTCTTTGTGCAGATGGATGGACAGCGTTCACTGGAACTGGCAGACTTTCTCGGTAAACATGGCGTGCTGGTCAATCCTGGTGCGGAGTTTCGTCTCGTTACCCACCTTGATGTTACGGCAGCGGACATTGACTACTTCGTACAGCTTCTTGAGGAATTTTTCCAGGCTGATTAAAAAATTTCTGATCTGTGAAGAGTGCGGCCTGCAGACCGCCCTCTTTATTACAGCATCACTCTTCGAGTTTTCCTTCCAGCTCTTCCCAGCGACCGTAGAGACGATCTATCTCACTCTTCGCCTCTTCCACCTCCTGCCAGCAGGTGTCGATCCGGAGTGCATTGCCCGCCACCTCGGGGGAGGACATTTTCGACTCCAACTCCTGTACCCGCACCTCGGCCTCGGCAATTTTCTCTTCCAGTCCGTCATATTCCCGCTGATCAAGGTAGGAAAGCTTCACCTTTTTCGGGGCGGATTCAGCCTGTGCGGCAGGTTTCTTCTCTGACCGTTTCTCCAGTGCCTTCTCTTCCTGCTCAAAGTTTTGCATCTCCACCAGCCACTGTTCGTAGTCGGCATAAAAGCGCACGCAACCGCGGCCGTCAAAACCGAGTACCCGGTCGCAGACACTGTCCAGCAGATAACGGTCATGGGTAACGAGAACGAGAGCGCCGGGGAACTCATTCAGACTGTTTTCGAGTACGTCGAGGGAAGGAATATCGAGGTCATTGGTCGGCTCATCCAACAGTAGAATATCTGCGGGGCGCAGCATCAGTCCGGCAATAAGAATCCGCGCCTGTTCCCCCCCGGAGAGCTGCCCCACAGGCGTTTCAAGTTGTTCCGGACGGAAGAGAAAACGCTTTGCCCAGCTCACCACGTGCAGAGATCGACCGTTGAAAACCACCGAGTCGCCGTCAGGGGCGAGAGCGCGGCGCAGACTCTCCTCCGGATTGAGGCCTTCCCGCCGCTGGTCGAAATGGACGATCTGCACCTTGTCGGCAATGCGGAGGGTGCCACTGTCGGCGGTAACTTCGCCGCCTTCCTCCCCACCGGCGAGAATCTTCATCAGGGTTGATTTCCCGCAGCCATTACGGCCAAGCAGGCCGAGACGGCTGCCCGGGGCGAGCACAAGGTTCAACCCGGAGAAAAGCTGCCGTCCGTCCCAGCCCTTGCCAACGCCGGTAAGCTCCATCAGTTTTTTCGTCTTGCGGCCGGTAGCGGTAAAGTCGATCTTCACATTACCGAGGGCGCGGTTGCGTGCCTTAACGCTGGCGAGATCATCCTGCAGGGTATAGGCATCATCGATGCGGGATTTCGCCTTGGTCGCCCGCGCTTTCGGCCCGCGCCGCAGCCACTCATTCTCCCGCCGCGACTTATTTGCCAGACGGGTTTCCTCGGCCATCTGACCGCTGAGAAAATCCTTCTGAATATCAAGAAAATCGGAGTAGTTACCGTCCACCTGCAGGCTTCCTTCAGGATACACTGCAGAGATTTCAATGATGCGGCCAGCACAGTTTTCGAGGAAACGCCGATCATGGCTGACGACGAGAAAGGCCTGGTCGCGCTGGAGTCCAGCGAGCATTTTTTCCAGCCAGAGGATACCTTCAATGTCAAGATGGTTGGTCGGCTCATCCATTATCAGAACATCGGGATTGTTGAGCATGGAACGGCAGATCGACAGTCGCTTGCGCCAGCCGCCGGAGAGTTCTCCTGCCTTCGCCTCGGTATCCGGGAAGTCGGCGCGGCTGAGCAGCGAGTGGATACGGGTAAATTTCTCCGTCTCTTCGAGCGGTTCATCGCTGAGAGCGGCGTAAAGATTTTCCACCACCGAAGCCTCGTCGTCAAAGTTATCACTCTGGGCGAGATAGCTGAGGCGGCAGAATTTTGCGGTAAGAATTTCGCCGCTGTCATAATCCTCATGCCCGCTGAGGATACGCAGGAGGGTCGATTTCCCGCTGCCGTTGGGACCAATGACGCCGATACGGTCCCCCGAATTGACGGTGAGAGAGAGGGATATAAAAAGTTTCTGTGCGCCGTATGATTTGGCGAGATTCTTACAGGTAACGAGATTTGTCATAATAAAAATGTTAGGAGAAGTCGTAACTATTTCAGAGGGTTGTTCTACAGAGACAGCACAAGAATACATATTTTCTGCAGAATTTTAGTTTAATATAACATACTTTCAGCCGATGCATATCGGGCGGTTTTTCAAGGGAAATGGCTTGAAAAATTTTCTGTCCACTGGTACTTATAGCAGGTTACATTATAATGATAGCTGCCTTTTTCACGATTTCGATTAATTCTTCAGGGTTTATATAGTCTTAAATCTAATAGTAAATTATTATCTACTATAGAAAATTATACGTTTCTATAAATCCTTAAAGATCTTCGATAAAACCGAAGTTTAAAAGATTCTCCACGTATGTACTCGATAGACTCTACCGAGCTACAATATCCATGGCTGCTGTAGTACAACAGTTTACACGAATTACAGGGATTGCAGATTCCTTTTGCTTTCAATTTTCATTATGCATGTTTTATGTATAAATACAACCGTTTAAGATAGTATTCTTTGAGTAAAAGTATCCTTATAGCGTTCTATTATATACTACATTTTACTATATTACAAATAAATCTATACAATACTACATGGCAGACGATCAATTCCATATTATTTCCGATATAAAACAGGATGCGAAGAATCCTCCCCCGTTCAATAGAAAAAAGCTCAGGCTTTTTGCCATCTATTCTTCAAGCCTGGTACTTGTTCTCCTTACGGTCTCTGTTCTCGCTATCTATTCTATCACTACCATCAATAAAAAAACTGCCAGCCTTGATACGTCCACTGCAGAAATTGACGCAGCCCGCTCCTCTGAAACAGCCCCTGACGATTTTGTCGCTGCTCAAAAAGCTGATCGGGAGATCCTCCGTCTGCGCCAGAAAATTGCTGCCTTCGAAAATGCAAAAAATCCGGTTGACAGCGAACTGCTGAAAGAAAAAGAGGCGATTGTACAAAACACTATTGATGAACTCGCCGAGCGCAATGCCATGCTGGACGAACTCTTTCAATCGATGGGAATTCTTACTCCGCGTCACAAAAAGGTTTTCAATGATAAAGACACTGACAGTGGTGGCCCTTTCATTGAGCTGCCCGGCGGTGACGTAAATGCGGAAGACCTTCTTGACCGGGTGGATGCCAACCTGAAAAGGATTAATTTCATCCCTGTGGGCAGACCGGTCACCGGGGTGGTCACCTCCCGCTTCGGTGCCCGTCGTGACCCCATCAACGGTCGCCGCTCTTTCCATGGAGGAATGGATTTTCGCGGCTGTCGCGGGGAGCCCATCCATGCTACTGCCGACGGTGTTGTCCTCCGCGCCTTTCGCAACGGTGGCTACGGCAAATATATCGAACTGGATCACGGCAACGGCTTTCGCACCGCCTACGGCCATATGAGCCGCATTAAGGTACACTCCGGACAACAGGTCAAAAAGGGAGACGTTATCGGTCTCGTCGGCAACACCGGCCGATCTACCGGACCGCATCTTCACTATGAAGTCAAGCGCAGCGGCAAACCGGTGAATCCGAAAAGATTTCTTTCAGTTTCGACACTCATACAATCAAAGAGATAACCTCATAAGGGTACCTTGAATAACCAGTCTTTCGTCCATCTTCTTCGTTACAGTCAAAAAAATATCTTCGGAGGTACGTGCTGGACTCCGATATCAAAGTTATACCGGTGATGAACGGTAAGCCGGTATAAGTACCTGCGGTAAATTTCCTCCTGTACCTCGAATATGAACGAAATACAAGGTTCTTCAAGGAACCCGTAACAAGATTTGCAAAAGCAGACAACAACGAACCCTGCAACTCAAACTATCAGAAGCAGGAAAACGTGGCCAGTGAATCAATTCCATCTCTCATGAACAAGACGATGAGTATCACCGGTTATATCACTGTCGCCTCTTTCAACTGCTGCGGTAGATGGAAGGCACTATCATCGCCGGTTCGCTCAGCGCACGCAGGGGGTTGTACGTCTCCGTTGAACCGAACCACTATTCAGGGCGAGATTCACGTCTTCGCTAAAGGGTTTGAACTGATTGCAGAACCGCAGCAGTTTCTCCCGATGATGATATAAAACTGGCTCCGGAGGAGCAAATAGAGCAGGAATGAAACAGAAAGCAAAGCCCTCACTGGTAAATCTTATTCAGTGTCCCAAATGTGGAAATAGCGAAAAGTTTTTTGAAGTTGTCGACAATATTGTGGAAACAACCTGGTATACACAAAACAAAGATGGAAGCTTTATCCTTGAAGAGAGTAATTTTCGGCACCTCGGGCCCCCCCGACTCTTCTGCGCAGTGTGCGAGGAAGATCTCACCGCCTGGCATCAGCGTTTCTCAGAAATGATTTTCTGAACATGCGATCTTTCTGACATGAAAAAAGCTGTTCCTCATGGGAGCAGCTTTTTGTCGTTATCATTCAACTCTCTTCGTAAAATTAAACAGGGCTTTACTGTTGTTATATCTTTATTCTTCGCGTTCTTCGTGTCCTTCGCGGTAAAAATTGCTTTTCCGCTGTTTGCTTTTCCCTTTCTCCTGCCTCCTTTCTCCCTTTTTGTCTTTGTCTTTTTTCGCCTGTTTATCCATTCGTAATCGCCAAAAAAGATGTCTACGCAGTTGCGTTCTCTGGTCAATACAAAATGTAAATGGTATTATTTGTTGAGATTTTTTCCCTCCTCGAAGTTGACCACCAGGGGCACATCGAGCTTCAGCGCCTCCTCCATGGCCAGTTTAAAAATCGGCTTTGCCCGCGCAACCTCCTCCTTCGGAAGCTCAAAAACCAGCTCATCGTGAATTTGCAGCAGCATCCGTGCACTCAGCGTGTTCTCTTTGATACCTCTGTCACAGCCAATCATCGCCAGTTTAATAATATCCGCCGCCGTGCCCTGGATTGGAGTGTTGATCGCCATCCGCTCAGCGAACTCCCGCTGATTACGATTCTTCGCCTGCAGGTCCGGCAGCGCCCGTCTGCGCCCGAGGCGAGTCGTGACATAACCATCCTTCGCTGCCTGTTCCACCACCTCGTGCATAAAATGCTGCACACCGCTATAGAGGGCAAAGTAGCGGTCGATAAAACGCTGGGCATCGCGACGGGGAATGTCGAGCTGGGCAGAAAGCCCAAAGGCACTCATGCCGTACACAATACCGAAATTAATCGACTTTGCCACTCTCCGCATCTCCGAGTTAACCAGCAGGCTGTTCACACCAAAGATCTCGGCAGCCGTACGACTGTGGATATCTTCCCCGTCACGAAAGGCCTTGAGCAGCGCCTCGTCCTGCGAATAGTCCGCCAGTACCCGCAGGTCGATCTGCGAATAGTCCGCTGAAAGAAAGACATTTCCCTTCTCCGCCACGAGGGCCTGTCGGATGCGGCCGCCTTCTTCCGAGCGGATGGGGATGTTCTGCAGGTTGGGATCGGTAGAGGAAAGTCTGCCGGTAGCGGTGACCGCCTGGTTGAAACTGGTGTGTATTCGACCATCCTCCTCCTGCTGGGCCGCCAGCCCCTCCACATAAGTGGAGAGCAATTTGGCAAAACTGCGGTATTCGAGGATTTTCTCCGGCAGAGGGTGACTCTTCGCCAGTTTGGCCAGCACCTTCACATCGGTGGAGTAGCCGGTCCTGGTCTTGCGCCCGTGGGGTAATCCCAGTTCATCGAAAAGAAGTGTCCCGAGCTGCTTCGGTGAGCCAATGTTAAACTCGTGACCGGCAATGGCATAGACCTGGGTCTCAAGCTCCACCAGCCGTGCAGAGAACTCCTTCTTCAGTTCGTCGAGCACGCTGGTATCGAGGGCTATTCCGGCAATCTCCATGCCTGCGAGAACAGGCAGCACCGGCATCTCCACCGTCCAGAAGATCTTCTCCAGCTTCTTCTCTGCGAGCCGGGGAACCAGCCACTGCCAGAGAGTCAGCGTGCCGTAGACATCCTCGCAGCTGTAGTTCCCCGCTGCCTCTACCGGGACATAGGCGAAACACCCCTCCCGCTTGTCTTTGCCGGTCACCTCATCAAAGGAGGTCATCCTGATGCCGAAGTTCACGCAGAGATCGTCGAGCTTCAAGGACCGTCCCGCCTCACAGAGATGAGCAGCGACAAGGGTATCGGCCAGTTTGCCGCCAGGGGTGAGACCGGCAGTCTTCAGCACGGTGTAGTCATACTTGAGGTTGTGCGCCACCTTCAGCGTCTCACCTTCGAACCACGGGCGCAGGAAATCGAGCACCACCTGCTCTTGAAGCTGTCCGGGCTGGAGGGAACCGTCATCGTTGATATGACCAACCGGAATATAGTATGCCGCCTCCAGGGAAGTGCAGAGAGATATTCCCACCAGTTTTGCGCGGCGGGCGTTAAGAGAGGTGGTCTCGGTATCGAAGACAATCTGCTCAGCAGCATCAAGTTCTTTGCGCAGGGCTTCGAGTTCCGCCATTCCGTGGATAAGATGAAACTTCTCTGTGCCCAGCTTCTCGGAGCGGTCAACCCCGTTGAGCAGTGAGTTAAACTCCAGCTCGGTATAGATCTCAGCGAGTTCGGCGGCATTCTCCCCGCCGATCTTGCAGGCCGTCGCCTGTTCATCCAGCTCCACATCAAATTTCAGCGTAATGAGTTGCCGGGAGAGGAACGCCTGCTCTCGGTTGTCGATGATCTTCTCCTTCATCTTCGACTTCTTCATCTCTGTCACATGTTCATACAGCCCTTCGAAAGAACCGTATTCGCGGATCAGCTTCACAGCCGTTTTCGGGCCCACACCGGGGACACCGGGAATGTTGTCGGCACTGTCACCCACCAGTGAGAAGTAGTCGAGCAGCTGGTCGATCTTCACCCCATACTTCTCCTCAACTTCGGGCACTCCCAGTTCCGCGTCTTTCATCGGGTCGAACATGGTGACGCCGTTGCCAACCAGCTGCAGCAGATCCTTGTCACCGGAGACGATCACCACCTTGTGCCCCTCACGGGCAAACCGGCGGGAGAGAGTGGCAATAATGTCATCCGCCTCCACGCCCTGCTGTTCAATGAGGGTGAGCCCGGAGGCTGGAACAAAGCGTTTGATCCACGGCAGCTGCTCCCGCAGGTCTTCAGGCATCGGCGGGCGGTTGGCCTTGTAGGCGTCATATATCTCGTGGCGAAAGGTCGGTCCTTTGGCGTCAAAGGCAATGCCCAGCCGCTCTGGAGTACGCTCCCTCTGCAGACGATGCACCATGTTGACAAAACCGAGCACGGCGTTGGTGGCCAGCCCTTTGCTGTTGGTGAGCGGGGCTATGGCATGGAAGGCGCGATAAATGTAAGCGGAGCCGTCGACGAGATAGATTTCAGACATGGAGACCTCTTTTTCAAGTTATGGGACCTTATGGATAAGCCTGCCACTATAGCCGTTTCAAAGAGATTTTGCCGGAGTGATTACAGCTTACTGCGTTTCGATTTTGAAGCGGACTGCCACTTGATCTCCCTCGCTGTCGATCACCACCGCCTCGCTCCAGCCGATGCCATCACTGTTGCAGCGCACGCTGGATCGACCTGGTGTGACCGGCAGCGGACGGCCATTACAGAGCCAGTGCAGCGGTGGTGTGCCGCCCTGTGCCTTGAGGGTAATCTTCTGCCCGGGCAGCAGCGGCAGCACACTGCCGTCCGGCGGAAAGAGAATCTTCAGCGGAACGGTACTGCGGGAGGTACTGATTCCCGGCCGATCAAAGCGCTTCAGAGCGGCAGGAAGCTGGACGTGGCGCACCTGCAGTGCACCCGGGGGAGCGGGGAGAGCAGCCCGTGGTGAGTGTGGCGGCAGGGAGGCGAAGACATTGAAGAGCAGTGGAACAGCGAGGCTGCTGCCCGTGCCACTGCGGCCAAAACTGCCGTCCGGCCGCCCCACCCACACGCCAGCAGTATAGTACCGGTTGTACCCCACCGCCCAGGCGTCACGAAAGCCGTAGGATGTACCAGTTTTGAAGCGCACATCGCGGCTGCCCTGTTGCCCGGGAGGAAAGGGCATATCTTTCAGAATATCGTCCACATACCAGGCTGCAAGGGGCGAGAGAAGCCGGGGATTTTCGCCAGAGGGCTTTTCCGGAATGACATCTTCCAGCCAGCGCAGGGGGCGAATGCGGCCGCCGTCGGCAAGGTCAGCATAGAGTGTCACCAGCTCTTCAAGGGTGGCTCCGCCTCCGCCGAGAGCAAGAGGCAGATTGGCCTCGCCCTGGAAACGCAGGAGGACACCCGCCTTTGCCAGCCGGGCAACAAAGCGCAGCGGTCCAATGCGCCGCAGTACTGCCACCGCCGGAACGTTGAGAGAACGCTGCAGGGCCTCGCGTACGCTGATCTCACCGTGAAAGCGGCCGTCAAAATTACGTGGCCGGTAGAGACCGAAGCGGCAGGGGCTGTCATCAATCCAGCTCTCCGGATGGAGCAGACCCCGCTCAAAGGCAATACCGTAGATAAAGGGCTTGAGGGTGGATCCGGGGGAGCGCACCGCGCGGGTAAGGTCAAGCTGACTGTCGGTAAAAAAATTACCGGAGCCGAGATAACCGATCACCCTGCGGCTGTCATTCTCCACCACCAGTACAGCGAACGTTAACCCTGGTTCCAGCTCGTGCGAGACACGGAAGGCAAGGGAGTGGAGATGACGCTCGGTAGGACCATCGAGGGTAGTACGCACAAAACGTTGTTGTGGGAAGGCCGTATGCAGACGAAGAGCGAGCTGCGGAGCGAGAAAGGGCATGGGAAAACGCCTGGTCGGGACCGGCACGGCAGCCGCCACGGCGCTCTCCTCGGCACTCAGTAAGCCAACCTCGTTCAGTCGCTGCAGGATGCGATCCCTCGCCTCCTTCGCCCGCTCGGGAAAGCGGTCCGGACGACGGCTTTCCGGCGACTGCGGCAGGGCAATGAGCAACGCGGCCTCCGAGGGGGTAAGATATTGAGGGCTTTTGTTGAAATAGAGACGGGTCGCAGCTTCAATGCCTTCGATATTGCCGCCGTAGGGGGCGAGACTGAGATAAAGGGTGAGAATTTCTTCCCTGCCCAGCTGTTGCTCAAGGCGCAGGGCCTCCACCATCTCCACCACTTTACTGGCGACGGTGCGCGGCCGGGGATGAAGCAGACGGACGGTCTGCATGGTTATGGTGGAGGCCCCGGAGATGACCCGTCCATTTGTGACAAGCTGGCCGACGGCACGCAACAGAGCCATGCCGTCCACCCCGGGATGGCGGTAAAAACGGCTGTCCTCACAGGCAAGCAGAAAGTGGAGAAAACGGGGGTCGAGATGTTGTAAATCTGTCTTCAACCGCCAGCGGCCATCGGCCGTGGTGAAGATCCGCAGTGACTCTCCGTCGCTGGACACCACCTGCGCTGACCACTCCGGTTCCTCCAACTGCGGATTGGGAGAAAAGATAAAGACTGCCGTCCCCGCAGCGCAGGCAAGCACACAAAAAAGAAGGAGGCGCAGGATTTTCCCGCACCTCCATTTCATTCTTTCCACCATCAACATTTACCGGCTGATGGTGAGATGTCCGCTGGTCCCGCGACCGCGTTTTTCCGGATCATACATCATTTCCGCCTCCAGGGCGGGCATGGTGTATGATCCCGGTGTAACGACCCGCAGCAGGTGTGCCGTACGGAAGGACGAGGATGGATTGTTCCGCGTCTCCCAGGCGGTGATAAAACGGTCATCCATACCGTCACTGTAAAGCACCGGCCGGTTCAACTGTTCTCCGAATACGGGAAGATCCTCATCTCCCGGCTCAATCAGCCGGTCGTACTCGAGACCGGCGGGCAGCAGACTGATCAGCAGGGCCTGGCCGGGAATCTGCACATGCTCCTGCACCTCCAGCACGACAACCACCATCTCTCCCTGCTTCATGCTGCGGGGATCCAGGGCTGTCCCGTCGGGATGATACCAGTGACGGCTGACACGGAGACCGCTGTCACTGGCGGCCAGCGGTTTCATCAGCGTGCCCTGCCTGCTGAAGGTAAGCCAGACATCACCTTTCCCCATGTTTTTAATTGTGAGGGGGGCCTTCATTTCAGTAGCGGTACGGGTCAGACGCAGAGTCTTTCCGGCCTGCAGCTGTTTATCCACCCTGATGAGGAACTCCCTCTGTTCACGCAGGGTCGTTACCGCCATCACCATGGCGGCCTGCTCCTGAGTGGACAACCAGTGGCGGCTCTGCCGGGCCTGAGTAAGTTGAGCCCAGAGCTCTCCGGTGGGAATCTGTCCGCCGCTGAATTCCCCGATCAGGCAGATAACACCGGAGAGATCTCGCAGGTAGCTGCCGTAAAAGTCATCAATACTGTCATTTACCGCAAAAGACCGGACAGAAAGCGGGCTCGTTATTTTCTCTACCGCTTCCGTAAAAGCCAGGGAACTGCGATTCAGCTCCCCGACGAGATTGAGTGCCGCGCCAAGCTGCGCGAGGTGGTAACCGCTTAATTTCGTATGGAGGTTATCGTAGAGATAACGCAGGTTCTCGATCTGTCCCCGACCGTTCTCCGCCAGCACCAGATGAGCAGAGGTAAAAAAGCCGGCGTTCTCTTTCGAGAGGCTGTTCTGGACCTCAGACTCAAGCCAGGAAAGCCCGCGGTTGAAGAAGAAATCCGGCACGGTATATCCCTTCGCCCGGGCGCGGGTAAGAAAGTCCATGACGTAGCAGGAGAGCCAGTATTCGGAAGAGCCGTAGTTGTTCCACAGGGCAAAACTGCCGTCGAAACGCTGCATTTCAAGAATCTTGTCGATGGCGTGGGCAACACGGGAGTGCAGGTCGGTATATTCACCACCGGAGAAGGCCTCCAGCTCCTTGAGATACAGCAGCGGCAGGGCTCGGCTGGTGAGCTGTTCAAGACAGCCGTAGGGGTAGCGGTCGAGCTGATCAAGCAGACCCTTTACATCAATGGCGGTCTGGCTGTTGATATCCACGGCAAGAGAGGCTCCTTCCGGATAGAACGTGTTGAGACTGTCCATCGGTACGGTAAAGACCCTGCCTGGCGCGAGCCGCAGATATTTGCGGTTGAGTACCGGCAGCTCTGCACCGCGTACGAAGATCGGGCGGCGGCTGCTCACCGCGTAATTGCCCGGACCCCGCACACTGCATTCCACTTCTCCCCTGCCGAGAGCGACAGCGGTAAGGCCCAGAAGCACGGTGCGCCGCTCACCCTTTTTCAGGATAAAACTTTCTTCGCCTGCGTCGTCGAGACGCACAGCACCTTCAGCACGGCCAGTTACCTGATACGTCCCCTCTTTCCCGGTAACATTCTGCACCAGCACGGTGACAAAGGAATGGTCGTCGCGGGCAAGGAACCGGGGCAGCGAGGCGGAAAGCACCACGGGGTCGTTGACCTGTATCTCCGCAGCAGCGGCACCGAGTTTCTCCGCCGACCAGCCCACCACCATCAGGCGCAGGCGGCCGTTGTAATCAGGCAGGTTGAGCGGTATTACTGCACGACCGTCCGCCCCCACTTCCACAATACCGGAGAAGAGGGAAACAACCCTGATATTGGATTCGGGAGCTCCGCGGCGGCCTGTGTCACTCCCCGCGCCCTGATGGAGCTTCGCTTCGCGGCCTCCGCTGGCGGAGATAAGCTGTCCATAGAAATCTCGAATGTCAACGGCAAGACGGCGGCGGCCGAAGAACCATGCGCGTGGATCAGGCGATGTGAAATTCGTCAGCTGCAGCACGCCCTCATCAACGGCAGCGAGGGTGAGAAAAACCTTTCCGGTTGCCCCCCGCACATCCACCGGCACCTCAAGTACCCGACGCGGTCGAACTGACTGCGGAGCGTGGATGGTCATGTCAAGGGTGCGGTCAGCGGTATCAACACCAAGCCAGACAACCCCCACCGCACGGGCTGCCCCTTTTTCAGCGGTACTGCCGGGACGATAAACCGTCACAATGGCCCAGGTCCCCGCACCCCACTCCTTTTCTACGGGAATGGAGATGCTGCGCTGCAGGGTCTCCATCTTAAAGTTACGTACCGAGCGAACCTCTTCCCCGGCAAGCACCAGACTGGCCTCACCTTTCCACGGAGAGCTGATCTGCAATTCAGCACTTGTGCCGGGAAGAAAAGTATCTTTGTCAAGACTCAGCTCGACACGGTCCGGCCCGCGGCCGTTGCCTTCAACTTCATGTCCGGCATAAAAACGGTAGTTTGTCAGCAGGTTATACTTTTCATCAAAGAGTTCCAGACGATGCCAGCCCTCCCCGACATGGTTTTGCAGCTGAACCTGCCCCACAGTATCAGGCTGAAGCTCTCCGCCATCGAGTTCCACGTCGTCTACCAGCTCTTCCCACTGCCAGTAACCATTGTTGCGGTACCACTGCCAGTCATGGTCTTCCCGGACAAGACGCCAGACACAACCTTTTTTTTGCAGCGGGAGACCTTTGGCGTCGAGCAGCTGCACGGTAAAGGCCGTCTGAGAATCCTTCTGCACATTTCCCGTAGTTTCCGGGCGAATACCGGCATACATCGGTGCGACAAGAACCGGTACCGTGCCGCAGGCGGAGATGCTCCGCCCGTCCACATCGGTGACTGAGGCCGTAATTTCACCCTGCAGCGGCTGACTGGTGGTGATATCCGTCTTCACAGGGATGAGCAGCCCTCCCTTGTCGTCGGTGATCATATCTTCGAAAGAGAAACGGGCAGGTTTGAAACTGTCGCCAAAGAAAAATTCCTTATACTCTCCAAAGGGATAATGCGCGACACCGAGACGCATCTCCGCGTTCACCACCAGTCCGCTCCCGGGGGCTCCGAAAAGATAATCCGCCTGCAGTTTCACCTCACCGGGGACACCATCAAGAAGAGGTGACTGAATGGCGAGTTTCACCTCGAGACGGGGTGGAACAAAGGATTTAACTTCGAAAGAGGTTGAGGCAAGGGGAATGCTTTTTTCATCCGCGTAGAGTCGCACCTTCCACGTACCGCTGCGGGCTCCTGTGGAGAGTTTCAGCGGCTGCACCCAGGCACCGGAGGCATCGGGCCGAACGACTTTTTCCACCAGTGTATTATCATCCGGACCAGAGAGTTTCAGGGTAAGTGGCAGAGAGGATTCCAGCGCCCTGCCCTGACGGTCGCGCAACAGGGTAACGCTGTGGACAGTCTCTCCCGGACGATAAATTCCACGGTCAGTATAACTCCAGCCGTCGATCGGCCCGGAGGGCAGGCGGCCGGAGACGCCACGGTCACTGAGATCAAAGGCGGGGGTACTGAGCTGTAAAAAGGAGAAGCCATGGCTGCCACCGGTTCCGGCGGTCATCAGTGAGGGTTGGTCTCCCCCTTTACCGCGCAGCAGTCCGGGAGCGAAGCGGGCAATTCCGAAGACGTCGGTCAAAACGGTGGCAAGTGGTGCGTTATTCCGGCTGTAGAGCGTAATTTTCTCTCCCGCGAGAGGTCTGGACGAGGCGAGACTGCGTGCGGAAACGGTAAGACCGCCTTCGCCGGTATAACTGGTCAGACCGATATCACTGACCACCAGCCACTGTGTACTCCGCAGACTGCTGTCATAACGGTTATCCTTCCCTTCCCGGGAGGCAATCATGATGTAGACTCCCGGGACATCGGTAATTCCCGGAGGCAGACGTACCGCATTGAGTTCCACTTTGTTGGTATTGCCAGCGAGATCCACCGTTCCTTTCCAGATAAGGCTGCCGGAATTGTCCCTCAATCTGTCTTCCCACCAGCTCTGCAGATTATCGCCAAAGTGTTTATTGAGAAATTCTCCCTGCAGACTGCGTTCATGAATACGATAAATGGAAAGCTCGGCGGAGTCCACATTCACCGAATAGAGCGCCGCAGAACCTTTTGTTCCCGGAGCCTCCGGCAAGACATAGTTTTTTCGGTTAAACCAGAGTTGCGGGGTGCGGTCAGTCACCTTTATGTCAGCCTTCTGCAGGTTTTTTACCACGTGTCCCCTCGTCTTCATTCCGGGGAGCACGTCCACCCGGTAACTGGTGCCCCAGGAGGCCCCGCGCAGGCAGAGGGTGGCCCCGGAGACACTGAATACCGTCTTCCACGAGGGTGAAGTCCGAACATATTGTTCATAATCAACCACACTCGGCGGCAGCAGGGTATCGCTGAAGGTCATGCAGAGGGCGGGAGTACGGCCCTTCACGTCCGCCTCGGCAGAGGTGATCGCCACCTGTTCCGAACGCTTCTTTATATCGAGGGCCGTGCTGCTTAAATCACTCAATCTCTTCTGCAGGTCACTGCTCCCTGGACACGCCTGTGCCGCAGCCAGCCCCTGATCCAGCGAGGTGAGAAGAGCTGGAATCCACTTTTCATTCTGCATGGCCCGGGAACCAAGGGCTGTTCCCATCAGCACAAGGTTTTCCGTCTGCTGTCGACAGGTGACACTGTTCATGTCGGAGAGGGAGGCGAGCATGGCAAACTCTGAGGCCTCCCGGTGGGAAGCATCTTCCTCAGCAAGACGGGCAAGGGCATTCCAGCAGTGAAATCCGGGCTTTGCAAGCCCGGCGGCCACCTTATGATAGAGATTGCTCGCGAAGCGGTATTTCTTCTCATGCATGAAAAGATCAGCAGTGAAGAGAAGTCTCGCCGCTGTTTCAGCACTGACAGCCTGGGCAGGCTGGAAGATCTTTGCTCCCCGCTGGATTGCATCATCCTGCAGCTGCGTAAGATCAGAGGCCCCGGCAAAGGATGTGCTGAGGAGAAGGAGAAGAGAAATGAGGAGGGATTGAAAGAGTGCTGGTTTCATGATTTTCTCACCTTGGGAGGAGGGAGGGGAAACAGTGTACAGGGAGACGTTCCACGTTCAAAATCTTCAGGATAACAGTATTATAAATTTTTATATATTTTACACAAAAAAAGGAGACGGGGAAAACAAAAGACGGAAAGGACGGGAAAAAGGAGACGGGAGACAGGAGACAGGAAACAGGGAAAGCCAAAAAACAAAGACTGGACGGCCAACGAAACACACGAAACACACGAGAGTTTCTTTATATAAAAAGCCCTTTTTCGCTGTTCCGTCTTTCACAAGGATACTTTGAAACAATCTCCTCCCACAACAAACGTCATCAAGTTTTGTTGCCCTGCTTTTTCCTGTCTCCCGTCTCCTGCCTCCTTTCTCCCTTTTTATCTTTTTCCATAACTTTTTGAGAAGGTACAAAAAAGGCCCCGGAGGATATCCGGGGCCTGTATATAAACTTTTAGGGTACCTTGAATAATCGCCCATCTCCTGAGCCTCGAATATGAACAAAATACAAACTGTTTCAAGATACCCTTATAATAAAATCATTCGGCAAGGCGTACCCAGGAAGCCTGAGGTCCCTTATCTCCTGTGGATTCGCCGAAGAGAACGCTGTCGCCTTTGCGAAGGGTATCCATTGCAACATTTTTCAGTGCATTTTTATGAAAGTAAATTTCCCGGTCATCCGGAGTAACAATAAAACCGTAAGACTCAACGGGAGAAAGCTTCTTAATCATCCCTGTACTGTCACCACCCGCTTCCGCAGACTGCTTCTTCACGGTCCGTTTCTTGCGCTGCATCTCCTTGAGATTGAGAGTAAGGACATCAAACGATTCCGTCAAAGCCGCGCGAACATTCTCCGCACTCCGGGTTACAACCACGGTATCTCCAGGAACGCCAGCCACAAGTTTTACCTTGAAATCATTTTCAACATGACCAGTGGCCTCAATGGTGACACGAAGGTGAAGAACGTCGGGATAGTGACGAAGGAGTTTCTCCTTCTCATTTTCAATTCTGTCCTGCCAGCCCTGGCGCATCTCAACATTACGAGCTTCAACTTTTAGTTCCATAATTTCTCCATCTCTAAATTCGACGGTGACACCGCCTTTCCTGCGCTGAATGGCGCATTCTTCAGCAGAGAAATGAAACGGCTGGAATCGTTGTGCCGTTTCCATCTTCTGCTCATACCTATCATTATAGGAGATAGTCAGGCAGAGGCAAGCCTGATCAATGTTTTGTGCTTCGAAATAGACAGAGAAGTCTGTTTTTATTAGCTTTTTATGGTAAAGCTCGCTTTTCACACGGAGTCGCGATATAATTTATTGGTTTTTATTTTTGCCCCTCTTTTTACATCCTTTTACCATCCCGACACTATGACAAAATCCAGAGGCGTGATCCTGCTCAACATGGGCGGACCGAACAGCCTGAAGGCCGTTCGACCCTTTCTCTACAACCTCTTTTCCGACCGGGAGATCATCCCGCTCGGCCCTCCCTTTCTGCAGAAATTCATCGCCTGGATGATTGCCCGCAAACGGGCGCCGATTTCACAGGAGACGTATCGTAAAATTGGCGGCGCCTCTCCCCTGGAAAGGATCACGCGTGCCCAGGCAAAGGCTCTGGAGAAAAATCTCTGTCAGGAAGGGGAAGACTGGCATGTCAGCATTGCCATGCGCTACTGGCCCCCTTATGCCGATGAGGCTCTGGACGAAATGCTGGCAAACAAGGTGGAGGATATTACCGCCGTCAGCCTCTATCCGCACTATACAAAGGCAACTACCGGTTCCTCACTTAACCATCTCCGGGCTGCGATGACGCGGCGGAAAATTAACATCCCGCTGCGGGTGGTGGAGAGCTGGCCGGAAGAACCCGGCTATATTTACACGCTTGCGGAGGGAATCAAAAAGACACTGGTTGAGATGAAGGAGAAGACCAGCGAAGAAATTACTGTGGTCTACAGTGCCCACAGTTTGCCTGTCTCCTTTATTCAGGAGGGTGACCCGTATGTGGAACATCTGAAGCAAACTATTGCGGAGGTAGAGAAACAAACGGAAGTGACGGGAATACTTTGCTTTCAGTCCCGCAGCGGCCCGGTGGAGTGGCTGGCCCCCTCCACCCCGGAGACTGTCAACCGCCTGGCGGCAGAGGGCTGCAAAGCGATGGTGATGGTACCGATCAGCTTCGTTTCAGACCATGTGGAAACACTCTACGAAATTGACATGCTCTACCGCAGTCAGGCAGAGGACCTCGGTATGGTCTTTGCGTCCACCCCGTCACTCAACACCGACGCGCGTTTTATTGATGCACTGGCATCACTGGTAAAAAAAGCCCCCCTGTAATCTTCCTGGCGGGGACTCCGGACTCAGTGATTTTTACCCGTCATCGGGTTAAAACGGCGCATGCGCACGTTCATCAGAATAGCCAGTCCCATCATGGTGGTAATCAGGGAGGAGCCACCGTAAGAGACCAGCGGCAAGGGGATCCCCACCACCGGCAGGAAACCCATGATCATAAAGAGGTTGATAACCGCCTGCCAGAAAATCAGCGTTACCACTCCGAAGGCGAGCAGAGTACCGAAGCGGTCTTTCGACGTCATCCCCACATAGAGTCCCCAGAACAACATCCCAAAATAAATCAGCAGGAAGATGAGACAGCCGATAAAACCCCACTCTTCCGCCAATATGGAGCAGGCAAAGTCAGTATGGCGCTCGGGAAGGAAGTGCAGATGCCCCTGCGTCCCCTTGAGATAGCCGTTACCGGTCAGGCCACCGCTGCCCACTGCAATTTTGGACTGCAGGATCTGGTACCCCTGATTGGCAAGATCGTGTTCGGGATTGAGAAAAGTCTCCACCCGTTTCTTCTGATAGGGTTTGAGCAGATGGAACCATGCGAAAATTCCCGCGCCGGAACCCAGGCTGAGAAGGATGACATAGGCCGACCATCGCAACTTCACAAACATGGTCATGGAGGCGAAGATAATAATCAGCATCAGAGAGGTGCCGAGGTCCGGCTGGATGAGGATGAGAATGAAGGGAACCATCATCAGCCCCAGCGGTGGCAGGATATCGAGAAAAGAATACCCCCCGCTTACCTCTTTTCGCGCGTAGTAGCTCGCGAGGGTAATCACTATCATCAGCTTGGCTGGCTCTGAGGGTTGAAAATTAAAGAGCCCGAGGTTGATCCAGCGCTGCGCCCCCCCCGCAGTGGCACCAATGGCATCGGCGATCAGCAGGAAAGCAATAATAAAGAAGTAGAACGGGTAGTTGAGAACATGCAGCAGTTTGTAGTCAAAACTGATGATGACAAAAAAGAGGAGAAAACAGCCAGCCATGATAATACTCTGTTTCATCCACGGAGCAAGGCTATAGCCCGGTGAGGGCATGGAGGCGCTGTAAAGATTAAACAGTGCCATGCCGCAGACCAACACGATGAGCAACATCAGGATTACATCAAAATGTTCCAGCAGTCTTCTGTCTATTCGGTACATGATGCCTCTTATTCTTGATCGGAGAGCGTGCCTTCTTTCAGGCGTTTGGCAAAATAATGTTTGAGTACGGCCCGGGCTACCGGGCCGGCTCCGGAACCACCGTGGAGGCCATGCTCCACCAGTACCGTAACCGAAATTTCCGGGTTGTCGGCGGGCGCATAGCAGGTAAACCAGCCGTGGTCACGATATTTGTAGGGAATCTCATCATCCCGCAAACCGCGGTACTGCGCTATTTTTACCACCTGAGCAGTTCCCGTTTTTCCGGCGAACCGCATACCGTTGATACTTAACCCACGGGCTGTTCCCCGCTTGCCCTGAATAACCTCCTCCATTCCTTGACGAATCAAACGGAAAAAGTGACGAAAGCCTTTGATCTCAGACTTCAGTTCCGGCTTGAACTGCTCAACCACCTTCCCCTCTGGGTCAATAACCTTCTCCACCAGCTGCGGACGGTAGAGCTTCCCCCCGTTGGCGATGGTGGCGGTCATGTTGGCGATCTGCAATGGCGTCACCAGATTGAACCCCTGACCAATGGCCACGGAGAGGGTTTCACCCTCCTGCCATTTTCGTTTTTTCACTTTTTGTTTCCACTCTTTGGTCGGTACAAGGCCAGACTTCTCATACTCCATTTCAATACCGGTCTGCTGGCCAAGACCAAGTTTTTTGGCATATTTAGCGAGACTGTCCACCCCAACCCTCTGTCCAACCTGATAGAAAAAAACATCGCAGGACTGTCCCAGCGCCTGACACAGGTTAACCATGCCATGGCCGCTGTGTTTCCAACAGCGATAGGTACGATTCCCAAACCGGTAATACCCGGGGCAGAAGAGGGATGTGTTTTCATTGACAGCCCCCCGGGCAAGACCTGTAAGCGCGGTAACCATTTTGTAAACGGAACCAGGGGGATACATCCCCTGTACAACCTTGTTCATCAGCGGTTTATGCTCATTATCCATGAGCGCCTTCCATTTCTTGTGAGAGATCCCGCCGACAAAGTCTGCAATATGGATAGTCGGTGTGGAAACCGCTGCCAGCACACGACCGGTATTGACTTCAAGTACAACTACGGCACCGGATTTCTCCCCGGCAAGCATATAATTTTCGGCGATCTGCTGCAGATCAACATCAATGGTCAGCTGCAGATCCCGTCCCGGCATCGGCTCAAGTCCGTCAAACATCTGCTGCTCAAAGCCACGTGCGTTGACCTCCGTGTAACGCCTGCCCTTTTCACCACGCAGATCTGCCTCACGCAGCCGTTCAAGACCGCTCTTGCCAATCAGATCACCGCCGCTGTAAATGGAGCGATCCGCGTTCTCCAGTTGCTTTTTGGAGATAGAACCGAGATAGCCGATGATATTGGCGGCAAGGTCGCCGTAGGGATAGACTCGCACCGGCTGTACCTCAATACGCACGCCGGAGAACTCACGGTTATTGTATTCCAGATAGGCAAGAGTCTGCCAGTCGACATCCTCTTTCAGAGTGACTGGCAGATAAAGGGGAGTATCACTGGCATCACGCACCCGGCCCCAGAGTTCTTCCTCAGTCATCCCGAGAACAGGGCCGATTTTCTTCAGAGTACCGTCAATATCCCGTGAATCTTCCCGAACAAGTACGACATTGAAAGATGGACGGTTGGTGACAATCTCCCTCCCCTTGCGATCGAGGATATGTCCGCGCGGAGGAGCCACCGTGCTGATACGGATACGGTTGTTGTAGGCACGCCGTTTATACTCATCCCCTTTGGTAACCTGCAGGAAGTATAAACGCAGAAGAATGACAACCAGAAAGAAAACTATAATTACCCCGACCCCGATAAGACGCTTCTGCAGGATATTGAGAGAGGCGTCATCATGTTCTTCGAACTGACCCCGCTTTACTGCAGGAAGTTTAAGTGAAAATTTCATGGAGAGTAAGAGAAAAAGTTATACGGAGGGGAATAAGCAGACAGAACAGAAAAAAAGAAAATCCTACATTCGGCGCATCGGTCGGCGTGGGCGCCGGGTGGAACGCGACGCCCGTGCTCTCATACTGTGTTTCTGCACATAAACATAAATATTATTATAGAAAGCAAAAAACGGTATTGCAATAATCATCAGCAGGACACTCTCCTCAAGGGTTCGGGTGAGTTCCCAGTCGGGAATCATCAGCCATCCGGTGAAAATGTCAAGCAGATGTAAAATAAAACGTGCTGCCAGCCAGGCAACCCCGAGCAAAGGAATCTGGAAGGTGGCTTCTTTTACCTGATTGCCTGAGGCAACAAGCTTGAGAATAGTGAAAACAAGCAGGCAGATCAGTGGATAAAAGCCGAGGCTCACCCCTGTCTCTACATCCATAATCCAGCTCAGGATGAACACCAGAGAAAGACCCGGAAGCCAGGCAAAACGATAGGAGATGAAGACCAGCAGGATAAAGAGGAAATCAGGCCGGCCAAACCATGACGGCAAATTCTGCATCACCGCCGTCTGAAAAACAATATTGATAATACCGAGAAGGGCAAAAACAATAATATTCCACATGCCTCTGTCTATTTCATGGGGGCGCGGTTCATCTCATCGATGATTTTTTTGCGGTTCGTACGATCGATGAAAACATATTCGAGTTTTTGGAAATCCACCTCGGGGGTTACCTCAATTTCCTGAAACATGCCGCGTTCCCGGTTATGAATTTCAGCAACTGTTCCCACAACCATCCCGGTGGGAAAGAGCCCGCCAATACCGGCGGTGACCACATAGTCACCGACAGCGACGTCGGCATTTTTCAGTACATAGTTGAGAACATATCCTCTGGAACCGGCACCGCGCAGAATACCCCGGGTACGGTTTTTCTGGATGATGGCGTCAATGGCAGAGGTGGGGGCATTGGCGAGAAGAACCTTGGAGTAATCATCACCCACCTGGATGATCTGGCCAACAACACCCTCGGGAACAAAGACCGTCATCCCCTCTTCAATGTCATCGTTACGACCACGGTCAACGATAATGGTTTTGTACCAGAAAGAGGGTTCCTTGCCCACGACCCGGGCGGAAAGAGGATCAATGCTCAACCCTTTCTTGAAGTTGAGCAGGGCTTCAAAGGTACGGGCTTCAAGATAGGATTCGCGGTATTTCTGCAGCTCGGTAAGATAGGTGTCACCCCGTTTCAGCAGGCGTTTGTTTTCCTCCTGCAGACTCCAGTTGGTGATGTAATTATTCTTGAATTCGGCGAATTTGTCAACCACATGCACCACACCACTCTGCATGCAGCCGATAAAATCAAGGGTCAGCCGATGAGTCGCACCAAACCTGCCGCCGAGCATCGAGCTCAGCAACAGAAGTGCAACTGTCAACAGAACTCCGAAGAGCAACCAGACCCGGACGCTGACAAGAAGGGAGCGTTTCTGTGTCCGGGAGCTTCGTTTTGGATTACGTTTCACTGCAGATTACATTCCGGATTCGGGTTGAAAAAACCGCCGAAAACCCATTAATCAATGGCGATTTCACGAAGAATATCGAAGTTGTCCAGGGCGTAGCCGCAACCTGTAACCACTGATGAGAGGGGATCATCAGCAATGATAATCGGCATACCGGTCTCTTCGGCAAGACGTTTATCGAAATTTTTCAGCAACGCGCCGCCACCCGTAAGGACGATACCATTATCGACGATGTCGGCGGCCAGTTCCGGCGGGGTTACTTCCAGTGCAACTCGGACAGCTTCAACAATCACATCCACCTGTTCGCTGATAGCAGCCTGGATCTCACCAGAGGAAATCTGCAGAGTCATAGGTATACCTGTCCCGAGGTTGCGTCCCTTGATGTCCATGGTTTCAAAAGGCTCTTCCGGCATGACGTTACCGATGGTTATCTTGATCAACTCGGAGGTACGCTCACCAATGGCCAGATTATGCTGGCGTTTGACATACTGCAGAAGAGCCTCATCCATTTTGTCACCGGCCACCCGCACTGATTTGGCATAGACAATACCTTTCAGGGAAATGATTGCCACCTCAGTAGTGCCACCACCGATATCAATAATCATTGATGCTGTCGGTTCAGTAATCGGCAACCCCGCGCCGATGGCCGCAGCCATAGGTTCTTCGATAAGATAAACTTCACGGGCTCCAGCAGATATGGCGGACTCTTTTACCGCCCGTTTTTCCACCTGGGTAATACCTGAAGGAACAGAGATGATAATACGGGGATGGACGAAAGTACGGCGGTTGTGTGCTTTTTTGATGAAGTAACGAAGCATGGCCTCAGTGACATCAAAGTCGGCAATAACACCATCCCGCATGGGACGAATGGCCTGAATGTTGCCGGGGGTTTTTCCAAGCATCATCTTTGCTTCCTGTCCGACGGCCAGGACTTTGCTCATTCGCCCATCCTGACGGATAGCCACCACAGAGGGTTCACGAAGCACAATTCCCTTTCCCTTGACATAAACAACGGTATTCGCAGTTCCCAGGTCAATAGCGAGGTCGTTGGAAAACCAGCCAAACAATGATTGTAATGGTGAAAACATGAAAAGAGATCCTCTTTAGAGCACTCTGATGTTAGAAAGGGGCCATCACGGGTAAATTTTCACACAGTATTTCTCCACGGGCAATATCCGCATATGTGAAACGAAAAATAATACCAGTTCAATCCGAGATTAGCAAGATAGTATCCCCGGGCCTTTCCAGAAACTGTTTTTTTGTTGACACGATCCGGAAAGGCTGGTAATGATATCTTCTCTTTTGAACGAATAATTGTTTGGAAGGGGCTGTAGCTCAGCTGGGAGAGCGCTTGACTGGCAGTCAAGAGGTCGTCGGTTCGATCCCGATCAGCTCCACCATTTATATAAAGACGTTACGGAAATATTCCGTAACGTCTTTTTTTTTGTACTGCACCTTTCTGTCAGCTTCGTCCTTTTTCTCTCCGGAAGTGATACTCTCGGGGAGAGAGCAGGGGCAAAAAAAAATGGGGGTTGAACCTTTCGGTTCAACCCCCATCGCATTACTGCATAATCGCGTCTGAAAAATTAGACACAACCAGTAGGTTTAGGCAGACCAGCCATTTTACATGCTCCCTTGCCAGGTCCAGAGGGGAACAGTTCATAGATACGTTTGAGCGGGAATCCGGTGGTTTTGGAAAGAATACGTACCATCGGTGCAATACCGTTTTTCTTGTAGTATTCCTGAAGAGCATCGATCACTTTTTTGTGTTCGTCAGTCAACTCGGGAATTCCCTCTACACTCTGAACATATTGAACCCAGTCCTGATTAAAATCATCACCTTTGAGCAGGAATCCATCTTCATCAACTTCAAAGCTGCTTGCGTTGTGTTCAATTGTCGGCATTGTAACCTCCTAGATTTTTTTGGTTAACTGCATCCGGCTACGTCCAAAACAGTATTGGAAAGAAACCATAGCACATTCGGCTCACCAATAAATGGCAAATCATTTACTAATGAAGATTTGTACTCCCCCTGATCTATTTTTTCAACAAATATTTAAACTTCCCATAACCTTCCCTCCCCCTCCGCCGTAAATTCCTGTTTTCCCTTGCGAAGGAAGCACATACAGAGTAAATCGAACGGGTTATCATGTGAAAGCAGGGGAGAAGATCCCCCCCCAACTCTTCAACATTTCAGAAGTGGAACGCGCCATGCTGCAGGCTATTCGAAACAAAAAGAACTCTACTGTTATTCAAATTATAGTTGGGATTATTGTCCTCGTTTTCGTCTTCTGGGGATTCGGTGCCGATCTTCTCTCCGGTAACCGAACACCGCTCACGATTAATGGTCAGGGTATTTCTATAATAGAATATAATAAGGCGTACAACAAGGCTGCCGATCTCCTCAGTCAAAAATTTTCGGGTAATATGCCCAAAAATTTTGCAGAACAAGTCAATCTCAAGGGACAGGTGGCCAATCAGCTTATCCGCGATACTCTGCTTCGTCAGGGTGCACAGCAGATGGGAATTGTCGTAAGCAACGAGGAACTCCGCAAAGCCGTTGAATCTCAGCCAGCTTTCCTCGTGGGTGGAGTGTTTGACATGAAACGATATAAGAAGGTTCTTGCCGCCAACCGGATGACTCCCACCGTTTTTGAGAAAAAAATGCGCGTTGACCATTTGTCACTTCTGGTGGTAAACGCCATTCAGAATTTTGCCACCATCAACAGCCAGTGGGAACTCCAGAACCTCTACAGCCAGTACAATGAGAAGATTGCCGTACAGTTCGTCTCTTTTACCCCTGCGGATTTCATCGACAAAGTAACCGTCAGTGAGAAGCAGCTTGCTGCCTGGTATAAGAAGAATCAGGACAACTACAAATCCGCTCCCGAATCCAGATTTCGTTACGCAACCTTCCTCTACAGCGATGTCGCGGATCAGGTCAATATCGATGATGGGCAGGCAAAGAAATACTACGAGGATTACACAAAAGAGTTCACCGTACCTGAGACGCGCTCCATCGCCACCATTCAGTTTTCTTTTAACGGCAGTGAAAGTGAAGCCCAGCTGGCAGAGAAGCTGAAAAAGGCTGAAGAAGTGCGTTCCATGGCGGCCGAAGAAGGAGCGAATTTCGCAGCCCTCGCAAAACAGTATTCCGACAATCCCTCTGCGGAACAAGGCGGCAGGCTCGGTTCGGTGAGCAGGGGACAGATTCCCTTCCTTGACAGCACCGTCTTTGGATTACAGCAGAATGAAGTGAGCCCGGTGGTGAAAACGCCTTCCTCCTATAACATCTTTGTGGTTCATGATATCAAACCGGGCAGAGTGCTGCCCTTCGCTGACGTGAAGGAGCAGATCATCTCCCGGCTCCAGCAGAAAGAAGCACAGTCCCTCGCCTTCCAGCTTGCCAACGAGACCTACGAAGGAATCCTGGCCACCGGCAGCCTGGACAGGTATGCGGATAAAAATTCCTCGGCCAATTTTAAAAAGAGCGAATTTATCACCCGCGACACCGCACCTGCTGACATCACTGAGGATCCGGCCTTTCTGCAAAAGAGTTTTGATCTCGGCAGGGGGGAACTCAGTTCTCTGGTAAAGGGTGATACTGGCTATGCCATCTTTTATGTGGAAGATGTGAAGGCTCCGGAAATTCCCGCCCTTACCACTGTCCGCAACCTTGTGGAAGAGGACTGGCGGAAGGAAAAAGCTGAAGAACTTGCCAAAACAGCTGCCGAAGAGCTGCTCACTGCAGGCCGCAAAGAGGGCCTTGACAAAGCGGCACAGGCAAAAGGTCTCAAGATTGAAGAGTCAGGCCTGATGGGGCGCGATCCGAAGCACAACGACAACATCTTCCCCGCTGCTCTTTTGTCAGACTGTTTCACGCTCTCCCTTTCCGAACCACTGCCGTCCGCCCCGGTGAGAGACATTGCGACTGGTAAATGGTACGATTTCCAGCTCACCCGGCGGGACCGGCCCGCCATGCCGGAAGACGCACCGGAGATCGAGCTGTATAAATCGAGCCTGCTCAGTGTCAAACAGCAGCGCATTTTCGACGCGTGGTTGAATAATATGTGGCAGACTGCCGACATCAGACAGAACAGCGAACTCTAGAAAAAAGCGCTTCACAGCAGAGTACTTGAATACCCGGTATACAATAAGAAGAGGCCGTCCGGAATTCCCGGACGGCCTCTTCCTGCTTCGGCGTTTTACCGGTGGAATCCACCCTGCCCCGCACGGCGGAGCTGGAGACGTTTTTTACTGACCACAGAACGCGACTGCGTGGACATCTTTTTTTAAGATTTTTTACCTTTATTCGTATATTTAGAGCTTTCCTTTGGCAAAAAGTTTTTCGCTGTTCCGTCTTTTGCTTTTCCCTGTCTCCTGTCTCCTGTCTCCTGTCTCCTGTCTCCCGTCTCCCTTTTTCCATCCCTGTCTTTGAATCCGCCAATACAAAATGTAAACGGTATTACTTCACAGGTTCCGCATCGGGAGTAAAAAGCCGAATACCCGCCAGGGTGAAATTACTGATGAGTTCCTGTCCCTTTGGAGAAGAGATCCATTGCACAAATTCCATGGCAAGAGCATTGTGCACTCCAGGGAATTTGCTTGAATTGACCGGCACGAGCCCCCAGGAACGCTCAAGAAGCGCATCTCCCTCACAGAGTACTTCAAGGTCAAGCGGTGGCTCCTGACCGTAGCGAAATCTCACATACGTATCACGATCGGATAGAGTGCAGGCCTGTTTTTCTTCCGCAAAGGAGAGCGTTTCAGCCATCCCCCGGCCGACAGTGCGATACCATGCCTCGGCATCTTCAGGTGCCACATAGTCAACCTTTTTCAGTTTCCCTTTCTCAATAAACTGAGTCTTACGCTCAACCAGTTTCACGCTGGACTCCTTCCACAGCATCTGCTCCCTTATATGGGTTCCACTGTTATCCCCGCAGGAGGCAAAGGTGGAATGTTTTTCAGCAATCTTCGCCAGCGCCTCAGTGACACTCTGTATTCCCTTGATTCCTGCCGGATCATTCTTCGGACCGACGATGATATAGTCGCTGTGCATGACCGGATAACGCATGGTTCCAAAATTCTCCAGAACCAGTCTTTTCTCCCCGGTCTTATCCTGGGAAAAGATGATATCTGTCCTGCCGTCTCTGCAGTCCTGCAGTACCGCCGCGTCATCTTTGACAGACAACTTTACTACAATTCCGCTGTCCGCCTTGAATTTCGGCAGCAGTTCATCAAAGAGCCCCGAGGCCTCGACGTCAGTGGTGGTTGTCATTTTGAGGACCTTTTCCTTTACTGCTCCGCCCGCAAAAACGGAACCGGCGGTGAAAACGGCCATCGCGGCCAGCACAGCTGCTCCCTGCTTCCACATGATGCTTCCTCCAATATTTTTTTCGGGGTGTGAAAAAAAAGAGGGAACCCCGAAATTCCCATACCATACATATTTTCTCTGAAGAGAGGAATCATTGGAATTTTCTTCTGATTCAGGTAAAGGGTCTTATGGAAGGGAGAGAATTCATTCAAACACCTTCCATAAGGTATTATAACAAAGCAACTGCTTATTATCCCTAACAAAATATCAGGAAAATTTTATGAAAGCAGTCATTCAACGGGTCGAACGGGCAGCGGTTCGTATCAACGACAGAGAGGTGGGAGCTATTGGCAGGGGAATCCTCCTGCTGCTCGGAATTCACGGCACAGACGGAGAGCGGGAACTGCAATGGCTTACGGAGAAGTCTTTGAATTTACGTATTTTTGAGGATGAGAAGAAAAAAATGAATCTCTCCCTTAAAGACATTGCAGGGGAAATGCTTATAGTCTCCCAATTCACGCTTTACGGCGACTGCCGTAAAGGGCGGCGGCCGGGGTTTTCCGCGGCCGCGATGCCTTCCCATGCAGAACCGCTTTATGAAAGATTTATTGAGGAGATCAGGCATGCAGGAATCTCCACAGCCTGTGGCGTATTTGGCGCCAATATGAAGGTTGAGCTGATCAATGACGGCCCGGTCACCCTTCTTCTTGACACCGGGCACCTTGAATAATCGATTTTTTGTTATCTCTTATTCTTCCAACCATCCCATATCCCACTTACAGGAGCAATTATGACCGTTTCCACCGCCGTCGGCAGCAGCTGCGCGGGTTTCACCCTGAAAGAATTTCGCCACATTGATGAGATTGATTCCGATGTTTATCTCTTCACCCACGACCTCCTCGGCTGTCCGCTGCTGGCGATTAAAAACGACGACAATAACAAGACCTTCACCACCGCCTTCAACACTATCCCTACCGACTCCACCGGTGTCGCTCATATCCTTGAACACTCCGTTTTGATGGGCAGCGAAAAATATCCCGTGAAAGATGTCTTCGGTGAAATTAACAAGGGCAGCACCACCACTTTTCTCAACGCCATGACCGGGAGTGACGTCACCTTCTACCCCTTCGCCACCCGCAATCTGAAAGAGTATTTCAATATCATGGATGTCTACTGTGACGTCGTCTTCCATCCACTCCTCGCTCCCACCACCTTTGAGCAGGAGGGATGGCACTACCACGCGGAGAAAGGACAGCCTCTGCAATTTCAGGGTGTAGTCTATAATGAAATGAAGGGTGCCTTCTCCGACCCCATCCGCCACCTTTTCTTTAATATATACAAGAATCTCATGCCCGGCTCCACCTGGGCCCACGAATCCGGTGGTGATCCTCGCTGTATTCCAGATCTTACCTACGAGGATTTTGTCGCCTTCCACAAGCGCCACTATCACCCCTCCAACAGCATCTTTTTCCTTTATGGAAACGCCCCCCTTGAAGAAGAACTTACTTTCCTGCAGGACCGTTTCCTTTCTCATTTTAAAGAGAAGCAGGAACCTGCAAAAATAGAAGAGGGAACGCTGATCAACAAACCCGTCACCGTGGAAGCCGGTTATGCCGTCGACGGTACTGATCTCTCCAGTAAAACCTTCCTCGCCGTGGGAACCAGTGTCGGCTCTATTCTCGACCGTACAGAAAACATGGCCTTCCAGGTAATCGCCAATATTCTGTACAATTCCGATGCCTCACCATTGAAAAATGCCATTATTGAAAGCGGTGTCTGCAAAGACTTCGGTGGTCTTTTTCTCGCCACCGACTGCATCCATACCCTGATGGTTACCTACCTCGTCGGCAGTGAAGCAGAGCATCGGGAAACGTTCATCAAGCTCTACGATGAGACCCTGCGCAGGATTACTGAAGAGAAACTCGACCGCGAGCTGGTGACTGCCGAGCTGAACAAATTTGAATTCGGCTTCCGTGAGGAAGCTTCCAACGCCCAACGCGGCCTGGGACTGATCAACAAGGCGCTCAACGGCCTTAAATACGGCGGCGAACCTCTGGATTTTCTTGAAAGCGAAAACATCCTTGCCGAATTGCGGCGCAAGGCACTTGAAGAGGGATATTTTGAAGAGCTTATCCGTCGCCACCTGCTTGACAACCCCGCTACGGTAACCGTTGTCCTCAAGCCGGATCCGAAAAAACTGCAGGAGGACAATACCACCGAACAAGACTGGCTGGAGAAGAGCAACAAAGAGGCCGATACAGCCGAGAAGGAGCGACGTCTCGCCCGCACCGCCGAACTCACCGCTCTGCAGCTTGAACCCAACAGCGCCGAGACTCTTGCCCTGCTGCCCGCTCTCAGTCTGGCTGACATGCCTCAAAAGGTGAAGTACCACAGCGTTCTGCCCACCGAAATGTTTGGTCAGGAGGTACTGGTCAGCCAGCTGCCGACCAACCACATCAGTTATATTAACGCCGGTTTCAACACCTCAGCCTTGAACGCGGAGCAGTTGAAATATCTCAACCTCTTCGCCACCATCGCCTGCGAGATCGGTACGGAACGACTCGGCTTTCAGAAGTTTGCCAAAGAACTGGCAACCACCACCGGAGCCTTTGACCACAGCTTTTCCTGCTACGGAAAGAGAGGTGAAAAAGAGATGCTGCCAGTGCTCTGGTTCCATCTCAAGGCCCTGCCCCTCTACCTTGAACCGGCGGTAACACTGATGGCAGAAGTCTTCTCCTCGCTCTCCCTTGCCGACCGCGCCCGCATCCGTGACATTGTCAGCCGGGAGTTCACCTGGACGGAGCACTCGGTGCAGAGCGAGGGCTACAGTATTGCCACTTCGCGTATTTTCTCTCACCTCTCCCCCGCCGGACGCTGTAATGAACTTGTCAACGGAGCAAGCTCTTACTTTTCACTGAAGGAGCTGGCGAAAAACTACGGTGAACACGAGGAGCACTTTCTCCACATCCTCGGGGAAACTGCCCGCCTGCTCTTTAACCGCGATAATCTTCTCCTTTCGGTCACCGGGGAAGAGGAAGAAGTGGCCCGCTTTGCCGACATCGGCAAAAACCTCACCACAGCCCTCGGCAACCTGCCCATGGGTTCCCCTGTAGAACTGCCCGGCCTGCGGCTGCCCACCCACGAGGCCTTTATCACTGCTGCAGAGGTCGTCTTTGCCGGTCTGGGCGGCAATCTGCTGGAGAACGGCGAAGGCTACAATGGCAGTTTCGAGGTGCTGAAAACCTGGCTCAACCGCGACTATCTGTGGAACACCGTACGCCAGATGGGCGGAGCCTACGGCTGTTTCAGCCAGTTCTCCTTCATCACCGGCAACATCTGTTTGATCAGTTATCGCGACCCGCAGGTAAGAAAAACCTATGACGCCTACGCCGCCATCCCGCAGGCTGTTGCCGATCTGGATCTGTCCAGCGAGGGACTGCGCCAGCTCATCACCGGGACCTGCGGCACACTCGATCCACACCAGAGCCCCGCTGCAAAAGGGGCCACAGCCCGCAACGAATATCTCAGCGGGATCACTCCGGAGTTCAAATCCCGGCGGCTTAGTGAGGCACTCGATACAAACGTGGCGCAGATGCGTGCCTTCGCCCCGGCCTTTGAGGAACTGATGAGCTTTCCCCACCGCGCCATTATAGGCAACCGTAAAAAAATTGAGGAAGACGACGGACTCTTCGACAGCTTCGTTGAACTGTAAAGACTCTCTTCCTGCAGGCAGAGGCCGGTACCGGCCTCTGCCCTTTCCCCACAGGGAAAACAAAAAAAAGAGGGACAGCGTGTCATGCGCTGTCCCTCTTTTTTTTATCCTTTCTCTCCGGAACCTTATTCGACTGGTGGCGCATAGATCAGCCCGCCGTCTTTCCACAGTCTGTTCCTGCCGCGCTCCAGTTTCAGTGAAGATCCTTCCCCGAGACTGCGCTCAAAGCTCTCCCCGTAGTTGCCCACCTGGCGAACAATCCGAACCGTCCAGCCAGCGGTCAGCCCGCCGCTTTTCATACCGTCTCCGTCAATACCGAAGAAACGACGAATTTCCGGCCGCGCACTGCGCATCATCTGTTCAGCATTTTTCGAGTTGAGACCAAGATCTTCGGCGTCAATCATGGCAAAAAGCGACCAGCGAACTATATCAAACCACACATCGTCTCCCTGACGTACTACAGGCCCGAAAGCCACCCGGCCAAGGGAATCCGGCAGGATCACCGCCCGTTCACCATGTTCGCGCTCAAGAACCAGAGCCTCCAGTTGAGAAAAAGGCCGGGAGATGAGATTACAGCGACCATCAAGAAAACCCTCCACCGCTGCCTCCTCCGTATCAAAGGAGACATCATGCCAGGGGATGTTCTGCTGCTCCAGCAGAGTATGCACCCGTTGACCGTGTTTTCCCTCCGGCAGACAGAGCATAACATTCTTCAGATCCCCCAGTTCCACTTCATCCTCTCTGAAATCCGCTGCCAGCCCCTGCTCATCATAGTAGGATATGCCGGTAAAATCGACCGCCAGCGCCGTGTCTCTCGTGAAATTCCACGACTCGCCATGCCCGGCAAAGAGATCAATACGATCGGAGAGCAGCGCGGTCATCGCGCTGTTCTCCCCAAGAGGGAGAAATTTCACTTTCCCGGCATCACCAAGCACGGCAGCCGCCACTGCCCGGCAGATATCCACATCCAGTCCGACCCACGTCCCGGAGTCATCCACCCGGGAAAAACCGGGACTGTCGGCGCTCACTCCGCAGCGCAGGATATCTCGCTCATGCACGTCCTCAAGAGTCCAGGCACCGGCGGTGGAAGAGATGAGAATGAAACAGGTGAAAAAAAGGGTAAAATATTTCATGGAGGTATCCCTGCAGAATTTTTAAGGAGCGATTCAGGAGAATAGCAGGCCGCGCCGGAGCTGTCCACGGAAAGACAGATTGCCGCTTGCAAATCCCCGCAGATCTGTTATTTCTCCACTTCAAATTCCCTTTCATTCACAGGAGCCATGCATGGCCGAAAAATCCCCCCGTTTCATCGCCGCAGAAATTCTCACTCAGCTCTTCGCCTCCCGCCAGTCAGTAAAGGCCATCTTTGACCGGCTCACCGCCCACGCCCGTCTCACCACACGGGACCGCGGCCTGTGCCGGGAGCTGGTATACGGTGTTCTGCGCCATCGCCAGAACCTCGACCGCGCACTCTCCCTGCTCTCCTCCACTCCGCTGAAGAAGATTGATCCCTTTCTGCACACGGTCCTCACCGTGGGGCTCTACCAACTTCTCTTTCTCGACCGCATCCCCGAATCGGCAGCGGTGAACGAGGCGGTGAACAGCTGCCGGGCAAAGCGCAAACCACCGGTGCCAAAACGACTGCAGGGTTTTGTCAACGGAGTACTGCGCTCCGCCGTGCGCCGTCAGGAAGAGCTGCAGGAGAAGATGCTGACAGACGACAGCGGGCAAATCATCCTCAACCATCCGCAATGGCTCACTGACCGCTGGCGCAAACGCCTCGGTGAAGAAAAAACCAGAGAGATATGCACCGTCGACAACGCCCTGCCGCTGCTTACCCTGCGCATCAACAGCAGTAAGATTGACCGCGACAGCTACGCCGCTCAGCTCACCGGAGAGGGTATCACCAACCGTCCCGGCCAATTTTCACCAGACGCCCTCCTGATCCCCAACGGCGCGGTAGTGGAAGAGCTTCCCGGCTATACAGACGGCCTCTTCCAGGTGCAGGACCAGGCAGCGCAGCTTGCCAGCCACCTTCTTGCTCCCTTTACGGCTACCACCTGCCTTGATGCCTGTGCCGGGCTGGGCGGCAAGACCGGCCACCTCCTTCAGCTTTTTCCTGAGAGCACTGTCCACGCCGTAGAACCGGAACCCTTCCGAGCGGAAAAACTGCAGGCCCTCGCCAGCCCGCGCCTCACGTTGTACACCGCCGATTTGCTCACCCTTGACCCACACTCCCTGCCCCCCTGCGAACGCCTTCTGGTCGATGCGCCATGCAGCGGTCTCGGCGTTCTCGGCCGTCAGCCGGACATTCGCTGGAACCGTCGTCCGGAGGAATTTGTCGCCTGGCAGGAGCAGCAGCTCGCCCTCCTCAGCCGCGCAGCGCTCTTTGCTGCCGACAACGCCGTGCTGGTCTATGCCACCTGCTCCACCGAAGCAGAGGAAAATGAGGAAGTGGTGAATTTGTTTCTTGCCGGTCATCCCGAATTTCATCTCACCGACGCAGCCTCCATTCTGCCGCAGAGCGCCAGGGAACTCACCCGCGGCAACTTCTTCGCCCCGCTGCCACAGGAAGAAATTGACGGCTTCTTCGCCGCCCGACTCACCAGGGGTATCGTTTGAGGCTGCTTTTCTTTCCAGGAGAGAAGGTGTAATATCATTTACACTTTGTATTGACCAGAGAACGCGACTGCGTAGACATCTTTTTTGGCGATGACAAATGAGTAATAATTCGTGTTTATCCGTGTCCATTCGTGATTCCTTTTGCATTTTGTAACCACGAATGGACACGAATTTTCACGAACAGGGACAACGCATTAAACGAAAACGTTTGTATCCGAAGTTAAGCCGTACAGTGCACCAGGAGTATTAATCAACTTTGGGAGTCATCCGAAAGTCGGGGTTGAGCGTTTTACGCTCTCATATTCCGTGCTTTCCGTGTCTTCCGTGGTTTACCTGGAGCATGAGAACAGACCCTGCTCCTTATGGGCCGATAAGCAGAAACAATACATTGCCAGAGGTCTCATGCAGTTTGCTACCACGGAAAACATCAATTACCTCAAAGCAAATAACAGACCGAATTCAACCACAAGGGCATTCTCTTATGGTTTTTTCAGTAATAATTCGTGTTTATTCGTGTCCATTCGTGGTTCCTTTTGTCGTTTGTAACCATGAATGGATAAACAGGAGACAAAAACGGGGTATAACTTTTATATCGGAGTCTGGCGCTTACCTCCGAGGATAATTTTTTGACTGGAACAAAGAATATTGACGAGTATTCAATGTTCCCGTAACCTGTTGACAACCTTGAAAATCCACAAAGATGTATTACGTTTGATCTGTTCTTTTTCCAATTTTACTTATGGGAACTTTGATATGAACGAAATACAAGATTATTCAAGGCACCCTTATTAAGGAGCAAAAAAATGGCAGTTATAAAAAGCACAATGGAGATGGTTCTCGAGCGTGCCTCACGCCTTGCAACCGATGCGTCCGCAGTCCCCGACAACGAAGAGTCGATGAAAATCGGCATGCATCTCGCAGCCGAATTCATGGCTGGCCGGAGTGAAACTCCGCTCGCCGGAATGGAAGATCATCCCTCGGAAAAGCAGAAGGACATCCGCCGGGGAGCGGTGCAGGTTCTCCTGCGCAACGTCGTCCTGCCACGGGACGAACAGCTGCGTGAAACCGCAGAACGGGCACTGCAGGCACTGCAGCTCCTCGACGGCAACGAAAAAGCAACAATAACCATCCAGGAACTGAACCAGATTCTTGGCCAATACAACACGCATCTGGAGCAGTCGCAGCAGCAGCTTGATGACGCCATCAGGGCTCAGCTCCAGCAGCAGGCAGTGGCGCGTGGCATGAAGATTAATGATGAAGATATCAATCCGGCCATGCACCCGAAATACGCTGAAGAACTGCACAAGCTGCAGATGGAACTCAACGGTCAATACAACGACGCAATGGATGAGCGTAAACAAACCATAGGCAGCTGCTTCGGCCTCAACTGATCTTTTTTTTAACTCCCCGAACGCAACACCGAGGGTACGCAATGAATTACAACAAACGAATCGAAAAAATTCAGGCCAGCCTGCGGGGGAAAAAACTCGGCGGGCTGCTTGTTGCTCAACCTGAAAACCGTCGTTATCTCAGCGGATTTCGCGGTGGAGATAACGGCATCCAGGAGACTTCAGGTATACTGATCATCCCTTCCAAAGGGAAACCACATCTGATTACCGATTCCCGCTTTGAGCTGGCAGCACAGCAGGAAAGTCCGGATTTTAAGGTGCATGTGTACCGCAAAAGACTCCCCGAGTTTCTCAAAGAACTGCTCGGAGAGCTCGACATTACCAAACTCGGCTTCGAAAGCGGCTACACCCTGTACTCCTTCGCAAAAAAACTCGAAGAGACCCTGAAGAATGTCAAACTTTTTCCGCTCACCGATACCATAGAAAATATGCGTATTATCAAGGATGAAGAGGAAATTGAACTGCTCCGTAAATCGGTCCTGCTCAACGAAAAAGTCTTTGAGCAGGTGTATGGTTCCATGCTTGAATGCAAAACCGAAGTGGATGTGGCCATCGCTGTTGAAACCACCATGCGCCGCATGGGGGCGGAGAGCCCGAGCTTCAGCACCATCGTCGCCTCCGGCGAGCGCGGCGCCCTGCCCCACGCCATTCCCTCCACACAGAAGCTGCAGAGCGGCAAGTCTCTGACCATCGACATGGGTCTTATCCTCAACGGTTACTGCTCAGATATGACCCGAACCTTCTGCTGCGGCAAGCCCGACGAGACCTATATGCAAATCCACCGCATCGTACGCAAGGCACAGCTTGCCGGCATGGAAGCAATTCGCGCCGGAGTAACAGGCGCAAGCGTGGACAAAACGGCACGCAAGGTAATTGAGGATGCTGGCTACGGCAAATATTTCGGCCACGGACTGGGCCACGGGGTTGGTCTCGCCGTCCATGAAGAGCCAAGGCTCTCCCGGCTGAACAACAAGAAGCTGAAAGCGGGAATGATTGTTACAGTGGAACCAGGTATTTACATCCCGGAATGGGGCGGAATCCGCATTGAAGACATGGTGGTTGTGCGTGAGGACGGCTGTGAACGCCTCAACACCAACGACACCTGGCTTAACGTCTAAGGGGAGAAAGCATGCGACAGTTTGTAATCGACGAACTCAGCCCCATGGAGCTGGAAAATATTGACTCCTGGCTGAAGCGCAACATGCAGCCGGGTCCGATGATCGGTCTGTACTGGCTGCTTCTCGAAGAGGAACACCTTGATAAAGCTCAGCTTGGTGAGGAGCATAAAGAACACGGCCCGTGGTACATGGCTGTGGAAGTAACAAGAAAAGATGTCCGTTTTGAATTACTCGTTCGCAGCAAGACCAACCTGCATTGTACCTGTATCGCCCAGGCCTCTCCGAAACAGCGGCAGGTGATGCTGAATCTGATCGACCGCCTCGTCGAAGAAGAGATGATCCAGGCATAGACAAAGTGACTCTGCCCGGCATCACTCCTCTTTTCCAGGGTTCTTCTCATCTGGTGACAGGTGCGCCCGCTCCACCATGGTTTCAAGGCGCACCAGCCGCCGGTCAACCTCACGCAATTCGCGTACCGTCTCTGAAAGCACCCTGCCGCTGCTTTCACAGCCGCTGACGGAATTACGGGTACACCGCTGGCGAACAAGTTCGCTCATACTGACCCCCTCCTGCTCCGCTTCCTCCATGAGGAACGCCTTGAAATCCGGCGGGGCAAGGATGGTTATTCGCTCTGTGTGTGTTGCCATTCTTCCCTCTCTCAAAATTGTAGAATATTCTGCAAAAAAGGCGAAGGAATCACGCCTCTTCCGTAAATCTCTCTGCCCCTTTTTCGTGCTCCCGATTACACCGTGACGCCTGCTCGCTGGAATGTTTTCTCGCGGGGATTAAACGTAGAGATCTGCTGCAACTCCTCAAGCAGTTCTTTTTCCCGTGTACTGAGCGATTCCGGTACTGCAATTTCAAGACGCACCAGCAGATCGCCCGCACCACTCCTCCGTTTTTTCAGGCCTTTGCCCCGCAGCCGCAAAACCCGACCGTTCTGTGATCCAGGGGGAATCGTCAGCTGCACACTGCCGCTGAGCATCTGTACCGGCACCTTCGCCCCAAGGGCTGCCTCCGTAAAGGAGATCGGCACGGTAGTTTTCAGATCATGCCCCTGCACACTGAAGGTGGGATCCGGCGAAACCACCAGACGAATCCGCAGCTCATCCTGCAGGGCACCTTTTCCACCGAGACGTATCACGGAACCGTTTGTCATGCCCAGAGGAATTTGCACCTTCAGCTGCTTTGTTACCGGTCGCATGGTGTTGCCGGACTGCTCATAACTCTGCACTGAGATCTGTCGCTCGCCACCCTCCTGTAACTCACGCAGAGTTACAGGTAAATCATGTACCTGCGGTTCCGTCTCAGCCTGCTGGCGTCTGCCGCCACTGAAGCTGCCATAGCTGCCATAATTTTTTTCCTGCCCGCCACCGCCCCCCTGCTGACCGAAGAGACCACGCAGGATATCGTTCAGATCCTCCGGATCCACTTCCTGCCCGCCGTGAGTATATGTGCTTCCGGGTCCCCGTGTGTAGGAGGTCCTGCCTCTTCCACCCTGGCTGTAACGCTCAAAATCGTCGTATGAAACACCCTGTTTGTGTGCCGCCACCGCCTCTTCCCACTTCTCACCGAAACGGTCATAGAGTTTCCGTTTTTCCTTATCCTTCAACACTTCCCAGGCCGTACCGACTGTTTTGAAACGGCTCTCCGCGTCGGCCGATTTATTCACATCAGGGTGCAGTTCCCGCACCATATTTCGATAGGCTTTTTTCAGATCGGCCTCACTGGCGTCTTTCCCGACCCCGAGAATGTCATAGTAATTCCCCATAATCCTCTCCTCTTCGCAATTTCTCTGTCTCCCACGCCCATCATTCCGGCAGGAAGTCTCTTTTTCATTACAACAAATATTGTAATGACTTATATTACTTTTACAATAATATTTAATAGAGTAATTTTTTTCGTTGAAAGAGCACCTGCTCGATATGGCAACTGTCCGCACAAGGTTCCCCGATAAAGCCACCGCTCTGACTCCGATGAACACGTGAACAGCAATCATTTTTTGCTGGACCCTGCGAAAAACAGCTCTTTTTTTTGACAACTCAATAGAGAGGAAGAAACTCCGCCCCATAATTTAATTTTCCTCTTAATATGGTATGGTAGTGAGAGAGAACTGATAGAGAAAAGGGTACCTTCTTCCCTGCACTTCAGGCCGGGGAGAATATCAATGAAGTAAAATTTAAACTTTTCAGCATTTTCTTCAATTTAACAACTACAGGAACAGCATGGATATAACCCTGCGCCAGGTGGAACTCTTCCTTGGCCTCGCCCGCACCAGCCGAATTCAAAGCGTGGCAAAGGAGTTTTCCCTCACCCAGTCGGCTGTCTCCACGGCAATCAAACGCTTTGAGGAAGCAATCGACGCTCCGCTCTTTGACCGTGCCCACAAGAAAATATCCCTCAACAGCAACGGCAAGGGGCTCGCCGAGGAGCTGATTCCGCTGATGCAACGTTTTCAAGACGTCTCCACCATGTTCAAACGGAATCTCATCGCCGGTTCCCTTGAAATCGGAGCCAGCCAGACCATTGCCGACTACATCCTGCCTGAGGTTCTCTATACCTTTCAGGCGCATCATTATGACACCCATCTCTCCATCTGGACGGGGAACTCGATGGAGGTTGTACATGCAGTAGAGATGGGTGAGGTGGCGGTAGGATTTATTGAGGGGGAGGTCCCGAGCCGGATTCTGCAGAGTGAAAAGATCGGCGAAGAGGAACTGGTTGTCGTCACCTCCGATGTTGATATAGCGGCGGAGCGCTCGTGGGCCATGGAGGAACTGCTTGAGCTGCGCTGGATTCTGCGTGAGGTAGGTTCCGGAACCCGCCACACCTTCTTTGATCAGCTTGGAGAACAGGCGCAAAAGCTCAACGTCTTTATGGAGCTGGATCACATCGAGTCGATTAAAAACGTACTGCGCAATCCCGGAACCCTGAGTTGTCTCTCCCAGCACTGCATCGCCCACGAACTGGCACGGGGCACTCTCTTTCCCGTACAGATTACGGGCACCCACTTCATGCGGAATCTCTACAGGGTAATCCATCCGCGGCAGTCGCAGACAATATTGATGGATGCGGTTTTCAAAGAGGTGAATAAATCACTCTCCGCAGTACAGCACTTGATAAAGGGATAATCCCGTACACTTTGCCCATGCTCCAAAGATAAATTAAGGGTATTATGGTGACGTGCAGGCACAGGGCGACTGCTCCGCGCTGCTGTTGCTTCCTGCACTTCTACAAACCGCTTCATTCACAATAAGAGAGACGCCCATGAAACTGAGATATTTTTCCCACTCCGCCTTCCAGATTACCAGCGAATCGGGAACCCGCATTCTCATTGATCCCTTCCTTGACGACAATCCCACCTCTCCAGTGAAATCAAAAGAGGTCTTCGCTGATTATATCGTTCTGACCCACGCCCACAGCGACCACCTCGGCGATACTTTCAAAATTGCCCGACGCTGCAACTCACTGGTCATCGCCGTTAACGAACTGGCTCTCTACTGCGCGGGAAAAGGGTGCAATGTCCACAGCATGCATATCGGCGGCGGTTATGAGTTTGAATTCGGCCGTCTGCAATTCACCATCGCCCACCACGGCTCCTCTACCCCGGAAGGCAATTATGCCGGAGAACCGGCGGGTGTTGTACTCACCGTGGATGACAAAACCATCTACCACGCCGGAGATACCGGTCTTTTTTATGATATGAAACTGATCGGTGAAATGCACCATCCCTATGTCATGATGCTGCCCATTGGCGACAATTTCACCATGGGCATCACCGATGCCGTCAAAGCCGCCGAACTGGTCAGCCCTGGTTTTGCCATCCCCATTCATTATAACACCTTCGATGTTATCAAGGCTGACCCCAACGAGTTCTGTACTGCGGCGGCAGAGGCCGGTATCAATGCACGTGCTCTCGCCTACGGCGAAGAGATCTCTCTCTGATTCGCATTGATGGATCCGCGAACTCTGCTCCGCCGTCTCAATCCGACGGTTCCGGCCCTGCCGCCCGTGCGCAAGGCACAGGAACCGCCGCCCGGCAACGGCACTCTACCCCTGCGTGCAGCCCTCTACTGCAGCCTTCTCTGCTTCCTTTTTGGCGGCAACCCGACGGCCATCAAGATCGGCTCGCAAAGTTTTGGCCCGCTCACCATGCTCGGCAGCCGCTTCCTGCTCGCCAGCATTACTCTCCTCCTCTGGGGCCTCTTCACCGGTCGCGCGGTGGGACTGCGCCGGGATCAGATTCGCATGCTGCTCCCCCTGCCGATGATCTATATCGTACAGCTCGGACTTTTCTATGTCGGCCAGAGTAAGACACTGGCCTCCCACGGGGCACTGATTTCCAACATGATGCCACTGATGGTCATGGTTCTCGCCTGCTTCTTCCTCGGCGACCGCATCACCCTGCGCAAGGTGATTGGCGTCCTGCTTGGCATCACTGCTGTTGTTCTGCTCTTTTTTGATAAAAAGGCCGCCAGTGACGGGGCCAGTCTGCTCGGGGACACCCTCGTTGTCGGTGCTGTCACCTTCTGGGCGATGAACGCCATTTACATAAAAAAAATCATCCGCCATTTCAACATCTTAACCATCACTCTCTACCCGATGCTCATCTGTGTCCCCTTCTATTTTTTTGGAGGATGGCTCTTCGACGACGTGATGCTCCGCCCCGTCACCGTCCCCGCACTGCTCGCCCTCGCCTTTCAAGCCTTCGTCACCGCGTCCTACGGCTTTATCGCATGGAATGGTTTGATCAACCAGTATGGAGCAACGGCGCTCAACGCCTTCGTTTTTCTCATCCCGATCTCCGGCGTTCTTCTCGGGGTAGTTCTGCTCGGAGAGCCGCTGACGATAAACATCGTCGCCGCCATTCTGCTGGTAGTTGTCGGCCTGGGGCTTATCAACCGCGCGGAGAAACCACCAGTGGGAAGGATGGAAAAAAGGAGGCAGGAGACGGGAGACAGGAGAAAGGGAAAAGGCGGAAAGACAAAGACCAGGTAGCCAGCGAAACACGCTAAACTGATGGGTACCTTAAAACAACCTCATCCCACAACGGATGTCATCAGGTTTTGTTACTCTGCTTTTTCCTTTCTCCTTTCTCCCTTCTCCCTTCCGTTACCGGTACTTCAGAACAGCAAAGGCCGGACACCGCCTGTGCGATATCCGACCTTTGTATACCTGCCTGAAATTGAACAGCTGTTATACCATTTACATTTTGTATTGACCAGAGAGCGCGACTGCGTGGACATCTTTTTTTGTGATTACGAATGAATAAACAGGATGTAAAAAGAGCATAACTTAATAGTATTCGTTGGCAAAAAGTTTTTCGCTGTTCCGTCTTTTGCTTTTCCCTGTCTCCCGTCTCCTTTCTCCTGTCTCCCATCCCCCTGCCTTTGAATTCGCCAATAGAAAGTGAAAATGGCATTTAGTACGGTCACAACTTAATAGGAATGGTATTATTCAGCAGTAAGTCCAGTCTTCGTTCCACCGCCAAACTGCGGGCGAAAATCGGGCAGCTCAATGCCGAGGGATTCACGGATTACGTCTTCAATGGTTTCCACATAGCAGAAATCCATCTCATGCTGCACCTCTTCCGCAATCTCGGTCACATCCTCGCGGTTTTCCCCGGAGAGGATAATACGTCGGATTCCCGCCCGGTGCGCCGCCAGAATTTTTTCTTTAATACCACCCACCGGCAGCACGGTGCCGCGCAGAGTAATCTCGCCGGTCATCGCCGTTTTGGTATCCACCACCGCACCGGTAATCAGCGAGGCGAGGGAGGTAAAGAGGGTAATCCCCGCCGACGGTCCGTCCTTGGGCGTACTCCCTGCAGGAACATGGATATGGATGTCGTTGCCAGCGAAATCAAAGTGGCTGACATGGTTGGCCAGCCGCGAGCGGATCAGACTGAGCGAGATTCGCGCCGATTCCTTCATCACATCCCCGAGCTGCCCGGTGAGCAGCAATTCACCCTTGCCCGGCATACTGGTGGATTCAATGAAGAGAATCTCGCCCCCCACCGGAGTCCAGGCGAGACCGGTAACAATTCCCGGAGCCTCGCGTCCCAGTTTCTCTTCAAGATGTACCTTGCGTCGACCGAGAATCTTCTGCAGATTCTCTGCCCCTACCTGCACCGGCAAATCGGTACCGCTGACAATCTGTGCGGAGGAAACCCGGGCGATCTTCGCCAGCTGTTTCTGCAAACCTCGAACGCCGGCTTCTCTCGTGTACTGCTCAATGACGGTTGCCAGGGCCTCTTCGCTTACCTGCAGCTGGCTGTCATTCAGTCCGTGCTCTCTGAGCACCTTCGGCAGCAGGTGGTTGTGAGCAATAACCAGTTTCTCGCTCTCGGTGTACCCGGAGATGGAGATCACCTCCATTCGGTCCAACAGCGGTCTGGGGATATTGCTGATGGTGTTGGCCGTGGCAATAAAAAACACCTCCGAGAGATCAAACGGCAGATCGAGAAAATGATCGGTAAAATTGTCATTCTGCTCTGGATCAAAGACCTCCAGCAGGGCGCTGGCCGGGTCTCCCCACGAGCCGAGCAATTTATCCACCTCATCCAGGACAAACACCGCATCCTTTTCTCCCGCCTTCTTCATCGCCGCAATAATTCGTCCCGGCAGTGCGCCGACATAAGTTCGGCGATGGCCGCGAATCTCCGCTTCATCCCGCACCCCCCCAAGACTGATCCGCTGATACTTGCGGCCAAGCGCCCTGGCAATACTGCGACCGAGGCTCGTTTTCCCGGTACCCGGAGGGCCTTCGAGGAGCAAAACAGTTCCGCGTTTGTGATGAGTGAGTTTCATTACCGCGAGGTGCTGAATTATGCGTTCCTTCACCTCCTTGAGACCCTCATGATCGGCAGCGAGAATCTCCCGAGCCCGTTCCAGATCAATCTCCCCTTCACTGCGTTTGTTCCACGGCAGGGCAAGAATGAGGTCGAGGTAATTGCGAATGGTGCCCTCTTCATGGCCGCCATTGTTCACCTCGAGTTTCCCCACCTCTTCCAGTGCAGCCTCGCGTACTTCATCGGGCAGATCAGCAACCTCAAGCTGTTCGCGATAATTCTTTTTTCGGTGGCCGCCCTCTTCCCCTTCATCCAGTTCCTTTTGAATCTCCCGCAGCTGCTCGCGAAGCATAGTCTTGCGATATTTATCATTGGTGGACTCGTTGAAACGGCGGGCCATCTCAATCTGCAGTTTCACCGACTCCTTATGACGCAGCAGATGGTCGAGAAATTTAATCCCGCGATCGTGCAGGGAGCGAATTTCCAGCATCTCCTGCTTTTCCCGGTACGTCACATTCATATAGGGCAAAGAGAAACCGATGAAGCTGTTGACACTTTCCTGAGCTTCAAGCTTCTTAATAATTTTTGCTGAACCACGGAAGGTCTCGGCAAACTCCCGGCCGGTCGACTGAAGATACGTCAGCATCTCCTGCTGTTCCTTCTCATCAAGGTCTTCTACGTCGGGATCAAGGGCATAATCGGCACGCAGAAAGCCAGCCACCCGTTCAATATTGTGCAGCGTCACCCGCTGCTGCACGTGGATACGGGCGACCATCTTCTCGCCCTCCTGCAGAGCATCCACCATGAGCAGGACACCGGTTTTGTAGAGATTATCTGTAGTTGCTTTTCCGCCATCTTCTCGGGCCCAGCCAGTCGCAAGAATCAGATCATTTCCAGTTTGCATCCAGCTTTGCACCATTTTGCCAACGGGCTGACCAAGAGAAATTTCAACCTTCGCTTCTGGCAGGAGAATGGTGTCTTCCAGTGGTAAAAGAGGTAAATTAGTATTGTGTTCCATGTCTTTCTCCTTTCGATGTTGTGCTATAAAAGACTTTTTGTCTCGAATAAAAGAAGGTAAGCAGCAGCAGATGACTGTCAATATATTCAAAGAATCAAATTCTCCACAGAAGTGCATGGGAAAAGAAGGAATCCACAACTTCAGGTAAACGGACTGCGCTGGCAGGAACGCGGACCCTGCAGTTTCACGCTGCACGGCGGGGTAAAAGGGAACCTTGAAACAGCCTGCATTCGTTTATATGCAAGGCACAGGAGGGGATTTGCAGCAGGTATAATACCATTTACATTTTGTATTAACCAGAGAACGAGTAAAGATAGAACAACAGCAATTCTCTGTTTAATTTTAAAATCTTTTTTAAAGTTTTTTGCCTTTATTCGCATGTTTAGAGCTTTTATTCGTTGGCAAAAAGTTTTTCGCTGTTCCGTCTTTTGCTTTTCCCTGTCTCCCGTCTCCTTTCTCCTGTCTCCTGTCTCCCATCCCCCTGCCTTTGAATTCGCCAATAGAAAGTGAAAATGGCATTAAGTAAGGTCACAACTTAATAGGAATAGTATAACGTTGATATCGGAGCCTGGCGCTTCCCTCCGAGGATAATTTTTTGGCTGTAACGAAGAAGATGGCCGATTATTCGATGTTCTCTTGAGACAAAAACGGCCGGGGCACCTGGATTTCAGGGTGCCCCGGCCGTTTTTTCAGCAGGAAAAGTAATTACCAGTAATATTGTGCTCCTTCCCCGAGTTCCTGCTCAATCTCCATCAGACGATTGTACTTGGCGATTCGTTCACTGCGTGAGGCAGAACCGGTCTTGAGCTGACCACCGTCCATGGCTACAGCGAAATCGGCAATGAAGGTATCCTCAGTTTCGCCCGAGCGGTGAGAGATCATGTAGCGCCAGCCAGCGTCACGACAGAGACGGACAGCGTCAATGGATTCAGAGACCGTACCTATCTGGTTCAGTTTAATCAGCACTGAATTGGCCGCTTTTTCTTTGATACCGCGTTTAATATATTTGGTGTTGGTGACGAAGAGGTCGTCGCCAATCACGTCAATCTTGTCTCCGAGTCTGGCTGTAAAATCGGTGAATCCAGCCCAGTCATTTTCTGCAAGCGGGTCTTCCCAGCTGACGATGGGATATTTTTTCACCCACTTCTCACCGAGGGCGACGAGACCAGCGGAATCCATCTTCCCTGCGCCGGATTTCTTCAGGTCATACTTACTTGTAAGGTCGGTGGAAAAAGAGCTTGCGGCACTGTCAAGGGAGAAGGCAATGTCTTCCCCGGGAGTGTAGCCAGCGGCTTCAATGGCATCCATGATAAGATCCATGGCCGCGTCATTGCTTGGCAGGTTGGGGGCGAAGCCTCCCTCGTCACCGACACTGGTGGCAAGTCCTTTCTCTTTGAGGATTTTTTTCAGATGATGGAATGTTTCGGAGATATAACGCAGACCTTCTCGGAAGTTGGGGGCGCCTACCGGTACGGCCATGAACTCCTGAATGTCGACGCTGTTATCGGCATGGGCTCCACCATTGAGAATATTCATTGATGGCACCGGCAACCGCCGGGCGTTGGATCCACCCAGATAGCGATAGAGAGGAATGCCGAAGCTCTGAGCGGAGGCGCGTGCCACAGCCATGGAGACGCCGAGAATGGCGTTGGCTCCAAGGTTTCCCTTGTTTTCCGTGCCGTCCAGTTCACGCAGATGGGCGTCGAGTCGCCACTGATCAGAGGCATCTATCCCCTTGATTGCCGGAGCAATGTTTTTGTTGACATTGTCCACAGCCTTCAGTACACCCAGACCGAGGTAGCGGGACTTGTCTCCGTCACGCAGTTCCACGGCCTCATTTTCTCCGGTGGAAGCCCCTGAAGGGACAGAGGAGACAGCGCGGGTGCCGTCAGCCAGTTCTACAAAAACCCGTACGGTCGGATTACCGCGAGAGTCGAGGATTTCCATTGCCCGAACATCACTGATCTCAGTATTCATATTACTTTCCTTGTGTGAATTGAGGGCTCCTGAAGAGTATTCAGAGAGCCTGTAAATATATTTTCCCTGCCGAAGATTCTGCAGGCCTTCTTCATATATGATTGATAAGTATACCTTGAATAACCAGTCTTTCGCATAGTTACAGTAAAAAATTTATCCCTGGAGGGAAGCGCCAGGCTCCGATATTCGTTATGGCTGTAATACCTTTCCTCCTGTGCCTCGAATATGAAGGAATACAGGCTGTTTCAAGGTACCCATAAGAGTAAAAAGTTTCCAAGGCAAATGAAAAAAACAGAGGGGTGAGAAAATTTTTTCTGACTCAGAAGCAGTTGACGGACTGTTATGATATTGTGCTTTTTTCATTTATAAAACTTTTCATCTATAAAACAATAGCATATTTCAATTCCTTCCGCTGTTCTGCTCTGTTTCCTTTATCACTTTGCGGTTCCAACTGACATAACGCTTGCTTTTCTTCCTGTCCAGGATGAACAGTTCAACCACTTCACTCACACGCTGCACAGTCATATCCATCTTGAAAAGAAGAAAAACTTGAGCAGGAAAGACCTTGATTAATTGGATTTCCTCCTCACTTTATCTCTTTGCGCAAAAATCTTTATCAGCAAGGTCCTTCAATTGAACAGGAATAAACATGACACAGAAAAAAAACGAAGTGCTCCATGAAGTTACTTCAAGCGATTACAAATATGGCTTTGTCACTGATATTGAGACTGAATTTGCCCCTAAAGGAATCTCTGAAGAGGTAGTTCGCTATATCTCCGCGAAGAAAGAAGAACCGGAGTGGCTGCTGGAATTTCGTCTCAAGGCCCTGGCAAAATGGCAGACGATGACCATGCCGAACTGGGCGCATCTCGACATTCCGCCCATCGATTTTAACGATCTTTACTACTACGCCGCACCGAAAAAAAAGAAACATGCAGGCAGCGACGAGGTGGACCCCGAGCTGATTGACACCTTCAACAGGCTGGGAATCTCGCTCAATGAGAAGAAGAAACTCTCCGGCGTGGCGGTAGATGCGGTTATTGACTCCGTCTCGGTGAAGACCACCTTCAGCGATTCCCTCGCGGAACTGGGGATTGTCTTCATGTCGTTCTCCGAGGCGGTGAAAAAGCATCCTGAACTGGTGCGAAGATTCGTCGGTCAGGCAGTGCCGAGCGGTGATAATTTTTTTTCGACCCTCAATGACGCGGTCTTTTCCGACGGCAGCTTCTGCTATATCCCGAAAGGGGTACGGTGTCCGATGGATCTCTCTACCTACTTCCGCATTAACGCCGAAGGCAGTGGCCAGTTTGAGCGGACCCTGATCGTTGCCGATGAGGGCAGTTATGTCAGCTATCTCGAAGGCTGTACCGCTCCCCAGCGGGATGAGAAACAGCTCCACGCCGCAGTGGTGGAAATTATCCTTATGAAGGATGCCGAGGTGAAATACTCCACCGTGCAGAACTGGTACCCTGGTGACAAAGAGGGACGCGGCGGAATCTACAACTTTGTTACCAAGCGCGGTCTCTGCCGCGGTGACCACAGCAAGCTCTCCTGGACCCAGGTGGAAACCGGATCGGCTATCACCTGGAAGTATCCCGGCTGTGTGCTGGGAGGGGATAACTCCGTGGGGGAATTCTACTCGGTGGCGGTGACCAACAACTGCCAGCAGGCTGATACCGGCAGCAAGATGATCCACCTCGGGAAAAATACAAAGAGTACAATTATTTCCAAGGGAATCTCAGCGGGGAAAAGCCAGAACAGTTACCGGGGGCTGGTGCGTATCGGACCACGGGCCACCGGCAGCCGTAATTTTTCACAGTGTGACTCTCTGCTGCTCAGCGATACCTGTGGTGCACATACCTTTCCCTATATTGATACCGCTAATTCCTCGAGTGTGGTGGAGCATGAGGCAACGACTTCAAAGATTTCTGAAGAACAGCTCTTTTACTGTCAGCAGCGGGGGATTAACTCCGAAACGGCGGTGGGGTTGATAGTCAACGGCTATGCTGGCGCGGTATTGAAGAAGCTGCCGCTGGAATTCGCTGCTGAGGCACAGAAACTGCTGAATGTGAGCCTTGAAGGTTCCGTCGGTTAAAACACTCCGTATTCAAGATATCTCAAATAAAGGAACAATAAGATGCTGCTCGAAATAAAAAATCTCTGCGCGGGGATTAACGGAAAAGAGATTCTCAAAGGCGTTAATCTGCAGATAAACAAAGGTGAAGTCCACGCCATTATGGGCCCCAACGGTACCGGAAAATCCACACTTGCGTCTATCATTGCCGGTCGTCCGGGATACGATATCACCAACGGTGATATCCTGCTCAATGGCAAAAGCCTGCTCGGCATGCCGCCGGAACAGCGGGCACAGGAGGGTATTTTCCTCGGTTTTCAATATCCGGTGGAGATTCCCGGTGTGAGCATGTCAAGTTTCCTTCGGGCCGCCATCAACGAGACCCGCCGTTACCGGGGCCAGCTGCCGCTTGGTGCCGTCGCCTTTGCCCGCAGGATGAAGGAGAAGGAGGAGATGGTGGAGATTAAGGCCAAAATGAAAAACCGCTCGGTGAACGAAGGTTTCTCCGGTGGCGAAAAGAAGAAGAATGAGATCTTCCAGCTCGCCATGCTTGAGCCTGAAGTGGCCATTCTTGATGAGACCGACTCCGGACTTGATATTGATGCCCTTCGTATTGTCGCTGGTGGTGTCAACAAGTGTAAAACCGCAGAAAACGCCACCGTGGTTATTACCCATTATCAGCGTCTGCTGGAATATATTGTGCCCAATTATGTCCACATCCTCTATGGCGGTCGCGTGGTGAAAACCGGCGGCAGGGAACTCTCTCTTGAGCTTGAAGAGAAGGGGTATGACTGGATCAAGGCTCAGGTGGAGGGAGAAGAATGAGTGCGGAAAACTTTCTTGCTTCGCTGGAACGCTGGTTTCAGCCTGGCGGTGAGCTCCCCGAAGTCGGTGAACTGCGGCGTGCAGCGCTGGAGCGGGCCCTTGCCCTTGGTGTGCCGACGACGAAAATGGAACGCTGGCGGCAGAGTGGTGTGGAAAAGGTTTTTGAGCATAACTACAACCTGCCAAAGCGGGACCGGCTGCCCATGACACCTGGCCGCTGTCAGATTAATGGCAGGGCGACCACAGCCATGCACTTCTCTGCGGGCAGAATTGAGTCTGCTCAACCTTTACAGCGATTGCAGGACGGCGTAATTGCTGGCAGTCTGCGGGCCGCCCTGAAGGAAGAACCAGAACTGGTGCAGCGGCTTCTGGCCGAGCGCGGACTGGAGAAAATGGGATTTTTCAACGCTGTCAATATGGCGTTTTTTACGGACGGATTCTTCCTTTATGTACCGAAAAACGTCGTACTTGCAAAGCCGATCCAGGTCATTCACGTCCTTGGTGAATATCGTGATGCACTGGAAAATCTGCGCAACTTTGTTGTACTTGAGGAGGGTGCGGAAGCGACGTTGCTCTTCTGTGATCACAGCTCGGGCCGGGAGTACGGGCTTGCCAACAGTGTCAATCAGTTTCAGATCGGGCCCAATGCCGGGTTTAAACTCTACCGGGTGCAAAACCTCAGTGATGAGGCTGCCTGTTTCCACCAGGACTTTTTTACCCAGCAGGAAAACTCTCGCCTTTTCTCTCACACTATTGGTTTTAACGGTGGCCTGTTGCGGGGCGAGGCTCATGTGGATCTGCAGGGGAAAGGGGCGGATTGCGAATTTGTCGGACTCTCCCTTGCCAGTCGCGGACAGCGAATGGAGAACTTCGTTAAAGTGGAGCATCAGGTACCGCAATGCACCAGCCGCGAGGTTTTTAAATATATCGTCGATGACTACGCCCGGGGCCTTTTCAACGGTCATGTACTGGTGCATCCTGATGCCCAGAAGACCGAGGCGTATCAGCACAACAGCAACATCGTGCTTACCGACAAGGCGAAGATGTCCTCCAGACCTTTTCTTGAGATCTACGCCGACGATGTGAAGTGCAGCCACGGATCCTCCGTCGGTCAGCTCGACGAGGAGGCGCTCTTCTACATGCGTCAGCGGGGTATCAGCGAGGAGAACGCCCGCCTGTTATTGCTCTATGCTTTCGCAGCTGATGTGATCAATCAGATCGACATTGAGCCTCTGCGCCGGCAGCTTGACGATATGGTCAAGAAACGGCTGCGTGGCGAACTGCCGTCCTGTGAGGATTGTGTGCTCTCCTGTTCGCAGCCGGAGTTCGAAGTACTGTAATACCATTTACATTTTGTATTGGTGGATTCAAAGACAGAGGGACGGGAAAAAGAGAGACAGGAGACGGGAGACAGGAAAAAGCAAAAGATCTCCGTAGAGACGACCAATTGAGGCGTCTCCAGCACAACAGACGTTTTTACAGCCTGTTTATCCATTCGTAATCGTCAAAAAAGATGTCCACGCAGTCGCGTTCTCTGGTAAGTAAAAAATGTGATTGGTATCAGATTCCCGCGCCCCTGTTCTGCAGGGGCACGGTATTATAGAGGAAGTAAAAAAATGAATGACAAGCTGCAGAAAATACGACAACAATTTCCCATCCTGAACTGCAGGGTGAATGACAAACCGCTGGTCTATCTTGACAACGCAGCCACCACCCAGAAGCCACTGTCTGTAATCGACCGCATGACCCGCTATTATATGGAGGAAAACAGTAACGTCCATCGTGGTTTGCATCATCTCTCACAGCTGGGGACGGCTGCCTTCGAGGAGTCCCGACGGGCCTTTCAGAAATTTCTCAACAGTGAGCTGGCTGAGGAGGTGATCTTTACCAAAGGAACCACCGAGAGCATCAATCTGCTCGCCTTCTCCTTTGGTGAGGCCTTCGTTCATGAGGGCGATGAGATTATTATCAGCGTAATGGAGCACCACGCCAACATCGTTCCCTGGCAGCAGCTCTGTGCTCGCACCGGCGCGGTATTGAAGGTGGTACCGGTCAACGATGCAGGTGAGCTGGAGATGGAGGAGTATAAAAAACTGCTCGGGCCAAAAGTAAAACTGGTCTCCATTGCTCATGTATCCAACACGCTCGGTACAGTGAATCCAGTGGCAGAGATTATCCGTCTCGGGCATGAAGCCGGGGCCAGGGTGCATCTCGACGGAGCCCAGGCTGCAGCCCATGTACAGGTGGACGTACGGGCGCTTGATGTTGATTTCTACAGTCTCTCGGTACACAAAATGTATGGGCCAATGGGGGTGGGAATTCTCTACGGCAAGGCGGCTCTGCTCAATGCCATGCCGCCCTGGCAGACGGGCGGTGAGATGATTGACAAGGTAACCTTTGAAAAGACCACCTTCGGTGATCTCCCCTATAAATTTGAGACCGGTACGCCGGATGTGGCCGGGGTGCTCGCCTCGGTTCCAGCGCTGGAGTTCCTGCAGGAAGTTGGCTGGGATTTTATTGCTGAGCGGGAACATGCACTGGTAAAATATGCTACAGAAAAACTGGCGCAGATTGGCGGGGTGAGTCTCGTCGGTACGGCGAAGGAGAAAGGGGGAGTGGTTTCTTTCAATATTGATGGCGTCCATTCGTCCGATGCTGCCACCATCTTCGACCACTTCGGCGTTGCCGTGCGCAGCGGACATCACTGTGCCCAGCCGATTATGGCCCGCTATGGCATTATCGGCACTTTACGCGCCTCTTTTGCGGTGTATAATACCGAGGAAGAGATTGATGTGCTGGTGAAGGCAATTGAAAAGACGGTGCAGATGTTCGGGTAAACAGCCTCGCAGGCTCTGCCGGAGCAGGAACGCTGTAGAAAACGAAAAAGGACCCCCATGACAGAGATAAAATCCTGCGCGGAAACTGAAGCCGAAATAGAAGATGAATTCTCCCTCTTTGACGATTGGATGGATAAATACAGTTATATTATAGACCTCAGCAAAGAACTTCCGCCCCTTGATGAAAAATATCGCAACGATCAGTTTCTCATCAAGGGGTGCCAGAGCCAGGTGTGGCTCGGTGCGGAATATCGTGACGGCAGGGTCTACTTTCAGGCGGACAGTGATGCCATCATTACCAAAGGCCTTATCTATCTGCTCATCCGTCTGCTCTCCGACCGTACCCCGCAGGAGATTATCGAGGCGCAGCTTGAAAGCCTCAAACGCATTGGCATCAGCGACAATCTGTCACCCAGTCGCAGTAACGGGTTTGCCAACATGCTCAAGCAGATGAAAATGTATGCGCTGGTCTTTCAGACAAAGGAAGGCTGAAAAGAAGAAAAGAGTACCATGAAACAGCCTGCATTCGTTCATACTCGAGGCACAGGAAGAAATTTATCACAGAGAGAACTTTAATATCGGAGTCTGGCGCCTGTCTCCGAGGATATTTTTTTGACTGTAACGAAGATGGGCGATTCTTCGATGTTTCCGAAAGAGGCTGTCCCGACGGGACAGCCTCTTTTTTTATCTCTTCCCCGGAACTACGGATTTATACCATTTACATTTTGTATTGATTCATCACCATTGATGGAAAATCGGCACGGCGGTGGTTTCCCGCGATGTTGTTCTGTAGACAAGGCATGCCTTGTCTCTACGGTGGCGGCCATCAGCGAAATGGCAAGCATTACCGATAACCCGCTGCCATATCATTACCATGGGGTGATAACGGTGACACTACACATCCCTGTCTCCCGTCTCCCGTCTCCTTTCTCCTGTTTCCCAGCCACCTGCCTTTGAATCCACCAATACAAAGTGGAAAAGGTGTTACACTGCTCTGTGCAGGTTTCTACTCACCTCTCTACTCTCTACATATCACACCGGGGAGAACCCGATGTCTGCAGTACATTTACACTCTGAGGACAGCGATGAAACAGTATCTGAAGGATGTACAAGAAGTTCTGACTGATCTGGAAACAAGTGAAGACGGGCTCACATCCGGGGAGGCAGCCCGGCGGTTGACCCTGAAGGGAAAAAACAGACTTCTGGAGGACAGGAAAAAGTCGCTGGCGCGCCGAATTTTCGATCAAATCCGCGATCCCATGATTCTCGTACTTCTTGGTGCCGCTGCGGTAAGCATGGCCACGGCTGTCTGGGCGGAAGAATCCTTCGCGGACGTGATTATCATTTTGTTCGTCGTGGTACTCAATGCCGTACTGGGCGTCGTGCAGGAAAACAAGGCGGAACGAGCCATCGAAGCGCTCAAAGCCATGTCTGCAGACAGCATCTCCACGCTGCGTGACGGAGAGGTCATGGACATCGCCAGTGAGGATCTCGTGGTGGGGGATGTTATCATCCTGACTGCAGGCGATGCTGTTCCCGCAGATGGCCGTCTTATCGAATGCTCAAGCCTGAAGGCAGAGGAAGCCCCTTTAACCGGTGAGTCCGTTCCGGTAGAAAAGATAAGCGCCGTCACTTCGCTTCCAGAGGGAGCGGAACCCTCAGACGATATTCCTCTGGGTGACCGTTCCAACATGGTCTACACGGGCTGTGCCATTGTACATGGTCACGGCAGGGCCGTGGTCACCGCCACCGCCATGGATACCGAAATGGGTAAAATTGCCCATCAGATCCACACTGCGGCCGACAGCCGTACACCACTTCAGGTGAAACTCGCCCAGCTGAGCCGCGTCCTTACCTGGGGGGTTCTGGGCATCTGCATCTTCATCTTCGCCTTCAGCCTGATTCGGAGCGAAGAGGTCACCACTGCCCTGGTGCTGGAGACCTTCATGCTGGCGGTCTCTCTCGCAGTCGCCGCCATTCCGGAAGGCCTCGTAGCCGTAGTAACCATCGTCCTGTCCATTGGTGTTACCAGGATGTCCAAACGTAACGCTGTCGTCCGGAAGATGACGGCGGTAGAGACACTGGGCTGCACACAGGTCATCTGCTCAGATAAAACAGGGACGCTCACACAGAACAAAATGACGGTAGTTGACAGCCATTGCGACAACGCATATTCACTGGCACAGGCCCTCGCCCTCTGCAACGATGCAACCATTGCCGCAGACGGACAGATCACGGGAGAACCCACCGAAGCCGCCCTGCTGGAATTCGCCCGCAAAGAAGGGGTGGAGAAAAACATCCTCTCTTCCGAGATGCCCCGCCTGGCAGATATTCCTTTCGACAGCAAACGCAAGATGATGACCACCTTTAACGCGGCCCCGGACGACTCCGTCATGCAGTTCACCAAGGGCGCTCCTGATATGATCCTGCAGTGCTGTTCACAGATGCTGAAGGACGGACAGGTTGTCCCTCTGGGCGATAAGGAACTGCAGGAACTGCAGGATATCAACACCCGTCTGACGTCAGGGGCTCTGCGCGTGCTGGCGGCTGCCAGAAAGGAACTGCCAGCTCTGCCCGAAGATCTTACAGCCTCAAACAGGGAACGGGAGCTGGTATTCGTCGGGCTGGCAGGTATGATTGATCCCATCAGACCCGAGGCAGTCATCGCGATAGAAAAGTGTAAAGAGGCAGGGATCCGTCCCGTCATGATCACCGGGGATCATGAGAACACTGCGACTGCCATCGCCAGGAACCTCGGTATAATCGAACGCCCCGAACAGGTTCTCCCGGCCAAGGAACTGGAGAAACTTTCCGACGAACAGCTGGCCGACTCCATTGAGAAATATGCGGTGTACACCCGTGTACAGCCACAGCACAAGGTCCGCATCGTCCAGGCATGGAAAAGCAGAGGAGCCATCACAGCCATGACCGGCGACGGAGTTAACGATGCACCGGCCCTCAAGAACGCCGATATCGGCGTGGCCATGGGAATCACGGGTACGGATGTGACGAGAAATATTGCTGACATCGTGCTGGCGGACGACAACTTCGCAACGATAGTCGCCGCAGTGGAGGAGGGGCGTCGCATCTACGATAACATCAGGCGTACCATCCAGTATCTGCTGAGTTCAAATCTGTCCGAGGTCCTGCTGATATTTGTGGCTACGCTGGCGGGGTTCGTTATTTTAAATCCGGTGCAGCTGTTGTGGATCAACCTTGTCACGGACATGCTGCCAGCGCTGGCACTGGGAATGGAGTTCGCGGCTCCAGACATCATGCGCAGACCGCCAAGGAAATCGACCGACGGCATCTTCGCCGAAGGCCTGGGTTTTGCCTGCATCTACCAGGGCATTATCATCACCCTGCTCAGCGCCATATCCTGCGCCGCAGGAGGCACCACCATGACCTTCGTAACACTCTCAATGTGCCAGGCCTTTCAGGCGTTCAACATGCGTTCACTCAACGGGTCCATTTTCAGACTTCATACCCATAACAGGTATCTGTACCTCGCATTCGCCGCCGCGCTGGTGCTCACCATCATCCCCGTATACGTTCCCTTCTTCTCAGCGGCATTTGGTCTCACAGCACTTTCTCCCGGTGAGTACTGCGGTGCCGTAGCCCTGGGATTTGCAATTATCCCCATACTTGAAGGGGTAAAGTACTTCCACTTCAGGGAACCTTGAAGAACCTTGCCTTCGTATTCCTTCGCGTTCTTCGCGATAAAAATTGTCTTTTGCCCTTTTCGTATTATTCGAGCCTTTATTCGTTGGCAAAAAAATCTGTTGTACCGCCTTTTGCTTTTCCCTTTCTCCTGCCTCCTGCCTCCTTTTTTCCGTCCTTCCCGCTTTTTGCTTTTCCCCTGCAGAATCTGGATGCGACAAAAAAAAAAGCCGCAACCCTTACGGGATGCGGCTTCTGAGGCTTTTTTGATACTTTTTTAAAAAAAATTTGGTGCCGAAGGCCGGAGTCGAACCGGCATGGGTCTCCCCACACGCCCCTCAAGCGTGCGCGTCTACCAATTCCACCACTCCGGCACACAAATAAAAATTATTCATTTTTTGCTGCTGCGTCACTTTTCTTCTCTGCAACAGGTTCCGCTTTTACAGGCTCGGTCTTTTCAACCTTACTTTCAACAGCAGGTGCAGCTTCCTGAATTGCATCTGAGCTTTTTACTGCATTTGAGGCAGGTTCCGCAACCTTTTTTTCTACAACAGGTGCAGAATCTTTCATTTTTTCAGTTGTCACTCCGCTCATAACAGTAGCATGACTGTCTTGAGAAGAAATATACGCAAGAGACAGAGAAGTCACCATAAATGTAATCGCTGCAGCTGTCGTAATCTTATTCAATAATGGCATCGGTCCCTCTGTTCCAAAAAGGGACTGGCTGGAGCCACCAAAAGTAGCACCGATATCGGCTCCTTTACCCTGTTGCAGGAGGACAATAACAACAAGAAAGAAACAAACGAGAATGTGAACGATAAGAAGCAGAGTATCCATACGGTTACTTTATCGGTTGCTGAAATAAAATCTGGCAGCTTTACGGGAAAGCAGCCAGAAAGAAATTACTGAAAATTAATGATACTGCCGAAGGAATCCGCCTTCAAAGCGGCGCCACCAACCAGCGCACCGTCGATATCCGGCTGAGCCATAAGCTCATTGACATTCGCAGGCTTAACCGAGCCACCATACAATATACGCGTCGTATCGGCAACATCTTTTTCGTATATTCTGTCCAGAAGCCCGCGAAGGAAAGCGTGCACTTCCTGCGCCTGCTCCTTGCTCGCGGTCTTCCCCGTTCCGATTGCCCAGACCGGCTCATAGGCAATAACAATCTTTTCCATCTGTCCGGTGTCAACGCCGTCAAGCCCCTTGCGCACCTGCTCTTCAAGAACGGTGAACGTCCTGTCAGCCTCCCGTTCCTCCAGTGTTTCACCAATACAAAGAATGATCATCAGGCCACCGGCGAGACCGCCTTTGACCCGTTTATTGATCATCTCATTGCTCTCGCCAAAAATATGCCGCCGCTCAGAGTGGCCAACAATGGCAGCCGAGCCCCCGGCGTCTTTCACCATATTCGGAGCGATCTCTCCGGTAAAAGCACCGTTCTCTTCCCAGCAGACATTCTGTGACGCAGTAAGAATTCCCTTTCCTTCCAGAGCATGGGAAACTTCACTGAGAATGGTGAAGGGGGGAGCCAGCAGCACTTCACGGTCATCATATCCCTTATTACACTGTGCGGCCACATCTGCAGCAAGACGGCAGCCTTCCACTGCGTTCATGTTCATTTTCCAGTTGCCTGCCATCAGGGCTTTTCTTTTCGTCATGGTCTCTCCTTGTTTGTTTGCACAGGATATGATTCCAGCCAGAAAATATCTTTATCCGCTCAACTGAGCGCAGTGACACCGGGCAGCACTTTTCCTTCCATCATATAGAGGAAAGCACCACCACCGGTAGACATATAGGATATATTCTGTTCCTCGCCAGCTTTTTTAACCGCTGCGTTAGAATCTCCCCCGCCGACAATGGAAAGGGCATGGGAAGAGGCGATATCCTGGCACACAGCCATGGTTCCCCGGGCAAAACTGTCCATTTCGAAGGCCCCCATTGGTCCGTTCCAGATAATGGTCCGGGCATCAGCGAGTGCTTCGCGGAAGAGAATACTGCTTGCCGGGCCGATATCAAGAGCCATCCAGCCCTCCGGGATGTCACGAAAGGTGACATTTATATGTACGGCATCATTCTCAAATTTATCAGCAACAACAAAATCCACCGGGAAGTAAAGTTTCACTCCTCGGGCGGCGGCATCTTCAACAAATTTTTTGGCAGTCTCAAGCAGGTCATCCTCCACCTTCGATGCCCCGACATTGATCCCCATACTCTTCAGGAAGGTGTTGGCCATGGCCCCGCCGACAATCATCTTGTTCACTTTGTCGAGCATATTGGTCAGTGCACCGAGCTTGGAGCTGACTTTAGCGCCACCAACAACCGCCACCAGGGGACGTACCGGTTCCCCCATTGACTTGCGGAAATAGTCTATCTCTTTTTGCAGCAGGAGACCGGCAGCCTTCTCACTCATCAGTTGCGGCACTCCAACCACAGAGGCGTGGGCACGGTGTGAGACAGCGAAGGCGTCGTTAACATACACCTCGGCAAGACTGGCAAGCTGTCTGGAGAACTCTGGGTCGTTCTCCGTCTCGCCACTGTAGAACCGGAGATTTTCAAGGAGGACAATCTCTTTGTCTGCCGCCGCATGTATTGCTTTCTCGGCCGCTTCCCCGATACAGTCTTCCGCGAGGATAACTTTCATGCCGGTAAGGGTCTGCAGGTGAGCAGCAATCGGAGCAAGACTGAACTCCATGTTACGTTCCCCGTCCGGTCGTCCGCAGTGGGAACAGATAATCAACTTTGCCCCCTTCTCAATCAGCAATGTGATGGTTGGCAACACCATCCTCATGCGAATATCATCGGTAATGTTTTTTTCTGCATCCATGGGCACGTTGAAATCAGCCCGTAACAGCACCTTTTTACCTTTCACTTCTACATCGTGAATGGTCTTCATTTTCATTCTCCTCTAAAAGATATCACATATCATTTTGTTCGAAATCCCTGCACAGTACAAGGGCATCGTCAATTGGATCATAAAAATAGGAGGCTCTTTTACCTCTCTTCAGGAAACCATTTTTCTGATAAAATTTCAAGGCGGGGATATTGCGGGAACGGACTTCGAGGTAGAGTGTGGTGCACTGCCGGACAACAAGTTTTTCGAGGAGATCTGCCAAGAGCAGATCCGCATAACCAAGTCGACGGCAACTCGCGGCCACCGCAATTTTCAGCAGTTCAGCTTCAGGCAGGATAAAAGTGGCAGAAAGCCAGGCGATCACTCTGCCATGCACCTCCCCCGCCAGAAGAATCGCCCTCGGATTTTCCAGTTCCCCCTGAACAAGGGGAAGCGACCAGGGCGAGGGATTCTCCGCCTCAAGGGCAACAACCTGCGGCAGGTCGTCGCCCGTCAAGGAGCGGATGTTCATCAAAACATTTCTTCACTGACATGTTTGGTGAGGTCAGCAAGCATATTGGTGTAACTGCCGAGTTCGTTGTCATACCAGCCGTAGATAACGGTCTGGGTCATCGGCACATTGAGTATAGGCTCTGCGCCCCTGCTGAGAACGGCCCCGGGAACCTTGCGCAAATCCACCTTGATAGCGGCGGTGCGGGTATGGGTTTCCGTGCCTTCAATCGTTGCGGCTGCGGAAGGAGTCCCGACAATATCGGAGGAGACGTTCTGTTCCTCAGTAAAAACGAGATAGTCGGTATTTTCCGCATATTTTTTATAGATGCCGTTGATGTCAGCCCGTTTGAGAGGGGCCTCACTGTTGTCCTGGATATTGAGCACCAGAATGATCAATGAACCACTGGAGGTTGGCACCCGGACAGATTCCGCCATGAAACCAATTCCGCTCATCTCCGGGATAACAAGACCGAGGGCACTGGCTGCACCGGTAGTGGTAAGAATAATGTTATTCATGATAGAGCGGTTTTTACGCATATCTACAGCTCCTGCGGCGGGCAAACGGTCAAGTACCTGCTGGGAGCCGGTGGCAGCATGAACAGTAACCATTGAGGCACTGAGGATCTTCTCAGAGCCCAGACTCTCCAGCAACGGTTTCATCATGTAGGAGAGGCAGGTCGTCGTGCAGGAGGCTGCGGAAATAAGGGAGTGTTTTGCCGGATCAAACGTCTCTTCGTTAATACCCATCACGGCAGTGATGGCATCATCCGGCATCTCCAGCCCTTTGGATTTAATCTTGAAGGGAGCAGAAAGGATTACCTTCTCGGCACCAGCCTGAATATGTCCACGCATGGCACCCCTGGGATCACTGGCATCGGTGGTGGGATCTTTAAAGGCTCCAGTGGAGTCTACCACCAGTTTAATACCATTTTCCGCCCATTTGATATCGGCCGGGTTGCGGGCTTCCCGCAAAATGGTCACCGGCACGCCATCAATTATCATGGAACCCGTTTCTTCATTAAGCTCACTGATAACGCGTGGGCATTTGTAACCATGAAGGTAGGAGCCAAGGCGGCCATAGGTCGAATCACGCTCAATGGAGGAGACGAGATCTTCCAGCGAATTACCGACCTGACGACCGATGTTTACAACAATTCCATCGAAATTTTTTTTGGCAATCTGGTTCCACAGGGTGAGTTTTCCAATTCTTCCAAGACCATTAATACCTAATTTCATGACACATGCTCCTACTTGTTATAAGGCGCCCCGGGAAAGTGTCCTGTCCAGTGCATCACCGGAAGGCAGGGACATTTTCGCAGGACCATGAAAAAATGAAGACGGAACTGCCACAGGCTTCCGAACATTTTTATAAGGGTACAGGGCACGTTTCAAATTTCAAGAAAAATTGCACTGCTTATAAAATATAATGATTTCTCTGGAGGTATTATTCTCCGGTGGAAAGAATCCCTCCGACGAGATCATAGTCATGGGATTCTTCAATGCGCACCTGAACAATCTCGCCGGGTGTGGCTGAGCCGTCATTGATATATACACGGCCATCAACCTCTGGTGCCTGAAAACGGGTTCGTCCTTCCAGAAGGAGATCTGTCTCTTTGGAAAATCCGCTTACCAGTACCGGTTCCACCCTGCCAATATATCTGCGCTGATTCTCCTCAGAGATCCTGCTCTGCACCGCAAGCAGATGCTGCTGCCGGCGGATGCGTTCCTCCTCGGGAACCTGATCGGCAAAATGTTCGGCAGGAATTCCTTCTTCATTGCAATACGGGAAAACACCAACGTGATCAAGGCGATGCCGTTGCACGAAATCTTCCAACTGAAGAAAATCGGCTTCTGTTTCTCCTGGAAAACCGACAAGGAAAGTAGTGCGAATGGCAATATCCGGGATACGCGTATGCAAACGACTGATAAGATGCTCGATATCATCCGCCGTGTGGTGACGGTTCATCCGCTTCAGAACATTGTCGCTGACATGTTGAAAGGGGACATCAAGATAGGGAACAATGCGTTTTTCTCCCGCCAGCAGATCAAGCAGGGCATCACTCACGCCACTGGGATAAAGATAAAGCAGGCGCAGCCACGGGAGAGTTGTGCGGGCGAGAAGCTTCTCCATCAGGCCCACAATATTTTCCCCGACAAGGTCATTGCCGTAGGCAGTGGTATCCTGAGCAATGATATTGAGTTCGCGGACACCCTGCTCCTCAAGATGCATGGCTTCGACAGCGATATCCTCGCTTGTCCGGCTTCGCAGGCGGCCCCGGATGGACGGAATTTTACAGTAGGCACAATGATTGTTGCACCCTTCCGTTATCTTCAGCCAGGCCATCCCCACAGTCGTCAACTGACGTGGCGAGCGGCTGGACATCAGGGAGCGGTTATGTAGAATCACTTTTGGTATCTTCTCTCCGGTAAAGAGGGCATTTAAGTGAAATGCAATCTTCTCCGGTTCTTCAGTTCCAAGAAAAAGGTCCACCTCAGGTATTTCTGTCTCAAGGTCATTTTTATAGCGTTGAGTCAGACATCCCGTGACCACCAGCTTTTTCTGTGGATCCTCTTCCTTCAGAGAAACCATACCGAGAATTTCATCAATGGCCTCTTCTACTGCCGGTTGAATGAAACCGCAGGTATTTACAAGAAGTACCGTCGCATCCGCAGGGTCGGCAACAAATGTCCAGCCATCCTGCTGCAGCACACCAAGCATCACTTCTGAATCGACAAGGTTTTTTGCACAACCGAGACTTACGAGATGAAAACTCTTTTCCATTACTTCTCCTGAAATACATTGCTGCTGCAGAGCAGCTGCAGCACCTGCCGGGAATTTTCCCGAAAAGCTGTTGTCCCCTGCCCCGGCTGCCATTTCTCATTCGTGGTAAGATCAGAGACGGTAAGCGCCGCAGAAAATTCCACGCCCCGAAAGGCTGCAGCAGAACACAGGGCAGAAAATTCCATGTCGACTGCCGCTACGCCAGACTCCCGATGAAGGGCAAGAAGAGAATCTCTCTCCTCACGATAAACACCATCAGTGGACCAGACACAACCCCGCTGAACCGACAGTCCGGCATTCTGCAGGAACGAGGCCAGTCGCAGAGAGAAATCCAGGGAAGGGAGGGACTCATTCGTGCAGCCATAATACTGCGAGGTACCTTCCCCGACTATGGCACGTTCTGGAACAATCACATCTCCCACAGCCAGTGACGCGTCCACCGCCCCGCACCAGCCGCAAAGGATAACCTCTTTTGCTCCAAGGGCAATTAATTTTTCCAGGGCCATCACTGCTGCCGGCGCTCCAACGGCAGGCCCGGCAAAAAAAAGACGGCGGGACTCATCGACACAGAGACCACTGTTGAAGATCTTCTGTCGCCGAGCTCCGGCACCAATCTCCCGATCCAGAATGAACTTCGCCTCCGCAGGGTTTACCAGCAGCACGCCACGCGAAGGAATTTCCTTCTCTCCTCTGCCTCGTCTCGGTTCGATAACCGCCATGACATCTCTCCAGAAAGCACGGGCAGAAAGCAACGTTGCGCTCTGGATATGCTTTCATCCATTATCCTGCACCGTCACCATTACACACCCATAAACGAAAAAAGGGACTGCAGATATTTCTGCAGTCCCTTTACACAACACAATACCGATTCTCAAAAATCAACCCATGAGCGGATTTGCATAGAGGAGAATCAGAGAAACAACCAGACCATAAATAGCAATAGACTCAGCAAGAGCCATACCGAGAATCATGAAGACCATCAATTTCGGTTGTACTTCCGGATTGCGGGCAAGACCCTGACATGCGGCGTTTCCGATATTACCAATACCAATACCTGCTCCCAGACCGGCAAGACCGATGGAAAGAGCAGCACCAATGCAGATGAGAGCGATTTGAAGTTCAGACATTGTAAATCTCCTTGAAAAGTTTGGGTTTTTGGCCTTCTTCCTTATAAAACTGTATAACTGCAAAAAGCAGAACGCCCCGGACTTTCCGGGGCGGAAAAAACATTGTTAATGAGCCTGTTCTGCCGCCTGACTGAAATACACCACGGTGAGCAACACAAAGACCATTGCCTGTACGACGGAAACCAGCACACCGAGAAGCAGAATCGGCAGAGGAGCAAAAAAACCGCCAGCCAGAAGGAAAAGAATGCTGAGCAGGGTCTCTTTCGCCATAATATTTCCGAAAAGACGAACAGAGAGTGAAATAATTCGAGCCAGGTTACTGATAACTTCAATGGGCAACATCAGTGGAATCAGTAACGGGATGGGCCCTGCGAACTGTTTGAGATAACCGATTCCATGCTTTTTGAAACCAATAGCATGGTGGGTTATCCAGACAATAAGCGTCAACGCAAGGGTCGTATTAAGTGAAGCCGTGGGAGACATGAATCCGGGGATCAAGCCGATGAGGTTGGCCACAGTGATAAAGAGTGCAAACGTGGCAATCATCGGGAAATAGCGATCGGCAAGTTCACGGCCCATGTTTTCCGCGAAGAAATCGTCCATGCTGCCGACAACCACTTCCCAAAAATTCTGTCCCCTGCCCGGGATCAGTTCCAGGTCACCAATGGTAACTTTGATAACAAAGAAAAGAAACGCCATTACGAACCAGGTATAGGTCATGTAAGGCGCGCAGATCTGTTCGATGAAATTGCTGCCTACTGCTCCGTGGGGAACAGGCAGGCCCAACTTTTGCAAAACTACCGAGATAAACAGTATCGGATGCTCCATCAGTCTCTCCTCCCTTGATTCTTCTGAATCAGGTAGCGGACCACCACAGCAATGGAGAGTGCCATGAAGGTCACAAAAACAGTTGATAAACCACTTATAAGTCCTAAGATGTTGACCAGTCGCCATTTGATAAGGACAAACAGGGCAACACCTGTAAATATAAATCGAAGCAGAAAGGCAAACTGAAAGCCGCGTTTTTTACGCATGGCCAGTTCTTTCTGCTGCTCTGCAGAAGAATCTCCAGAGACGGCAACAACCTCCGTCGCCACCTGTTCCACAGCCCTGCCCGAAACCCACAGATTTACGAGCACCAGCACCCCGCCAGCCAGAACCGACCAGCCAAGAAAGAGTGAACCTGCAAGGGCTGCACCAGTAGAACCGACAAGCAGGACAATAAGAGCGGCGTAACGAATCATGGAAAAATTAAACTCACCTTTCATGACGATCCTGCTCTTCCCGCGCCTGTCGCTTTTCGTCGGCCTGTGCCACACGGATAACATCAAGCAGAGTCTTGTAGCCAGCGGCAATACCGAAGGCAAGCCCTATAAAAGTGAACCACGGGGCTGTTTTGCCATCAAAAACCTTCTGGTCAAGCAGTACGCCACCCGCAAATCCGATGACAATTGAGGTTGCAAAAGTAAACCCGACATGACCATAATTGGCCAGCAGATGGACCATTTCTTTTTTTACCCCTGACATCCTGCAACGCCTCACATTACGCATTTTTCAGAGGCGGAAAAAGCAATTTTATAAAATAATTTTCGCCTCTCTGGTTCAACTGTATAACCTGTTCCGGCTCAAATTTCACCCATTTTTTTGAATGACGATTCAGTCGCTTTAAGAACAAAATCAAGCTGCTCCTCCGTATGCGCTCCCGAGATAAAAGCAACCTCAAATTGAGAGGGCGCAAGATAAACCCCACTCGCCAGCATATTGCGATAATGCTGCGCATAGCGTTCAGTATTCGCTGTCATTGCTGAGGTAAAATCTGTAACAGGGGTATCCGTGAAGAAAACAGTCATCAGACTGCCGACACGATTGATGACAGTCGGAATGCCGGTCTTTACTGAAATTTCTGCAAGGCCATTGGCATAATGTTCAGCCTTCGCCTCAAGCTCATCATAAAATCCCGGTCTCTGCAGCAGCTTCAACGCCGCAATACCTGCAGCCATCGCCAGCGGATTTCCGGAGAGGGTTCCAGCCTGATACACCGGACCGTCAGGAGCTACACAATTCATAATGTCCGCCCTGCCACCATACGCCCCCACCGGCAGACCACCACCAATAATCTTTCCAAGGGTGGTCATATCAGGGGTAATGCCAAAATATTTCTGTGCTCCGCCGTAACTGAGGCGAAAACCGGTGATGACCTCGTCGAAAATCAGTACGATGTTCAGCTCCTTCGTCAACGAGCGCAGAATTTGCAGAAATCCTTCAGTCGGGGGGACACAACCCATATTCCCGGCAACCGGTTCGACAATCACACAGGCAATGTCGGCTGCGTGATCACGCAGGGTCTTTTCCAGTATTTTTTTGTCGTTATAGGGAATGGAAATGGTATTTTTAACGACATCATCCGGGACACCGGGACTCCCCGGAATACCGAGAGTAATAACTCCCGAACCGGCCTTGACGAGAAAGGTGTCGGAGTGGCCGTGGTAGCACCCGTCAAACTTGACCACAATGTCGCGACCGGTATAGCCGCGGGCAAGGCGGACGGCAGACATGGTCGCTTCGGTACCCGAATTGACAAAACGAACCTTTTCGACAGAAGGAACCGCTTCTACCACCATCTCCGCGAGATCTACTTCCAGTGGAGTGGGAGCGCCGAAACTGGTGCCGAGTTCAGCTGCATCCTTTACCGCTTTTACGATATCCGGATGGGCATGCCCGGCTATCATCGGTCCCCACGAACCAACAAAATCAATATAGCTCGAGCCGTCCGCATCCCATAGCGTTGTTCCCTGAGCACGGGAGATAAAGAGAGGATCACACCCGACAGAACGGGACGCCCGCACCGGAGAGTTTACTCCGCCTGGAATCACTTTTTTCGCCGCTTCAAACAGCGCCTTTGACTTGTCAATTTTCATTCCCAACTCCCTGCAACACCTCTGTATTGCCTTGATTTCATATACTTTGAGCGTCATCCCTGCAGAAAAAAAAAATTGCTCCTACGCAATTATAGCGAACTATTTCAAAAAGTGGCACTATATCACGGCAAGGGTCAACCCGCAATTGTTCCAGAGTTCTGTTCTGCTGCCAGCCCGCCAGGCAAACGGGAAAGCAATTACAGCAAGAGTTCTTCCCTTGATTTTTATCCGCATGATACACAATTTGTAAATGTGTTTTGTTTGAGTTTTGTTTAACTAAAAGACAAACCCAGTAACGGAGGAGTTACACAATGGCAAGCGACAAAGTAGTCCATCTTACGGATGCGGAATTTCAAAAAGCAATTCAACAAGATATACCTGTTCTCGTTGATTTCTGGGCCCCGTGGTGTGGTCCCTGCAAGGCAATCGGACCAATCATCGAAGAACTTGCCGATGAATATGATGGGAAGATTACCATTGCCAAGATGAATGTTGACGAAAATCCAGAGACTCCCGGGAAATTCGGGATTCGCGCCATTCCAACCATGATTCTTTTCAAAAGCGGTGAAAAAGTGGACCAGATTACAGGTTCCGTCGCGAAACCACAGCTCGTTGATCTGCTGGCAAAAGCCAGCTAAATTCAATTAACTGCCGGGTACCTTGAAGCATCGCCCATTTTCTTCGTTACAGTCAAAAAATTTATCCTCGGAGGTAAACGCCAGACTCCGATATCGAATTTATGCCTGCGGTAAATTTTCTGCTGAGCCTCGAAAATGAACGAATGCAGGCTGTTTCAAGGTACCCTGTTGACAACTGCCTTCCGCTGCGAATTCACTTTCAATGTGGTCAGGGCAGTTTTTTTTATATGAACAGGAGCTGCAATGAAAGAACATTATAACCTCATTATTCTCGGCGGTGGCCCGGCGGGGCTCACAGCCGGACTGTATGCCGCCCGTGCACGGATTGACCACGTCCTCATTGAAAAAGGCGCCCCTGGCGGGCAGATTATGCAGACTGACTGGATTGACAATTATCCAGGTTTCCCCGACGGGCTCAGCGGCTTTGACCTCTCTGAAAAAATGCTCGCTCATGCGAAACGCTTTGATCTCAACATTGAAACTGCATTTGTCTCCGGTATGGATCTCTCCAATGAGAAAGAAAAAGTGCTGTTTCTCGACGGCGACCGCAAGGTTACCTGCAAGACATTGATCATCTGCACCGGCGCACGTCCAAACATGATTAATGTCCCCGGTGAAAAAGAATTTCAGGCACGCGGCGTTTCCTACTGTGGCACCTGCGATGCCCCCTTCTACCGCAATATGAAAGTGGCTGTGGTCGGCGGAGGGAATACAGCTGTCGAAGAAGCGGTGTACCTGACCAAATTTGCCAGTAAAGTCTATATTATTCATCGACGTGACGAGTTGCGTGCCACCAAAATTGTACAGGAACATGCCTTTGCCAATGACAAGATTGAATTCGTCTGGAATTCGCAGGTCTCTTCGATTGAAGGGGATGATAACGGCGTTACCGGAGTCAATCTGAAAAACAAGAATGGTGAAGAATCTCTCCTCAAAGTGGAGGGTGTTTTTGTTCTTGTTGGCGTCTCCCCCAACCATGAAGGAATTTCTGATGTTATCGAAAGTGACAAGTGGGGCTTTTTGCAAGTGGATACGGAGACCCGCACCAATATTCCCGGAGTCATGGCGGCCGGGGACATCTGCAGCAAAAGAGTTCGTCAGGTGATCAATGCTGCCGGTGAAGGTGCTGTGGCCATGCTCTCTGCAGAGGCCTGGCTCAATTCCATAAAAGGGTGAAAATAATGTCCATGCGCACCACGCTCTTTCGCTGCTCCATCCTTTTTCTGTTGCTCGTTGTCGGAGGCTGTTCTCTCTTTGGCAGCGACGTCAAATACACAAAAATTGATGAAGACGGAAATGTTGTTGAAGAGGTTAATCCTTTCGAGGAAATGCCGGTCAAAAACCTGCTGCAGAAAGGGATGGATGACTACAACGTGGGGAAATATTTTACAGCAGTAAGCGCTTTTGAAGAAATTCTTGATCGTTACCCCTTTAGTCGGGAGGCTGTACTTGCCGAACTCAAGGCTGCTGACTGCTACTATTTCATGGACAAGTACGCGCAGGCTCTTTCTCTCTACGAGACCTTTGAGAACAACCACCCTACTAATGAATCCATTCCCTACATAATGTATCAGAAGGGAATGTGCAGTTACCGCCAGATCGACAGGGTTGACCGTGATCCGACCGGTGCAGAGAAGGCCGTAGCCAGCTTTCGCCAGCTCATCAAAGCCTTTCCGAATTCTACGTATACCCCTGCAGCAAAAGAGAAGATGACAATCGCCCGGGAGTTCCTCGCCGGTCATGAGTTTTTTGTAGTGAAATTTTATCTCCGCACAGAGCAATATAAACAGGCTGAGGCCCGGTTGCGTTACCTCATTGCAACCTACCCCGAGATAAAGATTGTGACCGATGATGCAAAACCCCTGCTGGCAAGACTGGAGAAGGGAGAAAAACCCGATCGAGGCTTTTTTTCTTTTCTGCCCGGCATGTTTGACAAGGAAGATTCCCTCTCCCAAAAAAGCCAGGATGACGTTCCCGTCATCAGCGAATTCAAAGAGAGTGATGACTTGTGAATGAAATCGTGGGGGAGATCACACAATACAGGAAGTGGCGGATGTCGTTTTCTCGTCGAAACAGTTCCTGACACACAACAGATTTTTCAACCTCTCTTTTCCCCCGTTCACTGAGTGAATGGGGAATTTTTTTGTTCCTGCCGGATTAAGGCCCCCTTGCAAGTTCCTGTTCTTTATGTATAATCGGTGGGTTTAACAAAGCGTAGTTACTCTATTTTATCGCGGATCTCAGCATGGAAAAAAAATGAACAGATCTCTTAAACTCAGACTCGCCGGCCTTTTCACTGTTTTGTTAATCGCAGTGATAACCATAATCCCCTCCGTTTTTCAAGATAAGACCCCGGACTGGTGGAGTAAATACCTTTCTCCGGGTTCCCTGCGCCTCGGACTTGATCTGCAGGGCGGAATGCACATCATTCTCAAAGTTGATCTTGACAAGGCTGAAAAAACAACTCTCGCCTTTGCCGCCAACGACTTGAAAGAGACCCTTGCTGCTGACGGTATCAGCGCAGTACAAACGAAATCCGGTCAGGCGAAAACGGTGGTGTTCACCCTGCCTAACAGTGGTGCAATCGACAAGGTCCAAAAGGTTCTGGATAACGATTTTACGGATATCGACAGCAAACTTGAGGTAAAAGAGGGAAGTTTTCCCCGCATAACGTTACAACTCAACCCCGCTGCGGTTAAAGCACTGAAAAAGACTGCTGTAGAGCAGTCTCTGGAAATTCTGCGGAACCGTATTGACGAGTTTGGTGTTGCCGAGCCTGTTATCGTACGCCAGGGCGAGGACGAGATCGTCATCCAGCTGCCGGGAGTCAAAGATCCGAAACGGGCACGCGCCCTCATCGGCAAAACGGCTCAGCTGGAGTTCAAGCTGGTTGCCGACAGCACGGGAATCAATCTGCCAGAGGTCGTCCACCAGGCCGAGGATTCGGGAGAATGGAAAGTCGGGGAGCCCATTGCAAAACTCAACCGTGCAATTCATGCCCTGCTGCCTGATAACACAAATCTTTATTTTGAGAGCGACACCGATAACGACACCGGTCTTTCGGTGCAGATTCCCATACTCCTCGAAAATCGGGTGCTGATGACTGGTGACATGGTGAAAGACGCCAATGTCCGTATCGGCGGAAACTTCAACGAGCCCCTCGTCAGCCTTGACTTCACCAGCCACGGCGGAAAGGTCTTTGCTCAGGTCACCTCTGACAATGTTCATCGCCGCCTCGCCATCGTACTTGACAACGTGGTGCGCTCCGCTCCCAATATCCAGGAAAAAATCCTTGGTGGTTCTGCTCAGATCACGGGCCAGTTTACCCACGAGGAGGCCTCCGACCTTGCTATCGTTCTGCGGGTCGGTGCGCTGCCGGCACCGGTCAAAATCATTCAGGACGTGACTGTCGGTGCCAGCCTCGGGGCGGACTCCATCAGACAGGGACTGACTTCGGGTATCTTCGGAACAGCCATTGTCCTCGTGTTCATGCTTATTTATTATCGCCTTTCCGGGGTCATTGCCAATATTGCTCTCTTTATCAATCTCCTTCTGCTTTTCGCCGGGCTGGCTGTGCTCAATGCCACGCTGACCCTGCCCGGGATTGCTGGTATCATCCTCACCGTGGGAATGGCTGTAGACGCCAATGTGCTTATCTTTGAACGAATGCGCGAAGAGTACAGCATCGGGAAATCAGTGCGATCCTCTATTGATGGCGGCTTCAACAAAGCCCTTTCCACCATTGTCGATTCACAAGTCACCACCTTGATTACCGCACTCGCCCTCTTTCTCTTTGGGACCGGGCCGATCAAGGGATTTGCCGTTACCCTCAGCCTCGGGATTATCTTTAACCTTTTTGCGGCACTCTTCTGCAGCAGGCTGATGTTTGACACCGTCAACGCCATCCGCCCCTTCAAGAAACTCAACTTTTTTTCGCTGGTCAGAAATATTAAAATTGACTATATGCGATTGACTAAATTCACCTACGTTGCCTCCGCCATCCTGGTCGCTCTGGGCCTGTTTTCCCTTGTGGAGATAGGGCTCGGCAAAGCCAATCTCGGGGTAGATTTTACCGGCGGTTCCATGTTGCAGTACAAGGCCTCCAGCGACTTCACCATGAAGGAAGTACGAAATGCACTTTCCAGCAATGGCATGGGGGATATTAATATTCAGGAGGTAGAAAATGAACACCGCCTGATCGTCAAAATCAAGAAAGAAGAAGCAGAGGTAAGTACAGTAGATGAGCAGATAACCCAGATCCTGCAGGACAATCTGCAAGAGAGAGGTTTTGTCCTGGAGAGTCAGTCCAAAATTGGATCTTCGGTCAGCTCAGTACTGCGCAACAAGGCCATTGAGGCGATCATCATCTCGCTGGCCGGTGTCATCATCTACCTTGCCTTCCGTTTTGATCTTCGTTTTGGTCTGGCAGGCGCTGCGGCCACTTTTCACGATGTCCTTGTCGTACTCGGTATCTGCTGGATTTTTAATGTGGAGATCACCCTGCTCATCGTCACAGCGCTGCTGACTCTTGCAGGCTACTCGCTCAACGACTCTGTTGTTGTCTTCGACCGTATTCGTGAAAACATGAATAAAGAGGGCCATGGCAGCTTTAAAGACATTATCAACACCAGTATAAATGAGACCCTCAGCCGGACAATTGTGACGTCGCTGACCACAGCAATAGTGCTCACTTGTCTCTACTTCCTTGGCGGTCAGGTAATTCATGGTTTTGCCTTTGCACTTCTGATCGGTATTTTTGTGGGGACCTACTCCTCCATATTTATCGCCAGTCCGCTGCTGATCCTTAAAAAGAAAACATCCTGATGCTCAAATTAATCGTCTTCGACTGCGATGGAGTAATGTTTGACTCAAAAAAGTCAACTGTGCATTACTATAACGACCTGCTTGACCTCTTCGGCCATCCTCCCATGGACCCGGAAGAAGAGGTTTACAGCCATATGGCGACGGTGGATGGTGCCCTTACACATATTTTTCGCAATTATCCGCAGAAGAAAACAGAGATAAAGCATGCGGCCCGTGGTAAACTGAGCTATTCAGACTACCTGCACTATCTGTCGCTGGAGCCGGACCTGTATGAATTTCTCGAACTGGCGCAGAAAAAATACAAACTGGCCATTTCGACCAACCGCAGTGACACTATGCCGTCCCTGCTTGAGAAATATGATCTCGGTCACTATTTCAGCAAAGTGATGACGGCGTTGAACACAAAACCGAAACCCGCACCTGATGGACTGCTGGAAATCTTACAGGATTTGAAGTGTTTACCGGAAGAAGCGGTATTTATTGGCGATGCTGAGACGGATCGTCTGCAGGCAAAAGCGTGCAGTGTCAATTTAGTTGCCTTCAGAAACCCTGCGTTGAAGGCAGAGTGGCACGTTTCCTCTTTCATGGAATTGCTGCAGCTTCCACCTTTTCAGCAGGCGACCTTATAAGAAATTTTCTTGCGCATAAGGGTACCTTGAAACAGTCTGCATTCGTTCATATTCGAGGCTCCTGAGGAATTTACCGCAGGTCTATGAGTACCTTAGAAATTATTTTCGTATTTTTTTGAAAAGAATTTCGTGAAGGTACTTATACCGGCTTACCGTTCATCACCGGTATAACTTTGAATATCGGCGTCTGGCATTTACCTCCGAAGATATATTTGCGACTGTAGCAAAGAAGATGGGCGCGTATTCAAGGTACCCATAATATAAAAAAGAGAAAAACTTCACTCCCTGTCAACCTGTCACTCTTTACTTCCCCACCCGTTTGCCAACAGCCTCCCCCCTTCCCTGCATAATTTTTCCCGGAGCCAACAGCTCATGTTTTTTCATCTGATATACCAGGACCAGGCAGAGAAGAGAATTGATCCGCCTGCGCTGACAGCACACGTGTTAAGACAACAGCACAAAAACATTTTCAGGATAAAATCAATCCCTGCCAATTGCTCCCTTTTTTTTATTTATGAGATTTTGTATTGTTTAGAAAAGAAGGAAAAAAAATTTATATCGGACGCTGTCTTTTTTCGGGAAAGTACAGCTTTTTCTGATTTCAGGCGTTTAATAGACGCCATAAAGCCTACCTTGAAACAGCGTGTATTTCGTTCATATTCGAGACACCGGAAGAAATTTACCACAGGTACTTATACCGGCTACCGTTCATCATCGGTATAACTTTGATATTGGAGTCTGGCGCGTACCTCCGAGAATAATTTTTTTACTGTAACGAAGAAGACAGACGAAAGACTGATTATTCAAGATACCCATAACTCAGCATTTAATTATACATGCCTATCACAACCAGTCAGCTCGGAGAAATTTACACTCAGATACGAGGGGAATTCCGCTCCAATTCCCTCATATCAGTATCCCCTCTGCAGGGAGATCCTCCGGATAAATATCAGGTGACCTACCATATTGCAGGTAAAAGCCGCAATACGGCGGGAGATGTTATCGAAACCCGTGAACAGGTGATTGAGATAATTATTCCTTTCGGTTTTCCCCATTTTCCGCCTAACTGTCGACCGGTCAGTGACATTTTTCACCCGGATTTCGACCCGGAAGCAATCCACATTAGTGATTTCTGGAATCAGAAGAGCACTCTGTCGGAGCTTATTGTCAGGATTGGCAGGATGATCAACGGTGAAAGCTTCTCCACCGTCGATGCATTCAACGCCGAGGCTGCTGAATGGTATGAAAATAATCGCAGTCAGCTCCCCATTGCATCTCTCGACTGGTCTGGCAGAGAAGCAGGTACGCCTGTTATAACGGGACTGGACAATCAGCCCGTCAAGGATGTTCCCATACTCAAACTTGATGATGACGAACTGACGCTCGATCTCTCTGAAACAGATCTTGATATGGAGATTAATGCCCTTTCCAAAAAGAAAGAGAGCGCCCCCTCGGCTGTTCTCTCTTTTGGCAGTAAAGCTGACAGCAGTGACGATCGTTACACCTTTCTGCTGAAAATGAAAAAAAGGAAAGAATTCATTCACCTCAAACATGAACTCGAAGGACAGGCTGAATTTTCCGAAAACCTGAAGGCCCTTCAGGTAGAGGCTGTTCGCAAAGTAAGTGATGCTGAAGAACGCTATGCGCGTGCAAAAGCAGCAGAAGAGAAAGAGGATATTACAACAGCCCTCGAACTCTACAGCAGTGTGGCTGATTCGGTCGCTGATTTTCCTGCTATTCAGAGCGACGTCAGCCGGCTCAGCAAAATGCAGACAATTGAGGGCAAAATCGGCAGGGATCCGGAAAACGGCCAGAAGAAGATGACCGGGGCTGAGAAAAAACGGCCAAAAAAGGTAAGTTCAGTCGAGAAAACCAGACCGGTTGAACACAAACCCTCTCATGAGCCCCCCACCCGCAGGTTGTTCCTGCCCTGGCTCCTCGGCGGCCTTCTCCTCGCAATCACAGTGTCCATACCTCTCGGGCTCAATTTTTATTCCGGCATGCAGCTTGACAGGGCGGCGGACCTCTATGCCAACTGCACCTCTTCCCTTGAAACTGCGAAATATCAACAGGCAAAACAACTCTGCCTCAAGGGTCTGGAAGCAGCTGAAAATATCATTTACTTCCAGAAGGACCGGGCCGCCATCCTCACCTCCAACCTGAATAAGATTCTTCTCAGTGAACAGCTCAAGGTGGGACTCAGCGGGAAAAAACTGGTCAATGGCAAGGAGTTTAATCCACGAGATGCCAAAACAATTCTTGCCTATGAGACCAGGAAAGATTTCGCGGATCAGCTTTATCTGGAGAAAAATTTTCAGGAGGCTGTCATCAACTATCATGACGCACTGAAATTGGTCGAAAAGATTGACTATTTGAAAGATGAAGACAGGCAGGACCTGGAAAACCGCGTGGTTTCCTCACAGCTTCAATACAGTCTGCAGATCGCCAGTATTCAACAGGGACAGGAAAACTGGGTTTCCATGCTGCAAACGATGCAGAGAGCACAGAAACAACTTGATTCTCTGCCTGAGAAGGAAAAAGAACCGTTTAAAAATGCCATCATGACCGGCCTGCTGAACGCCCGGATCAGCCTGTTAAACAACAAGGCTGAGCGGGAACTTCAGAAAGAAGAATGGGACGCAGCACTGAAGATCTATAACGAGGTCCTCGGAATGATTCAGGATTTTCCACAGGCGGAAAATAAATATAAGGACCAGGTTCAGATCAACCTTGCCCGTACGAATCTCTACAAAACAATTGCAAGGGGCAATCAAGCCTTCGATGAAGGACGCTGGGATGATACCATGGCTGCCTATGGCGAAGCAGATGCCATTCTCAGTGAAAAGCTTACAGGACTTGATGCCGAGGTTTTTCGCAAAAGCAAAGAACGTCTTGGTAAAATCCTTCTCCAGACCTCTCTCATCCGCGGTGAAAATTCTGCCCGGGAGCTGCTGAAGAATGCAGAACTGAGCAACGCCCGCAGTACGTATCGCAACCTGCTCAAGCTCATTCAGGATAACAGCATGGGCAGGGATGCACAGTTTGTACAAGCTGCCAGGGAGATCAGGAAAAAAATTGCGGAGCTTGATCACCAGATCTACATCAATGGTAAAATCAGTTTCCTGAAGGACAGCTACCAGAGTTTATTCACAAAGGACTATCCCAACATCGACCCGAAACTGCTTACTGCTCCGCAGGTGGAAGTGTTGGAAGAGACAGACACCAAAATAAATTTCCGCATGCAATGTACAGAGAGAAAACCCGGAATACTGCCACTCACCCTTGTTCTAAAATATCAACTTGACAAAAAAACAGGCAGGTGGCAACGCACTAGACAATGAACGGGCTCAGATAAAAAATCATGGCCGAACAGAAACCTCTTCTGTTCGGCCATGATTTTTTTATGCCTGCTGCAATTACATCATTCCTGGTAAGTTATACCATTCCTATTAAGTTGTAACCCGTTTTGCATCCTGTTTATCCATTCGTGGTTACAAACGACAAAAGGAACCACGAATGGACACGAATAAACACGAATTATTACTGAAAAAACCATAAGAGAATGCCCTTGTGGTTGCTTTGAGGTAATTGATGTTTTCCGTGTCCTTCCGTGTTTTCCGTGGTAGCAAACTACATGAGTATTGTGGCAATGTATTGTTTCTGCTTATCGATACATCTGGAGCAGGGTCTGTTCTCATGCTCTTGGTAAACCACGGAAGACACGGAATATTAGAGTGTAAAACGCTTAACCCCGACTTTCGAATGACTCCCAAAGTTGATTCATAATTCTGGTGCACTGTACGGCTTAACTTCGGATACAAACGTTTTCGTTTAATGTGTTGTCCCTGTTCGTGAAAATTCGTGTCTATTCGTGGTTACAAACTACAAAAGCAACCACGAATGGACACGGATAAACACGAATTATTACTCATTCGCAATCGCCAAAAAAGATGCCTGCGCAGTAGTGTTATCGGGTCAATACAAAATGTAAATAGTATTACACCAGGAAACGGAACTCTCCTTTTCCAAGCAGATTGTGAAGATGAATGAGCCCTGTCAATCTCTTCTCTGAATCAACGATAGGCAAAGCTGTAATCTCATAACGCTGCATAATAGAAAGAGCGTCTGCTGCAAGATGCTCATCATCAATACAGACAGGGTTTTCCGTCATTAATTCGCGTGCCTTGAGTTGAGTGAGATCTTGACTCTCGGTTCCATTAACCCATGCCCGGCGAATGTCTCCATCCGTAACAATCCCCAGAACCTCCCGTTTCTCCGAAAGAATCAGGACAACCCCGAGATTTTTTTCATTGAGGGCAAGCATGGCATCCATGGCAGAGGCATCAGGTCCGACGATGGGGACATCGATTCCTGTATTCATAACCTCTGTTACCCGCACCTTGAGCCGCTGACCAAGGCTCCCCCCGGGATGATTGAGACGAAAATCTTCTGCCTGAAAGTGGCGCCGATTGATAAGTATCATTGCAACAGCATCACCGAGGGCCAGAGTTGCAGTTGTGCTGGTGGTAGGTGCAAGCCTGAGGGGACATGCCTCCTCAGGAATATGAATATTGAGGACAATATCTGCCAGGCGTGCAAGAGTTGATTTCAGCCCGCCGGTCATGGCAATAATAGTATTACCACGCTCACGAATCGCCACCAGCAGTGTCAGCAATTCGACTGTTTCACCGGAATAGGAAATGGCCAGAACGACATCCCCCCCGACCACTGTGCCAAGGTCACCATGCATTGCTTCTACCGGATGAAGAAAGGTGGAACACGTTCCGGTACTGTTGAAAGTTGCGGAGATCTTCTGCCCGATAATTCCAGATTTACCGATACCGCAAATCACCACCTTCCCGTTTGTACCCAGTATCGTATCGACAGCTTCAAGGAATTCTCCGCCAAGATTACGGCGAACCTCCTCAAGCCCGGCTTCTTCAATTCTGAGAACCTCTTTGGCAGCTTCAATCGTCATTTTTTCCTGTTCTTTGTCTGAATTTCGTTGTTTTGTGTATAAATCGACGGTGCCCACGCATTTTCTGCATGAGTCACTTCGGCGGGTTCCGGTTGCTGATACCATTTACACTTTGTATTAACCAGAGAACGCGACTGCGTAGACATCTTTTTTGACGATGACGAATGAGTAATAATACGTGTTTATCCGTGTCCATTCGTGGTTCCTTTTGTCGTTTGTAACCATGAATGGATAAACAGGAGACAAAACGGGGTATAACTTAATAGGAATGGTATTAAAGGCAAGAACCTGACTGGTTCCCTTGAAATATCGTAAAAATAGACTATTCTTTGAACCGCATTTATTATTCCAGTAATGTTATACGAAACTACCTGAGGAGATATATTATGTCCAGCCATCTTTTTACTTCTGAGTCCGTGTCCGAGGGGCATCCCGATAAAGTTGCTGATCAAATTTCAGACGCTGTTCTTGATGCTATCCTTGAACAGGATAAAAACGCCCGGGTTGCCTGTGAAACCCTCGTTACCACGGGTATGGCCCTTATTGCAGGAGAGATAACTACGACCGCCTGGATTGATATGCCAGAAGTGGTCCGTCAGACTATCAGAGAAATCGGCTATCATTCTTCTGACATGGGCTTTGACTGGCAGTCCTGTGCTGTCATGACCACGATTGACAAGCAGTCTGGAGACATTGCGCAGGGGGTTGATGAAGGCGCCGGGATTGACCTTGATCAGGGTGCCGGGGACCAGGGACTGATGTTCGGTTATGCAGTAAATGAGACTCCTGTCCTTATGCCTCTGACCATCGACCTTGCCCACCGCCTGACCCGCCGTCAGGCCGAAGTTCGCAAATCTGCCGTTCTCCCCTGGCTGCGCCCGGACGCCAAGAGTCAGGTAACTGTTGAGTATGAAGGCACCGAGGCAAAGCGAATTGACACCATCGTTCTTTCCACCCAGCACGATGAATCAATCTCCTGGAAAGATCTCAAGGAGGCGGTGATGGAAGAGATTATCAAACCGATTTTGCCAGCAAATATGCTCGACAGCAACACCAAATATTTCATCAATCCTACCGGACGTTTTGTCATTGGCGGTCCCGTTGGAGACTGCGGTCTCACTGGCCGCAAGATCATAGTGGATACCTACGGTGGACGTGGCTCTCATGGTGGCGGTGCCTTCTCCGGCAAGGATCCGTCCAAGGTCGACCGCTCCAGCGCCTACTATGGCCGTTATGTTGCAAAAAACCTCGTTGCAGCAGGTATTGCCGATGAACTTGAGGTTCAGGTTGCCTATGCAATTGGTATCAGCCAGCCGGTCTCTGTCAATGTAAACAGCTTTGGAACCGGAAAAATCAGCGACGAGAAGATCATCAAACTGATCAGAGAGCATTTTGACCTGCGTCCGAAGGCAATCGTGAAACAACTCGACCTTCTTCGCCCCATCTACCGCCAGACAGCAGCTTACGGTCACTTTGGCCGTGAATTACCGGACTTTACCTGGGAGAAAACGGATAAGGTTGATCTCCTCAAAGACGCTGCAAATCTCTGAGTTCTCCAACCACATCAGTACAGCAGCAGGGTACCTTGAAACAGCCTGCATTTGTTCATATTCAAGGTACCCGGTAAACGTTACCCCACTGGATATCCTTTTCAGCGGGGTTTTTCTTTCCCTGCGAGACTCACATCTCCGGAGAGAATTTCGTGCAGTGTACCCCGGTCATCGCGCAGAAAAAGCACCCCTTCATCGTCCGGCCCCAGAGCCACACCTCTTACCACAGAGCCATCGGCACTGACACACTCCATCCGTTTTCCCTTGAGATAATCAAGCTGTCGCCATTCATTAAGAATCTGTGGGAATTCCCCCTGCTCGAAGCGCAGAAGATGTTCCAATAACACCGTCCTCAGTGCTACTGCAAGTTTCTCAGGATCTGACTGTCTTCCGCTCTCGATAAAGAGAGAAGTAGCCTTCTCTCGTAACTCTTCAGGGAAATCCTCCCGTTGCTGCCTGATGTTCAACCCGACACCAAGGATAACAAAGGGTTCTTCTGCAAGAGGAGAAGCCTCAGCCAAAATGCCAGCTATCTTGCGCCCGTCTATAAAGAGATCGTTAGGCCATTTCAACGCCACTCGTTTTTCTTTTCCCAGCAGGCCCTGCAGCAGTTTCGCTGCTGCTACTCCGGCAACCAGGGTAATCTTTGAAAATTCTTCTACAGGAACGTGCGGTCGCAGGACATAGGAGACATACAGGCCGTCTCCCCGCCTGCTGCTCCAGACCTTTCCAAGCCGTCCGCGCCCGGCTGTCTGCTCCAGTGCCCACACGGCACTTCCATGCACAGCTCCAGCTTCTGCAGCTCTACAGGCCTCGATATTGGTTGATTCAGTCGTTGTTAGAAAGAGCAGATCCATCTTTCATTCCTCAAAACAAGAAAAAAGGCACAAAGGGCAAATGCCCTTTGTGCCAGTAAACACTCAAAACCAGAGGAAGAAAAATCAATCTTCCCCGCCCTCTGCCTTGGCATCCTCGTCCTGAATACGGGAAGGAATACCATACATGGTTGTTGATCCGGAAGACCAGAACATAAGACGTCCTTCACGAACCATCTCGTTTGCGACGTTTTTAATCACCCGAGGCTTGCTGTCAGGATCACAAACATAAAAATCCTTGATATACAACTGCGGCTTGGGAGATTTGGTAGCTTTCTCCTCAATGGCGTTTTTCAATGCGTCTTTTTCCAATGCCATGGTGCAGCTCCTAAGTAGAGGTTGAAAGCATTAATGAATGCCGGGGAGAAATTTTTCCCCGGCAAGGCCATGCTTCTTATTTAATAGCGTTGGTGTACTTGAACTGCGTGGAAGTCCGCCATGTATCATATGCAAGGCGATAATCATCAATGCTCTTATCCGTAAACGGAATTTCACATTTTTCGAAGAATTTCTCCCAGCCGATCCGCTCAGCCCAATCGCCAACACGCTCATATTTCTTCGCGTCTGCAGCGTAGGTTTCCACAATCTTCTTGACGGCACCAACAACCTCCGGCCAGCGGGGAGGAGTGTTCGGCAACCATGGAATAACCATTTTGGAGAAACTCGGCATAGTCCGGGCGTTGGAAATCTTACCACCAACAAGAATGGCAATACCGTCACCATCAGGATCAGCCAGAGGCATGGCCGGACACATGGTGTAACAGTTACCACAGAACATGCAGCGACTGTTATTTACCTTGACAGTTTTAATCTCTTTTCCATCCACTTCTGTCTTGGCAGGTTTAATTGCTCCGGTAGGACAGGCAGCGATAGCAAGCGGGATTTCACAAACACCGGTAATACGGGAGTGGTCAATCATCGGTGGTTTACGGTGAATTCCGAGAATAGCGATATCTGAAGCATGAACAGCACCACACATATTCAGACAGCATGCAAGGGCAATACGTACCTGTGCAGGAAGTGACATGGTGACAAAGTATTCGAAGAGCTCATCCATAACAGCTTTAACAACACCCGAAGCATCGGTAGCCGGAGTATGGCAGTGAACCCATCCCTGGGTATGAACGATGTTGGTAACACCGGCACCTGTCCCACCAACGGGATAGCTGTTGCCATAGCTTGCCAGAGTATCAAGCAGAGGTTGAACTTTATCTTTTGAGTCAACCATGAACTCAATATTGTTACGGGTAGTGAAACGAAGGTATCCGTCGCAATGCTTGTCTGCGATGTCACAAACTTCACGAATATATTCGATAGAGATGAGACGGGCACAACCAACACGTACAGTGTAGACTTCGTCACCGGTTTCAGATTTATGCATAAGAACACCCGGCTGGGTAATTTCATGCCACAGCCATTTGCCCTTGTTCGCCTTAATGACGGGCGGATGGAACTCCTCATAGTACCGGGGACCGATATCAGATATACGGCCTTCCATCGGTTTCTCAGGATTATAACCCATTGTTAATCTCCTATATTTTTTGACAGTCCTTAAACGGGACCTGTTAATCAGAAATCAGTTCAACAAACCGACGTTACGCTGCATGTTTTTTACGGAATTCAACAACATCGCGTTCCCAGCCACCGGGAACTTCTTCTTCTTTCCAGAAGACATACGGGTTGGAGCGGGGTTCTTTAATGTGTTGCGGCAGGGGCTCAAGGCCCATGATCCGCAGAAATTCAGGCAGACCGAAACGCTGCATACACTCACCACAACGTTCACGGTTTTTACCTTCCACCATCCACCAGTCCCAAATCTTCTCGATAAAGTCAATGAGCTCTTCGTAGTCATTTTCTTTTTCGATCTTCATAAAGGGAACGATCATGGTGGCAAATTGTGCACCGTCAAGGATCGGGGCTTTTGCGCCGACACAGATAGTGGCACCTTTGTCTTTCCCGGGGCGAAGGGCACGAGGCATAACGTTGATGCAGTGCATGCAGCGGGTACATTCGCTGTTATCGATTTTCAGTTCGCCATCTTCCATCCACATACATTCAGTGGGGCAGAGATCTATGACTTCTTTCTGAATATCAAATTTACCCCAGTCACGACCGGAGTGAGCACCACCGTTTCCAGGATAGTTTCCAGCAATATATTCTTTCACGGCAGCCTGGTCGATTTGAATATCATCGCGCCAGGTACCGATAACCGCCACATCTGAACGGGCAATAGCGGAAACACAGTCGTTCGGACAACCGGAAAATTTAAATTTAAATTTATACGGGAATGCAGGACGATGGAGCTCATCCTGATAATGCATGGTGAGGTTATAACATACTTCTTCAGTATCGTAGCAGGACCATTCACAGCGGGATTGTCCCAGGCAGTTGGCCGGGGTCCGAAGATTGGAACCGGAACCACCAAGGTCCTGATTCATCTCATGGGTCATATCCCAAAACATCGGCTCAAGTTCTTCAGTACGGCAACCAAGAAGAATAATATCGCCTGTTGAACCATGCATATTGGTCATACCAGAACCATGTTTCTCCCACAAATCAGAAAGCTGACGCAGAAACTTGGTGGTATAGTATTTGGAAGAGGGTTGATTCACCCTCATGGTATGGAAATGTTCAACGCCGGGGAACCTTTTCGGAAGATCGACATAACGACCGACAACACCACCACCGTATCCGAAAACCCCTACGATTCCACCATGTTTCCAGTGAGTAATTCTTTCCTCGTAAGACAGCTCCAGAACACCAAGGATGTCCCAGCATTCAGGCTTGGTTTCAGCCTGTCTTTTAATGTCGGATACAAAGCTCGGCCACGGGCCAGACTCCAGTTGATCCAACAAGGGTGTCTCATGCTTTGCCATGATTTCCTCCTTTGAGTTACAAGTTTAAAAACTTCCACCCTCTTCGGGATGGCAAGTCCTCCTTAACATATCCATCCACTAAAATACTACTATCAGCTGAATGTTCATTCAGTAAATGAGCATATCTTTACAACCCCTCTTTGTCAACAAAAAATCGGGAGGCCGGTAACACGGCAAATACATGTTCATATCCCCGAAAAATCTTTTAATCTTCACCCTGTAACACAGCCTTGAGAAAACGGCTTTCGATACCGTCTCCAGGGGGATTTCCCGCCTCCATCTGCTTGAGAAATCCGCCCGCAAGCACTTTGCCGAGCTGCACACCTTCCTGGTCGAAGGAGTTGATATTCCAGCAGAAGCCCTGGAGGACAATTTTTGCCTCATAGAGAGCAAGCAGTGCACCGAGACTCCGGGGATCCAGCCGTTGCCCCATGATAATTGTTGAAGGCCGGTTCCCGGCAAAGACTCGGTTCGGGTTGTCTGACGTCTGACCAATGGCGAAGGCAACAGACTGTGCATAGAGGTTGGCCAGCAGTTTCTGCTGAGAGGTCGTTCCCTGCACTTTAAGATCATGACCGTACTGTGATTTTTGGAATCCGATGAACTCCACCGGAACAATCTCTGTTCCCTGATGAAGCAGTTGATAGAAGGCATGCTGACCGTTCGTGCCAGGCTCTCCCCAGATAATTGGCCCGGTTTTGGCGGTAACCTTTTTGCCGTCACGGGTGATCGACTTGCCATTGCTCTCCATATCACACTGCTGCAAATGCGCTGGAAAACGGTGCAGTCCCTGCGAATAGGGCAGTACCGCCACCGTCGGATACCCGAGGAAGTTGTGATTCCACACTCCCAGCAGCGCCAGCAGCAGAGCCGGATTTTTCTGCAGAGAAGCCCCCTCGGCAAGGCGATCCATCTCGTCTGCACCTTCCAGCATGCTCATAAAGCCTTCGAAACCGAGGAAGAACCCGAGACTCACCGCTCCCACCATTGAGGTGGCACTGTAACGACCGCCGATATAATCGAACATGTAGAAGGAGCGCAGATAACTCTCCGGATTGTCCAGCGGACTTTTCTCACCGGTAACGGCAACACAGTGTTTCTTCGGATCAAGACCGGCGTCCCGCAGAGCAGTCTGCACCACTGTTTCGTTGGTGAGGGTCTCAAGAGTACCACCACTTTTGGAGACAGTGACCACCAGGCATTCTTCAAGATTTACCTGGCCGAGCCGACGGGCCGCGTCATCGGGATCAACATTGGAGATAAAATGAACGGAACGCCCTTCAATGCCGTATGGCAGCAGCGCCTCGTAAAGCGCCCGCGGGCCGAGATCGGATCCACCTATTCCCAGATGAATAACCGTGGTAAAGCATTTACCGGTGCTGCCGGTCAGTGTCCCGTCGGTCACTTCACCGAGAAAGCGCTTCAATTTTTCCAGCTCAGCTTTCGACTGAGCCGCAGCGGCCGGTTCACAGGGTGGCTGATGAAAATGATCTCGGGAAGAGGTGTGCAGGACCTGGCGGTTCTCACTCTCAACATCCTCTATCGTATTCATCACCGCACCACGGCGCATCGCCTTGAACTGCTCGACAATCTTCAGTTCATCGGCCATCGTCTGCAATCCGTTCAGCACCTCTTCATCAACACGCTGGGTGGCGTAATGCAGATTGAGTATCGGGGTCCGGCATACATATTTCTCCAGCCTGTTTCCGGCAGTAAGAACGTTCTTCGCCGTCAGATCAGGAGGAGCACCTGCGAGTTGCCGCAATTTGTTGTAAACACTTGTCTCCTGAAAATTATGGTATATCATATTTCTCTCCTTTTCATTTATTTGACAAATTTAACAAATTCCTTCGAAAAGAACAGCCTGCAGACGTGCTTGAGGGAACATTGAATAACCAGTCTTTCGCTACAAATCCTTCCAGTTTACCTTTGAACGGCTCCTTTCTCTCCGTTCACTTTCATCTGCGCAATGGTTGCCGCATAGTCGTCACTGCCATACACCGCCGATCCTGCGACAAAAAGCGTAGCGCCGGCAGCGGCAACTTTTTCAATGGATGCCGGACTGATACCGCCGTCCACTTCAATTACAATCTCTTTGTTCAGCGCCTTGATGCGCTGGCTCAGTTCACGAATCTTCCTCAGTGTAGAGGGGATGAAACTCTGTCCGCCAAATCCGGGATTCACCGACATCAGCATCACCACATCCACCTCTTCAAGAATATAATCAAGCGAACTCAACGACGTTGCCGGGTTGAGCACGACACCCGCCCGGCATCCCAGCTCATGAATTCGTGCCACCGTACGCTGAAGATGGGTGCACGCTTCGACATGCACCGAGATAATATCTGCCCCCGCAGAGGCAAAATCCTCCAGGTATTTATCCGCTTCAATAATCATCAGGTGGACATCAAGGGGTTGCTTTGCCACCTTTTTTGCCGCCTTCACAATCAGCGGACCGATTGTAATATTGGGAACAAAACACCCATCCATAACATCAATATGAATGAGATCGGCACCACCCTGCTCAACCGCGCGGATCTCCTCACCGAGACGGGAGAAGTCGGCTGAAAGGATAGAAGGGGCTATCTGAATTTTTCCACTCATGGGAACTCCATTTAATATCTGAAAAAGGATACAGGGAAAGTGCCGGGAGAATCTCCCTCACCCAACCCTGCGCACCTGGTCACCCGGCAGGTTTTCCACCAGACCGTCAAGTTCCAGCATCAACAGCAGTTCGCTCACCCGACCCGGGGAGAAACCGCTGCGCTCTATAATATCATCTTTTGCAGCGGCATAGTTCTCAATGCACTGCAGCAGCTGCGCAGCCTCTGGTTCAAGAGATGCTTCTGCCTGATTCTCCGCTGAGACAACAGAGGCCGACGCATGTTCACCCCGGGAGAGACCAGCCTCTTGCAGGATATCAGTCACGTCCATCACCAGCGAAGCCCCGTCGCGGAGCAGCAGATGACAGCCTTCACTCTTCTCTGAATCAATCTGCCCCGGCACGGCAAAGACCTCGCGGCCAAAGTCGAGCCCCATCTGTGCCGTAATCAGCGAACCCGATTTCCGTGCAGCCTCCGCCACCACCACGCCGCGACTCATCCCGGCAATAATGCGGTTGCGGGCGGGAAAACGCCACGCGTCCGGACGCGTGCCAAGGGGATATTCACTGATCAACAATCCATTGTATCCGATCTCCCGATAGAGTGCTTCATTCTGACGGGGATAGACGACATCAAGGCCGAAGCCAAGTATTGCCGCTGTCGCTCCCCCCACTGCCAGAGCACCCCGATGGGCCTCGGTATCAATGCCAAGGGCGAGTCCTGACACCACCATTGCCCCCGCCGCAGCAAGTTCCCGCGCGAGGTTGAAAGCAGTATGACGCCCGTAACTTGAGGCCGCCCGCGAGCCGACTACCGCCACAGCAGGACGCAAAAGCAGAGCCGGGTCGCCAACGATGTACAGCACCGGGGGTGGATCCACAATCTCTTTGAGAAGTGAGGGATAGAACGAATCGTCCCAACTCACGACGCGACCACCGAAAGCCTTCAGCCGCTCCAGCTCCGGGGAAGCCAGATCCTCATTCGCAGTCCGGTTGAGCAGACCGCTGAGATGGCGTTTCTGCACCCCGTTCACAGCCTGAAGCCGGGAAGCCTTCGCTTTCAGCACTGCCTGTGGCGAACCGAGTGCGCGCACCAGTCGCCAGAGGGTTGTAATGCCAAGCCCCGGGGTCAGACTGAGATTAAGCCACGCAATTTTCTCCTCCATCACATATTCTCCTGTCACCCGCCACGGGCTTTTCCCCGGTGGAGGGCCGCAGCAACCTGTACCTGCTTCATCATCAGGCGATCCACCTCTTCCATATCACCCATTTTCTCCGCCAGTATAATCTGTTCCTGTAATGTCCCGAGGATCTCCCCGCTCTCCCGTACTCCAAGAGTATCCAAAATCTGCTGAAACTCAAGTTCCCGGGGATCTCCCGTATCATCCAGGCTCCTGTCTGCGGGCTGGGGCGGGTAGAGCATTGTCCATGAAACAAAGGTACGCTCCTCTCCCTCCACGAGAACATTGAGCAGTTCCTCCGGCCCGGCAAATTCATTTTTCTCCAGCAACTGCCCAATGGTGAGAAAGAGGCTCTCTCCCGGGGTGTCAGTAAGAAATTTTCGCACCCCCGCATCAACCAGGCTCCTGTAATGATCCAGGTTACACACCATCCAGGCGGCAATCTGCCGCTGCGGAAAAGTCATTCCGCAATGCGGTGCCCCGGAAAACTTCTGTTGCCCGAATGCAGGTACGACCACGGCGGAAGAACTCTCTTCCTCTGCCCATTCGTGCGGAAAAGAAGCCTCCATTTCCTCCGGCTCCTGCATTTCTGTAATCCCCTGCAACTCTTCCTTCGCCTGCTCTTCGGCCTCGGCCTGTTCGACCTCCTCTTCCAGTACGGCCAGCGTCCCCTTTTCCATATCGAGGAGCTTTTCGAAATGGCTGATGAAGAGATCCCGCTTCAGCCTGTCCCCGGCCGCTGCCAGCAGAGGCTTGAGTTCCTGAATAATCTTCAATTTCCCGTCATAGGAAAGCCCATACTCTTCACGAAGACGTCCGACCGTGAACTCCGGCAGTTCCTGAGCCTCTTCAAGCAGTGCCCGCAAATCCTGTACACCGAACTCCCGGACAAAACTGTCCGGATCGTGACCGTCGGGCAGTATCGCAACCCGCCCGCTCACCCCCTCCTGGAGAAAGAGCGGGGTCGCCCGCACCGCCGCCTTGCGTCCAGCGGCATCACCGTCAAAGAGCATCACCACGTTACTGGTAAATTTTTTCAGCAGTCGCAGCTGCTCACGGGTAAGTGCGGTGCCGAGGGGAGCAACCACATTCTCACAGCCTGCAGCAAAAAGGCTGATCATGTCAAAGTTCCCCTCAACCAGTACCGCACGGTCGCTGCGGCGAATCGCATCTTTCGTCTGGTAGAGTCCGAGCAACAGCCTGCTTTTACTATAGACCGGGCTCTCAGGCGAATTGAGATATTTCGGCTGACCCTTGCCGAGAATCCGCCCGCCGAAGCCGCAGATCTGACCGGAAATATTAAAGATGGGAAAAACGATGCGGTCGCGGAAACGATCGTAAAGACCACCTTTACTCTTCTCCACCATAAGCCCGGCTTCCACCGCTGCTGCCTGCTCCTCCCTCGTCAATGTTTTCCCAAGGAAGTTCCACCCTTCGGCATCTGGTGGTGGAGCAAATCCCAGCTTAAATTTTTTGGCCACGGCCATCGTCACACCGCGTTTGTTGAGGTAGGCATGCGCTGTCCGCGCCACCCGACCGGAGTAGAGATATTTCTCATAACACTCCGCCGCCTTCTCACTCACTCGATAAAGGCGCCTGCGCTGTTCCTGCAGTTCCATCTCTTTCTTTGTCTGCCTTTTTTCAGGAATCGAAACACCGAATTTATCCCCCAGAATACGCAGTGCCCCGGGAAAATCAACATTTTGATATTTCATTACAAAGCTGATTACATCACCCGATTCCCCGCAGCCAAAGCAGTGAAAAAACTGCTGCGCGGGAGTCACTGAAAAGGAGGGTGTTTTTTCTCCATGAAAGGGACAGAGACCAAGCCAGCGGGAGCCGCTTTTCTTAAGATCAACATACTCCCCGATCACCTGCACAATGTCGGCAGCCTCCTTCACCCGGGTAACGACATCAACGCTGTCCGCCCTTGCCGCCCCCTCATTTTTCCTTTTCAAGAGCAATACAACACCTCAATTTTCCTTTTTTTTACCGCCGAAACAGGCAGCCAGCACAGGCAGGACGATGGCTGTCCCGTTCCCCCCGCTTTTTGCAGTGTTACCCGATTTCCACAACAGTGCAAGGAGCAGATGACCTCGGTATTGCTCAAATGAATCCGCTTTGGTAAGTTTGAACATATATACAGGGAAAAGCCCTCAAAGACGTCTCTTTCCAGCCGACTGTTCCGACAGTCTGTGCACGACACATCACAACACGCCATCCTCCCGGTTACCATGAGAATACCATCCATCAGGCGCACCATCACCAACACCCGCAGACTCGCAGAAATTGCGGGGGTGCTCTCCCGGTTCGGTTTCCAGCAGCTCCTTCAGGAAGCCGGGATCTATCGCATGCTCGGGAAATCAAAAGAGGAAATACACAGCGATAAATCCGGAACACATTCGCAGTTGCCGAATGCCGTACGGGTACGAAAAGTGCTGGAGGAACTCGGCCCCTCCTTCATTAAACTCGGTCAGATTCTCTCCACCCGCCCCGATCTTATTCCACCGGAATGGGCAAATGAGCTGAAAAAGCTGCAGACTGACTGTCCCCGCGTTCCCTGGTCAGAGATCAGCAGCACCCTGCACAACGAGTTTCCCGGCGGGCTCAACCTGCTTTTTGCCAGTATTGACGAAGTTCCTCTCGCCGCTGCCTCCATCGCTCAGGTTCATGCTGCCAGACTGCTTGACGGGACTGACGTGGTACTCAAGGTACTCCGACCCGGCGTCCGCCAGATCCTTGAAGAGGATATGAGCCTCGTCGGAATATTCGCCAAAGTGGTAGAGCAGTATTTCTCCAACCTTGGCTACAGTCCAACGGCGGTGGTCAAGGAATTTTCACGGGAAATTCTCAAGGAAATTGATCTCGTGATTGAGGGGCAGTCCGCCGACCGTATGCGTCACGATTTTGAGGACGATCCCAACGTCAGTTTTCCAAAGATTTACTGGGAAACCACCACCCGCAATGTGCTGACCATGGGACGGGTGCACGGACAGGTTCTGAGCTCCATCGACCCGGCCACATTAAGTCTGGTCACACGGCGCAAGATCGTCTCGATTGGCACAGATGCTGTCTTCAAACAGTGTCTGCGATTCGGTTTTTTTCACGCTGATCCGCACCCCGGAAATATTTTTCTCCTCGAAAACGGCGGCATCTGCCTGATTGACTGCGGCATGGTGGGCCAGATCGACAAGGGGACCACTGACCAGCTCATCAACCTTGTCAACGGGGTCATTCGCGGCGATGAGAATCAGCTCTGCCGAGTTGTTCTCGCACTGACCAATGCCGATCCTGAGGTCCTCGACAGTCGTGAGTTCCGCCTTGATCTGCGTCACTTCATCTCTCACTTTCAAAGTTGCAACCTGAAGCAGCTTGATATAACCAGTCTGCTCTCCAGCTTTTTCTCCATACTGCAGAACTACCATATTCAATGCCCTGGCGACCTGATGCTGCTCACCAAGGCGCTTACTACCATTGAGGGCGTGGGAGAATGGCTTGACCCCAGCTTTGATATCCTTTCCCATGTGGAACCGCTGATCCGTGAAGTTATAATGGACCGTTACTCTTTTCAGGCAATCCGTAAACGGGTACTGGACCTGCTGCAGCACAGTTTTGAGTTGATGGAGATGCTGCCGAATGATCTGCAGCGTTTTCTGGAACAGGCGAGGCACAGCCGCTTCACGCTCAATCTTGAGCTGAAACGTATTGAGGACCTCTCCGAGCGGGTGATGTCAGCCAGTCGGCTGATGGGCATGGCAATGATTATTGCCGCGTTGTTTGTGGGATCGTCGATTCTCGTTCTTGCGGATCGAATCTCGAAAACTCCGGCGAGCTTCATCAGCCACCTTGGAATAATTGGCCTGGTGCTGGCAACACTGTTCACCGGAGGCTTTGTTATCTCTTTCCTGCTGCCAAAGAAGAAGGAAAAGTAAGGGAACCCTGAACACGTGGAAGTTCAAATCGAAACGACGATGCTGGCAGGCAGGGGATTCTCCCCGGCCCTCTTTCCAGGTACCTTTACGCGGCAGCCGCACAGACAGCAGCAAAATTTGCAGGATCAAGACTGGCTTTGCCGACAAACAGTCCGTCAACACCTTCCACCGCAAGCAGCGCCGCAGCGTTTTTCCCGGTAACTGCCCCACCGTAAAGGATGATCGCACCAGGGACAGCACGCTTCATACGGGTTACCATCCCGGTGATTTTCTCTGCCGATTCAGGGATCCCGGAGACAGCCGGATCAGTCGGGGTATACGCAAGCATTACTCTGCCGTTGAGATCAGCCAGCGACGAGAGTCGGGAAACCTCGGCGACATCCGCAACACAGACAAGGGGAACAATCCCCGCGTCCACAGCCTCAGCAGCCTTGTTCAGGGCATCCTGCACATTCTCCTGAAAATATCTGCGCCGTTCATTATGACCAACGATGGCATATTGTACTACTCCCTTGAGCAGGTCTGCAGCCACGGCACCAGTATAACTTCCTCGGGGGAACGGGGATAGATCCTGAGCTGCAAAGAAAAAATGCTCCAGCCTGAGATGCTTTGCCTCAGCGGCAAGGCTTTCGATGCTGACCATCGGTGGCGCAATAACCACGGAGAGATCTTTTCCCGGGTGCCAGATTCCGGCAAACTGCTCAAGCCAGCGAAGTCCTTCAGCAGTCGTCTTGTTACTCTTCCAGTTACCTGTGATATATTTCATGGTGTTTTACCTCCAGGGGAAGCCCCCTTATGAGAACTCAGAAAAAAATCAAAAAGACGCCGCAGGCTGTTCCTTCAGTCTGAATCTGTCAGCATCCGCCGAACTCTCTTTTCATCCACGCCGCCAACCTCAACAGTCTTGCGACGTGAGGTCATACCGGAGACAACCATCGCATCCCTGATCCGGATGCCAAGGCACCGAACAATAAATTGCACCACTGCTTTGTTGGCCTTACCATCCACCGGCGGTGCTGCGACAGCAAGTTTCAGCCGCTCGCCGTAGAGCCCGACCACTCGGCTCTTCTTTGCTCCGGGTTGAATGTGCAGGTCAAGGAGCAAATTGCCATCATGCTTCTGCCTCAGCCAGGGCATCAGACCACCAGATCTTTAGAATTTATTCCGGCCACATCATTCCCGTGGCCATTTCTGTCGGAGACTTTTTCATCAAAGACGCCGAGGCTGACGAGATATTTTTCAAGAAGAATCTGCACTTCATTGCGAACCATGCCCCTCACCTCTCAAGCTCCCTGGTCAAAACCCCAAACTGGGAGCTATAATATGCACCTTTTAGCATGTTTGAGTCACACCTTCAGCTCACAGGCCTGTCCGTTGAACTCAAGAGTACCAATCTGCTCTTTGAGTTCCTGATTCCGGAGGGAATGAAGAGCATTTCTAATGAGTGTTTTCACCGTCTCTCTACGGCAGATACGCCGGTGTTCCACTCAACTGCATCAGGGTCGGGACAAGAAATCTCTGCAGAAAAATGATAGCGAGAATAAGTACAAATGGGGACAGATCAATGCCCTGCATAAGCGGGAGATAGCGGCGAATCCTTGCCAGCGCTGGCTCTGTGGTCCGGTAGAGGAACTGTACCGCCGCATTGCGTGGATCAGGATTAACCCAGGAGATCACAGCCCGCCCGATAACAATCCACATATAGAGCTGCAATACAAGGTTGATTATTGTAGCAATTGCCGAAAAAAAGTTTTGAAAAAGAGTCATTTTATCCCTTTAAGATTTAAGCAACCCCGCTTCCCGGGGTAATTTTCCCATCCACAGAGGAGAGCAGCAGTCGATCGCCGCCGTCCCCCTTCTCTTTTGCGGCAAGCACCATTCCTTCGCTCATCACCCCCATCAATTTGGCGGGCTTGAGGTTGGCAACAATGATAACCTCTTTCCCAGGCAAATCCTCCACCCGATAGTGTTCTGCAATCCCTGCAATAATAGTGCGCTCTTCCGGTGCCCTCACCTGCAGACGCAGGAGACGGTCGGAACCCTCGATCGGTTCGGCGCTGATAATCTCCGCCACGCGCAGATCAATCTTTTTAAAATCCTCGAAGGTGACAAAAGCGTCGTCGGCCCTGTCAGCCTGCTGTTTTTTTTCTTTTCCCCCTTTCTTTTTCTTCCCGGCCGGCTGCTCTTGCTTTTCCGCTGCAAGACGGGGAAAGAGATTTGGCAGCTCAACGAGGACGGTCCCTGCGACAAGGCCTCCCCAGTTTCCGGCAGAATCAAGAGATGCAAGGTCGCCCTCCTGCACGTTGAGGGCTGCACCCATCTTCGCGGCAGCACCGGGCATTACCGGCTGCAGCACGAGGGTAAGCAGACGCAGGCTCTCAAGGATACTGTAGAGGACAGTATCCAGGCGGGTCGCGCTGGCCTCATCCTTCGCCAGCGTCCAGGGTTCACAGGCAACGATATATTTATTGGCAAGGGCGACAAAGGCCCAGACATCAGCAAGTGCTCTATGGAAACGGAAGCCATTCATCTCCCGACGATATTTTCCCAGCATTATCGCGGCCGCGTCGGCAAGACCCGCTTCCAGTTCCCCCGGCTCACCAGGTTGTGGCACCACCCCATTACGGTACTTTTTCACCATCGCCAGCGCCCGGCTGAAAAGATTGCCGAGGTCATTGGCGAGGTCAGAATTATAGCGGGTAGTGATCAGCTCCGCATTGAAGGAAGAGTCCAGCCCAAAGCTCATATCCCGCAGAATAAAGTAACGCAGGGTATCCACACCGTATTCTGCGGCAAGTTCCCTCGGGCGGACCACATTGCCCAGGCTCTTGCTCATTTTGGTATCATCCACGTTCCAGAAGCCGTGGACGTGCAGTTTTTTATAAAGCGGCAGCCCCATGGAGAGGATCATCGTCGGCCAGTAGATGGCATGGGGTTTAAGGATATCCTTGGCGATCAGATGTTCCGCCACCGACCAGTACTCATCGAAATGTTCCCCGTCAGGATAACCTATGCCGGTCAGATAGTTTATCAGGGCGTCAAACCAGACGTAGGTCACGAATTTTTCATCAAACGGCAGCTCAATTCCCCAGGTGAGACGACTCTTCGGACGGGAGATACAGAGATCTTCCAGCGGTTCAGAGAGAAAAGAGAGGACCTCGTTGCGGTAGCGTTCCGGGGTAATGAAATCGGGGTGCGTCTTGATGTGGTCAATGAGCTGCTGCTGATATTTCGACATGCGGAAGAAATAGTTCTCCTCGGCGATCTCCACCGGAGGAACTTTATGGTCGGGGCAGCAGCCGTTCACCAGCTCCTTCTCAGTCAGGTAACGTTCACAGCCCCGGCAGTAGAGTCCGGTATATTTGCTGAAGTAAATGTCACCGCGCTCGTGCACCTCGGAAAGAATCCGCTGCACAGTGGCAATATGGTCAGGATCAGTGGTGCGAATACAGCGATCGGGTTTGACATCAAGAACAGGCCAGGTCTCCCGGAACATTGCGCTGATGCGATCCACATACTCTTTCGGAGTCGCGCCCTCTTTTTCCGCTGCTTCTACAATCTTTTCCCCGTGTTCATCAGTTCCCGTCTGGAAACGTACAGGGGCATCGCAGAGCCGGCGGAAGCGGCTGTAGGTATCGGCAACAATAGTAGTATAGGCGTGACCCAGATGAGGCTGCGCGTTAACATAGTATATGGGGGTTGTGATATAGGTCGTCATTACTTTTTCTTCTTTCCTTCAGCGCCGGTTTCCCGTGCGCCCTGTTTACCGCGTTTTTGTTTTTCTCCACCAGGGGTATGAGTATGGCCCTGGCGTTTTGTGTCACCGTCACGGCTCTCCGCTTTTCCCTTCACAGGGACAGCCTCTTCCCACTGTTCCCGACTGAGAGAAACCTCTTCACCAGAGGAGTTTTCCGCCAGCACTGAGCCGCACAGAACATTCTGCCGGCGGACAAGGAACTGTTCCCTGCCAAGAAGTATTCGCCGGCCGGGGCGGGGCATCTTCCGCCGCTCCTTTTTGTAACTGTTGTATTCATGGGTAAGACAGCAGAAGAGACGGTTACAGACCCCGGAAATCTTATTGGGATTCAGGGGCAGATCCTGTTCCTTGGCCATCTTGATAGAGACAGACGAAAAGTTCTTCAGATGGCCGCTGCAGCAGAATTCCCGGCCGCAGATACCAACACCTCCCAACATCCGTGTCTCATGCCGGACCCCAACCTGACGCATCTCGATTCGGGTGCGATACTCCTGTACAAGATCTTTCACCAGCCCGCGGAAATCGACCCTGTTCTCGGCGGTAAAATAGAAGATCATCTTGCCGCCGCCGTAGAACTTCTCAACCCTCACCAGTTTCATCACCAGGTGGTGTTTCTGCACCAGTCGCAGGCAGACAGCACAGGCCTTCTCTTCACTTAACAGAAGATTCCTGTAGTCGTGAATCTCATCCTCGCCAGCGATGGCAACAATCTCCATTTCAGTCTTTATCGGACCGTGCTCACAAAAAGAGATGGGAGCAAGTTTCATAACCGTTGCCGGCTCAAGACCGTGGTCGGTCTGCATCATTACCACCGTACCTGCCGGCAGTTCAGAAAGACGGCTGGAAACAGTTGTCCAGGGACTTTCCGGACGCTGCTGCACACGGAAAAACATTGATGTCCTGTCGTTTTTTTCGTTTTCTTTTATTATGTCAACGGTCATTTCATCATCTTTTTATGTTCTACAGGCCTGATCGCACCCGCATCGCTCAGGCCTGCAGATTAAAGAGCAGAATTTCACAGACCAGCGCACGATTACAATTTCGGGAAAGCTGCTGTTCGGCCCGCTCAAGTGCCCGCATTTTAGCAGACAACCTTTCGGAGTTCCACCTTTTATCCGTTTCCCCTTCCCTCACCGGGTGGTAGAGAGAAAGGGAATCCCTGTCGTCAAGCAGCAGATCTCGCAGCCACCTGCGCAACAGCGCAAAGAGTTCATCCAGTTCACTTTTCAACTCAGCCATTCTCGCTGCAAAATCGAGTACATCAAGGAGATGGAGGTCACCCCGTTTTTCCGGGTCGGACAAAAACTCCACCAGCTCTGTCCACAGTGGTACAATTCCAAATGTGCGCAGGGTGAGAGCCCTGCCGGGACTGCCCCCGGCAAGCCGCGACAGCAACTCCGCTTCAGCCCGCTCCAGCTCATGCTTCTCCTGCAGGATATCCACCGTTTCCTCAAAACTCAGCGGAGCAAAGGAGATAGTCTGACAGCGGGAAACAAGCGTTGCCGGTACATCTCTTGAAGAGTCGGCAGTGAGTACCAGCAGATTGCCGGGACGCGGTTCTTCCAGCGTTTTTAACAGGGCGTTGGCCGCCTGGGTGGTCATGACATGAACATCCTCCATTACCACCACCCGCACCTTCGCCTCGAAAGGCGGGTACTCAAGAGAGGTAATCATCTCCCGCACCTGGTCCACCTTAATTCCCGCCCCCCGGGGCTGGATCAGCATAAAGTCGGGATGGTTCCCACTGGCGTATTTACGGCAGGAAATGCACTCCCCGCAGGCCTCAAGGAGATCTTTACGCCCTTCTGCCTGACAATTCAGGGCAGCGGCAAGCCCACGGGCAAAAAGGGTCTTCCCCACTCCCTCCGGTCCACGGAAGAGACAGCCATGGGGTAACCGGCCACTGGTCACACTGCGACGGAGCAATCTCTTCGCCCGCTCCTGCCCTTTGAGACGGCTGTAGCGAATCGCCTCATTTTTCATCAGAAGAGCTCATTATCAAAGAGAGAAGGTTGATTGCGGCGCGGCTGATTTTCCTCCTCCCCGGGTTGTTTCTCGTAACCGCTGAGGTAAAGATAGCGCTCCAGCAACCGCTGATATTCGGTAATCGTCCAGACACCACTGTCGAGTTTGACCCGCAGATTCTCAATCATGTTCATCCGAGCGTCAAGCTCGTCAGCCATGCTGAGCAGAAAGGCCTCCGGAGTCATCGGCACTACCGGCGAACCATATTCATTACGCCCGTGATGACTGAGGATAAGATGCTGCAGCTGATTGAGAGTCTCCTGCGGGAAATTCTTCAATTTTGCCACTGCCTCTCCAATCATCTCAATACCGATGGTGATATGTCCTTTGAGTCTTCCTTCAGCGGTGTAGAGCACCACCGCACCCTCAAAACCCATTTCCCGCATCTTGCCAATATCGTGCAGCAGCGCCCCGCTGATGACCAGGTCACGGTTGATACCGGGATAGTGTCTGGTGAGCATCTCCACCACTTTTGCCACAGAAAGACTGTGTTCCAGCAGACCGCCGACGCAGGCGTGGTGTACTCCTTTGGCGGCAGGGGCAATCTTAAAGGCATCGTACATGGGGCCAGGGCCGAAAAACTGTTTGAGAAGTTCACTCAGCGACTCATCCTCCACACTGACCAGCAGTTTTTGCAGGTCCCGCGCCAGCTCGCGCCGACAGGCACGGGTGGTGGGAAGGAAGGCAGAGAGCTCCACCTCAGAGGGGGAAACAACGGTAAACTGTTTCAGATCAAAGCGCAGGCTTCCCTGCCAGGAACCGATCTGCCCGGCACAGCGCAGAGCCGTTCCCGGACGGCAGGTTTCGGCTGCCCCATCGGCATTTTCCCACACCGGAGCGAAGATCTCCCCGGTTTTATCCATCAACTCAAGGCGGAGCCACGACTTGCCGGCGCGGGTGGTGCTGAGCTGCGCTGCCTTGACCATAAAGAGGTCATCCACCTGCTCTCCCTCGTTGAGAGATTCAATATATTTCCGCTTTTCCATCACCACTCTTTTCGCTCCGTCATTATTACACAATTACCGCATATTTAAACGAGATAGTATACCAATTATTACAGTTCACTACAAAATAAATACCCGTTCTTCGTAAAACCGGGTCATGGCGAACGCGTTTTTGCTGCTTGCTCATTTTCCTGTGGAATGTCATAATAAAGGATTATCAGTTTTAAATCCATTCTTCTGAGGATATTCGGGAGGGCGTTTTGAATATGGAGATATTTCAATCACATTCGAGGCTCAGCAGAAAAATATCTCACATCCATGTTGCTAATATTATGAGTACTCTGCTCTCCCTGTGGATATAAATTTTCACCTGTAACGAAGACGTTGGAAAAAAGATCAATTATTTAAGGTTCATGGAGAAGACAATGCAAAAAAAAATGGTTATTTCGGTAATGTCAAAGGATCGCCCCGGCATTATCGCTGACGTCACCGGCGCCCTGCTTGAACTCGGGGGTGATGTAGCCGACCTCAATCAAACCGTTCTCTGCGGTTATCTCACCATGATTCTCGGTGTCACCTTTCCCTCCGATATTACCCGGGAGGATATTTTTGCATCCATCTCCCACGTGAAGAGCAGAGAAAAATTTGAGCTCTCGGTAAAAGAGTTGCCGGAAACGGAAAATTTCAATGATATCCCGCAAGCCGAAGAGAGTTATATCCTCTCCCTGCAGGGGCCCAACTGCAAAGGTATCGTCCACGCCGTCAGTTCCATTTGCGGGCGCAACAACGTAAACATCATCGATCTCGGCACCAGCCTGCAGCAGGACCGCTACACTATGGCCGTACAGTGCAGCATCAAAGACGCGACCTGCACGCTTGAAGAGTTGCGCAAGGAGTTTGAAGAGTACGGCCGCGATGCAGAACAGACAATCATGATGCAGCATTACGACCTCTTCCGCGCCACCAACGAAGTCACCCTGCACTAAAGGTACACTAAAAAATAGAAGGAGAAATAATGCTGCGTTCAGATCAGATTCTGTCCACCGTTGAGATGATCCAGAAGGAAAATCTTGATGTGCGTACCGTCACCATGGGAATTAACCTGCTCGACTGTCACGCCGAGACAGTGGCAAAAACCTGTGCCAATATTGAAGAGAAGATTCACACTTTTGCAGGAAACTTCGTTCCCACCTGCAACGAGATGGGAGAAAAATACGGTATCCCGGTGGTCAACAAACGGCTCTCGGTTACCCCCATCGCCTTTGTCGGCGCGGGCTTTGAACGGGACGGATTTGTTGAGATTGCCAAAGCGCTGGACCGTGCCGCCACTTCTGTCAATGTTGATATTCTCGGAGGTTTCTCCGCTCAGGTTGAGAAAGGAATGACCCAGACCGACCACGAATTTATCGCCTCCATCCCCGATGCCCTGGCGCAAACGGAAAAGATTTGCGCTTCCATCAACATCGCCACAACCAAGAAAGGCATCAATATGGATGCCCTTGCCATGATGGGACACACCATCAAGGCGATTGCAGAGAAGACTGCAGACAACAACGGCTTTGGTGCTGCAAAGTTTGTCGTCTTCTGCAACCAGCCCGGGGACAATCCTTTTATGGCCGGTGCCATTCATGGACTGGAGGAGTCAGAGGCAGTGCTCAATGTGGGAGTTTCCGGCCCCGGCGTCATCGCCCGTGCTCTTGACCGGTTAATTGCCGACCACCCGGAGCCAGGTGCACTGCAGTTTGACGAACTGGCGGAGGAGATCAAACAGACGACCTTCCGTGTCACCCGCTGCGGAGAATTGATAGGGCGGGCAGTATCGATGTCCCTCGGTATCGAATTCGGCGTGGTCGATCTCAGCCTTGCCCCTACCCCGGCCATCGGCGACAGCGTCGGAGAAATCTTCAAGATCCTTGGCATGGATGCCATCGGTGCCCCGGGCTCCACTGCAATTCTTGCCATGTTGAATGACGCAGTAAAAAAAGGCGGCATTTTCGCCAGCAAAACGGTGGGCGGTCTCAGCGGTGCCTTTATTCCAGTAATGGAAGACTCCCTGCTCGCCGAAGCTGTAGGCGAAGGCTCCCTCTGTCTTGAAAAGCTGGAGGCAATGACCTGTGTCTGCTCCGTAGGGCTGGATATGGTGCCCATTGCCGGATCTGTGGACGCCGATACCATCTCCGCAATTATCGCCGACGAAATGGCTATCGGGGTCATCAACGCCAAAACCACCGCCGCACGACTGATTCCGGTACCAGGCAAAGAGGTTGGCGACTCGGTGAGCTTTGGCGGCCTCTTCGGTGCCGCCCCGATTATGCCAATCCGCAATATCGGCAAATCAAGCCGTTTCATTGCCTGGGGTGGACGAATGCCGGCACCGATACACAGCTTCAAGAACTGAGAGAAGAAACATTCTTCATTCCGTTCGACAAAAAAAGGACGACTTCCTCCAGGGAAGTCGTCCTTTTTTTGTCAACCCGACACCTTAAAAGAGGGTCTTATACCCATTCTTATTAAATTGTGACCGTACTAAATGCCATTTTCACTTTCTATTGGCGAATTTAAAGGCAGGGGGATGGGAGACAGGAGAAAGGAGACGGGAGACAGGGAAAAGCAAAAGACGGAACAGCGAAAAACTTTTTGTCTTTTTAGAGCTTCTTTAAGAAGTTACGCTTTTATAAAAAATGCCCTCTTTCGAATAATTAGACCATTTCTATTAAGTTATGCTCGTTTTACATCCTGTTCATCCATTCGTAATCGCCAAAAAAGATGTCCACGCAGTCGCGTTCTCTGGTCAATACAAAATGTAAATGGTATTATTCTACAAGTCCGGCCCGCTTATGTGCCTGCCAGCGATGCCAGTAGAGGAACGCGAGAAGAGTGCAGAACAGCACGATGATCGCAGCGATCCAGTGCAAATTCTGCGCGATCAGCACTTCATTTTTTCCACACCACCAGCCAAGTCCGGCCAGCACCAGCACCCAGATTCCGGCACCAAGGGCAGTTGCCAGGGCAAAGACCATGATATTCATGCGGGCAATCCCCGCCGGCAGAGATATATATTGACGAATTCCCGGCAGCAGACGGCCGATAAAGGTGCTGATGTGGCCATGACGGATAAAAAAGCGATCCGCTTTCTCCATCGCTTCGCTACTGATGAAAAGATATTTTCCATAACGTTCAAAGAAGGGACGTCCGAAGACCATTGCCAGCCAGTAGTTGAAAAGTGCCCCAATGAGACTGCCGCCGATACCACAGAGAATAACCATCCCGATGTTCATTTCACCACGACTGGCAAGGTAGGCTGCGGGGGGAATTACCACTTCGCTCGGAAAAGGGAAGAAAGAAGATTCCAAAGCCATCAGCACAATGATGCCAGGATAGCCCCAGGCACCGATGGTACCGACCAGCCATTGAACCAGATCATGAAACATAATACTCTCCAGTGACACGGCACCTTACAGCCGTAAGATAAAAACAGAAAAAGCGACTCATCTGACCCGCCTCTCTGAAAATTTTTATTCGCTTTTCACACTGCTCAGCCGCACCAGCCGTGGGCACCGACCAGATCGACAAACCGCACACTGGTAAGTGACCTCACCTGCACTTCACCATTTACCTTCTCCACCAGCTGTAACTCCTGTTCCTCTTGATCTCCTACCGGAATCACCATCCGTCCGCCTTCAGCGAGCTGGTCAATCAACGGTTGCGGCACCACCGGGCCACCGGCGGTAACAATAATGGCGTCAAAAGGCGCATACTCTGGCCAGCCGAGGGTTCCGTCAGCCATCTTCGTGCGGATATTAAAATAACGTAACTGAGTAAAGAGCTGCCGTGCCTGATTGAGCAGTAAGCTGAAACGCTCGACGCTGTACACCTGGCGGCAGATCCGTGACAGCACCGCAGCCTGATAGCCGGAACCGGTGCCGATCTCCAGCACAGAGTCCTCCGCCCTCAATGCCAGTGCCTGGGTCATGATTGCAACCACACTGGGCTGGGAAATTGTCTGCCCTGCACCGATAGGCAGCGGAAAATCGCCATAGGCTCGAGAGCACATGGGCTCGCCGACAAAAAGGTGACGAGGCACTTCCTGCATCGCACTCAACACCCGCGCATCAACAATTCCCCTCGGGACAAGCTGCTCCTCAATCATGCGCGAACGCGCATAGTCATAGAGATCCATCCTGCTGTTCACCTTTATTTACTCGTTTTCAGGGAATTCTCTTCCCAGCTCATCTCATCAGGATCACTGGAAGTATATTGCACACTGCTGACAACCTTGTTGGTAAAGGTGATGATGGCTACGTCCTCCTGAGGGCTGCCAAAATGGCTCCCCACCCATGGGAGTTTTTCAGCCGCTGTTTTTTCGGCCTGCCGATAGATCCAGCGCTCCCGACCGTCACCCGGCTCCTCAACCTTGTCCGGATCGCCGAGATAAATCAAAACATCCTCTTCGGAGGAGACCCCCTTCTTCACCATGCCGATATCAGAGGTCAGATGGCGCACGGGAGTATTATAACAGCTGCTCAACGCTGCGGCGGCAAAACAAAACAGCAGATACATCAGGATTTTTTTCAACACGTTTCCCCCATTAGATATGGTTCTGCGCCACAAAGTAAACTGTGAGCCGTAGAATTGCAACTGTTTCTACCGCTCTCACGCGGTGTTACACCATAAAAAAGCCCCGCCACCATTGAAATGGAGACGGGGCAGAAACACGGATGAACTCAAGCTCAACTTTTTATTTTACAACCCGGCTGAGCAATTTGTAGTTACGCTCCACCATCTTCAGCGGATCAATCTGCAGTCCAGCCTGGATCATGGCGTTATCGCAAATCTGCCAGGTAATCTGCCGGGCAAACTCATCATCACTGCCCTGCAGTTCGGCGAGTTTTTTGATCAGTGGATTATCGGCATTGATTTCCATTTTTTTCTTACTCGCCTCCGTCCCCGGCAGGCCGTGCTCCCGACGACCGGCAGCCATGATACGTTCCATGGAAGAGGTCATGTAACTGTCGGGATTTACAATCATCGCCGGTGCATCCACCAGCCGTGTAGAGATGGTCACCTCGGAGACAGCATCTTTCAGCAACTCCTGCATCCATGTCAGCAGGCCGTCGAGCTCTTTGTTCTCAGGTTTCTCTGCCTCATCCTTCTTCTCGTCTTCTTTTTTATCAAGGGAAAGGTCGGCCCGCTCAGCAGAAACGAGTTTTTTACTGTCAAACTCACCGAGATGATTAAGCGCAAAGTCGTCGATAGGCTCAAGGGTGTAGATAATTTCAATATCCTTCTTCCTGAACAGTTCCACGTACGGTCCAGCCTCAATTGCAGCCCGGCTCGGTCCGTTGATAAAATAGATTTCCTCCTGATCGGGTTGCATCCGGTTTACGTAATCAGTCAGCGATACCATCTTGCCAGCTTCGGATTTGGAGGACTCAAAACGCAGCAGCTTACCCAGCTCCTTCTGATATTCAAAGTCAGAAGTAGCGCCCTCTTTAATGAAAATCCCGAAGACATCCCAGAACTTCTCATATTTCTCCGGCTCTTTTGCAGCCAGTTCATCAAGAGACTTGAGGAAGCGCCTGGTAATAACCCTGCGCAGTTTGGCTACAAGGGCGTTATCCTGGAGAGCCTGGCGGGAGATATTAAGCGGCAGATCTTCACTGTCCACAATCCCTTTGAGGAAACGCAGCCACTCCGGCAGGATGTTTTTACTGTGCTGATCAATGAGAATACGCTGACAATAGAGGTTAACACCCGGCTCCATCTTGCCGAAACCCATACTCTCGAAATTCTCTTGCGGGACGAAGAGCAGCGCGTTGATCGCCAGCGGGGCGTCAGCAGAAAAATGCAGGCGTGTGAGCGGATCATTGCCGGCATTAGCGATAAACTTGTAGAATTTATTATACTCTTCATCGGTGATCTCGCTGTGACTTTTAGTCCACAGAGCCTGAACGGTGTTCACCACCTCTCCATCGAGCTTCACTGGATAAGGAACAAAGGAGGAGTATTGTTTGATTACCGATTCAATCTTCCACTTCTGGGAATAATCTTTAGCCTCCTCCTTGAGATCAATGATAATCTTCGTCCCGCGATGCAGCCCTTCCACCTCCGTGAGAGTATAGGAACCGGCACCCTCGGAAACCCACTCATTACCGGTGCTTTCATCCCAGCTGCGGGAAAGCACCCGCACTTTTTTCCCGGCCATAAAGACAGAATAGAAGCCGACACCAAACTGTCCGATCAGGCTGACGTCTTTTTTCGCCGCCTCCATAAGTTCTTCCAGATAGGCGTTGGATCCGGAATGAGCAATGGTGCCAAGGTTACTCTCAAGCTCCTCGTGGGTCATACCGATCCCGGTATCGGAAATGGTCAGGGTATTGGCCTTGTCGTCCACTTCAACGGTAATTTCAAGGGGCAGGTCGGCATCAAAGGGATCAGTGACGGTAAGGGCGGTGTGACGGAACTTCTCAAGGGCATCGGCAGCATTGGAAATCAGCTCACGGACAAAAACATCCTTCTCGGTGTAGAGTGAGTTTATGACGATATCAAGCAGCTTGCGCGTTTCCGATTGGAATTCAAAGGTCTGAGTTTTGTTTTCTGTCATGATTTTTACTCCTTTTCTTCAATAAATCAGGGGAAAGGGAAGCCTTCCCGGCATCCCCGCATAGGTGTCAATTTCGACCGGAAATGTTAATCATACAACACTTTGTGTCAAGATATTGGTAACTTCTCAAAAACTCGTGGCAAACAAAAAATATTTAAGAACAAAGAGTTCATCAAAATTAAAATGGAAAGAGCGGAAAAAGGGAGACAGAAGATCTCCCGCTGTACAGGAAGAAAATTATGGATATAATTGCGGCTGGTAATATTTACATGAGGGTACCTTGAAACAACCTGCATTCGTTTACATTCAAGGCACAGGAGGGAATGTACCCGTCTGTAACTTTGACATCGGAGCCTGGCCTTCCCTCCGAGGATATTTAAAAAAAACTGTAACCAGGAAGACGGGCAATTATTCGATGTTCCCGTGAACCTCACCGCCGACGGTGCCGGACACATCAGCTCTGACGCCATAACTCTGAAAACGGAGATTCTTTGATGAACGATCTGCAGACCCTGATTGTCGGGGGTGGCCTCTCCGGCCTCACCCTCGCCCATACCCTCCGCACCCGCGAGCCGCAGCATCGTCTGCTGGTGCTGGAGAAGGAGGCTCAGACCGGCGGAGTGATCCACAGCTTCACTGAAGATGGGGTAATTGCCGAGCCCGGCCCCCACGGTTTTCTTGACAACTGTGCCGAATCACGCCAGCTGCTTAAGGAGACTGGTCTTGAGGATGAATGCCTGCGTGCCTCTTTGAAGGATTTTGTCCGTTACGTGTATCACAATGGCACCTTGAAGTGCATTCCCCAGAACCCGCTGAAAATCCTGCGGGCACCGCTCATCTCACCGTGGGCAAAACTGCGGGTCGCCGGTGAGTTTTTTACCAGAGCCCTGCCCGGAGAACCTTCAGTGGCGGAGTGGGCCGAGCACCATTTTGGCCCGGCCCTGCTTCCTTACCTTGATGCAGCCCTCACCGGTACCTGGGCGGGAGATATTGAGCGACTCTCTATCGACAGTGTAATGCCGGGAGTGCGTGCTCTGGAAAAAAAGCACGGTTCAATACTTCGCGGCCTGCTGACAAAGATGAAAGCGGCAAAGAAGGCAGGTGGGGAAAAACGCGGGCTGCCAGCCATGACCAGCTTTCCGCAGGGGATGGGACATCTCGTGACACGGCTCGCCGATGAGCTGAAAGCAGGTGAAAATCTCCTCTGCAATTGTCCGATTACCGCCATCTCCGGACAGGAGGGACGCTGGCTGGTGCAATGCGACGGAAGAAGTTTCTCCGCCGACAACCTCATCCTCGCCCTGCCGGTCAACGCGGCGCTACACCTGCTCGCCCCCCTGGATACGCCCCCAATACCATCAATTCCAGAGGCAGATCTCTTCAATATTGCCATGACTTTCCCCGCTGAGACCCCTGTCCCTCCCGGATTTGGCTTCCTCATCCCGGAGCAGGAGGGAAAATTCATCCTCGGTTGCCTCTTCTCCTCTAATATGTTTCCCGGCCGTGCCCCGCAGGGCATGCAGCTTGTAGAAGTTCTGGTCGGGGGACGCCGTCATCCCGGGCGGGTACAGCTGCCGCCGGAGGAACTGCAGGCGAAGGCCATTGCCGACCTGCAGGAAATTCTCGGTTTCACCACTCCGCCCACCTGGGTGAAGATAATGCAGGGTGGACGTATTCCTCAGCTTGAAGAGGGCAGCCCCGCCCTCCTTCGCTGGCAGAGAGATCTTCCACGTCGTCACCCCGGGCTGCATACCTGCGGTTTCGGCTGGGGCGGAATCGGCATCAACGATATGATAAAAGAGAGTGTGCGTGTAGCGGAGACGATTCTCGCCGGAAGTAACGGGAAAAGTACAGTTGAGGTAAAACCGATCTATTTTTGAGATAAGGGTACCCATCCCAGAATCCAAAGTGTTCGTATGAAACGGACAGGGCTTTGCAGAAAACAACCAAAAGAGGCCTGTGGAAAAATTCCACAGGCCTCTTTTCATTTCACAGGTTACCTCACAAAATATGCCTCGCTCACATCTGTGTCACCTTGTCACTGAGCATCTGGACCTGGGCGTTGACAGCGGTGTCACGGCGAACGCGATCGGTCACCACTTTAATGGAGTGCATTACCGTGGAGTGGTCCCGGTTGAAGCAGCGGCCGATATTAACCAGCGACTCCTCAGTGTGCTTGCGGGCAAGATACATGGCAACCTGCCGCGGAACACAGACATTTCTCTTGCGTGACTTCGACTGCAGAGCCTCAACACTCACCTTGAACTGACTGCTCACCAGTTCGCTGATCATCGGTGCAGTAAGCACCGACTCTGTGTAACCGACAACCTGCGCGACCACCGAGCGCACCATCTCAACATTCACCCCTCCGCGACTCATCCGCGTCATCATCTTCAAACTGCGCAGGGCAGACTCAATGCGTCGCACGTCACCGCGAATATGTGTGCCGAGATAATCAACAGAATCGGCATCAAGGATAAGATTCTCCAGCCCGGCCTTCTTCTCAATTATGGCACAGCGGGTGGAAGTATCCGGAGCCTTCATCGGAGTGACAATTCCAGAGGTCATCCGCGAACAGAATTCACTGTCGATATCCTTCAAATCCCTCGGGGCGGCGTTGGAAGTAAAGACAACCCGTTTGCCCGATTTAATCAGACTGTCGAGGACGTCGTTGAGCTCCTCCTGAGTCTTGTTTTTTCCCGTAAGTGTATGGATATCCTCGACCAGAAGAATATCACAGTTATCCATATACTTGGCCTTAAAATCGTCCATGGTCCGGTTATGAATTCCGCGCACCATCTCTGCAGCAAACTGTTTGGCCGTGAGATAATGCAGGCGGGTCAACGGCGACTCCATCCAGATTTTATGAGCCACAGCGTGAGTGAGATGACTCTTGCCGAGACCGGTAGCACTGTGGAGATAGAGACAGATACCGGCGAGACTGTCGCCATCAGTCATGGACTCACATGCCGACTCTGCCATCATATTGCTTTCCCCGACCATGAACTGATCGAAAGTATATTTTGGGTTAAGGGAACGCAGCCGGCTGTTATTTTCCGGTACCAGGGGCAGTCGTTTCTGATACGGGGAAGTACTTTTCTTCGGAGCGGCACGATGAACCGCCTCACGCAACACCAGTTCACCATTTTTTACACCGGCTTCTGCCAGCAGGGATTTCACAACAGCTGCAAAGTGACGCTCAACATAGGCACTGATAAATTTATCAGGACTCTCCAGCACAAGGCGACGACCATCAAATGATGTAAAACTGAGCGGTTCCAGCCAAAGCTGGTAAATACTTTCCGAGACTCGACTGCGCAGGCCCTGCTGGATTTTTTTCCAAACCATCTAAATTCCTTCCTCTCTTCTTAATCCCAAATTACAGAAACACCACTTGCCTCTGCTCTGCACCTTTTTTCTGTCCGGCAGGATATGATCGGACCGCGAGCAAATTCGGTAGAAACGGGTACATGACAGAAAAAACACCGCCCCCATCCTGCGAACACAATCCTCCGGAAACAGAGCAGACTACTTCTGCAAAATATGCAGCGTCTCTGCAAATATACTATAGTTTCCCCAAACAGGAACCAGATCCCTGCACCGAAGTACAAAAATTTCAGCTTTCCCTGTCAGAAACCTGTCCCCGAAATTTTCCCCTGGGGAGGAACTGCCTCTACAGTACTGGCTCTCATTTCAACTGCATCTTTTTTACGAAACTTCACGGATGGTATCCAGCTCTTCTCCCCGATGACCCAGAAGGGAAAACTGCAACAGGGTACCTTTAAACAGCCTGCATTCGTTCCTCTTCGAGGCACAGGAGAAAATGTACCCGCCTGTAACTTTGATATCGGAGTCTGGCGTGTATTTCCGAGGATAAATTTTTACTGTAACAAAGAAGATGGGCAATTATTCAAGGGACCCAACAGTCTTGAGCCCCTGCGACTCCACCCTGACGGGTGTTGACTCTGTGGAGAACAACTGCAGAGTAGACTGCCATGCGCAACATACCTGCGAGTAAACCTCACCTGATGGTTTCCGTCAAAGATGGTTTCCCCCCTTTTACCCCACTTCTGCCAGGCCGGGAAGTCGCTGCTAAAAACATCGTATATTCATAATTTTACGACAATGAGATGTGCTTATCTCCTGATTTTACGAAAGAAACCGGTCGCCCCCCCCACACATCGTGTTAATTCACCCAGTTACAGAGTTTTCCACAAAATTATCCACAAAATTCGTACAGCCTTAAATTCCATATATCTCAAAATTAATGTTTTTATCTTTATATTACACAATATTACTCAAATATGTTTACGGAAACAGCGTGAATACAAGAAGATGAGTTCCTGCATATTTTCATACGTTTTTCCTGCAGACTCATCGTTACAATGCAAGCTGAAATTTCATCTTTTTTCCAGTGGTGTCCGGCCAAGAGTCAGGGAAAAAACCTCACAAGCACCCGATTTAACTAATGTTTTACTGCATTCCTCAAGGGTGGCTCCTGTGGTATAGATATCATCAACAAGACAAACCCGTTTATTTAGAAGAAGTTCTGGTTGACGAATACAGAACATATTCCGCAAGTTTTTGGCACGTTTCCGGCGATCCAGCGTACTCTGAGGAGGGGTGTTTTTTGTTCTTTCAAGAAGTTTTACGACAATTTTATCATTATCATACCCGAAAAAGCCTTGAGCCAGCAACAAAGACTGGTTATAACCCCTCTTCTGCAGGCGTTTTTTATGCAGTGGCACAGGAACAATAAAGTCACATTCAGCAAATCCCTCCGGCACCCTCTCTCCGGCAAGTTCCAGTATAACCTTAAGCACCTCCAGTCTGCGTTGAAACTTGAATTTGAGAATAATCCGGCGCAAGGTCTCATTATACACGAAGAGAGAACGACAGAGGGTAAAGGACGGCCGAGTATGCAGACAGTTCCCGCAGAGATTTCCCGCCCCGGTTCCCTGTGGCATTTCCCTGCCGCAGATTCGACAAAGAGGTTTCCGCAGAGGGAGGATCCTTTCGAGACAGGAATCGCAAAGGTCCACCGCCTGCCCGCCACGCTCCAGCAGAGGCCGACCACAGACGACACATCGCCGGGGCAGCAGGATCTCTGCGGCTCCAGCGACAAGCGCCGCTCCCCTCCGGTTTGCTCCGTACAACATGCGCTGCAGTCTGTTCACTCTCTCTCCCCTTTATCGTTAAAATTCACGGATATAAATTTTTCAACAAATCAGCCTGAGCCGATTGCAATTCCGCGCAAACATGGCATAATAAGGTATTTTCAGGTGTCCTGGATCTATCCGGTGTGAGAAATAAGTCATGCAGAAAGACTTTTTTCCATGATCTTTCGCAGAGATATTTCTCCTCAGCAATCACACTCCGGGTTTCTGTACTTTCTTCCGACAGCTCTCTTTATATCAGTCTCGTTTTTCATCGGCAATATATCGGGATGTTGACGGTTTTTCTTTAAGGAACCGCACTCCGGTCCCCTTGATTTTACATGGGCGTCCAGCATCATTCTCGCTTCTGCAACCTTTCAGTACTCTGCAGAAGCAGCCGGTTGAGAGAAAATGATACGACCTCCCGCAAGCAGAGGAACTCACCAATGATACGATCCGGAAAGGCCAGAAGCCTTACCTTCTTCCCTGTTGTCCTGTTCTGCCTCGCCCTGTTGTTTCCGGCGCAGGCGGCCTTCGCCGCGAAAACCATCTTCCTGCCACCAGTAGTGAAGAGCTTCGGGGACAGCAGCCGTTATATTTCCCTTATCGACAGCAATATTCGCAGGGGACTTGCCGGCACCGACATTTCCTACCCAACCCGCCAGGAAGCTGCCGCCCTCGCAGACTACACCGGGACATGGCCGCCCCCCATGCAGCAACTGAAGGAAATTGCTGATGCTGCCCATGCCGAAAATATTATTGTCGCGACTACCACCGCTGCCGGTCGGGAATTCAGCCTTGATGTTAAATATTTTGACCTTCTGGCCCCTGAAAATCCAGTTTTCTTCTACCAGACTGCAGCCAACGATGCCGACCTGCCCCGGGCAGTCAAGGCGCTGGTGGACTCCATTCAGCAATATAATAAACGCGAATTTACCATCGCCTCCATCGCCCCGCAGGGTAACAAGCGCATTGATTCTGGTGCCATCCTGCGCAAAGTCAGCACCAGAAAAGGTGACAGCTATAACCAGACCGCTCTTCGCAACGACCTGATAGAGATCTTCAACATGGGTTACTTCGACGACGTGCAGATCGACGTAGAAGACACTGCCCGCGGGAAAAAAGTCATTTTTCTGGTGACGGAAAAGCCGGTCATCACCTCAGTCACCTTCAGTGGTATTGCAGAGGTGAAAGAGGAGGATGTCAAAGGTGCTGCAAACTTTCGTGAGCACCTCATCCTCAATCCGGCTCAGATTGACGCCTCTAAAAAGGCTATCCTTCAGCTCTACAAAACCAAAGGATTCTATAACAGTACTGTCACAACCAGCGTGAAGAAAGACGACAAAAACGGAGTTTCCGTTGAATTTATTATTCACGAAGGTGAAAAGATTTATATCAAGGATATCAAGGTAGAAGGCAACACAGCCTTCAGCGACAGTGAAATCCTCGATCAGATACAGACCGGCAAACGCTGGTTCATGTCCTGGCTTACCGACTCCGGTCTGCTTGACCAGACGCAGATCAGGCAGGACACCACACGCATTGCCACCTTTTACGCCGATAACGGTTATCTTGATGCCCGGGTCGGGGAGCCGGTGATCAAACAGGAAAAAGAGTGGCTTTATATTATTTTCAACATAGAAGAAGGTTCCCGCTACAGGGTGGGCACCGTCAGCCTGATCGGAGACGATCTCGGTGACCGTCGCGCCCTTCTTGACCTGCTCACCGTTCGCAACGAGAAATATGTCAGCCGCAAAACGGTGCGGGACGATATTCTCAAACTCACCGATTTCTTTGCCGAGAGAGGATATGCCTTCGCCAGTATCAGACCCCGCTTTACCAGGGCTGAAGGCAACCGCATGGATATTACTTTTGATATAGACAAAGGGAATCTCGTCTATATCGACCGTATCCTTATTCGCGGAAATACCCGCACCCACGACAACGTTATCCGCCGCGAACTGCACATTGAGGAGGGCGGTATCTTTAATGCCAAAGCCCTGCGCCAAAGCAGCAAGGCGCTGCAGCGTCTGCAGTTCTTTGAAGAGGCAAACATCACCCCGGAACCGTCCATAGATCCCGACCGCATGACCATAGTTATCAATGTTAAAGAAAAATCCACCGGTGCGTTCTCCATCGGCGCGGGCTACAGCTCCGCAGATAATCTTCTTTTCATGGGACAGATCTCCGAAAACAATTTCCTTGGCCGCGGCGACTCCGTATCGCTCTCAGCCACCGTCGGCGGTTCGAGTTCCCGCTTCAATCTCGGCTACACCAACCCTCACCTCAAGGACTCCGACCTGAGCTGGGGAGTAGATCTATTTAAAACGTATCGGGAATATGATGACTACACCCGCGAATCAACTGGCGGCGGTCTGCGGGCAGGTTACCCGCTGTGGGAAAAATGGCGCATCTATGGCAACTACAGTCTGACCAATACGGACCTCTCTGATCTCAGCGATGACGCTTCCTATATCATCACCAACTCGGTGGATATTCACCTGACGTCAGCATTCAAGCTCTCTCTGGTGCGTGACAACCGTAATCAGAGATTCAACACCACTGACGGTTCACGCAACTCCCTCAGTGTTGAATACGCCGGTGGCCCGCTGGGTGGCGACGCACAGTTCACCAAGGTTGAGGCCTCCTCCAGCTGGTACTTCCCGATGTGGAAGAAAACAGCCTTCCATGTTAAAGGTACTGCTGGCCAGGTCTTTGAAAATGAGACCGATAAACTCCCGGTGTATGAACGCTTCTATCTCGGAGGTTTAAACTCCGTCCGCGGCTTCGAATATGCCACGATCTCTCCGGTTGACCCCGATACTGATGAGGATATCGGTGGCGACAAGATGTGGTACTCCAACGTTGAGTTTATCTTCCCGCTGCTCTCTACGGCAGGTCTGAACGGTCTGGTTTTCTTTGACTCCGGACAGGTATATGACGACGGTGAGAATTTCTTCTCTGAAACCGATAATATCAAGAAGGCCGTCGGTGCCGGTGTCAACTGGCTCTCGCCCATGGGACCCCTGCAGATCGTCTGGGGCTACAATCTTGATCCCTCTGACGACGAAGAAGATTCTGTCTTCGACTTCTCCATCGGCGGATCCTTTTAAACATTTAAAAATTCTTTTTTTTTCAAAGCCGCTTATGTCCTCCGGGCATAAGCGGCCATTTTTATTTATGAAACGTACACTTACCCCGAAGATTCCCGCACAGGGCGACCTTCTCTCCGTCACTGGTCTGCGTGGTGCCGCTCCAGCGGCCCTTGCTGCCTCTCTTGCGGCGAAAACGTCTCTCTGCTGCATACTGCCCGATGAAAACATGGTGCAGAGCTTCGCCAGCGATCTGGAGCTCTTCACCAGGCTGCCGGTACTCCTCTATCCTGACCAGGAGACACCGCCCTACACCCCGCTCTCTCCCGACCAGGCTGGCACAGCCACGCGCCTCTCCACACTCTATCGGCTGCGCAGTGGAGAGCCTTTCATCTTCATTGCTTCCATTTCCTCCCTGCAGCGTCGCATTTTGCCACCAGCCCTTCTGGCGGATTGTGCCGAATATCTTGAAGCAGGAGAGGATTTTGACCAGCAGGAACTGGCTGGCCGCCTTATCCGAATGGGTTATGAGAAGGTAGTTCTGGTGCAGTCGGCAGGGGATTTTTCCCTGCGCGGTGGTATCATTGACATCTTCCCTCCTCCCTTTCTCACCGGCAACGACATCCTTTGCGACGCCCCGCTGCGCATCGACTTCTTTGGCGACACCATTGAATCTCTGCGTCTTTTCGATCCGATCAGCCAGCGTTCTACCGATGAGATACGCGATGCCACCCTGCTGCCGGTCAGCGACATTCTTCTCTCTCCCGAACGCCCCGAACAACGGCGTCTCTCGCGGCTCTATGCCGAAAAAGGCGAAGCGCTGGACTGGGAGAGTGGCGAAACCCACCGACTCATGGAGAACAGCAACGAAGGGATTCGTTTCCCCGGCATGGAGTTTTTTCTTCCCTTCTACTGCGAAACCGAGCCCGCCACAGTATTTGATGCCCTGCCGGCAAACTGCCTGCTCACTCTCATTGACCCCGGCGGCATCCGTGAAGCAATGGGACTGGCCGAAGAGCGGGCACTGGCCAACTTCCAGACTGCCCATCTCGCCCGCACTCCAGCCCTGCCGCCGGAACTGCTCTTCCTTTCACCCAAAGAGCTGACAACAGCGCTGGCCAGGTTCTGCCGTATCGACATCAACGACTTTCCCAAAGAGGGGGAGCAATTTGCTGTCAACACCAGCGGACACCAGCTCCTCAAGCAGGAGATTCAGCTTAAACGATCCAAAATCGGCATGCTCGCCCCCCTCTCCGACCAGATCCATGAGTGGCGCCGCCGGGGAGAACGGGTCGTGATCTGCTGCCGCTCCAGCCGCCATACGAAAAACATTGCGGAGATGCTGGAGAAGCACAGCCATAAACTCAATCCGGTGGCGGAACCCCTCGACCTCAGTGCCCTCGCTGAAAGTGATCCCGAGCTGCTGTACCTCTGCGACCATCCGCTTTCCAGCGGCTTTTCCCTGACCGACAGCGGCCTGCACATCCTCTCCGAGAATGAGATCTTCGGCGAAATGCGCATTGGCAGTAGAAAGAAACAACAGAACAAGGGCGAACCGGTCCGCTTCACCGAGCTCAACGAGGGTGATATCGTTGTCCATCGGGAGCATGGCCTCGGTATATACCACGGCCTCTCTACCATGGAGTTTCAGGACGTTACCTCCGATTTTATGCTGATTGAATACCGCGACGGCGATCGTCTCTACCTGCCGGTAGATCGACTCAACCTTATCTCCCGCTACCAGGGCATCGCCAACCGCGAACCCCGCCTCGACAAGCTTGGAAGTCAGGCGTGGAGCACCACCACCAGCAGAATCAAGGAGGAGGTGTGGAAGGTGGCGCAGGAGCTGCTCAACATCTATGCGAAACGCGAAATTAAGGAAGGGAGACAGTTTGCACCGCCAGGTGCCCTCTACCACGAACTTGAGGAAAGCTTTCCCTGGGATGAGACCCCCGGCCAGGCAGCGGCCATTCATGATGTCCTTGACGATCTCACCAGTCCCCGCCCCATGGACCGTCTCGTCTGCGGCGACGTGGGATACGGCAAGACCGAGGTGGCTATCCGCGCTGCCTTCAAGGTGGTGGAAGAGGGCTGTCAGGCGGCAATTCTCGTGCCGACCACGGTGCTCGCAGAGCAGCACATCCAGACCTTCACCGAGCGGCTCAAGGGATTTCCGGTCACCATCGCCTGCCTCAACCGCTTCCGTACCGGCAGCGAGCAGCGGCAGATCCTCAAAGACCTGGCAGCGGGAAAAATCGACATTATCATCGGCACCCACCGCCTGCTCTCCAAAGACATCATATTTCATGATCTCGGCCTGCTGGTGATCGATGAGGAGCATCGTTTCGGTGTTACCCACAAGGAAAAGCTGAAGAAAATGCGGGCGGAAGTGGATATTCTCACCCTCACCGCCACCCCTATTCCCCGCACCCTGCAGATGAGTCTGCTCTCCATTCGCGACCTCTCCGTTATCTCCACCCCGCCAGCCCACCGCCGCCCGGTGAAGACCTTTGTCGCCCCCTTTGATGAACTCGTCATCAAGGAAGCAATAACGAAGGAACTGCGCCGCAATGGCCAGGTCTTTTTTGTCCATAACCGGGTAAAATCCATCCACAAGACCGCCGCCCTCATCCAGAAACTGGTGCCGGAGGCACGCATTGCCGTCGGCCATGGACAGATGGAAGGCTCCGAGCTGGAGAAGATCATGGTCTCTTTCGTCTCCGGAAAGGTCAACGTGCTGGTAGCCACCACGATCATCGAATCAGGCCTCGACATCCCCGCCGCCAACACCATCATCATCAACCGTGCGGACATGCTCGGTCTCGCGGAGATTTACCAGCTCCGCGGACGGGTAGGCCGGGCCAGCGAACAGAGCTTCGCCTACCTGCTGGTGCCGTCACTGGACGACCTCACCCACGACGCCAAAGAGCGTCTGCGTGCCCTGATGGACACCAGCGAGCTCGGCGGTGGCTTCAAACTGGCGATGAGTGACCTGCAAATCCGCGGGGGCGGCAACATTCTCGGTATCTCCCAGAGCGGCAATATTGCCGCCATCGGCTATGACCTCTATCTCGACCTGCTGCAGAAAACTGTCACCGACCTGAAAACACAGCAGGCGAAGGGCGATACCGGCCGGGAGGAGATTGACCCCGAGGTTAAACTGCTGATTTCCGCCCACATCCCGAAAAGTTACATCCCGGATATAAGTCAGCGCTATATCACCTACCGCCGCATCGCCTCCCTTGTCGGCGCGGAGGAAGAACGACGTGATGAACTCGAGGCCGAGCTGCGTGACCGCTACGGCACTCTCCCCACCGAGACCTCCACCCTGCTGCATATTATCTCGGTAAAGCGGGAGCTGGCCCGGCTGCGGATCGCGAAGCTGGAGCAGGGACCAGACAGCCTGATCTTCACCTTCCTCGACGATACCCCCCTTACCCCGGAGATGCTGCTCGCCTTCCTCGCCGCCCATCCGAAGACGAAGAAACGCACGGCAGCCAAATTCACTCCGGACGGACGTCTCGTACACTCCTGCCTGCGGGGGAAATCCGAGGCAGAAGTCTTTGCCGCAGTCACTGAGAGCCTGCGTGAGTTTCATAAACTGCTCAAGGAGACAAAATGAAAATACATTTTCCCTGGGAGGAGATCGACCACATCTTCCTCGACATGGACGGCGTACTGCTCGATAAATATTTTGATGACTATTTCTGGGGGGAGTTTGTACCGGCGCAGTGGCAGCAGAAAAACGGTGGGACACTGGAGCAGGCGCGTGCCAAACTCCTCGCCACCTACAAAAAGGTGGAGAATACCCTTGCCTGGTGTAACCTTGATTACTGGTCCGAACAGCTGCAACTGGACATCCCCGCGTTGAAATGCGAGGCCCGGGAATTTATCAATCTGCGGCCGAAGGCCCTTAACTTTCTCAACGCCATGCGCGAAATGGACAAGCCCGTCTCCCTCGTTACCAACGCCCACCCCAAAACCCTGGCGGTAAAGATGGATAAAATTGACCTGCGCCCCTGGTTTGACCATATCATCTCCGCCGAAGAGGTGGGCTGGGCCAAGGAACAGCCGCCATTCTGGAAGGTACTGCAGGGCATTCTCCCCCACCGGCCGGAGCGGACCTTCTTTGCCGATGACACCGAAAAGGTTTTGCATGCGGCGAAAGGGGCAGGCATCGGCCATCTCCTTCATATTGCCGGAGCCAGCTCCCGTCTGTCCCCCCGTTTCTCTCCGCTTTTCCCAAGTGTAACCGCCCTTGGAGAGGTAATTGAAGTTGTTGATCTTCCATTGAAAGCAACATCCGCTGGATAAACTGCAGCGCACTCGGTATATCACTTCCGACTATTCTCTTGAAAAAAGAGCAGGGAGTCTATATCGTAGATTGTTTAAGACTCTAAAAAAGATATGAAGAGTTGCTCTCTTATAAAAGGGAGCGACCCATAATTACAAAGGAGGACATCATGAAAAAATTTGCCGCTCTTGTTACCGCAGCAGCCCTGACCCTCAGCCTCTCAGGCTGTGCTGATCAGGGAATTACCAAAGGAACCGCAGGTGCCGGTATCGGCGCAGCAAGTGGAGCTCTGCTCGGCCAGGCCATCGGCCATAATACTCAGGCAACCCTGCTCGGTGCGGCCATCGGTACTGTCCTCGGCTATATCGTCGGGAATGAGATGGACAAGGCTGACCGCATCCGCCTCAACGAGGTGTATAACAGCAGCCCCTCCGGCAGTGCCGTTGCCTGGGAGAACCCGGACACGGGCAACAGTTACTCAGTAGTCCCGCAACCTGCCTACTACCCTGATCATAATCAAGCCTCTCCCTGCCGCAAGGCAGAGATTCTGGCTACTATTGATGGCAAGGTACAGAAGACCTTTACCACCGCCTGCCGCAACCCGCAGACCGGAGAATGGATCCTGCAGAACTGAGGTTTTTACATTTCAGCTTCATCAACCTGTCCATCCCCCGCCGCCTCGTGCGCCGGGGGATTTTTTTGGGAACATTCATGACTCCTGCGCCCGTCACTGGCATTGCCGGTATTACCCTGATCGTCACGATGATCCTCTGGTCGAGCTCCTTCATCGCCCTGAAATTTTCCTTCCAGTATTTTGATCCCATGGTCGTCATCTTCGGCCGCATGGCAATTGCCAGCTGCTGTTTTGCCGTACTTTATGCCGGACGAAGAGATCTCTTCCATCTGAAATTTTTCCGCCGTGAAGATCTGAAACTGCTGCTCATCATGGCAATCGCCGAGCCCTGCTTCTACTTTCTCTGTGAGGGCCACGCCGTAAACTTTACCACAGCCTCTCAGGCGGGAGTCATCACCGCCATCCTGCCCGTACTGGTAATGATAGCCGCTGCCTGCTTCCTGGGTGAACGGATGTCGCGCACCGTCTGGTGCGGCGCCCTGCTTGCGCTGGCTGGAGTCATCGCTCTGACACTGTCCGGCAGCGCCAGCGAGAACGCGACCAACCCCATCCTCGGCAACTTCCTTGAGTTTGTCGCCATGCTCTGTGCCACCGTATACACCATCTCAATGAAGAAACTCGTCAGCCGCTACTCACCACTTTTCCTCACAGCAGTACAGGCTATAACGGGCTGCATCTTCTTCTTTCCTCTGCTCTTCCTTCCAGGGACAGAGCTGCCGCATGATTTTAACAATGCCGGAACTCTCGCCGTAATCTATCTGGGGGCAGTTATCACCATCGGGGCCTATGGCCTCTATAACTTTTCGTTGAAATATGTGACAGCCAGCCGGGCGGCGGCCTGTGTAAATCTCATCCCGATTTTCTCTGTCCTGCTGGGATGGCTGCTGCTGGGCGAACGCCTTAACGGCACACAGATAATGGCCGGAGGAATGATTCTTCTCGGGGTCTTTTTCACCCAGAAGAGATGAAAAAGGATAAAACACAGTGCAGAAGAGAACTCTTCAGGTAATGATTAAAGGCACCTTGAGGTTGAAACTTTTATAGACGACGAACGTCTCCACTGAGCGGATACCCTCAAGCTTTGACATTTCCTCAGTGTAGAAATAGACCAGCGGAAAGTCTTTGGAGAGCAGAACTGTGATGATGAGATCGAAGCGGCCGGTAACCACACAGGCAGAGATCACGCCACGCAGCGTGCTGAACTGCTCAGCCTTCTTCACCAGATTCATATCAGTGAGACACACTCCAACGATGGATACCGATTGACTCGGCAGACTCTCCGGATTAACGAGGGCAGTGATATCAAGAATACCCTCATCTTTGAGTTTTTTTACCCGCGCCCGTACCGTTCCTTCGGCAAGGCCAAGGATATCGGCAATCTTTTTAAAAGGCTTGCGGCCATCCTTGAGATGATTGATTATCGCCAGATTGATGTCATCAAAATCCACGTTTCTTCTCCTTGTTTCCGTCCTGGAACCATTTTTATACCATGTACATTTCGTATTAACCAGATAACGCAACTGCGTGGAAATCTTTTTTTGGCGATTACGAATGGATAAACAGGCTGTAAAACGAGCATAACGTAATAGGAATGGTATAATCATGCGAAAAAGGGCATTTTTTATAAAGTTTTTCGCTGTTCTGTCTTTTGCTTTTTCCTGTCTCCCGTCTCCTTTCTCCTGTTTCCCGTCCCCCTGCTTTTACATTCGCCAATAGAAAATGAAAATGGCATTGAGTGAGGTCACAACTTAATCGGAATGGTATTATTGCCCCCCACGGCACATTGGGAATTGATATTCCCTGCTCCGCACTCCCTTCTCTTCCTGCAAAATATCGACGAAAAGGACATCTGCCAGGGCTGTCGACATTCTTTTTCAGCAACATCCTGTAATCTGGCAGATTCTACACTATCTTTCCGGACCTTCAAAGAGGTATAGACGTTCTCTTCCCTGCAGGTGTCATACCAATCACATTTTTTACTGACCAGAGAACGCAACTGCATGGACATCTTTTTGGGCGATGAGGAAAGGATAAACAGGATATAAAATTGATCTCATTGTAGAAACGTCTGTTGTGCTGGAGACACCCAAATTGGTCGTCTCTACAAAGACCTTTTGCTTTTTCCTGTCTCCTGTCTCCCTTTTCCCGTCCCACTACCTTTGAATCCGCCAATACAAAATGTAAATGGTATCATTCTGCGTACAACCGCTGCCTCCTCCTGTCGGATCCCCCCTCAATTCTGAGGGAAAAAATCAGAAAACCGCTCCTCCGCCTCGCTGCTGCCAATCATCACAAGGGATTCACCGCCCTCCAGCCGCGTCTCCGCCCCAAGCCCGGCAACCAGCCCTTTGCCGGTCTGCAGAGCGATAACACTGCAACCGGTCACCTCGCGGATTCGCCCCTCGGCAAGGGTCTGCCCAAGGAGCCTGCGCGGTACTGGCAGAGTAAAGATGTTGAGCCCCTCAGTAAACATGGAAATTTCATCGGTACTGAGGATGTTCATAATGGAGTTCGCTCCCATTGAGGCATAGGAGAGCACAAGATCCGCACCCGCCGTGTGCAGCTTTGACACACTGCGCTGCAGGGTAGTACGGCTGATAATCTGGACATCCGCCCGCAGCTGCCGGCAGTAGAAGCAGAGATACATGTTCATGGCGTCGTCGCGGGTGGTGACGATCACCGTCCGTGCCTCCATAATTCCAGCCTTCTCCAGTACCTCAATATCAGCAGCATCCCCGGAAACGACATGATCGCTGACAATCTTTTCCAACTCCCTTGTATCGGGATCTTTTTCCACAATACTAAAACGCAGTGAGTGCTGGTGCAGGGTCTCGGCCACTGCCCGGCCGACCCGTCCTCCGCCGAGGATAAGCACCGGCGCATTGTTTAACTCCCCCGCAGAAGGAGACACATGCTGTGCCTCAAAGGCATCCATCTGGGTCAGACTGCCGGCCAGCAGCAGAATACTGCGCTTGCTGACCACGACATCCATCTGCGGTGCGAGAAATTTTCCCCGCTCCCATAAACCAATAACCTGCACCCGCTCCTCCGGACGATGCACTCTGCGCTCCTCGTCGAGAATAACGCCGAGACTCCGGCCAGCGAGGGTAGTCTGGCTGGCAGAGATCTCTCCCAGCACCAGTTCGTCTATTTGACTGACGATATTGATCGGCCGGCCGAGACCGACCGTACGCTCGGCGAGACGGCGCCCGAGGATCTGGTGGAAGAGAAAAACATGTACCTTTACAGGAAAATTAAGAATATCGAGTGAATTTTCCTCCGTGGCGCTGAGCACCATCGGCACATCCTGAGTCACCTCGCGCACGGTAAACGCTGCGGAAGTATTGGTGAGGTCATCACCAGTGGCCACCACCAGTGCCGCCTGCTGCACCTGCAGCCGGTTCCAGGTCTCGGGATCATCGAGTTCTCCGAGTACTACTTGATAGCCGAGATCATTCAGCTCCGCCGCCCGCTGCCAGTCACGTTCAAGAATTGCATACTTCACATGTCGGTGATTGAGATTGTCAATCAACCTCTCGGTAATCGGCCCGAATTCAGTAAGGAGGACATGGTCCCGGGTCTCCTTCGGCAGCTCCCGCGATACGCGGCTTCTCTCCTGAGCCTCCAGCCAGGGCGCATAAAAAAACTGAATGAAAGTGAAGGGCAGAATCACCAGCAGCAGCACAATTCCGGAGAGCAGCACCACAATGGTAAAAATATGTCCGGTATCGGAGAAGAAAGTTATATCTCCAAAACCGAGGGTGGACATTACTGTCAGCGTCCAGTAGAGACCGGTCACCCAGCTGAAATTGCGCCCTTCAAGAACCATGATGTAATGAAAAAGCATCGAATAGAACAGAATAATCAAGAGGACAAAGAGCAGGAAGCGAACCAGCGCAGCGACATTCTTCTGCGTCTTTCTGTTCTGGAAAAAATAGAGGAGCTGAGCAGGAAGGAATTTCATTGCGGTCGGGAACGGGATTCAGGTAAAGTTAAGCAGCGATGATGTACTTTTCCGGGTAAAATACCCGGGAAAGCGCATTATCACGAATCCGCAGACAAAAGTCAACGCAGAGACCGACACTTCTCCTCTCCGTAAATTACACAGGATACCCCATGACGACCAGCAACAAGCACGATGACGAAGAACCGAATGAAACAGCATTTGTCCTCTCCATCCTCCGCGAATCCTTTCCGGGACGCAGTGACAAGCAGCTCATCCCCATTGGCATGGTATATGCCGGAACCCGCTGGGGACGGGATTTCCGTTTCTGCGAAGTGCCGAAGACAGACAGCAGCCCGCTCACCGTCTGCAACAACGAGGAAGATGCCGAACTCTATTTTTCCTGGCTCGCCGACCATCTCTACACCCTTGAGGGCCAGCCAAACGAGGCACAGGAACTTCTCTGCAAGCTGGTGAAGGGGATGACTCCGCAGGATGCCGCCCTGATGCTCGGCATGCACGCGGCACTGTATCAGCTGGAGATTGAAACGATGGAGGTCCAGCTCGAGAAAAATTGTACATTTGAAAAGTATCTCAAGGAAGAGAAAACGCTGATGACCGATGAAGAACTCGAAGATCTCGACGAGGAAAAGCAGCGTGATTTGTACCAGCAGGTTGCTGAGGAAACCGTGGAATGGCTTGACCTCGCTCCCGGTATCGGCCACGTGGATGTTCCCTGGCGCATGCCCCTCTCTGTGGCTTTGAAAAAGGCTGGAGAGGATCAGCAGGAAAGAATTAACCTGCTCAATGTTTTCTACGGTAGTTTCTTCCAGTATATCGAAGGAATCGGGGGGAAGGCTGACACGGTGGATGCCGAGTAGGTCTTTTTTGCCGGAAGAAAGAGCCGGGGTTGCATTTCTGCGTCGACCTGCTCCGCAGAGATGCTCTTTCTGGATATACTGTTTGTTTAATTTAATGAGATTTCTGACCCATGCCCTTTTTAGACAACCCTGCGGTTATCCAGTTCATCAAATATGCTCTTACCGGCGGTCTGGCGACCGCCGTTCATATCGTCATTTTTCATCTGGTCTGCTGGAAGATTTTTCCGGCCCTGCAGGCTGAAGACCTGGCCGTTAAATATCTTCATCTCAATCCCGCCGGGGTGGACAATAAAACCCGTTCCCGGAACTCCATGCTGGGGAATTTCACAGCCTTCCTCATCTCCAACATGGTAGCCTACATCACCAACGTATTATGGGTTTTTCAGGGCGGACGACACACCTTCTTCGTTGAGCTCCTGCTTTTCTACGCCGTCTCCGGAATTTCCATCTTCCTCGGCACCATCCTCATGGGCTGGCTCATCCGCCGCTTCAACGTTCTCACAACCTGGGCCTTTGCCTGTAACATTTTCACCTCCGTGATGATCAACTACGCCCTGCGCAAATTTTTTATCTTCGCCGGATAGCCTTCCCGCACCACCTCTTCATCACCTGTCCGGGGAGAGTGAGATATCATAGAGTTAACAGATGCGGGAAGATGCCAGGGCCCGTATCCACAAAGTATGCAGTTTTTTCGAAGCAAAGGGGAACAGCTCTTGCTGACAAAAGATAAATACGCGTATAATCATCTGTTGTAATGGTACTTTTTACGCCTCCTCCTTCACTTATGGGTCCCTTGAATAATCTTGTATTTCGTTCATATTCAAGGCACAGGAGAAAATTTACCGGAGCTATATGTTTGATATTGCGAGGATAAATTTTTGACTGTAACGAAGAAGATGGGCGAAAGACTGATTATTCAAGGTTCCCTTATGGCAATGTTGACATACAACCGTTTTCCACGCTTCTTCTCCCTGCTTTTTGCCCTGCTCTGCAGCAGCCTGCTCAGCGGCTGTTTCCGTGCGCAGTCCCGCCCGGCAACACCCTTTGAGATACCGCAGAATTTCAGCTCCAGCGGGGCAGAAGAAGCCTCAGCACGCTGGTGGGAAAGTTTCGGTGACAAGGAACTCAATTCCCTTGTGGAACGTGCTCTGCACGATAATTTTTCTCTGCGTGCCGCCGGAGAACGGGTTAGTGAACTGGAGGCCCTCGCCCGTATCGCAGGAGCCCCCCTCATCCCCTCCCTGGACGGCACCGGCAGTGCCTCCTCTGAGCGCAGTTTCAAATCCGACACAACCAGTGACACCTTCAGCCTCGGAGTAACCTCCTCCTGGGAAATCGACCTGTGGGGTCGACTGCGTGCAAACCACCGGGCCGCCGGGGCCTCTCTTGCCGCAGGGGAAGAGGATTTCAACAATGCAGCTCTCTCCATTGCCGCCGAGGTGGCAGATACCTGGTTTGCCCGGCGGGAGAATGCGGGACAGCAGAGTCTGCTCAGCCAGCAGCAGAATACCAACAGAAAAAGTTTGAAGATTATCGACATAAAGGTCATCACCGGCCAGACCGGCATCGCCGATCTGCTCCAGCAGCAGCAGCTGGTGGAGTCCAACACCACCAGCCTTGAGGTCCTCGGCGCCAGCGCCAGCATTCTTGACCACCGCATCGCCATCCTCCTCGGCAAACCACCCGCCCCTTTGAAAATGGTGGTCGGGAATCTGCCGGAGCTGCCGCCGCTGCCCGCTGCCGGCCTTCCCCTTGAGCTGGTTCAGCGCCGCCCGGATATCCGCGCCGCGTTTCACTCCCTGGAGTCAGCTGATGCTTATGCTGCCGCAGCAGTGGCCAACCGTTTTCCACAGCTCTCAGTCTCGGGTTCGCTGGTCACCGGCGGGACCAGTACCCACCAGCTCTTCAATACCTGGCTCGGGACCCTCGGGGCCAGCCTCACTGCTCCGATTTTTGACGGTGGCAGCCGCCGGGCCGAAGTCGATCGCCGCGTCGCCGCAGCAAAACAGAAATTTTACACCTGGGGGCAAACCGTCCTCGAAGCCCTTAACGAAGTGGAAAACGCTCTCAACAATGAAAAAGCACTGCTCAAGCAGCTCTTCAGCCTTGAAAAGCAGCTGAAACTCGCCAGTGACAGCGTTGAACAGATCAACCGCCGTTATCGTCAAGGTACCCTCGGTTATCAACGGGTACTCTCCACCACCCTCACCGTACAGAATCTGCAGCGCGACATATTGAGTATTAAATACCAGCTCCTCTCCAACCGCATCGCCCTCTACCGCGCACTCAGTGGCGGTCTGCCGGGAGAACTGCTGCCGCCGGAGAGCAAAGAAGCAGCCCCCGTCATCACGTCATTCTTCTGAGAAGACCATGAGCAAACACCCCGAAAGAACACACAGACAGAAAATACTCCTGCAGGCAGGGCTGACGCTCGCCATCATCCTCATCGCCGCCCTGATCACTACATGGCTGATAAAGACCCCGCCGAAAGCAAAGACACAACGACATACCACCGTGACGCCGCAAGTGGAAGTGGTAACGGCAAAAACGGGCGAGGGTGAGCTTCGCCTGCACGCCATGGGAACAGTGATCGCCGATCAGTCCATCACCCTCACCCCCCGGGTCTCCGGACAGGTGCAGAAGGTCAATTCGCACTTCACCCCCGGCGGTTTTTTCAAGAAGGACGAGGTTATATTGACCATTGACCCTGAAGATTACCGTCTCACCCTGATCCGTCTGCGCGGGACAGTGGCCGAGGCCCGCGCTGCTCTCGACCTTGAGATGGGCAATCAGCGTGTGGCAGAGAAGGAGTATGAACTGCTCGACCGCGAGGTGAACAGCAGAGAGAAGGATCTGATACTGCGCAAACCTCAGCTTGATGCCGCCCGCGCCGCTCTCACCGCTACCAGGGCAGAGCTGAAAATGGCGCAACGCGACCTTGCCGACACAAAGGTTCGTGCCCCCTTCAACGCCGTGGTGATTTCCAAAGCAGTGGACAGGGGCAGCCGAATTGCGATCGGTACCACCCTCGCCACCCTGGCAGGGACCGATGCCTTTCTGCTGCGCATCACCGTACCGGAGAAGCAGCTCAAATGGATCAGCGATACACCCGGCAGCGCATCTCCGGTGCTGATTTCAAGCGGCGCAGATACCCACAGCGGAGTTGTCACCCATATCGCTTCTTCCCTTGAAGAAACCAGCCGCATGGCCGTCGTCTATGCACAGGTTGAAGATCCGCTTTGCCTCCGCGCAAAGAATCGTCAGAAACAGCCTCTGCGCCTTGGCAGTTTCGTACAGGTTGAGATTGCCGGCCCCGTCCTCCACGACATGGTGGTCCTCAATCGGACCATGCTCCACGAAAACAACACCGTGCGCATACTCGGTGAAAACAAGCAGATGATCATCCGCACGGTCACCATTGCCGCACGCGAGGGGGACACGCTTTATATCAGTGAAGGCCTCAAGCCGGGTGACCAGCTGATCACCTCCTCATTTTCTTCTCCCCGTGCAGAAATCGCTCCCACCGCAGACGTTCAGCCCGCAGGGCAAACACCTGAACAGAGCAGCCAGCCTGCTCCCGGCCCGGAGAAAAATCTGTGAGCACGCAAAGTTCTCCCCGAAAATTTCAGCGCCTCAAGAAAGGTGCCGTGGCGTGGATGATCAACAACCCTGTCACTCCCAACCTGGTAATGATTATCTTCATTATCGGCGGTTTCTTGATGAGCAGCCAAATCAAGCGGGAGGTCTTCCCCTCCTTCGAGCTTGATACCGTCAGCATCAGCGTCAGCTACCCCGGCTCCAGCCCGGAAGAGGTGGAACAGGGCATCATCCTCGCCATTGAGGAAGGGCTGAGCGGGATTGAGGAGATTGACGAAATCCATGCCACAGCCTCAGAAGGAAATGCCACGGTAGTGGCCGAACTGCATGACGGCGTAGATACAGAAAAGGTCTTTCAGGATATCCAGGCTGAAGTGGATCGCATTACCACGTTCCCTGAAGACTCTGAAAAGCCGGTCGTTACCCTCATCGTCACCAAACGCCAGGTACTGCGCCTCAATCTCTACGGTGATGTGGACTACGGACTGCTGCGCAGTACCGCCGACAGGGTAAAAGACAGCCTGTTGCAGTACGACAACATCTCCCAGGTGGAAATCGACAATCCCCGCGACTATGAAATTGAGGTGGAAGTGCCGGAATCGACCCTGCGCCGCTACAACCTGAGCCATGAGGAGATCGCCGCCAGGATCCGGGCTGCCTCAGTGGAACTTCCCGGCGGCAGGATCGAAACTTCCGGCGGCCAGATTCTCCTCCGCCTCAAAGACCGCAGCGACCTCGCTGAAGAGTTCGCCACCATCCCGATTATTACCGGCAGCAGCGGTGCCAGCGTCCTTCTCGGCGATATTGCCACCGTCAGAGAGGGCTTTGAGGACGTTACCCGCTCCAGCAGCTACGACGGGATGCCCGCCCTGCAGCTCCTTGTCTATCGTGTGGGAAAGGAGACCCCGATCGGCGTCTCCGACGATACCGTTGCAGCGATGCAGACGATCAGCAAAATTCTGCCGCCGGGGATTCACTGGGCGGTCAGCAATGACAGATCAACCATCTATCGCGATCGCCTTCAGATGCTCCTGAAAAATGCCTTCGTCGGTCTCGCCCTCGTACTGATCTTACTTGGATTCTTCCTCGAGTTTAAACTGGCCTTCTGGGTCACCATGGGGATCCCCACCGCCTTTCTCGGAACCCTTCTTTTTCTGCCGATGTTTGACGTCTCCATCAACATGATCTCCATGTTCGCCTTCATCATCGCACTGGGGATTGTGGTGGATGACGCCATTATTGCAGGGGAGAATATCTACGAATACCGCCAGCGCGGTCTCACCCGGGTAGAGGCAGCAGTACTCGGTGCGCGGGACGTGGCCATCCCCATAACCTATTCCATCCTCACCAATATCGTCGCCTTCATGCCAATGCTCTTTGTGCCGGGGGTGTCAGGCAAGGTCTGGCGGGTAATTCCCATTGTCGTCATCTCCACTTTTGCGATCAGCTGGTTTGAATCACTTTTCATTCTGCCCTCCCACCTTGCTCATTCAAAAAAAAGCGGCAGCGGGTGGCTGCCTTCGATTATGTTCCGGTTGCAGCAAAGGTCCAACCGCATCATGCAGTTTGTTATACATCGGCTCTATATCCCCGCTCTGGGAGTTACCATTAATCTGCGCTATCTTTTTGTCGCACTGATGGTGGGTATCCTGCTGGTCACTACGGGCTATGTTAAGAGTGGCCGGATGCGAATGATCCTCATGCCAAGGGTGGAAGGAGATATCTCAGAAGTCACTGCCACCCTGCCCTGGGGCAGCCCGCAGTTGAAACTGATGGCGGTGCAGAAGACACTGCTCGAAGGACTTGAAGAGGTTGTGGCACAACACGGCGGCAAAAAACTGCTCGCAGCCACCACCGGACGAATCAACGAAAATGAGGTCCGCCTGCGGGCCATCCTTACTCCCTCTGACGAGCGCCCGATCAGCACCGGCGAACTCACTCACCTGTGGCGTGAGCAGGTTGGTACAATCAGCGGACTGAACGCCCTCCTCTTCGAAGCAGATCGTGGCGGGCCCGGCGGCGGATCCTCGCTTACCATAGAATTGAGCCACCGCGACATCGCCCTGTTGGATAAAGCCAGCGAAGAACTCGCCGACCGCCTTGCGGATTTCCCGGGGGTGAAAGATATCGACAAGGGTTTTGCGGAAGGCAAGATGCAGTACACCTACCAGGTGAATGAATGGGGACACAGCCTCAACCTCACCTCCACTGAAGTGGGGCGGCAGATCCGCAGCGCATGGCAGGGAGCAATCGCCCTGCGCCAGCAGCGTAACAACAACGAAGTAACGGTGCGGGTTCGCCTGCCTGAACAGGAACGCCGCCAGGAGAGCAGTATTGAAAACATGCACATCAAGACCCTCGGTGGTACCTGGGTCAGCCTCGGGGATATTACCGATCTCAGCAAGGCACCCGGCTATACCACGATCACCCGGCGAAACAGCCACCGCACGGTAACGGTCGAAGCCAATGTTGTTCCTATCGGCGACACCCAGATTGTTGCCGCCACCCTCACAGAAGAAGATCTCCCGCAGCTCGTCAAAAAATACCCCGGCCTCACCTGGAGCTTTCAGGGACGCCAGGCTGATCGCAAGGAAGGTACCGGGGCACTTGGCCTCGGCTTCCTTTATGCCCTCGGCGGCATATATCTGCTGCTCGCCATCCCCTTCCGCAGTTATACTCAGCCGGGCATCGTCATGATGGCAATTCCCTTCGGTATTATTGGTGCGGTCTATGGACATCTGCTGATGGGCTACAATTTGAGCCTGATGTCGATGATGGGCATGGTGGCACTCTCCGGCGTAGTGGTTAACGATTCCCTCGTCCTCGTAGATTATACCAATAAGAAACGGATTGAGGGAAAAACGGCACGGGATGCGGTGCTCCTCGCTGGCAATCGCCGTTTCCGACCGGTACTGCTCACCACCCTCACCACCTTCGGCGGACTTGCCCCGATGATCTTTGAGACATCAAGGCAGGCGAGGTTCATGATCCCCATGGCCATTTCGCTGGGATTCGGCATCCTTTTCGCCACCATTATCACCCTCGCCCTTGTCCCCGCCCTCTACCTGATACTTGATGACCTGCACTCTCTTTTCAGGCAGAAAGAAGAGCGGGAATCCGATTAAAAAGGGAGAAAGGAGACGGGAGACGGGAGACGGGAAAAAGCAGGGCAACATAACCGGATGATGTTCATTGTGGGATGAGAATGTTTCAAGGTGTTCCTGCAAAAGACGGAACAGCGAAAAAAGACATTTTATATTAGAGAAAATTTAGCGTGTTTCGCTGGCTATCCAGTCTTTTGCTTTTCCCTGTCTCCTTTCTCCCGTCTCCTGCCTCCCTTTTTCCATCCTTCCCGCTTTAAATTGTAAAATCTTTGTTCTCAAATTCTTTCCGCTTTTCTTCGTGTTCCTTCGCGTTCTTCGCGGTAAAAAATTGTCTTTCCGTCTTTTGCATACAAAAAAAGCCCCGCATCGCACAAGACGATACGGGGCTTCATTTTCAGAAAAAACAAACCTGATGTCAGGCAGTCTCGTAGATATCGGCCACCCGGTCCTGCAGCACAACCTGCTCCCGGGACCCCTTTGCCTTTGCCGCACGGGTGAAAGCATCCCTCGCCGCCTGCTGACATCTACTGCAGGCATTGAAAGGCACGGTGAAACCATGCAGCAGCTCTCCTGCCCCGCTGGCTTCAACCTCGGTGTATCCGGGGCAATCCGGGCAGAGTTTATAGTGTCTCACCTGGTCGACACCAAAACCGGTGGTGTCGTAGTAGATCGACTTCCGCTCCACCGCTTCCTCTCCACGGCAGACACTGGTGTCCCATTTCTTACGCGCTGCAAAGATCTCCAGCGCGTTCTGGCAGATTCCCTCAATCTGCCCATTCATCAATGCTGACTGTACAAAACGCTGCGGATCGTAGTCCGGCTCACGCACATTGCCGGTATCCAGTCCGGCCATGGCAAGGATAATACCAAGGTTGGTGTAGGGCAGCGCCCCCTCAATGGAATACCCGCCCTCCAGCACACAGATATCCGGATTAATCGCCTTGTTCAAACGGGCATACCCCTGGGCGGTAAAATTCATATTGGTGAGGGGATCAGAGTAGTGGTTGTCCTGTCCAGCGGAGTTCAGTACCAGCTCTGGTTTGAAGGCGTCCAGCAAAGGCAGCACCACCCGGTCCGTCACCATGCTGAACCCCTCCTCACCGGTACCTGGTGGAAGGGGCAGGTTGATGGTGTACCCCTGAGCGGCAGGTCCGCCCGCCTCATTTTGAAAACCGGTGCCCGGATAGAGAGTACGACCGTCCTGGTGAAGGGAGATGAAGAGCAGATCGGGGTCGTTGTAGAAGATATCCTGAGTACCGTCGCCGTGGTGACAGTCGGTATCCACAATGGCGATACGACGCACACCGTAGTGGCGGCGGAGATATTCCACCATGACCGCCTCAATATTGGCAACACAGAAACCACGGTCCCCGAAGACGGTCTGCATGGCGTGATGGCCCGGCGGGCGGACAATTGCAAAGGCCCGCTCGACCTCTTTCTCCATCACTGCTTTCGCCGCCCGGACAGCCCCTCCGGCAGAGATCAGATGAGACTCGGTAAGCAGAGCTTTTGAAGAAGGCGCACAGAGGTGAACACGATCAATATCGGCGTATGCCGCCAGCTCCGGGTTGAAAAATTCAATTCCGTCCACATCCTCCAGTCCCTCTTCAACGATCTGGTCACGGGTGTAAAGCAGACGTTCCTCACGCTCAGGGTGATCCGGGGTGATACACCAGTCAAAGGCAGGGAACAGAATAAGGCCGGTTTTGCGTACGGCCTGAGGCATATATCTTGTCATAATTTCTCCTTGATTCTCTCATGGAAGCCCTGCTGGAAAGATGCAGGGCAAGACGGGCTCACACGTTTGCCAAACCCGGCTGAACCTGCGCCTTGAGAGCAATAACCTTCCCGGTGGCGGAGAAGCCGCGTACCGTGTTCATCTCCTCCCGCTCAACAAATTCCACCGGTGGAAGTTCCCCTTCAAGACCAGCCTGAGCCGCAAGATGGCGAATCGCCGCAGCAAGGCGTTCCTCGGCGTCTTTCATGTCGAAACTGCGCCCAATCTTCTCGTGCAGCCCGATCTCCGGTATGGAGAGCGTACCGTCACTGCTGTTGGCATAGAGAGAGGCAGAGAGTGTCGGCCGGGTTCGCGCAGCACCAATGGCATTGGCCACCTCGTAATTCAACGGCACCTCGCAGGGCAGGTCGAAAGCCGCCGCCAGTTCGCCGCGCAGGGCCTCGGCGGGGCCGCCCACGGCAATGATCTCCGCCGGTTCCAGTCGCTGCCGGTCAAGCAGCGCAGAGACGGTATAGACCGGACGGGCAAAGACCTCTTCCACCATCTGATCAACGGCCAGTTTGATATTATGGCCAAAGGTCAGAAGAACCTCTCTGGCCGTCTCTTCCGGCGGATTATTGGGAAGAAGAAGATGCAGTGCCTCAGTGGCGCGTTCTCGATTCCCTTCCATGCGATTAAGCACCACCATGGCATCAGAGGGAGTCGCTCCTGTGATTTTACCTTCACTGAAGGCGGCAGGAACACCGTGGCGCTGCGGACCGATCACATATCCGTCCGCTGTCCGCTTCACCTCACTGTCACCTCCCAGACCGACACTGCGGGTGTTGAGTGCGCGAATAAGTGTCGGCCGTCCCATGATTGTTACCCCATAGGGCTCCATCAGCGGGACACCATCAGCAAAAAGACCAATGTCGGTGGTCGTACCGCCAATATCCAAGACCACGAAATCTTTTTCTCGCGGAGTAAGTGCCAGTGCCCCCATCACACTTGCCGAGGGACCGGAGAGGACTGACTCGCAGGGAACCGCCTCTGCCCGTTCGAGGGGAATAGTGCCTCCGTCAGCTTTGAGCACAGAGAGAGGTGCGGTGATACCGAGCCGTTTCACACCCGCATGAATTGCCTCGGAAAACTGTTGGAAACGGGTCTTGAGTCCGGCATTGATCCAGGTTGTATAGACCCGCCGGGGAAAATTGGGAAGCCCGGAAAGGTTGTGGCCACAGGTGACATGGGGAAAAGATGCTGCCTTGCGGGCGAGTTCCTGCTCCACCTGCGGGTTACGGTGAGAAAATTTGGTCACCACGCCGATCGACTGCAGCCCTTTTGCCGAAAAATCGGCCAGAGCAGCATCCACCACTGCGACCGGGGGTGATTGAATTAAACCGCCACGATGATCTATGGCTCCATCAAGAAAGACCAGATTCTCACCGCAGTCGAGAAACTCCGGATTTAATCCCGGTCCGGCCTGCACCAGCATCCCCACCTCGTCCATCTCACCATTGACAATGGCGTTGGTGCAGAGGGTGGAGCTGAGATGTACCTGATCAACTTCGCCCGCGCTGTCACCGAGAAGTTTTTCCAGCAGGGCAATAATAACCCCGCTCAAGTTGTCGTGATCAACAGGGATTTTCGCCTTGGCAAGCAGGCGCTCCCCTTCCAGTAAAACACCATCAGCGTTAGTGCCGCCGACGTCAATTCCCACTGTTTTCATAATACCCCTCCTTCTGTTAACAAGAATATACAGTGTACTACTTCATCCCTGGCAGTTCATCGGATAAATTAGAAAATCCGGGGCATATACTTGCCCGTTTGGCCATCAGGAAGTAATGTAAAGTGTTTACATTTGTTATCAGGCAGTTGCCGAATAAAGCAAAAGGAAAATACTCTCATGACAAAATTGAAAATTTACGAATACCCGGATCATGTCCTCAGGGAAGAAACCCGTACGATTACGGAATTTGATGACGGGCTGAAAAAACTTGTCGAAGACATGGCTGAGACCATGTGGGATGCCCCGGGTGTAGGGCTTGCCGCCCCGCAGGTTGGAAAATCTCTCAAAGTGATCGTGGTGGATTTCAGTCGTCAGAGCGGGAAAGAAGAAGATTGCATGCCGTTGATCAACCCGGAGATCATTGAATTCGAGGGCAGCCAGGTTGACGAAGAGGGCTGTCTCTCTGTGCCTGAACTCTTTGCCAACGTGACACGGGCCCAAAAGGTTACCGTCCGCTATCAGGATCTTGAAGGCAAGGTTCTTGAGCTCTCCACTGAAGACCGCTTTGCCGTGGTGCTGCAGCATGAAATTGACCACATTAACGGAATTCTTTTTCTTGATCACCTCAGCCGTCTCAAGCGCAATCTTTACAAGAAGAAAGTGAAAAAACGGGTGAGGGTGGAACAACATGACTGAGACTTTGCGCATTATCTTCATGGGCACCCCGCAATTTGCTGAAGTTTCCCTGCAGGCCCTGCTCGACGGTCCTGACGAGGTAGTAGCGGTTGTCACCCAGCCTGACCGTGCGAAGGGACGTGGGAAAAAAATGCAGCAGCCTCCGGTGAAGGTCCTCGCGAAGGCCAGCGATATCCCGGTGCTCCAGCCAACGGCAGACATTCGCAGTGAGGAATTCCAAAACGGGATTGCCTCCTACCAGCCCGATCTTATCGTCGTTGCCGCCTATGGTCGCATGCTGCCCAAAAATCTGCTCGACCTGCCGCCACTGGGATGCATCAACGTCCATGGTTCCCTGCTGCCAAAATATCGCGGTGCTGCGCCCATTCAGCAGTCAATCATAAACAATGACAGCGAAGTGGGCGTAACCATCCTGCAGATGGACGAAAAGATGGACACCGGCGATATTCTCTGCCGTTCCAGAATTCTTCCCGATCCCGGGGAGACTTCCGGGTCTCTGTTCCTCAAGCTCGCCGCCCTTGGCAGCAGCACACTGCTGCGTGCCATCTGCGGGCTCAAAGAGGGGACTCTTATCCCCACCCCTCAGGACAATTCCATCGCGACCTATACACCAATGCTGAAAAAGGAAGACGGCCTGATCGACTGGCGTATGGATGCGGTGAAGCTGGAATCTCTCATCCGAGGACTGGATCCGTGGCCGACCGGTTACTGTTTTTTCAATGGGAAAAGACTGCGCCTGTTCAAGCCTGAGGTTGTGTATCTTGACCCCGTGGTTGAGGCGGGAACTGTCATCCAGGCTGATGAGACGGGACTTGTTATCGCCTGCGGCACCAATGCGCTAAAGATCAGTGAGATTCAACCGGAAGGGAAAAAACGGATGAAAACAACCGACTGGCTGCGCGGGGCCAACCTGGCCGCAGGCACCAGCCTGCAGCCGGAGGAGTCTGCGTGACCCGGCTTATCGTTGCTGTCGCCACCGGCCTCTACAGCGGTCTGCTGCCAAAGGCCCCGGGGACATGGGGTTCACTCTTTGCCTTTTTGCCGTGGTATTTCATGCGCGGCCTTGAGATGCCGGTCTATCTCTCCATCACCGCTGCCGTCTTTGTCATCGGAACCCTTGCCGCCGGCTCAGCAGAGAAGATTTTTGACCGCCCGGATCCCGGCTGTATTGTTATTGACGAGATTGTTGGCGTTTTCATCACCATGGCAGCAGTCCCCGCCCCGGATAACCCGCTCTGCTGGCTGCTCGGGTTTGCTCTTTTCCGCTTTTTTGACGTGCTGAAACCCTTTCCTGTAAACTGGCTGGACCGCAATCTGCACGGCGGTCTCGGTATCATGCTTGATGATGTCATGGCGGGAATTTACGCCTTGATATGTCTACAAATTCTCTGGCGTGCCGGAGAGTTTTTCTTTTAAGGGAATTTTGCATAATTTTGTATCTCGTTCATATTCGAGGCACAGGAGAAAGTTCTCCGCAGAGATACCTTTGATATCCAGTACGATTGTCGTGATAGAGAGCAGAAATTTTTGGGTAAACCTGTTAATTTTACGTTGTGAAAAATTATCTACGTATCTAATGGAGAAATAAAACATGGTCACATCCATAATTTTAATGAAGATTCAAAGAAACAAGGTCAATGAAGTAGCTGAAAAATTAGCTGGCATTGAAGGGTTTTCTGAAGTGTTTTCTGTAACAGGAAATTACGACCTGGTTGCTATTGCGAGAGTGAAAGATAATGACTCTCTTTCTGATTTAATAACGAAGGCCATCCTAAATATAGAGGGTATTGAGAAAACAGATACCATGCTCGCATTCAAGGCCTATTCCAGACATGACCTTGAGGCTATGTTTGATCTTAATTAGAGCGTAAACAGGGGACGGATCACGATCTGAATTGATCGGGACATCACAGCCGAGATTAAATCGCGGTCTGTTCCTGTGCTTTTCTTGAGATGCCGCTCTCTCTCCATCGCCGCCGTCTTTGTCATCGGGTCCCCTGCCCGGTTCAGCAGAGAAGATTTTTTGACAGCCCCGATCCCGGCGGTATTGTTATTTGACGAAATTATTGGCGCTTTCCTCACCAGGGCCGCAGCCTCGCCCCGCCCCCTCTGCCTCTGCAGACTGTTCGGGTTTGCTTTTTCCCGCCTTTTTGACGTACTGCAACCGCGCCAGTCTTCACAGTGGTCTCGGCATCATGCCTGCTGATCTTAGAGTGGAGATTCAAGGTTCCCTTATACCTTGATATGTCTGCAGATCCTCCAGCCTTCCGGAGGATTTTTCCTTGAAGTAATCCTCTCCCTCCATCCCTCTCCGCCCGCTCTGTTGTAGAACTATCCTGGTCTGCCGCCCCAAATCAAGTGACGCGTTGACTAAATATTTGTAACTTGACGGTTATCCTGTTAAATAAATATCCAGTAAGATTGTTGTAATATAGAGCTGAAATCGGGGGTAACTTCCTGATTTTTACGTCGTGAATAATCTCTGCTTTCCGAAGCTGCAAGGCTGAATTCAAGTAATAAGTGCAACACCTCTGGTATCGTTGAAAACAGCTCTATTGAAGAATAATGCAAGTATTGTTGAGTTTTCATATTAAGGTTTATTTCCAATAGAGATGAATCTTACATCAAATACTGAAAATTTTATTTATGCAAGATGTGGCCTGGACTGGTGAGGGAGATGCTCTGCAAATTATCGGATTTGACTCCGGACAGAAAAAATACCACCATCGAACACGAAGAATTCAGATTGAATTCACAGATCATTTTAGAAAATGGCAAAAGTGCTTTATATTTAATACAACACGTGACTATGGAAAAGATAAATGCCCTCATTAAATACACTTAATAGATCGTGGTTCATTCTCGCTATTATTGCGTACATCGTCGCTTTATTTCTTTATGGTTTCTGGGATAATGATTATCAAAAAAAAGAAATTTTAAAGGATGTTGATACAACGCTTTATAACACCGCTATTTCTCTTAAATACATGCTGCCGGATGATTTTCATGATAGAGCAATTGATGCACAGTCTATCTCGATTGACGAAGACAAATATCTTGCGAATAAACTGACAAGCCTGGTTAGGGAGACAGGTATTAAATATGTTTATACAATTATCAAAAAAGAGGATAAACTCTTTTTTGTTACGAGTGATCTCATAGAAAACCCCAAAGATGAAAGAGGAACATTTTATTATTATGAGTATGAGGGAGCTGATGAAAATTTCAGTAATGCCTTTGAAAAGAAAACGCCAATGTATAAGACTGTTAGTGATCAATGGGGAACAGTGAGAACTGTAATGGTTCCAGAAAAATCACCAGGTGGAATTAATTATTTGGCTTGTGCAGATTATGACATTAGTTATGTAAAAAGTTTGCTCAATAAAAATTTATTAAAATCCATTGCAACAATGCTCTTCTTTTTATTACTGACAATACCTATAATAAAAGTCTATACAAATTCATATAAAAAATTTTTAGCAGATACAAAGAAGAATGAAAAAAAATATCGTCAAATCTTTAACAATATTCAAGATGTGTATTTTGAATCTGGTCTTGATGGAACAATTTTAGAAGTCAGCCCTTCAATTGAAAGATACTCTCAATATAAAAGGGAAGAACTTATTGGGAAATCAGTTTATGATGTTTATACAAATTCTGCTGATAATCATAAACTTATTGAGTCTATTATAAACAAAGGAACTCTCAAAGATTACGAAATTAATTTTACGGATAAGGACGGTACCCGGCATCTTTGTTCCATGAATATTGAAATTGTTAAAGATTATAAAGGAACACCAACAAAAGTAGTTGGAATTTTTCGAGACATTTCAGATCACAAGAAAGCAGAAGATGAAAAAATAAAAATGCAAATACTTGCAGAAAAACATAAAAAACTTGTATTGGTTGGACAGGTTGCTGGAAAAATGGCCCATGATTTTAATAATATTTTGGGCATTATTATGGGTAATACCGAGCTTACCTTATTGGATTGTCAGAAACCCGAAACAAGAGAAACACTTGAATTAATAGTTGAACAAACAATAAGGGGTAAAAATTTAACAAAAAACCTGGTTGCATTTGCCAAAGACCAGGAGCCTAAACAGGAATTTTTCAGAATCAGTGAAAAAATTGATCTTGTTCTTCGCCTGTTAAGAAAGGATCTCGAAGGAATTGAACTGATAAAGGAAGATAAAACAGGTGTGCCGGAACTGTTTGCTGACTCGGGGATGATCGAGCATGCACTTGTAAATCTGATACAAAACTCAATCCATGCCTTAAGTCTGGTTAAGTTTCCCAGAATCATCGTGAGAACATACAGCCTTGATAATAAAATTTGTTTTGAAATTGAGGATAATGGATGTGGAATTTCAAAAGAAAACCTGGAAAATATTTATGAACCTTCTTTCACTTTAAAAGGAAGCAGGGATGTAACAGGTTCCTATAAAGCAGGGATAAAGGGAACTGGCTATGGAATGTCGAATGTGAAAAAATATGTTGAGCAGCACAAAGGCTCTATCTCAATTGAGTCAGAAGCAGGTGCAGGGACTACGTTTACAATCTGTTTACCTGTCATTAAAAAGGAATTAACCACTCAAGAAAAAGAAGAACTAAAAAAAGAAATAATACAATTTGAAAAACATATTCTTCTCGTTGAAGATGAAGCAGCTATCTCGGGTGTTCAATACAGAATATTGACAAGTGAACCTTGTCATCACAAGGTCGATATTGCACACAACGGCCAGATGGCAAAAGAGCTCTTTGGAAGAAATATTTATGATTTTGTAAGTTTGGATTATGTTCTTCCGGGAGGAATCAACGGCATGGATGTTTATCATCATATCCGAAAAACAAATCAAACCGTTCCCGTGATGTTTATTTCCGGAAATATCGAATTTTTGGAATCCATAAAAGAATTGAAACAAAAAGATGCATATATTTATCATCTGTCAAAGCCTTGCCAGAATAAAGATTACGTGAATCGCATTAATGAACTGCTGGAAAAGACGTTATCTGAACAATGAGATTAATTTCATATCCTGTTTATCCCTTCATGGTTACAAACGACAAAAGGAACCACGAATGGACACGAATAAACACGAATTATTACTGAAAAAACCATAAGAGAATGCCTTTGTGGTTGAATTCTGTCTGTTATTTGCTTTGAGGTAATTGATGTTTTCTGTGGGAGCAAACTGCATGAGAACTATGGCAATGTATTGTTTCTGCTTATCGGCCCATAAGGAGCAGAGTCTGTTCTAATGCTCCTGGTAAACCACGGAAGACACGGAAAGCACAGAATATGAGAGCGTAAAACGCTCAACCCCGACTTTTGGATGACTACCAAAGTTGATTAATAATCCAGGTACACTGTACGGCTTAACTCCGGATACAAACGTTTTCGTTTAATGCGTTGTCCCTGTTCGTGAAAATTCGTGTCCATTCGTGGTTACAAAATGCAAAAGGAATCACGAATGGATACGGATAAACACGAATTATTACTCATTAGTCATCGCCAAAAAAGATGCCTACGCAGTCGCGTTCTCTGGTCAATAAAAAATATAATTGGTATTATACGCTATTACAGGAATATGCTCGGAAGCTGCCGGGTGCAGTGAGCAAACCCACCCGAGGGCAACTTCTGGTCGTCACCTGGGTGATGTTGAGCTTTTATGAAACTCATAAACTTTAGTTTTACAGGTCGATAGAGCAAAAAATGGTACGTAAAAAAGAGGAAAAAATAAAGGCGACAGATGCATCAAAGACTTCAAAAACGGCCATCATGAAGCCCGCTGTTGTTGATGAAGCCCCTGTCAATTTTCCCATTGTCGGTATCGGGGCTTCGGCCGGGGGGCTGGCCGCTTTTGAATCATTTTTTTCTGGTATGCCCGCCCACACCGATCCCGGCATGGCCTTTGTCCTCGTTCAACACCTGGCTCCGGACCACAAAAGTATTTTGACCGAGCTTATCCAGAGATATACCCGGATGCAGGTTTTTGAAGTCGAGGATGGCATGAGTGTGCAGCCCAACTGCGCCTACATCATTCCGCCGGGCCGAGATATGGCCTTTTTGAACGGTACCCTCCAGTTGCTGGAGCCGTCCGCCCCCCGGGGGCATCGTCTGCCGATCGATTTTTTCTTTCGCTCCCTGGCCCGGGACCAGAAAGAGCGGGCCATCGGCATCGTATTATCGGGCACCGGCAGTGACGGCACCCTTGGCATACGGGCCATCAAAGGCGAGGGCGGCATGGTCATGGCCCAGGATCTCACCTCCACTGAGTATGACGGTATGCCACGCAGCGCCCTCGACACCGGACTCGTCGATTACGAGCTGCTGCCAGCTGAAATGCCTGCCCGGCTCATGGCCTATGTGTCCCACACCATGGACAGAGCCTCTCTTCCCCCTGCCGCACCAACGCCCAAAAACGAAAATGCCCTGAAGAAAATTTTTATCCTGCTGAACGCCCAGACCGGCCACAATTTTTCCCAGTATAAATTGAGTACCATCCGCCGCCGCATCGAGCGGCGTATGACGGTCCACCAGTTAAAGACCATGGACGCGTATGTTCAATATCTGCAACAGAACACGGCCGAGGGGAAGGCGCTCTTCCGGGACATGCTCATTGGTGTAACCCAATTCTTCCGGGACGCTGAAGCCTTCAAGGTGCTTGAAGACCAGGTCATCCCGAAACTCTTTGCCGGCAAGCGCACGACTGCCGTTATCCGGGTCTGGTCACCGGGATGTTCCACGGGTGAAGAAGCCTATTCCCTTGCCATTCTCCTGGCTGAACGACAGGAAGCCATGAAACAGAGTTTTAAAGTACAGGTTTTTGCCACAGACATCGACGATCAGGCCATTGCCACGGCCAGGGCCGGTCTGTATCCGGCCAGCATTGCCACAGACATATCAAAGGAGAGACTGAGGCGTTTTTTTACGGCCGAATCCAACGGTACCGCCTACCGAATCCACAAAGGCATCCGTGACATGCTGATCTTCTCTGAGCAGAGCCTCACCAAAGACCCGCCCTTTTCCAAACTTGATCTGATCAGTTGCCGCAATCTTTTGATTTATCTTGGCCAGGACCTGCAGAAAAAACTCTTTTCCCTGTTCTACTATGCGCTGGTTCCAGGCGGGTTTCTGTTTCTGGGTACGTCAGAGACTGTGGGGGAATGCAGCGATCTGTTTTCTGTGCTGGACCGAAAAGCCAAACTGTATCAACGCAAAGAAAATTTCGACGGCACGCAAGGTCCTGCCAGATGTCGATTCCTTCCGCCCGTAACAGCGGTGAATATAGCTTTGCCAGAGACCGTCACTGCTATAAAATCCTCATTCCGCACTCTGGTCGAAACGGCGCTCCTGCAGCAGATGACGCTTGCTGCGGCGCTTGTCAATACCCGGGGCGACATCCTTTACCTGCACGGCCGTACCGGCCTTTATCTGGAATTGCCCCCGGGCGAGATCAGTGTCAACAATATCCTCACACTGGCACGGGAAGGGTTGCGCCCAGAGTTGACTACAGCACTGCATAAAAGTATTCGGACAGGTGAAGTTGTGCACTGTCCCGGTCTTCGTGTCAAAACCAATGACGGCTTTACCCCGGTCAACCTGACTCTTCACCCGATAGCGACAGAGTCATCATTTGAGCTGCCCCTGTACCTGGTCATCCTCGAAAAAGAGCCCGTGGTTGATCTTCCCCCGACCCCCCAGGATGTTCTGAAATCCCAGACACAAGCTGCGGCGTCCGACACTGACATTCGCATCAAAGCGCTCAAGAAGGAATTGCAAACCAAAGAAAATTACCTCCTGGCCACGAACGAAGAACTTGAGACCACCAATGAAGAGCTCAACTCCTCCAACGAGGAAATGCAATCCGTGAACGAAGAGTTGCAGTCCACCAATGAAGAACTCGAAACCTCCAAAGAGGAATTGCAGTCCGTGAACGAGGAACTGGCCACTGTCAACAATGAACTGCAAACCAAGGTGGTAGAGCTGTCCCGAATCAACAACGACTTGAACAACCTGTTGGCTGGTACAGGCATTGCCAGTGTTTTTGTAGATTGTCATTTGCGCATCCTGCGCTTCACTCCCATGGCCACCCATATTATCAATCTGATTCAGAGCGATGTAGGGCGTCCCCTGGGTCACATCGTTTCCAACCTGGTCAATTATGACGGTCTGATGGACGACTTACAGGCTGTGCTGGACACCCTGATACATAGAGAGATCGAGGTACAGATCACGGATGGCAGTTGGTACTCCATGCGCATCCAGCCCTACCGCACGCTTGATAATGTCATTGAGGGTGCAGTCGTCACCTTTTTAGACATTACAGAGATGAAGAAGACCCGGGATGCTCTGCAAAAGACAAATGAGATGCTCCGTCTGGCCATGGTGGTGCGCGATGCCCACGATGCCATCACTGTCCAGGATCTGCAAGGCCGCATTCTGGCCTGGAACCCGGGGGCGGTGCGGATGTATGGCTGGAGCGAGGCTGAGGCGCTGTTGATGAATGCCCGGGACCGGATTCCAAAGAGACTGCAAAAAGAAGCTCTGGACGAGGTTTATCAGCTCAGCCAGGCACACATTCTGGAGCCGCATCTTACCCGGCGGATTGCCAAAGATGGTTCTGTCGTAGAGGTCTCGATCATCTCCACCGCCCTGATTGATGAAGCCGGGCAGATGTATGCCATCGCAACAACGGAACGAGCCACAGCAAAATAAAAAAAGGAGGTATCATGAAGGAAAAGACTCAAGATTCTGCCCCTTTGCCAGGCTCATTATTGGCAGGGCAAATGCTGCGCAGAGAAGCGGAAAAGTGCGTCCTGGAAGAAGCCCCCCTGGAAAAGATTGATACCATGTCCAAGGCCGAGATAAAGCAGCTGTTCCATGAGCTGCGGGTGCATCAGATCGAGCTGGAAATGCAGAACGAAGAATTGCGCATTGCACAGCAAGCACTCGACGTCTCCAATGCTCGTTACCTGGATCTCTACGATTTTGCACCGATTGGATATATTACACTCAACGAGCAGGGAATTATCCTGGAAGCCAACCTCAGTGCCGCCACCCTGCTGGGCAAGGCCCGAAGCGAATTGCTCATGCGATCGCTCTCCGGGTTCATCCTTAAAGAAGACCAGGATATCTACTATCTGCACCGCAAATTGCTTTTTGAGTCCGGGGAACCCCAGGAGTGCGAGCTGCGAATGGTGAATAAGGCTGGTCAATTTTTCTGGGCACATCTGACTTCCATAGATGCGCAGTATAACGGCGAGTCTGTTTTTCGCATCGTGATAAGCAATGTAACAGAACGGAAGAGATCTGAGGCAGAAAATAAGAAACTCCAGGCCCAGTTGACCCAGGCGGATAAAATGGAATCCGTGGGCCGCCTGGCCGGTGGCGTGGCCCATGATTTTAATAATATGCTCACCGTGATTCTCGGTTATACTGAGGCAGCCATGGAGGAGATTGATCCATCCGAACCGCTTTATAGTAATCTTCAAGAAATTCGCAATTCCGCTCAACATTCGGCTGACCTGACAAAACAACTGCTGACCTTTGCAAGAAAACAGATCATCGAGCCCAAAATTCTTGATTTGAACAAGATCACCAGGCGAATGTTGATCATGTTGCAGAGACTCATCGGCGAGGATATCGAGATTGTCTGGAAATCTTCTGAGAATCTGTGGCCCATAGAGATTGACCCGTCTCAAATTGATCAGATCCTGGCGAATCTATGCGTGAACGCCCGGGACGCCATCAGCAATGTGGGTAAAATTATCATTGAAACCGACATGAAGACCTTTGCCCCGGCATACTGTGCTGAACATAAAGACGTTATCCCCGGTGATTTTGTCCTTTTGATGGTCAGTGACAACGGTTGCGGTATGGACAGGGAAACTCTGAACAACCTGTTCGAGCCCTTTTTCACCACAAAGGAAATGGGTAAGGGCACGGGGCTTGGTCTTGCGACGATATACGGCATTGTCAAAGAAAACAAAGGGTTCATCAATGTTTACAGTGAGCCGGGTCAGGGCACCACCTTCAAAATTTATCTGCCCCGCTGCATGTCTGCCGAGGAGACATCAGAAAACAATCTTTTGAGAGAACCTGTTCCAGGGGGAGATGAAACCATCCTGCTGGTGGAGGATGAACCGGCAATTTTGAAATTGACCCAGATGATTCTCGAAGGGCTGGGCTACTCCGTCATTATCGCGACACTTCCGGGGGGAAGCCATCCGGCTCGCCCATGAGAATGCAGGGGAAATTCACCTGCTCTTGACCGACGTGATCATGCCCGAGATGAATGGCCGGGATCTGGCCGGACAACTCTCGGTGTTTTATCCGGATATCAAGCTTTTGTTTATGTCCGGCTATACAGCAGATATAATCATTCATAAGGGGATGCTGAATGAAAGAGCCTCATTTATACAAAAGCCTTTTTCAAGATCCGATCTGGCTGTCAAGTTACGGGGCATGCTGGACAACACCAATGATGTGAATGTGGATTGATTCAAAATGAAGAAGGGACATGGGGGCCCATCTTAAGGGTTTCGTATTGACAATGCGAAATGTGTTGAAAACTTCTGGAACTTCCCTGAAATAATAAGTTTCTATGGTAGCTAGAGGTAAATATCTATGTTAGGAGTCATAATACTCTATGGATCTCAACAAAACTCAGCTAAATGATTATTTTTTCGTGAACGTACAGCATGTTATTAACCCGATGGGCATTGAAATTTAAACTCACAAGATTTAAGGAGTCTTTAGTGACCTTTTATCGGGAAGTTAGCATTCACAGGAATTGATCTAATCATAAAAACATAAAAGGGGAAATTATTTTGAAAAGGAACCGAATTTTTTTCATAGTGATTTTGTTTTTTACGTTGTTATATCTCCTTTTTATTTTTTCTTTGGATAAATATAACAGGTTGAATGAGCAGCAGAATGTTGATAACCATGCAAGTGTTATCTCTTACTCATTATGGTCGTTCGATCCTGACCTGGCCAAAGATTATCTGCAGCTGGCCTGCAAAGTTAATAAATATAGAAAACTCGATGTTTTATTTCCTTCCAATAAAGAATTTATATCTATCGAACATGACTTGGATAATCCTGTTGATGTCTTTTTGGAATCACTCTCACTCTTCAGGGTTAGACCTTTTAAATCCAAAATATTCCATAAAGGGCAGGTTATCGGAGAGGTCTCAGTTGAATGGTACAACACCGCCATTTACATTTATTTTTATGTGTTCATAATTATTATACTATTGTTAATAATATTCTGGTTTTTTCTTACAGAAAGAAAAAATAAAAATGAATTAGAAGACCGAATTGAAGAACGAACAATTGACTTAAAAAAAGAGATTAAGGAACGCAAGCAGGCTGAAGAGACGAGACGCAGAATTCTTGAAGCATCCATCGGTGGTATATATATCTACGATCTTGATTTGGGTCGAAATATCTATATAAATCCACAGTACACAGCCTTGACCGGATACACACTTAAAGATATTACGTCAATGGGCAGTGATGGGTTTTCAAGTTTGTTTCATCTTGAGGATCAACCTAAAGTGTCTGAACATATACGATCCGTAGTGGAAGATCTCTCTGATGGCGATAACCTGAACATTGATTACCGTTTTAAACACGCAAAAGGCGGATGGAAATGGTTTAGGTCCTGCGATACTGTCTATGAACGCGATGAAAAAGGCAGGACGCGAAAGATGATTGGAACTTTTATTGACACCACCGACCACATGAAATCAGAATTACACTTAAAAGAGAGCGAAGAAAGATTTCGATCATTAGTTGTATCCTCCCCACAATTTATATTTTTGATTCAAGAGGGAAAATTTATCTACGCAAACCCTGCAGGGGTAAAGGCGATAGGTTATGAAAAAGATAAAGATATTATTGGTTTAGACTTTATTCAAATAATTGCTCCCGAGTTTCATGAAATTATTACCGCCCGATTGAAAAACATTGAAAATAAAAAATCAAATTCTCAGATAGAGCTCAGAATAATCGATCGAAAAGGAAAAACTTTATGGATTTTAGGCGCCTCTGTATTTGTTGATTTTGAAAATAAAAGGACGGCTATCTTTGTGGGGCAGGACATTACGGAGAAGAAAAAACTGGAAAGCAAATTAATTCAGGCACAAAAAATGGAATCTATCGGGCAATTAGCGGGTGGAATTGCCCATGATTTCAACAATATATTATCTCCGATCATGGGATTCACCCAAATGATCATGGATGAGCTTCCTCAAACCCATAAAGCACAGGAGAATCTTAAAGACATCCTGGATGGCGCCAAACGGGCAAGGGATTTAGTCAAACGTATACTCTTGTTTGCCAGACAAAAAGAACAGGTTCTCATGCCAATTATCATAAAACCATTGATTGAAGACACTTTGAAATTATTACGCGCCTCTATTCCAGCCAACATTACTATTCAGCAGGAATTGTATGATGGTGAAGATTATGTTTTATGCGATCCAACTGAAATCCATGAGATTACCATGAATCTTTGTACCAATGCGTATCAGGCCATAAAAGATAAAAACGGTACAATAAAAGTGATTCTAAACAAAATCGATCCTGATCCTGATCTCAGCCTGCCATCAGGAGACTACATCTGTTTGAGTGTCATTGATGATGGTGTGGGTATCCCGCCTGATAAAATTGAAAGAATATTCGAACCCTATTTTACAACCAAGGAAATAGGCAAAGGAACAGGTTTAGGGTTATCCGTTGTCCATGGAATTGTGAAAAATTATAAAGGAGACATCCATGTAACAAGCCAGCAAAACAAAGGGACAATCTTTCGTATTTTCTTACCTATAACATTTCAAGAAACCAACGATATGCAAAAACAAAAAAAAGACCCTAAATCACTGGGTGGTAACGAAAGAATATTATTTGTGGATGATGAACCGGCAATTGTGAAATTGAGTGTTAAGGTTCTTGAAAATAAAGGGTACAAAGTTACAGGCATACAGGTCCCCTCAGATGCCTTGTCTCTTTTTAATTCCACCCCAAAAGAATTCGATCTCGTCATAACGGATATGGCTATGCCAAAAATGACGGGGAACACGTTAGCACAAAAGATATTAGAAATAAGACCTGATATCCCTATTATAATTTGTTCAGGATACAGTGAAAAGTTAGATTCCTTGACAGCAAAAAGTCTTAACATTAAAGCATTCCTTGAAAAGCCTGTTCTTATAGAAGCTCTGGCGGCAAAAGTCAGGGAAGTTTTAGATCAAAGATAAAGAGAAGATATTAACGAAACAATACGGTGAGACCATTTACATTTTGTATTAGTGTATTCAAAATGTAAATGGTCTCATGCGTTTATCTGTCAAGCTCGTGCAGCTGCTGCCCCTTCGCTCAACCGGACGGACCCTTTGCGGCATGCAGCCAGCTCAAACGTTATACAGTACAGAGGTTACACCACATTGACGATTCAACAATATGACAGCGAAGATCACTCTTCTCCCAAAATACCACCGTTAAAACCGGGCAATTTGCTGGTTTATGTCATGGCTGTCGCCTGTGGGATGGCTGTGGCTAATCTCTATTACGCGCAACCGCTGCTGCACACGCTGGCGCAGAGATTTGGCACCTCCGAAGGCACAACCGGTCTCATTGTCACGATGACGCAGTTGGGTTATGTCATAGGCCTCGCGCTGATCGTCCCCCTGGGTGACCTGCTCGAACGACGACAGCTGATCACAGTCGTCTCTGCGGGAACAGCAATTGCGCTGGCGGGAGCCGCCATCTCGCCCGGGATTGGTTCGTTCCTGTTTGCATGTCTCGCAATCGGCCTTACGGCGGTAGTTGCACAAGTGCTGGTCCCTTTTGCCGCAGCTCTCGCCGCAGATGAGCAGCGCGGTGCCGTCATAGGTCGAGTCATGGCAGGCCTGCTGCTGGGTATTCTGCTGGCTCGTACGGTTTCGGGATTCATTGCTGACGCCTGTGGCTGGCGCGCGGTGTTCTGGCTGGCAACTGTCATTATGATAGTTCAATCTGCCGTGTTGTGGCGGATGTTGCCGCAGAGTCGAGGCGGAACTCGCCTGTCCTATCCGGCGCTGATTGGCTCAGTGTTTCTTTTGTTCCGTGAGGAGCCACTGCTCAGACGGCGCATTGTCTACGGGACCTGCGGTTTTGCTGCGTTCAGCGTATTCTGGACTTCAATCGCCTTTCTCCTCGCTCGACCACCATACGGCTACAGCGACTCAATCATCGGCCTGTTTGGCCTGGTCGGAGCGGCCGGCGCCCTGAGCGCAAGCTTTGCAGGCCAGATTCATGACCGTGGCGACACACGGCCTGCCACCGGGATATTGCTGGCGCTGGTAGTTATCGCGTTCGTGATCATGGGTGTCTACAGTACACACCTTTCCGCCATCATCGTCGGCGTCGTGCTGCTTGATATTGGTCAGCAGGGCTCGCACATCCTCAACCAGAGCGTCATTTACACGCTCAACAACGAGGCGCGAAGCCGACTCACGACAGCGTACATGACCTGTTTTTTCTTCGGCGGTGTCATCGGGTCCGCGTCATCGGGATATGTGTTCGAGTTTGGCGGATGGTCAGGAGTCTCGTGGCTGGGCGGCATGTTTGGCGGCATCGCGTTTTTATACTGGCTGACAGAACTCAGAAACTGCCGTGTGTGAAAAATTATCTCCGTATCTCATGGAGAAATAAAACAGGTCATTTCCGGAGCCACCAGCTCAACTACTACTTCCACCCCATTAGAGAAAAAGGGATACAGAGTAATGAAAACCGCAACACGTAAGACACTCACCTGGGCGCTTACACTCGTCTTGTGCTCGGCGTTTATGGCAGTCCACGTACAAGCCGCCAGTAAGATCTCTGCGCAGGAGGCACGGCAAATAGCTGAAGACGTCTATATCTTCGGCTACCCATTGATCACTATGGATATGACCCGAGGTGTGATGACCAATGTCAGCGAACCGAAAGGTACGCGAGCGCCCATGGGGCATCTCCTTCGAGTGCGTGAATATCCGGCGGCAACCTTCAGGAAGGTTACCTCACCGAATGCAGATACCCTGTACACCACCGCCTGGATTGACGTAGGTAAAGAACCCTGGGTCTTGAACCTGCCCGATGCGAACGACCGCTATTCTCTGTTCCCAATACTCGATGGCTGGACCAATGTGCTCCAGGCACCTGGGAAGCGCACCACCGGCACTGGCCCGCAGACATACGCCATAACCGGCCCCGGCTGGCAGGGCACGCTGCCGGAGGGCGTGAAAAAATACACGTCACCCACCAGCATGGTTTGGCTGCTGGGGCGCATTTACTGCACCGGCACACCGGAAGACTATGCTGCAGTACACAAGATGCAGGATGCCATTTCCATCGTACCGTTGAGTTCTTACGGCAAGTCCTACACGCCCCCGGCAGGCAAAGTGGACCCGGGCATCAACATGAAAATGTCAGTGCGTGACCAGGTGAATGCCCTGAGCAGTGCCGACTATTTCAACAGGCTGGCCATGCTCATGAAGAACAACCCCCCAGCCAGGGAAGATGCCCCGATGCTGGAGAAGATGGCTCGGCTTGGTATCGTTCCCGGGCAAACATTCGACCAGGATACACTTGATCCCGCAGTAATAAAGGCCTTGCGTGATGTCCCGAAGAGTGCCTTTGGAAAAATAATGGCCCACCTTAAATCAGCAGGGAGAATAGATAATGGCTGGACTTTTACCACAGATACCGGGCTCTACGGTACTCAATATCTGCAGCGGGCATTAATCACTGCTATTGGCCTTGGTGCCAACCGTCCACAAGATGCGGTTTACCCGACTACAAAAACTGACAAAGAAGGCAAGCCTTATACGGGGGCAAATAAGTATGTAATGCATTTCAACAAGGGTGAGATGCCGCCGGTTAACGGCTTCTGGTCGTTAACAATGTATAACGCCGAGTACTTCTTCGTTGCCAACCCGCTGAATCGCTACACGTTGAGTGCGCGTAACCACCTCAAGGAAAATGCCGATGGCTCGGTAGATCTCTACCTGCAAAACGAGAATCCTGGTCCCGAAAAGGAATCCAACTGGCTCCCGGCACCGGCCGGGAAATTCATTCCCATGCTTCGCCTGTACTGGCCGAAGGAAACCTCACCGTCCATTATCGACGGAACATGGAAGATTCCGGCCGTGCACAAGGTGAAGTGAATGCGATGTCCTGGGAAGTGCTAGGAACGTTTGACTCTTTTCAGCAGTTACTGCCACCAGCCCGCACATTCCATGAAGAAGCTGTCAACCTGGTATAATAATATTCCCATTAAGTTCTGCCCCAATTAAGGAGGCCAAATCCCGGCTACAGATACTCTTAATAATTCCGGGAATTGCTATCAGGTTATTCCATGCGTCACAAGTCATTCCACCGTTATCGTTACGTTTATTGTCACCGTGTAGACAAGGCATGCCTTGTCTCTACATCATCGCCGGAATCACTGTTGTGCCGATTTTTCACCAATGATGTGTAATGCCAGCGTTATCACCCCGTGGTGAAAATGTGGCATGTATGTTTCGCGGGTTATTGGTATTTTTCGCGGGTTATTGGTATTCCGTATTCGGTTACGGTTGCACCGTTATTGTTACGTTTACCGGTACCGTGTAGACAAGGCATGCCTTGTCTCTACATCATCGCCGAAATCACTGTTGTGCCGATTTTTCACCAATGATGATGTAATGTCACCGTTATCACCATTGCGATCAATTTTACATCCTTTTTATCCATTCGTAATAACCAAAAAAGATGCCCACGCAGTCACGTTATCTGGTCAATACAAAATGTAAATGGTATTATAACCAGGCAATTTTCATGAAATCAACAGGCGCAGTAATGTGAACGGCACTCACTTTCAACGGTTATCGGCAGGCACCTTATCCTTTCGGATCTTCTTTAAAGTGGATGATTCTTGTGTACTGACGTTTGATCCAGCCATGGCGGCCATCCTCAAGGATCACGGAATACCAATCGCCGTCAACAGCATCAACTTCTGCAATTTCACCCTGGTAAAGGATCGTCAGTGTATTGTATCTGAACCCCGGTCCGATGCGAAGGTTGAGGGCACTGGTATTAATCTCCACCTCGTCACCGACATCCGCAATAAGGCGATAACGGGCTGGCCGGTTGATTACCACATACTCGGCGCCCCTCTCCTCGTAAAACACATCATCACAGGAATAACATCGACGGTCACCGTAATAGAAGGGGGAACATCCATCCGGCAGTATCTGCACCCTGCCTCCGAGTGGCGGCGGTACCACAACATATCCCTGGCTGCCTGGCTGAAAATAAACACCTGCGGCATAGAAAAACGGCACGCCGCCAAGAAAGAACCTGAAGTGATTCGTCGGCAGGGCCCGATATATCGATCCATGTCGGGGCCGATGGTTATTTTGCCAGGGAGAACGACCATACTCACGGCCCCAGTACTTCCATTCCCTTTTTTGGGAGTAGTCTTGTCTTTTGTGTGGACGATTTTGGACCTGCGGAGACATTCTGGGCAGATGTCCCCGGGAAGGAACGTCTCTTTTTTTGTATGATTCGCTCTTTTGAATTGCTTTACGCAGTGTCATGCCCACTGAGCCACCGCCCTCTGTGGTTCTCATCTGAGAGTCATGCGAAGAATGTCTCTTTTGGGAAGGAACGTTTCCTTTTTTTTGTGATGTTTCCTGGTGAACAGCTTTACGCAGTATCATGCCCACTGAGCCGCCACCCTCTGTATTTCTCATCTGAGAGTCATGCGGATTTCCATTTCTATTTCCATTTCCATTTCCATTTCCAGCATGATCATCCCTCGCCCAGGTACTGAAAGACAGAGCAAAGACCAGCGTGGTTGATACTGCCAGACTAAATATTTGACGATGGTTGAAAAGTGTAAACCTTGCCATAACATTTCTCCTTTTTGCAGCATGAGTTGGGGGTACATGGACGATGGTCCACGGGGTCGGCCCATACCAACTCTTTGTTTTGTTGTTGTAATATACAACATTACAATACTCATTCCTTGCCCTTAGAGAATCTTTTCAACTTTGAAAAAGGCTCTACGCCCAGATAATACCTTTTTTCTCCTTAAAGCCCTCTTCCACTCCAAAAAAACCTTCTCAAGAATTATTTTTGGCTGCTATACTATTCCTATTAAGTTGTGACCGTACTAAATGCCATTTTCACTTTCTATTGGCGAATTCAAAGGCAGGGGAATGGGAGACAGGAGAAAGGAGACGGGAGACAGGGAAAAGCAAAAGACGGAACAGCAAAAAACTTTTTGCCAAAGGAAAGCTCTAATCATGCGAATAAAGGCAAAAAACTTTAAAAAAGATTTTAAAATTAAACAGAGAATTGCTGTTGTTCTATCTTTACTCGCATCCTCTGGTTAATACAAAATGTAAATAGAATTACACATCATTGGTGAAAAATCGGCACAACAGTGATTTCAGCAATGGTGTTGTAGAGACAAGGCATGCCTTGTCTACACGGTGACGGTAAACGTAACGATAACGGTGAAATGACACAACAAGTCCATAGAAATCATAGATACGTGATGCCACAAAAGCAAAAAGGCCCCGGATTTCTCCGGGGCCTTTCCTTTTATCAGCAGTTGGTGAAGAGGATCTTGTCGTTTTTATAACACCATGAAGTCCCACCCTGCTTTACCATTCGAAAAACTGCAATTATTTTTTCTGCAGGTATGCCTCAAAGACAGGAAGAGCAGGTTGGCTGCCGTCAGCGGTGGTAACCCCTTCAAGCCAGCCCTGGTAGACTTCCGGGTGCTTTTTCAGATAGGCCATACCGGCTTCTGCGTGGCTGAGCTCTTTGTTTTCCTGCAGCATGAGTGAAATTTCATTAATCATTGCGATTGGAAAGGTGAAATTCTTAAGAAAATGACCAACATTCGGCATATCTTTGTCGAATCCCTTGCGGATATTGGTGTAGACAGTGGCGGTACCGTCATTTTCACCGAAGGTTTCCGCAGTAGAACCGGTGAGATATTTCATATCAATGATCTGATTCATATAGTGAGGCGACCAGCCGAGAAACACCACCCACTGACCTTCTTTACTCAGCGTTTTGACCTCTGAGAGCATAATGGGCTCACTGGTGGCAATAAGCTTGAAATCACCTAAGCCAAATTTGTCTGCATCTATCATTGACTGAATAATCAGATTACCGTCATTGCCGGATTCAATCCCGTAGATCTTATAATCCAGTTTGTCGGCATATCTGGCAATATCACGAAAGTCTTTCAATCCGCCATCGACGGCATAGGAAGGAGCAGCCAGGGTGTATTTCGCTCCAGGCATGTTGGCAACATACTTGACAACTGTACCCTTTTTAAAAAACTTGTCGGCAATAGTTGCCATGGAAGGCATCCAGTTACCGAGAAAGATATCAATATCGCCCGTATTCAATGCTTGATAGATAATCGGGACAGGCAGGGTTTTACTACTGGCTTTATAACCAAGGCTGTTGAGGATATTCTTACCCAATTCCGTCTTTACCGTGACACCGGTCCAGCTGACATTACCAAAGCGCACCTCTTGTGCACCATAAGCTGTACCGGTAAACAGGAGTGCTACTGCCAATAAAGCGAGCGCGATACTGCGTCTTCTTTTCAATTGCATACGTTCTCCTTGTTGAATTTTATCAAAAAAATCATAAGCCAAACCATCCAGAGGGTTCAGGATTGTGGTTTTGGAAAATATGTTTGATTTCGGTATACTCTTCAAGACCCTGACGCCCCAGTTCACGCCCCAGTCCAGACTGTTTGTAACCACCCCATGGGGCCTGAGTAAAATAGACGTTAAAGTCGTTGATCCATACAGTGCCAAATTGCAGCTGCCTGGCAACCCTTTGGATACGCCCGGGATCGCTGGTCCAGAAACCTGCGGCAAGCCCGTAAATCGTTCCGTTTGCAAGCCGTACGGCCTCATCTTCCCCGGTGAATTTTTCCACAGTGATGACAGGTCCGAACACCTCTTCCTGAACGATACGCATATCGTGATGACAACCGGTAAAAAGTGTCGGCAGAAAGAAAAAGCCATCCTGCAGATCCGCTGCCTCGGGACGCCTGCCGCCCAGTTCAAGATGTGCTCCATCGGCTTCGGCAACACGCATATAGTTTTCAACTTTGGCCAGATGTTGTGCTGAAATCAAGGGGCCCATCTGAGTGCCATCCACCAGACCATCACCCAGACGGATTTTTGCCATTCTGCTCTTGAGTTTTTCAACAAAACGATCATGAATACTCGCTTCAAGCATCAGCCGGGAACCAGCGGAACAGATCTGGCCGGCGTGAAAAAACACACCGTCCAGGGCACGATCAAGAGCAACGTCCAAATCGCCGCAGTCAGCAAAAATGATATTGGGGTTTTTGCCGCCCAGCTCCAACGCGATTTTCTTGACATTGGTGCTGGCAGCACGCATGATCGATTTGCCGGTTTCTATACCTCCGGTAAAGGAGATCAAATCCACCATGGTATTTTCGGCGAGCTCGGCACCAACACTTGCACCCGGCCCCAGTACGACATTAATGACCCCTGCAGGGAAATCCATTTCGGCAGCAATTTCTGCGATTTTCAGCGTGGTCAGCGGCGTAATCTCACTGGGTTTCATCACTACAGTACAGCCAGCCGCGAGAGCCGGAGCCATTTTCCATGCTGCCTGCAGCAGCGGATAATTCCATGGCGATATCTGCCCGCAAACGCCAACCGGCTCACGGACTGCCCGGCTGTCGCTGTTGGGTATGGGAGAATTGATAATCTCCCCGCCATCCTTGTCGGCAAGTCCTGCATAGTAGCGAAAGATGCCGGCAATATCGGCCATGTCCCAACGGCTTTCTGCCATTGTCTTACCGGTATCAAGACTTTCAAGCCGAGCCAGAACCTCACTCTCTGCTTCGATACGGTCACCAAGCGTATAGAGCAGACGCCCCCGTTCGACAGCAGGAAGGTCCGACCATATTTTGCTGTCAAAAGCCTGCCTGGCAGCGAGGACAGCAATCTGTGCATCTTCTCGATCACCTTCAGCAACCTCGGCAATAACCTTGCCGTTGAAGGGATTGATAATGTCGCGGGTTTTTCCAGATACAGCGGAATGCCAGCGGCCACCGATATACATGTTCTGTACAGTATTATCCATTTTGAGCAGCCTCCCTGTCATATATATAATAGTCTGCGTCTGAAGGAGCTTCAGGAGTATTGCCAAGAATGAGATCTGCGGCCTTCTCTGCCACCATCATAACCGGGGCATAGATGTTGCCATTGGTGATGGAGGGAAAAACCGATGCATCAACGACTCGCAGGTTTTCTACCCCATGCACTTTCAGCTCGGAATCGACCACAGCCATATCATCATACCCCATTTTACAGGTACAGGAGGGATGGTAGGCGCTTTCGCCTTCATGGGCTACAAAGTCGAGAATTTCTTCATCGCTCTGCACCTTCGCCCCCGGTGAAAGTTCCTCTCCACGCAGGTCATCAAAGGCTGTCTGCCCGATTATTTCACGGGAACACTTGATGGCTTCCACCCATTCCTGGCGTTCCTGGTCCGTGGAGAGATAATTAAAAAAGATTTTCGGATATTTTGCAGAATCCGCTGAAGTTATCTTAACGTGCCCGCGCACATCAGTATTCATTGGCCCTACATGAAGCTGGAAGCCATGGCCCTTTACAGGGGCCGAGCCATCATAACGGATGGCAATCGGCAGGAAATGAAACTGTAGATTCGGGTACTTGACTCTGTCATTCCCGCGGATAAAACCACCTGCCTCAAAATGATTGGTGGCCGCTGCACCCTTGCGATGGACCAGCCAGTCATAGCCGATCTTCGGCTGGTTATACCATTTCAGTGCAGGATACATGCTGACCGGTTTCGTGCAGGTATACTGGACATACAATTCCAGATGATCCTGCAGATTCTCCCCCACGCCGGGCAGATCATGAACAACGTTGACGCCGATACTTTTCAGTTCACTGGCGTTGCCAATGCCTGACAACTGAAGCAGTGAGGGCGAGTTGATCGCTCCGCCGCACAAGATGATTTCTCCGGCATAAACCTTATGTGTCTTGCTGCCTTTGCTGTATTCAACGCCAACAGCCTTCTTCCCCTCAAAAAGAATCCGTTTAACCATGGCCCTGCACTGCACCTTGAGGTTCGCACGGTTCATCACCGGGTGAACATAGGCCCTGGCAGCATTCTGCCGCCGTGACCGATAGATGTTTTGGTCAAATTTACCGAAACCTTCCTGTTGATACCCGTTGACATCCTGAGTCAGCGGATGACCGGCCTGCTCCGTCGCCTTGAAAAAGGCCTTGAACAAGGGGTTGTCGCACTTCGCGGTTTCCAGGCAGAGTTGACCGTTTGAACCATGGTATTCGTCTGCGCCGTGGAGACGATTTTCAGCTTTTCTGAAATACGGCAGGCAGTGCGCGTAATCCCAATTCTCCAGACCTTTATTCGTCGCCCATTTTTGATAATCCATGGCATTTCCACGGATGTAAATCATGCCGTTTATACTGCTTGAACCTCCCATGACCTTGCCACGGGGCTGAGCGATACGGCGATTATGCATCTGCGGTTCAGGTTCTGATTCATAGAGCCAGTTGTAGGTTTTGTCGGTGAGCAGATACGTCAGGGCAGCGGGCATATGAATGCGAAAATCAAAGCGATAATCCGGTTTACCGGCTTCCAGAACCAGCACCTGATGATCAGGGTTGGTACTCAGTCGATTGGCCATAACACTTCCTGCTGATCCGCCGCCTACTATGATATAATCGTACTTGATCTCTTTCATTTCTCTTCACTCCATTGTTTCTAAAATTATTCTTTAAGACTTTACAATCCCCGGGGAAGGGAGAATGCGAAGAATTGTAAATTTTCAGGACCTTTATGGTCTTGGGATTTTTTAAGACACTTGAGCAGTATCAGGCCCATCAGCGGAAACATTTTTTGATTCAGCTTTTTGATTTTCAACACACCTGTGCAGCAGGCCATAATGCGCAGATATCGAATTAAGCGCTTTCATGGGATCATTCTCAGCGATACGGCAGGCCGTGGCATGCCAGTTCTCTACCGTCTTTCGGCAATATACGGGATCATCATACAGGGCATAGTCATGGGAGCTGAAACCCTGTTGAATCGCTGTCATAACCCATTCAAAAATTGGATTCCTGCTCATCTTTGCCAGGGCGATATTCAGTATTTGATCCTGTCTTGCCAGGCTGTCCCTGTCCGGGGTCTCTCCTTCGAGGATTTCCAGAAGTTTTTCAGTCTCCGCTATGAGTGCCTGTTTTTCGGCTGCACTCGCCCGGGCAATAGCCAGAACAACAATAACCCGGTCTATACTCTCGCGGAATTCAACGATATGACCAGGAGCGACACGCTGCTGTTTAAGGAAAAGAGCGAGTGATTCGCCGACATTCGTCATCTCGATATTCTTTACATAGGCCCCGCCTTTTGCTCCTTTGCGGATCTCAACCAGCCCTTTTTGCTTCAAGGCGCGGATAGCCTCCCGAATTACGCCGCGCCCACATTGAAACTGGGTCTGCAGTTCTCTTTCACTGGGAAGACGCTCACCGGGCAGGATCTTCTCCCCGAGAATGGCCGCTTCAAGCTGCATGGCAATGTCTTCACCCGCTCTGCCAATTTGTGCTGGAGCAAAAATGGATTGTGTACTCATGTATGATTCTCCTGTAAGGGTGTTACTCGATATGCGGGAAAAGCAAGAGAATGGTACTACCAAACAAAAGAAAAAGCAAGCCAATTACAATAAGACGCTCCTAACCACAATCTTTTATTACACAATTACAACAATATAAACCTCTCTTCGTACAAGGAGGCAGAGACAACCCGCGCTTAATGGTCGGGCCAAACTGGTTGAATTATGAAAAAAGAGGGGTCAGGTCTACGGTTGAGATATGGGAATATCGAATAATCGCCCATATTTTTTGTTCGTCAGGATATTTTTTATGCACAGCACGATCATCACAAGCCCATTGCTGCTGGCATGGACGGAAGAAAGCATTTAAGATGCAACGAAGTCTTGCCAAAAGTGCCAGATTCACCCTTAACTGCCCGGGGAGATATCCAGGGGACATGTTATTCAAAAATATTAACAGGAAGCATAACGACTCATTTCACTGAATTTCACCAACACACGGAAACAATAAACTCCAGACTGCACTTTTAAATATATGAAATATATGAAATACATAATTACTCTTCTCCTTATTTTCTTTTGTAATATCGCAGAAGCAACTGACAAGAATGCCTGGCCTGACACCAGTGCCATGTATGCAGGATTAAGCCAGAAAGAGATATTAGACAAAAAGAACAGTAAAATAGAAGCCCTGACTCTGAAAATATCAGAGGAATTAGAGAAAAACATGCCAGACAACGGAAGAGTTCTGGCTGATTTGTTTACAGATAACCAGACGAAATGGCATGACTACGTCGACTCAACGTGTATGCTCATAGGTCAGGCAACTGGTGCGGGTGGATCATGGCCTTCTTATTATGCCCTGAAGTGTACAACCAACATGGCAGATCAGCGGATCTTCAACCTGGTCAACTCCCTGCAATGTATAAAAAGACATACAAGAAATAAAAATTATTATGACATTCCACTCTGTTTATATCAAAGTTACTCTATTGAGTATTAAACAAGGAATAACACCATTCCTATTAAGTTATGACCGTACTAAATGCCATTTTCATTTTCTATTGGTGAATGTAAAGGCAGGGGGATGGGAGACAGGAGAAAGGAGACGGGAGACAGGGAAAAGCAAAAGACGGAACAGCGAAAAACTTTTTACCAAAGGAAAGCTCTAAACATGCGAATAAAGGCAACAAAACTTTAAAAAAGATTTTAAAATTAAACAGAGAATTGCTGTTGTTCTATTGTTACTCTTTGCGTTCTCTGGTTAATACAAAATGTAAATGGTATAAGAATCAAAAAAAACAGCTTGTATAACCAGGCGATTACCCATTCTGTTACGCTTCACTCCGACTCGCTGAAGATCGCCGCTTACCTGCCCGTCAGCCATCACAAGGTACCGTTATCGCATGATTAAAAGTCAGAAATATTCCGTAAGCCAGGGACGTATACTGGAGGTGTTCCTGGCTTTTCTGAAGCTGGGATGTACATCATTCGGCGGACCAATTGCACATTTAGGATACTTTAGAGCTGAATTCGTCGAACGGCGCCACTGGCTCAACGACAGCCAGTTCGGGCATCTCCTGGCGATCTGCCAGTTTCTGCCTGGTCCTGCCAGCAGTCAGCTGGGATTCAGCATCGGTTTACTGCGTGCAGGGTGGCTCGGCGGACTTGCTGCTTTTTTGGCTTTTACGCTGCCTTCGGCCATTTTGCTTGTCGGGTTTGCGGCAGCCTTACCTCTTCTCTCCGGCCCCGTTGGGCAGGCCACTGTCCATGGCCTGAAGATAGTGGCCTGTGCCGTCGTTGCCGATGCACTTCTGGGGATGTCCAAAAAACTCTGCCCCGATACACCGAGGCAAACCATTGCCATCCTTTCTGCTGCCGCTTTGCTCATATTCAACTCAGCCATGGTTCAGCTGGCCCTTGTCGCGCTGGCTGCAATAGTCGGCGTCTTTCTCCTTCGTGGCAACATTACATCCAATGAAAAAAGCGATCTTCCAGTCCCTTTTGGGATGCGTACCGGAGGTATTCTTATTGCACTCTTCCTCGGATTGCTGGTTGTACTGCCAATGCTGGCCACTCTGGCTACTTCGGAATCTGGATTGCTGCCTGTCGCTGAAGCATTCTATCGAGCCGGTGCACTGGTTTTTGGCGGAGGTCATGTTGTGCTGCCATTGCTTCAGAATTCGGTTGTCTCCTCAGGCTGGGTTTCATCCAATGATTTTTTGGCAGGTTACGGTGCGTCACAGGCCATTCCAGGACCAATGTTTACCTTTTCCGCATATCTTGGCTCTGTAATTTCACCAGCCAGTAACTCCTGGCTCACAGCAGCAACGGCCCTGTGTTTTATGTTTCTCCCGGGGTTCCTGCTGGTCGCCGGGGTTCTCCCCTTCTGGCAGGCGCTATTCCACAACGCTGCAGCGGGTAACGCCATTGCCGGGATTAATGCAGCAGTTGTGGGTTTATTAGGCGCAGCTCTGTATGATCCTATATTCACAACAGGAATATCCAGTCCCATTGACCTGGCAATCGCACTTGTTGCCTTTGGACTGCTGGTCGTGTGGCGGGTTTCTCCGCTGGTCATAGTATTGTGGTGCGTTGCCGGAAGCGTTTTACCAATTCTGGTGTAAATTGGGGCAATGAACGATTGACGTCCCTCTTCAATTCAAACATTGTTTGTTTTTTATCCTTTGCATCCTCTACACAGAGAACACGTGAAAAATATATTCGAAGATATCCCTGATGATGTATCCGCTGAGGTTTTTGAAAATTTAGTCGAGAACCAAAACGTTACAATTGAACGGATAATATCAGAAGGTCACAGCTCACCAGATTCAGGATGGTATGACCAGGAAAAGAATGAATGGGTCTTAGTTTTACAAGGTGAAGCAATCATTTCTCTCTACAATGAATCTTCCGTACACCTGAAAGAAGGTGATTATTTAAATATTAAAGCTCATCAAAAACACAAAGTAGCATGGACAGCACCAGATATAAAAACCATTTGGCTGGCGGTTCATTATTAAACAAATATCTTAAACAAACCTGACTGGCGAATTCGTTTTTATATACTCTCTATGAACAGAATTACGCCTGTATCGACAAACAGAGAGTCGAAAGGAGACAACAATGAACCACAGTCCTAAAGCCCTGTTTATCTCTCATGGCGGTGGTCCGATGCCACTGATGGAAGACACCGGGCACAGTGAGCTGGTCACCTGTTTGAAGGAGCTGGCTGCAAATCTCCGCCGTCCTGATGCCATTATTGTCGTCAGTGCACACTGGGAGGAAGAAGTTGTCACGATCACTGCCAGCGAAACGCCCTCATTGATATATGACTACTCCGGTTTTCCAAAAGAGTCTTATGAGATTGAATATCCATGTAAAGGTGATCCTGTATTGGCTCTTGAGCTGTATCACGTACTGACCCAGGCCGGGATACAGGCAAAACTGGATCAGGAACGAGGTTTTGACCATGGAGTTTTCATTCCTCTTAAAATCATGTATCCCGAAGCAGACATCCCCTGTGTTCAGCTCTCTCTTCTGGCGTCTCTGGACCCTTCCAGCCATAGAGCAATCGGGAAGGCTTTGCGCGGCTTACGCCGGGAGAATGTCTTGCTGATCGGTTCAGGTTTCTCGTTTCACAATTTTAAGGCCTTTTTTGCTCCTGTGACCACTGAAATACGGGAATTGAACCATGCCTTTGAACAGTGGCTGCACGACTCCTGCTGCAATCCGGAGTATTCTGAAGAAGAAAGGGCCAGAAGGTTGAACCATTGGTTTGAAGCGCCAGGAGCCCGGTTTTGCCACCCTCGGGAAGAACACCTGCTGCCACTTCATGTTTGCTGTGGAGCAGCCCTCTCGCCATGCTCAGAGTCGCGGAACCTCAACATCATGAACAAAGAGTCGAGCATGTATGTGTGGTGAACCAAGGTAAGGGTACCTTGAATAAAGAATATGGGCGATTATTCGATATTCCCTGGAGTTTACATTGAAAATGTGTGACAAACTTTCATCAGAAAGACACTAAAATTTGCTCGCATACAGGAAAATGGTGGGATGATATGACTTTCCAAAGAAAATTATATTACGAATTATTACTGGTTGTTATCGGTTTGATACTGGCCTCACCCGTTGCCGCAAAAAGAGATGTTCCAGAGTCATTGAAAGAATGGGTTCCATGGGTACTGCATAACCAGGAAGAGCAACTTTGCACGTCATCCTATACAGGAAAACAGAAATTTTGTGTCTGGCCAGGCACTTTACAGCTGGACGTCAACTCGTCTGGAGGGAATTTTAAGCAACGCTGGAACATGGAAAAGAAGGGCTGGATTGTTTTACCTGGAAAAGAAAAACATTGGCCACAGGCTGTGTTGATAAACGAGAAATCTGCTTTGGTTGTGAACAAGAATGGTTTCCCTGCTCTTTTTGTAGAGTCCCCGGGAGAATATACTGTTGAAGGGAAATTTACCTGGGACTCTCTGCCAGAGTCTCTGACTCTCCCTCCAGGAACAGGCCTTGTATCTCCGCTTACAGTGAACGGAAAAGAGCAGGTAGCTGATATCACAAGTAATACTCTGTGGCTTTCCAAAAAAATAAATGCGGATCAACAAGAACGAGATGTGGTGCAAACCCAGGTCTATCGACACATAACAGACAGCATCCCGATGCTGATAACAACTCAGATCGATGTTCAGGTATCAGGAAAGCCCCGTGAATTAATTATCGACTGGACACCACCAGAGGATCAAATTCCAGTTGAACTGCGATGCTCTCTGCCCGTTAAGCTGGGTCCCGATCATAAAATTTATATGCAGGCAAGGGCAGGAAATTACAAGATAATATATACGTCGAGAGTAAAAGGGCCAGTCGATACCCTGCCGTTTAATGTGTCATCACAGGGACCAGACCACGAGTATTGGAGTTTTGCCTCAAGAAACAATCTTCGGATGGTCAAAATATCTGGTGTCCCGGCTGTAGATCCAGGCCAGACATCGATTCCCCGGGAGTGGCGTTCTTTACCTGCCTATCTGGTTAAAAAGGGCGAATCAATGCTTTTTGAAACGATTAAACGAGGTGATACAGAGCCTGCTCCAAATAATTTCAACCTCTCCCGTAAATTTTGGCTCGATGCAAGTGGCAAAGGGATAACGGTAGAAGATACTCTTTCAGGAGTTGTACATAAAAGCCCTCGTCTGGAGATGCAAAATCCTGCAAAACTGGGACGCATGAGAATTCATAACCGCGACCAGCTTATTACAAAAATGGAAAAGAGTGACAGGGCAGGTGTCGAGGTCAGGCAGGGCAATATAAAAGCACAGGCGGTAAGCAGAATAGAAGGGACACGAGTATTTCCTGCTGGAGGCTGGGGGCAAACCATTGAAAACCTGTCGGCGGAGCTGATACTGCAGCCGGGATGGAAACTGTTTTACGCACAAGGTGTTGATTCTGCGCACAGCTGGGTTTCAAGGTGGACGCTGCTTGACTGTTTTATTGTCCTGATCATTGTCATTGCATCTTTTAAAATTCTTGGCCCTGCAGCGGCAATAGTTGCCTTGATTGCACTCGTTCTTTCATATCACGATTTGAATGCTCCTGTGTATCTCTGGCTCGCCCTGTTGAGCTGTATTGCGATCATAAAAAATGCTCCTCATTTTAAATATATAAAAGTTGTAAAAAAGGGAAAAGTAATTTTACTTCTTGGCCTGGTTATAGTGATTCTTCCGTACTCTGTGAAACAGCTGAGAGAAGGATTTTATCCTCAACTTGAAAGATCTTACTCCAGCCAGAGTAATCAATATAGAGCACCGGCTGTGCAAAGAAATAAAGCAGAAGCGAAGAGAACTCTTGCTGGATCTTTTACGGACTCTGCACCAGAGACATTACAGATGTCAAGAATACAGATGTCAAGAATATCAGAAAAAAAACCAAAAATCCTGCAACAACAATTTGATACACAGTCTAAGGTTCAGGCAGGTCCCGGGGTACCAAACCGAATATGGAACGTTATACGACTGAGATGGAATGGGCCGGTAGATGCTTCACTGAACGTAAAACTGTATCTCATCTCACCTTTTATAAACATGCTTCTTATCCTCTTAAAAATAGCAGCAATATATCTTCTTGCATTTTTGATGTTTCGTAAGGGCAGGGACAAAGAGATTGTATTTCATTTGGCTGATATCAGTCCAGACGGCAAGGTCATCGGCTCCATACTCCTGTTTTTTTCGCTGTTTGCAGTTGTTCCAGGTGCGTCCTGCTCCCAGTACCCGACACAGGAACTTCTGGAAACACTTCAGGAAAGGCTGACTGAACCTGCTGAATGTTTTCCTTTTTGTGCAGATTTTAACTCCATGGATATTAATCTGAAAGATACAACCATTTCAGTAAAGATATCTGCAAACAGTTATGAGGATGCTGCTGTCCCTCTTCCCACAGGAAAGGGTATATTCTGGAAAAATATCACCCTGGACACAGAAGATAAATCAGCTCTTGCTGAAGGGAAAAATTTATGGCTGTTGCTGCCAAAGGGACAGAATACTATCCTTTTAACGGGTCAGATTACTACATCTGATTTCCAATTTAACCTGCCCTTGAAACCCCATGTTGTTCATTTTACAGGTGACGATGGATGGTCAATTGAAGGCCTGGATGTCAATAAAGTTCCTGAGGGTCAGTTACAATTCATAAAACAGGAAAAACAGGATACACAAAACTTTGGGGAGTCGACACTTCCTCCGCTGATTAAAATAGAGCGAACACTGCAGCTTGGTGTTGAATGGTATCTGGAGTCAACAGTCACGCGTCTTTCCCCGACAGGCACGTCTGTATATCTAAAAATCCCTCTTGTAACGGGTGAATCTGTAACGGATGGAGCCTATAAGGTCAGCGAGAACAACATTGAAATAAATATGGGTCCGAAGGTGAAAACCATGCAATGGAGTTCTGTGTTGAAGAAGCAGGATGCACTGACTCTGGTTGCAGCAGACACGACGAAATGGACGGAAATATGGAGACTGAACGCCAGTCCAATCTGGCATATAGAGTCAACAGGATCGCCAGTGATTCAGCAGCATTCAACCACGGGGGCATGGCAGCCAGAATGGCATCCGTGGGCAAATGAGAAGATTACCCTCAACATATCAAGACCACCAGGGATTGAGGGTGAGACAAAAACAATAGAATCCAGTAAATTGAAAGTTGTTCCAGGTCTTCGCTCCACATTAATGGAATTGTCTTTTACGGTGCGTTCCACACGTGGGGATCAACAAACAATAATCCTGCCCGAAAATATCATTTTACAGTCTTTAAAGATTAATAACCGACAACAACCTGTCAAAAATGATAATACGGTAGTCGTTCCACTTGTACCAGGATCTCAGAAAATTGAAATCAAGATGAACTCACCGGTCGGAATCAGTACCTTCTTTAAGGTGCCGAAAATTAATATCGGTCTGGACAGTGTGAACAATGATATTGAGATAAAAACAGGTGCACGCTGGGTGTGGTTTGTTCGTGGGCCACAACAGGGGCCGACGATACTTTTCTACAGTGAACTGCTCATCATATTACTGGTTGCAACAGCATTGGGAATCTCAAAGTTAACGCCACTTTCTGTTTTCAAGTGGATTATCCTGGGCCTCGGTCTGAGTCAGAGCGGGTTGATTCCCTGCGGAATAATTGTTGTATGGTTTACAGCTTTGCAGTACCGCAAGCTCAAAGGGGGATCATTGTCGGGTGGTACTTTCAATTTCCTGCAGATCGTTCTGATTCTGTTAACTGTATTTTCGTCTGGAGCAATTATCTATGCTGTACAACATGGTTTGCTCGGACATCCTGATATGCAGATTGCAGGGAATGGTTCTAACAGTTACTTTTTACGCTGGTATCAGGATCATATTGCAGCAGTTTTACCGCAACCGGTTGTTGTCTCAATTCCTATAATGGCCTATAGAATACTCATGCTGATCTGGGCATTATGGCTTGCCTTCAATCTCCTGGCATGGGTTAAGTGGGGATGGGAATGTTTGACAACAGAAAAGATGTGGGTTGATTCTGTATTCAAACGCAAAAACGCTGTATTCAAACGCAAAAAGAAAGTTCGAGTTGATACAAATAAATTGGTCTAAAAAATCATCACGATGCAGCGTGGTATTACCAATGTACGATTCGGGAGTTAACTGGACAAGAGAGGTCTCTGAGAGTTTCCCGGCAGTTCCAGGGAAGCCAACCGAAGATTTGACTCTTTTGCGCGGTATTATTAACTACAAATGTAACGGATGGGGTGGTCATTTCAATTCCGAAATGATCTGAGATTATACCCGATGAACCTGATGCAGATAATGCTGCCGAAGGGAAACGTTCATCGCGCACTTTTCTTGCAAATATAATTTATAGTGCTCCCCTCCCAATAATGCACTTTTAATGCATACTTATTACAGGAGGTTTCTATGCTGGCCAGCTTTGCGGTTCTCCCCTTTGGTGCGGGAGAAGAATTAAAGGAACTCGTTGCCGAAGCTCTTTCGGTAGTCGAAGAATCAGGACTTGATTATAAACTTGGAGCAATGCAAACAACACTCGAAGGTGATCCTGATGAAGTCATGAGCGTTATTATGCAATGCCATAAACGTGTTTTAGCGTTGGTGCCACGAGTACTCACAAACATTACTCTCGATGATCGAAAAGGTGCAACACATCGTCTTATCGGAAAAGTTACTGATGTAGAGAGCGTCCTTGGACGGGAGCTGAAGCATGAGTAAGGAGAACGTACCTGCTGAAGATAATGCCCCCAGTATTGGGAAAATGAGTCCTGACAGGATGGAAAGACTTGTTGCCGGCTGCTTTGGAGCTCCCAGTTCAAAAGTTATCATAGGTCCTGGACAAGGGCTGGATGCTGGCATTATCAGTCTTGATGATGGTCGAATTATGGCTGTTGCCGAAGATCCAATTTTCCCTGCTGCAGGACTTTCACTGGAAATGTTTGGCCAGTTTACTGTTCATATTGGAGCCAGTGATGTTGCTGTAACCGGTGTAAAACCCGAGTTTATGACCTACTCTCTGTTGCTGCCTCCAAAATTTCCAGAAAAAGACACCAGAACAATTATCAGCTCAATATCTGAAACAGCAACGAAACTCGGGATTACAATCGTCGGAGGACACACCGGATGGTATGGTGCTGTCACGATACCCACCGTTGGTGGCATTACAGTCTGGGGCTATGCTCAAAAAGATAAATGGATTTCTCCCGGGGGAGCACAAGATGGTGATATCCTTTTAATGACAAAAGGCCCGGCAATTGAAGCGGCTGCCCTGCTCGCCGTATTGAACAAAGACTACCTGGCCCGCTCAATGAAAGCAGATTTGCTTGAGAGAGTTTTACGGAGAACAGACGAAATTACCGTTGTATCAGATGCATCTGTCGCATTTAAAGCAGGTGGTGTTCATTCAATGCATGATGCAACCGAAGGCGGAGTGCTTTGCGGGTTGTGGGAAATATCCTCATCTGCACGGACACCTCTTTTTGCCGATTTTGACAAGATAACTGTCCCTGAAGACATTGCCCAATGTGCTTCACTCTTAGGCTTTGATCCATGGCAATCTATAAGTGAGGGAACGCTGCTTGCATCAGTAGCCCCGGAACACGTTGCATCTGTGACAAAAGCACTGGAAGATTCAGGCTCAGCATGCTTCAAACTTGGCCATTTTGACAAAAGTCTTTCATCAAGCATGCTCACCCGCAATGGAGTTACGACAAAACTGCCCTCTCCAGGTCCTGATCAATTCTGGGATCTTTTTGCAAATCCGCATCAGTAAAAAAACACGTTGAAAAGCTGTTATACCATTCCGATTAAGTTGTGACCTCACTAAATGCCATTTTTACTTTCTATTGGCGAATTTAAAAGGTAGGAGACAGGGAAAAGAAAAAGACGGAACAGCGAAAAACTTTTTGCCAACGAATAAAAGCTCTAATCATGCGAATAAAGGCAAAAAAAATTAAAAAAGATTTTAAAATTAAACAGAGAATTGCTGTTGTTCTATCTTTACTCGTTCTCTGGTTAATACAAAATGTAAATGGTATAATACTCCTGGTGCACTGTATGGCTTAACTTCGGATACAAACGTTTTCGTTTAATGCGTTGTCCCTGTTCGTGAAAATTCGTGTCCATTCGTGGTTACAAAATGTAAATGGTACTACAAGACACGGCCAGGATGTGGTGCCTGCTGACTGCCATTGGTGCAGCCGGCAAGGCGGTCTTTCAGGAAAGCGAGATTGACAGTAATTTTATAATCAATTGGTAAAGAGGTCACCATGCAAGATCAAACATTAACTTTTATTTTAGCTGGAGGAGCAGGTTCCCGGTTATATCCTTTGACCGCAAGCCGCTCCAAGCCATCAGTTCCTTTTGGCGGAAAGTACCGGATTATTGATTTTACTCTGACCAATTGTCTGCACTCAGGATTGCGTCGAATCTTAGTTTTGACACAGTATAAATCCCACTCCCTGAATAAGCATCTTCGAGATGGATGGTCTATTTACAATCCAGAACTGGGGGAATATATAACGCCTGTTCCTGCCCAGATGAACAGTGGAGAACAGTGGTATCAAGGGACAGCCGATGCTATTTTTCAGAATCTGAATCTACTGGAGCGCAGCAATGCCGAATACACCTTAATTCTTGCCGGAGATCATATCTATCGGATGGACTATGCAGCAATGCTCAGCTCACATCAAGAACAAGGGGCAGATGTCACTATAGCCTGTATGGAAGTTCCTGTGGAGCAGGCAAAGTCATTTGGGGTGGTTGTTATCAATGAGGATCTTAAAATAATTGCGTTTGAGGAAAAGCCAGATCAACCGACACCTCATCCTGAAAACCCCGAAAAAGCACTTGTCTCCATGGGCTTATATGTGTTTTCAACAAAGCTGTTGAGCCAGACATTGGCACAAGATCAGCAAAATGACGCTTCCAATCACGATTTTGGCAAAGATATTTTGCCACTGATGGTGCAACAGCACAACGTCCAGGCCTACAAGTTTGGAGGAGCACGCGGCAGGGTAACTCCAGATTACTACTGGCGCGATGTGGGCACACTGGATGCCTACTATCAGGCAAATATGGATCTGCTGAATCCTGTTCCTCCGTTAAATCTTTATCAGCGAAACTGGCCTATTCGGACCTATCAGCCACAGGCACCGCCTGCGAGAACTATTATTGGGAGCTCTGGCGATGAAAGCATCTGCGTTAATTCAATATTGGCCGGTGGTGTTGTAATTTCCGGCGGAAATGTTCGCCATTCCATATTGTCCCACGATGTTTTTATTGATGACAGCGCTATCATAGAAAAATCAATTTTATTTGGTGATGTTCGTGTTGGCGCCGGAGCAAAATTAAGAAACTGTATTATTGATCAGAATGTAAACATTCCCCCTGGGGAGCAGATTGGGTATGATCTGGATAAAGACCGAAATCGATTTACAGTTTCTGAACAGGGAATCGTCATCGTACCAAGGGGCTTTGTTTTTGTCTCCTGAAGAGAAAAATTTGAACTCATTTATGCACCAGAACGAAATATGAATTTTTTCCAGGTCCCCATAACAAAAAGAAGAAAGGCAGAAGTATGAAAATTGGTTTCCCGGCTGACAGCAACACTCTCGATGCTCTGATCACAGAGAAAATGAGCAATGCCACCTGGCTCCTTGTGGTTGACACTGACGATATGAGTTTTGAGGCAGTGCCAGCTCCACAGATGTCCGCCAGATCAGGTGCCGGCGTCCAGGGCCTCACCCTTCTGCTTGAAATGGATGCCGAGGTGCTGATGATCGGCTATATCGCTCCCCATATTGCCCAACCCCTTGAGAAAAGCGGCATTAAGGTAATCACCGGCGTCAGCGGCCATGTAGAAGATAAGGTGAATCAATATGCAGAATTAAAGAAGTCCAGGGTTTCCACACCGCAAAAAGGAGTTGCCCGTGGTGCCTTTAAAAAAACCATGAAGCAGTTCTCCTCCATGCTTCCAGTATTGCTGGGGGTTATCATGATCATGGGACTTCTTCAGGCCTTTTTATCCAAAGATCTGATATTGAAGATTTTCTCTAAAAATTCATTGATGGACACCATTATCGGAACATTCACCGGGAGCATTTTTGCCGGCAACCCGGTGAACTCTTATGTCATAGGCCAGTCATTGCTGGAACTGGGCGCAGGATGGGCCGGTGTTTGTGCCCTGATGTTTTCATGGGTGAGCATCGGGCTGGTTCAGATGCCTGCAGAGGCCCAGGCCATGGGTTTCCGGTTTGCCATGGTACGTAACGGCGCTGCTTTTATCATCACCATTGCGGCATCACTGCTGACAGTTTTTTTTGCAGGAGTATGGTAATGCATTTTCCAAAACAGTTGAAATCCTGGATATTCCCGGCCTGTGCTGCTGCCGCCTGTATTGTTGTGTGGATAATGGTACCTGAGAAAATTGTTCCGGTTCTCAGAATCATAAAAACCATTACCCTGCAGATGGCCATTCCCCTTTTGATTTCCCTTTTTATGATGTTTTTATTGAACATGTATATCTCTACCGCCTCTATAACCCGCTTGATGGGCAAAAAAGGGGGACTCTCAGGAATACTCTTTTCATCCATTGCCGGTATTGTTTCCATGGGACCTGTTTTTGCCTGGTTCCCCTTTCTTAAGGCATTGAAAGAAAAAGGCATGGCCGATGTATATCTGGCCAATTTTTTATCCTGCAGAGCGGTAAAGCCTGTGCTTTTTCCGGTATTAATCACCTATTTCGGCTGGCGCTTTTCACTGGTATTTATAACAATGAGCCTGGCCATCGCCTGGGGAACAGCCTTTATTTTTTTCCTGTCAGGGAAAAGACTGGAATAAAAGAGTAAGGAAAAAGGTTTGATACCATTTACATTTTGTATTGGCGGATTCAAAGACAGGGACGGGAAACGGGAGACAGGAGACGGGAGACGGGAGACGGGAGGCAGGAAAAAGCAAAAGGTCTTTGTAGAGACGAGCAATTGAGGCATCTCCAGCACAACGGACGTTTCTACAATGAGATCAATTTTACATCCTGTTTATCCATTCGTAATCGCCAAAAAAGATGTCCACGCAGTCGCGTTTTCTGGTCAGTAAAAAATGTGATTGGTTTGAATGGGTAAAACATTTTTTTTCACCGCGAAGAACGCGAAGGAAGGCAAAGACCGGGTAGCCAGCGAAAAACGTGAAACACACTGAAATGTCTCTATATAAAATGCCCTTTTCGTATGTAAGCGTACAAACAGGAGTGCAATAATGACGAAAAAAATTCTTGCAGCAGATATTGGCGGTACAAACAGTCGGTTTGCCCATTTTGAAATAAACCAGCACAACACCCTCACTCTGGTAAACACAGAATGGCTGCCCACTGCCGGGGCAGAATCGTTTTCGCAACTCCTTGATCAACTCCAAAACAGCAATTTTACCTTAAAACCCGACCAGGCGGATATTGCAGTTATTGGTGCAGCCGGGCCGGTAGAACATGAGAGATACTGTGCCCCGCCCTATATTCCATGGGCTATAGATTTAGATGCAGATTTAGGTACGAACGCCTTTCGCCAGTCCATTTTGATCAACGATTTTGTTGCCCAGGCCTATGCTTGTCGATCTCCAGTGGGTAAAGCGGCACGCAGAATTCTTGACGGTCGGATAGATGCCAGACAGACAGTCGGTGTCCTGGGTGCCGGTACGGCACTTGGCAAGGCTTTTTTAATTCCGATAACACGCGTTGATTTTCTGGCCGTGCCCTCCGAGGGTGGACATGCAACCTTTCCTTTCATTTCCCAGAGAGAGTTCTCTTTTCAGGAATTTTACAGAGAAAAAAGTGGCCTGCAGCACATTACCGGGAACCTTGTGGTTTCTGGCAGGGGGTTACGCTACATACACTGGTTTTTAACCGGCGAGGAGCTTGAGCCAAAAGAGGTGAGTGCGGGATTTACAGCAGAATCAGAGACCCTGGCCTGGGCAGCGAAATTCTATGGTCGTATCTGTCGCAACTTTGCTCTTGAAGCAATGACCCGCGGTGGCGTGTACATTGCGGGAGGTGTCGCCGCTAAAAATCCCGAACTTCTCACCCATGAAAATTTTCGAGCCGAGTTTTTGGATTCCCCGACCATGGGCAGGCTGCTGGCAGAAATTCCAGTGTTTCTTCTTGAAAATCAGGACAGCGGTCTTTGGGGGGCTGCTTTTCATGGACAGCAGATTTTACGGAAAAAATAAAGTGTACCTTTCATTTTAAAAGAAGAGTTTGTACCTGCTTTCCAAAACGGTTTGTAAGGAACAGCATAACAATGAATCAAGAGAAAAAACGTCTTGAAGCGCAGCGTCTTGGTACTGAAAACTGGCGGCTGTGGGGCCCCTTTCGGATGACTCCCAAAATTGATTAATAACCCTGGTGCACTGTACGGCTTAACTTCGGATACAAACGTTTTCGTTTAATGCGTTGTCCCTGTTCGTGAAAATTCGTGTATATTCGTGGTTACAAACTGCAAAAGGAATCACGAATAGACACGGATAAACACGAATTATTACTCATTCGTAATCGCCAAAAAAAATATCCCCAATGTCAAGAGTCGGTCTTGATGCAGAAAGCGCGGTAAAGCATAATTTGGAGCTGGTACTGAAGAAGAAAAACAGAGGAAGAATGATGAGAAAAAAAAGAAGTTTTTACAAGCTCATTCAATTATGGGGAATCATTTCTTTGACAGCACTTTCCATTGCTATTGTTGGTATTGACCTTGTTACCATCTATCACGATTTCAACATCCGTATAGATAACATGCGGACGGATTATATTGAGCAGCAAAAGCAGACGAGCAAGCGTGAAGTTGAACGTATTATTGATATGATTAACGATGAAAGAAAACAAAGTGAGTCCCTGGCAAGGGATAAAATAAAATTGAGGGTTTATCAGGCGCATACTATTGCTCAAAATATTTATCAGAGAAACAAAACGACTCAAAGCGATGCTGAAATTCAGCAAATTATCATAGAGGCATTAAGACCCCTCCGATTTGAACACGGAAACGGTTATTATTTTGCCAACAGCCTGGATAGTTTTCTCTTTGCCGATAAACCGGAAAATAAAGGCGTAAACCTGCTGAAGATACAAGATAAATACGTCCGAGATGTCATTAAAGATACGATTGAAACAGCAGTGCAATCCGGCGAAGGTTTTTATGAATACAACGGGGCAAAACCGCACTCAACCGGGAGTACCTTTAAAAAAATCTTTTTCATCAAAAAATTTGAACCTTATGACTTCTTTATCGGAATCGGTTTGTCTGTGGAAGATATAGAAGAGCCGATAAAAGCGGACTGGATGGAACGAATTAACCATATACGTTATGGCAAAAACAAGGTCGGGTACCTGTTCGCTGGCAGCTGGCATGGAAAATCCCTTGCGCATGGCGCACAGCCTGATCTTATTGGCACAGATTTGTGGGAGTGGGAAGACAGCAGAGGGAATAAAACATCACAGATGACTATCGCCGCCTCTAAAAAGAAAGACGGAGACTATACCACCTTTTGGTGGCGAAAACCCGACACAGGAGAAGAGCAGCCGAAAATTACTTACGCAAAGGCAGTACCTGGTTGGGAATTATTTATTGCTTCAGGTTTTTATACAGACGATATAGAACAAAACATAACAGCTTTACGGGCGGCATTAAACGCGCATACAAAAACAAAGATTCTCATCCTTGTTATAATCGTTGCCATAGCATTTTCGCTGTTTTTCATTTTATTCAACGTATTGACAAATCGATTAAAAAGAGATCTTAATATGTTTGTCTCCTTTTTTAATCAAGCGGCTTTCTCGAATAAAAAGATCGATAGGGAAGCTATTTATTGTATGGAATTTGATCAAATGGCCGAATCCGCCAACAAGATGATAGCTGACCGCAAAAAGACAGAGGAGGCGTTGACCGAGAGCGAACAACTCTTCCGCTCCACCTTTGAAGACCTGCAGCTGGGCGTTCTGGTAAGCGCCATCGATTCCAGCATTGTGCTGAGTAATCCAGCAGCCTGCCGTATTCTCGGGCCCGGCGTAGAGCAGATTGCCGGCAAGGCCATAACCAATCCGCTTTGTAATTTCGTTCGGGTCGACGGGTCTGTTCTCCCCTCGGAAGAACTTCCGATGGCCCGCGTGACAGCAACCGGTAAGAGTATCTCTGATCAAATCATTGGCATTATGAAGCCCGGTTACACGGAACCCACCTGGATCAACGCCAACGCGGTTCCGATCTTTTCGGAGGAAAACCAGCTGCTTCGGGTCATCGGGAATTTTATGGATATTACCGAGCGTCTGAACCTCCAGGCCCAGCTTATACAGGCACAGAAGATGGAATCAGTGGGTCGTCTGGCCGGTGGTGTAGCACACGACTTCAACAATATGCTCAGCATCATCATTGGTTATGGGGAAATGGCTTTGGAAAAGGTGGACGGGAAGAACAGCCTGCATGGTGACATTACAGAGATTCTCATGGCCGCAAAGCGTTCAACAAACATTACCCGTCAGCTGCTCGCTTTTGCCAGGCAGCAGCCCATTGCTCCAAAAGTGATTGACCCTAATGAAATAATTGAAAATATGCTCAAAATGCTCCGGCGGTTGATCGGCGAAGATATAAATCTTGACTGGCTGCCTGAAGCAAAAGTGTGGCCAATCAAAATTGACCCCTCTCAAATCGATCAAATTCTGGCAAACCTTTGCCTTAACGCCCGAGACGCTGTCGCCGACGTGGGCAAGGTGACCATCGAAACAAAAAATGTCACCTTTGATGAGGAATATTGCGCAAATCACACAAATTTTGTTCCCGGTGAATATATAATGCTCGCTGTAAGCGATGACGGCAGTGGAATAGAGCCGGAAATACAGAACAAGATTTTTGAACCGTTTTTCACGACCAAAAGCATGGGCAAGGGTACCGGGCTGGGACTGGCTACCGTTTATGGTATTGTTAAACAGAACAACGGGTTCATCAACATATACAGTGAACCTGACAAAGGAACAACGATAAAGGTCTACTTGTCACGGCATACAGGTCAGACTGTCGAAATACATCGTGAAGCTGAAGCAGCTTTAGAAATCCCCTTAAGCCACGGCGAGACGATATTGCTGGTTGAGGACAATGAGCCTCTTCTGGACCTCAGCAAAAAAATGATGGAAGATCTGGGCTATACGGTATTAGCTACAACCGCTTCCAACAATGCTGTCAGCCTTGCACAAGAATACGATGGCGAGATTAACCTTCTGTTGACGGATGTGGTAATGCCAGAAATGAACGGACTTGAGTTATCCAAACAACTGCAAAGCCTTTACCCTGATATGAAAATTCTTTTTATGTCCGGTTACGCTGCTAATATCATAACCAACCGAGGCGTTTTAGAAGCAGGTTCTTTTTTCATACCAAAACCGTTTTCTAAAAAATATCTGGCACTCAAGGTAAGAGAGGCGCTGGACAGTCCAAAGACCTGATACCATTTACATTTTGTGTTGACCAGAGAACACGACTGCGTGAACATCTTTTGTGGCGATGACGAATGGATAAACAGGCGAAAAAAGACAAAGACAAAAAGGGAGAAGGGAGGCAGGAGACAGGAAAAAACAGGGCAACAAAACCTGATAATGTTCGTTGTCGGATGAAACTGTTTTAAGGTGCTCTTGTGAAAGACAGTACAGTGAAAAGATTTTTTGCCAACGAAAAATACTCTAAACATACGAAAAAGGACATTTTATATAGAGAAGCTTTCGTGTATTTCGCTGGCCATCCAGTCTTTGTCTTACCGTCTTTTGCTTTTTCCTGTCTCCCGTCTCCTTTCTCCTGTTTCCTGTTTCCCGTCCTCCTGCCTTTAAATCCACCAGTAGAAAGTGAAAATGGCATTAAGTAAGGTCACAACTTAATAGGAATAGTATTACTCATCATCAAGCAGGTTCCCACTGGCAAGAACCTTTCTGCACAGGGTGTTGGACAGAACAATTACCAGCAGCCATACAATCAGCATGAATGCATTCATCATAGCTCATCTCCTTTAGTAGACATGTTCGTTTTCAATCTCGTCAACGCTAATTTTAATGGAGTCCATTTTTCTCCAGACCACAATAATATAGGCCAGTACGACCGGGATGAGCAGCGCCACATAACCCATTACGGTGAGAGTGTAGTGCGTTGACGACGCATTATGAATCGTCAAACTCGACTGCAGATCACTAAACGACGGGTAGAAAGCGGTGTCGTTAAGACCCGCAGTAAACAGCAGGGCAAGAGCCACAAGGAAGGTGCCGAGACCACCAAACCAGATACCGGTGCGCCCGATACCGAAACCTGTACGGGTAACACCTATAATGCACAGCAGCAAACCGAACACCAGCATGCCGAGAACCTTGGGCATGGCAAGAATATTACTGAGATATTTATACGCAACCATGCTCACAACACCGTCTGCATCAACACCATAACCATCCATTATCAGCAGACCACCAAGGATATAGAGCAGAAAGGGCAGAGAGATCAGGAAGCTGACAAGGCACTGTTTGCGAGTTCGCTCTTCAAGTTCCCGATTCCGGGTGAAATCGATATTATTGATCAGATACATTGCTCCGAGAGTCCGCGCATTGAAGACAAGGAAAACACCAAAGCAGATATTGAAGACAGTACCGGCGCGAAGAGAAAGCGCCGCATCAAGACCGCGCAGCGGGCTGCCCCAGATGACCTGGTTGTATTCATTAAGGCTGAAGTTGGAACCGGTGAAAAATGTACCGAGAGCCACCCCAATGAGTAAAATACCGACGGAACCATTGATAAACAACAGTAATTCATAAAATCGGGAACCAAAGACGTTATATGGTTTCTTACGAAACTCGTAGCTGACCGCCTGCAGAATGAAGGTGAAAAGAATCAGCATCCAGACCCAGTACGCTCCACCGAAAGAGGTAGCGTAGAACTTCGGAAAGGCAGCAAAGAGTGCGCCGCCGAAGAGCACGAGGGTGGTAAAGGTAAGCTCCCATTTTCGTCCGAGAGAGTTGATGACAAGGGATTTTTCCTGATCCGTTTTGGCGATCTTCCAGAGCAGCGTCTGACCGCCCTGTACAAAATTCATGAACAGGAAAAGTGCCCCGACTATAGAGCAGATAACCCACCAGATTACCTGCAACACTGAAGTATCCAGACTTCCAATCATTTTATTCGGCCTCCGGTCCCAGGTTGATTTGTTTGATCATAATGCCGACTTCGGCAATAGCGAGAGCAGTGAAGAGCACAAGAAAGACAAAGAAAGTCACCTGAACATGGCCTGCGCCTATTTTTGTGGCCGCCACATCGGTAAGCAGCCTCCCCTGCATAACCCATGGCTGACGCCCCACCTCGGCAACAACCCAGCCAAACTCAGAGGCGAGAGACATGAGCGGGAAGCAGAGAAGCCCGAGCAGCTGCAGCCATACCTGACGATCCATGCTGCCCCGCCTGCTGAAAAACAGAAAGAGATACATCACGAAAATAATAAAGGATCCAACATATACCATGTAGTGGAAAGAGTAGAAGGCGGTGGACACCGACGGAACCGCATCGACAGGATCTTTCAAATATCCCCAGCCCATGTAGTCAGAGTTGGCGTCAAAACGCGTCAGGGCTTCAGCTTTGGCTGTATCATCACCAGCTTTTGCCGCCGCCTTCAGATCCTTCAGGGCAGCCACGGCACGTTTGCCTTTTTCCATTTTCTCGACAGCACCCATCACGTTATGTTCAGGATTCCCGTACACGAGATCATTAATACCGGGGACAAAGCCATTAAAGGTTCTGGTGGCTAAAAAAGAGAGACCTTTGGGGATGGAGATCTCATAATTAAACTCCGGCCCCTCTACACCCGGCTTCTTCTCCGGATTGAGAATACCAAAGGCAACAATGGACTGCCCTTCATGCCCATCATACAGACCTTCAACGGCAGCGAGTTTCATCGGCTGATGAATGGCAACATCATAGCCGGACTCGTCACCGGTGACTGCAGTGGCAATGGCAGCAATAAAACCGAAGGTGGCTGCAACCGCAATGGAACGCTTCGCCATCCTGATATGTTTCTTGCGCAGCAGATACCAGCAGGAGATCGTAATGACAAAGCAGGAGCCCACGACAAAACTGGAGGTCGTGGTATGGGTAAACTTGGAGATGGCCACGGGATTGAAAATCACCGAAAAGAAATTCTCCATCTCAAAACGGACGGTCTCCGGATTGAAATGCATGCCCACCGGATTCTGCATCCAGCCGTTGGCCACAAGGATCCACAGTGCGGAAAGACTGGAGCCAATGGCAACCATCCAGGTGGCAAAGAGGTGAAAACCTTTCGACACTCGATTCCAGCCGAAAAACATCACTGCAAAAAAGGTTGCCTCAAGAAAAAATGCAGCAATCCCTTCGATGGCCAGCGGTGCGCCAAAGATATCGCCCATCATCCATGAGTAGGTGGACCAGTTGGTACCAAACTCAAATTCCAGGATAATCCCGGTGGCAACGCCGATGGCGAAGTTAATACCGAAAAGAGTCATCCAGAAGCGGGTAAGCCGCTTCCACTCTTCGCTGCCTGTTTTTACATAGATTGATTCGAAAAACGCACACAGGAAAGAAAGCCCCAGGGTAATCGGGACAAACAACCAGTGATACAATGCCGTCAGGGCAAACTGCGCTTGCGCCCAGTTCACCGTGGCCAGATCAAATTCCATCAGATCCTCCGTAGTTGTACTTCAAAAAATATTACTCTTGCGCCGTACCCGTTATCTGTTCGGCAACGTAGTCGGCCCTCTGCTGGTCTGTAGAAAAATTTGTCCCGAGAAAATCTGGGAAAAAAAAGAGCCTCAAGACCGCAAACATAATGAAAAGTTTCAACCCGATGATCAGCCACAGGGTTTTACCAACCTTCATGCGTCTGAAACCATCTCTGTAGAAACAAAATATCCGCAGCGGCAATCGAAAAAGGAATGGCAATTGAGACATTTTTCTTTTTCCTCTTATTCGGAAGGTACCCGGAAATCATATTCACCTGCGCCCCCGCCAACCCCTCTTCATTCGTGGTAAAAACTCATGTAAAGATACCCGCTGTAATTTACAGGCGTCAATAATAATAATTATTATTTCCACAGATTTCCGTTCACCTTCCTGTCATTTTTCGATTTTTTTTTAGTCCGCTTTTCCGGCAGCAGTAAAAGATTTCCCGGGATACAAGGAGAAAACGAGACAAATCAGGGGGCGCAATGCAAAAAAGGCCCGCTGTTTCCAACGGGCCTGAACATCCTGTCATATCCTACAGTTCTAACTTTTACTGCTGCTTTTCCAGCGCGGCAATCCGATCTTCCAGCGGCGGATGGCTCAGGAAAAGATTGGAGAAACCGCCTGTCTTCGGGCGAATACCGAAAGCTGCCATCTGATCCGGCAGGTGACTCGGTTCATGGCTTGACTCCAAACGACGCAGGGCCGCCACCATCTTTCCCGGTCCGGTGAGGAAGGCAGCCCCGCGGTCTGCCTCAAACTCACGCCGGCGGGAAAACCACATGACAATAATCGTGGCGAAAAGGCCAAAAACCAGCTGCAGTATCGTAGCAACAGCCATATAACCGAAAAAGCCCAGTCCTTCTCCCTCGTCATCACTCAGAGCATTGCTGATAATATTGGCGATAATACGGGAAAAGAATATTACGAAGGTGTTGAGCACGCCCTGAATCAGCGACAGGGTTACCATGTCACCACAGGCAACGTGGGTGATCTCGTGACCGAGAACAGCCTCAATCTCATCCTTGTTCATGCCCCGCAGCAGACCGGTCGAAACTGCTACCAGCGCCGAATTTTTATTCATTCCGGTGGCAAAGGCATTCATGTCCGGAGAGTCATAGACAGCCACCTCAGGCATGCCAATCCCCGCTTTCTGTGCCAGCCGGTTGACAGTATCGACCAGCCACCTTTCCGTCTGGTTTGAGGGCGCCTCAATAACCTGCGCACCCACTGAGCGCTTTGCCATCCACTTGGACAGTGCCAGTGAGATGAAAGAACCGCCAATGCCGAAGATTGCGGACATCACCAGCAGTCCCGAAGTCGTTCCCTGGTCAAGTCCGAACAGGCTCATGACAATACCGACCAGCACAAGAATCGCGAGGTTGGTGCCGAGATACAGAACAATTCTCATCATTGATGTGTCTCCTTTTTTAAATTACACCCTTAAGTGCATCTGCAGAACAACCGGTACCCTAAAGACTTCCCAGTACTTTTTTCACTGTGTTCCCATCCACCCGGGCCCCAAAATGCTGCATAATCGGCTTCATCGCCTGCATCTTGTTCCCGAAATCCGCCAGGTTGACATGAGCGTCAATCCACGCCTTGATATCTTGTTCACTGGCCTGCTGCGGCAGATAACTTTCCATAATGGTGATGTAGGGGGAAGAGGCGTCCTTCTCTCCTTTCGCCTCAAGCAGCTCCTTCTCCGATTTGATCAGTTTTTTCACGATGGCAATGACCTGCTCATCGCTCAATTCCTTCTCGCGCTGACGGGCAAATTCCCCGATGAGGATACGAACAGCACTGACTTTTTCAGTCTCTCTGGCCTTCATGGCATTTTTCAGATCAACTTTTAAATCTTCCTGTAATGACATTCCTACTCCTTTTTTCTATAGATTTTTGTAGTTTGTGGATACAATCGAAAGACATAATAATACTCTTTTAGTGGAAAAAAAACATGGACTGCCTCGCATTTCTTGCCGAACAAAAAATCAATGAAGCCCTGCGCAAAGGGACTCTTACCCCGGAACGACTCAAGGGAAAGCCACTGGAACTTGAAGATGACAGTTTCGTCCCCGCTGAGTTGAAGATGGCGTATAAAATTCTTAAGAACTCTGGCTACCTGCCACCAGAGGTAACGGAACGTCGGGAGGTCGAACGACTTGAAGACCTCATCGAACAGAGCGAAGACGAACACGAACGCCTCAGACAGATGAAGAAGCTGCAAATTCTGATGATGAAGGTCGATGCCCGACGCGGGTTCCGTTCGAAGATCACGGAGCAGGAGGGATATTACAGACAGGTGGTAGAACATATAACAACACACAACGGAGGGGAAAAAAATGATTGAGATCACCGGCCCGGGAACCAACCTTGAAGAAGCAGTAAAACAGTTCCGCGCTGCCCGTTTTCCGCTCGCCTTCACCGGCGCGGGGATCTCCGTGCCAAGCGGTATTCCCGATTTTCGCAGTGAGAAAGGGTTGTGGACGAAATACAATCCGGAAATGTATGCCACACTGGACGCCTTCCTTGAAGATCCCAAAAAGGTGTGGGACATCTATCGTGACAGGGGCAGAATGCTTCTCGACAAGAAGCCGAACAAGGCACACCTCGCCCTCGCTGAAATGGAAAAAGCAGGACTGCTTAAAGCGGTTATAACGCAAAATATAGACCGCCTGCATCAGCTTGCCGGAAGCTCTATGATTCTGGAGATACACGGGAATTTTGGCCGTCTGCAGTGCCTTGAATGTGGCAACAAAATGCCGGTCAGTGAAAAACTGCTTGAAACCAGACCGTTTCCCGTCTGCGAACTCTGCGGATCGCCGCTGAAACCGGACATCGTTCTTTTTGGTGAGGGAGTTCGGCAGATGGAGGCAATTCAGACGCTGATAGTATCCTGCGACCTGCTGCTGGTAATCGGTACCTCCGCCAATGTCTATCCTGCTGCGGCACTGCCGACACAGGTAAGAGAGAATGGCGGACTGCTTTATGAGTTTAATCTTGAACCTGTGTTGCAGAACGCCGACTACTGCTTCTCCGGATCAGCGGTAAAGAGTCTGCCTCTGCTGATGCAGGGCCTGAAAAACAGCGTACTTTGAAAACAGACGGGAAAAGGGAGACAGGAGACGGGAGACCCTGTTTATCCATTCGTAATCACAAAAAAAGATGTCCACGCAGTCTCGCTCTTTGGTCAATACAAAATGTAAATGGTATAATATGGCGTGTATTGTTTCGCTGGCCATCCGGTCTTTCGCTTTCCGTTTTTTGCTTTTCCCTTTCTCCTGCCTCCTGCCTCCCCTTTTCCATCCTTTCCGTTTTAAATTTTAAAAATCTTTATTCAAGGTGCCCTTAAATGTTTTTGCCTTCCTTCGCGTTTCTTAGCGTTCTTCGCGGTAAAAAATGCCTTACCGCCTTTTGCTTTTTCCCGTTTCCTGCCTCCCGGTACCCTCAACTGAAAGTAACCACCTTATCGGCATTTTCCGTCGCGAGAACGATATCGAGCATGTTGGTCAATCCGCCGACGCCCTTATCTGCTGTCAGGCCGAGAAATTCCATGCAGGTCCCGCAGGAGAGTATAATGGTACCCGCCTTTTCATACTCTTTAATCTCTTCAAGCACCGGAGAATCTTTACAGGTCAGTCGGACCCCGCCATTGACAAAGATGAGCTGCCAGAGACTCGGCCCCATCTCATTGAGCGTCTTGACATAGCTCACCATCAGTTTACGGCCCAGTTCATCGTCGCCGGTGCCCATCCTGTCACTCATGATCAAAACCAGCACCTTCGCTTCTCCCTCTATTACCTTTGCGGCTGCAGGTTTCACGGCCGACAGAGGCTCCTCCCCTTCCAGTGTTCCCAGAACCCGGAAGAGATCGCCTTCGGCGGTATCACTCACTGCATAGCCCCGACTGCCAAGGAAGCGGGAAACATTTTCCACGGCAGCCGCATTATCCACTATAACCTCAAGAGAGCCGGGTGCCTCTTTTTCAACAACTTCTCTCGCCTTTAATACCGGCGCGGGACATGTCAGCCCGCGTGCATCAACAGATGCCATAATTCACTCCAAAATTTAATTGTTTATACCATTTACATTTTGTATTAACCAGAGAACGCAAAGAGTAAAGATAGAACAACATCAATTTTGCCTTTATTCGCACGTTTAGAGCTTTCCTTTGGCAAAAAGTTTTTCGCTGTTCCGTCTTTTGCTTTTTCCCGTCTCCCGTCTCCTTTCTCCCTTTTCCCGTCCCCCTGCCTTTACATTCGCCAATAGAAAGTGAAAATGGCATTGAGTAAGGTCACAACTTAAGAGGAATAGTATTACTCATCGAAACCGCTGCAGCGGGATCTCAACATAACGTTATTCCCGCGTTATTACTGCATACAGTACCGATCACGGCAGAATCCTCCAGCCCGGCGTCATGCAGCCGCGCCACAACTTCGGCTGCATCTCCCACACGGCAGCCAAAGAGCAGACCTCCCGAGGTCTGCGGGTCAAAGAGAATGTCACGCAGTATTGGGTCAAAACCCTCCAGCCCCTTCACCATCCACTGGCGAAATTCACGGTTACGGTGTGCTCCCACGGGAACCAGCCCCATGGCAGCATAATTATATGTGCCAGCGAGTATCGGCACAGCAGCGGTGTCCAGCTCTACCCGACATGTTCCTTCCACCATCTCTCCAAGATGGCCAAGCAGACCAAAGCCGGTGACATCGGTACAGGCAGAGACGTCAAAGGCACGTACTACCTCAGCCGCAGCAGCGTTGAGAGTCGCCATGGTTTCCGTCACCATCTTCACCTCCGCCTCGCTGGCCAGTCCACCCTTGATGGCGGTGTTGAGAATTCCGGTACCAATCCCCTTGGTAAGAATCAGCCTGTCTCCTTCACGCAGTCCCTGGTTTTTCCATATCTTTTGTGGATGGACATAGCCCGTTACCGAGAGACCGTACTTCGGCTCTTCATCCTCCACACTGTGCCCGCCAAGAAGTACCGCCCCGGCCTCACGTACCTTCTCCGCCCCACCGGCAAGCATCGCCTTCAGCGGCTCCAGGCCCATGGTTTCAACGGGCCAGGCGACGATATTCATTGCCGTTTTCGGTACACCCCCCATCGCATAAACGTCCGACAGTGCATTGGCCGCAGCCACTCTGCCAAAATCGTAAGGATCATCAACAATGGGCGTAAAAAAATCCACCGTCTGAATCAGGGCGAGCTCGTCCGACACGCGATAGATCCCTGCATCATCCGCCGTTCCCTTACCAACCAGCACGTTCTCATCCGTTGGGAAATCAAGTCCGTGCAATGCTTTCTCCAGGTCCCCTGGAGTTATTTTGGACGCTCAACCTCCGCCGATTGTACAGGCGGTGAGACGAATCTGCTCAGCCATGTTTTCTCCTGATCCTGAAATTTAAATTATGGGTACCCTGGGTTCACGTTATCGAGAAATCAATGTAATACCTGGCGAACCTGCTTTCCAATTGGAAAATTCTATCTCACTTCTTACGAAAAAAGGCAATACCAATAAGGAAGACTCCAGCTCTTATTTTCAGAAAGGAAAACAGAGAACCATCTTTGAAAACAACACCAGAGGCACGCTCTGCACAAAGAATTTGAGCTAACAGGATATCTTGAAAAAAGGAGGAAAAAAGAGCAGAAGATTGAAAGGATACATTCAGGTGGTAAAGCACCACAGACCGTACTTGTCGTTTTACAGCCGATACAGTAGGCTGAAAACAGGGGCGATATCGCCAAAACACGGAACCTTATCACAAAGGAAACGACAATGGCAGAACCAAAAGATATGTATCAATGCCAGACAAGCAACTGCGGCTACATCTACAATCCCGACAAAGGGGATCGCAAAGGGAAAATCCCCAAAGGGGTTACATTTGAGGATCTGCCCGATGACTGGAAATGCCCTATATGCGGAGCCAGTAAAAAGGCATTTAAAGCCCTTGGATGAGCTGGGACCGGGACGGATAATGAAAAATTATCCGTCCTCTTTTTGTTCACTCACCACATTATGCATCCTCTCCCTCCAGACAATTCTGCCCTGCCTTCTTTTATCTGTACGCTCCGTTTTATACCATTCACATTTTTTACTGACCAGAGAACACGATTGCGTGGAAATCTTTTTTGGCGATTACGAAAGGATAAACAGGATGTAAAATTGATCGCAATGGTGATAACGGTGGCATTACATCATCATTGGTGAAAAATTGGTACAACAGTGATTCCAGCGATGATGTAGAGACAAGGCATGCCGAGAGAAAATCAAACCGGGAAAGAAATCCCGGTGAAGACACAAGGAAAAAAGATGCAGAGCAAAGCCATGAAGAACCCGGTAAGAACAGCCCCGGGCAAGAGATGTACGCCAAAAGGCTGCAGAAGAGAGAAGAGCAGGCACATGGGGTCAAACAATGCAGAGCCGGAAAACCGACTCTGCACCACACGGGTCAATTCCAGACAACCGCTTTTTCAAGCCAGCGGCACTGCTCATTGCTGTACTTTTCCCGATGTTCGTCAAAGGTTGCAAACGGTCCGTCTTTCTGCCTGTTCAGGGCACAGACAAACTCGCTGCCGTCTTTTACTTTTACGAGGATAAACACTTCGTACGATCCAGTCATAATCAGCGCCTCCCTGTTCTTCAGGGTACCTTTAATAACCAGTCTTTCGCCCATCTTCTTCGTTACAGTAAAAAATTTATCCTCGGAGGTAAGCGATAGACTCCGATATCAATCATATACCTGCGGTAAATTTCCTCCTGCGCCTCGAATATAAACGAAATACAAGATTATTAAAGGCACCCTTTATTCGATCTGAAACTTGAATGACGGCGACAAAAGATCGCCATCGTGATATAAAATCAGCCCGAACAACACCTGCACAAACCGAACGCTTTACTTACAGCGTCCTTATGCATACTATTACTAATTGTTTCTTTAAAAGTCAAAGATGATTTTTCCCATGTATTTATGGGGGAAGCATTCAGAAGACATTCAAATTATAATAAGATTATAAATAATAAATAACAGTATCTTTGAATAATTACTCACGAGGCAAAAAGTGAAAGAAAATGATCATGAACAGCGTCTGCAGAGTATTGAGGAGAAAATCTCCTGGCAGGAAGAGACTCTTGAACAGTTGAGCGAGGTACTGCTGGATCACCAGCGGCAAATTGACAAACTAATAGAGGAACAGGAGAAACTTCTCAGCCTGACAGAGGTTGGCGGAGAGAAAGTTGCAAATGAGAAACCTCCGCATTACTAAGAAAGCAGCCACAATACTCCCGCCGCATCACTCCATCACGTCAAGCTTTGCATATTTTACCAGCAGCAGGACCTCCCCCTCTTCGGGAAATTTTGCGGTGATCCGCCCCGAAGAGCGGTCATGAATGGCCACAATTACCCCCGTTCCCCAGGAGGGATGAAAAACCTCCAGTCCCTCCTGCAACTCATTTATGGCAAGTGCCCGACGGGGACGCAGGGACGCTTTGTCCTCAGGTTCCAATCTGCGCTCTTCCAGCTGGACACCCTCTTCAGCATGCACTGCGGCAAGGTAGCGGTGGACAATGGTGAGATCCTCCCCGCGAATCGTCCCCCCTGCAGCTTCACCCGCATCCATCCGCCGACCCAGTTCCATCGAAACACCCGCGTTTTCTTCGTAAAGAAAACGGCTCGCCCGCACCTCATTTGCCGGGCGCTTGATACTTCCTCTTGCCATTGCCTTCTTCAGTTGCGCATCCGGGGGAGAGATGCAGACCAGTTTTTCAATCGCCCGGGTAATGGCCACATAGAAGAGCCGCCGCTCATCCTCCATGTTCTCCTCGCCGCTCTCTCCTTTAAAGAAAGGGAAACAGCCCTCCTCCAGCCCCGGCAGGATAACCAGGGGCCATTCAAGTCCCTTGGCGCGATGGATTGAGGTAAGCAACAGGCTCTCCCCCCTCTCTGCACTGCCCCGACAACGAAATTCCTCAATCCGGTCAAGCAGCCCATTGACTGACAAGTCGTCACTGCGGGCAAAATCAATCAACGCTTCACAAGTCTTCACCCGATTTTCCGCAGTCACCGTCCGTGCGGAGATACTGCTATAAAAAGCGTAAAGGTCCAGTTTATCCACCAGCCTGCGAAGCAGGGGCGCGGCGGGAGATTCCCCGTCCTGTTGCAGCAGCCAGCGCCAGACAATGACAATATCCTCAATACGATGAAGAATAAAGGGTGGCAGCTTTCTACGCACCCCACCGGCAAGACGGGCGGCAGCCTCCCCGGGCGAACTCTGCAACAGCGGCAGCATGCTGTTCAGGACGCCCTCCAGCTCCTCTTTTTTTATCCCCGGATGGGGCTGGTTGAGCATGGCACGCAGGGTCGCCTCCAGACTCTCTGGAGCAAGATCGGTAAAACGCGAGGCGGCAAGACGCAGATAACCGAGCAGGGCGACAATCTCCTCGCAGCCGAAGAGATCCGCCCCGCCCTCCAGCCTGTAGGGGATACCCTCGCTGAGTAGAGCCAGCTCCACCGGTACACTCTGCGCATAGAGACGCACCAGCACGGCAGCCTCGACAAGACGGCGTCCCTGCTTTTGCCATTCACGCAGTACGGTGGTTACCGGATGAGAACCCGACTGCTCTTCAAGGGAAAGAATCTCAGTGGGACCGTTGCTCTTATGAGAGATGCAAAGCTTTTCATCACGACGCAGATTGTTGGCGATGAGATGGTTGGCGGCCAGCGACAGGGCGTGACCGTAGCGAAAGGTAAAGGACAGGTTGTAGTCACGGGGGGAAGGAAAATCCAGGGCGAAATTTTTGATGATGTACTCGGGTCGTGCCCCGCGCCACTCATAGATACACTGGTCCACATCGCCCACTACCATCACCTCGGCCCGGCTGCCGGTGATAATCTTCAGAAGCTGCTGCTGGCTCTCATTGATGTCCTGATACTCATCAACAATGATATGTGCCACCCGATTCTCCACCCAGCTCACCAGTTTACCATCGGCGGAGAGAGCCTGGAGCGGTTCATAGATAAGATCGGAGTAAAAACGCAGGCCTGCCCGCTGGCGCTGTTCCTCAAACAGTTCAAAGGCCTCGATAAAAAAGGATAAATTCGGACCAGGATGCAGAGACTGCAATACCGCTGCCGGCCCCTCCACCGCCCCCTTGACGAGGTCAATAAAGGCAAGGAATTCCTCTACCTGCTCCTTCGGCAGATACGTTCCTTCTCCCTCAACCCGGCGAAAGGCCTCCCCTGCGGCTGCCCGTGCGAGACGTTCAAGGAGAAAATCCTTTGTCTCCAGTCGATACTGCGGCAGCACCCCCCTGCGAACAAAGGAGCTGACCAGCCGGAAACCAAGAGAGTGAAAAGTGCGAATCTCGGGCAGGGCGGAGAAACGGGTCAGCCGTGCCCGCATCGACTGCTCAAAGGCTTCACGGGCGGAACGGTTAAACATCAGCACAAGGATATCATCAGCTGGCACCCCCTGCTCAAGCAGAGCGCCGACACGGGCAATCATCGTAGTGGTTTTGCCGGAACCGGCTACGGCCGAAACCCGGGCATGGCCACCCCGGTGCGCGATAATCTGCTGTTGTTCTCTGGTAAATTTCATAGCTGGATTCATGGCAAATGGCGGAAGATCCGTTTCAAGTTTTCCACAATACACCACCAGAAACCTCTGACAAGCAGTAGATTTCTCTTGCAAAAACGGGGTAATTATCGCAATTTTGCCCTATGCAAAAATTTCTGGCTTCTCATCGGTGGTTGAGCAGGCTCTGGTTTTCCGTCCTCTGCCTTTGTGCCTGCGCTCTCTCTGCACTGCTGATGCTCTACTTCATTGGCCAGCCGCAAGAGATTGCTCTCTCCCAGCTGCCCCCGGCTTCGCAGGAGAACCCGCCACCCTTCGTTCTGGAGCGCGTAGAAAAAGGAAGCTTCGCCCTCGCCATCACCGGCTGGATACGTAAACCGAAGCAGAAACTTTCCGACTCTCACAACATGGACCGCATCGAAGTGCTGCTGCACAATACCAGCCGCACCTGGTGCCTGCCCACCTTCATGGAGCAACGAAAAGAATTGCCTCTTCGACACAGGACCAGGTATTTCAACAGCGGCTTCCGCAGTGGAGCCCTGAACTGTCTCATTACACCAGGCAGGTACTCCATTCTCCTGCGCATCCGCCACGATGGCAAAGTCCAGATCACCGATACTCATGAAACTCTTACTCTCCCGTGAAAGTCTCACTCCGTTAAGCCTTACCTTCGCGGCGATATTCTTCGTCTGGGCTGGCTGGTTCAATTATCATCTTGACCTTTCCTTCGGCGACTCCGTTAACTATTTCTGTAAATATACCGCCACCCTGCAGTTCCTCCTGGAACGCTATAACACCTGGTCATCCCGCTTTTTCATTGAGGCCCTGCTCACCTCGCTGGCCAGACACGACACCCTTTTTCTCGTGCTCAACACCCTCGTCATGGCGATCACCCCATTACTCCTGCTGACTCTTTTTACCACAAAGCAGATCCGTAATCACGCCTGGGTAGTCTTCGCCCTGATCAGTTTTTATCCCATTGGTGACATGGGTACCGCCGGCTGGCGCGCAACCATGATTAACTATTACTGGCCGCTGGCAGCGGGGCTTTTCGCCCTGCGACTGTGCACCACCCCCTGCGGTCTGCGCTGGATTCCTCTCTGCATCGCCCTGATTTTCGCATGCAATCACGAGCAGCTCTGTTTCATCCTCTGCACCGTATTCACTGTCAACGCCGCAGTAAAACTGCATCGCAGACAGGACGCCCGGCCTGTTGAATGGCTCGCAGCACTGATTCCGCTGCTGCTCTGCCTGCTCAGCATGTCGGTAATCCTCGTCTCACCAGGCAACGCCCATCGGCAGCTCATCAGCACCATAGAATTCTACCCCGGCTTTCTCGACCTGCCGCTCTTCTACCGTGCCTTCCTCGGCTTTGAATCCACCTGCAGTCACTATTTTTATGCCCCGCAGCAAGTCTTCCTGCTCTTCGCCGTTATCTTTCTGATCTGTGCCCTGACCCGCTGGAAAGAGAACCACCGGGATATTCTTTTTCCACTGCTGGCCCTGCTCATCCAACCCCTCTCCCAGCTGCTTCCTGGTCACACCTCCCCAGAGGATCTCATCACGCCAGACACTCTTACCTCACTGCGCCTCTGGGGACATTTTTTCTTCTCCATTGTTCTCTGTCTTGGCATCACGCGGACACTCTTTCGCTCCTTCCGTGAGCAAACGCAGGGACTCGCTGCGGCGGGAATCTTTGCCCTTGGCATGGTCACCCGCTTCATGCTGGGACTGTCGCCAAGCATCTTCGCATCGTCCACCCGCACCTTTATTTTCACCGATTTCACCTTTATTCTCCTCTCCCTGATGCTGATCAGCGAGCACAATCTGCTGGAAAACAAATGGGCGGAACGAATGAGCTGGCTCTTCTGTGCCGCGTATATGACAACCCGCTTCCACTGAAAACGGGAGAAACAAGAGGTTCTTCAAGGTCCCCTTATCTTTTTTTCGGCGGCAGCACATCGGTGGCTGAGCCGTCAACAATCTCCGCAGCAAAGGCAAAAGTCTCCGCGAGAGTGGGATGGGCGTGAACGGTGACACTGATATCCCGCGCCGTTGCCCCCTTCTCCAGGGCCAGGACCGCCTCATGGATCAGCTCTCCGGCACCTGTACCGCAGATCGCCGCACCGACGATACGCCCCTCTTCATCAAAGAGTACCTTGGTCACTCCGGCTGAAGCACCCATACTCAATGCCCGACCGCTGGCCCCCCAGGGGAATTTACCACGGGCAACGCGAATGCCCCGCTCCTTCGCCTCCTTCTCAGTCAGTCCCATCCACGCAACCTCCGGCGAAGTGTAGGCCACCGAAGGAATGGTGCCCGGTTTGAAAACGACATTGTGACCGGCAATGTTCTCCGCCGCCACCTTGCCCTCATGGGTTGCCTTGTGCGCCAGCATGGGATTGCCGACCACATCCCCGATGGCGTACACCCCGGCGACACTGGTCTCCATCTTTGCATTGACGATGATAAACCCTCGCTCATCGATGGCAACACCGACCTTCTCAAAACCCATCCCGGCGGAAGAGGGACAGCGGCCGACGGCCACCAGGACGGCGTCAAACTCTGCCTGTTCCGGGGCTTTTTTGCCCTCAAGTTCAACGACAATACCCCCTGCAGCGACCTCCATCTTCTTCATCTTCGTGGCGGTGTAGATGGCGTAACGCTTCTTCAGCTTCATCGCCAGCGGGTTGACCATATCCTTGTCCGCCGGCGGGATAATCTGCCCCTGCATTTCCACGATGGTGATCTCTGAACCGAGGGCATAGTAAACCTGCGCCATCTCCAGCCCGATAATACCACCGCCGATAATCAGCAGGCGCTTCGGCACCTCCCGAAGTTCCAGCGCATCAGTGGAATCCCAAATGCGTTTATCCTCTGGCAGCCCGGGGATACGGAAGGGGACCGAGCCGGTGGCGATAATTAAATTTTTCCACGCCACCTCCTCCTCTCCGTCGACGGTGGTTATCCGCAGGCATCCCGCTCCCGCAACTTCACCTCTACCTGCAAGACGGGTGATACCCCGTTTCTTGCAGAGGGTGGCAAGACCGTCCGTAAGCTGCTTCACCACCTGTTCTTTTTTTGCCAGCAACACCGTGATATCAAGCTCTGGAGGGGGATAATGCACGCCCCACTCAACCGCCTCCGCAGCCTCCTCCATCACTGCGGCCGCATGCAGCAGGGTTTTTGAGGGGATGCACCCCACATTAAGACAGGTCCCGCCAAGTCGTTCTCCACAGTCCACAAGGCAGACTGAAAGCCCCAGATCAGCCGCCCGAAATGCCGCAGTATACCCTCCTGGACCGCCGCCAAGGACAACCGCATCATAGATTTCACTCATCCTGTTCTCCTGTAAAAAAAAATAGACGTTTTGAAGTTTTCAATCACTAACTTCTCAAAAAGTTATGGAAAAAGACAAAGAATTTCACCGCGAAGGACACAAAGAACGCGAAGAGTAAAAATACAACAACAGCAATTCTCTGTTTCATTTAAAAAATCTTTGTCCTTAAATCTTTTTCGCCTTTATTCGTATGTTTAGAGCTTTTATTCGTTGGCAAAAAGTTTTTCGCTTTTTGCCTTCCTTCGCGTTCTTCGCGGTAAAAAATTGTCTTACCGCTTTTTCCTTTTCCCGTTTTAATTTCGATGAACTCTTTGTTCTGAAATTGTTCTGAAATGTTTTTTCCACGTATTTTTAAGAAGTTACTTCAATCAGGTTAAAACTTTTCCTGATGCACAGCACTCCACAGCAATTTCTCACGCGGCTGACCGACCTTCTCCTCCGCAGGCCAGCCGAAGGAAAGCAGGCAAAGCACCTCCAGCTCTGCGGGAATCCCCAGCTCATGACGTACATACTCCGCTGCATCCATCTGCTCATCATGCTCCCGACCTCGAATCTGCACCCAGCAAGAGGCCAGGCCAAGATCTGTTGCCAGATACTGGGCACTGATGGCAGCTGCGGAACAGTCTTCAATCCAGGTATCGGTTTGTTTCGCATCACCGAGCACAGCTACCGCCAGTGCCGCACCTTTAAGCATGGCTGCACCGTGGGGTTTTGCCTGCGCCAGTTGTTTCAGCACTTCCCGATCCTGAATAAGAATAAACTGCCAGCTCCGTTTGCTCTTGCCGGAAGGGGCACGAAGCAGTGCCTCGGCCAGAAGTTCAATCTGCTCCCTGTTCAGGGGTTTTTCTTCGTATTTCCGGATAGAACGTCTTTTACGCATTAACTCGATAAACATGTTCGCCTCCTTGAAAATGGTGGAAAGAGATTTTTTTCTGGTATAATGTCCGAGGAACTAAAAAATGCAGTCTGCCAGGAAATTTTGACCTCCTTAAAAGAGGATCACGCTCAAAAGGGTACCCAAAAGATATTCTGCAGCCCTGCACCGTTTCATTCACTGTGGAGCGGATTCACAAGACCTTCCATGCCCTCTACGGCGCCGTACTGCTCTTCTTCGGCGTCTATCTTCTGATAAAGGCTTAAAATGAAAAGACAAGGAGTTATAACCTCTCACTACGGCGTTGCCGTGGATGTCCGCTTTGCAAACGGTGAGGTAAAGATGGTACGGGTGAAGCGCAACTCCGGTCATGTGGTGGGCGATGCCGTAGAGGTAGAGGACGAGATTCTCTCCCGCCTGCCGCGCCGCACCGAGATTCGCCGCATGGATGCCCGCAACAGCCTGCACACGGTGGGAGCCAACCTCGACCTGCTCTGCATCGTCGCCACCTGCGAGCCTTTGCCTCCGCCAGGCTTTATCGCCCGGGCTATCGTTGCAGCCCGCAGCGCAGAGCTGACGCCGGTACTCCTCCTCAACAAGTCCGACCTGTCATGTTTTGCCGAATACGCGGCACTCTGCAGGAAGAACTACTCTGGTTCTCTGCCCATCTTTGAACTCTGCGCAGAACGCCACGACGGGCTTGAGACCTTCGCCGCCTACCTTAATGCCAACCATCGCGGCATCTTTGTCGGTCCCACCGGAGTGGGTAAAAGTTCCATCCTCAACGGCCTCGTGCCCGATATTGATCTGGCAACCGGTGAGATCAGCGAGAGCCGCAAGCGCGGCCGTCACACCACCACCGTCAGCACCCTGCACACCCTGCCCGGCGGCGGTGAGCTGATTGATTCCCCCGGCTTCAACGACTTTGGCCTCGTGGACATCGGGGTAGACGCCCTCGCTCTCTTCTTCCCCGGCTTTGAAACTGCACTGGAGACACCCTGCCGCTTCCGCGACTGCCGCCACCGTGAAGAGCCAGGATGCTCCATCCACGAAGCACGCGCCGCAGGCACCGTGGGCGAGGAGCGCTATTCCATGTACCTGCAGCTTCTCGCTGAGGTGGAAGGCGCAGAGGCCAACTCTCACTGGCGTGAACGCCGTAAACGACGCAAGAAATAAGTGTACCCATAAGGGTCCCGTCCGGCCAACAGGCCAATTATCCTCATTTTTACCCAATCAAAGAATGTCGTGCACGTAAAAAAACGGCAGCCCCGTGTTAACGGTGCTGCCGCTTCTCTGTTTCTTCTCTGTTGAACTACAGCCGTTTACTGCCCGCCGGTCAGGCACGGGTTACGCGCGGCATACGTTTCATCAAGACGTCGGACCTTATAGCGCTGTGGAGAGTTGTGCAACAAATCCGGATCAGTTTTTGCCTCCTCGGCGATTGCTCTCATCACCTCAATAAACTCGTCGAGATCCTCAAGGCACTCCGTCTCCGTCGGCTCAATCATAATTGCACCATGGACGATGAGCGGAAAGTAGATCGTCGGCGGGTGGTAGCCGCAATCCATCAGCCTTTTGGCAATATCAAGCGTGGAAACTTTATATTCTTCCTGCAGCTTGTCTGAGAAAACCACTTCGTGCATGCAGACAGCATCCTGGGGCAGAAAGTAATACCCACGCAGTTTCTCTTTGATATAGTTGGCGTTGAGCACTGCAAGTTCACTTGCCCGGCGCAAATATTCTTCCCCCATACTGAGAACATAGGAGTACGCCTTGATCAGTACCCCGAAGTTCCCGTGAAAGGAATGCACCCGACCAAGGGAATCGGGCAGGTCGGTCTTGCGGTGATACATTTTGCCGTCAAAGGTAATATGCGGGGAGGGAAGAAACTTCTCCAGTTCTTTCACAACACAGACCGGACCAGCCCCCGGGCCGCCACCGCCGTGGGGGGTGGAGAGGGTTTTGTGGACGTTCCAGTGCATCACATCCACTCCACATTTCTTCATATTAATGATGCCCATCATGGCGTTCATGTTGGCACCGTCGCCATACACGAGACCGCCCTTCTCATGCACGATATCGGCAATCTCCCGGATGTTTGATTCAAACAGGCCGAGGGTGTTGGGGTTGGTAATCATAATTCCGGCGGTGTCATCGTCCATCAGCTCCCGCACCTCATCCGCATTGAGCCGGCCCTTTTCATTCACCGCAATTTTCACCGGTTTGAAACCGCAAAGGGCGGCAGAGGCGGGATTCGTTCCGTGAGCGGTGTCCGGCATGAGGATTTTACTCCTTTTTTTGCCTTTGCTCTTGTGGTACGCGGCAAAGAGAAACATGCCGGTAAGCTCGCCCTGCGCTCCAGCGGCAGGCTGAAGGGTCGCAGCATCAAGGCCGGAGATGACACAGAGGGCCTGCTGCATTTCGTAGATCAATCGCAGAGTTCCCTGGCAGAGTTCATCCGGCAGCATCGGGTGCGCCTCGGTAAATGCAGGCATGGCAGCGATCTGTTCGTTGATCTTCGGATTATACTTCATAGTGCAGGAACCGAGTGGATACATGCCCGTGTCTACCCCGAAGTTCCACAGGGAGAGATGAGTGTAATGCCGCACCACATCGACTTCGGAAAGATCAGGGAAGTTGGGACCTTCACCGAGCAGGCTGTCGTCAATCTGTGCCTGCGGCACGTCGCTTTCCGGGATACTCATACCACAACGCCCCTTTGCTCCGCGCTCCCAGAGCAGAGGTTCCTCGATGATAAGTCCACTTCTGCCGGGTCCAATCTGATTTCCAGGAATCATGCTTTTACCTCCTCAATAACACTGTCAAGCACCTTCCGGCTGGCAGTCTCTGTAGCACAGAAGAGCCACTTCCCGGAACCATTCTCATAAAATTGACCGAGATTCAAGCCAGCCACGATTTTCTTTGCCAGCAACCGCTGCTGTACCGCAGCAAAGTCACAGTCAAACTCCATGACGAACTCGTTATAGGTCGGTCCGCTGTACGTCAGGCGACCGCCGGCGGCAAGCAGCCCGGCTTTGAGATACTCCGCCTTGTCGTAGTTCTGTCTCGCCAGGGTACGCAATCCCGTCCCGCCCGTTGAAGCCATATACATGGCGGCGATGAGGGTCATAATTCCCTGATTGGAGCAGATGTTGGAGGTCGCCTTCTCGCGACGGATATGCTGCTCGCGGGTGGCGAGGGTGAGAACGTAGCCGGTCTTACCATCCACATCCTGCGTTTTTCCCACCAGCCGTCCAGGGAGATTCCGGACATAGGCCTGTTTGCAGCCAAACATGCCGAGGCCGGGACCGCCAAACTCCCGGGGCATGCCGAAACTCTGTCCGTCTCCACAGACGATATCGACATCACAGGAACCGGGACGCTTCAACAAACCGTACGCCATCGCCTCAGTGAAGGCGACGATAGAGAGTGCCTTTTTATCGTGGGCTGCCGCAGAAACAGCGGGCAGGTCCTCTACCACTCCGAAAAAATTTGGGCTCTGTACCGCAACAGCGGCCAGTCCCTCAATATCAGCCGCTGCGGAGAGGTCAGTACGTCCATCGGCCAGCACCGGCAGCTCAATCACCTCAAAATCGGTGGGGGCAAAGTAGGTACGAACCACCTCGCGATAATGCGGATGAACAGCACTGGAAATGGCGACTTTTGTCTCCTTCTTCTTGATCCGCAGGCTCATCAGCAGTGCCTCGGCAAGACCAGAAGCGCCGTCGTACATGGAGGCATTGGCTACTTCAACACCGAGCAGACGGGCGGTAAGTGTCTGATATTCAAAAAGCCCCTGCAAGGTCCCCTGAGCCATTTCCGACTGGTAGGGAGTGTAGGCTGTGAGGAACTCGGAGCGTCCCATCAGAGTCGGAATGGAACAGGGAATATAATGATGGTAGCGACCGGCACCGATCAGTACATGGTGCGACGACCCGACGGCCATCTGCGCCTGAATCTCATTCATATACTCAATAAGTTCCCACTCGCTTTTCGGCGCGGGCAGATCCAGGGGGGCGTCGTGGCGGCTGGAGGTCGGAACGGCAGCAAAGAGTTCATCAAAATCCTTCAGACCAATTGCCTGAAACATCCGGCTGATGTCATCTTCGGTATGGGGAAGGTAGCGCATGTCTTATTCTCTCTGGTGGAGATTATGATAAGGAAAGACCTCACCTGTTCCCACCGCATCAGAGAATGCGGGGGGAAAGGAGACCCGTCGAAGCGGTGAACTGAAAGGTACCTGCTGAATGCAATCAAGCCTTACTCAAACTCAGAATCAGGCTCAGAATCAGGTTCAGAATCAAACTCGGACTCCACGAGTTTCAGGTAGGCTGTTTTATCCATCAGATTATCAAACTCTGACACGTCAGCGGGTTTTACCTTGACGATCCAGGCTTCGTAGGGATCCTTGTTGACCATCTCCGGTTCATCTTCCAGGGCTTCGTTGATGGCGAGGATTTCACCACTCACCGGCAGATAGATCTCAGAAACAGCTTTCACAGACTCAAGAGTCCCGAACTCCTCTCCCTCCTCAAAGCTGTCTCCTTCGGCAGGCATCTCGACAAACACAATGTCTCCAAGCTGATCCTGGGCATAATCGGTAATGCCAACGAAGACATTGCCCTCCTCAATTTTTGCCCATTCGTGTTCTCTGGTGTATTTCACGTCATCCGGAAAATTCAGTTCATTGAGCTCTTTCATTTTTATATCCTCCTGTGCTGGATTCTCGATATTCCGCGCTGTGCGGTCTTCAAACCATTTTTTTAAGTGCCCGGCGGGCGGTACGGTCAGGTCTGATATCCTGCCGAATTTCAACCTTTATTTTGCGCTTGCCGTCGGTGAGCCAGACACATTCTCCCGGGTTGAGCGCTTTTGTCAACTTCACGAAGCCGCAGGAGAGTCCTCTGGGAACAAAGTCTGCCGGACGCCCATCCTTTTCGGACGTGGCAAGGCTGACAAGTGTTCCATCGTCGAGACGACCGACAGCCATGTCGGTAGCGCAGGTGAGAATAATGCCGAGGCGATTCCCTTCGCTGTCGCAGACAAAGGACTTCTCGCTGATAACCATCTTGCGCGGGTCAAACCCGGCAAAAGCGAGGGTATATTCTTCCGCAATATACGCTTCCAGTGCTTCACTGCCAATAAATTTTGCGCTGAAATGTCCCCCTGCATCTCTTTCCGGCAGGGCAAACAGCCAGGGATTTTCGGCAAACGGCCAGGGGCCGATGTCCTGGTGGGAGAGCGGCAGGACAGCCCCGGCCCGCAGAGAATCACGGGCTGCCAGGCCGCAGGCGAGAATGCCCCTGTCAGCACCAGTTTCAAGGAGCATCTGCCAGACATTCAGAGTTTTCTCCGCTTCAAGAAAAATCTCAAAACCAAACTCCCCGGTGTACCCCGTGCGGGAAAGCAGAAGAGCCGTTCCGTCTTTCAAGCGCACAGGTTCAACACCTTCCACCTCATCGGTAAACCAGCCTTTAAATGAAAAATAAGGCATATCAGTGAGAACTTTCGCCGGATTTTCCAGAATTTTCGCGAGGATTTTTGCTGATTCAGGTCCCTGGATATCAATTTTGCCAAGCGTGTCGGTCAGGTCACAGACTGCAGCGGTCAGGACCTTCTCACTGTGTTCTTCGAGCTGCTTCGTAATCACCCCGCCCATACCACTGTTGACAACCACAAAATAGAGGTGATCGAGAACCTCGTACACCAGCCCGTCGTCGATCACACAGCCGTTATTGTTGAGAAAAACGCCGTAAACAGCCCGCCCGGCAACAAGCGGATTCTTTTTCGGACCGAGACAGTGCTCAAGATCCTTGGAAAAACAGTGCTGCAAAAGAGTTCGCGCTCCAGGTCCGGTGACGGTAATCCCCACCATGTGACTGGTGTCAAACAGACCGGCATTTTTGATCACCGCGAGGTGCTCCTGTTTTGCTCCGGCAGGATACCAGAGCGGCATTTCATACTCTCCGAAAGGCGCCATATTCGCGCCCTGTTCCACATGCCATCCATGCAGGGGTGTTGTCTTCATCCTTTTCTCCTCAAGAACATGGCAGTCGCAGCAGGCTGCGAAACTGAACCGGTTTGCACACAGAGAACAGCTCAAAAATCCAGCATTTCAGTATATTACTCTATTTATAAAGTGCCAGAAGAAGTCTCCACCTTCTGGAAACCCATCGCAGAATTACCGTTGGTAGATGTCTCTGTCAATATATATTTTAGTATTTTACGGAATCATCATTTTAACACTCAATTTTCTTTACATTGCGCAATTTTTCTTTCTTAAAAAAAATGCACAGATCTGCTCAGAGAAGAGTGGTTCCGCAGCCTGCCCTTTATTCAAAATGCTGATACGATCAACCAGGATATCTGATAAACGTGAATCGTAATTTTTTTTATCATTCTTTGTTGTATTCATATAATTTTTTATGATAATTTCTGTTTACGTCTATTTTTTACATAAAAGTTGTGGATTTCGTATTTATAACAATCGTTTTTTTACTATCCCACAGATCACTCCTTCGAGGTGACAAAAAAAATGAATACATTTTCCCTGTCGACATGGTTCAAGGAGAGTGTAATCCATCCGAATTTTACAAAAATGTTCCCCCGCAGCAGCTCCCGTGAAATCGTTTTATTTGACCTTGATGCAGGTATCGTTTACGTTCCGGCAGAGAGATTAACCTGTTAACCGGTGCAGACAAAAACTGCACAAATACAGCGGGATTCCTGAAAAAATGACTCAAATACGCAGCCAGTCAAGACTCCCGTTCGACATTACTCATGAAGGAGATCAGACAATGAAAGTAGGCATACTTAAAGAAATCAAAATTCTGGAAAATCGGGTCGCCATGGTACCCAACGGTGTCACCAGCATGGTCGCCCACGGCCAGGATGTCTATATTGAAGCCGCCGCCGGTGTCGGCGCCGGTTATTCCGATGAAGATTACATCGCTGCTGGAGGAAAAATTCTTTCCACCGCTGCCGAGGTATACAAAACCTGTGACATGGTAATGCATGTCAAAGAGCCGCAACCCTCCGAGTATGGCATGATCCGTGAGGGACAGATTGTCTTCACATACCTGCATCTCGCAGCTGATAAACCGCAGACCGATGCCCTCATTAAGGCCAAATCTGTCAATATCGCCTACGAAACCATTGAGAAGACAGACGGCTCCCTGCCACTGCTCGTACCGATGTCTGAAGTTGCCGGTCGCATGGCAGCACAGCAGGGTGCAAAATATCTTGAAATGCCCCAGGGTGGCATGGGCATACTGCTCGGCGGCGTAACCGGTGTTGCCCCGGCAACAGTCGTTGTCATTGGTGGCGGCGTTGTCGGCGCAAATGCCGCAAAAGTAGCCTGCGGTCTTGGCGCAGAAGTATTCATCTTCGATATGAACCTGAAACGGCTCTCCTATCTGGAAGATGTGATGCCCGCCAACTGCCATCCCCTCATGTCCAATGCCGGAATTCTCGCAGAGTATGTGGCAAAGGCAGACGTTGTGATCGGCGCAGTACTGGTACCCGGTGCCAAAGCTCCGAAACTGGTCACAAAAGAGATGATCAAAACCATGAAGCAGGGTTCAGTCGTTGTCGACGTGGCCATTGACCAGGGCGGCTGCTTTGAGACCTCCCACGCCACCAGCCACTCTGACCCGGTATTCACTGTTGACGGAGTTGTTCATTACTGTGTTGCCAATATGCCGGGTGCTGTTGCCCGAACGTCAACCCTCGCGCTGACCAACGCGACCCTGCCTTACGCCCTTGAGATTGCCAGTAAGGGCTGGAAGAAAGCAATGCAGGAGAACAATGAGATCAAACTCGGTGCCAATGTCATCGACGGGAAGATCTGCTTCAAGGGAGTTTCCGACGCCTTTGATATGGAATATGTACCAGTTGAGACGTTCCTGTAAAAAACCGTAATTGTACTTTTTACCGGGAAGGGACGGCACCCGCGCAGTCCCTTCCCGGTTCTTTTTTATCCCAGCCTTCCGGCCGCATTATATTTCTATAAACGTCCTGCAAAAAAAAGTTAAATTTCCATAACAAAAATGGAATTTTTCAGAGTGACGTTCCATCCTTTTCATGCTATAGTTTTTCTGAATTGTCAGGTTTCTACATTCGGGAGGACTCTTTTTTCAAGTTCTCTTCCTGCTGCTTTTCCGCAATCCTGATCGTACAGAACAGCTTGTCTCAAAAAAAGATAACTGCTCCTGCACTTGAACAATAGTCTTGATGATAAACCCAAGGTCACCTTTACCACCATCTGAAAAACTGGAGGATTTATGGAAACATTTTCAAACATGATCAGTACCATTGACGGCTGGGTCTGGGGTCCTCCCCTGCTCATCCTTCTTGTCGGTACGGGGCTATGGCTCACTATATGCCTGCGCGGCATTCAGTTCACCAAACTCTGGAGAGCCCTCTATCTTGCCTTCATCAAACGGAAAGAAGAAGGCGATGAAGAAGGGGACATTACTCACTTTCAGGCTCTGATGACTGCTCTTTCGGCCACCGTCGGAACGGGAAATATTGCGGGGGTGGCAACAGCTATTGCCATTGGCGGTCCAGGAGCTCTGGTGTGGATGTGGCTCACCGGTGTTGTCGGCATGGCCACCAAATATGCAGAAGCTGTGCTCGCAGTGAAATTCCGTGTTACGGATGAGAATGGAGAGATGGCCGGCGGACCAATGTATTATATTTCCCGCGGCCTCAACATGCCCTGGCTGGGAACTCTTTTTGCCGTTTTTGCTGCCTGCGCAGCCTTTGGTATCGGAAATATGACGCAGTCAAATTCGATTGCCGACGCAGTGGAAGCCACCTTTAATATTCCTGTATGGATTACCGGTATTACACTCATGGGTCTCTCCGCCGTTGTTATTCTCGGCGGAATTAAAAGTATTGCACGGGTTACTTCAATACTGGTTCCGATCATGATCGTTTTTTACGTACTCGCTTCCCTCTATATTATTGGGATGCATTACGCGGAAGTCCCGGCAGCGCTGATGTTCATCATCAAAGATGCCTTTACTCCGACGGCGGCCACTGGCGGCTTTGCCGGTGCCTCAATAATGATGGCTGTTCGTTTTGGTGTAGCTCGAGGCGTTTTCTCCAACGAATCCGGTCTCGGTTCCGCTCCTATCGCAGCAGCGGCAGCTCAAACCAAACACCCCGTCACTCAGGCGCTGGTCTCCATGACCCAGACCTTCATTGACACCCTCGTCGTCTGTACCATGACCGGCCTGATTATTGTTCTCACCGGATCATGGAAACTGGTGAAAGACGTTCAGATTATTGACGGCGTAGAAAAAGTAATCGGCTATTCTGGTGCCGAACTTACGACAAAAGCCTTCTCACTCGGTATGCCGGGTGGTGATTTTGTTGTCACCATTGGTCTCATTCTCTTCGCCTATTCCACCATTCTTGGATGGAGCTATTATGGCGAAAAAGCAATGGAGTATCTCTTTGGCACAAAATTGTTGATTCCCTACCGCATTCTCTTTGTCGCTTTAATCTTCGTAGGAGCTATTGCGAAGCTGGAACTGGTATGGAATATCTCGGATATCCTCAACGGACTAATGGCCCTGCCTAACCTGATCGGCCTGCTGTTCTTGACACCAGTTATTATCTCAGAGACGAAAAATTACTTCAATAAGTAGTTTCTCCGTTTCAAATGTGTACACAACAGAGCCCGCAGCCGTTCATCGGCTGCGGGCTCTGTTGTGTGCAGGGGGACGGGAGACAGGAGACAGGAGACGGGAGACGGGATGTAAAATTGATCGCAATGGTGATAACGGTGGCATTCATCATCATTAGTGAAAAATCGGTACAACAGTGATTCCAGCAATGGTGTTGTAGAGACAAGGTATGCCTTGTCTACACGGTGACGGTAAACCTAACGATAATGGTGGAATAACTTGTAACGCATGGAATAAACTGGTAGCTCGTCAGAGTTATTTGGGAATAGGCCTTCAGGATTCTTTCCGCTGCTGGCAACAAGGACTGGTACCTGTGCATGGTAACCTCCGGTTAAGTTGTCGTGACATAACCATACCGGCAGCTCACTCTTTTTCATATCACAGTGTCGCACTTATTGTACTCATCCAGCAACTCGCTTTGCAGTAATGGGGGATCATGGGATAGTCTTAAATCTGATACTCCAGTGTCCGATGAGAAGTGATCACGCAAACAGAATACCCCGACTTTACTTTTCGTAAAGTTTAAAGTCAGGATAAAGCTCTTGGGCGCAATCGGGGCAGATCCCGTGGCTGAATTGAGCTTCAGAGTGAGCAGAGATATAAGCTTCAATCTGTTTCCAATATCCTTCATCATCGCGAATCTTCTTGCAGTGGCTGCATATAGGTATAATTCCTCTGAGGGTTTTGATTTCATCCAATGCGCCTTGAAGTGCCTCGTTTGTTTGCTGAAGGCGGGTGTTCTTATCTTTAAGCTCCTTCGTGAGATTTCTCAGCGTCAGGTGTGTTTTGACCCGGGCCAGCACTTCTTCCACCTGAAAGGGTTTGTTGATATAGTCCACTCCCCCCACTGAAAACCCTTTCACCTTGTCTTCCAGCTCACCCAATGCACTGATGAAAATTACTGGAACGTCTCTCAGGTGCATGTCTGCTTTCAGCGCATCACATACTTCATAGCCGTCCATTCCGGGCATGATAATATCCAGCAGGATGAGATCGGGGATTTCTTTTCTGGCCGCTTCGAGGGCAATCTGCCCGTTCAGGGCCGGGCGGACCTTGTATCCCTTACTCCCCAGGGCCTCTACCAGAATTCTAAGATTCTCTTTGGTGTCATCAACCACCAGGATATTTCCACCGTGTATATTCATGATATTTTACTCCTCATTATCACCATTCATCAGGGACAGAATTGATTCATATTCAAACTCATGTGCCCATTCCTGCAACTTCACCGCAAGACGGTGGGATTGCTCTGCTATTTGTACGATGGACAGATCAATGGTCCCCATATCCGCACGTAATAATGCATCTTTCAGTTTTACCTGTAATGGTACAGGAATCGTGGAGAACAGAGCCTGCCAGTCTTCCGGGTCTTTGGTGGCCCTTTCCTGTTCAGACCCGCGAATATCTTCATAGACCCAACGAACACCGAGGTGTCTTTCCAGAGCCTCATAGATATCCGCCTCCCTGAAGGGCTTGGAGATATACTCATCGCATCCGGCTGCCAGGATGGCAACCTGTTCTCTTTTCAGGGTGATGGCACTGATGGCAATAACCTTTGTTGACCGGTCTCCATCTTCAGATTTAATGGTTTTTGTGGCCTCATATCCGTCCATTACCGGCATCCGCATATCCATGAAGATAAGATGAGGATGCCATTCCCTATAAAGATCAACGGCCCGCTGGCCATCTTCCGCATCCTGAAGGTCAAATTCAAAAATCTCCAGGAGCCTGATAAGGAGGAGTCTACTCATAGGATTATCATCCACCACCATAATCCGGTAACGGGGCTGCCCCGGTTCCATAGAAACGACTTTTCGAAGGGGCGCGATGCCTTCTACTGTCTCGGACCGGGCAGTTTTGACGCAAATATCAAATTTAAATAATACCCCCCTGCCGAGCTCACTTTCCACGGTGATGTGACCGCCCATAAGTTCAATAAACCTTCGACTGATGGTCAACCCGAGCCCGGTCCCTTCCTTTGCCAGACGACCGCTCTCTGTCTGTTCAAAGGCATCGAAAATTTTCGATAATTCCCATTGGGCCACTCCTGTTCCGGTGTCTTCCACTTCAAATTTAAGTTGCAGAGATGAGCCCTCCTCCCTAAGGGAACCACCATTGTTTTCCTCCACGGCCACGCGCATGGTGATGGCACCCTTTTTTGTAAACTTAAACGCGTTATTCAACAGGTTGATGAGCACCTGCCGAAGTTTTACCGGATCGCTTCGAATAAACCGGGGGGCCTTGTCGTCCCGTTCAAGAACGAGGTTCAGTTGTTTGTGCGCGGCCCGAATTCTAAACATATCTCCAATCTCATCCAGCAGACCGTAGAGATCAAAATCGGATTCATTAAGGGTCAACCTTCCCGCTTCGATGGTGGAAAGATCCAGAATCTGATTAATAAGGGTGAGAAGGTGTTTGCCACTCCGACCAATGGTATCCAGATACTCCATGTCGTGGGAGGAAAGGGCCTTACTGTGGGTCAGGAGCTGGGAAAATCCCAGAATGGCATTGAGCGGGGTGCGGAGTTCGTGGCTCATATTGGCCAGAAACACGCTCTTAGCCTGGTTTGCCCGTTCCGCAGTCAGCCTGGCATCCTGCAAGGTGGTTTCATACTCCTGGCGTTTTTTTATAAAATAGGAAACAGACTGTGCCATGCTTGAAATTTCATCATTCCCCTCGATGGAAATGGGAATGAGATTTCCCTGAACATGGGCTTTCATATTCTGCTCAAGGGCCAAAATGCGACCGATGACCGAACGGCGGATAAACAAAAATATAAAAATGGCACTGACGATAATAACAACCGGAATCAGCAGGAAAAGTTTGCCAACCCATTCTATTTCATTCGTAACTTTTTGACTTTGCTGTTGGATTCCCACTGAAACATTTGAAAATATCTGTTCCGTCTTTTTTATCAGTTCATCGGACAGAAATGAAATTTGAACCAGCTTGTCCTGAATCAATATTTTTTGTTTTAAACTTTTTGCAGTGAGGGCCAACAGGCCTTTCTCTCCCAACCCATAGCGTTTCAAGGTGTTCATGTAATGCGCAAATGGCGATTTTTCGAAATGCTCACCCTTCACCAGGTCATCAATCTTCTTTTTCATATCAACGATCTGGCCTTCATATTCAAACAGTCGCTGACGGTCTGAAACATTGGTCACATCCCGCAACAGACTAAATACCTCCAAGAACAATTCTCGAATATGACGGGTCGATTCTGTTTGCTGTTCATCCTTTCCCATAACCAGCGATTTCCATATATTTCTCATATAAATTGAAATTTGAAGGATGCGCTGGCCGGTTTGAATATCTTTTTCTATCAGTTGCTCAAGCGCCTGCAAGTCCTCAAAAATTTGTTGAGATTTTCTTGACAGGCCAGGCATATCGGCATTTGCAGTGCTTAATTCTGAGATAAGGCCCTGGATTTTTTCGTGCTCCTCCGCAATGCCCCGAGCAAGTGATTTAAGAAGAAGCTCGTTTTGGGTAAGAACAAGGGTCGATCCTCCGGAAATCAGTCCCTGCACTTCCCAGGTCAGTTTTGAGGTGGTAATCAGCAGGGGGAGTTGATCCTTTGAAATGGTTTTAAACAGGAGAGCCGATTTGTCAAAATAGAGTTTGGCTACACCGCTTGCAACAAATGCCACCAGGATAATCAACACCAACCCCGAGGATACTTTAAAGGAGATACCCGAGGTAATATTTTTCCCGAATAATTTCATTTTGTCCCTTGTTTCCAATAGACCGTATCCATGGGCGTCATCACCCCCCAGATACTTTGATTGGTACCCCCCAAATTTTTGTCATGGGCCAAGGCAAAAAAGGGCTTGTAAATCGGGTACACCGGAAGCTCATCGACTATGATTTTCTGGAATTTCCTGTACAAGGCATAGCGTTTTTTAAAGTCAAGCTCTGAAGCGGCCTGCTCAAGAATCAAATCGACCTCCTGGTTACGATACCCCTGTGTATTGGACCAGATCACGCCCTTTCGGATATTGGAACTCAAATAGGTCCGGTGGACCCCGATCACCGGGTCCCCCCAATTATAGACATCGTCCAGGGTTACATCGAATTCCCAATCGGATATCTTTTGAACCCAGTCATTAAAATTTTCAGGATGCTCAATAATGGCTTCCACGCCCAGGTTTTTCGAAAATATTTCTCGCAGATATTCAGCGATTTCCTGATTGACTCCCGTTTTTTCAGTCATGTATGTTATACGAAAAGAAAATCTCTTTCCCGCTTCGTTACGGGGATACCCAGCCTCGTCCAATAAACGATTGGCTTTTTCAAAATCCTGGGCATAGGGATTTACATCAGATGAGTAAAAAGGGCTGCTGGATGAAATGGGCCCGGTTTCCGCAGCTGTTTCCCCTTTGAACAGGGTATCGACAATAAATCTGGAATCGATGGTATATGCTATGGCTTTCCTGACCCTCACGTCATCAAACGGTTTATTTCGGAGGTTAAAGGCCAGCCAGCAAATGGGTCCGATGCCTTTGAAACTGTTTTCTGTGACCACCAGGTTATCCAGACTCCGCAGGTGATTTAACTCATTGAAGTCCTGAAAACTCGCCATCATCTGAATGTCACCGGTCTCCATAGCCAGGGATTCTTCCAGGGTATTGCGGATGATTTTGATGGTCAGACGATCCATATATGGACGGCCCTTGATAAAGAAATCTTTGTTTTTTACAAGTCGAATCTCTTTTCCGGGAACAAAAGCCTCCAGCTTGAAAGGGCCGGAACCTGTCGGTTTCATATTTGCCGGGTGGCCCCGGACCTTTTTAACCGTTCCATAGACATGCTTCGGAAGGATCGGCAGCAAAGCCGGCGACATGGCCAGCAAAATTGCCGGATGGGGTTTCTTCAAACGGATGACGGCGGTGTGGGGATCTGGCGTATCCACCCGTTCCACCGGGGCCAGCATGGATTTAAACGGGTGCAGTGCTTTTACTGTCAAGATGGAAAAGGCTACATCCTCCGATGTGATTGGCTCACCGTCATGGAAAACCGCGTCTTTTACAAGGTGGAGAGTAACCGACAAACCATCTTTTGATATCTCCCACTTTTCAGCAAGGTAGGGGTGTGGATTCCAGTCGTTATCAAATCGAAGCAGCCCTGCAAAAATCTGGGTGCCGGGAAACTGGGTGGCCATACCGGACTGGATGGCCGGGTTCAGATTGGGCGGGGTGGCGTAGAGCCCCACTACCAGTTCTCCCCCGGAGGAAGGAGTGCCGGCATCCGGTTCAGCCGCGAAAACACCAAACGGTACCCATAAAAAGAAGAGAACCACTATGGCAAGAGAGACTGCCTGCATTTTTTTCAGAGGATGGAACATAATGCGCTCCTTATCTGTGCCCTTATGGTGTCTATATTCAGGACAGTTGATTTCCTAAAAGCGAGTATGGTACCAAATAATGCGAATACCATACCTGATTTAGTATCCCACACATAACCTTATGTAATACCATTTACATTTTGTATTAACCAGAGAACGAGACTGCGTTGACATCTTTTTTGGCGATTACGAATGGATAAACAGGCTGTAAAATTGATCGCAATGGTGATAACGGTGCATCCATCATCATTGGTGAAAAATCGGTACAACAGTTATTTCGGAGATGATGTAGAGACAAGGCATGCCTTGTCTACACGATGACGACAAACGTAACGATAACGGTGGAATGACTTGTAACGCATGGAATAAACTGGTAGCAATTTCCGGAATTATTAAGAGCAGATGCAACTGGGATTGGGCTCCTTAAACAGAACAATATATCGACAGAGTTCAAGTAAATATCCATCGTTTCTGAACGAATATCGATTTGTACCGCCCTTAAAAAACGTGCCCCACGCGAGTATCAAATACTTCTGTGTATTATTATTTTGCATTAAACGTAGCAGTAATAGTTTCAAGCATTATCGAAGATATTCCGTACAGTGTTTGCGAGGTCGGTCATAGATAAAGGTTTATAAGCAAGCGCATCTATACCAATCTCCTGGGCAATATCTGCACTGATTTTATTGCTATAACCGGTACAGAGAATAATCTGGATATCATCTCTGATTTTCTTTATCTCCATAGCGAGCTTATCGCCAGTCATATATGGCATAGTCATATCAGTGATGACAAGATCAAATCTAGCTGGCTCAGCCTTGAAGAGCTCCAAAGCCTCAAGACTGCTCGTCCTAAAAGTTACTGCATACCCTAATCCTTCAAGGATTCTGCATACCATTCGTGCTATGGGAGGTTCATCATCCACAGCCAGGATCGACTCAGTCCCACTTGGGAGCTTAGGAGATTGATATGAATCGGGATCTTCAATAGCATTGGTAACCGGTAAATAAATTGAAAAAGTAGTTTTCTGGAACGGAATACTCTCAACAGTTATAATACCTCCATAACTATCAACAATACCTTGAACCATGGCAAGTCCCATTCCTGTTCCCTCACCAACTCCTTTCGTTGTAAAATATGGATCAAAGATCAAGTTAATATGGTCAGAATCTATTCCGCAACCATTATCAGTAACAACCATTTTCACATACTTGCCTTTCTCAAGCCGTCCCTGAAAAGTCTCACTATCGTCACTAATGAGAACATCTTTAAGTGACACTGTCATAATTCCACCACTATCCTGCATTGCATGGGAGGCATTCGTGCAAAGATTCATCATTATCTGGTGAATCTGAGTGGAATTAGCAAGGATAAAAGAAGAACTTTCAATCTGCTTTCTTATTTCTATAGTGGTCGGAGTAGAGGGACGAATTAACTTGAGCGCTTCATAAATAATTTTATCGATTCGAATAGGTTTTACTTTTTCATCAGATTGTCGTGCAAAGGCAAGTATCTGTTTAACTATATCTCTTGCCCGAAGACCACCAGCATAAATTTCTTGCAGATTATCCTCCATAACTGAACCTTTTTCAACTTCGCCTAAGGCAATTTCAGAAAACCCCAATATCGATGCTAATATGTTATTAAAATCGTGGGCAATACCACCTGCTAATTTACCGATAGATTCCATCTTCTGAGCCTGCTGTAACTTAACCGCCATCTCTCTTTTTTCGGTAATATCCTCACCAGAACCAAGAACACCAATTATCTGACCATCGTCGTTTTTTATATAAGCATTGTGCCAAGCAATAAGTTTGGTTTTACCACCTCGGGAAAGCACCTTGCTTTCATTATATTCAATCGAGTTAATATTGTCCTTAGCAAAAAACTGCCTTCTGAGAGCCTCACAATCATCTCGGTACTCTTCAGATATAAAATTATCACACCAGTTCAGACCGATTATATCTTCTGTGTTGCATTCCAAAATTTTACATGCTTTTTCGTTAGCAATATTTATATTCCCCAATTCATCAAAACCAATGAACATAATTCCAGCCAGGTTAAGATACAGTTCAGCCTTCTCCTTCTGTTGCTCTATTTTTCTTTCATTCTGCACCCGTCTGGTATTATCCGTTGCTGTAAGCAGCAGGTGTTTTCTATCTTCATAAAAAAAAGGGGCAATATGGCAATCAATAACAATTTTATTACCATAAGACGTTTCGACTTGAGTAAAATATTGTTTATTCACATCCTCCTCATCGGCTGCTTTCATTATTGTCAACAAACCGGATGTTTGCCATGATGCAATTTCAAGATATTTTTGAGAAAGCACCTGATCTACGGTAGCACCAATAAGATCTGCCATGGCCTGATTGGCAGCTATACAATCACCGGAATCTGCTTCATAAATGGCAGTACCGACGGGAGATTCAGATAGAATTTTTTCTTTGAAGAGGAGAACATCCTGTAATTGCTTCTCAGCCATTTTACGATCTGCAATTTCAGCTGTTAACTTTCTATTAAAGCGAAATAAAATCAACGTACTGCTACCAACCAACAACACGAGTCCTGCCATAATTCCGATAGCCCATATCAACCACGTATAATTGTATTTCAGATCAGGGTTATAAATAAAACCATCTAAGGAAAATTCCGGATCGAGCATACCCAGCTTAGCGTAAGTTTCTGCAATATGGTGCCACCTACCAGGATTCATGTGACCAACTTGTACCAAATCAGGAAGCATGATTTCTCGGATAGCTTGTGCTTCATAACGAAGATGATCTCGACTTTTTTTCACACCATAATCTAACAAGAGAAGATCAATTATTTCTTCTGAGTGTAACATTGCATACTTCCAGCCTTGGAGAGAGGCTGTAAGAAAAGCGTCTACCTGCTTAGGATGTTTTGCAATTTCATCTTCCGTGGTAAATAAACAATCACCATAGAAATCGACGCCGTATGTTTGAGGGGAAATAACAACAGGTTCTTCTCCATTCTTCTCCAACTGCCATGGTTCATTCGTTATATATGCGCTCACCGCATCTGTTTTCTCTTCGGTAAGATCATCCAAATTATATGTCTGATCGAGGCGTTCAATTGAGTTGAGATCGATACCTTCATTTAAAAAAGATGCTAAGATATCAGCATCTTTTTCACCAGGAAGCAACATGACACGTTTACCAATCAACTCTTGTATATTAGAGATTCCCCTCCCACCTTTAGCCAAAAGGATAGAAGGTGAATGCTGAAATATTGGTGCCAGAACCACAAATGGATCACCTGCCATTCTATGAAGAATGAGCTCCGCACCAGCAATACCATATTGGCTTCTGCCACTGCGCACTTCCTCCCGAGCAAATTTATCATTACCGCCTTCGATGATGACGACATCTAACCCAGCGCGTTTATAAAATCCTTTGTGCAACGCCGCGTAATAGCCAGCAAACTGGAACTGATGTTTCCAGGCCAACTGGAGTGATATTGTCTCAGACGAATGAGAAATTTTGCTATCTACAATAAGAATCAACAAAAGTAAAAAAAGACTATTTTTCCACTTTACGAACATTTACAAACCTCAATATAGGAAAACGTATACCACTTCGGTATTTGGTGTTTCAAACCCAAAAAACAGGAAATAATGTCCAATTATCACTTTTATATTCCTTTTTTTCCGCACAATCTGATATTATCACAGCTCTGATGGAAAACAAGCCAAAATTCACTCCAACCCCTCAGCTCAAACTGATGGATCAAGTGCGTGAGACCCTGAGATACTCTTATTTACGCACGATCAACAGAAAAAACATATTACCAGTAGATTTTACGATATATCTATTTTTATGAAAAAAAACGCCACCCAAGAGATATGGAAGAACGAGAAATTGAGAGATTTTTGTCCCATTTGGCTTCTGCTCAAAATGTCGCTGAATCTCTCCGGAGGCAGAACTTAAATGCATTGGTTTTCCTCTATCGTAATGCTGCCTGAAAAACTTTATGGGTACCTTGAATAACCAGTCTTTCGCCCATATTCTTCGTTACAGTAAAAAATTTATCCTCCGACAAAGCGAGGAACGAGACGTCGAGATATCAGTGCCTGTGGTACATTTCCTTCCGTGCCTTGAAGATAAAAAAAGGGTAAAATGATTCTTCGACTTCTTTCCCGTTCCTTCCATCACGGAGCCTCTCATGTTCTCACCCACTGTCCATACCAGATTTATCGCCCTTCTCGGCAACCCCCTCGGCCATTCCATCTCTCCGCCCATGCACAACCGGGTCTTTGAAAAACTGGAGATGGATTACTGTTACCTGCCAGTTGAGGTAACAGCTGAAGATCTCGGCACCGTCTTCGCCGCCATGAAGAAAATGAACTTTGCCGGATGCAACGTTACCATTCCTCACAAACTCGCTATCATGGCACATCTTGACGAGCTTGACGACCTGGCCGAGACCATTGGAGCTGTCAATACGGTGCGGTTTCAAAACGGGCGCAGCAAAGGATTTAACACCGACGGTGAGGGCTTTGTCCGTTCTCTGCAGGAAGAGAGCGGCATCACCCCCAAAGGACATCGTTTTCTTCTCTTTGGATGCGGCGGTGCAACCCGGGCCATCGCCATGACGCTTGCAGCACACGGTGCAGAGCGGGTGATGATCTGTAACCGCACAGAAGCAAAAGCCGAGGCTCTCGCCGAGGAAATCAATCGCAGGGTTCGCCCCTGTGCCACGTCCATTGCCTGCAACAGCAAGGCACAGCTCGCAGCTGCGGCAGAGGCAGAGATACTGGTCAATACCACCAGCGTCGGCATGCACCCCAATGAAGATGTTATGCCTTTTCCTGAGGCGTGTATTGAGGCACGGCATGTAGTTGCCGATATCGTCTATAATCCATGGATGACAAAACTGTTGAGAACTGCAGAAGAGAAAGGGGCAAAGGCCGTACATGGTCTCGGCATGCTTGTGTGGCAGGGAGCAGCGGCCTTTCAAATTTTTACTGATCGCGAAGCTGATGTCGCAGTAATGAAAGAGGAAGTTGAGAAACTGCGTAAAGGGTAAAACTAATACCAATTACTCACCATTCGCGTAAAATTATTTCAATTTATTCCTTTTTTTGATTAACTGCCGAGATGACTACTATACCAAAAGTTTTAACCGAAAGAATTGATGATTTTGTCCTGCTGATTGGCCTTCTCAAACGAATGGGGGTGGTAGAGCTTTTTGATGCTCATCTCCCACGTCATGGGCATCATCAAG